>NZ_QHHO01000022.1:464113-464180 GCF_003184165.1 Achromobacter sp. RW408
TTGCCCCCACGCCGCGCCCGCTGCGCGGGCTAGCTGCCCCCCGAGGGGGCGCTTTTGCCTTGGGGCG
>NZ_QHHO01000022.1:464190-491387 GCF_003184165.1 Achromobacter sp. RW408
CGGCGCCGCCGCCGCCGCCCGGCCACACCTGGCGCTGATGGCGCAAACCGCCGCGCGCGGCACCGACGCGGGCGCGGCCGGGCTGGGACTGCTGCTGCTATGGCTGGCCGACGACGTCGAACAGCGCGCCAACGCCGCGCTGGCGCCGTTCGGCATATCGGAAAGCAAGCTCGACGTGTTGATGATCTTCGGCCTGGCCGAACGCGGACTGATCGACAGCCGCGCGGTGACGCCGTCGTACATCGCCGACTATTTCGGCGTCACGCGCTCGACGGTCACGGGCCTGCTGGACTGGCTGGAAAAGCGCGAACTGCTCACGCGCGCGCTCAACCACGAAGACCGGCGCAGCATCTCGCTGGCGTTGACCGACGCCGGACGCGAACTGCTCACGCAGGCGCTGCCGGCGTTCTGGACCATGTGCGCGTCGCTGGTGGATTGCCTGGACGAGAACGACCGCAAGGCCTTGCAGGGCATCCTGGCGAAAGTCTGGCGGCAGTTGAAGGGCCCGGCCACCTGACGGGGTTGCGTCACTTGCGCGGGTACGACTTCCTGCCGGAACACGGATAGTTCGCCGCGTGCGCCGTCATCGTACAGAGCAGCGCCAGCAGCAGGAGCACGGCGCGCGGCTTCATCTTGCCGCCGGCCGCTCGCCGATCCTGGCCGAGAATCGCAGCAGATACCCGTCCGGATCCTGCACCAGGAATTGGCGCACCCCCACTTCGACGGCGTCGCTGCGGTACCAGCGCTCTTCCGGTTCCCGGTACAACGGCCAGCGTGCCCGCGCCAAGCGTTCCAGCAAAGGCTCGATGGCGGACACCTTGATCTCGAAATTGACGCCGCGGCCACGCGGCGCCTCGAGCGCAGCGGTAATCCAGTTGTCGTCGCCGCGCACTTCTTCCAGCATGAACTGCGCGCCATCCAGGTCCAGGTACACGAACCCCTCGGCCTCGCGGCGATAGGCGATCTGGAATCCACAATGGTCCATCCAGAAAGCCAGGCTGCGCGGCAGGTCGGCCACCAGCAGTTCCGGCACCATCCGGGCGCGAAGAAATCCGGTCATTCGTGTCTCCCCTCTTTTGCGTGTCCGGCATGATGACAGAACCGCGGACGCTGCAGCACGCCATGCCCGGCAATCAAGGCCCGGCGCGGTCGTTGGCGACCATGTGGGCCGCGGCCTGCGGCGCGCCGCCCTCGCGGCGGAAGAACAACGGTCGCAACCCCTTCCTGCCCCGGTCCAGGTATTCGAACGTCACCCTTTCGCCGGGCTGGGCCGGCCCGCCGCCGTGGCTGACGCTATACAGCTCGCCGCCCAGGCGATAGGCATGCACGGCGGTCCACGACGTCGATTCCGGCGTCCGCACCTTGTAGGTCAGGACCTCGTCGACCCGTCCGCGCACGCCATACTTGACCGTGGCGCGCCGCAGCGCCCGGCTCGACCACCCGACCCACAGGCCGGCCAGCACACACAAGGCGGCAACGCCATACAGCGGCCACAGGAACCAGCCTCCTCCCAGCAGGATCAGCGCCGCGCCCAGGAACGCGTTGCGCAACAGGGTGTCGCCGTTGCGCACCTGCGCGCGATCGGCATCGCTGAGGGCCTCGAAGGCCTTCTGCACATCGCCAGGACCGTCGTAGTCCGCGCGCAGCAGCACCGGCGCCTCGCCCGGCCACAGCGCCAGCAGGTGCAGCCGCAGCGGCGCGCCGAGCCGGGCGGCGCAGCGTTCGGGGCTCCTGCCCCCGTCCCCCGGCATCGTGAAGCCGTTCATGAATGGCAGCGCCACCTCCAGCTTGCGGCCATCGATGCCGTATCGCACGCCGCCGCCGGGGGCCGGCGCGAAATCGGTGACCGCGCCGGTGACGACCTGCTTGGGCACGGCGCCGCGCAGCACCTGCCGCAGGCGCTGGCGGGCCGCCGGGCCGCGCAGCAAGCGGCGGCCGAGATAGAGCGTGAATCCAGCCAGCACCAGGATCATCGCGGACAGCACCGGATCGCGCGCGATGCTCGTGGCATTCGATAGCCACAGCCAGGCCAGGAATGCCGTCATGGCGAAGAACAACGTGAAGAACACCCCGCCCAGCACCGTGTCCGCCACGTGATGGCGCGCATGCCGGCGCAACCATGACAGGTCCTGCGCGCTCAACGCCTCGTCGTGGGTCTGCATTCCCCATTCCTCCCCGTGTCGAACCGCCATGATGACAGAAGCGCCGTCCGCCGCGCCGGCCTGGCTTGACAAGCCCCCCTCCCACCTTCGAACATAGCCCCATCCACCCGGGGAGCTTCGGCAAGAAGCTGAGATTCCGATGGCGGCCGCGCCCCGCGCGCGGCTCGCGGCGCGAGAGACCCGTCGAACCTGATCCAGACAATGCTGGCGTAGGGAAGGTGCGCAACCCGCCGGCCCGCAATGCCGCGCCATGACGCCCCGCCCCGCCCGTTGTCCCCTTGCAAGGACCTGCGGCATGGCCTCCAACGCCCCCATCCTGTCCCAGCTGGCGCTCGCCTCGCGCGACCTGTACGCGGCCGTGCGCCGCGACGCGCCGCTGGTGCAATGCCTGACCAACTTCGTGTCGATGAATACCGCGGCCAATACGCTGCTGGCGATCGGCGCGTCGCCGGCCATGGTGCACGCGGCCGAGGAAGCGCCCGAATTTGCCGCCATCAGCGGCGCGGTGGTGATCAACATCGGCACGCTCTCATCCCCCTGGCTGGACAGCATGCTACTGACGGCCGCCGCGGCGGCCAAGGCCGGCACGCCCTGGGTGCTGGATCCGGTGGCGCATCACGCCACCGGCTTCCGGCGCGACGCGGTGCGGCGCCTGCTGGACCTGCGGCCCACGGTGATCCGTGGCAACGCATCGGAGATCATCGCCCTGGCCGGCGGCCAGAGCGCCAGCAAGGGCGTGGACGCGCGCGATCCGGTGCAACTGGCCGAAGCGGCCGCGCGCGAACTGGCGCGGGCGTGCGGCACGGTGGTGGCGGTGACGGGCGAAGTCGATTTCGTCACGGACGGCCGGCGCGAGGTGCGCGTGACCGGAGGTTCGCCATTGATGCCGCGGGTCACCGCCACGGGGTGCGCACTGACGGCGGTGGTCGGCGCCTTCGCGGCGGTGGCGCGCGATGACGCCTACACGGCGGCGGTGGCGGCGCTGTCCTGCTTCGGCATCGCCGGCCGCCGCGCCGGCGCGCTGGCCGAAGGCCCGGGTTCGTTCGCGTGGCGCTTCCTGGACGCGCTGGCGGCGCTGGAAACGGACAGCCTGACGGCGGAATCGCCGCTGCGCTGATCCGCCCTGCGCGCGCCGGACCGGCGCGCGGACGCTTGCCTCTACATGCGGTACTGCAGGCTCAGCATGGCGTTGCGCGGCGCGCCGGGCATGTTCAGGTTGGGGCTGCTGCCGTGCGCCGACACGATGTAGCCGGCGTCGAACAGGTTGTAGACGTTCAACTGCACCGAATACGGCCCCTGGCGCCACCACGCGGCGGCATCCGCCGTGACGTAGCCGGGCAACTTGACGGTGTTGCCCGGATTGGCGAAGCGCGCGCCCACCAGGTTCAAGCCGGCGCCGACGCCGAAGCCCTCGCCCAGGTCCTTGGTGATCCAGACGTTGCCGGCATGGCGCGGCGTCAGCGTGGCGCGCTTGCCTTGCACGTCCTTGCCAGCGTCGCGCGCCACCGACTGCGTCACGCGCGCATCCAGGTAGGCATAGCCCAGCATCGCGCGCCAGCCGTTGGACAGGTCGCCCGACAGGGTCCATTCGGCGCCGTCGGTGCGCTGCGTGCCCACCGGCACCAGCGTGTTGGTCACCGGATTGGTGACCTTGATGTCGGTGCGCTCCAGGCGGAACACCGACACCGTGGTCGAGAGCTTGCCATCCAGGAAATCGTACTTGGCGCCGACTTCGTAGTTGGTGGTCTTCTCCGGCGCCAGGTCGACGTTGTTGGCCGCCAGCGCGAAGGTCTCGCCCGAGGGCTGGTAGGAACGGCTCCACGACACGTAGTACGACTGCACGCTGTCGGGCTGGAACACCAGCCCCAGGCGCGGGCTGAAGTTGGAGTCGGTGCGCGACAGGTTGCGGCCGCTGCGGCGGTCCTCGGTTTCCTGCTCGAAGCGGTCGTGGCGCACCCCAGCCAGCACCTTCCAGTGCTCGCCCAGCGACATCATGTCCTGCACGTACAGGCCCAGGGTGTTGAAGCGGCCCAGGCTGTCGGAACCCGGCGCGCCGCTCACCTGGCGCTGCAAGGTCGGCAGGCGCGGGTCGAACAGGTCGACCACCGCGACATTGGCGGCCGACCAGTTCAGCAGGTCCTTGTTCTGCTGGCCCACCTCGATGCCGTACAGCATGTCGTGGCGCACCGAGCCCCACTGGGCGCGCTGCATCAGTTCGGTCTGGTTGGTCCAGCCGTGCTCGTCGCGCAGCACGTTGCCGTGGGTCAGCGACACGGTTCGCGCGGCTTCGTTGACCGAACCCGGCAGCGTGTTGTTGCGGTTGAGCGTGTAGTGGTAGTAGCGCGTGGCGTTGCGCAGCGACCAGTTGTCGTTGAAGCGGTGCGTCAGCGTGGCGGCATAGGACTGCACCCGGGTCTGGGTGTAGTCGGTGTCGCGCGCGTTCTCGGCGCCGTAGTAGGTCGACGGGTCCACATCGACCGGACGGCCATGGTAGGCCGGGATGCCGAAGTCGGTCAGGCGGCGGTCTTCCAGGAACTCGGTCTGCAGCAGGAAGGTGGTGTTCTCGCCCAGCTTGAACTGGGCCGACGGCGCGATCGCCTTGCGGTCGATGAATTGCTTGTCGCGATAGCTGTCGCCCTTCTCCACCGCGCCGGTCAGGCGCCAGGCCATGCTGCCGCTTTCGTTGGCCCGGCCCAGGTCCAGGTCGAGCCGGCGGTCGTTCCACGAACCGTAGCTCAGGCCGACCTGCGAAATGTCTTCGCCCGGCTTCTTGGTCACGCGGTTGATCAGGCCGCCGGACGAACCGCGGCCATACAGCACCGCCGCCGGGCCCTTGATGACGTCGATGCGCTCGACGTTGGACAGGTCGCGGAAGTACAGCGCGTCGTCGCGGAAGCCGTCGACGAACTGGTCGGCGATGGCGGTGAAGCCGCGGATCGAGACCTGGTCGCGCTGGCCGTCGCCGGTCGAGAAGCTGACCCCGGGCACGTTCTTGAGCGCGTCCTGCACCGACATGGCGTGCTGGTCGCGCAGCACCTGCGCCGGCACCACGTTCACCGTCTGCGGAATGTCGCGCAGCGGCGCGTCGATCTTGGTGGCGCTGGTGGACGCCGGCGGGTTGTAGCTTTGCGCGGTGTCATCGGTGCCGACGACGCTGACGGCGGGCAAGGTGGCGGTGGGCGCAGCCGCCTGGGCCTGGGCGGCCAGGGGGGCCAGCGGGCCCAGGACGAGCAAGGCGGCGGAGAGGGGACGAAGGACGTGCATGGCCAGCGGGTATCGAAGTCGTTTGAAATGGAAGGATTCGCCATTCTCTTGACAACGAGAATCAGTCGCAATGCTTTTATCGTTCCGTTGCCTTGAGACGACGATAAATGAGACGCGCGTCCAATTCAGATGTTTTTAAGCTTGCCCATGCAACGCGTGCGCGGCGTTGCCGGCGATCCGCATGTCACCAGCGGGTCATAACCCGTCCCCAGAATTTTGCGTTCCCCCGACACGAAAGGAACGACGGTGAAGCAGCCCCTCCGAAAGATCTTTGCACTGTCGGCCAGCGCCCTGCTGCTGGCCAGCCTGTCCGCCTGTGGCGGCAGCGATGACGATGACGACGACGCGCCGCCAGCGTCGGTGCCCCGGGGCGCCACGCTCGACCTGGCCATCCTGGCCACCACGGACCTGCACGCCAACGTGCTGGGTTACGACTATTACAAGCTGGCCGAGGACAAGAGCTACGGCGTCGACCGCACCGCCACCCTGATCGGCAACGCCCGCAAGCAGCACGCCAATACCTTGCTGTTCGACAACGGCGACACCATCCAGGGCACCGCCCTGTCGGACTACCAGGCGCTGGTGGCGCCGGTGCAGTGCTCGGACATGCTGGCGATCTACAAGCAGATGAAGCTGCTGGCCTATGACGCGGCCACCCTGGGCAACCACGAATTCAACTATGGCCTGCCCTATCTGTCGCAGGTCACCAACGTGGACTTCGGCCTGCCGGGCATCGGCAAGGGCACGGCGCAGACCAACCCGACCGGCGCCAAGGATTGCGCCGCGCCGGGCTTTCCGTTCGTGTCGGCCAACGTGGTGGCGGCCGCCACGCAACAACCGATCTTCAAGCCGTGGACGCTGCTGACGCGCACCTTCAAGGCAACCGGCCCGGATGGCAAGGCGCTCGACGTCGCCCTCAAGGTGGGCGTGATCGGTTTCGCGCCGCCGCCCATCATGCAGTGGGACAAGGCCAACCTGGAAGGCCACGTGACCGTCGCCGGCTGGAAGGAAACCGCCGCGCGCTATGTGCCCGAAATGAAAGCGGCGGGCGCCGACCTGGTCGTGGCGCTGGCGCATGGCGGCATCGACCTGGTCACGCCCTACAGTCCGTCCATGGAAAACGGCGCGGGCTACCTGAGCCAGGTGGCGGGCATCGACGCCCTGATCACCGGCCACCAGCACCTGCTGTTTCCCGACACCAATCCCAAGTCGCAATTCGCCGGCCAGCCGGGCATCGACCTCGAAAAGGGCCTGATCAACGGCGTGCCCGCGGTGCAGGCCGGCCAATGGGGCAACAACCTCGGCCAGATCACGCTGAAGCTGGCCTACGACCAGGGCTGGAAGGTGCAGAAGAACGCCACCCAGGTGCAGCGCATCCCGACCCGCCTGACCGCGCAGAACGGCGGCACGCCCGCCACCTACGTCGCGCCCGACAGCGCCGCGCAGCAACTGGTGCAGGCCGAGCACAGCGCCACCATCGCCTACGTCAAGACGCCGATCGGCCAAAGCCAGTTCGACATGGCCACCTACTACGCGCTGGCCGGCGACGTGTCGGCGCTGCAGATCGTCAACATGGCGCAGATCGACTACCTGAAGGACTACATCGCCCGCAACAGCCCCGCCTACGCCGGCCTGCCGATCCTGTCGGCGGCCGCGCCGTTCAAGGGCGGACGCAACGGCCCGGGCGACTTCACCTTCGTGCCGCAAGGCAACATCGCCATCAACAACGCGGCCGACCTGTACCTGTATCCGAACACCCTGCAGGTGGTGCGGGTCAGCGGCGACATCGTGCGCCAGTGGCTGGAGAAGACGGCGGAACAGTTCAAGCGCATCGATCCGGCCCAGGTCGCGCCGCAGGACCTGATCGACACCGGCTTTCCGACCTTCAACTTCGATGTGCTCTACGCCGAGGGCAACGCCCTGCGCTACCAGATCGACGTGACGCAACCCAAGGGCTCGCGCATCGCCGCGCTGACCTACCAGGGCGCGCCGCTGGATCCGGCGGCGCAATTCCTGGTGGTCACCAACAACTACCGCGCCAGCGGCGGCGGCGACTTCCCGGGACTGGCCGGCGGCAAGGGCGACATCGTGCTGCAGGCGCCCGACGCCAGCCGCGATGTGCTGATCAGCTACATCAAGAAGCACCCCAACCTGGACCTGGCCACCTACGGCCTGGCGCGCAGCTGGGGCTTCAAGCCCGTGGCGGCATTGGCCGGCCCGGTGGTGTTCGCGTCGGTGCCGAACACGCTGGCGCTGGCCACGGCGCATGGCGTCACCAATGTGTCGGTGTACGACCCGACGCCGGACGCGACGACGCAGCTGTCGCGCTACGCGGTGGACCTGACGCGTTGAGACTCGCGCGTTGATGTTGACGCGGTGAAAGTGACGCGTTGAAGGCAACGCATCGCAGTCGACGCGGGCGCGCGAATCGCGCCCGCGTCATGGCGGCTTTCAGCGGTAATACACGCAGATGCGCTTGCCGTCGATCTCGTGCACGTCTATCGGCAGTTCATACAAGGCGCCCAGCACCTCGGGGCGGATCAATTCGGCGGGCGTGCCGCAGTGCGCCACCCTGCCCGCCTTCATCGCCACGATGCGGTCCGCATAGCTGGAGGCGAAGTTGATGTCGTGCAGCACCAGCACCACCGTCTTGCCCAGCTCGTCGGCGGCGCGGCGCAGCGTGCCCATCATGGCCACGGCGTGCTTCATGTCCAGGCTGTTGAGCGGCTCGTCCAGCAGCACGTAGCGCGTGTCCTGGCACAGCACCATCGCCACGAATGCGCGCTGGCGCTGGCCGCCGGACATCTCGTCCAGGTAGCGGCCGGCCAGCGGTTCCAGGTCCAGATAGGCAATGGCCCGGTCGATATGCGCCTTGTCGTCCAGCGTCAGCCGGCCGCCGGAATGCGGATAGCGGCCGAACGCCACCAGGTCGCGCACCGTCAGGCGCAGCGGCAGGTGGTTGTCCTGCCGCAGGATGGCCAGGCGCCGCGCCAATTCGCGGCTGTCGCTGCGCGTCACGTCCAGGCCGTCCACCTGAATGCGGCCGGCGGACATCGGCAGCAGCCGGCTGATCATCGACAGCAGCGTCGACTTGCCGGCGCCGTTGGGGCCGATGATGGCGGTCACGCCGCCGGCCGGCAAGGCCAGCGACACCTGGTCCACGACCACGCTGTCGCCGTACTGCTTGCTGACTTGTTGGATATCGATCATTGGCGTCCCCTGCGCAAGATCAGGGCCAGGAACATCACTCCGCCCACGAATTCGATGACCACGCTGACCGTGGTGCTCAGTTGCAGCACCCGCTCCAGCAGCGTCTGCCCGCCGACCAGGAAGATCACGCTGAGCAGCACCGCGGCGGGCACGGTGTGGCGATGCCGGTCCGACCCCATCGCCTGGTAGGCCAGGTTGCTCACCAGCAGGCCGAAGAACGTCACCGGCCCCACCAGCGCGGTGGACACCGACACCAGCACGGCGATGGCGGCCAGCGTCAGCAGCAGGGTGCGGCGGTAGTCCACGCCCAGGTTCAGCGCGATCTCGCGGCCCAGCGCCAGTACGTCATAGCGGCGCCGCATGCGCCACACCAGCAGCGTGGCGGCGGCCACCGCCGCCAGCGCGATCGGCAGCAGTTCGGTGCGCACCGAATTGAAGTTGGCGAACAGGCGGTCCTGCAGCACCAGGAATTCGTTCGGATCGATCAGTCGCACCACGAAGCTGGACAGGCTGCGAAACAGCAGCCCGAAGATGATGCCCACCAGCATCATCAAATGCAGGCTGCGCACGGCGTCGGTGAACAGCCAGCGGAACAGCAGGCAGGCGAACCCCGTCATCGCGCACACTTCCAGCACGAAGGCCGCCACCGGATGGTTGACCGCGCCCGCCGCCTGGCCGAAGCCGAACACCACCACCGACTGGATCAGCAGGTAAAGCGCGTCAAAACCCATGATGGCCGGCGTCAGGATGCGGTTGTGCGTGACGGTCTGGAACAGCACCGACGACACCGCCACCGCGTACGCCACCAGCAGCATCGCCACCAGCTTGGCGCCGCGAAACGGCAGCACGAAGGCCCACTGGCCGTTCGCGCCCAACGCCATGAAGCCGACAACGCACGACAGCGCGGCCACGGCCAGCAGCGCCAGGCGCCACGCCTGGGGCGAACGCAGCGGCACGGCGCGCGCGATGAACTCAGCCACGGCGCGCTCCCCGGCTGCGCAGCAGGCACAGGAACAGGATGCTGCCGACCACGCCCACCACCGTGCCCAGCGGCACCTCGTAGGGATGGATCACCAGCCGGCCGATGATGTCGCAGGCCAGCACGAACACGCCGCCCAGCATCGCCACCCAGGGAATCGAGCGGCGCATGTTGTCGCCCAGCACCAGGCTGACGGCGTTCGGCACGATCAACCCCAGAAAGGGAATGCCGCCGGCCGTGACCACCACCACCGCGGAAATCGCCGACACGATGAGCAGGCCCACCAGCGTCAGGCGCGCATGGTTCAGGCCGAGATTGGCGGCGAACTCGCGCCCCATGCCCGCCACGGTGTAGCGATCCGCCGCCAGGTAGGCCGCGGCCGCCAGGCCGAAGCCGATCCACAGCAGTTCGTAGCGGCCGCGCAGCACCCCGGAAAAATCACCGGTGGTCCAGGCGTGCAGCGACTGCAGCAGGTCGTAGCGGTAGGCGACGAAAGTGGTGACGGCGTGGATCACGCCGCCCAGGATCAGGCCGATCAGCGGCACGATGAACGGCGTGCGCAGCGGCACGCGCCGCAACAGCGCCAGGAACAGCAGCGAGCCCGCCAGCGCGAAGCCGGTGGCCGTCAGCATCTTGCCGATCACCGGCGTGTCCGGCGCCAGCAGGGTCACGACCAGGATGCCGAGCGTGGCCGATTCGACGGTGCCGGCCGTGGTCGGCTCGACGTAGCGGTTGCGCACCAGCATCTGCATGATCAGCCCCGCCACCGCCAGCGCCATGCCGGCCAGCAGCAGCGCCAGCGTGCGCGGCACGCGGCTCACCAGCAGCAGGCGCCAGGCGCGTTCGGCGTCAGGCCCGCCGGCCAGCGCGGCGAACGAGAACGACCCCGCGCCCAGGCCGATGCTGGCCGCGCACAACAGCAGCAGCAACAGCAGCAATGCCGCCAGTCCGGCCCAACCGGTGATCGCCCCGCCTGCCCTCACAACCGCCACTTCGACTCCGTCATGCCCGCCTTGCGCTTACTTGACCGCGGGCTTGGCGGCAGACAGCGCGCGGGCGATATCGTCCACGTTCTGCTGCATGGCGCTCAGGCCGGCACTGCCCAGCAGGTACCAGTTGTAGCCGTTCAGGTAGACCACGCGCTGCTGCTTCCAGGCCTTGGTCGGACGGATCAGGTCGTTGTCCAGCATGCGCTGGGCCGAAGTGCCTTCGCGGCCGATGGCGGCGTCGCGATCGATCACGAACAGCCAGTCGGGATCGGTCTGGGCGATGAACTCGAACGAGATCGCCTGGCCGTGGTTCGACACGTTCAGGTCCTTGGCGGCCGGCGCAAAGCCGAAGGCGTCGTGGATCACGCCGAAACGCGAGCCGGGGCCGTAGGCACTCATCTTGCCGCCGGTGGTCAGCACGATCAGCGCGCTGCCGGCCTTGGCCGCCTGGCCATGCAGCGCCGCGATCGAGGCGCGCAGGGCGTCGAGCTTTTCCTTGGCCACGGCCTGCTTGCCGTAGATGGCGGCCAGCGTTTCCGTGTTGCGCGTGACGCTGCCGACCAGGTCCTTGGCGTTGACCGTCAGGTCGACCGTGGGCGCCAGCTTGGCCAGCTCGTCGTACTTGGGCGCCGAGCGCCCGGCCACGAAGATGACCTGCGGCTGGGCCGCGTGGATCACTTCGTAGTTGGGCTCGAACATGCTGCCGACCTTCAGGTAGCGCTTGTCGGCATACTGCGCCAGCTGCGGCGGCAGCTTGGCGGCGCTGGGCACGCCGGTCACGTCGACACCCAGCGCATGCAGCGTGTCGAGCACCGCCAGGTCCAGCACCACGGTCTTGGCCGGGTTGGACGGCACGGCGGTCTCGCCGCGCGCATGCTTGACCGGCATGGTCTGGGCCACGCTCAAAGCGCTGGCCGCGCCCAGGGCCAGGGCCGCGGTGGCGCGCGCCAGCCAGCGGCCGGCGCGTCCTGCTTGTGCTTGATTCATCGTCATGCTTGCCTCTTCATGTAGCGGGAAGGCCGCCTGTCGGCGGCGGTTCCCTGGTGTTGCCTGCGGGCTCAGAACTTCACGCCCACGCCCAGCCAGTAGCGGCGGCCGTCTTCGACGTAGCCGTAGTCGTCGTAGCCGACCTGCTTGTCGAACAGGTTGTAGATGCCGGCGTAGACCGACACCTTCTTGTTCACGGCATACGAGCCGCCCAGGTCGACGAAGGTGTACGACGGCGCCACCAGCGAGGTCGAGGACGGGCCAGTGATCGGCTGGCTTTCCTTGCCGCGGTAATTCAGGCGCGCCCACGCTTGGAGCGCGTCGGAAGCCTGCCAGTTGACCGTGGTGGTGAACAGGTGCTTGGGCAGCTGGTTCAGCGGCTGGCCCTGGTACTGGCCGGACTTCTGTTCCGACTTGGTGAAGGTGTAGCTGCTAGTCAGCGACCAGTCACGGCCCAGCGGCAGCTTCAGGTTGGCCTCGACGCCGCGCGACACCGCCTTGTCCACGTTCATGTAGGTGGTGGGGTTGGAGCCGAACTGGTTGGGGCCATCGGTGCACTGCGACAGCGGGCACGCGACGCGCGTGATCTTGTCCTTGAAGTTGTTGTTGAACAGGGTCAGGCCGGCATTGAAGCCCTCGCCGTCGTCATACAGCAGGCCGAGTTCCTGGGTCACCGACTTCTCGGGCGTCAGGTCGGGGTTGCCGTACATGTTGCCGCCGCGGCTGACCTGGCCCCAGCCGGCCACGGTCTGGCGCAGGTCGGGCGCGCGGAAACCGGTGGACACGCCGCCCTTCAGGGTCCAGCGTTCGGCCATGTGCCACACGCCGTACAGGCGCGGACTGAAATGGCTGCCGAAGTTCTCGTCCTGGTCCATGCGCAGGCCGCCGGTCAGCGCGAAGCTCTCGGCCAGGCGCCATTCGTCCTCGGCGAACAGCGCCCACTGGTAGCGCTCCACCTTGCTGGGGCCGCCGGCCAATTGGTTGCCGGTCTGGTCGGTCAGGCGCTGCGTCAGGTAGGTGCCGCCCAGCGTCAGCATGTGCGAACCGAGCGGCAGCGTCCAGCTGGTCTGCAGGTCCAGGTTCTTGATCTTCATCTGGCGCGAGCGGTTGTCGAACTCTTCCTGCTGCACGTAGCTGTCGGACACGGCCCAACCCCAGCGGCCGGTATGCGACAACGCCCACTTGTTGCTGCGGTAATCGGTTTCCGACGAGGCCGGGCAGCCGTTGCGTGGGCACGCCACGCCGGGAGCCAGCGGCGCGACGGTCTTGCCCAGCGTGTTCTCGTACTTCTGGCGGCTGGAAGTGGCTTCCAGCACGATGTCGTGATCGCGGTTGGGCGTGAGCGCCAACTTGGCCGTGATGTTGGTGGCATTGCGCTTGCGGTAGCCGTCGATGATCCTGTCTTCGTCGCGCTGGGTCGCCTGGCCGTAGATCTGCAGGCCCAGCAGGTCGTTCTTGATCGGGCCCGCCAGGTAGAAGTTGCCCTGGTAGATGTCGCCGGACTTGCTGCTTTCCTGGATGGTGGTGTCCATGCGGATTTCACCGCCCCACTCGTTGGGCACCTTGCGGGTGATGATGTTGATCACCCCGCCCATGGCGTCGGAACCATACAGCGACGACATCGGCCCGCGCACCACCTCGATGCGCTCGATGGCCGAGATCGGCGGCGTCCAGCCGCCTTCGACGCCGCTGGAGTCGGAGTTGGTGCGGGTTTCGCGCGAATTCTGGCGCTTGCCGTCGATCAGGATCAGCGTGTACTTCGGGCCCATGCCGCGCAGGCTGATGTCCTGGCGGTCGCCGCCGCCCGTGACCACCACGCCCGGCACTTCGACCAGCGCGTCGGTGACGTCGCGGTAGAACTTCTTTTCCAGATCCTGGCGCGTGATCACGCTGATCGAGGCAGGCGCGTCCTGGATCTGCTGCTCGTAGCCGCTGGCCGTGACCACCACGGTATCCAGCTTCTTGGGGTCGGCCGACGCGGCCAATTGCGCCCAGGCCGGATGACCGGTGGCAAGGCCGGTGGCGCACAGGGCGACAGCCAGGCGGGTACGCGGGCCGAATGCGCGGCGCGCGGCCAGATCGTTGCTGCTCATGATTTCAGACTCTCCCGTCCCGGACGGCGCCGCGCCCCACGCGCAGCCCCGTTCCGCTTCAATTTTTAATGAAAACTATTCTCATATTAGAATTGAGCCCATCCGTGAGCTGCAACACGCTTTCCGCAACTTTTACTTTCTTCGCACTTCTTGACACTTCGGCCGCCGGCGACCCGCTATGCTGCCGTGGCAACAGAACCCAAGCGCATGTCCATACCCACCCCCATGGCAACGCGCCGCATCCTGTTGATCGACGACGACGTCGACCTGGCATTGATGCTGCGCGAGTACCTAGAGCCCACCCACATCGAACTGACGCTGGCGCACAACAGCGCCCAAGGTCTGCCGCTTGCAATGCAGGAATGCTTCGATCTGGTGCTGCTCGACCTGATGCTTCCCGACGGCAACGGCCTCGATCTGCTGCGCCATATGCGCCGCCATTCGCGCCGTCCCGTCATCATGTTCACCGCCCACGGCGGCGAAACCGATCGGGTGCTGGGACTCGAACTGGGCGCCGACGACTACCTGACCAAGCCCTTCGGCCCGCGTGAGCTCAAGGCCCGCATCGGCGCGGTGCTGCGCCGCTTCGAGGAAAAACCCGAACCCGCCCCGCCCGAACTGAGCGTGGGCGCGCTGTCGCTGGATGCCGCCAGCGGCCGCGCCCGCCTGGGCGCCCAGGAAGTCCTGCTGACCGGCGCCGAGCAACGCATCCTCGAAGTCCTGATGCGCACCCCGGGCCAGGTGGTGCCGCGCGAGCAGATCAGCCTGTATGCGCTGGGCCGCGCCGCCGACCGCTACGACCGCAGCATCGACACCCACATCAGCAGCCTGCGCAGGAAGCTGCAGCTGGACCAGGCCGGCGACGCCCCCGCCATCCGCAACCTGCGCGGACTGGGCTACGTGCTGGCCGGCGCGGCCTGATGCGCTGGCTGCCGGTCCGCTCCCTCTTCTGGCGCGCCTTCCTGACCTTCTGGGGCGCGATGGCCGTCATCATGGTCTGCGGCATGATGCTGACCGCGGCGGTCGCCTGGTACCGCGTCGATTCGCTCGACGGCCTGAACCCCGGCAACCTGACGCGCGATGCCGCCCAGATCGCGCGCCGCGAAGGCGCCGAGGGCCTGCGGCGCTGGGTCGGGGCCATGGACGCGCGCTATTCGGCGCTCAAGATCTACATCGTCGACACGCAGGACCGCGACATCCTCGAACGGCGCCTGCCGACCCGCCTGGACGATTGGCTGGCCGCCTTCCGCGCCTCGCCCGATCACGGCCTGATCGCCGCCATCGACGTGCCCGCCGACCCGGACGCGCTGCGCGTATCGTGGTGGGATCCACAGTTGCTGGTGTTGCCGGATCATAGCGAACTGCTGATGCTGTTCCTGCCGTTCGACTCCTCGCACTGGGAGGTGCTAGGCCTGACGCCGGTCACGCTGGGGCTGCTGCTGTTCGCGCTGGCGGTCACGGCGCCCTTCTGCTGGGCCCTGACCCGCCACGTGGCCGCGCCGCTGGAGCAACTGCGGGGCGCGGCCCGCTCGCTGGCCGCCGGCCGGCTGGATACCCGCACGCCGGCGGCGCTGCCGCTGCGCAAGGACGAACTGGGCCTGCTGGCGCGCGACTTCGACGCCATGGCGGGCCGCCTGCAGGCGCTGGTCGATACGCGCGAGCAGCTGCTGCGCAACATCGCCCATGAATTGCGCTCGCCGCTGGCGCGGATGCGCCTGGGCGTCGAACTGGCGCGCCGCAAGGACGAACGCCAGGACCTGCAGCTGGACCGCATCGAACGGGAATGCGAACGGCTGGATACGCTGGTGGGCAGCACCTTGCGGCTGGCGCGCATGGGCGCCCTGCCCCAGCCTACCGCGACCTTGGACCTGGCCGAGGTGGTCGACGAGGTGGTGCAGGATGCGCGCTTCGAGGCCGGCGAACGCCGCATTGCCATCGCCTGGCACCGCCCGGCGCCGCTGCGCATCGCGGCCGACCGCGACAGCCTGGCCAGCGCCATCGAAAACGTGCTGCGCAACGCCCTGCGCTTCGCCCCGGCGGGCGGCGCGATCCAGGCGCGCCTGCTGGTGGACGCCGGCGAGGCCTGCCTGGAAATCGAGGACAACGGCCCCGGCGTTCCGGAAAAGGAACTGGCGTATCTGTTCGAACCGTTCTACCAGGGCGCCCCGGCCGCCGGCGCGCCTGCCGGCGGCGCCGGCCTGGGCCTGAGCATTGCGCGCGCCGCCGTCGCGGCGCACAAGGGCCGGATCTCGGCGCGCAATGTCGCGCCGCATGGCCTGAGCGTGCGCATCGAACTGCCGCGCGTGGCGGCCTGAGCTGTGTCCCGATGGCGGCGCCGCGCCGTCATCGGGCATCTGGCGCCCGGTCTCAGTCGTCCGCCAGGATCGCTGCCGACAGCCGCGGCAATACCCGCAAGGCATTGGCCGTGGTCGCCTGCGCCACCTGCGCCGGCGTGATTCCGCGCAGTTCGGCCAGCACCTGGGCAATGCGCGCCAACTCGCCCGGCCGGTTGCGCCGCCGCGGCGGGTGCAGCCAGGCCGGCGGGATGTCCGGCGCGTCGGTCTCCAGCACCAGGTGGCGCAGGTCGACGTCGGTGGCGTGGCGGCGGATCTGCAGCGCCCGCTCGTAGGTCATGGCGCCGCCCAGCCCCAGCGCGAAGCCCTGTTCGACAAAGGCCTGGGCCTGCTGCGCGCTGCCGTTGAAGGCGTGCGCGATGCCGCCGATACGGTCGTGGCGCCGCAGGTACTTGAGCAGGATGTCCTGCGACTTGCGCACGTGCAGCAGCACCGGCAGCTTGAATTCCGCCGCCATGGCCAACTGGGCGGCGTAGAAACGCTCCTGGCGCGCGCGCGGCTCGCCCGAAGCGATTTCAGGCACGAAGAAATCCAGCCCGATCTCGCCGATGGCCACGAAGCGCGGATCGCCCAGCGCTTGCCGGATGGCCTCGCGCAAGGCGTCCAGGTCGGCGTCATCGGCGCGCTGCACGTAAAGGGGATGGATGCCCAGCGCGTAGGCGCCGCCGGCGACCTGTGCGGCAAGGTCCCGCACGACGGCAAAATTGGCGCGTTCGATGGCGGGAATGACAATGGCCTGCACGCCGGAGTCGAGCGCGTGCGCGGCCACTTCGGGGCGGTCGGCATCGAACTCGGCGGCATCCAGGTGGCAATGGGTGTCGATCAGCATGGGCGCGGCCTCCTTGCCCCGGTTTCCTGCTCAATCATCGCGCCGCCCGGCCCGCGGGCAGGCCTCAGCCCGAGACCAGCCGGCCGTTTTCCATCAGCAGCTGGCGATCGGCGCGCGCCGCCAGCTCGGGATCGTGGGTGACGATCGCAAACGCCGTGCCCGACTCGCGGTTGACGCGGGTCAGCAGCTCGAACATGTTGTGGGCGGTGTGGCGGTCGAGGTTGCCGGTGGGCTCGTCGGCCAGCACGCAGACCGGCCGCGTCACCAGCGCGCGCGCCAGCGCCACGCGCTGGCGCTCGCCGCCCGACAGCTGGCCGGGGAAGTGGCCTTCGCGCGCCGCCAGGCCCACCAGGCCCAGCACCTCGCGCGCCGCCGCGCGGGCCTTGTCGCGGTTCTCGCGCCGCACGATCAGCGGCATGGCCACGTTGTCCAGCGCCGAGAATTCCGGCAACAGATGGTGGAACTGGTAGACGAAGCCCAGGCTGCGGTTGCGCACCTGGCTCTTCTTCGCTTCGGAAAGGCCGACGGCCAGTTGCCCATCGACCGCGACCGAGCCGCTGGTGGGCACGTCCAGCAGGCCCAGGATGTGCAGCAGGGTGCTCTTGCCGGAGCCGGACGCGCCGACGATGGCGACCATCTCGCCGCGCGCCACGCTCAGGCTGACGTTGCTCAGCACCTCGATGCGGGCCGGACCCTCGTCGTAGATCTTGACGAGATCATCGGCCTGCAGTGCCGGGGACAGGGAATCAATCATGGCGCAGCACCTGTGCGGGTTGCAGGCGCGAGGCGCGCCAGCTGGGATACAAGGTCGCCAGCAGCGACAGCACCAGGGAGGTCACGCCGATGGTCACGATGTCGCCCACCTGCGGATCGGACGGCAAGGCGCTGATGAAATAGATTTCGCGCGGCAGGAAGTGCACGCCCAGCAGGCGCTCGATGAACGGCACGATCACGTCGACGTTGTAGGCGATGAGGATGCCGCCGGCCACGCCCAGCAGCGTGCCGATGACGCCGATCAGCGCGCCCTGCACCAGGAAGATGCGGGCCACTTCGCCCGGTCCGGCGCCGAGCGTGCGCAGGATGGCGATGTCCGACTGCTTGTCCTTGACCGCCATCACCAGCGACGACAGCAGGTTGAACGCGGCCACCGCGACGATCAGCGCCAGGATCAGGAACATCATGCGCTTTTCGGTCTGCACGGCGGCGAACCAGGTGCGGTTGTTGCGCGACCAGTCGCTGGCCATGACGTACGGCGGCAGCACGTTGCGCAGCTCGGCCGCGACTTCGGGGGCCTTCTGCATGTCGGCGATGCGCAGGCGCACGCCCGCGGTGCCGCTGTCGCGGAACACCTTGGCGGCGTCTTCGTTGTCGACGAAGGCCAGCGAGGAATCATATTCGTAGTGGCCCGAAGAGAACACGCCCACCACGGTGAACTGGCGCATGCGCGGCGCGAAGCCGGCCGGGCTGATCGAGCCCTGCGGCGCCAGCATCAGCAGCGTATCGCCCACCTTCACGCCCATGCCGTCGGCCAGCTCGTTGCCCAGCACCACGCCGAAGCCGCCCGGTTTCAGGTCGGCCAGCTTGCCCGACACCATCTGCCGCGGCAGGTCGGACACGTTGCCTTCGGTGGCCGGGTCGATGCCGCGCACCTGCACCCCGCGCAGCGCCTGGCCGCGCACCAGCATGCCTTGCGCGGCCACGAACGGCGCGCCGGCCTTGACCTCGGGATTGCGTTTGGCGGCATCGGCGAACTGCTGCCATTGTTCCAGCACGCGCTCGGGCGCGGCGCCGGGAATGTAGAGTTCGATGTGCGGCAGCACCGACAGCATGCGGTCACGGACCTCTTTCTGGAAGCCGTTCATGACCGACAGCACCACGATCAGGGCGGCGACGCCCAGCGCGATGCCGGCCATGGAACTGGCCGCGATGAAAGAGATGAAGCGATCGCGGCGGCCGCGTCGCTGGCGGATCCGGGCCAACCCGGCATAGCGGGCGCCGATCCAGAGTTCGTAGGGTATTTTCAGCACGAGCGCATTATGGCATTAACCGGCCGTAAAACCGTCCCCGGAATGCGGGAAGGCAAGACAAGCCGTGACAAGCTATGGCAGTCGGAGCCGGGCTTAGTTCCCATGCCGGCCTGCGTCTACAATCCTGCCCATGCTGATCGTCATCCCGGGCGCCTTGCCCGCTCTTCCCGTCGCCGCGGAACTGGCCAAACTGCTGCCCCAGCGCGCGCCCACCCTGCACCGCTGGCTGCAGGCCGGCAGCGCCCGGGTCCAGGCCCACGATATCCGTACCCAGGGCTGCACCGCGTTCGAAGCCTGGCAACTGCGCCGGGCGGGCTACACGCCCGAGGCCGGCCTGCTGCCGGGCGCCGGACTGGGCCCGCTGCTGGCCGCCGGCCAGCCCGCGGACGGCCCTGTCTGGCTGGCCGAACTGGTCCACCTGGCCCTGGGCACCGACCAGGCCACCCTGCTCGATCCCGCCCTGATGGAACTGCGCGACGACGAAACCGCCGCGCTGCTGGACACCGCCCGCCCCCTGTTCGAAGACACCGGCTTCGCGGTCCAGGCGCTGTCGGCCTCCCGCTGGCGCCTGCGCCTGCCGGACGGTCTGCGGCCGCAGACCGCCAGCCCCCTGGCGGTGGCCGGCCAGCGCCTGAACGACTGGTGGCGCCAGGATGCCGAAACCCGGCCATGGCGCCGTCTGCTCAATGAGATCCAGATGTCGTGGCACGAGCACCCGGCCAACGAGGCCCGCGCCGCGCGCGGCCTGCCGCCGGTCAACGCCCTCTGGCTGTATGGCGGCGGCACGCCCTGGACCATGCGCCCGGCCGGCCCGGAACAGGTCATGACCGAGCTGCACGCTGCGCAGCGCGCCGGCGACTGGGCCGCCTGGCTCGACGCCCTGGCCGCGCTCGACCGGCGCCTGCAAGCGCTGGCCAGTCCCAAGGGCCTGCCGGACGCGCCCGCCGAACTGCTGCTGCTGGGCGACGATCGCAGCGCCACCCTCACCCTGAAACCGCGCGGGGGCCTGCTCGGCTTGCTGCCCGCGCCCAAGAAAAACTGGAGCGCCTGGTGGTCTCACCCCGCTTAACCGTCCGCCGCGCCGACCTCGCCGCCTGCCATGTCCTGGAATCCTCGGGCATCCATCCCCTGCTGGCGCGCCTGTGGGCCGCGCGCGGCGTCGTCCATCCCGACCAGACCAGGCTGGCCTGGCCCTCGTTGCTGCCGCCGGCCGGCCTGACCCATTCGACCCACGCCGCCGGCGTGCTGGCCGACGCCATCCAGGCCGGCAAGAAGCTGCTGATCGTGGCCGACTATGACTGCGACGGCGCCACCGCCTGCGCCGTCGGCCTGCGCGCCCTGTCGGCCATGGGCGCCGACGTCGACTTCCTGGTGCCCAACCGCTTCGAGACCGGCTACGGCCTGTCGCCCGCCGTGGTCGAGCTGGCCTGCCGCCATCGCGCCGGCAAGCCCGACATCATCATCACCGTGGACAACGGCATCGCCAGCGTCGACGGCGTGGCCGCGGCCAACGCCGCCGGCATCGGCGTGGTCATCACCGACCACCACCTGCCCGGCGACACGCTGCCGGACGCCCTGGCCATCGTCAATCCGAACCAGCCGGGCTGCGGCTTCCCGTCCAAGAACCTGGCGGGCGTCGGCGTCATCTTCTACATGATGCTGGCGCTGCGCGCCGAGCTGCGCCGCCGCGGCGTCTACGCCCCCGATGGCGGGCCGCGCCTGGACGCGCTGTCCGACCTGGTGGCGCTGGGCACGGTGGCCGACGTGGTCAAGCTGGACGCCAACAACCGCCTGCTGGTGACCCAGGGGCTGCAGCGCATGCGCAGCGGCCGCCTGCAACCCGGGCTGCGCGCCCTGTTCGCCGTGGCCGGGCGCGAGCCGCGCAGCGCCAACGGCTTCGACCTGGGCTTCGCGCTGGGCCCGCGCATCAACGCCGCCGGCCGGCTGGCCGACATGAGCCTGGGCATCGCCTGCCTGACCACCGACGACGAGGCCCAGGCGCTGGAAATGGCGCGCGAACTGGACAACATCAACCGCGAACGCCGCAGCATCGAGGCCGAGATGCGCGAACAGGCGCTGGCCGCCATGGAGGCGCCCGACGCCGCGCCGGGCGCCACGGTCTGCGTGTTCGACCCGGGCTGGCACCAGGGCGTGGTGGGCCTGGTGGCCTCGCGCCTGAAAGAGAAATTCTGGCGCCCCACCCTGGCCTTCGCCCCGGCCGGCGACGACGAAATCCGCGGCTCGGGCCGTTCGATTCCCGACGTGCACCTGCGCGACGTGCTCGACCTGGTGTCCAAGCGCCACCCCAACCTGATCCGCAAGTTCGGCGGCCACGCCATGGCGGCCGGCCTGACGCTGGGCCGCAACGACTTCCCGGCCTTCGCCCCCGCCTTCGACGCGGCGGTGCGCGAACTGACCGGCCGCGACAGCTTCGAGCCGGTCATCGAGACCGATGGCTCGCTGGAATCCGGCTACGCCAATGCCGAGGTTGCCGGCCTGTTGCAGCAACAGGTCTGGGGCGCGGGTTTCGCCGCGCCGCTGTTCCTGGACGAGTTCGTGGTGCGCAACCAGCGCCTGGTCGGCGAGAAGCACCTGAAACTGTCGCTCGAACGCGGCCAGCAGCGCTTCGACGCCATCTGGTTCGGCCACGACCAGTCGCTGCCCGAACGCATCCAGGCGGCCTACCGGCTGGAGCAGAATGTGTGGAACGGGATGGTGTCGGTCCAGCTGGTAATCGAACACGCTGCATGATGTTGCCCCCACGCCGCGCCCGCTGCGCGGGCTAGCTGCCCCCCGAGGGGGCGCTTTTGCCTTGGGGCGGCCCGGCGGCAAAAGGCCTTCTCGCCGATACCGAATAAAAACGGGCGCATCCGCGAGGATGCGCCCGTGTCGCTTGCCGGCCCCGGGCGCGCGCGGCTACTTGTTGACCAGCCTGGCCGGTTGCGCCAACGCCACCAGCGCGCCAATCACCAGGCACGCCGACAGCATGTACAGGCCGGTATTGGTGGTGCCGGTCATGTCCTTGAGCCAGCCCACCAGGTAGGGACTGACGAAGCCCGCCAGGTTGCCCACGGAGTTGATCAGCGCGATCCCGGCAGCCGCCGCCGTGCCGCCCAGCAGCGCGGTCGGCAGGCTCCAGAACAGCGGCAGCACCGTGCAGATGCCGATGTTGGCCACCGTCAGCGCCAGGATGGCCAGCACCGTGTTGCCGCTCCAGATCGCCGAGAACAGCAGCCCCAGCGCGCCGCACAGGGCCGGGATGGCCACGTGCCAGCGGCGCTCGCGGTTGCGGTCGGAGTTGCGCGCGATCAGGATCATGCCGATCACCGCGAACAGGTTGGGCACCGCCGTCAGCAGGCCGATCGCCAGCGGGCTTTGCACGCCGGTGCTTTTGATCAGCGTCGGCATCCAGAACCCCACCCCGTACAGTCCCATCACGAAGGAGAAGTAGATCAGCGCCATCGCCCACACGCGCGGATGCGCCAGCGCGGCGCGGATCGGCGGGTCTTCCTTGTGCTGCTCCTCGGCCGCGATATTGCGGATCAGCACCGCCTTTTCATTGGCGGTCAGCCACTTGGCCTTGTTGATGCGGTCATCCAGGTACATCAGCACCAGCACGCCGATGATCACCGACGGGATGCCTTCGAGCAGGAACAGCCATTGCCAGCCCGACAGGCCGTGGTCGCCGTGGAACGTATTCATGATCCAGCCGGAGATCGGGCCGCCGATCAGGCCGGACATCGGCACCGCGGTCATGAAGAAGGTGGTGATGCGCCCGCGCCGGGCGGCGGGATACCAGTAGGTCAGGTAAAGGATGATGCCCGGGAAGAACCCGGCCTCGGCCGCGCCCAGCAGGAAACGCAGGAAATAGAACATGTGCACGCTGGTCACAAACATCATGCAGGCCGAGATGATGCCCCAGGTGATCATGATGCGCGCGATCCAGACCCGCGCGCCGACCTTGTGCAGGATGATGTTGCTGGGGATCTCGAACAGGAAATAGCCGATGAAGAATATCCCCGCGCCCAAGCCGTACACCGTCTCGCTGAACTGGAGTTCCTGCAGCATCTGCAGCTTGGCGAAGCCCACGTTGACGCGGTCCAGGTAGGCCACGACGTAGCAGACGACCAACAGCGGCACCAGCCGCCACCCCACTTTGCGATAGATCCGGTCCTCCTCAGCCGCCGGGATCGCCGGCGAGACCCTGGGGGCCATAGTGTGTTCCATCAATGTCTCCTCCTCTAACGGGACAGGCCGGCTCTGTCTGCCGGCGGCTTGCGCGGTCCCGCCGCCCCCGAGGGGACGCATGGGCCGGCGCGTCAAGCCTAGAACCCCGTAGTTGACAAAAAACTGAACAACTTGCCGCTGTGCGTGCAAACCCCTAGTGTGTTTTCGCTTCGATCCGTCCCTTCCATTCCGCGGCCGGGCCCACAGGGTGGCCCCAACCACGGTAAAATGTCCGGTTTCGCACAAAAGTCATCAGGAATCATCATGGAAGCCGAACGTCAGAACCAGCTCGCAGCCCGCCTCGCCGACTACGCGGAGCGCGAACAGGCTCTACGGAGGTATCTTTGACTACGATGCCAAAGCCGAACGCCTGCAAGTCGTAAACGCCGAGCTCGAAGACCCGGCGGTCTGGAACGACCCCAAGCACGCCCAGGACCTGGGCCGTGAAAAGAAAGCCCTCGAAGACGTGGTGGAAACGCTCACCGGCCTGGGCACGGGCCTGGCCGACTCCAACGAGCTGTTCGAGCTGGCCGCCGCCGACAACGACGACGCCACCCTCGAATCCATCGAGCTGGACGCCAACGGCTTCCAGGAAAAGCTGGAAAGCCTCGAATTCCGCCGCATGTTCTCCAACCCGGCCGATCCGCTGAACTGCTTCCTGGACATCCAGGCCGGCGCGGGCGGCACGGAAGCGCAGGACTGGGCCTCGATGCTGCTGCGCCAGTACCTCAAGTACGCCGAGCGCAAGGGCTTCAAGGCCGAAGTGCTGGAAGAATCCGAGGGCGAAGTCGCCGGCATCAAGTCCGCCACCATCAAGCTCGAGGGCGAATACGCCTTCGGCTACCTGCGCACGGAAACCGGCGTGCACCGCCTGGTGCGCAAGAGCCCGTTCGACTCCTCGGGCGGCCGCCACACCTCGTTCGCCAGCGTCTTCGTCTACCCCGAGGTCGACGATTCCTTCGAAGTCGAAGTGAACCCGGCCGACCTGCGCGTGGACACCTATCGCGCCTCGGGCGCGGGCGGCCAGCACATCAACAAGACCGACTCGGCGGTGCGCCTGACGCACATCCCGACCGGCATCGTGGTGCAGTGCCAGAACGACCGCTCGCAGCACCGCAACCGCGCCGAAGCGATGCAGATGCTCAAGTCCAAGCTGTACGAACTGGAAATGCGCAACCGCATGGCCGAGCAGCAAAAGCTGGAAGACTCCAAGACCGACGTGGGCTGGGGCCACCAGATCCGCTCGTACGTGCTGGACCAGAGCCGCATCAAGGACCTGCGCACCAACGTCGAAATCTCCAACACGCAGAAAGTGCTGGACGGCGACCTGGATCCCTTCATCCAGGCCAGCCTCAAGCAAGGCGTGTAAGTTCCGCGATACTTCCGTCCACCGTCCCCCGAGGGTCCACGCATGTCCGACACCATCGCAATTCTCACCGGCGCCTCGCGCGGCATCGGCGCCGCCATGGCGCGCGGCCTGGCCAAACCGGGCACCCGCCTGATCACCCTGGCGCGCCGCGAAGACCCCGAGCTGGCCGCCTACGCCCGCTCGCAGGACGCGCAGCTTGAACAGTTGTCCGTGGACCTGTCGGACCTGGCCGCGGCGGAAGCGGCAGCGCGCCGCATCTGCGACGCGCTGCCGCGCGACGCCGGCCGCTACCTGCTGATCAACAACGCCGGCACCGTGCATCCCGTGTCCGGCACCGACGCGCTGATCGACGGCCCGGCGATTGCCGCCGCCTTCAACCTGAACGTGACGGCCGTGATGCTGCTGACCGCGCGCTTCCTGGCCGCGGTCGAAGATCTCAAGGCCGACCGCCGCGTGCTCAACATCTCGTCCGGCGCCGGCCGCAATCCCAATGCCGGCTGGGGCGTGTACTGCGCCACCAAGGCCGCGCTCGACATGTACTCGCGCGTGGTCAAGCAGGAACAGGGCGAAGGCGGCGCGCGCGTCGTCTCGCTGGCCCCCGGCATTGTCGACACCGACATGCAGGCCGCCATCCGTTCCAGCGACCCCAAGAGCTTCCCGGCGCTGGCCAAGTTCCAGGACTTCCACGCCAGCGGCAAACTGTCCTCGCCCGCCAACGTGGCCTCCCGCATCCTCGCCTACCTGGATCGCGACGACTTCGGCACCACCGAAATCGACGACATCCGCAATTACGACTGATCCCCCGACCATGACCGACCACACGACCGCTCCGGCAACCGCCCAGGATGAAAACCGCTTGATCGCCGAACGGCGCGCCAAGCTGGCCAAACTGCGCGAGACCGGGGTCGCGTATCCCAACGATTTCGTCCCCGACGCCCGCGCCGCGGCCCTGCACGACAAGTACGACGACCAGGAGCAGGAAGCCCTGGCCGCCGCGCCCGTCACCGTCAAGGTCGCCGGCCGCATGATGCTCAAGCGCGTCATGGGCAAGGCCAGCTTCGCCACGCTGCAGGACAGCACCGGCCGCATCCAGATCTACCTGGACCGCGGCACGCTGGGCGAAGACAGCTACGCCGCGTTCAAGCAATGGGACATCGGCGACATCATCGCGGTCGAAGGGTCGGTCTTCAAGACCAACAAGGGCGAACTGTCGGTGCACGCCGCCACGGCGCGCCTGCTGTCCAAGTCGCTGCGCCCGCTGCCGGACAAGTTCCACGGCGTGGCCGACCAGGAACTGCGCTACCGCCAGCGCTACGTCGACCTCATCATGACCGACGCCACGCGCCGCACCTTCGAGGCGCGCAGCAAGGCCATGGGCAGCATCCGCCAGTTCATGCTGAACGCCGGCTTCCTCGAAGTCGAAACGCCCATGCTGCACCCGATTCCGGGCGGCGCGGCGGCCAAGCCCTTCGTCACGCACCACAACGCGCTGGACATGGAAATGTTCCTGCGCATCGCGCCCGAGCTCTACCTCAAGCGCCTCATCGTCGGCGGCTTCGAACGCGTGTTCGAAGTCAACCGCAACTTCCGCAATGAAGGCGTGAGCCCGCGCCACAACCCGGAATTCACGATGATGGAGTTCTACGCGGCCTTCGCGGACTACCGCTGGCTGATGGACTTCACCGAGGAACTGATCCGCCAGGCCGCCATCTCGGCCACCGGCAGCGCCGTGCTGACCTACCAGGAACGCGAGCTGGATCTGTCCAAGCCGTTCGACCGCCTGACCATCTGCGAAGCCATCCTCAAGTACGCCCCCGGCTACACCCAGGCGCAACTGGACGACGTCGCCTTCGTGCGCGCCGAACTCAAGAAGCTGGGCGCCGATGCCGATGGCCCGGTGCTGGCGCGCGCCGGCCTGGGCGCGCTGCAATTGGCGCTGTTCGAGGAAACGGCCGAAGCCAAGCTGTGGAACCCCACCTACATCATCGACTACCCGGTCGAGGTGTCGCCGCTGGCGCGTGCCTCCGATACCCGCGAGGGCATCACCGAGCGCTTCGAGCTGTTCATGACGGGCCGCGAGATCGCCAACGGCTTCTCCGAGCTGAACGATCCCGAAGACCAGGCCGAGCGTTTCCGCTCGCAGGTCGAGGCCAAGGACGCCGGCGACGAGGAAGCGATGTACTACGACGCCGACTACATCCGCGCGCTGGAATACGGCATGCCCCCGACGGGCGGCTGCGGCATCGGCATCGACCGCCTGGTGATGCTGCTGACCGACAGCCCCAGCATCCGCGACGTCATCCTCTTCCCGCACCTGCGCCGTGAAGACTAAGACGCGGTCGGCATCGTGATCCTCAAGATCCTGATGCTGGCGGCGGTGGTTGCCGCCCTGTTCTACATGGTGATGCAACCGCGTCGCGCCCGCGGCGGCTACCACGGCGCCGCGGCGCCCGTGCGCCGCGCGCCGCTGTTCATCGCCCTGTGCCTGGCCACCGCGCTGTCGATCACGGGCGCGCTGGTCACGGCGGTCCTGTGGATGGGCAGCGTCGCCGGCGGCGTGACCGGCGGCGGCTATCATGGCGAAGCCGATTTCCTCCTGACCATCGCCGGCGCCCTGCTGGCGATCGCGGTGGCCTGCGGCGTCGGCGCCTTCCTCAAGCGCAAGGCCTAGCGCCGACGGACCCCGTGGTCCCGCGCCTCTCTGGCG
>NZ_QHHO01000022.1:491397-500274 GCF_003184165.1 Achromobacter sp. RW408
ATACGACTCCGGCGTCGGCGGATTGAGCGTGCTGCGCGCCATCCGCGAGGCCCTGCCGCACGAGCACCTGCTGTACGTGGCCGACTCCGCCCACGTGCCCTACGGCGAGAAGACGCAGCAATACGTCCAGCAAAGGGCGCTGGCCATCGCCGACTACCTGGTGTCGCGCCGGGCCAAGGCCATGGTGGTGGCCTGCAACACCGCCACGGCCGCCGCCATCGCCGCCCTCCGCGCCCGCCATCCGGACCTGGCGATCATCGGCGTGGAACCAGCCATCAAGCCGGCCGCGCACCTGACGCGCAGCGGCGTGGTGGGCGTCTTCGCCACCACGGGCACGCTGGCCAGCCCCAAGTTCGCCGCCCTGGTGCAGCGCGAGGCGCCGGAGATCCGCATCCTGTTCCGCCCCTGCCCCGAATGGGTGCTGCAGGTGGAACGCGGTGAAATCCAAGGCGAGGCCGCCGCCCGCGTCGTGGCCGCGCCGGTGCATGAACTGCTGGCCCAGGGCGCCGACGCGCTGGTGCTGGGCTGCACCCATTTCCCGTTCCTGCATGACGCGATCCAGGCCGCGGCGGGCCCCGCCGTGCCATTGCTGGAAACCGGCGGGCCGGTGGCGCGGCGCCTGCGGCACCAGTTGCAGGAACGCGGACTGCTGGCCGGCGCGGGCCCCGGCGCGGTGGAACTGGTGACCACCGGCGACGCCGCCGCGCTGGCCGGCCTGGCCGCGCAACTGCTCGGCCTGCCGGCGACCGCCACGCGGGTGCCGCCCGGCTGGTGCTGACGGGCCGATTCCGTTTCCTTTGATTGCGCGCATCCCGCCGGCCCCCGTCCGGCGGAATAATTGCGTAAAGTGGAGTTGCCGCGGCGCCGCCATGACGGGGCGGCCGCGGGCTCGCGGACAACAAGGAGACGTCGATGAAACGCATTCTGATCCCGGTGGACGGCTCGCAGCATGCCGTCCACGCCGTGCGCGCCATGCTCGATGCGCGCAGCTATGACCCCGTCGAACGCGTGGAGCTGCTGACCGTGCAGATCCCGCTGCAGGCCGGCAAGATCGGCCGCGGCCTGTCGCAGGCCGATATCGACGCCTATCACCAGGAAGAAGGCGAGGCCGCGCTGCGCGACGCCAGCGCCTTGCTGGCGCAAGCCGGCGTGCCGTTCACCCCGCGCATCGAGACCGGCGCGGCGGCCGAGACCATCGCCCGCGTCGCCGCCGAGATCGACGCCGACGAAATCTACATGGGCACGCGCGGCATGGGCTCGGTGGCCGCGCTGTTCATGGGCTCGGTCGCCACCAAGGTCCTGCACCTGACGGAATTGCCCGTCACCCTGGTCAAGTAAGGAGCCGCCATGCTGAACATCCTCGTCCCCGTGGACGGTTCCGACAATGCCAACCGCGCCGTGCTGCACGCGCGCCAGCTGGCCCAGGGCGCGCCCGACGCGCGCATCCACCTGCTCAACATCCAGTCGCCGCCGCAGGGCCGCGCCGGCCTGTCGCGGCTGGTCACGCAGGACATGATCGACGAGTACTACGTGCGCGAGGGCCAGGAAGCCGCCGATGAAGCGCGCAAGCTGCTCGATGTCACCGGCACCGACTACACCAGCCATGTCGAATTCGGCAAACCGGCGATCGAGATCCACGCCTATGCGCAGGAACACCAGTGCGCGCGCATCGTCATGGGCACGCGTGGCCATGGCGCGCTGGCCGGCGTGCTGATCGGCTCGGTCGCCAACCAGGTGGTGCAACTGGCCGAGGTGCCGGTGACGCTGGTGCGCTGAACCCCGGCGACGGCGCGAGGCGGCCGGCGCGGCAGGTCCGCTAGAGGCCGGTCGGCAACGCCGGCAAGGTCAGCGTCACGCGCAGCCCGCCCAGCGGCGATGGCCCCGCGCCGACCTCGCCACCATAGGTGCCGGCCAGGTCCCGCACGATGTCCAGGCCCAGGCCGGAACCTGGCCGTTGCTCGTCCATGCGCACGCCACGCTCGAAGATGCGTTCGCGCTCGTCTTCGGAGATGCCCGGGCCGTCGTCGTCGATCACGATGCTCAGGCGGTCTGGCGCGGTCGCCTGGGCGCCGATGCGGACGCGCCGCGCGGCCCATTTGCAGGCGTTGTCGAGCAGGTTGCCGGCCATTTCCTGCAGGTCCTGCTCCTCGCCGCGAAACTCGAGCCGGTCGGCGAATTCGTCCATCTCCAGTTGCAGTTCCCGTGCCGCATACAAGCGCTGCATGACGCGCAACAGCGCCTGTAGCGGCGCCCGCAGCGGCGTGCGTCCGCCCGCCGTGCCGGAGGCCGCCGCGGCGCGCGCGCGCGCCAGGTGGTGGTCGATCTGGCGCTGCGCCATCGCAACCTGTTCACGCACCAGGCGGGCGAAGGCGCCCTCTTCGCGCATCGCCGCGTTGCCCAGGATGGTCAACGGCGTCTTGACCGCATGCGCCAGGTTGCCGGCCTGGGTCCGCGCCCGTTGCACGATGTCGGCGTTGACCGCCAGGACGCGGTTGAAATCATCGACCAGCGGCTGGATCTCGCTGGGAAAACGGCCCTCGATGCGCACGCTGTTGCGGCCCTGCTGCGCGGCCAGCTGGCGCCGCAGCCGCCCCAGCGGCCGCAACCCAACCATCACCTGCACCACCGCTGCCGCCACCAATCCGGCGGCCAGCGCGCCCAGCGACAGCAACAGCATGTGGTCGAAGCGTTCGATGGGCTCGGCCAGCACCGCGCGATCGGCGGCCACCACCAGGCGCAGCGCGCCGGCGTCGCTGTCTTCGGGCTTGAGCAGGCGCGTCAGCGCGCTCAGGTCGTGGTTCTCGGGTCCGGCGATGTCATGGAAACCATCGGCGCGGTCAGTGGCGGGCAGGGCCAGCACCTGGTCCCACAACGAGCGCGAACGCGCCACGCCCGCGGCCACCACGCGGCCGGCGTCGTCGAGACGGTCGATCTGCCAGTACAGGCCGGACAGCGGCTGCTCCAGGCGGGGATCGCTCAAGGGAGAGGCCACGGTCGGCCGCCCGTCCGGCGCCACGCTGACCGCCGCCGTCAACTGGTTCATGTGCAGCGCCAGCTCGGCCCGCAACTGTTCGGAAATGTGCTGGCGAAACAGGCTGCCCAGTCCCCATCCGGCCAGCACGATGATCGCCGCGATCCAGGCGAGCGTGCCGGCCAGCATGCGCCAGCGCAGCGACCCCGGCGCGCGCGACGCGGTCATGACGGACAGGCGAGCCGGTAACCCAGCCCGCGCACGGTCTCGATGGTGTCGGCCGGCAGCTTCTTGCGCAGGCGGCCGATGAACACGTCGATGGTGTTGGAGTCGCGGTCGTGGTCCTGGGCGTAGATGTGTTCGATCAGGTCACCGCGCGAGACCACCTCGCCGGCGTGCTGCATCAGCACCGCCAGCACCTTGAATTCGTGGCTGGTGAGGTTCAGCGGCTGGCCGTCGACAGTGGCGCGGGCCAGCCGCGTGTCGAGCATCAGCGGACCGCAGCGCCATTGCGCGCTGGCGTGGTTGCTGTGCCGCCGCAGCAAGGCGCGCACGCGCGCCAGCAGTTCTTCCATGTGGAAGGGCTTGGTGAGGTAGTCGTCGGCGCCGGCGTCGATGCCGGCGACCTTTTCGTGCCAGTTGGAGCGCGCGGTCAGGATCAGGACCGGCATGCCGCGGCCGGCCGCGCGCCATTGCTTGAGCACCGTCAGGCCGTCCATCACCGGCAGGCCCAGGTCCAGCACCACCACGTCGTAGGTCTCGACCTCGCCCATGTAGTGCGCGTCGGCGCCGTCCGCGGCGGCGTCGACGGTATAACCCGCAAGTCGCAGGGCCTCGGCCAGCTGCGCGGCCAGGGTCGGTTCGTCTTCGACGACAAGTATGCGCATCAGTGTCGGTTCCGGAATTGGATGTCGCGCCCCTTCATGCCCAGCACGGTGCCGTCGCGCGCATCGATCTTCAGCTTGACCAGGCTGCCGCCGGGCTGCAGCAGGCGGATTTCGTAGAGGAAGATGCCGTCATCCTCCTCGAATTCCACCTTGACCACCTGGCCAGGGAAATCACGCTCGACGATATCCAGCACCGACCGCAACGGCAACACCTTGCCGGCCTGCAGGGCCTGGCGCGCCTGTTCATGGTCGCTTTCGTCGGCGCGGCCCGCGCCCGGCCCGATGGCCAGCGCCAGGGCCAGCGCGAGGCCGGTCAGCCAGATTGCGATACGTAGGCGTGCGGTCATGGGAATTCCGTCGGGCGGTCGCGTTCCAGGGTAACCCGGCGCGCGGGGGAAAAACAGGGAGCACAAGCGCCTCATTTATAGCGGGCGGAACATGAACGGCGGGTGAACGGCGGCTTCAGAACGGGTTCATGCGCCCCGCCGAATAATGACGTCATGGCCGATCCACGGCCCTACCTCGACCTTCAGGAGAAAACCGCATGAACCCGATCCGCAAGACCCTGTCCGCCCTGGCCATCGGCGCCGCCGCCCTCGCGGGCACCGCCGCGCTGGCGCAGACCGCGCCCCAGCCCGCTCCGGCGACCCCGGCGCCCGCCGCAACCGCGCCGGTCCAGGCCGCCCCCGCCGCGCAGATCCTGACCGTGCGCCAGGTCTATGACACGCTGACCGCCGCGGGCTATCGCAACATCACCGAGATCGAACTGGAGCATCACCGCGGCTACGACGTCAAGGCCGACAACCCGCAAGGCCAGCGCGTGAAGCTGCGGGTGGACGCGCAGACCGGCGCGGTGCTGCGCAGCCGTATCAAGGATTGAGGCCGACGCCATGAAAACCCGTACCGTCCTGGGACTGTTCCTGCTGGCGCTGACCGGCGCCTGGGCCATCGACGCCCTGGTGCTGCAACCGGCGGCCACGGCCGCCTGGCCCTGGGTGCTGCGCCAGCAGGCGCTGTACCTGACAGGCGTCTGGTCCATCGGCCTGATGTCGCTGATCATGCTGCTGGCCTTGCGCCCTGCCTGGCTGGAAGGTCCGCTGGGCGGCATGGACAAGATCTACCGGCTGCACAAATGGGCCGGCATCCTGGCCATCGGCGCCGGCGCCGCGCATTGGCTGGTCAAGCTGGCCAGCACGCCGCTGAAGGCGCTGGTCGGCGCCGAGGGCCGACCGGCGCGCGACGCGGTGCTGGCCATGCTGGCGGATTCGCGCGGATTGGCCAAGGACCTGGGCGAATGGACGATCTACGCGCTGCTGGCCATGCTGGTCATCACGCTGTGGCGCCGCTTTCCGTACCATGCCTGGCGCATCGTCCACCGCGCCATGCCGCTGGCCTACCTGATACTGGTGTTCCATACCCTGGCGCTGGCGCCGGCCTATTACTGGACCGGGCCGACCGGCGCGCTGCTGCTGCCGTTGATGGCGGGCGGCGCCTGGGCCGCGCTGCTGTCGCTGGCCGGCCGCATCGGCGGGGCCCGGCGCGTGGCGGGCCGGGTGACGGCGCTGACGCAGCGGCCTGGCGACATCCTCGAAGTCACCTGTGAACTCGGTGCGCGCTGGCCCGGCCACGCCGCCGGCCAGTTCGCCTTCGTCACCTTCGACCGGCGCGAAGGCGCGCACCCGTTCACCATCGCCAGCGCGCCGCATCGCGGACGCCGCGACGTGACGTTCCAGATCAAGGCGCTGGGCGACTACACCCAGCGGCTGGCCGCCACGTTGCGCGAGGGCGCGCCCGTGATGGTGGAAGGCCCCTATGGCCGCTTCGAGCGTCCCGCCGCCGGCCCGCAGGTGTGGGTGGCGGGCGGCATCGGCGTCACGCCTTTCCTGGCCTGGCTGGAGGCCGCGCGCGACGCGTCCGGCCACACGCCGCCCGTCTGGCTGCACTATTGCGTGCGCGACGGCGCAACCGACCCGTTCGTGGACGTGCTGCGGCAACGCTGCGCCGCGCTGGACAACGTCACGCTCCAGGTACACAGCGCCGCCGCCGGCCAGCGCCTGGACGCCGCCGCGCTGGCGCAGGGCGAAGTGGCCGCCGGCCGCGTCGCCGATGTCTGGTACTGCGGCCCCGCCGGGCTGGCGAACGCATTGCGCAAGGGCCTGCGGCGCCTGGGGCGCGGCAACGTCCACTGGCATCAGGAAGCCTTCGACATGCGCTAGCCCACGCCGCCCCGTCGTATGATGGAAGTTCGCCCATCCGCGCCTGGAGCCGCGCCATGCGAATTCGATACCTGTTGCCGGCGCTCGTCGCGGCCGCCAGCCTGGTGGCCGCTTGCGGCGAAGTCGCCCGCCTGCCGGTAGAGGCCGGCATGGGGCCGCGGCCCGAGTTGCCCGCCCCCAATACCACCCTCATTCCCACGGTCAACACGGCCAGGGCGGTGGGCTGGAGCGAGACCGGCCTGCCGACGCCGGCCAGCGGCCTGGCGGTCACCGCCTACGCCCGCGGCCTGGATCATCCGCGCTGGCTCTACGTGCTGCCCAATGGCGACGTGCTGGTGGCCGAGACCAACGCGCCGCCCAAGCCGCCCGAGATGTCCGGCGGCCTCAAGGACTGGGCCGCCGGCATCGTCATGAAGCGCGCCGGCGCGCGCACGCCCAGCGCCAACCGCATCACGCTGCTGCGCGGCCTGACGCCCGATGGCGCGGCGCAGACGCGCAGCGTGTTCCTGGAAGGCCTGAATTCGCCCTTCGGCATGGCGCTGGTGGGCGACCAGCTGTATGTCGCCAACGCCGACGCGGTGCTGCGGTTTCCGTACCAGGCCGGCCAGACCCGCATCGACGCGCCCGGCGTCAAGGTGACCGACCTGCCCGCGGGGCGCAACCATCATTGGACCAAGAACCTCATCGCCAGCGCCGACGGCGCCAAACTGTATGCGACGGTCGGCTCGAACAGCAACGTCGCCGAGAACGGCATGGCGGAAGAGGAAGGCCGCGCCGCCATCTGGGAAATCGACGTCGCCAGCGGCGCCAAGCGCCTGTATGCCAGCGGCCTGCGCAACCCGGTGGGCATGGCCTGGGGCCCCGACGGCAAGACGCTGTGGACGGCGGTGAACGAACGCGACGAGCTGGGCAGCGACCTGGTGCCCGACTACATGACCTCGGTGCGCGACGGCGGTTTCTATGGCTGGCCATACAGCTACTTCGGCCAGCACGTCGACACCCGGGTGAAGCCGCCGCGCCCGGACCTGGTGGCGCAGGCGATCGTGCCGGATTACGCGCTGGGGCCGCACACCGCCTCGCTGGGGCTGGCCTGGTCCGGCGGCGCCACGCTGCCGGCGCCGTTCACCCACGGCATGTTCGTCGGCCAGCATGGTTCCTGGAACCGCGACCCGCGCAGCGGCTACAAGGTCATCTTCGTGCCATTCACCGGCAACCGCGCCGACGGCCAGGCGCGCGACGTGCTGACGGGATTCCTGGACGCGGACGGCCAGGCCCGCGGCCGGCCGGTGGGCGTGGCCGTGGATGGGCGCGGCGGCCTGTTGGTGGCCGACGACGTCGGCAACGTGATCTGGCGCGTAACGGCGCAGCCAGCGGCGCGTTGATGCGGCGCCCGCGCAATTCGCTGGCGTCCGATTGCGCTGCGTCAAACCGCCGGCGGGCAAGGCCGGCCCAAGAGGCGTAGACTGAGATCGGATCACTTTGTCGCCCGCGGGATCCCGTGCAACGGCTCCGCGGCCCTTTTCCCCTCGACACCTGGAGGCATGAACATGCTGTTGAAGAATCTCTGCGCCGCAACCATCCTGGCCCTGGCCTCGGCGCCCGTGCTGGCGGCCGAATGCTCGGTCGACATCGCCGGCAATGACCAGATGCAGTTCGACAAGAAGGAAATCACGGCCAGCAAGAGCTGCAAGCAGTTCACCGTCAACCTCAAGCACCCCGGCAAGCTGGCCAAGAACGTCATGGGCCACAACTGGGTGCTGACCAAGCAGGCCGACATGCAGGGCGCCGTCAACGACGGCATGGCCGCCGGCCTGGACAACAACTACGTCAAGAAGGACGATGCCCGCGTCATCGCCCACACCAAGGTGATCGGCGGCGGCGAAACCGATTCGGTCACCTTCGACGTCAGCAAGCTGGCCGCCGGCCAGGACTACGCCTACTTCTGCTCGTTCCCCGGCCACTTCGCGCTGATGAAGGGCGTGCTCAAGCTGGTCGACTGATCGCCCCTGCCGGCCTCGCGGGATCTGCGCGGGGCCGCCGTGCCCGCCCCTACAATGACCGTTTGCCAATACTCTTGGGGAACGACGCATGAGCACGGATAAAGTGGCAATCATCACCGCCGGCGGCAGCGGCATGGGCGCGGCCGCGGCGCGCAAACTGGCCGCCGACGGCTACCGCGTGGCGATCCTGTCCTCGTCCGGCAAGGGCGAGGCGCTGGCCGCCGAACTCGGCGGCCTGGGCGTGACCGGTTCGAACCGCTCGCCCGAGGACCTGGCGCGGCTGGTGGACGCGACCCTGCAGCAGTGGGGCCGCGTCGACGCCGTGGTCAACAGCGCCGGCCACGGTCCCAAGGGTCCGCTGCTGGAGATCAGCGACGACGACTGGCACCTGGGCATGGAGTTCTACCTGCTCAACGTGGTGCGCATCGCGCGCCTGGTGGCGCCGGTCATGAAGCGCCAGAAATCCGGCGCCATCGTCAACATCTCGACCTACGCCACCTTCGAACCGGAAGCGCTGTTCCCCACGTCCGGCGTGTTCCGCGCCGGGTTGGCCGCGTTCACCAAGGTGTTCGCGGACGAATACGCGGAGCACAACGTGCGCATGAACAACGTGCTGCCCGGCTTCATCGACAGCCTGCCGGAAAAGGAAGACCGGCGCGCGCGCATCCCGATGGGCCGCTACGGCACCGCCGAGGAAGTGGCCGACCTGATCGCCTTCCTGGCCTCCGACGCTTCCTCGTACATCACCGGACAGAACATCCGCATCGACGGCGGCATCACACGCTCGGTCTGATCCGCGCGGC
>NZ_QHHO01000022.1:500284-547973 GCF_003184165.1 Achromobacter sp. RW408
GCCAACGGCCTGACCGTGGCCGACTGGGACAAGTACACCGCCAAGGCCAAGCTGCTTCCCACCACCGTGGCGTCCGCCCAGGGCCAGCCCGAGGGCCGCGAAACCTGGTGGGACTACATCGCCAAGACGGTTGACGACGAGCGCGTGGCCGATGGCCGCGCGGTGCTCGCCAAGTACGGCAAGCAATTGGGCGACATCAGCCAGCAGTACCAGGTGGACCCGGCCACGCTGGTCGCCATTTTCGGCATCGAAACCAACTACGGCCGCCAGGTCGGCAAGACCGACGTGCTCAACGCCTGGCTGACCCGCGCCTGCACCGAGAACAAGACACTGTGGGAAAAGAACGCCTACGCCTCCGTGCGCCTGCTGCGCGACGGCGTGGTGCCGGCCGACAACTTCGTCGGCTCCTGGAGCGGCGCCTTCGGCATGACGCAGTTCATCCCCACCTCGTTCTACGAGCTGGCGGCGGACGGCGACGGCGACGGCAGGATCGACCTGTACAACTCGCTGCCCGACGCCCTGGCCTCGACCGCCAACCACCTGCGCAAGCGCCGCGCCAAATGGACCCACGGCCTGCCGGCGGTGGTGGAGGTGCGCGTGCCGGCCGACGTGGCAGCCGCCATCCCGCCCGCGCCCGACGCCGAATACGTCGGCTCGCAGGACCGCCGCAGCATCGCGCAGTGGGCCCAGGCGGGTCTCAAGCAGGGCGACGGCTCGGCGCTCAAGCTGGCCGCCGGCAACGACCAGCAGGCCTACCTGTTCGCGCCCACCGGCGCCAAGGGTCCGGTGTTCCTGGCCACCGTCAATTTCGACGCGATCCTGCACTACAACCAGTCGCGCCGCTATGGGCTGGCGGTGGCGTTGCTGCTGAACCGCCTGCAGGGCGGCCCGGCGCTGGCCACGGCCTGGCCGACGGACGACCCCGGCCTGTCGCGCGCGCAGATCAAGGAAGTGCAGGAGATGCTCAACGCCCGCGGCTATGACGTCGGCACCGCCGATGGCATCCCCGGCGCCAAGACCCGCGACGCGGTGCGCGCCGAACAGGAAAAGCGCAACCTGCCGCAGGACGGCCGCGTCGGCAAGCGCATCTACGACGCGCTCAAGGCCAAATGAGCGCCGCCGATCCCGCGCAAGCTGTCGACGGCGGCGGGGCCGTGGTCTCGGGCACCCAGGGTTACGGCGAAAACGCCGCGGCCCTGGCCGAGCAGTACGAGAGCATCGCTTTCGCGGATGTGCATCGCGACGTGGCGCACCTGATCCCGGCGACGCCGTCGCGCATCGCCGACATCGGCGCCGGCTCGGGCCGCGATGCCGCCGCGCTGGCCCGCATGGGCCACCAGGTGGTGGCGGCCGAGCCCACGCCCGAACTGCGGCGCGAGGGCCAGCGGCGCCACGCGCTGCCCAACCTGGAGTGGGTCGATGACGCCTTGCCCGAACTTGCGGGCCTGCAAGGGCGCGAATTCGACGTCATCATGCTGACCGCCGTCTGGATGCACCTGGACGAGCACGAGCGCGCCCGTGGCATGGCGGCGCTGGCGGCCCTGCTGCCGCCCGGCGGCCAGATCCTGATGTCGCTGCGCCACGGCCCGGTGCCGCCCGGCCGCCGCATGTTCGACGTGTCGGCCGAGGAGACCATCGCGCTGGCGGCCGGGCATGGCCTGTCGGCGCATCACCTCGTCAGGCGCGAAGACATGCTGGACCGCGCCGACGTGCACTGGAGCTTCCTGGGCCTGAAGCGCGGCTAGCGGGGAAGGCCTGCCCAGGCCGCCGCGCCGGCGCGACCGGAACCCGCCGCGATTGCCGCGCTTTGCGCCGCGTACCGCGACGCCAGCGGTGTGTCCACGGTGCGAAAGTGCGATGGCATGCAGGGGCGGGCATGGATATGATGCAAGGCACCGTGTGTGTCCATGCTTCGAGATCATGCCGTCCGCCCTGCTGCCCGAATCCTTCGTCACCCGGCGCCTGCGCGCCGAGCGCATGTCGTCGACCCATTTGCCCTTCATCACCGCGATGCACGCCGACGCTGCCCTGATGGCCTCCATGGGCGGCACCCGCGACGCCACGGCCAGCCGGCGCTACGTCGAGCACAACATGCTGCACTGGGCCGAACATGGCTATGGCATGTATGTGCTGAGCGAGCGCGACAGCGGCGCACTGGCCGGCCGAGCCGGCCTCAAGCTGGCGCTGTCGGGCAAGATCGAGCGGGTCGAGATCGCCTACGCGTTCATGCCCACCTGTTGGGGCCGGGGCTACGCCTCGGAAATCACCCGCGCCCTGCTGGCGCTGGGATTCGAACGCCTGCCGGTGGACGCGCTGAGCGCCGTGGCCATACAGGCCAACGCCGCGTCGCTGCGCGTCATGGAAAAATGCGGGATGCGCTGGATCGAGACCACCGGCGAAGGGGAGGCGCGCAAGCTGCGCTACGAGATCCGGCGCCAGCAATGGCGGGCGCTGGCGGACGAGGCGGCGCCGATCGGCGCTAACATGCGGCCATGAGTCCCGCGAATACCCCCGATACCCCGAACACCACTCCGCCCGTCGACGACGATCCGCCGCCCGTCCCGCCGGAGGCCCCCGCGCCCGAGGAATGCTGCAACAGCGGCTGTATCCCCTGCGTCTACGACACCTACAACGAAGCCATGGACGAATACCGCGCCGCGCTCAAGGCGTGGCGGGCGCGGCATGGCGAGGCGGGGTAGGGGGCAAGGGCCACCTAAGTGCGCAGTCGCACGTCATGCGATGGGCCGCAAGTCAGAAATCCACGCTGACCGCCAGCTTGACCGTGCGTGGCGCGCCGACGGAGGAAAAGCCGTTCCACGCGCCTGACCAATAGCGCTGATTGAAGGCATTCTCCACGCCCGCACGGAAAGCAACAGGGTGCGCCGCCAGCCGGGTGACGTACCGGGCGCCCAGATCGACCCGAGTCCAGGCCGGCAATTTCTGCGTATTGGCGTTGTCGGCATATTGCCGGCCTGTGTGGATGGCCGTGGCCCGGAGCGTCAGGCCGGGCAACCACGGGGTATCCCATTCGGCGCCCAGGTTGACCAACCAGGTGGGAACGCCCATGGCCATCCTTCCGTCCAGCAGCCCGGCGCGGGTCCGTGTGTTGATCGCCTTGAGATAAGTCGCTCCGCCCAGCAAGCGCAATCCCGGTGTCACCGCGCCGGCGATGTTCCATTCAAGGCCACGATTGCGCTGTTCTCCGTCGGGCGCATATCTGTTGCTGCCGTTGTCCTTGATGAGACTCGGACGAGTGATCTGGAATACGGCAAGGGTATTCAGTAGATTGCCTGCATCCCACTTTGCCCCCAGTTCCATCTGCTTGCTTTTGTACGGCGGGAAGACCTCGCCAAAGTTGGCGGCAGTGGTATCCGTGACTCTGTCGCCCTGCGAGAGTCCTTCGATATAGTTGGCGTAAATGGAGACGGGGGGGGCCCATGGCTTGACGACGAAGCCAACGGCGGGCGTAAGCGCTTGTTCATCATATCGGGTAGTCACGGCGCCCGACGGCGCATAGTTCTTCGTTCGGACGCGCTGCTGCCGCGCGCCCAGCGTCAGCAGGTACTTGTCCTGCGAGAACGAAAGCGTGTCGCTGAGGGCAATACTGCTGAAGGTGGAGTCGGACGATTTTGGCACCATGGCCGGGCCGACCGTCAGCGTGGGTTGGCTTGGCCTGTAGATGTTCGACGCCCACATCGTCACCGGGCCTTGGACGGCGCCGCCGGCTTGTTGGATGGCATTGCCGCTGAAGGTGATCTCGTGTCCGACGGGGCCCGTGCGCAGACGTCCGCGAATGCCGGCATTGGCGGCGTTGACATTGGAGAAGCTTCTCGTATTCTTGGCCATGCCCATGTAGTCGCCCGAGGCTTGCGCATTCATGCCCAGCGCGTTGTTCATGTAGCCGGAACTGCTTTGATGCTTGGTGCCGATGGCCGCGAATCCGGTCCAATGTTCGTTGAAATCGAATTCGAGCGAGCCGATGAGCGCCTTGCTGCGCTCGGAGGAATACGCCCCCGGCATGGTGTTGGTCGCAGGATCGGGAGCCGCAGGAACGTGTTCGTTGGCGAAAGTGGTGAAGAGCGGCATGGCGCCGCGCTTCTTGCCATCGATGCTGTAGGCATCCAGCGCGATGCGCAGCCGCTCTGCGCGAAAGTCGAGCGCCACCGCGGCCATTTCCCGCTTCTCTCTCTGGCCGTCCAATGCGGTGTTGCCATTGGATGTGGCGGTATTGACCCGGATGCCGAATTCATTCTCCTGTCCGAATCGTCGCCCCATGTCCAAATGGGCGCCCAGCTCCGAATCCGAGGCATACCTGGTAGTCAGGCGGGTCAACGGCTTGTCGCCAGCGCGTTTGGGCACCAGGTTGATGACCCCGCCCACGGAACCGGCCGGAGTCATGCCATACAACAGAGCGCCCGGGCCTTTTAGCACTTCCACCCGTTCAAGGAACTCCGTGGCGACGCGAAAGCCCGGCGTCAGACCGAAAAGGCCATTCCAGGCGAAATCCGTGCTTGGCATGTGGAAGCCCCGCACATTGAAGAATTCTGTCGGACCCGATTCGGGGAACGTCTCTCTTACCGATGCGTCCGCCCGCAACACCTCGGCCACCGTATCGGCCTGCCAATCCTCGATCATGCGCGAGGTATAGCTGCTCGTGCTGAACGGCGTTTCCATGACATCCTTGTTGCCCAGCAAGCCCAGGCGGCCACCCCGGGCCACGTGGCCGCCGGCATAGGGCTCGGGCACTGCCGATGGCGCGGATGGCGTTGCCGTTACGCGCACAGCAGGCAAGGTCACGGCACGGCTATCCGGCGTGGACTGATGCAAGACATAGCTACCATCAGCCAGGCGTACTGCCTGCAATCCTTGGCCCTGAAGCAGCCGGGCGAAGCCCTGTTCGACGGTCGCCGCGCCGGACAGGCCAGGCCCGTACCTGCCTTGTGTCAGGACGCCTGGCGCGGATAACAATATCCCTGCTTCTTCTGCGTAGCGGTTCAAGGTCGTGTTGAGCGGGCCGGCGGGAATGTCGTAACGGCGTGCCGGCGCGGCGGCGGTCTGCGCCTGTGCGGCGGGCATCGCGCCCATGGAGGCGAGCAGCGAGCCCGCCATGGCTAGGTTCAGTGCCAGCGCCAACGGACGCAGCGCGGGGCCACGCGGGCGGATAATGGGACGTGGCATCAATTGATCTCTCCGGAAGTGACTTGGATGGAGAGACGACCATCGATGGCAGGCACGGTTTTCCGTCGCGTTCCGTGGGCGGGCCGGATCGGGACGAAAGGCTCGCGTTCCTCCGATCATCGTCTCTTATGCACTAAACCGAACTGGACGGAAAAAGGGGAACTGCCTTTGGTCCTATTGAGGAGGCGAGGCCGGTACGATGCGTGCGGATCAAGGAAGGTGACCGACGCGGGCGTGATGCCTTTCAACTCGGGGCGGTTCAGCGACCTTCGACCGTCGTCCACCACGGCAGGCGACGGCGTACCCGGATGGGCAGGGTCTGCTCCAGCATGGTCAGCGCCCGGTCCGTATCGTCGGTCGGGAAGACGCCCATGACGCGAATGTCCGCCACTTCCGGGGCGACGCCGAGATGGCCGTGGCGATAGCGGCCCAGTTCGGCCAGCAAGTCCGCCAGGCGGATGTGGTCCGCCGGCACCACGCCGTGAACCCAGGCTTCACGCATCGGATCGGCGCCCGCCAGGGCGCGTATTTGCTGGGTGTCGAACGTGGCGGCTTGCCCGTCGTGAACCTGCAGTGTCCGTCCCGCGTTCGTGCGGATTTCCATTGAGCCCTCGAATACGTCGACGCGCGTTGATGCGCGGCCCAGGAGCACCGAGTAGCGGGTGCCCAGGGCTTGCAGCCGGCCATGCACCGTATCCACGTAGAACGGGCGCCGCAGCTTGTCTTGCGCGGTCTGGACCAGGATTTCGCCGCCCAGGACGATGAGGCGCCGTTCCTGGCGCCGGTAGTCCACGTCCAGCGCGCTGCGGGTGTTGAGCCATACGCGCGAACCGTCCGTCAACACCAGGCGCTGCCGCTTGCCGGTGCCGGTGTGGTGGTCGGCCCGCAGCGCCGCCACCATCTCGGGCAGCGGCGTGTAGCGCCAACCCAGGGCGAACAGGCCCAGGCCCATGACGCCGGGAATGACTTTCAGGGCCTGGCGTCGGGCATTCACCGCGCGTCGCGCCGCCTCGCCGCTGGCGACCGCGGCTGTCGTGCCCGGTGGGCCATAGCCGCGCAACGGGTCGAACTTGCGGCTGACCTTGTCGATACAGGCCCAGGCGGCCTGATGCTCCGGCGCCTGCAGCCAGGCCTGCCAGGCGACCCGATCCGCGTCGGTGGCGCGCTCGTCGCGCAGTCTGGCGTACCACTGCGCCGCCTGCTCCAGGCTCTGGATACGGGGCTTGGTTCGCGCCGCGGCAGGCGCGGTTGCCGCGGCCCGTTGGCTCCGCGGGGGGCGCTTCGCTTTGCCGGGCGCGGGATCAGTCACCCCGGCCGGCCTCGATCAAGGCGCATTGCAGCATGGCCTGGGCGATGTACTTCTTGACCATGCGTTCGGAGACGGACAACTGCGCCGCGATGGCGCGATAGGGCATCCCGTCCACCTGAGCCATGATGAAGGCGCTCGCCGCCTTTTGCGACAGGCGGCCGAGCATCGCGCCGATTTGCAGCAGGGCCTCGACGACAAGCGCCCGATCCTCGGGCGACGGCGCCAGCGGCTCGGGCTGGGCGGCCAGGGTTTGCAGCCAGACGCGTTCGATTTCGCGGCGACGCCACAGGTCCACGCACAGGCCGCTGGCGGCGGTGCGCAGCCAGGCGCGAGCCTGGAGAAAGCCGTGGAACTCGCGGCCCACCGGTTTGGCCAATAAGCGCAGGAAGGCGTCGTGCGCCAGATCCGCGGCATCGGAATCGTTGCCCAGGCGGCGTTGCAACCAGCTCCGCAACCAGCCGTGATGATCGTGGTAGAGGGTTTCCAGCGAGGGAGGCGAGGGATAGGCGGGGGCGCTCATGCACAAGTCACCATGCCACGGGGTGACCGAAGGATCATGGTTTGTCTATTGACGGGGAATGATTTTTATTATCGTATGGCTATCAAGCGTCCGAACCGGGCGATTGTCTGAAACCGTCTTGTCTTGTGCGGGGACGCCTGGCTTCTGCCCTGCCAAACCGCATCTGATGATCTTTTTTGATTAAGAATTAATCACTTCGATTAAAATAGGCTGCCCATGCTGACAGTACCCCTCTGGAGATACAAGATGAGTCCCGCAACCAAGGTGCTGACCGCACATGTGCCGCTTCCGTTGGCCGAGAAGGTCGATCAGATGGCTGTGCGCCTGGACCGATCTCGCGGCTGGATCGTGAAGCAGGCACTGTCCGCTTGGATTGCCCAAGAGGAGGAACGTGACAAGCTCACCGAGCAAGCGCTTGCTGACGTGGATGCTGGTCGGATTGTGGATGACCAAGCCGTGCAAGCCTGGGCGGAGAGCCTGGGCTCTGACCAGCCATTGCCGCTGCCGCGATGATGGAAATGAAGTGGACCAGCAAGGCGCTTTCCGATCTGGCGCGCTTGCATGAATTCCTGGCGGCGGTGAATAGGCCCGCGGCCGTACGGGCTGTGCAAGCGCTGGTCAAGGCTTCAAGTGTTTTGCCGACCAACTCCCGCATTGGCGAGCAGCTATTTCAGTTCGAACCGCGCGAGGTACGCAGGATATTGGTCGGGGAGTACGAAATACGTTACGAGATCCGGGATTCGATCATCTACGTATTGCGACTGTGGCACACCCGGGAGAACCGCTGACGGCCTCAGCCCGCCAGCTTCATATGAATGATCGGCCGCGGCCGCCCCGCGTCGTCGGTTTCCGAGCGGCCCACGTCTTCAAAGCCATAGTGCTTGTAGAAACCATGCGCCTGCGGGTTCTGCTCGTTGACGTCGACCCGCAGGCTGCCGTGCAGCGACAGCGCGAAATTCAGCAGGCGCCGCCCGGCGCCCTTGCCGCGTTTGTTGGCGTCGACGAACAGCATCTCGACCTTGTTGCCGTTCAGGCCCATGAAGCCGGCGACTTCGCCGGCATCGTCCTCACAGACCCAGACGCGGACCGACGGCAGGTAGGTGTTGAGCACCTGCGGGTACATGGCCTGGATTTCCTTTTCGGACAGGAACGTATGGGTGGCCCGTACCGAACGGAGCCAGATGTCCACCAGGGCGAGATCGTCGCCGTGGTTGCGTTCTCGGATGTTCATGTCGGGCGCTTGCTAATGTCCGGAGCGGTGGATATCGGTCGCCGCCAGGACGGTTTCCATTTGCACAGTATGCGCGAAAACGAAGCGGTCTCCGTACACGGTTTCATCCGGAAACTCGGAGATCAGCGCCATCGGCAGCTCTTCCCGGTCGGTCTCCGTGACCTGCACGGGAATGCCGTTCAGCACATCGAATCCGGTTTCGAGCGCGTGCGCGTGGAATAGTTCAAGCTGGCGCGCATTGAATTCGACCAGGCCGGGCACGTTGCGGGCCAGCCGCGCCGTCACTCCCTCGATCAGGCGGCGGGCGCGCTCGCTCCAGCCCGGGTGGTGGCGCAGCACCAGGAAGAAGCCCTTGGGGATGGTCCACAGCTCGAAATTGCGCGGCAGGTAGCCCGACAGGGGGCGGGTCCACTCGTGGGCCGGGTAGCCGTGCAGGTTGATGTGCAACTGCGCGCCGCTGATGGCGTGGGCCTGGTGGCGGCCTTCGCGTTCGAAGAATGGCGCGTGCTCGCGGTAGGCGATGTCGTCGCCCAGCGCGCTGTAGCGCGAGGCGTGCAGCATGTGGCGCGGATGCTGTTCGCGCAGGCGGTTAAAGAGCGCGTAGCCGTCCGGATTCTCGGCCGCGATCAGCGCGAAATGGGCGTCGCCGCGCGCCTTCAGCGCTTGCGCCGCGCGCAGCGCGCCGACCACGCCGGAGGTCTCGTTGGCGTGCTGCGCGCCCGAGATGAAGACCGCCGGGCCGGGCCCGCGCAGGTAGGTGCCCAGCACCGGGCGTCCCTGGCGCGAAACGGCCTGGAAGGCGTCGCCGCCCAGCGCGGCCATGCAGCCGGCGATCTGCGCGGCGGCCAGCGGCTGGCGCAGTTCGGCCAGCGGCGCGTCCAGCGCCACGGGCGCCACCGGCGCCGGCGGCGCGAAGGGTTCCAGCGTCACCTGCACGCGCGCCGCGCCGTCGTGGCGGCGGATGTCGGGAATGATCTGGCCGGGTTGCAGGCCGCGGTCGCCGGAGGGGCGGCCGGAATGGTGCTGGAAGTGTTCGAGCAGCGTGAAGTACAGGTCTTCGTGCAGCGCCTCGAAGGTGCTGACGATTTCCTCGTCGACCGGCAGCGCGAAGTCCATGCCGGGCAGGTCGACGCGGATCTCCAGCCGGTCGAAATACGGCTCGTGCGCGCCCCAGGGATGGTTGCGCACCGTGTCGACGATGCTGCGGAAGGCCTGCTGGTATTCGGTGGCCTGGGCCGCGTCGGTCTGGATGGCGCCGTCGGCGTCGCGCACGCGCAGCCACCCGGTGGGCGACAGTTCGGGCTTGCCGTCCTGCGCCTGGCCAAGCTGGTTGGGCGCGAACACGCGATCTTCACGGCGTCGGCCGTCGGCGTAGACGAGCGTGACGTCGTAGTGCAGGTCGGACGCGCCCGGCTTCATCGTCACGCGCACGCCTTGCAGCAGCGCCACCAGCGGGTAGGCTTCGAGGGTGAAGCGCTTGGCCTGGGCGTGCTCGTGCAGCGGGTAGCGCAGCTCGACCGCCACCAGGCCGTCGCGCTCGACCTCTTCCAGGAAGTAGTGCAGCAGCGGCTTGTAGGCGCTGCGAAAGCGCGCCGTCACGCCGGCCTGCGCCAGCCGCGCCTCGGCTTCGCGGCGCGCATCGACGCCCTCGAACAGCCAGCCTTCGACGGCCGCGCCGCGCCAGGCCGGGGCCTTGTAGGCATGGATCCAGGCGTCCAGCGTGCGGTCGAATGTCTTTTCCAGCAATGCCATCGTCAGTAGTCCTCAAGTGCCTGCCGGAGCAGGCCGCCCCAAGGCGGGGGCATACATTTACACCTTGCCGGTGGGGTCCAGGCGGTCGCGCAGCCAGTCGCCCAGCAGGTTCAGGCCCAGCACCGTCAGCATGATCGCCAGGCCGGGGAACACGCTCACCCACCACGCCGTCTGCATGTAGGTGCGGCCATCGGCCAGCATACCGCCCCAGCTCGGGATCATGGGATCCACGCCCAAGCCCAGGAAGGTCAGGCTGCTTTCCAGCAGGATGTTGTTGGCGACGTTCAGCGTCATCAGGATCACCAGCGGCCCCAGCAGGTTGGGCACGATGTGATGGCGGATCATGGCCAGGTCGCGCACGCCGAAGGCGCGCGCCGCCAGCACGAATTCGCGTTCGCGCAGCGCCAGCACCTGGGCCCGCACCACGCGCGCGTATTGCACCCACTGCGAGATGATCATGAAGAAGATCACGTTGAACAGGCCGCCGCCCAGGATGGCGATGAAGGTGATGGCCACCAGGATGAACGGCAGCGCCAGTTGCACGTCGGCAAAGCGCATCACGATCATGTCCCAGAAGCCGCGGTAGTAGCCGGCGATCAGGCCCATGATGATGCCGAGCAGGGCGCCGCCCAGCACCGACGCGAAGCCCACCAGCAGCGAGATCTTGCCGCCGACGATGACGCGCGCCAGCACGTCGCGGCCCAGCGGGTCGGTGCCGAACAGGTGGGCGGCGCTGGTGAAGGGCGCCATCAGGCGGGCGGTCAGGTCCATGGACTCGCCGCCATCGGGGAACAGCCAGCCCGAGGCCAGCACCAGGACGATCATGATGCCGGTCAGCATGGCGCCCAGCACGAACTCCAGCGAGCGGTAGCGGCTGCGCGGCTTGATTGCCTTGGGGGCGGCGGGGGAAGTAGTGGTCTGCATGGGGCTCACCGCGTGCGGATACGGGGATCGACGATGCCGTAGGCGATGTCGACGATCAGGTTGACCAGGACGATGACGGCGGCCAGCACGGTGACCGTGCCTTGCAGCACCGGGTAGTCGCGGCCGGAGATGGCGTCGAACGCCAGCGTGCCCAGGCCGGGCCAGTTGAACACCATCTCGATGACGACGATGCCGCCGATCAGGCCGCCGAATTGCAGGCCCAGGTAGGTGATGAGCGGAATGGCGCAGTTGCGCAGCGCGTGCTTGTACAGCACGATGCGTTCCTTCAGGCCCTTGCTGCGCGCCACCATGATGTACTGGGCCGACAGCGTCTCCAGCATGGTGGTGCGCACCAGGCGGATGTTGGTGGCCGACAGGATGATGGCCATGGTCAGCGACGGCAGCACCAGGCTGGCCGGACCGCTCCAGCCCGACGGCGGCAGCAGCGGGAAGGTGATCGACAGCAGCAGCACCAGCATCAGCGCCAGCCAGAAGTTGGGGAACGACAGCCCCACCAGCGACAGGATGCGGATCGCCTGGTCGGTGGGCTTGCCGCGCTTGATGGCGGCCTGGATGCCCAGCGGCAGCGAAATCAGGATCGACGCGATCAGCGAGGTGAACGCCAGCATCAGCGTGGCCGGCAACGCGTCGCCGATCAGCTTGGCGACCGAGGTGCCGCCCATGAAGCTGCGGCCGAAGTCGCCGTGCAGCAGGCCTTGCATGTAGCTCAGGTATTGCTCGTGGAACGGCCGGTTCAGGCCCAGCGCCTGGCGGATGTTGGCCAGGTCCTGCTCGGTGACGCTGCCCGAGCCCTGGCTGAGCATCAGCGCGGGGTCGCCGGTCAGGCGCACGGCATAGGAGACGAGCAGCGTCACGGCCACGATCACGAAGACCGCCTGCAACACGCGTTTAATCAAAAATCCGGTCATGAGGCTCCGCCCGGGCTTTCGCCCCGGCGAATCAGTAGGGTTAATGCGTCAAATACTTCAAGTGCTTCACAAGCATCACGGCGCCGATTCGAGCACCGCCCCCTGGCGGGATGCCGGGGAGCCGGCTTTGCCGGTCCCCTGGCATGCCCCCTCGAGGGGGAAGCGCGCAGCGCTTCGGGGGTGGGCTTTACTCCACCGCAGTTTCCAGGAACCGGAAGCGGATGTCGCCCGGCACTTCCAGGCCCTTCACGCGCTTGTTCACGCCGACGATGGTGTTCAGGCTGTACAGCGGCAGTTCCAGCGCCTGGTCGGCCACGTAGCCGGCGATCTCCTGCAGCATGGCTTCGCGCTTTTTCACGTCATAGACGGTGCGCTGCGCTTCCAGCATGGCGTTCAGCTTGGGATCGTTGTCGTACGGATTCCACTTCTGGCCCGAGTGGTACATCAGGTAGGCCGTGTTGTCGTAGTCGTAGGTCCAGCCGCCCCATTGGTTCTGCCACATCTCGCCGGTCTTGCCGCCGGGGATGATGTCGTTGAGCAGCACGCCGGTTTCGTACGGCTTGATGGTGGCGCGCACGCCCACCGCCTGCAGATAGCCCGACACCGCCTGGGCCACTTCGCGGAAGTTCGAATCGCTGCCGCGCACGTCGATCTGCACCGTCGCGCCCGGCTTGATGCCGGCGCCGGCCAGCAGCTTCTTGGCTTCGGCGGGGTTGAAGGGCAGGGGTTTCTGCTCGGGGTTGTAGCCGAACGACTGCGGACCCTGGAAGCTGGCGATGGTCTTGGCCTGGCCCAGCAGGAGTTGCTTGACGATGGTGTCGCGGTCCACCGCCATGATCAGCGCGCGGCGCACGTCGCGGTTCTGGGTGATGCCGTTCTTGGTGTTGTAGCGCAGCGCGAAGGCCACCGGGCCGCCGGTCGAGATGACGTCGGCGTTGCCCGACTTCTTGACCGTCTCGATCAGGCCCAGCGGGATCAGGGTGGCGATGTCCACGCGCCCGGCCTGCAGTTCGGCGACCTGGGTGCCGGGCTCGCTGATGAAGCGGTAGACCACCTTGTCCAGCTTGGGCTTGCCGCCCCAGTAGTCGTCATTGCGCGCCAGGGTCACGTTGACCTTGGGCTGGTAGCTCTCGAACTTGAACGGGCCGGTGCCGACCGGGTGGGTGTTGAAGTTCTCTTCGCCCTTTTCCTGAATGTACTTGGGCGGCACGATCATGGCGCCGTAGCCGGCCAGCTTGGTCAGCAGCACCGGATCGGGTTGCTTGAGGATGAAGTCGACGGTGTATTCGTCCACCACCTTGACCTCGCCGATCGAGTCGTAGTTCGACTTCTGCGGGCCTTTGGCCCCTTCCGCGCCCAGCAGGCGCTCGAACGTGAACTTGACGGCCTCGGCGTTGAACGGCTCGCCATTGTGGAACTTGACGCCCTGGCGCAGCGTGAAGCGCAGGCGCTTGTTGTCGTCCAGGTATTCCCACTTGGTGGCCAGGCCGGGTTGCAGCTTCAGGTCGGCGCCGCGCATGGTCAGGCCGTCGTACAGGTTGCTGCCGACCGAACCCCAGAACGTCACGAAGGTGTCGATCGGATCCCAGCTGCCCGGATCCTGGTTGATGGCGACGTTGAGCGTGCCGGCGGCCTGGGCGGTCGACAGGACCGCGGGCAGCGCGCCGCCCAGCGCCAGGGCCAGGGCGGTGGCGGTGAAGGTTTTGCGTAGGGAGAGCATGTTCAACTCCAGGACGGGAAATCGGCCGGGCCGACGTGTAGAAAACGGAAGGTTCAGGCGGCGCGGGCCACGCGGTGGCCGGGCGCGAATTCAACCAGGGGAATGATCGCCGGCTCGTCGCCCACGCGCCGCACCGGGCTGGGGATCTCGCCCTCGATCAGCGAGGTGTCGATGTGGCGGCCGGGCTCGGCCACCGGCACGGCGGCCAGCAGCTTGCGGGTGTAGGCATGCTGCGGCGATTCGAAGATCTGGCGGCGCGTGCCCAGTTCCACGATCTGGCCCAGGTACAGCACCGCCACGCGGTGGCTGACCTTCTCCACCACCGCCATGTCGTGGGTGATGAACAGGTACGACAGGCCGCGGTCTTTCTGCAGGTCCATCAGCAGGTTCAGGATCTGCGCCTGGATCGACACGTCCAGCGCCGACACCGATTCGTCGGCGATGATCAGCTTGGGGTCGCTGGCCAGGGCGCGGGCGATGCAGACGCGCTGGCGCTGGCCGCCGGAGAATTCATGCGGATAGCGGCGCGCGTGCTCGGGTTTCAGGCCCACCTGTTCCAGCAGCTCGCCGACGCGGCGCGCGATGGCGGCCTCGTCGGTCAGCAGGCGATGGGTGCGGATCGGCTCGGCGATGCTGAAGGCCACGGTCTTGCGCGGGTCCAGCGAGGCATACGGATCCTGGAAGATGTACTGGATCTCCTGGCGCAGGCGCTGGCGGCCGGCGGCGTCCATCGAGAAGATGTCCTGGCCGTTGTAGCGCACCGCGCCCGAGGTCGGCGCCACCAGCTGCTGCAGGGTCTTGCCGATGGTCGACTTGCCGCTGCCCGATTCGCCCACCAGCGCCAGCGTTTCGCCGGGGTAGACGTCGAAGCTGACTTCCTCGACCGCGTGCACGCGGTGGGTGACACGGCCGAACAGGTTGTGGCCGACGTCAAAGCGCGTGGTCAGCTTCTCGACGCGCAGCACCGGCTCGTCGTAGCGGGCCGTGTCCTGCTCGCGGGTCTCGCCCACTTCGCGCAGCGTGTCGCCTTCCAGCACCGTCTGCGGCGTGCGCAGCGGCAGGTCGCGGCCGGTCAGGCTGCCCAGGCGCGGCACGGCGGCCAGCAGGGCGCGGGTATAGGGATGCTTGGGCGCGCGGAAGATCTCTTCCACCGGGCCCTGCTCGACCTTCCTGCCGCGCAGCATCACCACCACGTCGTCGGCCATCTCGGCCACCACGCCCATGTCGTGGGTGATGAAGATCACGGCGGTGCCCAGGTCGCGCTGCAATTCGCGGATGGTGTTCAGGATCTGCGCCTGGATGGTCACGTCCAGCGCGGTGGTGGGTTCGTCGGCGATCAGCAGGCGCGGCTGGCACGACAGCGCCATCGCGATCATCACGCGCTGGCGCATGCCGCCCGACAATTGGTGCGGATAGCGGTCCAGCAATTGCTCGGCGTCCGGCAGGCGCACCTTCTCCAGCAGCGCGCGCGCCGCCTTGCGGGCGGCCGAGCGCGACAACTGCTGGTGCAGCATGATGGCCTCGATGATCTGGTCGCCGATGGTGAATACCGGGTTCAGCGAGGTCATCGGCTCCTGGAAGATCATGGCGATGTCGTTGCCTCGGATCGCGCGCATCCGCTCGTCGGACGCGGCCGTCAGGTCGACCTCGCGGTCGTCGCCGTCGCGGAACAGGATCTGGCCGGTGGCGATGCGGCCGTTGTTGTAGTCCGTCAGCCGCATGATGGCCATGGACGTCACCGACTTGCCCGAGCCGGACTCGCCGACGATGGCCAGCGTCTTGCCCGGCCGCACGTCGAAGTCCAGGTTCTCGACGGCGCGGAACACGCCGTTTTCGGTATTGAAGTCCACCGAGATGCCGCGCACGGAGAGCAGCGGCTGGGGGCAAGAGGCGGGAATGCTAGACAACGTGGATTCTCACAGCGAGGTGGCGGCGCGCGCGGCCTGGTCGTACAGGCCCGACAGGGCGCGCAGGGTATTGGCCAGCTGGTGGCTGGCATCGTCCGCGGCGGGGGAGTCGATGAAGGGTTTCACCAGGCATTGCTCGCGCACTTCGGCGTAGCGCTGGATCGCGGCGGCGCCGGCATCGGTGGTGGTGTAGATCACTTCCTTGCCGGTCTTGGCGCTTTGCACCACGCCCAGCCGCTCCAGCTTCTTGAGCGAATAGTTCACCAGGTGGGTGTCTTCGACATTGAGCGTGAAGCAGATGTCCGCCAGTTTCTTGCCGCGGCCGCGATGGAACACGTGGTTCAGCACCAGGATGTCCAGCGAGGTCAGCTCGGGCAGCCCGGCACAGGCCATGCAGCGGACCATCCAGCGGTTGAAGGCGTGCGAGGCGATGATCAGGCCGAACTCCACCTCGGACAGCTCCGGGGCGGACGAGGCGAGATGGGAGGAGGAAACAATGGCGTCCCGGACGGAAACGGACATGGGCGGCGGTGGGGACGGATCGACGACAAAACGTTGGCGAATTATTGACGATTTGTGGATATGGAGGCATCCGGGATAACCCGTGGATATAAGCCGCCCCGGGCGATCATGACCGCCGGTTATTCAAGCCGCCGCGCCGCCCGCGGCCAACCGTGGGCGCTACGCGTTGCCCACGGACTCCTGCAGCAGCCCCAGGTCGGGCGGCCGGTTCTCGATGATGGCTTCCATGCTGAAGAACCCCGTCACCGTGGACAGCTCGAAATCGGTGATCAGCTTCTGGTAGAAGCGGTCGTACCCCGCGATGCCGCGGCAGACCACCTGGATCAGGTAGTCCCAGTCGCCGCCGATGCGGTAGAACCCGGTCACTTCGGGCAGGCGTTCCACGTGCTTGCGGAAACCGTCGGCCCATTCCTTGGCATGGTGGCTGGTGCGGATCATCACGAACACCGTCAGGTCCAGCCCGAGTTCCGCCAGGTTCACCTCGGCGCGGGTGCCGCGGATGATGCCGCAGGCGTTCAGCCGCTGCAACCGCCGCCAGCACGCGTTCTGCGACAACCCCACCCGATCGGCCAGCTCGCGCTGCGACAGCGAACCTTCGCGTTGCAGGCAGGAAATGATATTCAGATCAAACTTGTCTATTTTTTCCATATATTCGTTCAAACGATCGAATTTTGACGATTTTAAGGAAAATTTAGGTGAGGTTTCAAATTTCCTTCCATCGTATGATATTTCGCTAACTTTCCTGCCAGCCGTTTCATCGAATCCACACCATGTCCACCCAAGCGACCCCGGCCGCCACAGGGCCGTTGCGCCAGTTCCAGCAATCCCTGCAATCCCCCGACATCATCGCCAGCCTGGCCGACGGCCTGATCGGCAAGGACGCCGTCATCGAAGGCCCGTTCGGCCTCAAGCCGCTGGTCTACGCCGATTACGTGGCTTCCGGCCGCGCGCTCATGCAGGTCGAGCGCTTCGTGCTCGAGCACGTGCTGCCGTACTACGCCAATTCGCACACCGAGGCCTCGTTCTGCGGCGGTTTCATCACGCGCCTGCGGCGCGAGGCGCGCGCCGTGGTCGGCCGCTGCTGCGGCGCGGGCGACGAGCATGCCGTGATCTTCTCCGGCTCGGGCGCCACCATGGGCATCAACCGCCTGGTGCACCTGCTGGGCGTGCCGGCCGCGCTGGCGGCGGGCCGCAAGGTGCGCGTCGTCATGGGCCCCTACGAGCATCACTCGAACATCCTGCCGTGGCGTGAATGCGGCGCCGATATCGTGGTGTTGGCCGAAAGTGCGCAGGGCGGGCCGGACCTGGACGAGCTCGACGCCGCGCTGCAAGCGCCGGCGGGCACGCTGGTCATCTGCGCGCTGTCGGCCGCCTCCAATGTCACCGGCATCATCGCCGACGTCGAAGCGATCACGCGCCTCGTCAAGCGCGCCGGCGCCCGGATGATCTGGGACTACGCCGGCGGCGCGCCGTACCTGGACATCCGCATGACGCCCGCGCCCGACGCGCCCATCGACGCCATCGTGTTCTCGCCGCACAAGTTCATCGGCGGGCCCGGCGCCTCGGGCATCCTGATCGTGCGCCGCGACGCGGTCGTGCCGACCACGCCCACTTTCCCGGGCGGCGGCACCGTCAAGTTCGTCTCGCCCATGAACCACGACTACAGCGCCAGCCTGGAAGCGCGCGAAGAGGCCGGCACCCCCAACGTGGTCGGCGACATCCGCGCCGCGCTGGTGCTGCTGGTCAAGGAGGCGCTGGGCGCCGACCTGATGGCGCGGCGCAACGCCGCCTTCGTGCAGCGCGCGCTGGCCCGCTGGCAGGACCATCCCCGCCTGGAACTGCTGGGTTCATTGAGCGCGCCGCGCCTGCCGATCTTCTCGTTCCGCGTGCGCAACGGCCAGGGCGGCTACGTCCACCAGCAACTGGTCACGCGCATGCTGAGCGACCGCTTCGGCATCCAGGCCCGCGGCGGCTGCGCCTGCGCCGGTCCCTACGTGCATCATCTGCTGGAGATCGACGAGGCCGAATCGGCGCGCATGCGCCAGGCCATCCTCGACGGCCGCGAGATCGAAAAGCCGGGTTTCATCCGCCTGAACTTCAGCGTGCTGCTGTCGGACGCCAAGGCCGATTTCATCCTCGATTCGGTGCTGGCCCTGGCCGCGGACGCCACCGAGTTCGAAGACCGCTACGACTTCGACCCCGCCCGCGCCATCTTCTTCCCGCGGCCCGCGGCGGCGGCAACGGCCGCCTGACGCGCCTGGCCGTTGCGAAGCGCGCGGAGCCCGCCCGCGCGTTGCGGCGGCCGCGCTATTGCTTCATGTAGGGGCCGCAGGTGTCGATCCACGCGCTCTTGCGCGCGGCCAGGTTGTCCGAGCGGTCCTGCATCGCGCGCGCGGTCTGCTCGGGAAACTTCCCGCCGTTGCGCGCGCATTGTTCGTAGTCGTCGACCAGCGCGAACTCCATGTCCAGCAGGTCCAGCCGCCCCTGGCACAGCAGCCCGTTCAGTTCCTGCCAGTTGGCCGTCTCGCGCCCCTTCTGCACGCCCACGGCTTCCTGGTAGCGGGCCACGCCCGCGTCGAACCGCGCCACGCATTCCTCGGCCGCGTGGGCCGGCAGGGTACAGGCGAACAGGAAAAGGGCGGACAGGGGGCGAAGCGGGAACATGGACTGGGACTTCCGTTGCGGGCCGGCCGCGAATGCGATGGACGCATCATAACTGTCGTGCAATATCGGACCAGTCCAATAGGCAGGTCCGCGTGCGCAAAGCATATTGCTTTCCCTCGGAGCAGGAGGGAATGTGATGCGCAAGTTGCGCAAGTTGAAATATATCGCCAATCGGGCGCTGTTCAGGCTGTCGCCTGTTCTGGCCGAACGCGTGGGAATCGATTTCAGGCTGGATACGCCCAGCCGGGTATTTCTCGAGACGCGCGTGTTCGCCTATCTGAACCGGCTGGCCGCCTTACAGCGCGAACCGCAACAGTTGCTGTTCCTCGGCCTGGATAAGCACAACTGGCACTATCCCAGGCTGCTGCGCGCGACCTTCCATTCGTTGGATATCTCGCCGCGCAATGCGGTCTACGGCCGGCCGGGGCTGCACCGGATCGGCGATGCGCTCGACATGGCGGAACACTATGGCGCGGACGCCTTCGATGTGGTGGTCGCCAACGGCCTGCTTGGCTTCGGCATTGACGGCGAGGCCGGCCTGCGCCGCCTGCTGGCGCAATGCCACGCGGTGCTCAGGCCTGGCGGCGTGCTGGTGCTGGGCTACAACGATCTGCCGGAGCGCACGCCGTTTCCGGTCGAAGTGAGCCCGGAATTCGAAGAGTTCGTGCCCGCCATCGATGGGGTGATCGCTTCGCGCCACATGGTCGACGATCCCTATCGGCACGTTTACTGCTTTTGCCGCAAGAGTGGCTGAGGCTCGGACCGGGGCCGGGTGTCGAAGGGGCGTGTGACGGCTTCACTGTGAAAAAACCCAGTTTACCGTCGCCCGAAACTGTCCTACCGTGCATGACGAATCAGTCGCTGGCGACGCGCCCCGGCACGTCAGGCACCTTGGCCGGCCCCTGATGGCAAGTTCTGTTTTATCAACACGTTGCGTTGGAGATGAAAGAGAATGACCGATACCCTCATCCAGGTCGACCTGGCCCAGTCCCCCTACGAAAACAAGCAGATCCACAACCGCTGGCATCCGGATATCCCGATGGCCGTCTGGGTCAAGCCCGGCGACGATTTCATCCTGGAGACCTACGACTGGACCGGCGGCGCCATCAAGAACGACGACAGCGCCGATGACGTGCGCGACGTCGACCTTTCCACCGTGCACTTCCTGTCCGGCCCCGTCGGCGTCGAAGGCGCCGAGCCCGGCGACCTGCTGGTGGTGGACCTGCTGGACATCGGCGCCAAGCCCGACAGCCTGTGGGGCTTCAACGGCTTCTTCAGCCGCAACAATGGCGGCGGCTTCCTTACTGACCATTTCCCCCATGCGCAGAAATCCATCTGGGATTTCCATGGCATGTTCACCTCGTCGCGCCACATCCCGGGCGTCAGCTTCGCCGGCCTGATCCATCCCGGCCTGATCGGCTGCCTGCCCGACAAGAAGCTGCTGGACACCTGGAACCAGCGCGAGCAGGCGCTGATCGACACCAACCCGAACCGCGTGCCGCCGCTGGCCAATCCGCCCGCGCCCAAGACGGCGCACATGGGCGCGCTGCAAGGGGCCGACCGCGACCGCGCGGCGGCCGAGGGCGCGCGCACCGTGCCGCCGCGCGAGCATGGCGGCAACTGCGACATCAAGGACCTGTCGCGCGGCGCGCGGGTGTTCTTTCCGGTCTACGTCAAGGGCGGCGGCCTGTCGGTGGGCGACCTGCACTTCTCGCAGGGCGACGGCGAGATCACCTTCTGCGGCGCCATCGAAATGGCCGGCTGGGTGCACATGCGCGTCACGTTGATCAAGGGCGGCATGGACAAGTACGCCATCCTCAACCCGATCTTCAAGCCCAGCCCGATCACGCCGGCCTACAAGGACTTCCTGATCTTCGAAGGCATCTCGGTGGACGAGGGCGGCAAGCAGCACTACCTGGACGTGAACGTGGCCTATCGCCAGGCCTGCCTGAACGCCATCGAATACCTGAAGAAGTTCGGCTATTCGGGCGCGCAGGCGTACTCGATACTGGGTACGGCGCCGGTGCAGGGGCACATCAGCGGGGTGGTGGACATTCCCAACTCCTGCGCCACGCTGTGGCTGCCGACCGAGATCTTCGATTTCGACATCCAGCCGTCGGCCTCCGGTCCGGTCAAGCACATCAAGGGCGGCATCGACATGCCCTTGTCGCGCGACCGCTAGGCCTTGCGCGCAGGAGACCGACATGCCCATGTATGACTACGCCTGCGCCGATTGCGGCGAATTCACGGCGCTGCGGCCGCTGGCGCAGTGGCGCGACCCGGCCGACTGTCCGCGATGCGGCGCGGCCTCGAACCGCATCGTCGGCGGCGCGCCCGCGATCTCGGCGCTGTCGTCGGCCGTCAACCGTGCCCATGCCGCCAACGAACGCAGCGCCAACGAACCGCGCAGCTCGCGTTCGGGCCACGGCATGAACTGCGGTTGCTGTTCGGGCGCCCGCCGGTCCGGCAAGACCCGCGCCACGCCCGACGGCGCCAAGTCCTTCGCCGGTTCGCGGCCCTGGATGATCAGCCACTGACGGCGGTTGCGATCCCTGTCGCTGGCGGCCCGCGCTGCGGGCCGCCAGCGACGGTTCACAGCAGGCGGCGGCGCGGCCGGCAAGGCGCGTGATGCCACCGCGTGCAAGGCTCGCGGCGAGCAATCGAGCGGGGTGGCGGCTACGCTGCCTTTTATTGCGGCGCCGCTTCCAATGGCGCCACGGCGGCGCCCTGGATCTTGTGGCGCGCCAGCGCCTCGGCCACGAACCCGCTTTTCTTCATCGCTTCGACAAAGGCGGCCAGGTACGCGCTCGCCTTGGCGCCGCGGCTCTTGGGCACGCCCATGGCCTGGCGGATCAGCATGAAGTGGCCGTCCAGCAGGCGCAGGCCGCCCAGGCGGTGCGCGTCGGCCTCCAACTGTTGCCTGACGCCGGCCGCCACTTCCATGTTTTCCTTCACGAAGGTGTCGACCACGGCGGGCGAGGTGGGCGCGCGAAAGAGTTCGGCGTGCTTGATCTCGCGCGTCAGGTACAGGTCATAGGCGCTGCCCTTGCCGACCACCACGCGCTGGCCGGGTCGGTCCACTTCTTCCATGCGGGTGATGGGGGAATCGTCGCGCACCAGGTAGGCGCCTTCGATCACCACGTAGGGCGCGGTGAAGGCGATCTGTTCGCCCCGCAGCGGATCGATCGCGAAGAAGCCCACGTCAGCCTGTTCGGCGGCGACCGCGTTGACCGATTCGCCGGCGGACTTGAACACCACCAGCTCCAGTTTCACGTCGAGCCGGCGCGCCAGTTCGGTGGCCAGGTCGACCGACACGCCGCCGGGCGCGCCGGTGTCGGGATGGGTGTTGGCAAGGATGGGATTGCCCAGGTTGATGGAGGCGCGCAGCGCGCCGGTCGGGGCAAACGCGTCGAGCAGTTCGTGATCGGTCTTCATGGGTCTTCCTTCCTTGGGGGGCATTTTCCGGCGCGGCGGCGCTATTGCGCGCGCCGCAGCACGTAGTGCGGCGCCAGCGGGCCGGTGGGCCGGGTGCCGTCGCGGTACAGCATGATCACCTGGTTCTCGGCGATGAAATAGCGCTGGCTGTCGCCCGAGGCGTCCAGGCGGATGGTGCTGCCATCGGATTCCCAGCTGAAGGTGCCGGCGACCGTTTCAGGCTGCGGCTCGCGGTCCAGGTACTGGGTGGCGCGCTCGTAGCGGCCGTCCTGCATCAAGGTCAGGCGGGTGCGGATGCCGGGGCAATCGGCGCAAGGCAGGGTGCCTTCGTAGCTGCCCGGCCAGTCGAGCGAATCGCGCGCCGTGTGATTGTCCACGGGCACGGAACGCGCGCTGATCGGTTTGGAGGGGGCGCAGCCGGCAAGCAGGGCGACTGTCAGGGTGCAGGTCAAGGTGGTTCTCATCATGGCGAGCTCCTGTGTTGCGGTGCGCCCACGATACGGACGCATGCCCATCCTTGCTGAAACGGGATGTAAAGGCAAGCGCGGCGCGCCCGTCGTGGATGCGTGGGATCCCGCCGGGCCCGTCGCCCGGAGCGCGTCAGCGCGGGGCCGCGGCCAGCAGGCCCGGATGGGGCGCGCGGGCGATGAGGATGGTGCCCGTCAGCGACTCGGTGCAGAACAGGGTGCGGCCGTCCTCGCCGCCAAAGGCCAGGTTGGTGGTCGACATGCCGTTGGGGCTGCGCCAGACGATCACCGGCTCGGCGCGATGGTTCAGCAGCCACACGTAGCCCAGGCCCGGATTGCAGACCAGCAGATTGCCTTCGCGGTCCACCGCCAGTCCGTCCGGGCCGCTGGGACCGTACGAGGTGAAGAACTGGCTCACCTTGCTGACGCTGCCGTCCGCCATCAGCGGCACGCGCCAGACGCAGTTGCCGCGCGTCACCGCCAGGTACAGCACCTTGCCGTCCGGCGACAGCGCCACGCCGTTGGGGCTGGGCACGTTGTCGAGCAGGCAATCCAGCCGGCCGTCGGGGCGCAGGCGGTACAGCCGGCCGCTGGGATCGTGCAGGCCGCTCTGGCCCTGGTCCGTGAAGTAGATATTGCCGTGCGCATCGAAGATCAGGTCGTTCACGCCCTTGAAGCGCTCGCTGTTGCGGCGGGCCAGGTAGGGCGCGACCTGGCCGCTGGCCACGTCCAGGACCATCAGGCCATTCTTGTAGTCCGTGATCAGCAGTCGGCCGTCGTCCAGGAACTTCATGCCGTTGGGCTCGCCGTCGTATTCTGTCACCAACGACCATTGGCCGTCGGGTCCGATGCGGAACACCCGCCCCCACGGAATGTCGGTGACGTACAGGTTGCCGTGGCGATCGAACACCGGGCCTTCCAGGAACGAATCGACCGGCGCGCCGCCGCGGTTGGCGTCGGCCCAGTCGCTGCGCTGGGGGCGGCGGAAGTTGTCGGGCATGGCGCTCCATGCGTCCAATTGCGCCACCTGGGGCGGTTGCGGGAAAAACATGGCGTCTCCTCGGTGTCTATTTGGCGTCGTAGCCGATGCTGCGGGCCACGTTGCCCCACATCACGTTGCTGTCGGCCAGGATGCGGCCGAATTCCGCCGCGTCGGCGGCGCGCGGCTCGGCGCCCATCTTGGTGGCGAAGGTCTGCATTTCCTCCGACGCCATGGCCTTGGTGACTTCGCGTTGCAGGCGTTCTGTGACTTCCGGCGGCGTGCCCTTGGGCGCCCACAGGCCGGTCCAGTTGACCACGCCGAAATCCTTCACGCCAGCCTGCGCGAATGTCGGCACGTCGGGAAGCACCGCCAGCCGCTTGGCGCCGCTCACGGCCAGCAGGCGCAACTGTCCACCCTGCGCCGGCCCCATCAGGCCGGTGGTCGAGGCGAACTGGAAGTCGATCACCTTGCCCAGCACCGCCTGCGTGGCTTCGGCGGCGCCCTTGAACGGCACGTGCATGAATTTCACGCCCGTCGCCCGCGCCAGCCCTTCGGCGGCAAAGTGCGGCGTGGTGCCGGCGCCGCCCGAGCCGTACGTCACCGAGTCGGGCTTGGCGCGCGCCCGCGCCAGCAGGTCGTCGAGCGTGCGATAGGGGCTGTCGGCCGCCACCGCCAGCGCCATGGGCGCGAAGATGAAGGCCGTGACCGGCTGCAGGTCCGCCGCCGGATCGAAAGGCAGTTTCTTGAAGATGTGCGGCAGCAGCGAATAGGTGGTGTCGTTGGCCACCAGCGTGTAGCCATCGGCCGGCGCGCGGGCCACCTGGCTGACGCCGATGGTGCCGGTCGCGCCGGGCTTGTTCTCCACCACGAAACTCTGGCCGGTCTGCGTCGACAGCATCTGCGCGACCTTGCGCGTGGCCACGTCGACCGCGCCGCCCGGGCCGTAGGGCACCACGATCCGCACGGGGCGGTTGGGCCAGGCGTCGGCGGCATGGGCCACGCCGCCCGCCAGGAGTGTCGCGGCGGCCGCGACGAGCAGCGCGGCGCGCCGGGGCGAGAAGCGGGTTCGATTACGGTGATTCATTTGTCGTCCTCTGTTTTTATGCGGGAATGTCATTCGGCCTTGAGCCCTCGCTGGCCGCGTCATTCCTTGTGGATGCCGGCCTCGGCCAGAATACGGGCCGAGCGTTCCATCTGGTCGTCGATGAAGGCGCGGAATTCGGCGGCGGTCGAGCCCACCGGCTGCGCGCCGAGTTCCTGCAGGCTGTGGCGCAGCGCCGGGTCCTGCAGCGTGGCGCGCAACGCCTGCTCGATGCGCGCGGCCACCTCGGGCGGCACGCCGGCCGGCGCCAGCACGCCATTCCACTCGTACACCGAATACTGCGGCACGCCGCTCTCCGCGACGGTGGGCAGGTCGGGCAGCGCCGCGATGCGCTCGGGCGACGTGATCGCCAGCGCGCGCAGCTTGCCGCTCTTGACCAGCGGGTAGGACGCCGCCATGTTGCTGAACATCATGTCGATCTGGCCGCCCATCAGGTCGGTCAGCGCCGGCGCGCCGCCCTTGTAGGGGACGTGGGTGAGTTCCAGCTTGTTGCCCTGCGCGTACCAGGCGGCGGCGATGTGTTGGGCGGTGCCCTGGCCGGGCGTGCCGAACGTCAGGTGGCCCTTGCGCGCGGCGGTCGTGAGGTCTTCGATGCGCTGGTAGGGCGACTGCGCCGGCACCACCAGGAGGTTGGGCGTCAGGCTGATCAGCGAGATCGGCAGGAAATCCCGCCGGCTGTCGTAGCTGAGTTTCTTGTAGAGCGAGGGATTGATGGCGAACGCCGTGGCGTCGTAGAGCAGCGTGTAGCCGTCGGCGGCGGCGTGCGCCACGCTGGCCGCGCCGATGGTGCCGCTGGCGCCGGGCTTGTTCTCGACCACGACGGTCTGGCCCAGGCGCGCGCCCAGTTTCTGGGCCACCAGGCGGGCCTGGGCATCGGCGGCGCCGCCGGCGGAATAGGGCACCACCAGCTTGAGCGCGCGGTCGGGGTAGTCGGCGGCGGCCACGCTGGCGCAGAACGCAAGCGCCAGGGGTAAAAGGCGGAACAGTTTCACGAGATCGTCTCCTTGTGGAAAGCGCGCCGCCTGTGCCGGCGGCTGCGCCTGGTTTGCGGTTTTCAGCGTTTCAGACCGTGGCGATGGGCGTGGCTGGCGAGCCGGCCGCGCCTGGCAGGCGCAGCGGGGGCGCGGTCAGCAGGAAGCGGTGGCGCCCGTTGGCGCGCAGCCAGCGCGCCAGCGGCGTCAGCCACCACAGTTCACCCAGGTGGATGCCGTTCTTGAACAGGCAGTGCTCGTGCAGCGGCAGGCGCGGGCGGCGCAGCGGCGTGGCCGCGCCCCCCAGGGCTACCGGCCGCACCAGCTCGACGGCGGGGTTGTCGGCAATCAGGCACGCCAGGCGCGTGTCGACGATCCAGCGCAGCAGGCGCGCATCGTCGCCGTCCAGGCCGCTGCCGGTGGCGTGCAGGCGCGCGACGTCGGGCTGGCGGTTCATCGACATCAGCGTGTCGCCGAAGCCGGTGTGCAGGCACACCATGTCGCCCGGCTCGATGGCCACGCCGTCGGCCTCCAGGATGCGCATCAGCGCGTCGTAGCCCACGGCGGTGCGCGTGCGGCCGACATGGGCCTCCAGGTCGATCAGCACGGCGCGGCCCTGCACGCCATGTTCGGCCAGTTGCTCGATGCCGAGCGCCCCGGCGCGGGGGCCGGGAAAGCGGGCCCAGTCCGCCACGGCTTGCGGATCCTCCGCGGCCGCCAGGATTTCGGCGCCGGCCCGAAAGCCGTTGTAGAACACCGCCTCGGCCTGCCCGTCGCCATCGGCATCGAACCGGCTGCCCATGTGCGCCAGGCTGTCCCACTGGGTGGAATACTGTGTGTTCATCAGCAGCACGTCGTCGCACACCACGTCCGTGAGCAGCGGGTCTTCCGACGCGTAGGACCAGCAAAAGCCCTGGGCCCCGGCGCTCTTGCCATCGCGCAGCGTGGCGTAGCGCTGCGGCGGCAGGCGCCGCGGGTTCAGCGCCATGCCGCCCGGCACGTCCAGCGGCAGCGACAGGCAGAACGTCAGGCCCTCGCGGACCTCCGCGATGCCCTGCAGCACCTTGGCGCGGTCCACCAGATTCATGCGGCCGCGCTGGTCGTCGGGTCCGAATTCGCCCCAGTTGCTGTCCGGCGGCGCATGCTTCCATCGTTGCGGCATGGCGCGGCTCCTCAGGCGGGGGCGGCCGCGCGGGCCAGCACGTCCAGCGCATTGCGCGCGGCGGCCACGCCCATGTTGACGTAGGCGGCGCTGGTCACTCCGCCGACGTGCGGACTGAGGAGAATGCGCGGCTCCTGCTGGAAGGGGTGGCCGGCCGTCATCGGCTCGACGGCGAAGCTGTCCAGGCCGGCGGCGCGCACCTGGCCCGAGCGCACCGCCTGCAGCAACGCGTCTTCGTCGACCAGGCCGCCGCGCGCGGTGTTGACCAGGACCACGCCAGGCTTGCACTGCGCCAGCGTCGCCGCATTGACCAGGCCGCGGTTCTCGTCGGTCAGCGGGCAATGCAGCGACACCACGTCGGCCTCGCGCCAGATCGCGTCCAGCGGCACGCTGGCGATGTACTCGGGCAGATCGCGCGCGTAGGGATCGAAGCCGATCACGCGCATGTTCAGGCCGTGCGCCATGGCGGCCATGCGCCGGCCGATGGCGCCCAGGCCCACCAGGCCGATGGTCTTGCCGTCCAGTTCCAGGCTCTTGTGCGTCGACTTGTCCCAGTGTCCGGCGCGCATGCGCCCATCCAGGCCCACGACCGATTTGGCGCAGGCCAGCAGCAGCGCCAGGGCATGCTCGGCCACGGCGGCGGCGTTCACGCCCACGGCGGCCACGACCTGGATGCCGCGCTGGGCGGCGGCGGCTTTGTCGATGGTGTCGGTGCCGCTGCCGTGCTTGGAAATCACGCGCAGCGCGGGCGCGGCGTCCATGGCGGCGGCGCCCACCTTGCTGTAGCGCACGATGATGGCAACCGGGTTGTGCTCGCGGCACAAGGACACGATGCCCTCTTCGCTGGGCGTCTTGCCGGCAAACACCAGATTGAAATCCTGCAGCAGCGCGACGGCTTCCGGGGCCAGGTCGGCCGCGGTCACGACGATGGCGGCCTTGCCTGTGGCGATGTTGTTCACAGCGCTTCCCCTTCCTTGAGCACGCCGGCGGCGCGCAGCGCGGCCGTCAGCCACTTGGCCTCGGTGTCGCCGGCCTGGATCGCGGCGATGCGCGCGGCCTCGTCGCGCACCTTCTTTTCGGCGGCCGGCAGCAGGCCTTCGATTTTCTCGCGTTCGACCACCACTACGCCGTCGGCGTCGCCGATGACGAAGTCGCCGGGATGCACGGTCACGCCGCCGACCGACACGGGATGGCCGATGCGGCCGGGCACGTTCTTGGTGGGGCCGTTCGGGTTGGTGCCGGCGGCGAACACCGGATAGTCCATTTCGATGATCTCCACGCTATCGCGCGCCGCGCCATCCATCACCACGCCGGCGATGCCCAGCTTGCGGCAGGCGTTCATCATGATGGTGCCCATCAGCGCCGAGCTGAGGTCGCCCTTGCCGTCGATCACCAGCACGTCGCCCGGCTTGGCCAGCGAAATCGCGGCATGGATCATGAGGTTGTCACCGGGGCGCACTTCCACCGTCAGCGCCGTGCCGGCCAGCTTCATGCCGGGGTGCAGCGGGCGGATGCGGCCGCTGAGCGCGCCGCGGCGGCCGGCCACGTCGGCCAGGATGGCCGGTTGCAGTGCCGCCGCGCGGCGCACGATGTCGGCGCCGACGCGCGGGAAGTCCTTGATGATGTCCTGGTTTGCCATGAGTGTTCCTGTGGAGGTGAGAGTCGGAAGGGCAGGGTCAGGCCGGCTTGATGCCGGCGTCGCGGATGACCTTGCCCCATTTGTCGAAGTCCGCCCTGCGGGTGGTGTCCAGGGCCTGCGGCGTGCCGCCGGCCAGCGTGATGCCGAGCTGCTCGGCCAGCGCCGTCAGCGCCGGGCTCTGCAAGGCGCGTCCGATCCCGGCGTTGAGCCGGGCGATGACGGGCGCGGGCGTGGCGGCGGGGGCGAACACGGCCTGCCATTGCTCCACCACGAAATCGCTGAAGCCGGCCTCGGCCATGGTTGGCACCTGCGGCAAGGCCGGCAGGCGCCGCGCCGACGTGGCGGCGAGCGCGCGCAGCGCGCCGGTCTGCACGTGCGGCAGCGCGGCCGCCGCGGGAATGAAGGCGAATTGCACCTGCCCGGCCAGCGTGTCCTGCAGCGCGGGCGTGTCGCCCTTGTAGGGCACGTGCAGGAACCGCGCGCCGCTCTTTTGCTGCAGCAGCTCGCCCTGCATGTGCAGGATCGTGCCCGTGCCGCCCGAGGCATACGCCAGGCTCTGGGGCGCCTTTTTCGCGGCCGCGATCAGGTCGGCGACCGTGTGGAACGGCTGCTCCTTGCCCACCACCAGAAGATGGGGAATGGTGCCGATCATGATGACGGGCGCGAAGTCCGCCACCGGGTCATAGGTCAGCTTGCCGAGCACGTGCGGCGCGATCGCCTGGGGTCCGATCGAGGTGCCCAGCAGCGTCAGGCCGTCCGGCTCGGCGCGCGCCACGCGGGCTGCGCCAATGGTGCCGGTGGCGCCGGGACGGTTGTCGACGATCACGCGCGTGGCCAGCAGCGCGTCCAGTTGCTGCGCGATGGCGCGGCCCAGCACGTCGGTGCTGCCGCCGGCCGGATAGGGCACCACCCAGGTGATGGCCTTGCCGCCGGGCCAATCCTGCGCGGCGCGCGCGCCGAAGGCCGCGCCGGCCGCCACGGCCGCGCCCAGCGCGAGGAAGCGCCGGCGCGAGAGGAAGTAAGAGGTCTGCATGCGTTGTCTCCGTGTTGTTCTGGTATTCATGCCGCAAAGCCGTACAGGGTCGCCGGGTTGTGCACCAGGACCTGGCGCAGCCGGGCGCTGCCGGCCCAGTCGGCCAGCCGATCGAGCTGGCGCGCGTCGTCGGGCATGGGCTGCATGCCGGCCGACGCCGAGGCGTGGGGCCAGTCGCTGCCCCAGACGATGCGTTCGGGATTGGCGTCGAGATAGCCGCGGGCCAGCGCGTCCAGCGCGGGATCCTCGACGCTGTGGCGCGGGCTGACGAGGTAGCCGCCCGACAGCTTGAGCCAGGCGCGGCCCTGGCCGAGCAGGCGCAGCACCAGGGCATGGGCCGGATGCGCGCCGGCCTGCGCCGGACTGATGCGGGCCATGTGATCGAACACGATCGGCGCCGGCAGGGCCGACAGCAGGCCATCCAGTTGCGCCAGCCGCTCGGGCGGCATCAGCAACTGCACATGCCAGCCCAGCGGGGCGACCCGCGCCGCCAGCGGCAGCACCTGGTCGATGGTGCTAGTGACCCCCAGCGAGAGATTGAGCCGGATGCCGCGCACGCCAGCGTCGTGCAAGGCTTGCAGTTGCGCGTCACTTTCGCTGCCATCGATCACCGCCACCCCGCGCGCCTGCTCGCCCAGTTGCGCCAAGGCGTCGAGCATGGGGCGGTTGTCGGCGCCATAGGTCGACGGCGTGACCAGCACCGCGCGCTGGATGCCAAGGCGGGCCTGGATCGCGCGGTACTGCGCCATGGACGCGTCCGGCGGCAGCAGCCTTGCGCCCTTCATCGTCGGGTAGCGGGCGTCATACGCGTGGAGGTGGCAGTCGCACGCCCCGGGCGGGGCGGCGGTGGCCGGCCTGGCGTCGCCGCTGGAGTAGGCGTAAAGGGCAGCCACGGCCGGATCACTCCACCTTCGCGCCCGAGTCCTTGACGATCTTGCCCCAGCGGATGCGGTCGTCGTGGATCAGCCTGGTGAACGCTTCCGGGGTGTCGGTGAGCACGCGCGCGCCCTGTTCCTGGTACTTGACGCGCAGCTCCGGCGTCTGGAGCGCCTTGTTGAACTCGGCATTCAGGCGCTGCACGATGTCCTTGGGCGTGCCGGCCGGCGCGGCCAGGCCGAACCAGGTCACGGCCTCGAAGCCGGGGAAGCCGCGCTCGGCGATGGTGGGCACGTCGGGCATGTCGGGCACGCGCTGCGCCGAGGTCACCGCCAGCGCCCGCATCTTGCCGTTGCGCACGTGGCCGATGAGCGTCGGCACGGAAGACAGATACATGTCGATCTGCCCGCCGATCAGGTCGTTGGACGCCTGCGCCGCGCCCTTGTAGGGGATGTGCGTGAGCTGGATGCCCGCCGCGTTCTGCAACTGCACCGCCGCCAGGTGGGCCACCGTGCCATTGCCGGAGCTGGCGAAGTTCAATGTCCCCGGCTTGGCCTTGGCCGCCGCGATCATGTCCTCGAAGGTCTTGAGCGGCGAGTTGGCCGGCACCACGATCACCAGCGGCGCATCGGCGACCAGGCCGATGGCGGTGAGGTCCTTCTCGGGGTCGTAGGGCAGCTTGGCGTACAGCGTCGGGTTGATCGCCAGGTTGCTGGTCTGGCCCAGCACCAGGGAATACCCGTCCGGCGCCGACTTGGCGACGGCGTCCACGCCGATGTTGCCGCCCGAGCCGGGCCGGTTTTCGGTGACGATGTTCCAGCCGGTGTTGCCGGCCACCTTGATCGCCGCTTCGCGGGCCAGCACGTCGGTGCCGCCCCCGGGCGGGAACGGCACGATCAGCCGGATGGGTTTGTCGGGGTAGCCCTGGGCCGCGCCCAGGCTGCTCATGCACACAAGGGCCAGGCCCGATAGCAAGCGTGCGAACGGCTTCATGTTTTGTCTCCGATGTTTGTTTTTGATGGGAGGAATTGTCGAGGGATGTTCCACCTAATACAATACGAGTTTATACAACGGAACATGTTTCATATGACGAACGATGACCTGACCCCGGAATCCCCCGACGCGCCGGGCGAAGAGGGCGTAGTGGCGGTGCGCCGCGCGATGCGGATCCTCGAAGCCTTTGGCGTGGAGGACCCCCATCTCTCGCTGGCGGAACTGAGCCGGCGCACCGGCTGCCATCGCTCCACCGTGCTGCGGCTGGCGCGCACGCTGGCCATGGACGATTACCTGGCGCAGCGGCCCGACGGCACCTGGCGCCTGGCGCGCGCCGCCGGCTGGCTGGGCGCGTGTTACCAGGCCACCTTCAACATCGTCGAGGTGGTCCAGCCGATCCTGCGCGAGCTGTCGGCGGCAACCGGCGAAAGCGCGACGTTCTACGTGCGCGAAGGCAAGCAGCGCATCTGCATGGCGCGGGTCGAGGGCCCCAAGTCGATCCGGCACCACGTGCGCGTCGGCGCGGCCCTGCCGCTGGAACTGGGCAGCCCGGGCCGCGTGCTGCTCGCCTTTTCCGGCGAACCGGGCGAACCGTATGAATCGGTGCGCCGCGCCGGCTACATGGTGTCGCTGGGGGAACGCGATCCCGAGGTCTCCAGCATCTCCGCGCCGGTCTATGGCATCAACTGGACGCTGCAGGGAGCTGTCTGTATTTCGGGGCCGATTTCGCGCCTGGGCGAAAGCGTGCTGCATGAATTGAAGGAGCCGATCCTCGCCGCGGCCAGCCGCCTGTCGCGCTCGCTGATGGGGGCGCGGCAAGGGCAGGGGGCCTGACGCCGCTGCGGCGACCGGCCAGGCCTTGCGCCGTGGCCCGCATGTCCGCCGCCGCCCGCCATCCTGGCCGTATCGGCGCGCCGCGCCGAGGCGGCCCGCGCTACGCTCATCGGCGGCAGCGCTCGTCGCCGTCCCCCGCCCGACGCATGCGCTACGCTATCTATCTTTGCGCGCCGGCGTGGCGCGCCGCGAGGAAGCCGCAATGAAAGGCGAACACCATTACGACGTCGGCGTGACCTGGACCGGCAATACCGGCAAGGGCACCGCCAGCTACACCGCTTATGCCCGCGACCACGTGATCCAGTCGCCGGGCAAGCCCGATATCGCCGGTTCGGCCGATCCCGCATTCCGCGGCGACGCGGCGCGCTGGAATCCGGAGGACCTGCTGGTGGCCTCGCTGTCGGCCTGCCACAAGCTCTGGTATCTGCACCTTTGCGCGGTCGAGAACATCATCGTCACGGCCTACCGCGATGACGCGCAAGGTGTCATGCGCGAAGATCCGCAACGCGGCGGCGCCTTCGTCTCGGTCACGCTACGGCCCGAGGTCATCATCGCCGCGGGCGGCGACGCCGGCCTGGCCGAGGCCCTGCATGCCCGCGCGCATCATTTCTGCTTCATCGCCAATTCGGTCAACTTTCCCGTGCTGTGCGAGCCGCGCATCGTCGTGGCCGGCTGACGCGCCACTCGAAGGGGGCTTGCGATGCTGACGATCTGGGGCCGGCGCAGTTCCTTCAACGTGCAGAAGGTCCTGTGGCTGGCGGGCGAACTGGGCCTGGCGTATGAGCACGTGCCGGCCGGCGGCCAGTTCGGGCTGCTCGATACGCCCGACTTCCTGCGGATGAATCCCCATGGCCGGGTGCCGCTGCTGCGCGACGGCGACACGGTGGTGTGGGAGTCGCACGCGATCCTGCGCTACCTGGCCGCGCGCCATGGCGCCGACGCCTTCTGGTCGGCCGATCCGGCGCGACGCGCGCGCGCCGATGGCTGGATGGACTGGGCCCAGACCGCGTTGCAGCCGGCCTTCCTGGCCGGCGTGTTCTGGGGCTATTACCGCACCCCCGAAGCGCAGCGCGACCTGCCGGCCATCGCGCGCAGCCTGGCCGCCACCCATGCCTGCCTGCGCCAGCTCGATGCGGTGCTGGCCGCGCAGCCCTACCTGGACGGCCAGGCGCTGACGCTGGCCGACATTCCCGCGGCCACCGCGCTGTACCGCTACTACGAGCTGGACATCGACCACGAGCCCCTGGCCCACGTGCGGGCGTGGTACGAGCGCCTGCGCGAACGCCCCGCCTACCGCGAACACGTCATGGTGCCGTTCGGCGAGTTGAAGGGCCGGCTGGATTTCTGAGGGCGCGCTGGCCTGTTAAGCTGTCCCATGGCCGGCGCGAAGGCGCGCCGGCACTATCTTTGCGACGTGGCTTCCCCATGCTCCTGCCTCTTGCCGACTGGCCGCAACGCGCGCCTGACCTGGGTATCGCCGGCCTGCGCCTGCGTCCCTTGCGCGACACCGACGCGACACACTGGTATGCCTATCTGCGCGACGACAACGTGACCCGCCACACCAGTTGGCAGCTGGACGGCCCGGACGCGCTGGCGCCATTGATCCGCGGCTATGCCGACCCTGCCGCCAGCCACTGCGTGCGCCTGGCCATCGTCGAGGCCGACGACCGCCTGATCGGCACGATCGGGTTCAACGAGATCGCGCCGGGCGCGCGTCGCGCCGAAATCGCCTACGACCTCGCGCCTTCGCACTGGCGCCGCGGCATCGCGTCGCGGGCCTGCGAGGCCATGACCGCGTGGGCCCTGCAGACGCTGGGCCTGGCGCGAGTGCAGGCCACGGTGCTGGACACCAATACCGCCTCGGCCGGCGTGCTGGAACGCTGCCATTTCCACCGCGAAGGGCTGCTGCACCATTACCGGCAGGTGCGCGGCGAGCCGCGCCATTTCTGGATGTACGCGCGCATCTGGCCGCCCGCGCTGGTCGGCGCCGAATGCGGTTAGCCCGCCTTTCCGTTCCCGTGGGCCCGGCCTTGCCGGGCCGCGACCCACTTTTTCCGAGAGAACCATGACGTCCGCCCTGATCGTGATCGACGTGCAACGCGCCCTGTTCGAGACCACGCCTGAACCCGCCGATGCCAGCGCCGTGCTGGCGCGCATCAACGACCTGGCCGAGCGCGCCCGCGCCGCCGCCGCGCCCGTGGTCTACGTGCAGCACGAGGCGGCCGGCAGCCCGCTGGCGCAAGGCGAACCCGGATGGCAGCTGGATACGCGCCTGCGGCCGGCCGACGGCGACATCCGGATACGCAAGACCACCCCCGATTCGTTCCTGCGCACCGGCCTGGGCGAGGCCTTGTCGCAGGCGGGCGTCACGCAGCTGGTGGTGTGCGGCTACGCCAGCGAATTCTGCGTCGACACCACCGTGCGCCGCGCCGCGGCGCTGGGCTATCCGGTCACCTTGGCGGCCGACGCCCACACCACCCAGGACAAGCCGCACGCGCCAGGCGCGCAGATCCGCGCGCACCACAACACCACGCTCTCGTCGATGACCAGCTTCGGCGTGAAGATCGCCGCCGTGCCGGCGGCCGACATTGCCTTCGGCCAGGCGAGGTAGCGGCCCGTGGATCCCGAACTGCTGCAGCTGCTGGTGACGCGCACCATGCCTTTCGGCAAGTACCAGGGGCGCCTCATCGCCGACCTGCCGGGGCCGTACCTGGCCTGGTTCGCGCGCAAGGGTTTTCCGCCGGGCGAACTGGGGCGCCTGCTGGCGTTGATGCACGAGCTGGACCACAACGGCCTGTCGTCCTTGCTGGCGCCCTTGCGCCAGCCGCCGGCGGCGCGCTGAACGGCGCCGGGGAAACCGCAAGAAACAAATCTCGCGGCTGGCGTAGCGTCTTGGCACGCCCCGCGGGCGCGCGTGGGGCTACGATAGACCGGCGCGTCACCGGGCGGGGTATCTGGCCCGGGCGCGACCAACAAAGAGAGGTCGTCATGAAGAAACTCCCGTTCACCGCCGTCCTGCTGGCCCTGGCCTGCCTGGGCGGCGCGGCCCAGGCGCAGAACGCGGCGCCGGTCACGCAGGAATTCCAATATCCCAGCCAGCGCTCCAAGGACGGCAGCCTGTCGCCGCCTTCCACCTTGCGCATGACCGTCACGCCCGATCCGAACTCGGCGCCGGCCGTGATCCGCGACACGCCCGAGAGCCAGGCGCAATACGTGCGCTGCCGCGAGGTCTCGGACCGCGCCGCCGTCTCCAACGCCCAGATGCAGGCCGGGGTCGCCCAATGCCTGCGCGAACTGGAGCAGCGCCGCCAGCAGCAGTAAGCGCCGCGCCCGCGGGGCTTGGCCCGGCCGGCCCGCTGCACGTCGGGCTCGGTCAGGTCAGCCCGCTTCAGGTCAGCCCGCTTCAGGTCGGACCTGGTCAGGCCGGGCCGGCCGCCGTGGCGGCCCGGGCCGAGCCGCGCGCCCAGTGCCAGGTCATCAGGCCGGCCGCCAGCACCACCGGCAGCATGGCGGCGTTCAGGACCTCCCAGCCGAACGCGTCCAGCGCCGGCCCGGCGGCCAGCGTCGCCACCGCGGTGGCGGCATAGCGCAGCATCTCGGCCGCGCCCTGGGCGCGGGCGCGCTCGGATGGGCGGTACGACTGCGCCAGCAGCGTGGTGCCGCCCACGAACATGAAATTCCATCCCACTCCCAGGCAGAACAGCGCCGCGTAGAACGCCGGCAGCGACGGCGAGGCCATCGCGATCAGCGCGCAGGCCACGTTCAGCAGCATGCCCGCGCCCAGCACCTTGGCCAGGCCGCAGCGCTGGATCAGCGCGCCCGCGAAAAAAGCCGGCGCGTACATGCCGACCAGATGCCACTGCATGATGTTGGCGCCGTCGCCGATGCTGTGGCTGCACGCCACCGCCGCCAGCGGCGCGGCCGTCATGATGAACATCATCGACACCGATCCCACCACGTTGTTGGCCAGCGCGGCGATGAACACCGGCTGGCGCGCCACCGCGCGCAGCGGCCGCGGCGGCAGCCCGGCCTGCGCCTCGCCCGCGGCCACGGACGTTTCGGTATCGCGATAGAAACCGAACAGCAGGGCGGCGGACAACAGCGACAGCAGCGCCACCATCAGGTAGGCGCCGGCGAACGCCACCGGCGCGAACAGGTCGCGGCTCCAGGCCGCCAGCGCCGGCCCGGCGATCGCGGCGATGACGCCGCCGGTCATCACCACCGAAATCGCGCGGCTCTTGGCGGCCGGTTCCACCGCGTCCGCCGCCGCCAGCCGGTAGTACTGCGCGAACGCCTGGAACACGCCCACCAGCGCGGTGCCCGCGCAGAAGGCCCAGAAGTGATCGTGGAACACCGCCCACACCGAGATGCCGCCGCCCGCCGCGCCGGCCAGGGCGCCCAGCGCGAAGCCGTTGCGGCGGCCGATGCGCTGCATCAGCAGCGAAGCGAACCAGGTCACGACAGCGCCGGCGACGGTGATCAGCGCGAACGGCAGCGTCGACAGCGCCTTGTCCGGCGCCAGCATGTGGCCGGTCAGCGCGGTCAGCGTCAGGTCGATGGAAATCGCGGCGATGAACAGGCCCTGGCACACGGCCAGGATACGGGCGTTGCGGCGGCCCGTGGCGGGCGAGGGCGAGGAGGGCATGGGAAAGGAAGGGGCGGACAGGTCGGGTTTGACAGGCCCCACTGTATCGACGCACACTTTGGCGTGAATGACATAATTCCCTCAAAAAACGCCAATCCGTCATGACCCACCACGTCGCCTTCCTGCTGGTGCCCGATTTCCAGCTGCTGGACATGTCCGGCCCCGCGGCCGTGTTCCAGACCGCCGGCCGTTTCGCGCGGACGGCGGCTGGCCCGGCATACCGGGTCCACGTCGTGTCCGAGCATGGCGGCGAAGTGCGTAGTTCCTGCGGCATTGGCGTGCAGACGCGACCGTGGCGCGGCACGCCGGCCGATACCCTGGTGGTGCCGGGCGGCGAGGGCGCGCGCGAAACCGCCGTCACCGCCGCCTTGCGCGCCCGCCTGCTGGCCCAGCGCCAACAGGGCCGGCGGCTGGCCAGCGTGTGCACCGGCGCGCTGGTGCTGGCCGCCGCCGGCCTGCTCGATGGGCTGCGCGCCACCACCCATTGGCGCCATGCCGCGGCGCTGGCGCGCAACCATCCCACGGTCCGGGTCGAGCCCGACCGCATCCATGTGCGCGACGGCGACACCTGGACGTCGGCCGGCATCACCGCCGGCATCGACCTGGCGCTGGCCATGGTCGAGGCCGACCTGGGGGTGGACGTGGCGGCCGAGACCGCGCGCGAAATGGTGGTCTACCACCGGCGTTCGGGCGGCCAGTCGCAGTTCTCGGCCCTGCAGGACCTGGCGCCCGACAGCGAACGCATGCGCGCCGTGCTGGAGCATATCCGCGGCAACCTGGGCACGGCGCTGACGGTGGAACAACTGGCTGGGGTCGCCTGCGTCAGCCCGCGCCAGTTCCTGCGCAGCTTCAAGGCCGAGACCGGCGAAACGCCCGCCAAGGCGGTCGAGCGCATCCGAGCCGAGACCGCGCGCGCGCAGATCGAACAGGGCGATGGCAGTATCGACAGCGTCGCCCGGCGGGTCGGCTTCACCGACAGCGAACGCATGCGCCGCGCCTTTCTGCGGGTCTACGGCCAGCCGCCACAGGCGCTGCGGCGCGCGGCGCGCAATGCCGCGTTGGCATGAAACGGGTGAAACGGTAATAATAGTCACTCTCAATAAAGCGTCGGATCCCGCCCGGGCCCGCCACCGTGACCGCTTCGCATCCTGAACTCGACTGGGCCGTTCCGGCCGCCACGCCAGCCATGTCGCTGGCCGGCGGCACGTTGCGCTTCGAGCGCGGCGAGCGGGTGCTCGAAGACCTGACACCCGGCCTGAAGCTGGTGCTGGTGCTGGAAGGGGAACTGCGCTACCGCGTGCCGGGCGCGCCGGCCGCGCAAGTCAGCGGACCGCTGCTGCACCTGAGCCTGTGCCGCGACCCGCTGCGCATGGAGCACGAGTTCGGCGCGCGCCGGTCGCTGCGCTTTGTCTCGCTGCGCACCTCGCTGGACCACCTGCGCGACTCCCTGTCGCTGGAACCCGCCGACATCGTCCGCCTGCTGCGCGCGCCGTGCCACGATGATTCCTACGCCGAGGCCAACCTGCGGCTGGCGCCGCCGCTGCAGGCCCTGGGCCGGCAGATGCTGGCCTGTCCCATGCAGGGCGCGCTCAAGCGCATGTACCTGTCCGCCAAGGCCCTCGAACTGACCGCGCTGGCGCTGGGCGCCCTGCAGCCGGCACAGGCCGCGCCGCCGCCGCCCGGCCTGTCGCGCGCCGATACCGAACGCCTGCACCACGCGCGCGACCTGCTGCTGGCCGATCTTCAGCATCCCCCCACCTTGCCCGAGCTGGCGCGCCGCGCCGGCGTCAACGTCAACAAGCTCACCACGGGCTTTCGCCGCGTGTTCGGATGCAGTGTCTACGCCTTCGTGCGCGAGCAGCGCATGGCCCAGGCGCACGCGCTGCTCGCCGCCGGCGAGATGAGCGTGTCGCAGGCCGCCTATGCCTGCGGCTATACCGATTCGCACTTCACCAAGGCCTTCCAGCGGCGCTACGGGGTGCTGCCCAGCGCGCTGGTTCCTGGTCGCTGAACATAGCAAGAGTCTTACAAACGCTTGCGCGCTGCGGATTCTCCTTCAAATTGTATGAGAATAATTCTCAGTATCAAAGAAGGAGAAGTACCCATGCGTTCAATGTCCAGGAACAAGGCGCGGCGCGCGCGGGCGGCGCGCCATTGGCCGCTCTGGCTGGCGGTGGTGGCGGGGCCGGCGCTGGCCGGCGACGCCAGGGATGCCAAGGACGCGGCCACGCTGCCGGCAGTCACCGTCAGCGGCGAACGCGAGGCCGCCAGTGCGCAACAGCCGACATTGGGCAAGCTGCCCTTGAGCGTGCGCGAGACGCCGCAATCGATCTCCGTGATCGGGCCGGAGCAGATGCGCCAGCAGAACCTGCAAACCCTGGACGACGTCATGCGGCACGCCACGGGCATCACGGTGCAGCCGCACCATCACCTGACCACCGCCTACTATGCCCGCGGCTTCCAGATCGAATCTTTCGAACAGGACGGCGTGCCTGCCATGATGGGCAACCGCGCCGCCGCGCCGGAAGACATGGCCATCTACGAGCGCGTCGAGATCCTGCGCGGCGCCAATGGCCTGTTGCACGGCGCCGGCAATCCCTCGGCCACCGTCAACCTGGTGCGCAAGCGTGCGCAGCGGCAATTCGCCTTCGGCGGTGAACTCAGCGCCGGCAGCTGGGACAACTATCGCGCCCAAGTCGATCTGGGCGGACCGCTCAACGACAGCGGCAGCGTGCGCGGCCGCGTCGTCGGCGTCATGGCCGATCGCGGCTTCTTCTATGAAGGCGCGAACGAGAAGACCGGGCTGTTCTACGGCACCGGCGAGGTCGACCTGGGCCCGGACACCGTGCTGTCGGCGGGCCTGCTGCACAGCCGCGTGCGCTCGCATCCGCCGCCCAGCATGGGCGGGCTGCCGCGCTACAAGGACGGCGCGCCGATCGGGCTGCGGCGCTCGGTCAACCTGGAATCCGCCGGCAGCCGTTCCGACTGGAACACGACGCGCGTGTTCGCGGACCTGGACCACCACTTCGGCCAGGGCTGGCGCGCGCGGCTCAGCGTCGATCATCTTCGCTCCGATTCCGAGATGAAGTACCTCACCGTCAACGGCGGGATCGACCGCGCGACAGGCCTGGGCGCCAAGCTGTCGGGAGGAGGTATCAAGTACGACAACAGCCAGACCAGCATCGATGCCTACGTCGGCGGTCCGGTGGAACTGTTCGGGCGGCGCCACGAACTGCTGTTCGGCGCCAATTCACTGCGGACTTCGTACGAGAACCTGAATGCCGATGTCACCAGCCCTCAGTTGAACATGCCGATGGACGTGTTCCACTGGCATCCGCGCGACGTGCCCGGCTACGACATCGGCCCCTACAAGTCCGCGGGCATCAATCGCGACCGCGAGCAGGGCGTGTACGGCATGGGCCGCTTCTCGCTGGCCGATCCGCTGACGCTGGTGCTGGGCGGGCGCATGGACTGGAGCCGGCTGCAAGCGCCCAAAGCCAGCCAGCGCACCAATGCCAAATTCACGCCCTATGGTGGCCTGATCGTCGACCTGGACCGGCAGTGGTCGCTGTATGGCAGTTACGCGCAGGTATTCATGCCGCAAATTGACCAGCTCGATCGCAACGGCCAGCCGCTCGATCCGGTCACGGGCACCAACTACGAGGCCGGCGTCAAGGGCGAACTGATGGACGGCGCGCTGAACGTATCGCTGGCGCTGTTCCAGATCCAGCAGAAGAACCGCGCCCAGGCCGACCCCTCGGTGGTGTGCGTGGGCAAGCGCTGCCCCTCGGTCGCCGGGGGCGAGGTCCGCAGCCGCGGCTTCGAGGCCGAGGCCGCCGGCGCCATCACGCCCTACTGGACGGTGGCGGCGGGCTACACCTTCAACACCACCAAGTACAAGGTGGACACGCGCGCCGAGGGCCAGCCCTACGCCAGCTTCACGCCCAGGCACATCTTCCGCCTGTGGACCGAGTACGCCCTGCCGGCACTCGAGCGGCGCCTGAGCGTAGGCGGGGGCGTACAGGTGCAATCGGGCTTTTACAACGTGGCCAAGACCATCACGCTGCGCCAGGGCGGCTACGCGCTGGCCGACATGCGCGTGGCCTACCGCGTCGACAAGCACGTGACGGTGGCGCTCAACGCCAACAACCTGTTCGACCGCGTCTACTACCAGCGCCTGAACGATGCCAGCTGGACCAACTACTACGGCGAGCCGCGCAATTTCATGCTGACGGTGCGCGCCGAGTATTGACCGTCGTCATCGGCTGAGGCGGCCGCGCGCGTCGCATGGCGCGTCCCGGCCGCCTCGGCCCGCCCGGTAAAAAACTTCCGCAATCGCCAGCGAGACTTCCGCAATCGCCAGTGGCGCGCCGGGCCGCTCTCTAGAATGGTTTGAGAATAATTCTCAGTAACCAGGAAAGAGGAACTGCGGTGCGATCAAGGTTCAGGAACAGGGCGGCACGGCCGCGCAAGGGCGCGGCGCGCCATTGGCCGGTGTGGCTGGCGTTGACGGCGGTGGGGCCAGCGCAGGCCCAGCAGGCGGGCGATGCGGCAACGCTGCCGGCGGTGACGGTCAGCGGCGAATCCGCCGCCACCGCGCCGACGCCCACCATGGGCAAGCTGCCTTTGACGGTGCGCGAGACGCCGCAATCGATCACGGTGATCGGCCAGGAACAGATGCGGCAGCAGAATCTGCAGAGCCTGGACGAGGTGATGCAGCACGCCACCGGCATCACGGTGCAGCCCTACCAACTGCTGACCACCGCCTACTACGCCCGCGGCTTCAAGGTCGATTCGTACGAGCAGGATGGGGTGCCGGTGCTGATGGGCAACATGGCCGCGTCGCCCCAGGACATGGCGGTGTATGAGCGCGTCGAGATCCTGCGCGGCGCCAACGGCCTGTTGCACGGCGCCGGCAACCCTGCCGCCACCGTCAACCTGGTGCGCAAGCGTCCGCAGCGCGAGTTCGCCTTCAGCGGCGCGCTCAGCGCCGGCAGCTGGGACCGCTACCGCGTCGAGGCCGACCTCGGCGGCCCGCTCAACGACAGCGGCAGCGTGCGCGGCCGCATCGTCACGGCGCTCGAGGACCGCGGCTATTTCTACGACGTGGCGGACCAGAAGTCGGCGCTGTTCTACGGCATCGGCGAGGTCGACCTGGGCCCGGACACGGTGCTCTCGGCCGGCCTGCAATACCAGCGCATCCGCTCCACCACCAACATGGCGGGCGTGCCGCGCTACAAGGACGGCGGCGATATCGGCCTGAAGCGCTCGACCTACCTGGACGCCGCCTGGGACCGCTTCAACTGGAACACGACGCGGGTATTCGCCGACCTGGAGCACCGCTTCGGCCAGGGGTGGAGCGCCAAGGTCAGCGCCAACTATCTGACCGCCGACAGCAACCTGAAGTACGCCGGCGCCTATGGCGCGATCGACCGCCAGACCGGCCTGGGGTCGGCGCTGATGGGCGGCGCCTACAAGTTCGACAACACCCAGGCCAGCGTCGATGCCTACGTCAGCGGCCCGGTGCAACTGTTCGGCCGCCGCCACGAACTGCTGCTGGGCGGCAATGCCCAGCGCACCACGACCGAGCAGTACACCGGCCAGTTGTTGCCGGCGCTGCGCGTGCCGGTCAACGTGTTCGACTGGGACCCGCGCAGCGTGCCGGAGCCGGGCGTGGGACCCTATACCTCGCCGGGCGAGACGCGCGCGCGCCAGCAGGGCGTCTACGGCATGGGCCGCTTCTCGCTGGCCGACCCGCTGACGCTGGTGCTGGGCGGACGCATGAGCTGGTGGAACCAGGACGCGCCCGCTTCGCGACAGCGCATCGATCCCGAATTCACGCCCTACGGCGGGCTGATCGTCGACCTGGACCGCCAATGGTCGCTGTACGGCAGTTATGCCGAGGTGTTCCAGCCGCAGACCCAGCTGACGCGCGACGGCCAGGGGCTGGACCCGGTCACCGGCACCAACTACGAGGCCGGCATCAAGGGCGAACTGATGGACGGCGCGCTGAACGTATCGCTGGCCGTGTTCCAGATCCGCCAGAAGAATCGCGCGCAGCAGGATCCCGCCTGGCCCTGCGTCGGCCAGAACTGCTACTACGTGGCTGGCGGCGAGGTGCGCAGCCGCGGCTTCGAGGCCGAGGCCAGCGGCAACATCACGCCGTACTGGACGGTGGCCGCGGGCTACACCTTCAACACCAGCAAGTACCTGACCGACACGCAGGCGGGCGGCCAGCCGTTCGCCAGCTTCACGCCCAAGCACATCTTCCGGCTGTGGACGAACTATGCGCTGCCGACGATGCAGCGGCGCCTGAGCGTGGGCGGCGGCCTGCAGGTGCAGTCCGGCTACTCGACCGAGTCGGGCCCGGTCACGCTGCGCCAGGGCGGCTACGCGCTGGTGGACCTGCGCCTGGCCTACCGCGTCGACAAGCACCTGACCGCCGCGCTGAACGTCAACAACGTGTTCGACCGCGGCTATTACCAGAGCCTGTCGGGCACGGCCTGGAACAACCGCTACGGCGAACCGCGCAACCTCATGCTGACCCTGCGCGCCGAGTATTGAACGGCGCGCCCCACACGGGCGGCGCGCGCCGCCCGGCCATCATTCGAAGGAGTAACGGATTGGCCACGCTCATCCCCCCGCCAGTGTTCGACTGGCTCGATCATTTCATGGCGCTCGGCGCCGACGGCGCCATGCGCGATATCGGCAAGCTGCGCCGGCTGGCGCCGCACGAGGGCTGGCTGGTCGGCGTCAAGGCCGCGGCCTGCGACGCCGACGTGCATGGCGACGTCTGGGAACGCCATCCCGCGGGCGAGGAAATGCTCTGCGTGCTGGAGGGCCGCGTGGTGCTGACGCTGATGGACGCGACCGGCGCCGAGACCGACGTGCTGCTGGACGCGCGGCGCAGCGTGGTGGTGCCGCGCGGCGTGTGGCACCGGCTGCACGTGGCCTGTCCGGCCCGCATCCTGTTCGTCACGCCCGGGCATGGCAGTGAACACCGCCGCGCCGGCGCGGCCTCGCAAGCTTGAAGGAAATCGACGTGAAGCCTATCGCCAATGCGCGCCTGTTCGTCATGATCGGCGCGCTGTATTTTTCCCAGGGCATTCCGCTGGGCGTGGCCATGGAGGCGCTGCCCACGCTGCTGCGGCGCGATGGCGCGCCCCTGCATGCGCTGGCCTGGCTGCCGCTGGTGGGGCTGCCCTGGGTGCTGAAGTTCCTGTGGGCGCCGCTGGTCGACAACCGCTGGCGCGCCACGCTCGGCCGGCGCCGCAGCTGGATCCTGCCGATGCAGGCCGTGGTGCTGGCCTGCCTGGCGGCGGTGGCCATGACCGGCATCGCCGCAGCCAGCGCGCCCTGGGTGGTGGGCCTGATGGCGTTGGCCTCGCTGGCCAGCGCAACGCAGGACATCGCCACCGATGGCCTGACCGCCGAGCGCTTCCATGGCCAGGCCCTGGCGCGCGCCAACGCCGTGCAGGTGGGCGGCACCATGGTCGGCTTCTTCGCCGGCGGGCCCGGTTGCCTGGTGCTGGCCGGCCGGCTGGGGCAGGGCGGCGCGCTGGCGCTGCTGGCCGCGGTGGTGGCGTTCAGCCTGCTGATGGCGCTGGGGTGGCGGGAAACCGCGCTGCCCGAACCCGCGGCCGCGCCGCGGCGCGCCTCGCTGGCCGGTTTCGCGCGCCGGCCCGGCGCCTGGGCGCTGGTACTGGCGGCGTTCCTGTCGGCGATGACGGCGGTGGCGGGCTATGGATTGTCCAAATTGTTCCTGGTCGATGCGGGCTGGCCGGTGGACGCGGTGGGGCAGCTCGGCATGGCCGGCGGCGCGGTGACGGTGCTGCTGGGGTGCGGCGGCGGCGCCTGGCTGGTCGGGCGCCTGGGCGCGCGCGGCGCATTGGCCCTGGGGCTGGCGGCCTCGGGCGCGGCCGCGGTGGCCTGGCTGGCGCAGGCGCGGGGCTGGGCCGCGCAGCCCGCGCTGATGGCCTACCTGGCCCAGGCGCTGGGTTCGTTCGGCGCCGGCGCCGCCTCGGTGGCGCTGATGACGCTGGCGATGCGCTTTGCCGCTCGCGGCACGCAGGCCGGCACCGACATGACGGCGGTGCAGAGCGCGCGCGACCTGGGCGAAATCCTGACCTCGTCGCTCATCACCGCGCTGGCCGCCCTGCTCGGCTATGCCGCTGGTTTCGGCGGCGGGCTGCTGGCGGCCGTGGTCACGCTGGTTTTCGTGGCGCTGGCGCTGCGCCGCCCCGGGTGACATGGCGTTTCGGGCGGTTGCGGCTACACTTGTGCGCCGTTTTGCTTTCAGCCCCCGAATTTCCATGATTTCCACCGCATGCGGCGTCGACTTCGGCACGTCGAACTCCACCGTCGGCTGGAGCCGCCCCGACCAGCGCGCGCTCCTGGCTCTTGAAGACGGCAAGACCACCTTGCCCTCGGCCATCTTCTTTCACGATGAAGACGCCGAGGTCAGCTACGGCCGCGCGGCCATCTCCGACTACCTGGCGGGCTACGACGGGCGCCTGATGCGCTCGATGAAGAGCCTGCTGGGCAGCTCGCTGATCGACGGTTCCACCGAGGTGCAGGGCCGCTCGATCCCGTTCCGCGTGCTGCTGACGCGTTTCATCGCCGAGCTCAAGCGCCGCGCCGAAACCGCCGCCGGCCGCGACTTCACGCGCGCCGTGCTGGGCCGGCCGGTGTTCTTCGTCGACGACAACCCCGCCGCCGACCAGACCGCCCAGGACACCCTGGGCGAGATCGCGCGCAGCGTCGGCTTCACCGACATCGAATTCCAGTTCGAGCCGCTGGCCGCGGCCTTCGACTACGAGTCGCAGATCGACCGCGAGGAACTGGTGCTGGTCATCGATATCGGCGGCGGCACCTCGGACTTTTCGCTGATCCGTCTGGGTCCGGGCCGCGCCGCCAAGCCGGACCGGCGCGACGACATCCTGGCCTACGGCGGCGTGCACATCGGCGGCGTGGACTTCGACAAGCAGCTCAGCCTGGCGCACGTCATGCCGCTGCTGGGCCTGGGCAGCCAGTTGCGCAGCGGCAAGGACGTGCCGTCCACGCAGTACGGCAACCTGGCCTGCTGGCACACCATCAACCAGGCCTACACCCGCAAGGCCGCCGAGCACTTCGCCTACATCCGCGCCGAGGCCGGCGACCGCGACAAGATCGACCTGCTGCTGAACCTGGTCAAGCAGCGCGCCGGCCACTGGGTGGCGGTGCAGGTGGAAGAGGCCAAGATCGCGCTGTCCGAGGCGCCGGCGGCGCGCATCGACCTGTCGCGCATCGCGCCCGAACTTGGCGTGGACGTGAGCCGGCCGTCGTTCGACAACAGCGTGGCGCGGCTGATCGAGAAGATCGAGCAGACCGTCGGCACCCTGCTGCGCGACGCGGGCGTCGCGCCCGCCGATGTGGACACGGTGTTCTTCACCGGCGGTTCGAGTCGCGTGCCGCGACTGCGCGAATGCGTCTCGGCGCTGGTGCCGCAGGCGCGCAGCGTCGAGGGCGACCTGTTCGGCAGCATCGGCGCCGGCCTGGCGCTGGACGCGCGCCGCAAGTTCGACTGAGGCTCGGGCGGCGCTTGCCGCCCACACCGCGCGGCCGCCGCGCCGCGCGCTTTCGTCACCACGTCGCCAGCATCGCCGGCACCCGTTCGGCCAGCGCGTCGATCGCGGTGCGCGTCTTCGACGGCAGGTAGCGCGCCTGGGGCCACACCGCATGCACCGGCTGCGCCGCCATGCGGTCGCCGTGCATCAGCACATCCAGTTCGCCGGTGCGCACGTAGTGCGACAGCATCCAGCAAGGCAGCCAGGCCAGTCCGGCGCCCGCGATGGCCGCGTCGGCGATGGCTTGCAGATCGTCCATGCGCAGGCGCGGCGGCACGCGCAGCTGCACCACCTCGCCGTCCGCCTCCATCAACGACCAGCCCTTTTCGACGCCGCCACGGGCGTAGGCCACGCCCACGTGCTGGCGCATTTCATCCAGCGTTTGCGGGCGCCCATGCGCCGCAATGTAGGCCGGCGACGCGCCTATGCCCATGGTCTGCAGGCCCAGGCGCCGCGCCACCAGGCTCGCGCTGTCGGGTAGCGCGCCGATGCGGATGCCCAGGTCGTAGCCTTCCTCGATCAGGTCGACCACGCGGTCGTTGAACGAAATCTCGATCTGCAACTGCGGATGCCGCGCCGCCAGTTCGCGCAGTACCGGGGCCACGCAATGGCGGCCGAACACCACCGGCGCGCTGACGCGCAGGCGGCCCTGTGGCGAACGGCGGCCGCTGTCCAGCTCCGCCTCGGCGTCGTACAGCTCGGCAAGCGCGCGCACGCATCGGTCGTAATAGGCCTGGCCGGCGTCGGTCAGGCTCTGCTGGCGCGTGGTGCGATGAAACAGCCGCGCGCCCAGCCTGGCCTCGAGCCGCGCGATGGACTTGCCGACCGCCGAACGGGTCAGGCTCAGGCGCTCGGCCGCCAGCGCGAAACTGCCGGCCTCGGCGGCCTGCACGAAAACCTCGATGCCGCCGAGCCGGTCGTGGGGGAGGGGTGTAGCCATCATGCCTTCCTGGGCGTCGCCGCCTGCGATTGAATTGGTTCCTTAAAGGCAACATTGGTGAGAATGAATGCCATCACTGGATCGTATGGTTCCCATATATCGTACTGGCGCCAGGCCACGGCGTGAGGCTTTTTTTGCCGCCGGGCCGCCCCAAGGCAAAAACGCCCCCTCGGGGGGCAGCGACCCGCGCAGCGCGAGCGTGGGGGGCTTTTTTTCCGCCGGGCCGCCCCAAGGCAAAAACGCCCCCTCGGGGGGCAGCGACCCGCGCAGCGGCGAGCGTGGGGGGGCTTTTTTTGCCGCCGGGCCGCCCCAAGGCAAAAACGCCCCCTCGGGGGGCAGCGACCCGCGC
>NZ_QHHO01000022.1:547983-554874 GCF_003184165.1 Achromobacter sp. RW408
CGTCCGAGTAGCTCAACGTGGGCGTGAGATAGGCCAGGTTGGACGTGACGCCGGCAAAGCGCGTGCCGTTGAATTTCTCTCCGGCATGCAGGATGGTGTAGCGCTGCGTTTCCGCATACAGGTCCGACGCCATCGCGTTGACCCGCAGCACCGCACCGGTGAGCCTGGCCGTCTTGGCCACATCGAGCCGGTCGGCGGCGGTTGGCGTGACGCGCACGGTGTAGGTGCCTGCGGTGCCGAAATCGAGGTCCCCATCGCCCCAGATGTACTGGGTGATCGGCGCGCCATCGTCGCTGCCAAAGGCCAGCTGGTTGTCCTTGCCCTTGAAATACAGGTCACCGATGATGTCGGAACCCGACCACATGATGAATGTGTTGTTGTCGCCTTCGAAGAGAACGGCAGTCGCGCCGTTGCTGTTGAAGCTGCCTTTGTTGGTGACGGTCGTATCGCTGCCCGCTCGTAGCGCGGTGCCTCTCTTGCCGACACTTCCTTTGTTTGGGTACTGCACGGTGCCGGGAAAACCGCCCAGCACGACGTTGTTGTTGACCACCGTGCCCGAGCCGATGGAGATGCCGACGCCGCCATCTCCCGAGAACGTGCGGGGGGCCAGATAGAGATCGCGGGTGCCGCCCTGGCCGCCGGAGACCAGGGCGTTGATGATGATGTCGCCCCGCGTAAGCACGACGGCGTCGCCACCAGCGCCGGGGTGCCCCCTCGATGCGCCTCCCATGCCTCCGGAGACAGGGCCATTCAACGTCAGGACACCGGATACGGCGGCGATTCCCGCGCCGCCGCCACCGCCGCCGCCCACGTAAGCCATATTTTGCAGGGCATCCGCTCCGCCGGGGCTTCCCGCCGCCCCGTTCCCACCCGTCACGCTCACGTTGGTGGCGATGACCAGGTTGATGTTCTCGCCGCCGAGAATGGCGACTCCGCCGCCACCCCCGCCGTGATTGTTATCGCAAGGCGCGGCGCAAGTCCCGCGGCTGCCCGACACGTCGGTCGTCACGACGTCATTGGAACTGGCGGCCTTGGGAGCGGCGCCGCCGGTGCCGGGGCTATGGGCGGCATTGGCGCCCGCGCCGGCCTTGCCATCGGAAGTGATCGGGTCCAGTCCGCCGCCGTCGCCGCCCTGAGTGGCAGGATTGGCCGTCCAGAAGTTCTGGCCAAGGTCTCCGGCGCCACCGCCTCCCTTGCCGGCGGCCGCAACGGCGGTAGCCGGCAGGGTCACGCCCATGTGCAAGGCAAGCACAAGGCATGCGGCGTAAGTCAGGCGGTGTGAGAAGACGGTTTGTCTGGACGGGAGGACTTGCATGGCTACACCCACAATTACCGGGAGGTTGAAGAACTCGGCGGTAAGTGTAGGTAGCCGAAGGCGACGCTTCATCGCCAACCGGCAGTCAATGAAAAGAAGATTGGTCAACGCATATGAAGATCCCTATTGATTGGGAGGACTCTAAGGATTGCCGGAGGAAAAGTAAAAATCGGTCTGGAGAAAATCAGACAGCTAGCCGGCCTGATTTTTGAAAAACGCGGCAATCGCCTGCGGCGACTTCCCCAGCACCTCGCGCAGCACTTCCTCCGTATGCTGCCCCAGCAGCGGCGGCGCGCGCCGGTACACCACCGGCGAATCCGAAAAGCGCAACGGACTGGCCGTCACCGGCGCCACGCCGCCGCCCGGATGCGGCAGGTCGCGGCGCAGCTGCCGCGCCTGCGCCTGTGGGTGAGCGAAAGCCTGGGCGATGTTGTTGATCGGGCCGCAGGGCACGCCCACGGCCTCCAGCTTGGCGATCCAGTCGTCGCGCCGGCCCTGGCGCATGATGGCGGCCAGCATCCCCACCAGTTCGTCGCGGTTGGTCACGCGCAGCCGGTTGGTGGCAAAGCGCGGATCGTCGCCCAGCTCCGGCGCGCCGATCGCCGCGCAATAGGCGCGGTACTGCGATTCATTGCCGGTGGCCACGATCAGGTGGCCGTCGCTGGCGGCGAAGACCTGGTAGGGCACCACGTTCTGGTGCGCGTTGCCGGCGCGCGTCGGCGCCACGCCGGAATTGAAGTAGTTGGAATTCTGGTTGGCCAGCAGCGCCACGTGGCTGTCGAGCAGCGCGATGTCCAGGTGCTGGCCGAGGCCGCTGCGGTGGCGTTCCTGCAAGGCCGCCAGGATCGCCACGGTGGCGTACATGCCGGTGACGATGTCGGTCACCGCCACGCCGGCCTTCTGCGGTCCACCGCCGGGCAGGTCGTCGCGTTCGCCGGTGATGCTCATCAGGCCGCCCATGCCCTGGATCATGAAGTCGTAGCCGGGGCGGCGCGCGAACGGCCCGTCCTGGCCGAAGCCGGTGACCGAGCAGTAGATCAGGCGCGGATTGATGGCCTTCAGGCTGGCATAGTCCAGGCCGTACTTGGCCAGCCCGCCGACCTTGAAGTTCTCGACCAGGATATCGCTGACCGCCGCCAGTTCGCGGATCAGCGCCGCGCCATGCGGCGTGGCCATGTCGGCCTCGACCGAGCGCTTGTTGCGGTTGGCGCTGAGGTAATAGGCGGATTCGTTGGTGTCGACGCCATTGCCGTCCTTCAGGAAGGGCGGGCCCCAGGCGCGGGTGTCGTCGCCGACGCCGGGGCGCTCGATCTTGATGACGTCGGCGCCCAGGTCGGCCAGGTTCTGCGTGCACCACGGGCCTGCCAGGATGCGCGACAGGTCCAGCACGCGGATGCCGTCCAATGCGGGCGGGCGCGTCATGATTGCACCTCGGCGGCGCCATGGCTCATCACGATGATGTCGCGTTCGACGGCGCGGGCGATGAAGCGGATCTGGCCGTCCGGCATGCGCCACATATCGCATTGCAAGGTTTCGCCCGGGTAGACCGGCGCGGAGAATCGCGCATCCAGCCGGGTCAGGCGGGAGGCGTCGTAGTCGCACCAGGTCTTCACCAGCGCGTGCGCGGCCACGCCGTAGGAACACAGTCCATGCAGGATCGGCTTGGGATAGCCGGCCTGGTGCGCGACCTCGGGGTCGGCGTGCAGCGGATTGCGGTCGGCGTTCAGGCGGTACAGCAGCGCCGCCTGCGGCGGAATGCGCAGTTCGCAGCGGCGCTCCGGCTCGCCCTGCGGCGCGGCGGGCAGCGGCTCGGGGCTGGCGTCGCCCTGGCCGAAGCCGCCATCGCCGCGGCAGAAGGTGCTTTGCCGCAAGGTGGCCAGGCGCGTGCCGGCGCTGTCGTGCAGCGTGCGTTCGGTGACCACGATGGCGCCCTTGTCCGCGCCCTTGTCGATCACGTGGGTAACGCGGCTCCTGCCGATCACGGTGCCGGACGTGGGCAGCGGCGCGTGCACCGCCAGTCGCTGTTCGCCATGCACCAGCCGGACCCAGTCGATGCCGGCGCGCGGATCGCTCATCCAGAATCCCGGATAGCCCAGCACCACGCTCATGGTGGGAAAGGCGCGCAGGTCCTTTTCGTACACGTAGCGCAGTTGCCGGGTGTCCTCGGGATCCTGTCCCAGGCCGATGCCCAGGGCATACAGCATGGTGTCCTTGTCGTCGTAGTGCTGGCGCACGTCGTCGAAGCGCCAGTGCTTCACGGTTGCGTAGTCGAGCGGCATGGCGGTCTCAGATGGGGTCCCAGTCGATCACGTCGGGCGAACGCTCCAGCGCGTAGAAGTGCTTGCGCATGGCGGGCACGGCGATCTCGCCGATCAGTTCGGGCGTCCAGCCCTCGCTGTAGTGCACGGTGCGTAGCGGCCGCGGCTGGCTCATCAGCATGATCTCGTTGGCGCGCACCGCGAACACCTGCGCGGTGATGGCGCTGGCCGCGTCGCTGGCCAGGTACACGGCCATCGGCGCGACCTTGTTGGCCTCCATCTTCTTCAACTTTTCGACGCGCGCCTTCTCCTCGTCGGTCTCGGCGGGAATGGAGCTGGTCATGCGGCTCCAGGCGAACGGCGCGATGCAGTTCGAGCGCACGTTGTAGCGCGCCATGTCCAGCGCGATCGACTTGGACAGCGCCACGATGCCGAGCTTGGCGGCGGCGTAGTTGGCCTGGCCGAAATTGCCGATCAGGCCGGACGTGGAAGTCATGTGCACGAAGGCGCCCGACTCCTGTTCACGGAAATACGGCGCGGCGGCGCGGCTCATGAAGAACGAGCCGTTCAGGTGCACGTCGATGACCTGGCGCCATTCCTCCTCGCTCATCTTGTGGAACACGCGGTCGCGCAGGTTGCCGGCGTTGTTGACCACCGCGTCGATGCGGCCGAAGGCGTCGATGGCGGTCTGGACGACGCGGCTGGCGCTGTCGTAGGCGGCCACGCTGTCGGTGTTGGCGACGGCCTGCCCGCCCGCCGCCACGATCTCGCGCACCACGGCCTGCGCGGGGCCTTCGCCGCCGCCCTCGCCGGTGAGCGAGACGCCGATGTCGTTGACCACCACCTTGGCGCCCGCCTGCGCCATGGCCAGCGCGATGCCGCGGCCGATGCCGCCGCCCGCGCCTGTAACGACCACTACCTTGCCGGAAACAATACCGCTCATTGGGGCTTACTCCAGATGCCGCGGCGCGCGCCGCGTGGGAAACAGTTCCGCGTCAAACCGTATGGTTTACGGGGTTGCCCCATGGTATGGTCGTCACGGCATTCGAAGAATTCAAAATTAGAAATGCCCCCCTTCTGTGTGGTGGAACATGAGACATGATCTGACTGACCTGCGGCTATTCGTGAACGTGGGGGAAACGCTCAATCTGACCCGCGCGGCCGAACGCACCTTCCTGTCGCTGCCCGCCGCCAGCGCGCGCGTCAAGCACATGGAAGAGGCCTTCAAGGCGCGGCTGCTGGTGCGCATGGCCACGGGCGTGGCGCTGACCCCGGCCGGCGAGGTGCTGCTCAAGCACGCCAACGCGGTGTTCCGCCAGCTCGAATGCCTGAACGCCGACCTGCAGCCCTACGCCAGCGGCCTGAAGGGGCGGCTGCGCCTGCTGGCCAACACCACCGCCACCAATTCCTTCCTGGCGGACGCGCTGTCGACCTTCCTGGCCGAGAACCCCGACGTGGATGTCGAGCTGGAGGAGAAGATCTCGGGCGACATCGTCATCGCGATCCGCGCGGGCGCCGGTGACCTGGGGCTGGTGGCCGGCAACATCGACGTCGAGGGCCTGGATGTGACGCCGCTGTTCCGCGATGAACTCACCGTGGTCACGGCGCTGGACCATCCGCTGGCGGCGTCGAAGTCGGCCCATTTCGCCGACCTGATCGATGCCTACCAGTTCGTCGGCATCCATCCCGACAGCGCCATCCAGACCTTCCTGGAGGACATCGCCAGCGGCCTGGGCAAGCGCATCTGCCAGCGCGTGCACGTGGGCAGTTTCGAGGCCGTGTGCCGCATGGTCGAGGCCGGCGCCGGCATCGCCGTGGTGCCGCGCGCCTGCGCGGCGCGCTACAGTCGGCCCGATGCCTTGCACGTGTTGAAACTGGAAGATCCCTGGGCCCTGCGCGACCGCCTGCTGTGCCGCCAGCGCGGCCGCGACCTGCCCAGCTTCGCCGAGTGCTTCATCGAGCACGTGCAGCGCGCGGCGCGGGGACAGTAGCCCCGGCGGGGGCGGTGTCATGCCGCGGCGAACGCGGTGTTCCGCCCGTCCTGACGGCTTGACGGTCCGCATGGCCGTCGCCGTGGCGCCACATCGGACCTGCGATAGTGTCCGATCAGCGAACACGGCATCGCGGCGAAAGAGGGGCTTTTGAAAATATGTAGCGGCAAAAGCGGCCGCGCGGCAAATAATAAAAAAAGCCCCGGCCGCGCCTGATGCGCGGACAGTAGAAAAATGGGGCCGGCAGGCGGCAAGCACCGCGTTGTTCCGGTGTGGTTTGCGGCCGCGCCACCGACAAGAACGACTCAGGAGACTGCCTTGCTAAATCCCCAACGCCGCCGCGTCATCGCGGGGCTGGGCGCTGCGTGCGCCACGACTCTGCTGCCCACTTTCGCCCGCGCTGCCGCCTGGCCCGGCCACGCCGTGACCTTCATCGTGCCGTTTCCGGCCGGCGGTCCGGTCGACACCACCGCGCGGTTCACCGCGCAGCCGCTGGGCCACCTGTGGTCGGTGCCTACTGTGGTGGACAACCGCTCGGGCGCCGGCGGCATCGTTGGCGCGCAGTTCGCCGCCAAGGCCGAGCCGGACGGCTACAACTTCTTCTTCGCCTCCATCCATCACGCGGTGCTGCCGAGCCTGCGGGACAACCTGACCTACGACATCAACCGTGATTTCGTGCCGGTGGGCATGGCGGCGGTGTTTCCGATCGTGCTGGTGGTGAACCCGTCGTTGCCGGTGACTTCGGTGAGCGAACTGATCGCCTATGCCAAGGCGAATCCGGGCAAGCTGTCGTTCAGTTCCTCCGGAACGGGCGGCGGCACGCATCTGGCGGGCGAGCTGTTCAATGCGATGGCGGGCGTGAAGATCCAGCACATTCCTTACCGGGGCAGCGCGCCGGCGATGCAGGATCTGCTGGGAGGGCAGGTGCAGGTGATGTTCGCGGACGGGCCGTCGGCGGTGCCGCATCTGAAGACGGGCAAGGTGCGCGCGTTGGGGGTAGGGAATCCGACGCGGTCGAGCATGTTGCCGGACGTGCCTACGATCGCCGAGTCTGGGTTGCCAGGCTACGAGGCGTACTCGTGGAGCGGGGTACTGGCGCCGAAGGGGACGCCCGCCGACATCGTGGCGCGGGTCAATGCGGACATGGTGAAGGTGTTGTCGGATCCCGCGACGGCCAAGGCGATGGTGGCGGCGGGGGCGGAACCCAAGCCCGGCAGCCCGGAGGCGTTTGGGGCGTTCGTGCGCGGCGAGGTGGCCAAGTGGCGGGATGTGATCAAGAAGGCGGGGGTCAAATTGGAGTAGGGCTTTTGGGTTCTTTAGACGCGTG
>NZ_QHHO01000022.1:554884-566253 GCF_003184165.1 Achromobacter sp. RW408
CCGTGGTTGCTGGAATGGCTGCGTCGCCGGCTGGGTTGCCGCCATGATGCCGCCGACCTGGCGCACGACACTTTCGTGCGGGTACTGGCCGGCCGCCCGACCGAGCCGATCCACGAACCCCGTGCGTTCCTGACCACGCTGGCGCAACGCACGCTGTACACGTTCTGGCGCCGCCGCGAACTCGAGCGCGCCTATCTTGACAGCCTCGAGGCCCTGCCGCCTGCCAGCGTTCCCAGCGAAGAGCAGCGCGCCTTGGTGGTCGAGGCCCTGATGCAGATCGACCGGGCCTTGCAGCGCCTGCCGGCGCGCGTCCGGCAGATCTTTCTCCTGAGCCAGTTGCACGAGCTGACCTATCCGCAGATCGCCGAACGCCTTGGCGTATCCGCCATCACCGTCCGCCGCGGCATGAAGCAGGCCATCACGCTGTGCGTGGCGGCGCGCCTGGCCGCATGAGCGTGCCCGCGCTGCCGGCCGTCGTCGAGGCCGCGGTCGACTGGATGGTGCTGCTGTCGTCGGGCGAGGCGGCCGAGGCCGATCGCGTCCGCTTCGAGGCCTGGCTCCAGGCCGATCCCCGTCACGCCGCCGCCTGGCAGACGGTTGCCGGCGCCGTCAAAACCACTTTTGCGCCGCTGGGCGACGGCGCCTCGATCCAGGCCGCGGGCGCGGCGCTGCTGGCGCCGGTCTCGCGTCGCCGCGCACTGCGCAATGCCCTGCTGCTGGCGCTGGCGGCCGGCGGACTCGCTGCCCTGGTCGACCGCCAGACGCCGTTGCGGACCCTGGCCGCCGACCTGCGCACCGGGACGGGCGAACGCCACACCTATCCGCTGCCGGACGGCAGCGAGGTCACGCTGAACGCGCGTTCGGCCGTCGACCTGGCGTTCGGCGGCCGCGCCCGCGTGCTGCGGCTGCGCGCGGGCGCGGTGTACGTGCGGGTCGCGGCCGACGCCGCGCGGCCCTTCATCGTCGCCAGTCCCGATGGCGAGGTGCAGGCGCTGGGCACGGTGTTCGGCGTGGCGCGCGACGAGCAGGGCAGCGTCGCCTGTGTGATCGAGCACAGCGTCGAAGTCCGCGCGGCGGGCCAGCGGCGCGTCCTGGCGGCGGGAGAGGGCGCGCGCTTCGGGGCGGATGGCATCGGCGCGTCGGATGCCGCGCTGGCCGAAACCGCGGCCTGGCACGACGGCATGCTGCTGGTGCGCGACCAGCCGCTGGGCGCGGTGGTGGCGGCGTTGCGGCCCTACCGGCGCGGCTTCCTGCGCATTTCACCCGAGGCCGCGCGGTTGCGGGTGCTGGGCGCCTTTCCGCTGGACGATACCGACCGCGTGCTGGAATCCCTGCGCCAGACCCTGCCGATCGAGGTCGGCGGGCTGGGCGGCTGGCTCGTCAGCATCGACCTGCGCGCCGATGCCGCCGAAAAAAAATGATCGCTTGCGGCGGGCTCGCTGGACATACCTCCTGAAGCACCCCCTTGTCGCAGGAGATTCCATGTTCCCCGTTCGTCCCGCGCCGCAGCTGGCGGCCGCGTTCCTCATTGCCCTGGCCGCGCCGGCCGCTATAGCCCAGGCGCAGGCGGGCGCCCAATCGGGCGCGTCCCTGGCGCAGCGCTACGATCTGCCCGCCGCGCCGCTGGCCGAGACCCTGACCCGCATCGCGCGCCAGAGCGGCCGCGCGGTGTCGGTCGATCCGGCGCTGGTGGCGGGCCGCCAGGCGCCAGCCGTGGCCGGCACCTACACGACCGAGCAGGCCTTGCGCCAGGCGCTGGCGGGCAGCGGCCTGGAGTTGCGCATCACCGCCAACGGCACCTTCAGCGCGCGGCCCCTGCCGCAGACGGGCGGGGCGGCCCTGCTGGAGCCGGTGCGCGTGACCGGCGCGGCGGAATCGGCCACAGGCCCGCTGCATGGCTACGCCGCCCATGTCAGCGCCACCGGCACCAAGACCGATACGCCCATCATCGAGACGCCGCAGTCGATCACGGTGGTCGGCGCCGAGGAAATCGAGACGCTCAAGGCGCAGAGCCTGCAGGACGCGTTGGGCTACGTGGCGGGCGTGAGCCGCGCCGAGGGCCAGGACCGCACGTCCGACAGCCTGTTCCTGCGCGGCTTTCGCGGCACCCAGGGCAGCTACTATCGCGATGGCACGCTGTACACCGTGAACATCTACAACGGACGGCAGGAACTGTACGGGCTGGAACGGGTCGAGTTCCTCAAGGGCGCGGCCTCGGTGCTCTACGGCGCGGCGCCGCCGGGGGGCGTCATCAATACGGTCAGCAAGCGTCCCACCACCGAGCCGTTGCATGAACTGAATGTCGAGGCGGGCAACTTCCGCCGCAAGCAGATCTCCGGCGACTTCGGCGGCGCGCTCGATGACGAGGGAAAATGGTCGTACCGCCTGACCGCCCTGAAGCGCGACAGCGACACCTTCATCGATCACGTGCCGGACGACCGGACCTACGTGGCCCCGGCCCTCAAGTGGCAACCCAGCGATGCCACTTCGCTGACCCTGCTGGCGGAATACCAGGAGGACCGCACGGCCTACGTCTACGGCCTGCCTGGCCAGGGCACGGTCCTGCCCAATCCCAACGGCAGGATTCCCCGCAATCGATTCACGGGGGAACCTGGCTTCGACAAGTTCATCATGAAGCGCTATTCGATCGGCTACCTGTTCGAACACGCATTCACGGACCAGCTCAAGCTGCGCAACAGCGTGCGCTACTTCCACGCGGACAGCACCTATTTCTCCACCGACATCTGGCAGCTACAGGCCGACCAGCGCCACACCGCCGATCGCGGCGCGATGCCGCGCTGGGACCGGTCTTCGGCGGTTGTGGCCGATACATCGCTGCAGTACGACGCCACTACCGGCCCGCTGCGCCACACGCTGCTGGCGGGCCTGGACTACTCGGTGCCCAAGCACGAGACCGAGCGCTACCTGCGCGGCAACACCAACATCGATCTCTATGACCCCGTCTATGGCGTCCCGCTGGGACCGGCTACGCCGTTCCCGTGGTCGTCCTCGAAAACCGACATGAAGCGCCTGGGGGTCTACCTGCAGGATCAGGTCAAGATCGCCGATAAGTGGGTGCTGCTGCTGGGCGGCCGCCACGATTGGGTCACGGTCAACGAACGCAATTTCTTCACCGGCGAAAAGATCGCGGACGACGAAAAGAGCCAGGCCTTCACCGGCCGCGCCGGCGTCGTCTATCTGGCCGACAACGGCCTGGCGCCGTTCCTGAGCTACAGCGAATCGTTCGAGCCGACCAGCGGCCAGGATCGCCAGGGCAGCCGCTTCAAGCCCACCACCGGCGAGCAGTACGAAGCCGGGCTGCGTTACCAGCCGGCCGGGTCGGACACCATGCTGTCGGCGGCGGTGTACCAACTGACGCGCAAGAACGTGAACGTGGCCGACCCGTTCGACACGAACTACGAGATCCAGGCCGGCCAGGCGCGCACCCGCGGGCTGGAGCTGGAGGCGCGCACCCGCGTCGGCCGCCACGCCAACCTGATCGCCGCCTATGCCTACACCGATGCGCGCACCCTCAAGGCCAGCCCGCTGCAACCGGACGAGGTCGGCAAGCGCCTGAACTCGGTGCCGTTCAACCAGTTCTCGGTCTGGGGCGACTACGGCTTCGGCGCCTTCGGCCTGCCGGGGCTGCGGGTCGGCGCGGGCGTGCGCTACGTCGGCAGCACGCGCGGCCTGGCGCATGGCACCGCGGTCGAGGTGCCGTCCTTCACGCTGTTCGATGCCATGGTGAGTTACACCACCGGGCCGTGGAAGTTCGCGCTCAACGCCACCAACCTGGCCGACAAGACCTACATCGGCAGTTGCACCTACGGTTGCTTTTATGGCGAGCCGCGGCGGGTGATCGGCACGGCGACCTATCGCTGGTAAAACCGGACGGGCAGGAGGGGGAAAACCTCCCGCCGCGCGCGCCGGCCGGCCCTGGGCCTGTGCGGCGAGCGAGGCCTGGCGCGGCCCCTGTCTCGGGGCCGCGCCCTGTGCTACTCTGGCTCCCGGCCGTGCATGTTTATCCCTTTGCACAGGCCGACGATGGCAATGTCCGAGGTCACCCCCCTGGGCAGTGTCTTGGTAAGAAGAATGCGCATGACACGATCAAGCGTGGAGACAATTCATGAGCCAATATGGGCCGCTGAAGTTGCACGTCCCCGAGCCTACCGGGCGTCCGGGTTGCAAGACCGACTTTTCCTACCTGCGCCTGTCGCCGCCCGGCGAGGTGCCCAAACCCCCCATTGATGTCGCCGCGATCGACACCGGCAGCCTGGCCTACAGCCTGGTGCGGGTCATCGACGACGACGGCCGCGCCGTCGGCCCGTGGGCGCCGGAGATTAGCGACGAGCTGTTGCGCCGAGGCATGCGCACCATGCTCAAGACGCGCATCTTCGACGGCCGCATGCTGACCGCCCAGCGCAAGAAGAAGATCTCCTTCTACATGCAGAGCCTGGGCGAAGAGGCCATCGGCTCGGCCCACGCGCTGGCGCTGGAGCAGGGCGACATGTGTTTCCCGACCTACCGCCAGCAGAGCATCCTGCTGGCGCGCGACGTGTCGCTGGTGACCATGATGTGCCAGCTCATGTCCAACGAGCGCGACCCGCTCAAGGGGCGCCAGCTGCCGGTCATGTATTCCGACCGCGAGAACGGTTTCTTCACCATCTCGGGCAACCTGGCCACGCAGTTCATCCAGGCGGTGGGCTGGGGCATGGCCTCGGCCATCAAGGGCGACACCCGCATCGCGTCGGGCTGGATCGGCGACGGCGCCACCGCCGAGGCGGACTTCCACACCGCGCTGACCTTCGCGCACGTGTACCGCGCGCCGGTGATCCTGAACGTGGTCAACAACCAGTGGGCCATCTCGACCTTCCAGGCCATCGCCGGGGGCGAGGGCGCCACCTTCGCCGGCCGCGGCGTGGGCTGCGGCATCGCCTCGCTGCGGGTGGACGGCAACGATTTCCTGGCGGTCTACGCCGCCTCGCGCTGGGCCGCCGAGCGCGCGCGCAGCAACCTCGGCCCCACCCTGATCGAATGGGTGACCTACCGCGCGGGCCCGCACTCCACCTCCGACGACCCCTCCAAGTACCGCCCCGGCGACGACTGGAGCCACTTCCCGCTGGGCGACCCGATCGAGCGCTTCAAGAAGCACCTGATCCTGCGCGGCATCTGGTCGGACGCCGAGCACGACGCGGTGCGCGCCGAGCTCGACGCCGAGATCCAGGCGGCGCAGAAGGAAGCGGAAAGCTACGGCACCCTGGTGGACGGCCACGTCCCCAGCGCCGCCAGCATCTTTGAAGACGTCTACAAGGACATGCCGGAGCACCTGCGCCGGCAACGTCAGCAGCTCGGAGTGTGAGTCATGGCTATCGATAACAATGCTGGTCCGGCGTCCGCGCCGATGACCATGATCCAGGCTTTGCGCTCGGCCATGGATGTGATGCTGGAGCGCGACGGCAACGTGGTGGTGTTCGGCCAGGACGTGGGCTATTTCGGCGGCGTGTTCCGCTGCACCGAGGGCCTGCAGGCCAAGTACGGCAGCTCGCGCGTGTTCGACACGCCGATCTCCGAAGGCGGCATCGTCGGCGTGGCGGTGGGCATGGGCGCCTACGGCCTGCGGCCGGTGTGCGAGATCCAGTTCGCCGACTATTTCTATCCGGCCTCCGACCAGATCGTGTCGGAAGCGGCGCGCCTGCGCTACCGCTCGGTGGGCGAATTCATCGCGCCCATGACCATCCGCATGCCCTGCGGCGGCGGCATCTACGGCGGCCAGACCCACAGCCAGAGCCCCGAGGCGATGTTCACCCAGGTCTGCGGGCTGCGCACGGTGATGCCGTCCAACCCCTACGACGCCAAGGGCCTGCTGATCGCGTCCATCGAGAACGACGATCCGGTCATCTTCCTGGAGCCTAAACGCCTGTACAACGGTCCGTTCGACGGCCACCACGACCGTCCCGTGACGCCGTGGACCGGACGCCCGGGCAGCGTGGTGCCGACCGGCTACTACACCGTGCCGCTGGACACCGCCGCCATCGTGCGGCCCGGCAACGCGCTGACGGTGCTGACCTACGGCACCACGGTACACGTGTCGCTGACCGCGGCCGAGGAAACCGGCATCGACGCCGAGGTCATCGACCTGCGCAGCCTGTGGCCGCTGGATCTGGAAACCATCGTCAACTCGGTCAAGAAGACCGGCCGCTGCGTCGTGGTGCACGAAGCCACGCGCACTTGCGGCTATGGCGCCGAGCTGATCGCGCTGGTGCAAGAACACTGCTTCCATCACCTCGAAGCGCCCGTCGAGCGCGTGACCGGTTGGGATACTCCCTATCCGCACGCGCAGGAATGGGCGTATTTCCCCGGCCCGCGCCGGGTCGGCGAAGCGTTCAAACGCGCGATGGAGGTGTGAGATGGGTATTCATGTCATCAAGATGCCCGACATCGGCGAAGGCATTGCCGAGGTCGAACTGGTAGGCTGGCACGTCAAGGTGGGCGACACCGTCGCCGAGGATCAGCCGCTGGCCGACGTCATGACCGACAAGGCCACGGTCGAGATCCCGTCGCCCGTGGTCGGCCGCGTGGTCGCGCTGGGCGGGGAAGTCGGCCAGGTGATGGCCGTGGGCGGCGAATTGATCCGCCTGGAAGTGGAAGGCGAAGGCAATCTCAAGGGTGACGCGGCGGCGCAGAAACCGCAGGCCGCGCCCGCGCCGGCGGCAAGTGCGCCGGCCGCCGAGTCGACGCCGGCCAAGGCCGACAAGACCCCGGCCGGCGGCGTTGCCGGCCAGATCGCCGCGTCGCTGCAACCTGCCGCCGCCGCGCCGCAAGCGCCATCCACGCCGCCCAGCCGTCCGGCCGCCGCGCGCCAGGCGCCCGCCGCGGCCCGCCAACCCGGCGAAAAGCCGCTGGCCTCGCCGGCGGTGCGCAAGCGCGCCTGGGACCTGGGCATCGAGCTGCGCTACGTGCACGGCAGCGGCCCGGCCGGCCGCGTCATGCACGAGGACCTGGACGCCTATCTGCAAGGGCAGGGCGCGGTCACCGCCGCGCGCGGCCCGGCCTACGCCGAGCGCAACGACGAAGAGCAGGTGCCGGTGATCGGCCTGCGCCGCAAGATCGCGCAGAAGATGGCCGAGTCCAAGCGCCGCATTCCGCACTTCAGCTACGTGGAGGAAATCGACGTCACCGAGCTCGAGGACCTGCGCGCCAGCCTGAACGCGAAGTTCGGCGAGTCGCGCGGCAAGCTGACGCTGCTGCCGCTGCTGGCGCGCGCCATGGTGATCGCGCTGCGCGACTTCCCGCAGATCAACGCCCGCTATGACGACGAGGCCGGCCAGGTGACGCGCTACGGCGCCGTGCACATCGGCATTGCCACGCAGAGCGATGGCGGCCTGATGGTGCCGGTGATGCGTCACGCCGAAACCCGCGACCTGTGGTCGATGGCGGCCGAGATCGGCCGGCTGGCGCAGGCGGTGCGCGCCGGCAGCGCCGGACGCGACGAGCTGTCCGGCTCGACCATCACCATCACCAGCCTGGGGCCGCTGGGCGGCATCGTCACCACGCCGGTCATCAACCATCCCGAGGTCGGCATCGTGGGCGTGAACCGCATCGTCGAGCGCCCCGCCTTCCGCAATGGCGCCGTGGTGGCGCGCAAGCTGATGAACCTGTCGTCCTCGTTCGACCACCGCGTGGTCGACGGCATGGACGCGGCCCGCTTCATCCAGGCCGTGCGCGCGCTGCTGGAACAACCCGCGCTGCTTTTCGTGGAGTAAGCATGAGCCAGACTACCAAGACGACAACCCTGCTGGTGATCGGCGGCGGGCCTGGCGGCTACGTGGCCGCGATCCGCGCCGGGCAACTGGGCGTGCCCACCATCCTGGTCGAGGGCGACCGGCTGGGCGGCACCTGCCTGAACATCGGCTGCATTCCGTCCAAGGCGCTGATCCACGCGGCCGAGGAATTCGACAAGGCGCGGCATTACGCCGGCCAGTCGGCGCTGGGCATCTCGGTGTCGGCGCCCGCCATCGACATCGGCCGCACCGTGGCCTGGAAGGACGGCATCGTCGGCAAGCTGACCGGCGGCGTCGGCGCGCTGCTCAAGAAGAACGGCGTGCAGGTGGTGCAGGGCTGGGCCAGCCTGCTGGACGGCAAGACCGTCGAGGTCGAGAGCGCCGACGGCAGCCGCCAGCGCATCCAGTGCGAGCACCTGCTGCTGGCGGCCGGGTCCGAACCGACGCCGCTGCCTTCGGTGCCGTTCGGCGGCATGGTGGTGTCCTCGACCGAGGCGCTGTCGCCGGCCGACATCCCGAAGAAGCTGGTGGTGGTGGGCGGCGGCTACATCGGGCTGGAGCTGGGCACCGTGTACCGCAAGCTCGGCGCCGAGGTGGCCGTGGTCGAGGCGCAGGACCGCATCCTGCCGACCTACGACGCGGAACTCACCAAGCCGGTGGCCGCGGCCCTCGCCAAGCTGGGCGTCGAACTGCACCTGGGCCGCAAGGTGCTGGGGCTGAATGGCGCTGGCACGGCGGTGCGGATCCAGGACGCCAGCGGCGCCGAGACCGCGCTGCCCGCCGACCGGGTGCTGATCGCCGTCGGCCGGCGTCCGCGCACGCAGGGCTGGGGCCTGGAAAACCTGCAACTGGACCGCAAGGGCAACGCGCTGCGCATCGACGACCAGTGCCGCACTTCCATGCGCGACGTCTGGGCCATCGGCGACATCGCCGGCGAACCGATGCTGGCGCACCGCGCCATGGCGCAGGGCGAGATGGTGGCCGAGCTGGTGGCGGGCAAACGCCGCCACTTCCAGCCGGCCGCGATCCCGGCGGTGTGCTTCACCGATCCCGAAGTCGTGGTGGCCGGCCTGTCGCCGGCCGAGGCCGAGGCGGCCGGGCTGGACTGCCTGGCGGCGTCGTTCCCGTTCGCCGCCAATGGCCGCGCCATGACGCTGGAATCCACCGACGGGTTCGTGCGGGTGGTGGCGCGCCGCGACAACCACCTGATCGTGGGTTGGCAGGCGGTGGGGCGCGGGGTGTCGGAACTGTCCACAGCGTTCGGCCAGTCGCTCGAAATGGGCGCGACGCTGGAGGACGTGGCGGGCACGATCCACGCCCATCCGACCCTGGGCGAAGCGGTGCAGGAAGCCGCGCTCAAGGCGCTGGGGCACGCGCTGCACATCTAGAAGCTGTCGTGGTGTATCCGAAGCCGTGGTGGCGGGCATCCTGCCCGCCGCCGCGGCTTTTTCCTGTGTGGGCCCGGTTGCCGGACGGCATGGGCTGTCCGTGATGCGCGCAGGACACGCGGCGCGGCACGCGCGTTCAAGGCAACAGGCCTTGAACGCCCGCGTTCGTGCTCGCTAGCGGCGCGCGTCGATGTAGGGCCGCGCCTGCAGGATGATGATCTTGTCGCCGACCACCGCCCATTCGATGTCCTGGTCGACCTTGCCCAGGCGCTGCTTGACCTGCCGGCCCACGGCCGCCAGCCGCGCCACCAGCGCGTCGTTCAGCACCTGGCGCGCGTCCGGCGCGATCGGCACTTCGCGCACGCCGCCGCCGGCGTCCGCCACCAATTGCGTGTCCTCGGCCGAGCGGCTCAGCACCTGCACCGCCTTGGACCAGCTCGAATACATCACTTGCTCGGCCTGGCGCTTGCCTTCCACCACCTTGATGCCCAGGCCGCGCTTGGCCGAGATGTAGGTCACGTAGCGGCGGCTGGCGTCGAACGGATCGCGCGTGATCATGACGCCGGAGCTGTCGGACGGCGCCGCCAACTGCACCAGCACGGCCATCACCACCGCGTCCTGGGGAATCCCGGCCGCGCGCCGCGCTTCGTAGGCGTCGAAGTTGTAGACCGAGGCCCATACCGTCTGCACCGCCTTGGCCAGCGCGTCGGGCTGGGTGACGTTGGGCACGGTGGTGTACAGGCCGGCGCCGCTGAAGCCGGGCAGGTCCTCGGAATTGGACGAGCTGCGCACGAACGCGCCCGCGCCCTTCAGGCGCGATTGCCACAGCGCGCGCCAGGATTCGGCCTGCGCCGGGTCGACGGCGGCTTGCATGATGTCCTGGCGCAGGGCGGCCAGTTCCTTGCGCCGCACCTCGGCGTCGGCGATGAAGTCCGGGCGCTGTTCCAGCGCGGCCATGCGCTGCGCCACATTCAGCCGCTTCATGAACGCGGCGTACTGGGCGAACGGGATGCAGAAGCCGTCGGGCACGCTGGCGGCCGGCGGCAATGCGGACCGGAGCGCGCCCAGGTTGGCGGCCTTGACGCCGCAATGACGGCTGTCGCGCACGGCCAGGGCATCCAGCGGCTTGAGCGCCTGTACGCTGAGGTCGGGCTTGGGCAGTTGCGCGCGCGGCTTGGGCGGCGTGGCCGGCGGTTGGCTGGCGGGCTTGTCGCTGGGCCGCACCTGGTAGTCGTTGCCGCTGACAGTCAGCGTGACCCACTGGCCGTCGTACTGGCGCAGTGCGGTGGTGGCGTCGCGCACGTAGGCGTTGGGAATGCCCCAGCCCTTGGCCAGCAGGTTGACGTGCGACAGCAGCGTGGACGGGCGCTGCGTGATCAGGCCGGCCACGGGCGGGATGGCGATCGGCACTTCGTCCAGCACCACGATGTCGTCGCGCTTGAGGTCGGGCGTGGCCTCGACCGAGGCGACGATGCGCAGCCGACCCTGCGCGCTGCCGGGGTTCAGCGGCAGGAAGGCCTGTTCGCGCAGCAGGGCTTCCTGGGTCACGAAGGTCAGGCCGGCCGTGGTGGCGGCCTGTTCGTGCAGGGTCGAGTTGGTCTTGAAGCGGACCGGGGCATAAAAGCTCTTGGCGACCACCTCGTCGGCCAGCTTCAACAGCTCGGGGGTGAGGCGGTCGCCTTCCCAGAATTCATAGGTATATCCCGGCAGGTCACGCTGCCAGCTGAGGGTGCCGAACAGCAGGCGGCGGTTGGGGTCCTTGTACTGCGCGATCAGCACGGCCTTGTCCTTGCCGGGCAGCAGGCGCCGCTCGCGCGCGAAGGTCTCGTGCAGGCCGTAGCGCGGTGTGTCCAGGTAATGGATGCGATTGCCGCGCTGGCGGTCGATCACGAACAGCACATGCGGGATTTCCAGCGGCGTGCCGGCGTTGTAGACCCGGGCCAGCTGGCGGAACGCGGCTTCGTTTTCGACCCGGGCCATGAAGGCCGGGCCGCGGCGTCGCGCATCCTCGGCCTTGCGCGCCGCGATCTCCTCGGGGGTGAGCGGCCGGGGGGGCTTGAGGGGTTCGATGACGTTGTTTTCGTACGGCGACGGCTTGCGCGCCGTCTGCGCCTGGGTGGCGGGGAGGGCGGCAAGCGCCAGCAGGCAGGCGGCCGTCAGGATGGCTGGACGGGACAGGGGCGGCGGAAACCAGGACGCG
>NZ_QHHO01000022.1:566263-613672 GCF_003184165.1 Achromobacter sp. RW408
GGGCCCTCTTGCTCGTGCCGGGCTTACTCCGTCTTCAGCTCAGGCTGCGACGCCCCCGAGCGGGTCTTCCACAGCGAGAACAACACCCCGCCGCCGATCAGGCCGAAGGTCACCGACAGCGACACCACGGCGGGAATCTTGCCGATGAAGCCGACCAGGAAGATCTTCGTGCCGATGAACACCAGTACAAGCGACAGCGCGTACTTCAGGTAGTGGAAGCGGTGGATCATCGCCGCCAGCGCGAAGTACAGCGCGCGCAGGCCCAGGATCGCGAAGATGTTGCTGGTGTACACGATGAACGGGTCGGTGGTGATGGCGAAGATCGCCGGCACCGAGTCCACCGCGAACAACAGGTCCACGAACTCGATCAGCACCAGGGCCAGGAACAGCGGCGTGGCCCAGCGCACCGTCTTGCCCGTGGCCGCATCCGGCTCGCGCACCCAGAAGGCATTGCCGCGCAGCCCATCGGTCACGCGCATGCGGCGCTTGAGGAACTTCAGGATCGGGTTGGTGGCAATGTCCGGCTCCTGGTCGGCGATCATCCACATCTTGATGCCGGTGAACACCAGGAAAGCGCCGAACAGATACATCAACCAGCCGAAGTTGCTGACCAGCGCGGCGCCCAGGCCGATCATGATGGCGCGCAGCACGATCACCCCCAGGATGCCCCAGAACAGCACGCGGTGCTGGAACTGGCGCGGGATGGCGAAGAAGCTGAAGATCAGCGCGATCACGAACACGTTGTCCAGCGACAGCGATTTCTCGATCAGGAAGCCCGTGTAGTAGGCCATGCCGCTGGCCGGGCCCATCTGCCACCAGACCCAGCCGCCGAACAGCAGCGCGGCGGAAATGTAGCCGGCCGACAGCAGCAGGCTTTCGCGCACGCCGATCTCGCGGTCTTCCTTGTGCAGCACGCCCAGGTCGAAGACCAGCAGGGAGATGACGATGCCGATGAACAGCAGCCAGCTCCAGGCCGGCGTGCCGGCGAAGTCGGCTTGTAGAAATGAGAGCAAGGCTTCCATGATGTTCCCGCTTGTATGTGAAGGCCCTCATGATCCGGATACCGGGCAAACGGAGAAATCAGCCTGAAAGTGAGTTATGGTTCGAAAAAACCGAAGTGAAACCATCATGCTCAATTACCGCCATCTGTACTACTTCTGGATGGTCGCCAAGGAAGGCGGCTTCTCGCGCGCCGCCGAGCGGCTCGACATGGCCATCCAGACCATCAGCGCCCAGGTGCGCGAGCTGGAAAAGAACCTGGGGCACCAGTTGCTGCGCCCGGCCGGGCGCGGCGTGGCCTTGACCGATGCCGGCCAGGCCGCCTTCGCCCGCGCCGAAGAGATCTTCCAGATCGGCCAGGAACTGCCCCAGGAGGTCCGCGCCGCCGCCACCAAGCCGGTGATACGGTTGTCGGTGGGCCTGTCGGACGGCATTTCCAAACTGGCCGCCCACGCCTTGCTGGGGCCGGTGCTCGACACCCCGGACCTGCGCCTGACCTGCCACGAGGGCGAGGTCGAGGAACTGCTGGGCGAACTGGCGCGCCACCACCTGGACCTGGTGCTGGCCGGCCAGGGCGCGCCCGCCAACCCCAACCTGCGCCTGACCAGCGACCGCCTGGTGTCCTCGCCGGTGGACTGGTACGGCCCGGCGCGGCTGGTGCGCAAGGCCGATACGCTGGACTTTCCGCGCTGCCTGGAGCGCCTTCCCGTCCTGTTGCCCACCGGTCATTCGGTGTTGCGCCAGACGCTCGACCGCTGGTTCAATGAGCAGGGCGTGCGTCCCAACGTGGTCGGGGAATTCGAGGACAGCGCGCTCATGTCGGTATTCGCGGCGCGCGGGTTGGGCGTCTTTCCGCTCAGCCGCCTGGGCGGCGGCGACGTCGGCCTGCTGCGCGGCCTGCGGCCGCTGGCGCGCTGCGACAGCGTGCACGAGGAAATCCACGGCATCCGCAACCGCCGCGGGCAGCACCACCCCCTGGTGCAACGCATCCTGGCGCATGCCAAGACTTCGGTTTTTTCTTAATTATTGTCACAAAGACGCTGGTTTTTCAGAAGCTGTTTCCGCTCTATCGTGGCGTTTCTTTCGTGAATCACCGGAGTACCACCGCAATGAAGAAAATCATCTGGATCGCTTTCGCCGTGCTGGCGGCGCTATGGACCGGGCTGGTCGCCATCACGCTGCAACTGGCGGACTGGGTGCTGGCGACCATCGCCTCGACCCAGGTGCCGGGCGCCACGGCCATCGGCTCGGCGCAGTGGGAAGCGCCCGCCTGGGCCGCGCCCTGGGTCGACGCCGGCCTGATCCAGTCGCTGCAGTCCGGCCTGGTGTGGCTGGTGGACCTGCTGAACCAGATCCTGCCCGCCGCGGGCAGCCTTGGCACCTGGATCTCGGTGCTGGGCTGGCTGTTCTGGGGCTTCATCATGGCCGCGCTGCTCATCCTGGCGCTGATCCTGCACTGGCTGGCGGGCAAGCGCCCGCAGGGCGACGGCTCCGGCCGCCAAGTGGTGTAATAAGGCGGGCAACGCGGCATCCCGGCGCGCTGCCTCCTTACAGGAGCGTACCGTGCCGTCCCGATTCCTTCGCGCCGCCATCCTGCCCGCCGCCTTCGCGGCGCTGGCGCCCGCCCATGCGGGCACGGCGCCATATGGCATCGACGTCTGCACGTTGAGCGGCACCTCGGGCCAGTACAGCGTGCGGGTGCGCAATACCGGCTCGGCGCCACTGGCGCGCGCCGACATCACCGGCGTGCGGCTGGACGCCGCGGGCCGGGCGCAGGGCGACATCGCGGTGAGCCTGACCGCCATCCCCCCCGGCAGATACGAAACCGCCATTCTGGCTCGCCACGGGGAATCGGCCGCGCTCGTCAGCATTGCCACCTACCGCGTCGTCGATGGCGTCGAAACCCGCCAACAGGAATTGTTCGCCGGCAAGGTCGCTCACGTATCGCCCGGCTCGGCGCTCCAGTACACGCTGGCGCCGCTCGCCCTGCGCGGCTGGACGGTGGCCTACGGTGGCGCCAACGCGCCCCGGCTGGAGCCGGGCAGCGCCGTGCTGCTGGCCTATCCCGCTCGCGGCGGCAAAACGGTCGACAGCCGGCCTGAGGCGGGCCGCAGCCCGACCGAAGTCACGCCGCTCAAGCCTTGCGTGGTGCCGCGCGGCCGATAGCGCCTCGGGCCAAGGCCGCGGCCCGGCGGCCGGGACGCGCCGGCGTCCAGGCGCGCCCCCCGCCCAGGGCCGAACCACACAGCAAGAAGCCTCGCCCCGGCATCAGGTGCCGTTCAGCAGATCGCGCTCGTTCAGCAGCGCATAGACGATCTCGGGTTTGTTGTCGAAGCCGCGGCGGATGGCGGCCGGAATCGACGAGCGCGTCTTGCGGCACAGGCCGGGCTGTTCATCGAGCTGGATGGCGATGCCGCGCGAGGTACGGACCTCGTTGTCGCTGGGAACGATGCGCACCACGATGCCCAGTTGCGCCTGCATGCGGCCCTGCATCGCGCGCAGGTCTTCCAGGCTGGTGATGTTCTCGAGCCGCGCCACCAGGCGCTTTTCCTCTTCCTTGGTGAGCCGCAGGATGCGCACGTCCGCCGCGGGGTCGGCCAACAGCCGATCGCGGTCGCACATACAGGCGCCCGGCGGGCATTCCTGGCGGATGGGGAACGGGAGATTCATGGGACGCGCATCGCAATGCTATCCATCGATTCTACCCAGGAACGGGCCGCTGCCGCGATTGAATCGCCGGCGCGGTCGGGCATAATGCGCCGAGACGAAACCTCGGAGACGGTGCCTTGAAGACGATCCTGCTCGCGGCCTTGCTGATCGGCGTCAGCGCCAACGTGCACGCGCGCGATCATGCATACGCCATCAAATCCGGGTTGCGGGCGGTGGCGACCATCGAGGGCACGACCGAACAGCGCGTCAGCGTGCGCGTCGGCAAGGGCGCGGCGCAAGAGATCGCCCGCCTGGATGACGAAGCGATCGACTATTTCGAAACCCCGGACATCGACCACGACGGCTATCGCGACCTGGCGATCGGCCAGAGCGGCGGTGGCGGCCAGGTCCATGCCCGCCTCTTCCTGTATCGTCCCCAGGAACGCCGTTTCCAGGAAATCCAGCATCCGGCGCCCGAGGCCAGCCCCTGCCACCGGTTCGTCAACCCGGTGTTCGACGCGCAGCGTGCCGCGTTCTCGGTCGGGTGCCGCTACGGCGCCGACAGCATGGGCACCGAGGAATACGTGTTGCGCGCCAACGGAACGGCGCGGCCGGAACGCTGGACCACGCAGGCGCTGTTCGACCTGGAAGACAAGCCGTTCGAGTTGAGCTACGGCTTCAACGAAGACGGTACGGTTGCGCACATCCAGATCGATGGCGAAGGCTCGCCGCTGGACGGAGACAGCCGGGTGCCCTTCGACCGGATCGACCTGTACGACGCGCCCGACGTGAAGGCGTTATCGACCCAAACCGCCAAGGCCGGTGATCGTCTCGACGTGGTCGCGCTGCGCCCGCAATGGTTGCAGGTGCGCTACCCGGCGGGCGGGGCGGACGCGCCCCTGAAGTGGGTGCGCTACGCGGACCTGAAAATCGACAAATATGCCTACGCGCCGCAACAGCGCATGCCCATGCGCGGACTGTCGTTGTCGGTGCGCGGCCACCTGGGCACGCAGCTCTACGAAGCCGGCGGCCGCTTCACGCTGCATGTGACGAACCTTGGCCCGGACGCCGCGACACTGGCGTCGCCGCGCATCTGGCTGCTGTTCACGGATGCGCAGGGGCGCCGCACCTTGCAGCCCTTGTACCAACGCCCCGCGGTCACGCTGGGTCCGCCCACGCCGCCCCCGGCGCCAGCGGCCGATCCGTATCCGTCACAAGGCGAAGACCGCGCCGCGCCGCCGCCCGCGGCCGCGCCCCGCCACGTGGCGGACTGGGCCGACGACCCGGTCGTCTGGCGCGCGGGCGAAGACGGCAAGATGCAGTACCAGGTCAACGAAGGCAACGGCCAGTACGTAGCGTTCTTTCCCGACCTGGCGGCGGGCCGCTACCGCCTGGCCGTCGTATTGACCGACCCAGGCCTGGAACAACCGGTCTATTCGAACGAAATCGAAGTCGACTACCCGTTCCGGAAGCAACCACCCGCCGCTACCAGTAGTAATTCACGCTGAGCATCGTCTCGCGTTCCATGCCGCGGAACGTGTAGGTGTAGTAGCGCTTGTCGAAGACGTTGTTGACGTTCAACGCGATGCGATAGCGCGGCGTTTCATAGGCCACCGCGACATCCGCCAGCGTAAAGGCGGGGTTGTAGTTGGTCGAACCGTCCGCCGCCACATTGACCGGCGATTTGCCCCGATAGCGCACCCCGCCCCCCAGGATCAGGCCCTGTACCTGCCGCGGCCGATAATCCAGCCACAGGCTGGCCGTCTGCCTGGCGGTCTGTACCGTCTGGCGGCCCACCTCGGCCGGCCGGTTGCTGCGGGTGGTGCGCGGATCCAGATAGGTGTAGCCCGCCATCAGGCTGAGTTCGCGTGTCAGCGGCAACTTGGCCTCGAGCTCCAGACCCGTCGAACGAACCTCGCCCGTCTGCACATTGAAGCGCGGATGGTCGGGATCCTGCGTGGCCACGTTCGTCTGGCGGATGTCGAACACCGCCGCCGTCAACAACGCGTCGGACCCGGGTGGCTGGTACTTCAGCCCGGCTTCGTACTGCTTGCCTTCGCGCGGCTTGAACGAACTGCCGTCGAACTGCTGCCCGGTGATCGGATCGAACGCCGTGGCATAGCTGACATACGGCGCAAAGCCGCTGTCGAACAGGTACAGCAGGCCCACACTGCCAGTCGTGGCCTCGTCGTTGATCCGTGGTTGCGTCACGCTGCTCTGGGTGGTCCGCACGATGTCACGGCGCAGGCTGACGTTGCCGATCCAGCGATTCCACTTCAGCTGGTTCAGGGTGTAGATGCCGGTCTGCTTCAAATCGGTGCGGCTGTAGTCCAATTCGGGATACGCCACCGGTTGCCCATATACCGGCGCGTAGATGTCCAGGTTCGGCACATCCCAGCCAAACCCTAATCCGTCATGCTCCTTGTAGCGCAGATAATCCACGCCCACCGCGAAGGTATGGGTCAGGCCGCCCCATTGGAAATCGCGCGTGGCGCGGCTGTCCACGGCCAGCGTCTTGCCGTTGGTCCGCTGGGCAAGGCTGCCGCGCGTGACGGTACGCTGGTCGGCCAGCAGATCCATCGCGTAGATGTGGCGGTAGTCGATGTCGATTTCCGAATAGCGCAGGTTCTGGCGCAAGCGCCATCCGTTGTCGGTGTCGTGCTCGAACGCATAGCCAATGGACTTGGTGGTGCGGTCGAAACGATCGAAATCCGGATCACCGGCGGTGCGATTCAAGGGCAGGTCCTTGATCGCGGGATAGGTGAACAGGTTGGGCCACCAGCTCTTGGGCGTGGCCCGTTCTTTCGAGTACGTACCCAAGACCGTCAATCGTGTCTGGTTGCTGATGTTCCACAACACCGACGGCGCCACCGACAGGCGGTCATCGCGCGAGCCGTCGGTGCGCCCGTCGCTCTTGCGGCCTGTCACGTTCAAGCGATACAGCACCTTCTGGTCCTGGTCGAACGCGCCGCCCAGGTCGGCCGTGGCCTGGCGCCGGTCATAGGTGCCGTAGCTCAGGCCCACGCTATTGACCTGGCCGGGCGTGGGCCGCTTGGACACCACGTTGATCACGCCGCCAGGACGTCCCTGGCCGTACAGCACGGACGCCGGCCCTTTCAGCACCTCGATGCTGTCCAAGTCTTCCAGGTTGTCGTTCCACGACGCGTACGTGCCGCTGGACAACTGCTTCAGACCGTCCTTGTAGTAGGCGCTGCCGTCGCTGAAACCCCGGATCACCGCGCCGACCATGCGCGCATCGCTCGATCCCGACACTTCCGTCTGCACCCCCGGGGTGTAGGCCAATGCCCCTTCCAGGCTGCGCGGCGCCTGCATCTTGATCTGCTCCTGCGTCACGATGGACACGGAGCGTGGCGTCTCGATCAACGGTACGTCCAGCTTGCCGCTCGCGGAGTTCAGCGCGACATAGCCGTCGGCCGTGCCTACGGCGACGCCGCGCACCGTCACCGGCTCCAGTTGCGCCGTGCCGCTGGACGGCTGCGCCAACGATACATTGCGGCCGTCGCGGTGGAAGGTGATGCCCGTGCCGGCCAGCAGGCCGCGCAACGCCTCGTCGGGCGTCAACCGCCCCGACAGCGCGGGCGCGTTGCGCCCCCGCACGGTTTCCGGCAGATAAAAAATCACGAGCGATGCCTGTTCGCCCAACTCAATCAACGCATCCCCCAAGGGCTGGGCGGGGATGCTGATCGCCACCGGCGCCGATTGCGCCTGCGCCGCCAATGGCATCGTTGCGCAGGCCAGTGCCAGCGCCACGGCCAGCGCGCCACATTGCGCGCGCCCTTGCTGCCGGGTTTTCTTGCGCGCTTGCACCGCGCGCCGACTCACTTGCTTGTCCACCATGAATAGAACATTCCAGTACAACTACCGGCGCATGTTGCGCCCGACACCCTTGGCCAAAGGTCGCTTCCAGGGTCGAGATCAGCTGGCGAGCACGCACCCCTTCAAGGGATAGACGCCACGATCGGGAAAAAACCGGAATGCGTCTCGATAAAATATTTGAAACAAAAAATTTCAAACACCGAGAGCTTGGTATTGCGGGCCAATCGCCCCGCGCGTCAGCGCGGCGCCAGCACCCGGCCACCGCCCGCCGGATACAGCACGATCACCGGCGCGATCCGCGGCAGCACGTCGAGCACGGCTTCCGGGTCATCGATCGGCAGCGTGCCCGCCACGCGCAAGCGTGCCAACGCGGCATCGTCGATTCGCAGCGGCTCGCGCAGATAGCGGTTCAGTTCGACCACCACCTGCTGCAGCGGCGCGTCGCGAAACACCAGCCGGCCGCGCTGCCATGCCGTGATGGCCGCTACGTTCTCCTGGCGCGGCGCTTCCAGCCCGCCGCCAGGCGCATAGTGCGCGACATATCCTGCCGTGAGCCGGTGCGTATGTCGGCTCCACCACGGCCCCGCGGAAAACTCGACACTGCCCTCTTCCACCGCCAGCGTCACGCCATCGCCTTCGCGGCGGACATTGAAGCGCGTGCCTGTCACCCACAAGCGGGCCTGGCCCGCGGCCACGAAAAACGGCCGCGCGGCGTCCGGACTGACGGTGAACAAGGCCTCGCCCGCCGTCAGCTCGACCTCGCGGCGATCGGAGTAGAGCGCCACTTCGACCCGTGTGCCGGTATTCAATTCCAGCAACGAGCCATCGGGCAGCGTGTGCCTGCCGCGCTCCCCCTGGGCGGTGGACAGCGACGCACTGAATTGCGCCGCCGGCGCCCACAGCCTGGGCCCCGTCACGCCCGCCACCAACGCCAACCCACAGGCGGCGCCCAGTCCCAGCGCCAGGCGCCGGCGCGACGAGGCGCGCGGCGCATCGTCGGTGCGCGCCAGGATGGCCCGCATCTCGTCCTGCGGCAACAGGTCAGCCACCGACCACGTCGCCTGGACGGCACGATACAGACGAGCGTGCTCGGGGTCCGCGGCCAGCCACGCGTCACGTTGCGCCCGCGCGGCGTCGTCCAGCGTGCCCAATCGCTCGCGCGTGAACCAATGCACGGCCTGCGCCTGAAGCGCCTCAGCGGCCCGAGGAGAGCGCTCAGTGCGGGGCATGATCTTGCAACCGTTTCTGTATATGGCCGAGTGCGCGCTTCATGTGTTTTTCAACGGTACTTTGCGTCAGCCCCAGTTTCCCCGCGATTTCGGCCTGCGTATAGCCTTCCAGCTTGTTCCACAGGAATACCTGCTGGCACTTCAAAGGCAGCTCGGCCAGGGCCGCTTTCAAGGCATCGGCCAGCTGCCTCGCGCGCAACGCCGAATCGGGATCTTCGTGCGCGGGATGATCGGCATCCGGCAACTCGTCCAGCGCGATCACCTCACGCCGCAATTGGCGCCGCACTTCTCCGTTGAGCCGGTTCTGGCTGGCGCCGTAGAGGTAGGCCTTGGGATCCAGCACCGCGCCGTCACCGTTGCGCAGCATGTTGGCCACCACGTCATGCGCGGCGTCCTCGGCGTCATGGCGGCTGCCGCTGCGGCGCGTCCACGTCCCGATCAGCTCGCGGTAATGCGCGAGCCAACCCTTTTCGGACGGCGGACGGCGGGACATGGCGACATGGACAGGGAAAGAAAGAAGCCGCGCATTATCAATCATGATTCTCATTACGACAAACCGTCCGCGGCACAGCCGCGCCGGCGCCTGCCCCACTGGCGCGGCGCCCCAGGCCATTCTGGCTTAAGCTCTTGCCGCAACAGCCATCCCCCCTATGCCAATTCCAAAGACACTATTCCAGCGCAGTCTTGCCGCGCTCGCCTGCCTGGCATTGGCGGCCGCCGGCACGCTCGTGGCCGCCGGCCTTGCCGCCCCAGCCCCCGCCGCCGACGTCGCCGTGGTGCTGGGCAACACGGTCGCGCCCGACGGCAAACCCTCGCCGCGCCTGGCCGCCCGGCTCGACCGCGCCTACGACTGCTACGCCGCCGCGCGCTGCCGCGTGCTGTTCGTCAGCGGCGGCGTCGATCCGGCCGGCCGCGACGAAGCGGCGGTGATGCGCGACTACCTGATCGCGCGCGGCGTGCCGGCCGACCGGGTGGTCGCGGACCGCCTCGGCAACGACTCCTGGGCCACCGCCCGCCACGCCAGCGCCTACATGCGCGAGCACGGCTACGCCAGCGCCACGGCCATCACTCAGTACTTTCACGTGCCGCGCACCATGCTGGCGCTCAGGCGCCATGGCGTGCCGCAGGTCGGCGGCGCCTCGCCGCGCTACGTCGAGGCGCGCGACCTGTATTCGATCCTGCGCGAACTGCCGGCCATCGCCTGGTACGCGCTGCGGCCGCTATAGTTTCCCTTCCTCTCTTTCCACAGACGCTACCGTGCATATCTTCCACAACCCCGTCCACGGCAGACACGATGGCCGCCACGAAATGTTCCGCGGCAGGCTCGTGCCCTGTCACGAGACCCCGGCGCGTCTGGAGTACGTGCTGGACGCCCTGCGCCAGCGCGGCATCGGCACGCTGCAGACGCCGGCCGCGCCCGACCTGGACCTGATCCGGCGCGTGCACAGCCCGCGCTACGTTGACTTCCTGCAAGGCGCGTGGGCCGACTGGATCGCGCTGGATCCGGCCAATGCCGAGCTCGACATCCTGCCGTCGGTATGGCCGGTGCGCGGTTTCCGCCACGACATCTCGCCCACCAACTTCGCCGCGCGCGTCGGCCTGTTCTCGTTCGACAGCGGCAGCCCGCTGACGGCGGGCACCTGGGAAGCCGCCGTCGCGGGCGCGGCCTGCGCCATCGACGCGGCGCGCGCGGTCTCCCGCGGCAACGGCTCCCGCGCCGCCATGGCGCTGACGCGTCCGCCCGGCCATCACGCCGGCGCCGACTTCTTCGGCGGCTATTGCTTCCTGAACAACGCGGCCCTGGCGGCGCAGGCGCTGCGCGAGGCCGGCGCCGAACGCGTGGCGGTGCTGGACATCGACTACCACCACGGCAACGGCACGCAAAGCATCTTCTACGAACGCGGCGACGTGCTGACCGTGTCGGTGCATGGCGATCCGACCACCGAATATCCCTTCTTCCTCGGCTACGCCGACGAATCCGGCTGGGGCGCGGGCGTGGGCGCCAACCTGAACCTGCCGCTGGCGGCGGGCGCCGACTTCGCTGGCTGGAACGAGGCGCTCGAACAGGGCCTGGCCGCCATCGGCCGCTTCAAGCCGGACGCGCTGGTGATCGCGCTGGGCGTGGATACCTACGAAGGCGACCCGATCTCGAGATTCAAGCTGCGCAGCGCCGACTACCTGCAAGTAGGCGCGCGGCTGGCGCGGCTGGGCCTGCCCGCGGTGTTCACCATGGAAGGCGGCTACGCCGTGGCCGAGGTCGGCACCAACGTGGCCAACGTGCTGGAAGGCTACGCCGGCTGAGCGCCGGCCGCCATCCGCCGCCACACGGCCTCGACCGCGGCGCGCGCGTCGCTGCGGTCCTTGAACGCCAGGATCGATACCTCGATGTCCCAGGCGCGGTTGGCCAGCGGCGCGAGGTCGGCGGCCCCCAGGCGCCGCAGCGCGCTGTCCGCCAGCCAGGCCACGCCCAGGCCCTGCGCGGCCATATCGCCCAGCACGTCCGACATCTCGGCTTCGAACAGGCGCACCCCGTGCAGGGGCTCCGGCCCGCTCTCGATCGCCGCATCGATCAGGCGCGCGAAATAGACGCTGGGGGAATACATCAACAACGGTACCGGCCTGTCCATGGCGCCCGGCAGGTCCAGTCCGTCGCGCTCGACCAGGCCGCGCGCCGCGTACGGCCGGATCAGCTCGCGCCCCAGCGTCAGGCAGTCGTAGCGCGACAGGTCCAGCGGCAGCGGCTGCGCCACCTGGTGGAAACAGATCAGCAGGTCGGCCGCGCCCGAGGTGAAGGCCGATACCGTGTCGTGCACATTACCGGTCTGCAGGCTGCAGCTGAGTTGCTGCCCCGCGCTCCAGTCGCGCCACCAACCCGGCAGGTGGGTCGTGGCCAAGGCATAGGAGGTCGCCAAGCGCAGCTGGTTGCGCGCGGGCACCGCGGCGATGCCCGCGCGCGCCTCGACCAGCTGGTTGACCAGTTCGATCGCCGCGACGCGGAAGCGCTCGCCCGCCTCGGTCAGCTGGGTCGGAAACGCCGAACGGTCGATCAGCCGCGCGCCCGCCCAGTTCTCCAGGCTCTGGATGCGGCGGCTGAACGCCGCCTGCGACAGATTGCGGGCCTCGGCCGCGCGCGTGAAATTGCGCAGCTCCGACAAGGTGATGAAGTCCTGCAGCCACCGGGTATCCATACCACTCCTTGCGCGATTCGCATGGGTCATGCGCGCCATGCATGGCGGCGCATGCGTACTTCGCATTGGACGTCCGCGCCGCGCCCCCGGACACTGTGTCCGCCGGTTCCGCATTGGAACCTGCCCGCATTGAAACCTGCCTTTTGCCGGAGTGTAAACATGGATCAAACCCTGCGTGCGGCGGCCCGCGAATACCTCATCCGCTACGGCGGCGACACCTTCCCGAACCTGTTCAAGTCGGCCAAGGGCACGGTGGTGCGCGACGACACCGGCCGCGAGATACTGGACTTCACCTCGGGCCAGATGTGCGCCACCATCGGCCACAACCACCCGGCCATCGTCGACGCGGTGCGCCGCGCCGGCGAAACCGCCTTCCACTTCTTCAGCGGCATGATCCCGGAAGCCGTCGCGCAACTGGCCGCGACGATGGCGCGCGACTGGATGCCGGCGGGCATGACCAAGTCGATCTTCGTGAACACCGGTTCCGAGAGCAACGAAATCGCGCTGCGCATGGCCAAGATGCACAAGAGCGGCTTCGAGATCCTGGCGGTGGGCGGCTCGTGGCATGGCGTCACCAGCGGCGCCGGCTCGGTCTCTTACGCGAGCGACCGCAAGGGTTATGGCGTGCCGCCGGCCGGCGTGTTCGTCATGCCCGAGCCGAACTCGTATCGCCCCTACATCGCCGGCCTGGACGCCGAGCAGTCGGCGCTGGCCTGCCTGGAGATCGGCCTGAAGATGTTCGACATGGCCTCGGCCGGCCGGCCCGCGGCCATCATCGTCGAACCGGTGATCAGCGCCGGCGGCGTGCTGGTGCCGCCCAAGTCGTACATGCAGGCGCTGCGCCGTGCCGCCGACGCGCGCGGCATGCTGCTGATCTTCGACGAGGCGCAGACCGCCTTCGGCCGCCTGGGCTGCCGCACCGGCTCGGAACACTTCGGCGTCACGCCCGACATCATCAGCGTCTCCAAGACCCTGGGCGGCGGCCTGCCGCTGGCGGCCACCATCACCACGCCCGCCATCGAGCAGGACGTGCACGAAAAGGGCTTCACCTTCTACACCAGCCACGTCTCGGACCCGCTGCCCGCCACCGTCGGCCTGGCCGTGCTGGAAACCTTGCAACGTGAACAACTGCTCGAACGCGCCGGCCGGCAGGGCGACTACCTGCGCCGCGGCCTGCTGGAACTGCAGCAGCGCCACGAAGCCATCGGCGACGTGCGCGGCCTGGGCCTGCTGCTGGGCGTGGAACTGGTGCAGGACCGCGACACGCGCGAGCCCTATCACGCGCTAGGCGCCCTGACCACGCAGCGCTGCTTCGAACTGGGACTGTCGATGAACATCCGCCGCCGCCCCGAACGCGGCTCGGTCTGGCGCATCGCGCCACCGCTGACCGTCAGCAACGACGAGATCGACCGCGCCATCGCCATCCTCGACCAGGCCCTGGCCGAAAGCCTGGACCAGATCGCCAAGCCCCGCGCGCTGAGCGCCTGAGCCGTCCCACCCTGGCGCCGGGCCGGGCCCGGCCGGAGAATGCAATGCCGATATTCCGAACCGCGGCCGGCGCCCTGGCGCTGGCCACCGTCACCGGCCTGGCCCACGCCGGCCCCACCCTCGATACCGTGAAGAAGCGCGGCTACGTGCAGTGCGGCGTGTCCACCGGCATCCAGGGCTTTTCCTCGCCGGACAGCAAGGGCAACTGGCAGGGACTGGACGTGGACATGTGCCGCGCCATCGCCGCCACCGTCTTCAACGACGCCAGCAAGTTCCGCCTGACGCCGTTGACGACGCAAGCGCGCTTCACCGCGCTGCAATCGGGCGAGGTCGACGTGCTGACGCGCAACGTCACGCCGACGATGGCGCGCGACACCACGCTGGGGCTGATCAGCACCGGCGTGAACTACTACGACAGCCAGGGCGTGATGGTGTCCGCCAGGCTCGGCGTCAGGAAACTCAAGGAACTGGACGGCGCCACCATCTGCGTGCAGCCCGGCACCGTGACAGAACTCGACCTGGCCGACTGGTTCCGCGCCAACGGCCTGAAATTCAAGCCGGTGGTGATCGACAAGTACGACGAGATCGTGCGCGCCTTCTCGGCCGGCCGCTGCGACGCCTTCACCTCCGACAAATCGCAGCTGGCCGCCTCGCGCACCACGCTGGAGCACCCTGACAACTACGTGATCCTGGACGAGAACATCGCCAAGAGTCCGCTCGGGCCGATGGTGCGCCAGGGCGACGACAACTGGTTCAACGTGGTGCGCTGGACGCTCAACGCCATGCTGGAAGCGGAGGAATTCGGCGTGACCTCGGCCAACGTCGATAGCCAGCTCAAGAGCACCAATCCCAACGTGCAGCGCATCCTGGGCGTGACGCCGGGCATGGGCAAGAACCTGGGGGTGGAAGACAAGTGGGCCTACAACATCGTCAAGCAGGTCGGCAATTATGGCGAGAGCTATGAACGCAACCTGGGCATGGCCAGCGCCATGAAGCTGCCGCGCGGCCTGAACGCGCAATGGCGCGACGGCGGCCAGATGTATGGTTGGCCGGTGCGCTGACGCGCGCATGCCACGCCGCGGGCCGGGCTCCGAACCCCGGACCCGCGGCTTTTTTTTCAGTCGCGCGTTTCCAGCGCCTTGTTGATCCGCAACGCCAGCAGCGTGCAGGCCGTGCCGGACAGCAGATAGATACTGACCGCCACCAGCCCGAAGCGCGCCGACAGCCCCAGCGCCACCAGCGGCGCGAAGGCCGCGCCCACCAGCCAGGCCATGTCGGTGGTCAGCGCCGCCCCGGTGTAGCGGAAACGCTTGCTGAAGTTGGCCGTCACCGTGCCGGACGCCTGGCCGTACGACAATCCCAGCAGCGCGAAGCCGATCAGGATGAAGGCGTCCTGCGCCTTGGGGCTGCCGCCCAGCAGCCACGGCGTGAACAACGCGAACACGCCGATCAGCGCGGCCAGCAGGCCGAGCGTGGTGCGCCGGCCGATGCGATCGGCGATCCAGCCCGAGGCGATGGTGCCCAGGATGCCCAGCCCCGCGCCGATGATCTGCACGATCAGCACGTCGGGAATCTGCTGCGTCGCGCTGACCGCGATCCACGATAGCGGAAACACCGTCACCAGATGGAACAGCGCATAGCTGGCCAGCGCCGCGAACGCGCCCAGGAACAGGTTGTAGCCCTGCTCGCGCACCATCTGCCCGGTGCTGATGGGCTCCAGCTCGCCTTCTTCCATCAGCTGGGTGTATTCCTCCGTCACCACCAGCCGCAGCCGCGCGAACAGGGCCACCACGTTGATGGCGAAGGCCACGAAGAACGGATAGCGCCACCCCCACTCGATGAAGTCGGCCTCGGTCAGCGTCACGTGCAGGAACAGGAACAAGGCGCTGGCGATCATGAAGCCGATGGGCGCGCCCAGCTGTCCCAGCATCGCGTACCAGCCGCGCCGCTTGGGCGGGGCATTCAGCGCCAGCAGCGACGGCAGGCCGTCCCAGGAGCCGCCAAACGCCAGCCCCTGCAGGCAGCGGAACACCGCCAGCAGCACGATGGCGTGCGCGCCGATGACGTCATAGCCCGGCAGGAACGCCATCCCCACCGTGGCGGTGCCAAGCAGGAACAGCGCAATGGTGAGCTTGGTGCCCCGCCCCCAGCGCCGCTGGATCGCCATCGACACCGCGGTACCGATGGGACGCGCGATGAACGCGAACGAGAAAATCACGAAGGCCCACAGCGTGCCTTCCAGTTGCGGCTCGAAGGGAAAGAACACGCGCGGAAACACCAGCACGCAGGCAATGCCGAAGACGAAGAAGTCGAAGTACTCGGAAGCGCGGCCGATCACGACGCCCACCGCGATCTCGCCGGGCGCCACCTTGGCGTGACTGCCCGTTGCGCCTGCCGCGCCCGGGCTCGGCAAAGGAGACGCGTGGCCAGGGTACTGCGTGGTGGTCGCCATGTGAGTGCTCGCTGAAAGGAGGTTTGAAAAACGCCTTGTCTACGCTTTTTTGCAACACACTCGTACGCACATGCATCCGGGACCCGCGGGCCGCGGCGCCATGGCGGCAGGCCCTGCCCCGCACACCTTCGCGTGCGTACTTTTGCTCTTTTTACCCTAGATTTTTCGCGGCTTCCAGCGTAGTGTTGCGTTTAACTCCCACGGTTACGTTTCGGGGTATGGCCATGCCGTCTTTCCCAAGGCTCCGCGGATTGTTGCTGTTCGCCGCCCTGCCGTTGCTCTCCGGATGCAATGCGGTATTGCTCTCGCCATCCGGTGACATCGCGCTGCAGCAGCGCAACCTGATCATCATCTCCACCGGCCTGATGCTGCTGATCATCGTGCCGGTGATCTTCCTGACTTTCCTGTTCGCGTGGCGCTATCGCGCCAGCAACCGCGACGCGCACTACGACCCCGACTGGAACCACTCCACCATGCTGGAGCTGCTGATCTGGGCGGCGCCGCTGCTGATCATCATCGCGCTGGGCGCGCTCACCTGGGTCAGCACCCACCAGCTCGATCCCTACCGGCCGCTGGCGCGCCTGTCCGAAGGCCGCGAGGTTCCTCCCGGCACCAAGCCTCTGGTGGTCGAAGTGGTGGCGCTGGACTGGAAGTGGCTGTTCCTCTATCCCGAACAAGGCGTGGCGGCGGTCAATGAAATGGCCGCGCCGGTCGACCGCCCGATCCAGTTCAAGATCACCTCGTCCACGGTGATGAACTCGTTCTTCATCCCGGCGCTGGCCGGCCAGATCTATGCCATGCCGGGCATGCAGACCACGCTGCACGCGGTCATCAACCACCCAGGCGAATACGAGGGCCTGTCGGCCAACTACAGCGGCGCGGGCTTTTCCGGCATGCGCTTTCGCTTCCACGGCCTGGACCAGCAGGGCTTTGACAAGTGGATCGCCGATGCCCGCGCCTCCGGCGCCACGCTCGGCCGCGACACCTACCTGAAACTGGAACAACCCAGCGAACGCAACCCGGTGCAGCGCTACGCCAGCGTCGCGCCCGGCCTGTTCGACGCCATCGTCAACCGCTGCGTCGAGCCGAACCGCATGTGCATGAAGGACGCCATGGCGATCGACGCCGGCGGCGGCATGGGCATTCCCGGCGCGCGCAACATCGCCAGCCTGGACGAGGCCACGCGCGAACGCCTGGGCCTGGCCGATGCGCCCGTGCGCAAGTATGTCGGCGCCATGTGCACGTCAGCGGCGGAACTGGCGCTGTAGCGGCCGCGCCGCCGCCACGGCGCATCGCGTGAAATCAAGGTATTCCCCCTGGAAACCGAGCCCTGGAAACCGAGATGACTGATCAACCAGACCTCACCAAGCTGATCTTCGGTCGCCTGACCTGGGACGCCATTCCCTTGCACGAGCCCATCCTGCTGGCCACCTTCGCCATGGTGGCGATCGGCGGCATCGCGCTGCTGGGCGCCATCACCTATTACCGCAAGTGGGGCTACCTGTGGCACGAGTGGTTCACCAGCATCGACCACAAGAAGATCGGCATCATGTACATGATCCTGGGGCTGGTGATGCTGCTGCGCGGCTTCGCCGACGCCATCATGATGCGCCTGCAGCAGGCCGTGGCCTTCGGTGATTCCACGGGCTACCTGCCGCCGCACCACTACGACCAGATCTTCACCGCGCACGGCGTCATCATGATCTTCTTCGTGGCCATGCCGCTGGTCACGGGGCTGATGAACTACGTGGTGCCGCTGCAGATCGGCGCGCGCGACGTGGCCTTTCCGTTCCTGAACAACTTCAGCTTCTGGATGACCACCGGCGGCGTGGTGCTGGTGATGATGTCGCTGTTCGTGGGCGAATTCGCCCGCACGGGCTGGCTGGCGTATCCCCCGTTATCGGGCATCGCGCACAGTCCGGACGTGGGGGTCGACTACTACATATGGGCCTTGCAGATAGCGGGGGTCGGCACACTGCTGTCAGGCGTGAACCTGCTGGTCACCATCGTCAAGATGCGCGCGCCCGGCATGTCGCTGATGCGCATGCCGATCTTCACCTGGACCGCGCTGTGCACCAACGTGCTGATCGTGGCGGCGTTCCCGGTACTGACCGCGGTGCTGGCGCTGCTGTCGATGGACCGCTACGTCGGCACCAACTTCTTCACGGCCGACTTCGGCGGCAACGCCATGATGTACGTGAACCTGATCTGGATCTGGGGTCACCCCGAGGTCTACATCCTGATCCTGCCGGCCTTCGGCATCTTCTCGGAGGTGGTCGCCACCTTCTGCCGCAAGCGCCTGTTCGGCTACGCATCGATGGTATACGCCACGGTGGTGATCACGGTGCTGTCGTACCTGGTATGGCTGCACCACTTCTTCACCATGGGGTCCGGGGCCAGCGTGAACTCGTTTTTCGGGATCACCACGATGATCATCTCGATCCCCACCGGGGCCAAGATCTTCAACTGGCTGTTCACCATGTACCGCGGCCGCATCCGCTTCGAGGTGCCGATGCTGTGGACGCTGGGCTTCATGGTCACCTTCGTGATCGGCGGCATGACGGGCGTGCTGCTGGCGGTGCCGCCCGCCGACTTCGCCCTGCACAACAGCCTGTTCCTGATCGCCCACTTCCACAACGTCATCATCGGCGGCGTGCTGTTCGGCCTGATGGCCGGCATCACCTACTGGTTCCCCAAGGCCTTCGGCTACAAGCTCGATCCGTTCTGGGGCAAGTGTTCGTTCTGGTTCTGGCTGGTGGGCTTCTACTTCGCCTTCATGCCGCTGTACGTGCTGGGGCTGATGGGCGTGACGCGGCGCGTCAACCACTTCGAGGACATGTCGCTGCAGATCTGGTTCCAGGTGGCCGCGTTCGGCGCCTTCCTGATCGCCATCGGCATCGCCTGCTTCCTGATCCAGCTGGTGGTGAGCTACCGCCGCCGCGAATCGCTGCGCGACTTCAGCGGCGACCCATGGGACGGCCGCACGCTGGAATGGTCGACGTCGTCGCCGCCGCCCAACTACAACTTCGCCTTCACGCCGCGCATCCATGACCAGGATGCCTGGTGGCAGATGAAGCAGCACGGCTACCAGCGCCCGCAGGCCGGCTTCATCCCCATCCACATGCCCAAGAACACCTGGGCCGGCATCGTGCTGGCGGCGATCAGCGTGGTGATGGGCTTCGCGCTGATCTGGCACATGTGGCCGCTGGCGGTGCTGTCGTTCGCCGCGCTGATCATCGTGTCCATCGTCCACACCTTCAACTACAAGCGCGAGTACTACGTGCCGGCCGACGAGGTCGTGCGCACGGAGGACGCCCGCACCCACCTGTTGGCGAAACATGTCTGATACCCTGGCCCCCACCCTGCCCGGCGGCAGCGCGCCGCCCGCCGAGCCCGTGTTCCACGTGGCCGGCGAACACCACCCGAAGAACGGCACGCTGCTGGGCTTCTGGGTGTACCTGATGAGCGACTGCCTCATCTTCGCCTGCCTGTTCGCCACCTACGGCGTGCTGGGGCGCAACTACGCCGCCGGCCCGTCCGGCGCCGACCTGTTCGACCTGCCGCTGGTGGCGGTCAACACCTCGCTGCTGCTGCTGTCGTCCATCACCTATGGCTTCGCCATGCTGGAGATGCGGCGCAACCGGGTCGGCGCCACGCAGGGCTGGCTGGCGGTCACCGGCGTGCTGGGGCTGGGCTTCCTGTCGCTGGAACTGTATGAGTTCGCGCACCTGATCCACATCGGCGCCGGGCCGCAGCGCAGCGCCTTCCTGTCGTCTTTCTTCACCCTGGTGGGCACGCACGGGCTGCACGTCACGTTCGGCATCGTCTGGCTGGTGACGATGATGGTGCAGGTGCGCATGCACGGCCTGATCCCCGAGAACCGCCGCCGGCTGATGTGCCTGTCGATGTTCTGGCACTTCCTGGACCTGATCTGGGTCGGCGTGTTCACCTTTGTCTACCTGATGGGAGTGCTGCCATGAACGCGCATGCCGACCATGCCGGCCACGGCCACGATCACGGCCATCACGACGATGACGACGGCGCCGCCCATGGCACCCTGAAAAGCTACGTCACCGGCTTCGTGCTGGCGGCCATCCTGACCGCGATCCCGTTCTGGCTGGTGATGGACCGGGTGTTCGACAGCTCGCGCACCACGGCGCTGGTGATCCTGGCGTTCGCGGTGGTGCAGATCGTGGTGCACATCATCTACTTCCTGCACATGGATACCAAGTCCGAAAGCGGCTGGAACATGTTGGCGTTAATATTCACGCTGGTGCTGGTCGTGATCACGCTCAGCGGATCCATCTGGATCATGTACCACTTGAACTCCAACATGATGCCCATGTCGGTCCACGACATGCGGAATATGCCCTGACGTGATGGCGGCAACAAAAGACTCTACGCATTCCGGCGACACCCCCCGCAATCCCCGCAGCGCAACCACCCTGGCCGTCCTGGGCGTAGTTGCGGTCGCGCTGTTCGCGGGGCTGTGCGCCCTCGGTACCTGGCAGGTGCACCGCCTGGCCTGGAAGCAGAACCTGATCGCGCAGGTGGAACAGCGGGCCCATGCCCCGGCCACCCCCGCTCCCGCGCGCGCCGACTGGCCCGGGCTGACCGCGGACAATGCCGAATACCGCCGCGTGTCCGCCAGCGGCGCCTACCAATATGACAAGCAGACGCTGGTCCAGGCCGCCACCGAACTGGGCAGCGGCTACTGGGTCATGACGCCGCTGCAACTGGCGGACGGCGGCGGCACAGTGCTGGTCAACCGCGGCTTCGTGCTGCCCGAATGGCGCAAGCGCCAGGCCGCCGGCCAGGCCGAGGCCAACGCCGGCCCGGTCAAGGTCGACGGCCTGCTGCGCATGGGCGAACCGGGCAACGGCTTCCTGCGCAACAACGATCCGGCCGCCAACCTCTGGTATTCGCGCGACCTGCCGGCCATCGCCAGCGCGCGCGGCCTGGGCGACGTGGCGCCCTACTTCATCGATGCCGACGCCGCGCCGGGCGCGGGCCGCGATCCAACCCAGGCGCCGGTGGGCGGCCTGACGACGCTGACCTTCCCCAACAACCACCTGGTCTACGCCATCACCTGGTACGCCCTGGCCGCCATGATCGTCCTCGGCGCCGGCATCGTGGCGCGCGAAGAACGGCGGCTGCGCGCGCGCCAGTGATCCATGCCCGATCCGGCGCGCATGCCGGATCGGACCAGGGCCTGGCAGTGAATACCCGACCGCCGCCACCCGCCTGAGCGGGCGTATCCCGGCCGCGGTCTCGCGGCCGCCAGCCCGTCAACGGCGCGCCTCCCGCCACGTTTCTAAAGCGCAGCGCCGCCCGCCCCATTTCTCGAGCGCGGCGCCTCTCGCTTCGGCAGTCCGCTACTTACCTCTCACGTCCGCGCGTCGGCTGTCGGCCAGTCGCCGCGCCGATTGCCCACGCATTGCCCCACGCTGGCCGCGCGCTTTCCCGGCCGGCAGGTCATCGCGCGTCCGGCACTAACCGTTGTGGCGAACTCGTCTCAGATCGGTCTTAGAACACCTCAGGATAGCCGGCACTTGGCCGAACTTACCCGAGAATGGGCCCATGCAATCAAGACAGGCATTCCCGGGGAGTTCGCTCCCCTGCCCGTCGATGGTTCTTCCCCATTGCCCACCCTAGGAACTCTCACAATGAAAAAAAAGCTGCTCGCGGCCGCGGTGTTGACGACCCTGGCCAGCGTCGCCCAGGCGGCGACGTCCGTAACGCTCTACGGCCTGATCGACACCGGCATTGGCTACAACAGGATCACGGGCGACGTAAACGGCGCTGACTACTCTGGCAGCCGCATCGGCATGATCAATGGCGTGCAGGCGGGCTCGCGGTGGGGCCTGCGCGGCACCGAGGATCTGGGCGACGGCCTGCGCGCCGTGTTCCGCCTGGAAAATGGCTTCAACTCGGCCGACGGCAGCCGCCTGCAACAAGGCCGGATGTTCGGTCGCCAGGCCACCATCGGCCTCGCCGACGACGCCTGGGGTTCCGTGGATTTCGGCCGCCAGACGTCCGTCGGCTCCCTCCTTCTCGCAGACATCAACCCGTTCCGCACCACTTTCACGCAGGCCAGCATCGGCACGACCTTCAGCGCCGCCAACACCATGCGCTGGGACAACATGGTCCTGTACCGCAGCCCCTGGACGGACGGCTTCCAGTTCGCCGTGGGCTACTCCTTCAATGTCGACGGCACCGACAAGGAGCAGAGCGGTTTCCGCACCGCCGACAACGCCCGCGGCATCACCGCCGGCCTGCGCTATGCGAATGGCCCGCTGAACATCGTGCTCACCTTCGACCAGCTCAATGGCTCCAATCTGGCCAGCGTAGACGCCTTTGGCGATCCGGTCGATCACAACGCCACGCCGCGCCAGTACGCCGTGGGCATGTCCTACGACCTGGAAGTGGTCAAGCTGGCTGCGGCCTATGGGCGCACCACCGATGGCTGGTTCGTCGGCCAGGATCTGCCGGCGGGCGTGCGCGGCAAGCAAGCCGCCGGCGCCATGCGGCGCAGTGAAAAGCTGTTCGGCACCAATCGCTACGAGGAAGGCTTCAGGGCCAACTCCTACATGCTGGGCGCCACCGTCCCGCTTGGCGGCGGCGGCAGCGTGTTCGGCGCGTGGCAACACGCCTCGGCCTCCAGCGACGCCCTGACCGGCGATGACGCCAACATGGATATCTGGAGCCTGGGCTACACCTACGACCTGTCCAAGCGCACCAACCTGTATGTCTACGGCTCGTATGGCAAGAACTATGCGTTCATCGAAGGCCTCAAGAGCACAGCGGGCGGCGTCGGTATCCAACACCGGTTCTAGCAGGCTCGCCCCAGGAAATAGAAGTCCCGACCCCTTTCGGAGTCGACGCATCGCGGGGTCCCGTGCCCACGGCGCGACTCCCTTTCTTCCCTCTTCCCTTCAGGAATCTTCCACATGAAAAAGACATTGCTCGCAGCCGCCATGCTGGCCACTTTCGCCGGCGTCGCCCAGGCGGAAACGTCAGTCACGCTCTACGGCATCATTGATACCGGTATCGGCTACAACAAGGTTTCCGGCACGGTACCTGTCATCGACCAGGCGACCGGCAAAACCCAGGCCGTCGATGTCAGCGGCAGCAGGATCGGCATGATCAACGGCGTGCAGGCCGGTTCGCGCTGGGGTCTGAAAGGCTCCGAAGACCTGGGCGATGGCCTGCGCGCCATGTTCACGGTCGAAAGCGGCTTCGATTCGGGCGACGGCACGCAGCAGCAGAACCGCCTGTTCAATCGCCAGGCCACCGTCGGCCTGGCCAACGACGCCTGGGGCTCGGTGGAGTTCGGCCGGCAGACCACCGTCGGCGGCACCTTCCTGGCTGAAATCGATCCGTTCTACACCAGCTTCACGCAGGCCAACATCGGCACGAGCTTCAGCGCGGCCAACACCATGCGCTGGGACAACATGATCATGTACCGCAGCCCCTGGACCGACGGCTTCCAGTTCGCGCTGGGGTATTCCTTCAATGTCGACACCACCGACAAGAACCAGAGCGGCTTCCGCACCGCCGACAACGCCCGCGGCATCACCGCCGGCCTGCGCTATGTGAATGGTCCGCTGAACGTGTCGCTGACCTACGACCAGATCAACAGTTCGAATCAGGCCCGCGTGCTCGACGCCGATGGCGAGCAGCTCGTCAGCGGCGGCAAGCCGGTCGAATTCGACCACGACGCCACGCCGCGCCAATACGCCGTAGCGGCCTCGTACGACCTGGAAGTCGTGAAGCTGGCTGCCGCCTACGGCCGCACCACCGACGGCTGGTTCGTCAGCCAGGACCTGCCGAACGTCAAGCTGGGCAGCTACCACTACGCCAACGGCTTCAAGGCCAATTCCTACATGCTGGGCGCCACCATTCCCCTGGGCGGCGCCAGTAACTTGTTCGGCTCGTGGCAGCACGTCTCGCCGTCCAACGCCCTGCTGACCGGCGACGATGCCAGGATGAACATCTGGAGCGTGGGCTACACCTACGACCTGTCCAAGCGCACCAGCCTGTACGCCTATGGCTCATACGGCAAGAACTACGCGTTCATCGACGGCCTCAAGAGCACCGCAGGCGGCGTCGGCGTGCGTCACCTGTTCTGATCCGTTCCCCGCGCCGGCCAGGCCGGCGCGGCAACTTGTCCGCGCCCAGGGCGCATCCGCGCAGTTTCATGCGGATGCGCCCTTTCTCCATCCGCACTCGGGGTTAACCCCGTTGCGCCGCCGAAAATAACCAGAAATTCGTGATTTTTGCCAGAAAATAGGACTTTTTGACCTACAATAGCGGCCGGGAACACCGCTGGGCGTCATGCTCAGCGTGCTGTTCCCTTTCTTTTTGTCTCTTCCTTTCCCTTCACCACAGGAGTCCCACGGATGAAAAAGACGCTGCTCGCAGCCGCAATGTTGACCACTTTTGCAGGCGTCGCTCAGGCAGAAACGTCAGTCACTCTCTATGGTGTCATCGACACCGGCATTGGCTACAACAAGATCAAGGGCAATGGCTATGACGGCAGCAAGCTCGGCATGATCAACGGCATCCAGGCCGGCTCCCGCTGGGGCCTGCGCGGATCCGAAGACCTGGGCGATGGCCTGCGCGCCGTGTTCACGCTGGAAAGCGGTTTCGATTCGGGCAACGGCACCCGCGGCCAGAGCGGCCGCCTGTTCGGCCGCCAGGCCACCATCGGACTGGCCAACGACGCCTGGGGCACGATCGAATTCGGCCGCCAGGCCACCGTCGGCTCGAACTACCTGGCCGACATCGATCCCTTCTACACCAGCTACACCCAATCGAACCTGGGCCTGGGTTTCAGCGCGGCCAACACCATGCGCTGGGACAACATGGTGATGTACCGCAGCCCCTCGATGAGCGGCTTCCAGTTCGCCGCGGGCTATTCGTTCAACGTCGACGATACCAACAACGACGAAACCCATTTCCGCACCAACGACAATTCGCGTGGCATCACCGCCGGCCTGCGCTACGTGGAAGGGCCGGTCAACGTCACGCTGACCTACGACCAGCTCAATGGCTCGAACCGCGCGTCGATCGACCATGACGCCACGCCGCGCCAGTACGCGGTGGGCCTGTCGTACGACCTGGAAGTGGTGAAGCTGGCGGCCGCCTATGGACGCACCACCGACGGCTGGTTCGTCGGCCAGGACCTGCCGGCCGGCACGCCGTTCAGCGACGAGTTCGGCACCAACCGCTACGTCGACGGCTTCAAGGCCAACGCCTACATGCTGGGCGCGACGATGCCGGTGGGCGGGGCCAGCAGCCTGTTCGCGTCGTGGCAGCACGTGTCGCCGTCCAACGATCGCCTGACCGGCGGCGACGCCAACATGAACGTCTGGAGCGTGGGCTACACCTACGACCTGTCCAAGCGCACCAACCTGTATGCCTATGGTTCGTACGGCAAGGACTACGCGTTCATCGATGGCCTCAAGAGCACCGCGGCCGGCGTCGGCATCCGCCACGTGTTCTAAGGCGGGGGATCGCGCCGGCGCAGCCGGCGCCCCGGCGGCTCGCCGTAGGCGCGCCGGTACATGGCGATGAAGGCGCTGTCGCTGGCATAGCCCACGGCATGCGCCACCTCGGTCACCGAGGCGCCTTCGGCCAGCCGGGCCCGCGCCATCAACAGGCGGCATTGCGCGCGCCAGCGGGTGAACGACAGGCCGGTTTCGGCCAGGAACACCCGCGCCAGCGTGCGGCCGCTGGCCCCCACCCGCCGGCCCCATTCGTCGATCGACAGCGGGCAGGCCGGATTCTCCAGCAATTCACGCGCGATGGGCGCCAGCCGCCGGTCGCGTGGCATCGGCAGATGCAGCGGCGCCGTCGGCGCCGCCGCCAGCTCGTCCAGCAACGCGCCCACCAGACGCTGGCGCGGCGCATCCAGGGCCGCGTCGGACGGCCATTGCGTCACGCGCACGATCAGTTCGCGCAAGAGCGGATTGACGTCCAGGATCGCCGGCTCCCGTGGCAGGTCCGGGTAGGCGCGCACATCGAAATACAGGCTGCGATAGGCGAACGTGCCCTGCATGGCCGTGCGATGCACGCAACCGGCCGGCAGCCAGGCAGCCTGCAGCGGCGCCAGCTGCCCGACCCGGTCGGCCAGGTACAGCGTCACCCCGCCTTCCGCTTGATAAAGCAATTGGGTGCGCTGGTGCGCGTGCCAGTCCGAGGCATGCTCGCGCGTGTCGATCGCCATGCCCACGATGGGGCAGGCGACGAGGTCGGGGTCCTCGACGGCGGGAAGCGTATAGATGGGCATGTCCGATTGGCGATGTTTTATGGCGCGATGTCGTGATTTTGCGCGCCGTGGCGCGCCTACGCTAGCGTCTTTTTGCTTGACGGCGACACCATGTCTTTCCCCTCCTCCTCATCGGACGCGCGCGCGTTGCCCCCGCCCTGGCTCGTCATCGCGCTGCTGGCGCTGCCGCAGGTGGCCGAGACCATACTCGCGCCCGCGCTGCCCGACCTGGCGCGCCACTGGCGCCTGGATGCCGCGGCCACGCAGCCGGTCATGGGCATCTTCTTCGTCGGCTTTGCCGCCGGGGTGCTGCTGTGGGGCCATCTGGCCGACACCCGCGGGCGCCGCCCGGCGATGCTGGCCGGCCTGGCACTGGGGCTGGCGGGCACCTTGTGCGCGCTGGCCGCGCCGGCCTATCCCTGGCTGCTGGCCGGCCGTTTCCTGCAGGCGCTGGGGCTGGCGGCGTGTTCGGTGGTGACGCAGACCGTGCTGCGCGATTGCCTGGACGGCCCACGGCTGACCCATTACTTCGTCACGCTGGGCACGGTGCTGGCGTGGTCGCCGGCCGTCGGGCCGCTGACGGGCCAGGTGCTGGCCGACGGGCATGGCTACGGCGGCGTGCTGGCCGCGATCGCGGTGGTGGTGGCGCTGTTGCTGGGAGCGGTCGCCTGGCGCTGGCGCGAAACCCGGCCGGCGCCGACCGGCGCCGTGCCGCTGGCCGCGCTGGCGCGCCGGATGCTGACCGACGGCGCGTTGCGCCTGGCGGTGCAGCGGGTGGCGGGACTGAACCTGCTGGTATTTTCGTTCTACGCGGCGGGACCGTTCATGACAGGCTCGCTGCCCGGCCTGGGCTTTGGCTGGGTGGGCCTGGGCGTGGCGCTGGCCGGCAGCCTGGGCGCGGCCTGCAACCGCCGCCTGCCCGCGACTGCGGGCGCCGCGATCCGGGTGCGCCATGGCCTGCGCTGCGTCGCGCTGGGCGCGGCGGCGCAGGCGCTGGCCATGGCGTGGCGGCCGCAGCCCGGCTGGCTGTGGGCCGCCGCGGCCTTGCCGGTGTTCATCGGCTACGGCCTGGCGATACCCAATCTGCTGGGACCGGCGCTGCGTCGCTATGGCCATTGCCTGGGCCGCGCCGGCGCATTGTTCGGCCTGGCCTACTACAGCCTGCTGGGACTGGGATTGGCGGCCACGTCGTGGCTGCCGTTCGATACGCCGCTGCCGTTGAGCGCGGCCTGGCTGGCCGTCGCATTGTGGCTGTTGGCGGCGCGCGAACGCGATTAGCGCGGCCAGGCGGCCGGCCGCCGCTTGGCCGCCAACCTTTACGGCGTCTGCGGGCGCCGGCGGCCCTTGCGCGCCGGCGGCGCCTCGACCGCCAGCCCCTCGGCGCGCCAGTCGGGAAAACCGGCGTCCAGCCGCCGCGCGCGCAGGCCATGGGCGCGCAGCGCGGTCACGGCATCGGACGACAGCACGCAGAAGGGGCCGCGGCAATAGGCCACGATCTCATGGTCGGCCGGCAGCTCTTCGAGCCGCTTGAGCAGTTCGTCCGCGGGAATGTTGATGGCGCCGGGCAGGTGCCCCTGCGCGAATTCGTCGGCGGGCCGCACGTCGAGCAGCGTCATGCTGCCTTCGCCCAGGCGGCTCAGCAGTTCGTCGCGCGATATGGCTTCGAGGCCGTCGCGCCGGTCCTGGCTGTCGGCCACCAGGCGCCGCATCTCGCCGCGATTGTGCTGCGCCACCGCGTCCAGGGCGTTGAGCAGGCCGGCGATCGGCGCGGAGCCAAGCCGGTAGTACACGTGCTTGCCCTCGCGCCGCGTCACGACGAAGCCGGCGCGGCGCAACTGTTGCAGGTGCTGCGAGGCATTGGCCACCGACAGTCCCGACAATTCGGCCAGCCGCTCGACCGGCCGCTCGCCCTGCGCGATATGCTCCAGCAGGATCAGGCGATGGGCATTGCCCAGGGTACGGGCGAGTTCGGCCAATTCGGCGGCAAGAGGGGGCTGGACGGAAGGCGCGGTCATTGGCGGCGATCTTAGCATTGCGCCTGCACCCGTCTGCTCCTTGGACGCCTCCCCGGCATGTCCGCGGCGTGACGATGCAATGAACGCGAAACACGGCGCTGTCATCATTGGATACTTCTCGGACCAATCCTCCAAATCCATGTCCCGCATGCCTTCTTCCGACCTGCTCCGTCCGTTCACCGCTCGCTGGCGCCCCGCGCTGCGGATCCTGGCCCTGGCCGCGCTGCCGCTGCTGCTGGCCGCCTGCAACGGCGGCGGCGACGACGATGACGACGAGGCCACCAGCCCCCCGGTGGCGCAGAATCCGGCGCCGCCGGCGGACACGCGCAACCAGGCCTACCTGGCGGCCAAGGCCGGCGACGTGATCCAGGTGCGCATCGAGGAACTGCGGCCGACGCAGGCCGCGATCGGCTACGACCAGATCTACTACAAGCTGGGCCGCTGGCAAGGCGACTTCAATCGCGCCACCTGGGCGGCCGACCCGGTCAAGCAACTGGACTACCTGAACCGCACGGTCGGCAAGAAGTTCAGCGACTATTGCGAGGACATGGGCGCCACCACCTCCCAGGCCTTCACATCGATCGCGCAGTTGCAGGCGGCGCGCCTGGACCAGCCGGCCACCTTCAGCTGCACCGCCGCCATGGGCGCCGATCCCGCCAACCTGAAGACCGTGGTGGTCGGCTGGGACGGCAATCTGTACCTGACCGACGGCCACCACACCTTCTCGTCGCTGCGCGAGATCGCCGATGGCGGGCCCAAGCTGCCGGTGTGGGTCAAGGTCGATGCCAACTACAGCGGCGTCGGCACCGCCGCGGCATTCTGGCAACGCATGGTCGACGAACGCAAGGCCTGGCTGCGCGACGGCCAGAACCAGCCCATCACAGTGGACCAGCTGCCGACGCGGCTGGGTATCGCCAACGCGCAGGAAGCCGGCGGCATGCAGGAAGACCGCTACCGCTCGCTGGTGTACTTCACCCGCGACATCGCCTACAGCAACGGCAACCTGCCGGAGTTCGCGGAATTCCTGTGGGGCGACTGGCTGCGCCGGCAGGTGGCCGGCGGCCAATTGCCGGGCCTGGAGCAGTACGCCATGATGGCGCCGTCCACGCCCGCGCAGATCCTGACCGTGAGCACGCTGAATGCGTCGCTGGCCGCCACCGGCGCCAACGATGGCTACGCCGCCGCGGTGCGCAACGCCGCGCTGAAGATGAGCGCGCTGGCCGACAGCGACGTCGTGTTCCAGGACCGCACGGCCGCCAGCCTGGGCCGCATCCAGCTGGTGGCGGGCGCCCCCAGCGGCTCGCCCACCAAGAAGGCGCGCGATACGCTCGAAGAACTGCCGCGCAACGACGTCAAGGCCGACGCGTCGCCGGAAGGCTCGCCGCGCGGCGCCGGCAAGCTGTGGTTCGCGGTCAACTACCGCGCCTGCGGCAAGCCCGCCGCCGGCACCTGCTGGGGCTGGTAGGCGCGGGGCCGCCTCAGCGGTCGACCTGCATGGCCGGCCGCGCCTGCACCTTGCCCAGCCAGGCCTGCACCTTGGGGTGGGCCGCGATCGGCGCCCCCAGCATCGCGCTGTAGCCGATCACCGCCCCCACCACCAGGTCGGCCAGCGAATACTCGGCGCCCAGCATCCACGGCTGGCGCGCCAGGTGGCCCTCCAGCACCGCCAGCAGCGAATCCAGGTCGGCCAGCGTCCGCTCCGCCTGGCGCGGATCGCGTTGGCCTTCATCGCCATGGCCGAGGTGGAACAGGCGCCACAGCACCGCGCCATACGATACATAGGACCACGCGCACCAGGACATGGCGGCCAGCCGTTGCGGCGTGCCCGCGGCGGGCCACAGGCCGCGCTCGACGCCCCAGTGCTCGCCCAGCCACAGCTGGATCGCCAGCGCCTCGAACAGCGGCGCGCCGTCCACGGTCAGCGTCGGCACCTTGCCGTTCGGATTGATCGCCAGGAACTCGGGCCGGCGCTGTTCGCCGGCGCGGATGTCGACCTTCACGCGTTCGTGCGGGACTTGCAGCTCGGCCAGGGCGGCGGCGATCGGGGAGGCGCTGGACTGGGGGTGCCAATAGAAGACGATGGACATGAAGAACTCCGGTTTTCAGGGGATTTCCGCCGCGGCCCCATGGCCGCTGGCGATGGCGTGAACTGTAGAATCCATTGCGGACAGTTTCCGCCCTCGATTCGTTTTATCGTCACCGCCATGCTCGCTTCCAGCAATCGACTCCTGCGCCTGCTTTCCCTGCTGCAGACCCGCCGCCACTGGGCCGGCGGCGAACTGGCGCAGACGCTGGAAATCCACCCCCGCACATTGCGGCGCGACATCGACAGGCTGCGCGAACTGGGCTACCCGATCCAGGCCAGCAGCGGCGTGGCGGGCGGCTATGCGTTTCGCGCGGGCAATGCCCTGCCGCCCTTGCTGCTGGATGACGACGAGGCGCTGACGGTGGCGATCACGCTGCGCACCGCGGCCACCGGTTCGGTGGGTGGCGCCGAGGAAGCGGCGCTGCGCGCGCTGGTGAAACTGGAACAGGTCATGCCTGCCAGGCTGCGCCACAAAGTCGATGCGCTGCGCACGGCGCTGGTGCCGGTGCCGCGCGCCGGTCCGCTGATCGATGCCAGCCAGCTGGCCGTGCTGGCGGCCGCCTGCCGCGACCAGCTGCGCGTGCATTTCGACTATACCGACGGCCGTGGACAGGCCACCAGCCGCCAGGTCGAGCCGCAGGGGCTGGCCCACACGGGCTATCGCTGGTATCTGGTGGCGTGGGATCCGGCGCGCGCGGACTGGCGCACCTTCCGGCTCGATCGCATCGCCGGCCCGGTGACCCCGGGCGCGCATTTTGCGCCACGCCCGCCGCCCGATGGCGGCGACCTGCGCGCCTACGTGGCGCGATCGGTGGGGCAGGCCGCCAACGGCGAAGAGGCGCGCATCGTCCTTCATGCCACGCGCGCGGCGATGACCGCGCGCATTCCGGCAGCCGTCGGCGAAATCGACGCCCTGGACGACGATCGCTGCCTGCTACGCTGCCCGGGCCAGTCGCTGGATGCGCTGGCGTACTGGCTGATGGCCTTGGAAGTGGAGTTCGATGTGCTGGCGCCCGCCGCGCTGGCGTTGCGGCTGCGCACCGCGGCGGAGCGCGTCGCGCGCATGCTGCAACGGCGGGAGACCGCGCCGGGCAGCGTGCCGGACGGCCCTGCCGGCGGCTGACGGCCCGGGCCGGGCGCGCTCAGCCGGCGTGCTCGACCTGCCTGGCCTGTTCGGCCTTGGCCAATTGCTGCAGGACCAACGATACCTTTTCCGCGACCTTGAGCTTGTCGGCCGCGGACATGGCGTCGTATTCCGCCTTGGAAATGCCGAGCGATGCCAGCGCGGCGTAGAACATCTTTTCCTGCAGCGACATGGAAGCGTAGTCCATGAACTCGCGCTCGGCGGCCGACGCGACCGGCGCCGCTCCCTTGACGCCACCGGCCAGGGCCGAAGCGCCGCGTTGCTGCGCGTCGGTGAACGCCGCGCGGAACGCGTCGCCGCTGGCGGCATCAGACGTACGGAAGCCGGCCCGGTTGGCGGCGTTACTGGCATTCACGGCGATCATGGGGAAACCTTTGCGCGAGTCATCTCGATGGTCCGCAAGTTACCCCGCCAGCCGGCCCGCCGAAGCGCCGGACTGAGGGCCGATCCGGTTGCTTATCCGTGGATTGCGGCCCGTGCGCGCCGGCTGCCGTTCGAGTATCTTGTGACTCCCACGCACATACCGGAGCGCGCGCCGCCATGAGTCTCGACACGAACCCCACTTCCCTCCCTTCCGCCTCCGTCGCCCCGCCCGCCGACGTATTCCTGCAATTCCTGGTGAACCTGGTGAACAACGGCGGCCAGCTCAAGAGCATCGGCGTCACGCTGCAGATGGGCGGCATGCTGGTGTCGGGTTCGATCGTGTCGGGCGCGGAGTATTTCGACCGCTTCGCCGAAACCTTCTCCGACTCGCTCTCCGACATGGACACACAGGCGCGCCAATCGGTGCGCACGTCGCTGGCGGAACTGGGCGACGTGTTCCGCCTGCCGCAGCCGGCCGAGCCCCTGCCCAACTACATCCACCTGGTGGATGCGCTGTTCTTCACCGCCGACGGCACGCCGATCGCCGGCCAGCCCACGCTCTGGCGTGGCCGCAGCAGCGCGGTGGACGGTTTCATCCTGGGCCGCCTGCAGTCCGAATAAGCCGTGCCAACCGGGGCCGGCGTGGGCCGAGGACGCCGCCGCGCCCCGCCGGGCTGCCGGTCAGCGCTCGGTCCAGCTGGGCCGGGCGGTGCAGGCATGGAAGCTTCGCCAGGCATCGCCGTCGGCCTGCAACCAGACGTCCAGGCATTGCGCGCTGATCGGCGCCGACAGGACCGTGCCGCGGAACAGCAGGCCGGGCCGCGGCCGCAGCCAGACGAAATCGTGCATGTCTTCGATGTCGTCGATCGTCACCTGCAGCTTGGCGGCCGTCGCGCATTCCATGAGGGAGTCGAAGCGGCGCTGCAGCGCGCGGTCGGCGCCAAGGCCGCGAGGAATGCGCAGTGTCAGGCCGGTCACGCGCATGACGCCGCTGGCCACCGGCTTGCCGCCGCAACTGGCCGGCAGCAGCCGCGCGCGCAGGCTGGCGCGGAATTCGGTGTGGCAGGCCAGCACATGCGCCTGCGGCAGCAGACGCCGGAACAGCGGCACGCTGAAGGTCAGGCGCCGGGTGGCCAGTTGCAGCGGCGTGTTGCCGGCCGCCGGGCCCAGGCAGATATGATCGCGCGACACGCTGATATCGAGATCGGCGCACAGCCGCCGCGCCACGTCTGTGCCGTCCGGCACGGTCAACGCGTGTTCGAAGGACAGGTCGAGCGGGGCGGGAAGCCCGGCCGCGAAGGCCACGGCGGCCCGCAGCCGGGCCCGCTGCGCCATGAGGCCCGGGCTGCCGCTGCGCAACGGCGTGATGCTGTCCGCGACGGCGTACTCGTGCACCTGGCCCTGCGCCGTGAACACGGGCTGGAACCGCAGGAACAGGGATTCCTCGCGTGGCGGCCAACGGCGAGCGGCATCACGCATGGCGCGGCCTGGCCGCGGATGCCGGCCAGGAACGGCGCGCGGGGGGAAACATCATGGAACCTCGTGTGAGCGCGGTGGCGCCGGGATTCCGGCCGCGGCGCGGCGGGCGGAAGACAGAATCTGGTACGAGGACGATGTTGCCAAAGGCACAGCGGCGATTGAACAAGAAAATTCTCAATCGCGGCGCGCGCACACCGCGGGAGCGGCGGGGCCACCGCTGGCCCCGGCGATCGCCTCACGCCCGAGCGAACGGATCAAGCGACAATGATTGTCCCCAATTTTTGAGATTCTTCTTATGGTCCGAATCCGCAAACGTCGATACGATTCCGTCTTACGCCCTGGCTTCGAAACATTTTGGTTCAAGTCCGGATCCTGGTGCAGAATAATCCGTATGCCGTCCCGGCCAACCTGACTGCGCCTCGCATGCAAAGACTCCGCATCGTCATCGCCGATGACCATCCGCTCGTGCTGATGGGCATGACCGACCTGCTGAACAAGGACCTGAGCTTCGACGTCGTGGCGACGCTGGCCAGCCCCACCGCGCTGGTGGAGCACATGAAGCGCGATCTGCCGCAAGTCGTCATCACCGATTACTCGATGCCGGGCGACGAGATCTACGGCGACGGCATCCGCCTGGTCAAGTACCTGATCCGCCACTTTCCCGGCGCCCGCATCGTCGTGCTGACCATGGTGTCCAATCCCATGATCATTTCGGCGCTGTACGACGCCGGCGTCGAGGCCGTGGTGTTCAAGCGCGACGACCTGGGCGAGATCGTCACCGCGCTGCACGCGCTGCAGCTGGGCCGCAAATACTATCCTCCCGGTTTCCAGCGCGAGGGTTCGCTGGCCGCGCGCCACAAGTTCATCGGCGAGCGCATCAACAGCCTGTCGCCCAAGGAATTCGAGGTACTGCGGCATTTCATCCGCGGCGAATCGATGATGCAGGTGGCCGACAGCCTCAAGCGCAGCGTCAAGACCGTCAGCGGCCAGAAGATTTCCGCCATGCGCAAGCTGAACGTGCAGACCGACCAGGAACTGGTCGCCTTCTGTGTCGAAAGCGGCATGTTCCAATAAGGGTTCGACCAACCCGATTGAGTAGATGGGCATGACGCAGCAATCCATGGACGTCGTCAGCGGCCTGGCGGTGGACCGCCAGGCCATGCAGGCGATGATCGACCAGGCGCAGGATAGGCCGCTGGCCTTCGAGGATTGCGATTTCGAGCAAGCCGACTTTTCCCGGCTGGACCTGCGCGGCGCCCGCTTCACCGCCTGCGCCATCGCCGGCGCCTCGTTCCAGGGCGCCACGCTGGCCGACACCGTCTGGCGGCGCTGCCGTGGCGGGCACGCCGTCTTCGCCTCGGCCGATGCCAGCGACGCGATCTTCGAGCATTGCGACCTGAACAACGCCAGCTGGCGCCGCGCGCGGCTGGCGGCGGCCCGCTACACCGGCTGCAAACTCACGGGCGCCGACTTCGACGGCATCGCCTGCCTGGGCTGGACGCTAGAGGACTGCCTGCTGGTGGGCGCGCTGGTGCGCGGCATCTCGTTTCGCAAGAGCGAATTGCGGCAGCTGGACTTTTCCGATGCCGACCTGAGCGGCAGCGACCTGCGCGATACGGTGTTCCACGGCGGCAGCCTGCGCCATGCCACCCTCAAGAACGTGCGCTTCGAGGGCGCCGACCTGCGCGAGGCCGACCTGGGCGGCATCGACCTGTCGGCGGCCGCCAGGCTGGCCGGGGCAGTGATCTCCAAGACCCAGGCGGCGGCGCTGCTGGCGGAACTGCGCATCACCGTCATCTGACGCCGGCTCCCTGCGCATGCGCCAGGCGGGGGCTGGCCGCCGACAGGCCAGCCACCGGCCAAGCCACCGGGCCGGCTGCCCATGCGCACCGACGAGGACATGGCGGCGGACTTCCGCGTCTGAGCGCGCCCCTGCGTCAGGCGCCGGACAGGCCCATGGCCGGATCGCTTACCGTGTGCGCGCCGGTCTCGACGCGACCGGCGAAGCGGCGATAGAACGCCGGGTCGCTGGAGCAGGTGACGGCAAAGTCGTACCACTGGCCGCTGGCCGCCAGCGTCCAGTGGCGGGAGGCCTTGCCGCCGCCCGCCACCTCCAGCGCCACCGGCGCGTCCTGGCGATAAGCCTGCGGCGTGACGGTGAAGGTGCAGGCCTGGGCGCCGGTGTTGAGGAACTCGGCATAGACCTCGCCATTGGCGATGTCGTAACAGACCCTGATCTCGGGCAGCGAGCCGCTGTCGGCGATGCGGTTGGTGTCGCCCTTGAAGTGGCGGTGATAGCCATTGGGGCCCAACACCCACAGGTCGTACATGCCCAGGTTGTCCTGCAGCGCGTTCCAGGTGTCGGACAGCGTCTTGCCGGCCTCGACCATGTAGCGGCGCGGCAGCCGGTCCAGGTGATAGCGGTCGTAGACGTGGAACACCGCGCCCTGCGTGCCGCCGTTGGCGAACAGCAGTTCCACCGTGCCGGCCGCGGCGCAGCGCGCGCTGGTGTGCAGTTCGTACGGCAGGGCCCGCGACGGGCGCGTGCCGCTGGCCTGCAACGGCAGCTGCATGTCGGTGGGCAGCGGCATCTGCGGCAGGGCTTCCTGCGCGGTGCGCAACTGATCGGCCGCGGCACGCGTGGCGCGCCCGGCCAGCGTGGGCAGCGCCTCGGTGTTGGGCGTCTTGAAGTTGAAGGCGCTGGTCAGGTCGCCGCAGACCGCGCGGCGGAACGGGCTGATGTTGGGCTCGGCCACGCCGAAGCGCGCTTCCAGGAAACGCAGCACCGAGGTGTGGTCGAACACCTGCGAGTTGACCCAGCCGCCGCGGCTCCACGGCGAGATCACGTACATCGGCACGCGCGGGCCGGGGCCATAGACGCGGCCGTCCTTGGCCGCCGGCTGGGTGGTGCTGCCGGCGGGCGAGGCGTGCGTGAAGTACTCGAACGTCATGTCGGCGTCGGCCAGCGTGGTCTTGCCGGCCAGGCCGCCGCCGGCATCGCGCGACGGCGCGGACGGCGACGGCACGTGGTCGAAGTAGCCGTCGTTCTCGTCGAAGTTCACCAGCAGCACCGTCTTGCTCCAGACCTCGGGCACGGCGGTCAGCGCGTCAAGCACTTCCTGCAGGAACCAGGCGCCCTGCACCGGACTCGACGGGCCGGGATGTTCGCAGTAGATCGAGGGCGCGTTCATCCAGCAAACTTGCGGCAGCCTGCCTTCGCGGATATCGCGCTTGAAGGCGTCCAGGTAGTTTTCGGGCGCCGTGCCCGGCAGCGTGTTGGCGATGCCTTTGTAGAGCGGATTGGCGGCGTTGTCGGTGGCGGGGTCGTACGCCTTGTACGGCAGCGCCTGGCCGGTGTTGGCGTAGGGCACGCCGGGCTCGCCGCCGCTGGAGACCGGATAGCCGGAATTCACGTTGGCCTGGCGGAAGGCGCGGAACGCGCCCAGCATGTTGTCGCCCCATTCATCGGGCATGTTCTGGTACGAGATCCAGCTGACGCCAGCCTGTTCCAGCCGCTCGGCGTAGGTCATCCAGGTGTAGCCGGTGTTGACGTTGGCGGGCAGGCCGTCGATCCAGTCCCATTCGTTGTTGACGAAAGCGGCGTTGGTGGGCACCGCGCCGTTGGTGCCGGTCAGGTGGAACGCGCGGTTGGCGTCGGTGCCGGTGTGCATGGAACAGTGATAGGCGTCGCACAGGGTGAAGGCATTGGCGAGCGCGAACTGGAACGGGACCTCGCGTTCCTTGAAGTAGCCCATCGAGATGTCGTTCTTGTGCGTGGGCCATTGCGCCATGCGGCCGCCGTCCCAGGCGCGTTGGCTGTCGTCCCAGCTATGCGGCGTGCCGGCGGCGCGCTGCGCGTTGTGGCTGGTGCCATCGATGTGGAACGGCGTCAGCACGGCGCCATTGGCGCGCTGCTGCTGCCAGACCTTGCGGCCATTGGCGAGCGGAATCGGAAAACGGTCGCCGAAGCCGCGCACGCCCTTGAGCGTGCCGAAGTAATGGTCGAACGAGCGATTCTCCTGCATCAGGATGATCACATGCTCGACATCCTTGATGGTGCCGGTGGCGTTGTTGGCGGGGATGGCCAGGGCGCGGCGGATGCTGGGCGGAAAGGCGGCGAGCGCGGCGGCGGCAAAGCCCGCGCCGGCGGCGGTCTGGAGGAAATTGCGGCGGGAGGTCATCGTTGTACTCGGAATCGTTGGGGTCGGCGCAACCGCCGCTTACGGCGCGCAACGCAGTTGCGGCGCGGGCTTGGGTTGTTCGGTGGCCGGCGGCGGCGCGGGATCATCCGAGGAATCGTCGTCGCCGCCACAGGCGACGAGCGTGGCGGCGGCGAGCAGGACCGCGGCAAGGGTTCTTGCGAGACTCGTGGAGGGCATGGGGAGGTTCTTGGGAAAGAGGAGGACCGACCTTGCCGCGAAGCATCGGCAAGACCCCAGCGAGTCTAGAAATGCGAAGTGACAGCGCCGTGAAAGCTGGCGCGTCAATGCCGGCCGCGGCGCGTGCGCGCGGCCTCAGTGTGTGTCCAGATGCGTCAGCGCGAGGTCAGCGCGCCGCGCGGCTGAAGCGCTGTTCGACCACCACGCCGCCCCATTGCGTGCCCTCGGCTTCCTGCGTCAGCACGAAGCCCGCCGACTCATAGAGATGGCGCGCGGCGTCCAGGCCCTTGAAGGTCCACAGATACGTTTCGTCAATATCGAGCTTGTCGACGAAGGCCATGGCGCGCGCCAGCAAGGCCCGCCCCACGCCCATGCCGCGCAGCGACTCGTCGACGATGAACCAGCGCAGGTGCGCGCTGCGCGCCGCGAGATCGCTGTCGATGGCGATGGAGGCCAGCGTGCGGTTGCCGTCGGTGTAGCGCCACAGGTTCTTGCCGGGCGCGGGCAGGCTTTCGGCGAAGGCCGCCAACCCCGTGGCCACCAGGCGCTCGAACACCACGCCGAAGCCGGCGGCCTGGGCGTAGTAGCGCGCGTGCAGCGCGGCCACATCGCCGATACAGCCCGACGCGTAGCCTTCCTGGATCTGCGACTCGATCGCGTCGCTGGCCTGCGCGGCGCGGGTGTTGGGGTTCTCGCGCGACAGGGCGTCGGCATACAAGGAAAGGTAGCGCACCAGGATTTCCTGGTCGGGCGGCGCCAGTTGCCGCAGCGCACGCGAGACTTGCTCGGTGGCGAACTGGTCGATGCGGTTGCGCAGGTCCAGGCCGGCGGGCGTGAGCGACAGGCGCGAGGCGCGCGCGTCGCCGCTGTCGCTCTCGCGCGCCACCAGGCCGGCCGCTTCCAGCTTGGCCACCTGGCGGCTGGTGTTGGATTTGTCCAGCCGCAGCACCAGCGCCAGGTCGCGCGCCTGGATGCCGGGCTGCAGGCCGATCTCGATGATGGCGTGCACCGCCGAGGGCGCCAGGTCGCTGCCGGCCAGCGACGGCCGCATGAAACCCAGTTCGCGCACCAGCTTGCGCGAGAATTCCCGCAGGTCGCGGATGGTCTGTTCCCGGGATCGGGTGGGAAAATCGATAAGATCCATGATGGCGCGTCCTGAAGTTGCGGGTCGCAACCAATTTACTTGCGAATCGCAACCAAAACAAGCCCCGCCCCATGAAAATTCAATTGCTGTCCGATCTGCACCTGGAGTCCGATCCCGGCTTCGTCGCCCATCCCATCCCCGGCGCGGACCTGCTGGTGCTGGCCGGCGACATCGGTTCGTACCAGCAGCGGTCCCGGCTGACCACGGACGACTTCGGCCTGGGCCGCTATGCGCCACGCAACGGCTGGCCCACGCCCGTGGTCTACGTGCCCGGCAACCATGAATACGACAACCTCGATTTCGACGAAACCCATGAACGCCTGCAAACGCTTTGCCAACAACTGGAAATCCAGTGGCTGGAACGCGAAACGCGGGTCATCGATGGCGTGCGCCTGGTGGGCACCACGCTGTGGACCGATTTCGACGCGCTGGCCGCGCCCGGCGACACCTTGACGCAGGTGCTGGCCAAGCGCGGCAAGGCCTTCCGGGCCGCCGATTTCTACCTGGAGAAGGCGCAGATGCGGCGCCATGGCGCGCCCTTCATGGCCGAGCAGATGCGCGAACAGGGCCTGGCCTGCCAGGCCTGGCTGGAACAGGCGCTGCGCACGCCCTTCGACGGCCCGACGCTGGCCATCACCCACTTCGCGCCCAGCCTGGCCAGCGCCGATCCGCGCTACGGCGTCACGCCGGGCACGGCCGGCTTCTGCAATGCGCTGGACGGCCTGCTACCGTTGGCGGACGTCTGGATGCACGGCCACCTGCACTGTCCGCTGGACTACGTGAAGGACGGCTGCCGCGTGGTGGCCAATCCGCTGGGCTACGCCAGGAAGGGCGAACAGGACGGCTTCCTGCCCGACGCGCTGTGGGAGGTGCCGGCGGCGTAGCCGCGCAGCGCGCCTTTCCGCCATTCAGCCCGGGGCCTCGTCCAGCTCGGCCAGCACCTGCCGCGCGACGTCGTCGAGCGAGCGCCGCCGGTCCATCGCCACGCGCTGCAATTGATCGTGCGCGGCCTGCTCGCTCAGGCCGTGGCGGCTGACCAGCAACCACTTGGCGCGCTCGACGCGGCGCCGTTCCTCCAGCGCGCCGCGGGCCAGCGCCAGCGCATCGTCCGACTGCCGCAGCCGCTGCGCCTGTTCCCGCATCAGGTCGAGGATGGACCGTTCCATGGCCTCGCCCACGCCATCCTGCGGCGGCACGTCGAGAATACGGCCCTGCAACTGGAACAGCATGGCCGGCGCCGCGTCGCTGGCGTGGTCGGCGAAACGGCTGAGCAGCAGCCGGTGGTTGTCGAGCTCGGCGCGAGTCTCGACGATGCGGCGATGGCATTGCAGGGTCAGGGCCTCGGCCAGCAGGCTCTCGACCGCGCGCATGGCGTCGATGCGTTCGGTGCACAGGCCGAACCACAGCTCGGCCAGGCCGGCGTCGACGCGTTCGGCCTCGGAGGTGCGCAGCGCCATGTCGCGCAAGCGCAGCACCGGGCCGCCACCCTGCTCCAGCCGCTCCCACGCCGCCAGCGCATCCGCGCCGGCGTACTGCGCGAAGCTGTCGAAGCAGCGCTTCTGCAGGTCCGCCAGTTCCAGCAGGCGGGCCTTTTGCGATTCGGTGAAGTAGCCGGCGGTGTAGCCCATGACGCCATAGGCGCGCTCCTGGCCGCACAGCTCCTTGCCCTGCATGAAATTGAGCAGCGCCACCAACAGGCGCGTGACGCCGGCGTCCAGCGACGAATCGGCGGCTTCGAACACCAGCGCGAACAGGCTGGCGATGAGCCGCGTGAAGACCGCGCCGGCGTCTTCCGCCGCCACGCGGCGGTCGCGGATGGCGCGGCGCGTGCGCGGCAGTTCGTCCAGGCGGTACAGCGCGTACGCGATGCAGTTGAGCAGGCGCGCCTTGCCGGCGCTGCGGGTGGCATCCGGCTCCAGCCGGTCGAGGAAGCGGCGCACTTCTTCCTCGACCGCGCAGGCGTCGGAACTGAGGCCCGCCAGCGTCTGGCGAAGCGTTTCCTGGCCGCCGCACAGATACAGGTTGGACGAGCCCCGTTCCTTCTGCAGCACGTGCACCAGCTTGCTGACCAGGGTGGCCAGTTCGCAGGTGGCCGCCAGGGCCTCGAGCCCGTGCAGCTCGCTGCGGCGCGCCGCCAGCAGGAAGCGCAGGGTCGAGGGCATGGCGTGTTCGGACATGGCGGGCATCCTCACCGCGCGGCGGGCGGCCGGACTTCAACGGCGTCGCCATTGAAGCGCACAGGCCAGGCCCGCAGCGATTGTTCGGGGTATTCGACACAGGCGCCGTCGCGCAGCCGGAAGTGCTGCTTGTACAGCGGCGAGGCCACCACCAGCTCGCCGGCCAGGTGGCCGACGATGCCGCGGCCGATGACGTTGGCGCCCGATTTCGGGTCGCGGTTGTCGAGGGCGTAGAGCGTTTCGCCGGCAACGGCGGGCAGATAGAACAGGGCCACCTGGCGGCCGTCCACCAGCGCCACCACGCCGGAATCGGCGACCAGGTCGCGGCGGGTGCAGGCGGGGCGCCAAGACGCGGCGTCGGGCGTGGCGTCACGTGCGGTCTCCGGGCGCAGGGCAATCACGGCATTCGAACGCATCAGGCAAGCTCCTCGGCGATGGGAATCACGCGCGCGGCCGGCGCCGGGCGCGGCTGGCCGCGCTCCTGCACGAAGCGGATATCCGGATCCGCCGCGGCGTCGTTGACGAAGGTGCGGAAACGCTTGAGCTTTTCCGGGTCGGACAGGGCGTTGGCCCATTCGCATTCATAGCGGTCCACCACCAGCTGCATCTGCGCCTCCAGCTCGGCGCCCAGGCCCAGGCTGTCGTCGATGACCACGGCCTTCAGGTAGGCCAGGCCGCCTTCCAGCGACTCGCGCCAGACCGAGGTGCGTTGCAGCTTGTCGGCGGTGCGGATATAAAACATCAGCAGGCGGTCGATGTAGCGGATCAGGGTGGCGTCATCCAGGTCCTGCGCGAACAGTTCGGCGTGGCGCGGCCGCATGCCGCCGTTGCCGCACACGTACAGGTTCCAGCCGTTCTCGGTGGCGATTACGCCGATGTCCTTGCTTTGCGCCTCGGCGCATTCGCGGGTGCAGCCGGAGACCGCGAACTTGAGCTTGTGCGGGGCGCGCAGGCCCTTGTAGCGGTCTTCGATGCGCAGCGCCATGGCGACGCTGTCCTGCACGCCGTAGCGGCACCAGGTGCTGCCCACGCAGGACTTCACGGTGCGGGTCGACTTGCCGTAGGCGTGGCCGGTCTCGAAGCCGGCGGCGATCAGTTCGGCCCAGATGTCCGGCAGCTCGTGCAGCTGCGCGCCGAACAGGTCGATGCGCTGGCCGCCGGTGATCTTGGTGTAGAGCTTGTACTTCTTGGCCACGGCGCCGATCGCGATCAGGCCGTCGGGCGTGACCTCGCCGCCCGGGATGCGCGGCACCACCGAATAGGTGCCGTTCTTCTGCATGTTGGCCATGAAGGTGTCGTTGGTGTCCTGCAGCGGCACCAGGTGAGGATCCTGGATCGGGCGATTCCAGCACGAGGCCAGGATCGACGCCACGGTCGGCTTGCACAGGTCGCAGCCGACGTGGCCGCGGCCGTGGCGCGCCAGCAGTTCCTCGAACGATTCGATGCCCTGCACCCGCACGATGGCGTAGAGCTCCTGGCGGGTGTAGGCGAAGTGCTCGCACAGGCTCTTGTCCACCGCGACGCCGCGGCTCGCCAGTTCGTGTTCCACCACCTGCTTGAGCAGGGCCGCGCAGCCGCCGCAGCCGGTGGCGGCCTTGGTGCAGGCCTTGACGCCGGCGACGTCGGCGCAGCCGCCGTCCAGCGCGTCACAGATGGCGGCCTTGCTGACGTTGTGGCACGAACAGATGGTGGCGCTGGCCGGCAGCGCGCCGGCGCCCAGTACGGGCGCGCCCTGGCCAACGGGCAGGATCAGGCTGGCCGGATCGGCTGGCGGCGCAATGCCGTTCTGCGCGTATTGCAGCAGGGTGTCGTAGTAGCTGTTGTCGCCCACCAGCACCGCGCCCAGCACGCGCTTGCCGTCGGCCGACACCACCAGGCGGCGGTACGAGGCGCCGGCCTCGTCGATGTAGCGGTAGCTGCGCGCGCCCGGCGTGGCGCCGTGGGCGTCGCCGATCGAGCCCACGTCCACGCCCAGCAGCTTGAGCTTGGTCGACATGTCGGCGCCGGCGAACGGCGCGCCGGCCTCGCCGCAGAGGTCGGCGGCGACCACGCGCGCCATCTGGTAACCGGGCGCGACCAGGCCGAAGATGGCGCCGTCGAACGCGGCGCATTCGCCGATGGCGTAGATCGACGCATCGCTGCTGCGGCAGTGGCCGTCGACCGCGACGCCGCCGCGCTCGGCCACCGTCAGGCCCGCCTGGCGCGCCAGGCCGTCGCGCGGGCGGATGCCGGCCGAGAACACGATCAGGTCGGTCTCCAGCGGCGCGCCTTCGGCGAAGCGCATGCGGTAGCGGTATTGCGTGCCTTGCTTGATTTCCTGCGTGGCGCGCGACAGGTGCACGCCCACGCCCAGCGCCTCGATGCGCGCCTTGAGCGCCGCGCCGCCGGCCTCGTCCAGCTGCACCGGCATCAGGCGCGGCGCGAACTCGACCACGTGCGCCTCCAGCCCGAGCGACTTGAGCGCGTTGGCGGCCTCCAGGCCCAGCAGGCCGCCGCCCACCACCACGCCGCGCCGGGCGCCATCGGCCGCCGCGCGGATCTGGTCCAGGTCGTCGAGCGTGCGGTACACCAGGCGCGAGGCTCCTTCGGCGCCGGCGATCGGCGGCACGAAGGGATAGGAGCCGGTGGCCAGCACCAGCTTGTCGTAGCCATGGCTGCCGTCGGCCGTCACCACCTGGCGCGCGTGGCGGTCGATGCGCAGCACCGGCGCGCCCAGCCGCAGCGACAGGCCGGGCCGTTGATAGAACGCGGCATCGCTCATGGCCATGGACTCGGCGTCACGCCCGCCCATGTACTCGGACAGGTGCACGCGATCGTAGGCGCGCCGGCTCTCTTCGCCGAACACCAGGATGCGGTAGCGCGCCAGCGCGCCGCGCTCGATCAGTTGCTCGACGCAGTGATGGCCGACCATGCCGTTGCCGATGACGATCAGGGTCTGCATGGAAGTCGTGGAGGTCGCTGTGCTCATGGGTCTATCCAGGCTGGGCCGTTCGGGTTTCAAAAGACAAACGGCGCCCGGGACTGTTGGGTCCGGGCGCCGTTGCCTGCAATGCTTGCGTTGTCTGGCCGGACACGGGCCCGGTATGGCGATCAAAGCAATAAGCGTGCCATCCCGTTGACGCCCGCGCGGCGCGGCGCCGCCGCACCCGCCGCGCACCCAAACGGTTCCGCGCCGCACCAATCCGGTGCGGCCGCGCACCACCGCGCACGCCGCCAGTCCCCGCGCCCCGCTGCCCGCCCGTGGCAAGCGATTGGCATGGAACTTGCATCGGCAGGACATCGACCCGGCCGCGCCGGGAACCAGGGCAATGGCGCCCTGCCCGCCCGGCCCGCTGGCCGCGCAGGCAGGGCGCCTTCTTTTTTGGAGCCGAGCATGAGCGGCACGCCGCGCACCGTGGACACCGTCTGCCCCTACTGTGGCGTGGGCTGCGGCATGACCCTGCACGTGGAACGGGAACAGGTGGTGAAGATCACCGGCAACCGCGACCATCCCAGCAACTTCGGCCGCCTCTGCACCAAGGGGTCCTCGGCCCACATCGCCCTGCGCCAGTCGGGACGGCTGGAACACGCCTACGTGCGCGCCCGCCGCGGGCAGGACCTGGCGCCGCGGCCGATGGCGGACACCCTGCGCGACACCGCCACGCGCTTGCGCGCCATCATCGATGCGCATGGCCCGGACGCGGTGTCGCTGTACGTGTCGGGGCAGATGTCGATCGAGGCCCAATACCTGGCCAACAAACTGGCCAAGGGCTTCATCGGCACCAACAACATTGAATCGAATTCGAGGCTGTGCATGGCCAGCGCCGCCAGCGGCTACAAGCTGTCGCTGGGCGCCGACGGACCGCCCGGCTCGTACCAGGACATCGACCGCGCCGACCTGTTCCTGGTGATCGGGGCCAACATGGCCGATTGCCATCCGATCCTGTACCTGCGCATGATGGAGCGGGTCAAGGCCGGCGCGCGCCTGATCGTGGTCGACCCGCGCCGCACCACCACCGCCGAGAAGGCGCACCTGCACCTGGCGATCCGGCCGGGCACCGACCTGGCGCTGCTCAACGGCCTGCTGCACCTGCTGCACCAGGCCGGCAAGACCGACGCGGCCTTCATCGCCGCCCACACCGACGGCTGGGAGGCGATGCCGGACTTCCTGCGCGACTACGCGCCCGAGCGGGTCGAGGCGCTGACCGGCATCCCCGCCGCGCAACTGCGCCAGGCCGTCGACTGGATCGGCGCAGCGCCCGAATGGATGAGCTGCTGGACCATGGGGCTGAACCAGAGCACCCACGGCACCTGGAACACCAACGCGCTGTGCAACCTGCACCTGGCCACCGGCCGCATCTGCCGGCCCGGCAGCGGCCCGTTCTCGCTGACCGGCCAACCCAACGCCATGGGCGGGCGCGAGATGGGCTACATGGGTCCCGGCCTGCCGGGCCAGCGCAGCGTGCTGTCGGCCGCCGACCGCGCCTTTGTCGAGGCGCGCTGGGGCGTGCCGGCCGGCACGCTGCATACGCGGCTCGGGCAAGGCACCATCGACCTGTTCCAGCGCATGGCGGCGGGCGAGGTCAAGGCCTGCTGGATCATCTGCACCAACCCGGTGGCCAGCGTGGCCAACCGCGCCAATGTGGTGGCGGGGCTGCGGGCGGCGGAACTGGTGATCGCGCAGGACGCCTACCTGGACACCGAGACCAACCGCTACGCCGACATCCTGCTGCCGGGCGCGCTGTGGGCCGAAGCCGAGGGCGTGATGGTCAATTCCGAACGCACCCTGACGCTGATGCCACAGGCCGTGCCGCCGCCCGGGGACGCGCTGCCCGACTGGCGCATCATCGCCGGCGTGGCCTGCGAGATGGGCTACGGCCACGCGTTCCAGTACGCCAGCGCGGCCGAGGTGTTCGACGAGATCGCCGCCTTCGCCAACCCCGCCACCGGCTACGACCTGCGCGGCGCCAGCCATGCGCGGCTGCGCGAGACGCCGCTGCAATGGCCCTGCGCGCGCGCCGACGGGCCGGACCGCAACCCGATCCGCTATCTCAACGACGGCGTCAGCCAGCCATCGCTCCTGGCGGACGACGGCGCCCGTCCGCGCCTGGCGTTCGCCACCGCCAACGGCCGCGCGCGGTTCCACGCGCGGCCGCACGTCGATCCGGCCGAACTGCCCGACGCCGACTATCCCATGGTGCTCAACACGGGGCGGCTGCAGCATCAATGGCATACGCTGACCAAGACCGGCAAGGTGCCGATGCTGAACAAGCTCAATCCCGCGCCATTCGTGGAGATTCACCCGGACGACGCGGCAACGCTGGGCATCGGCGCTGGCGACGGCGTCGAGATCCGCTCGCGCCGCGGCCGCGCGGTGCTGCCCGCCGTGGTCACCGACCGGGTGCGGCCGGGCAACTGCTTCGCGCCCATGCACTGGAACGACGTGTATGGCGATGAACTCTGCATCAACGCCGTCACCAGCGACGCCGTCGACCCGGTGTCGCAGCAGCCGGAGCTGAAGTTCTGCGCGGTGGCGCTGTGCCGCGTGGCGGCGCCCGCGGACAGGACGGCGAACGACACGGAACCAGCCGCGCTGGCCATGGCGGCGACGGCGGCCGACAGCGTTGCCGGCTTGCTGAGGGCGCACGCGGTTCCGAGGCTGACGGCGGCCGGCGGCGCCGCCCCCGCCGAGGCCATGGCCGCGCTGCTCGGTCTGACGAATGGCGGCGGGCCGCCCGCGCTGGATGCGCGCCAGCGCCATTACCTGTCGGGCTTTCTCAACGGCCTGCGGCAGGCCGGCGGCGCCCCCGGCGTGCCGGAGCTACCCGTCCACGCCCCTTTCGACGAGGCAATCCGCCTGTGGCTCAACGGCCTGCTGCATGGCCTGTACAGCCGCGCACCGCTGCCGCTGGCGATCACGCCTGGCGCCGACGCGGGGGAGGCCACCGTCCGCATCATCGGCCCGCGCCCGCGCGTGACGCTGCTGTGGGCCTCGCAGACCGGCAATGCGGAATCGCTGGTTGAACGCAGCGCCAGCGCGCTGGCCGCGGCCGGCTTCGAGTTGCGCACCGCATGCATGGCCGACTATGCGATCGACGCCCTCGCTCGCACGCAGTACCTGCTGCTGATCACCAGCACCTTCGGCGACGGCGACGCGCCGGACAACGGCCAGGGCCTGTGGCGCGCCCTGTCGGCCACCGATGCGCCGCGGCTGGCATCGCTGCGCTATGCGGTGCTGGCGCTGGGCGACAGCAACTATGACGCCTTCTGCGGCCACGGCCGCCGGCTCGACCAGCGGCTGGCGCAACTGGGCGCGCAGCCCTTGCTGGCGCGGGTCGATTGCGATACGGACTACGAGGCGCCGGCCGACGCCTGGCTGGAAAATGCCATCGCCACCATCCATGCGGCCGAGGCCGATCAGCATGGCCATCCGGCCACTGGCCTGATGCCGGACGACATCGCGGCGGCGCTGGCGGCCGACGCCCCGCCCACCGTGGCGGTCCGCGTCGCGCCGCCCGAGCCGCTCGC
>NZ_QHHO01000022.1:613682-621955 GCF_003184165.1 Achromobacter sp. RW408
TACCCAGGTGCTGCGGGCGGCGGCGCCGGCGCGTTCGGCCGGGCTGTGTTCATCGTCCTCCGGGTCTTCCAGCGGAGGCGGAAAGGCTGTCATGGTGCGTGCTCCCGTTCTTGCAATCTAGCCTTGCGGCGTTCGGGCAGGAGCATAAGCACCGAAACCTGAACGAATGATGAACGTGGAAATGCTGAACTCGAGAAGCCAAGCGTGATGCGGTGACCGCACCTGGCCACGTGGCTTGGCGGCTACCGATACCTGATGGAGAGCGGAAGAAAATCCGTGAGAGGAGCGTTGCGCCCGCTCACGGGGCAAGTGCAGATCAGCCGATCAACCTTGCAAATGCAAGTTCGCTTCAGCCAAGCGCGCTTAACAGCGCATCTGCGGTGACGACTGTGCAGTATTCGCCGTCCAGGTTGGCGAGCGACATGGCGTGAACATCTTCGGCGCTTCGCGCTGACCCATTCCAGTCTGTCCGAGCGAATGTGAAGCAACCGTCAGCCACGAGCCACACCTGAAAGCCAAGGTTGCCGGCCATGCGGACAGTTGCCTCGACTGAATTGTTCGTTATGACTCCCGCCACGACCAATGCGTCGAGGCCATTGTTGCGAAGCTTCTGTTCCAGATCGGTGCCGATAAACGCACTGTTCGTCTGCTTCGGAATGACCGGTTCTCCCCCTATGGGCGCGGTCTCCGGCTTGAATTCATGCCGGGGCTGGCCTGGGCGGTAGTAAGACGTGGGATCTGTAGAATCATGCCGGACGTGCCAGACCGGCCACCCCTGGGCGCGCCAATAGGCGAGGAGCCGACCGACCTGGCGCTCCGCATCGGGGTTATTTCGCTCGCCCCAACTGGGCGAAACAGACGATACAGCACGACTACCGCGGCCGCGGCGCGACGTTGTCGAACAAACCCAGCGGCTTTGTGGAAAACGCCCAAAGTCTGCATCGGCTGCACCAGCGCCTGCGGGGCAGCACTATCCCAAGTCGCGTTGGTTGGAAGTGGGCGGTGTGCTTTGACGCGCCCCGTCCCGCTACCCTGGCCAATATGTCGACTGCGCGTGGAGCAGGCCACGCTGAATTCTGCGTCCGCGCCGCGCGCCTTTACCTCTACAGGGTTGGCTGCGGAATCGGCGTGTCTTTCGGCAATGAGCCCTTAATGCGCGCCGGGCAATTCGAGATCCCCCACTTGGTCACGATGCCCTTTTCGATCATGAACTTCTCCACGCACACGTGATAGGCGGAAATGGGACCCCACATATCTTCGTACGAAATGATCTTTGCCCCGCTTTCAAGCGTATAGCTCTTTTTGGGCGGTCCCCACTTGGAGATCAATTGTTCTTCTGTGCTGCCGACCCAAGGCGCATTGACGTCGTTGTAGGTTTTATTCCGCTTGCCGGTCAGCATGTTCATCTGTGCCGACGTGCATCCCGCGAGCAACGATGGCAGGACAATAAGCAGAGCCAGTTTTTTCATTGTGAGCAATACCACAAAGGTCGAGTATTCAGGGTTGAAGGCTTGATTTTCAAGGCGTCAATGTATCAGAAACCTAGCCGCCCGACAGGACACATTTTCATGGCTGACACGGGCGGCCACGCTTGCTGTTGGCCCGCCATTCACCTGCCTGGCACATCGCTCGCGGTCTTCCTGGCCGTCATTGTCACGGTAAAGAACTCGCCACGCTTATCGTCCGACACACGGTCCAATCGGTCACTTCCAAAATCGGTATGTTGCCCCCGCTCGAAGCGGGGGTAATACCCTTTCCAGAAATAGCGCGCCTGTGTGCCGCCATCGAACACTTTTTGAGCCGACAGTTCGGCCACGAAGCGCGTGTCGGCGGCATCCTCCCGCGCGCGCATTGCGACCCGTGCTTCGGTCAATGCCCAATGGCATACCCCGCGTCCATAATAGTCTTCGTCGAGCAGCATGTCGGCATATACGATACCCACGTACTCGGTGGCCGATATACGGGAAAGGCGGAACGATTCGTGGCTGGACATCGTCGGCACGTGACCGGACAGGGCGTTGGATTTCCCACAGCGTGCGGCGTTGCTGGCGTCGAACTGCACGGTACCCTCCACCACGGTAAACGCCGATTTGCCGTCTGCGGCGCTTGCGAGATCCGATACATTGGCAAGGGTCAGCCGTATTTCATAGGCCTGCGCCGGGGCGGGGTTCAGCTTGCGCAGCGCTGGCTTGGGCGCCGTGGAGGTGGCGGCAACCTTGGACGGGGTATCGGCGTGGCCTGGCCCGCCACAGCCAGCGGCCAGCAGCGTCAAGGCGGATAATGCGAGGCGCAAGGCCGGCGCCGAGGGAAATCGAAAAGAGTGCGGCAAGTCGATGTTTCCTGTCTAGCTGTTGGAGTTTATTCAAAGACGAGCGAACGATTCGTCCATTATCGCTGCGCCGAGGACGGAATTATCGCATCGGCGAGATGAAGGCGTAGCGTTCTTGGCTTGTACGGCCATCCTCCTTGCCGAGGCATGGCGCTCTGAAAACAGCGATGCGTGGAAGAACCTGCATTGCTTCCAATCGCCCACTCGAAATCGGGTACGCTTTGATGCTGGAAAATTCTGGACTGCACGATATGTGGCAAAAGTTCTGCAAGGTGTCGCTGGTGGTGGGCTGGGCGCTTTGGTTGGCTGCCATGGCGTGGTTCACGGCGGGCATGCTGCGGTATGTGCCGTCCGCGGACGCGACGCTGACGCCGATCACCCTTACGCCGGGGCAGACGGCGCGCGCCGAGGTCTACCGCATCCGCGAAGCGCCACTATGGATGGAGGCGCGTTTCGGCGGCCCGATGGGCAGAAAGCGGCCCGAATTGGGAGAACACACGACGCGTTTGGGCGCGCCGGGCGCAGTCGCCGAACCAGGAGAGCCGGTGCGGATTCGTGTGCGCGATGGCGGGGACCTGGACGTAGTGATGGTTGCGGCTCCGCGCAGCAGCGCCAGCGCGACGCATTTCTACCGCAAGCTCTGGCCTGAAAGTCATATAGATGGCACGCTGCCGGAGACCACCCCGCCCTTTCCGAAGCTGGCAAAGGGGACTTCGCCGCTTACCTTCACGGTGGAAGAGGTCGGGCCGACGCTTCAGGGCGAGCAGATCGAACTGGAAATCAGCGCACCTATCGGCCTCAAGCGTACCGCGCCCGGCTGGAGCGATGTCACCACCTTCATTTTTTGGCCCTTCATCGCCGCGATCCTGGGTATTTGGGCACTGGTGTGGGCGGGGCTGACGTGGTGGTATCGGCGCCGGGTCCGGCGGTAGCGTCTTTGTTGGCCCGAAAGTAATTCCGGATAATGGCAATGGCCGTAGTGGTGGTCCGCGTCCGCTGCTTTCTGGCCATGCCGGTTGGCCAGCAGCACGATGAAGTCGGCAATCAGATCTGAAGAAGAATGAATCCCGTCCGCGATCAGGCCCTGCGACTTCGAGAAAATGCCGATGACGATCTGCGCGGTGGCGAGCACCACGTTCACGCCCACGCTCACCCAGGTGCTGCGGGCGGCGGCGGTGGCGCGTTCGGCCGGGCTGTGTCCATCGTCCTCCGGGTCTTCCAGCGGAGGCGGAAAGGCGGTCATGGTTCGTGCTCCCGTTCTTGCAATCTAGCCTTGCGGCGTTCGGGCTGGAGCATAAGCACCGAATCCTGAACGGATGATGAACGTGGATGAGCGGGGCATTGCGCCCCGCTCATGGCCCGGCCCGTAATGAGACGTACTGATCAGGTCAACCTCAGCACGCCGCGTTCGCCTGGCTGGGCGACCATGGCCTCGCGTCGCGCGGCATCCTCGCGCAAGCGGAACACACCAACCGCCCTCACCAAGGCATGCGCCTGGTCCTGCATCGAGCCCGCCGCGGCCGCGGCTTCTTCGACCAGCGCGGCGTTCTGCTGGGTCACTTCGTCCATTTGCGACACGGCGCGGTTGACCTGCTCGATGCCGGAGGCCTGTTCCTGCGATGCCGCGGCGATCTCGCCCATGATGTCCGTCACGCGCTTGACCGAGGCGACCACTTCTTGCATGGTGGTGCCTGCGTTTTCCGCCTGGCCCGCGCCCTCGGCCACCTTGCTGACGGACGCTTCGATCAGCGTCTTGACCTCGCGCGCGGCCTGCGCGCTGCGTTGCGCCAGCGACCGCACCTCGCCCGCGACCACCGCGAAGCCCTTGCCCTGCTCGCCCGCCCTGGCCGCTTCCACGGCGGCGTTCAGCGCCAGGATGTTGGTCTGGAACGCGATCCCGTCGATGACCGAGACAATCTCGGAAATCTTGCGCGAACTGGCGGAAATATCGCCCATCGTGCTGACCACCGCCGACACGACGGCGCCGCCGCGCTGGGCGACTTCGGAGGCGCTTGCCGCCAGTTGATTGGCCTCGCGCGCGTTGTCGGCATTCTGCTTGACAGTCGACGCCAGTTCTTCCATCGATGCGGCGGTTTCTTCCAGCGAGGCGGCCTGCTCTTCGGTCCGGCTGGACAAGTCGGTGTTGCCGGCCGCGATCTGCCCTGCTGCGCTGGAGATGGTTTCGGACCCGGCGCGAATGGTGCGAACGGCGCCGGCCAGCTTGTCCTGCATATCGTGCAGCGCGCGCAACAGCCGGCCGGTTTCATCGCGGGTGACCGCGTGGATGGACTGCCCCAGGTCGCCACGCGCCACGGTCTCCGCCACCGACACAGCCTGGGCAAGCGGCGCCGTGATCGACTTGGACACCCGCCACGCGAACAGGCCGCCCAGCACGACGGCCATGGCCGACAGGATCAGGTTCAACATGCCCGCGTTGTCGATCACCCGCTGGCTGTCGGCGCCAGCGTCCACCATCTCTGCGGATTGAATCCGGGAGATCTCGATGACGCGGTCTTGCAGGCCATCCAGAAGCGGAAGGGTCTCTTCCAGCAAGCGCTGGCGAGCGGCGTCGCGCTCACCACGCTTGAGGAGCGCGCCCACGCCCTGGAATGACTTCACGTAGCGGCCGCGCACGTCTTCCAACAGCCGCAGCTTCTGACGTTCGTCTTCGGTGCGGAACAACGGCCTCAGGGTCTCCAGCGCCTGGTCGATCGTTTTCCGATTGGTGTCGATGCGAGCGAACAGCGTTTCAGCGGTGCGGGGATCCGTGTTGACGATCAGTTCGAGATTGGCGCGCGCATTGGCGCGCGTCGTCACGTCGATAATGTTGATGGCATTCGCTTTGGCCCAGGTCTGTTCGGTGATCGCTCGGTTGATGCCGCCGATGTGGGTCAGTTCGTATTGCGACAGGCCGGTAAGCGCCAGTAATAGCGCGAGTACGGTGCCGAAGCCCAGGGTCAGCCGGGTGCCAATGGAGAGGTTGCCAAACAGGTTGCCAATAGTGAAACGCGAGCGCATGGATTTGTATTACGACAAAGGGAAAACCCTAGTGTAAAAACCATGACATATATTGCAACGATCTTGTAATTGAAGTTTGCGATTTCGCATGGCAGGGGGAAATTTTTTGTGGCTGGCAGCGGCCTCGATACCTTGACGAAGTCAAGCGACTTGCCGTTTTTTTTTCCAACGCTCCGTCCCGCACCGCCCGCACCTGCCCTGGCGGGGCGACGTTCTTAAGCTGATCGTGGCGACTGACACGGAGCAACGTAAAATGCCAGGCCTCCTGTCTCCACTTGCTTCCCCACTTGCTTTCCTTATGAACCTTGACCGACTGCGCCGCGAATTTCCCGACTACGACATCGCCACCCTGCCGACGCTGCCCGAAGGGTATGTCGATGCGTCGAGCTACATCGATGCCGCTCCTTCATTCGAGAACGAGGAACGCGGCTTGAAGGTGTATGTCGACTACGCCGAGTATGCCGATCGCGAATCCGGCAGAAGCCAGCGCTTCTGTGTCTCGCGCTACGACGAGGAAGCCGGCGACTACGAGGACGTCGCCCTGTCGACCAACGATTGGGCCGAAGTCATCCGCTTCCTGACCGCCTGAACGCCCTCGCCGGGGGGATCGGTTCGCGCTCCGATCGTCGCGTCAAGGTGCTCCCTTGCAAACGCATAAGGAATCCACCCCATGAGTACCGCAACAGACACCGCTATCGCCATCGTCGGGCCGGGGGCCATCGGCACAACGGTTGCCGCCGCGCTGCACGAGGCCGGCCGCACGCCTCTCCTGTGTGGCCGTACCCATCGCGACCAGCTCACGCTTCATGACGGTGATCGCAGCGTCGTGGTCCCCGGTCCCGTGCATACCGATCCGGCCCGGATCGATCGCAGGATGGACCTGATTTTCCTCGCGGTGAAGGCGACGCAGACAGACTCAGCATCGGGATGGCTCGCGGCATTGTGCCGGCCGGATACGGTCGTGTGTGTTCTACAGAATGGCGTCGAGCAATTGGAACGCGTCGCCATGCATGCCCCGCCTGCAAGGATCATCCCGGCTGTCGTGTGGTTCCCTGCGCAGGCTCAAGCCGATGGTTCAGTACGCTTGCGCGGGGATGCGCGCCTTAGCCTGCCCGACATGCCCGCGACTCGCGTGGCGGCCGAGGCGCTGCGGGGGACCCAGTGCGTCGTCGATATCACCGAAGACTTCCCGAGCGTGGCTTGGCGCAAGCTGCTGCAGAACGCAGTGGCTGGCATCATGGCCCTGACTCATCGCCGCGCGGGCATGTTTGCCAGGCCCGACATCGCCCAGCTCTCCTTGGCGTACTTGCGAGAGTGCCTGACGGTAGCGCGCGCAGAAGGAGCCAGGCTGGGGGACGAGGTGCCTCAGGAAATCCTGGCCAAGTTTCAAGCCGCTGCCCCCGACTTGAGCACGTCCATCCTGACCGACCGCGAAGCCGGCCGGCAGCTTGAATGGGATATACGAAACGGCGTCGTCTCGCGTCGCGCCCGGGTCCACGGCATACCCACTCCGATCAGCGACATCATCGTGCCCTTGCTGGCCGCGGCGAGCGACGGCCCGGGCTGATCGCAGGATGGACTCGCCAATCTTCCGTTCTGATACGCTGCCGTTATGCCTTCCCAAATAAACGTTCGACCAGCCTCTGTTGAAGATGTCGATTCAATCATCGAATTGGACCCGATGGCCAGGCAGGAACCGGGCAGAAAGGCATTTATCGCCAATGCGGTGGCCGCTGGCCAATGCCGGGTTGCAGTGCAAGCGCAGGACGCTTCGGCGGTGATCGGTTACGGGATACTAAACAAGTCGTTTTTCGAGAACGACTTCATCCCGCTGATTGTCGTCAAGGCCTCGGCACGGCGCCGTGGGGTGGCGACAGCAATCATGACAACGCTGGCGTCGCAATGCACGGGCAAAACGTTCACGTCGACAAATGCTTCGAACATCGCGATGCGCCAACTGCTTACGCGGCTTGGTTTTGTGGAAAGCGGTCACATTGAAAACCTGGATGACAACGATCCCGAACTCGTGTTTGTAAAGTTTCCGTCAGCGGTTTGATTTCTCTCTTTGATAAGTTCGCGACGAATCCGTAAACGCAGTTATTTTTTCCCCTGCGCAACGCGAATTCTCGCTAGCATCCGCGGCACCATGCTGACAAAAAACATCCTTTCCGCCGCCTGCGCCGCCGTGCTGAGCGCGCTTTCCCTGAACGCCGCGGCAGCGCCGGAAGCCTTGCCTTCGTTCGATTGCGCCAAGGCCCGCGCGGGAGCGGAAAAGGCCATCTGCGCGAACCCGCAGCTGGCAGCGCTTGATGCAAGCATCGCCAAGCGCTACGACGAAGCGCGCAAATCCCTGGACGCCGCCACAGCCGAAGCGTTGGCGCGCGACCAGCGCTATTTCGCCAAGGTGCGGGACGACGCTTTCGAGAAGCCGTTCGACAAGGACAAGCCGATCGAGGAACTCGCGACCCGCCTGAAACACCGGGACGCGTTTCTCGCCTCGTTGGATTTAGCCGAACGCAAGGGCTTTACCGGTAGATGGCGCAACCTCTCAGGCGAGATCACGCTCTGGAAGAAACCCGACGGCGATATCCTGTATGAAGGTTCGGCCGATCAGCCGCACACCGGAAGCTGGTCGTGCAATTTGGAAGCCTCGGGCAAGGCCAGCGGCGAGCACCTGCGGGTCAAGAGCGTCGACACGAAGGGTTGGGTACTGAACCTGAAACGCCAGGGTCATGCACTGGTCGTCGAAGAACAGCCGCCCGGCGCGGGGTCATCCGGCCCGCCTTACTGCGGCGCGAATGGCGCCTTGGCCGGTACGTTCTTTCCGATACGCTGAGATCTGTCCGGCCGATCTTGAAGTCATCCTGTAGGACCGCCAGTATTCGCGACCAACGGCATGGGTTGGACGAAGGCAGCGCCCCCACCC
>NZ_QHHO01000022.1:621965-626143 GCF_003184165.1 Achromobacter sp. RW408
ATGATGCAGCAATACCTCCGCCTGAAGGCGGAGGCCGGCCCATTGCTGCTGTTCTATCGCATGGGTGACTTCTATGAAATGTTCTATGAAGACGCGGAACGCGGCGCGCGCCTGCTCAACCTGACGCTGACCAAGCGCGGCTCGTCCAACGGCACGCCCATCCCCATGGCCGGGCTGCCGGTGCACGCGATGGAGCAGTACCTGGCGCGGCTGGTGGCGATGGGCGAGTCCGTCGCCATCTGCGAGCAGATCGGCGATCCCGCGGCCTCCAAGGGCCCGGTCGAGCGCCGCATCGTGCGCATCGTCACCCCCGGCACGCTGACCGACGACGCGTTGCTGCCGGCCAAGGCCGACCGCGCGCTGGCCGCGGTGTTCGTCACCGGCAATGCGCGCGCGCCGCGCGCCGGTCTCGCATGGCTGAACCTGGCCAGCGGCGACTTCCGCGTCACCGAATGCGCGCCGGCGCAGCTCGAATCCGAACTGCACCGCATCGCCCCGGCCGAAATCGTCTGCGCCGACAGCGCCGAATTCGACTTTCCGTTCGAAGGCGCCCGTTCGCGCGTGCCGGACTGGCACTTCGAAAGCGACGGCGCCCGCGCGCACCTGCTCGCGCATTTCAAGACCGACACGCTGGCCGGCTTCGATATCGAAGACATGCCGGCCGGCATCTGCGCCGCCGGCGCGCTGCTGCGCTACGCCGCCCGCACCCAGTCGCAGGCGCTGGCGCACGTGCAAAGCCTGTCGGCCGAGCGGCCCGGCCAGTTCGTGCTGCTCGATCCGGTCACGCGCCGCAACCTGGAGCTGACGCAGACGCTGTCGGGCGAGGATTCGCCCACGCTGTTCTCGCTGCTGGACGGCTGCCGCACGCCGATGGGCAGCCGCCTGCTGCGCCGCTGGCTGCACCATCCGCTGCGCGACAACGCCCCGGCCCAGGCCCGCCAGCAGGCCATCTCGACGCTGCTGGCCGGCCGCATGGACGTCGAACAGACCTTCGGCTCGGCCGGCCTGCTGGAGACGCTGCGCGGCGCGCTCAACGCCTTTCCCGACATCGAACGCATCGCCGCGCGGCTGGCGCTGCGCTCGGTGCGTCCGCGCGAACTGGCCAGCCTGCGCGACGCCCTGCAAGCCTTGCCGGCGCTGCGCGACCTGGTCGCGCCGATGGCCGCATCGCCGCGGCTGAACGACCTGATCTCGCACCTGTCGGTGGACCCGGCGCTGGCCGCCCTGCTGGTGCGCGCCATCGCCGCCGAGCCGGCCGTGGCGATCCGCGACGGCGGCGTGCTGGCCACCGGCTTTGACGCCGAACTGGACGAACTGCGCGCCCTGGCCGCCGACGGCGGCGACTTCCTGGTGCAACTGGAAGCGCGCGAACGCGAGCGCACCGGCATCAGCAACCTGCGCGTCGAATTCAACCGCGTGCACGGCTTCTACATCGAGGTCACCAAGGGCCAGACCGCCAAGGTGCCGGAAGACTACCGCCGCCGGCAGACGCTCAAGAACGCCGAACGCTACATCACCCCGGAACTCAAGACCTGGGAAGACAAGGTGCTGTCGGCGCAGGACCGCTCGCTGGCGCGCGAAAAGTGGCTGTTCGAGCAGCTGCTGGACGTGCTGGCCGAACACGTGCGCCCGCTGTCCGATTGCGCCGGCGCGCTGGCCGAACTGGACACCCTGGCGGCATTGGCCGAACACGCGCGGCGGCACGACTGGATCGCCCCCGAATTGTCCGAGCAGGCCGACATCGATATCGACGCCGGCCGCCATCCCGTGGTCGAACAGGCCATCGAGCGCTTCACGCCCAACGGCTGCCGCCTCGATCCCGCGCGCCGCATGCTGCTCATCACCGGCCCCAACATGGGCGGTAAATCGACCTACATGCGGCAGGTGGCGTTGATCGTGCTGCTGGCGCGCATCGGCAGCTTCGTGCCGGCGGCGCGCGCCCGCATCGGCCGCATCGACCGCATCTTCACCCGCATCGGCGCCGCCGACGACCTGGCGGGCGGACGCTCGACCTTCATGATGGAGATGACCGAAGCCGCCGCCATTCTCGCGGCCAGCACGCCCAACAGCCTGGTGCTGATGGACGAGATCGGCCGCGGCACCTCCACCTACGATGGCCTGGCGCTGGCCTGGGCCATCGCCTGCCGCCTGCTGGCGCACAACCGCGCCCTGACGCTGTTCGCCACCCACTATTTCGAACTGACGCGCCTGCCGGCCGAACAACCCGCTTCGGCCAACGTGCACCTGGCCGCGGCCGAATCGGCCGGCGGCATCGTGTTCCTGCACGAAGTGCGCGAAGGCCCGGCCAGCCGCAGCTACGGGATCCAGGTGGCGCAGCGTGCCGGCGTGCCCGCCGCCGTGATCCGCCAGGCCACCCGCGAACTCGAACGCCTCGAGGCGCAGGGCGCGCCCACGCCGCAGCTCGGCCTGTTCTCGGCCGCGGCCGACGCCGACGCGCAGGCCTATGCCGAAGCCGACCGCGCCGACGCCATCGAGGCGCTGGACACGCTGCGCGAGGAGCTCGCCGGCATCGACCCCGACAGCCTGACCCCGCGCGAAGCGCTGGACGCCCTCTACCGCCTGAAGAAGCACCTGCAATGAACCTCGACCATCCCCTGCCGCTGCTGGGCAACCAGAGCCCCAACGACTTCATGCGCCGCTACTGGCAGAAGAAGCCGCTGCTGATCCGCCAGGCCATCCCGGATTTCAAGCCGCCGGTCACCATCGCCGCGATCAAGAAGCTGGCGCGCCGCGACGACGTCGAATCGCGCCTGATCTGGCGCGAGAACGGCGAATGGCAGATGGAAAACGGCCCCTTCGCCCGCCTGCCCAAGGACAACGAAGGCGACTGGACCCTGCTGGTGCAAAGCGTCGACCTGCACAGCGACGCCGCGGCCGAGCTGATGCAGCAGTTCCGCTTCATCCCGGACGCGCGCCTGGACGACGTGATGATCAGCATCGCCAGCCATGGCGGCGGCGTCGGTCCGCACTTCGACAGCTATGACGTATTCCTGCTGCAAGCGGCCGGCGAGCGCGAATGGCGCTACGGGCGTCAGAAGGACCTGTCGCTCGAACCCGGCCTGCCGCTCAAGATCCTCAGCCATTTCCAGCCCGAAGAACAAGCCGTGCTGGCGCCGGGCGACATGCTCTACCTGCCGCCGCAGGCCGCGCACGACGGCATCGCCGCGGGCGACGGCTGCATGACCATCTCCATCGGTTTCCGGGCCCCCACGCAAGCCACGCTGGCGCGCGGCCTGCTCGAAGCCGCCGCCGACCAGGTGATGGCGCGCGTCGGGCTGCTGGGCGGTCCCTATGGCGAGCCGGCGTTGCCTGGCCCCAGGCTGTCGGCCGTGTACCGCGACCCGGCCCAGGCCGCCGTCGCCACGCCGGCGCAGGTGCCGGACGCGCTGGTCGCGGCCACGCTGGAAACCGTCAGCAAGCTGCGTTTCGACGACGCGCTGGCCTCGCGCTTCCTGGGCTGCTGGCTGACCGAGCCCAGCAACCTCAGCGTGTTCGACGGCCCGGAGGGGCTGGACGTGGACCTGGAAGAAGACTGGCCCGCCAGCGGCAGGCTGGTGCTGGATCGCCGCAGCCGCATGCTCTATCGCGGCAAACAGCTCTTCATCAACGGCGAGACCGCCATGACGCCGGCCGCGCCTGCGCTCTGCAAGCTGGCCGATGCGCGCAGCCTGGACTGCGCCGATCCGGCCTGCGCGCGCCTGTCCGACGAGGCCCGCGCATGCCTGGCGGACTGGCTCGACTCCGGCTGGCTGCATTACGTCGCCTCGTAGTATCCAGACACCTGCGCGTATCCATCTTGCACAGAACGCAATGAGGTCTGTGCGCAGGGTCACATAAAGCAAGACAACACACCGCCCGGAAAGGTTTGTTGCCGTTGGGATGCGACCTTTTTAACTTTCACACTCGCATCGCTTACGGCTTCCTGTAGCCTGGATTCTGGTTTCCCCTGACGGGGTTTCAAGAGTCGTCATCTACAGGAGTCTAAAAATGATGAGCAAAACCTTGATTATTGCCTCGGTGCTGGCGGTGTCGCTCAGCGCGTGCAACAAGAAGGAAGATGCCCCGGCGCCCGCGAACAACCCCACGCCGGGCGCCAGCACCCCGGCGCCCTCGAGCACGCCGCCGGCCACCTCGCCGGCCCCGGCCCCCACGCCTGG
>NZ_QHHO01000022.1:626153-635811 GCF_003184165.1 Achromobacter sp. RW408
CGGGCGTGGTCGAAAGCCTGGCCGCCGTGCACGCCAGGCTGAACACGATCATGCCGTTGCTGGTGGGCACCTCGGTCGGCTACATGCTGTCGATCCGCCATCGCGTGCCCAACCTGCCGGCGGCGTTCCTGTGCCTGTCGTACGTGGTGATCGCCGAGGCACTGCTGGCGCCCCATCCCCACGCCGCCGCCACCCTGATCCTGAGCCTCGCCATCCTGCTGCCGCTGGGCTGCGTGCCGCTGCTGGCGTGGCTGCACCGGCGCCACTGGACCCGCCTGGCGCCCGACGGCCTGATCGGCGAAAACGTGCGCGGCACCCTCAACATGGTCATACCGGGCGTGCTGACCGCCGCCGCCGTGGCGCTGGCGGTCAGCGCCTTGCTGCGGATTCCCGGCGTCGCGCGGTTCGACATTCCGGTGGACCTGGCCTCGCTCGAAAGCCCCTTCACCATCGGGCCGGCGACCGCCGCGCTCAACTCGATCTTCTGGTTCTTCGGCATCCATGGCTACCATGCGATGTCGCCCGTCATCGACGTACTGGACCAGGCCACGGCGTTGAATGCCGCCAGCGCCGCCGCCGGCTACCAGGGCATGTACGCCTTGAACGGCAGCCTGCTCGGCGCCTTCACCTTCATCGGCGGCGCCGGCGCGACACTGTCGCTGGTGGCCGCCATCCTGCTGTTCTCGCGCAGCGAATCGCTGCGGCTGCTGGCGTTGGCGAGCATTCCCGTATCGCTGTTGAACGTCAACGAAATCCTGCTGTTCGGCTTGCCGCTGATCCTCAACCCGCGCCTGCTGCTGCCGTTCATCCTGGCGCCGGTGTGCAACGTCCTGATCGCGTTGACGGCGGTGCAACTCGATTGGATGCCGCCAGCCACCGTCACGCTGCCGCTCACTTCGCCGGTGCTGCTCAACGCCTATCTCAGCGCCGGCGGGCACCTGGGCGGCGTGATCCTGCAGGTGGTGCTGATCGCGCTGGGCACCTGCATCTACGCGCCCTTCGTGGTGGCGCTGGAACGCCAGCGCAAGGCCGACGCCACCGTCTACTTCAAGTCGCTGGACACCACATTCCCGCGCCTGCAGGAGGAATCGCTGCTGTTCGCGCACGACCCGGTGGTCTCCACCTATGCCAACCGCGCGCGCCGCAGCGCCGAGATTTCCCGTATCCGCACCATCAGCGAATACGACTTCTACCTCGAATACCAGCCGCAGGTGTCATTGCGTGATGGCCGCTGCACCGGTTGCGAGGCGTTGCTGCGCGCCACCGGCCCGGAAGGCATGCAGCAGGCGCCGCTCGAATTCCTGCGCTGGCTGGCGCAGGCGGACTTGATGCGCGAGGTGGATCTGTGGGTGGCCAAGCAGGCGGTGCTGCAATGCCACGCCTGGCGCAAGGCGGATTTCGCCCTGCCGCTGACCGTCAACGTCACGAGCGGCACGCTGACATCGGAATCGTATCTGGACAAGCTCGTCAAAGTGCTGGAACAGGCCCGCGGGCAGGTGTCGGTGGAACTCACCGAGGACGCGCTGGTCGAGGACGCGCAGGCCCTGCACAAGGCGTTCGACCGGCTGCACGGCATCGGCTGCAGAATCTATATCGACGATTTCGGCACCGGCTATTCGGCGCTGAGCTACCTGCACCAGTTCGAAATCGACGCGGTCAAGATCGACCGCAGCTTCGTGCTGGCGCAGGGCAGCGAACGCGGCGCGCAAGTGATGAGCGGCCTGCTGCGCTTCTGCGAGGCGCTGGACCTGCAGATCATCGTCGAGGGCGTCGAAACGCCGGAACAGATCTCGGCGCTCGAATCGAGCGCCGAGATCATCGTGCAAGGCTGGTTCTACAGCAAGGCGCTGTCCGGCGACGACATGATGGAATTCGCGCGGCGGCGCCCTCCAGCCGCCGCGTCCCGCGGCAGCGCCGCCGTCACTTGATGCCGATGAACGGCAGCGCCGCGCCCGGCACCTGGGTCGCCGGCAGCACGCCGTCCCACTTCTCGACCGCGTTCAGGCTGACCAGGTTGGTATTGGCGGCCAGGGCCTCGGCCTTGGCGCGGATCGACGCGGCCTCGGCTTCGCCGCGCATGCGGATGCCGTCGGCCTCGGCGGTGAACTGCTGGCGGCGCGCGTCGGCCTCGGCCTTGGCCTTGACCACCTGGATCTCGGCGTTGATCATCGCCGTTTCCTTCTGCTGGCGCGTGGTCTCGATCTGCACCTGGGCCAGCATGCGCTGCTCGATCGAATGTTCGTAGGCCTGCGAGAAGCCGACTTCCTCGATCTGCACGCCCACCACCTGGACCGGCGCGCCTTCCATGGTCTTGAGCACGGCGTTGTTCACGTCCAGGCCCAGCTTCTGGCGTTCCTGGATGGCGCGCACGGCGGTGTACTGTCCGAACACGTTCTTGACCGCGTCCGGCGTCTTGCGTTCGAGCACGCGCATCTGCAGGTTGCTGATGGTGCCGTATTCGGAATACAGCTCGGCCACGTGCTCGGGCGGCACGCGGTAGGTCACCGACACGCGCAGCGTGGCCGGTTGCTGGTCATAGCTGTAGGCTTCCAGCTTCTCGAACACGAAAGTGTGGTCGCGCACCGACACCGTCATCACGTTGTCGATGAAGGGCGTCTTGAAGTCCAGGCCGGGCTCGGACACGCGCACCAGCTTGCCGTTGCGCAGCACCACGCCGCGTTCGCCCTGGTCCACCTGGAACCAGGAACCGAACGCGAGGCACAGGATGAGCACGAACAACACGCCCGTGCCGATGGCCAGCTTCAGGCTGCGTGGCTTGACGGACTTGACGATCTGGAGGTCGGTCGGCTTCACTTGGAGTCCCTTTCTGATTTATTGCGTTTGCGGTCCGAGAGCACGGCGGCGATGCCGCGCGCGAGCAAATAGGCGACCACGGCCGCCCCCACCAAGATCAGGAAATATCGCACCTGGCATTCCCCCCGGAATAGAAGCGAGCGATTCTAGCCCGAGTCAGCGGCGTGAAAGGTTACGGTTGTTGCAATAAGAAAAACCACTTGCCAATGGAGATGGCGCGCGTTCCAGCGCTGCGGTACGCTGCTTGGACCTCAACTTCGGGTCCCCATCATGCGCCGCTCGATCGCCATCTTCGTGACCGCCTTGGCCTGTACCACCCTCCTGGCCCCCGCCTGGTCGGCGCCGCCGGAAAACCGCGGCAAACCCGATCACGCCGGCAATGGCAACAACAAGGGCAATGGCAACAGCGGCGGCAAGAACAAGGGCAACGACAAGGGCAAAGGCAAGGATTCGGACACCAACGTCAGCGTCACCCTGAGCACCGCCGGCATCAGCATCTCGACCGCGCGCGGCTATGCGGTGCAGGCCGGCGCCACCGGCTATGGCTCCCTGCCGCCCGGCATCCGCAAGAACCTGGCGCGCGGCAAGCCGCTGCCTCCGGGAATCGCCAAGAAGATGGTGCCCGGCCCGATGCTGGCCCGGCTGCCGGTGCATCCCGGCTATGAATGGCGCGTTGCCGGCAATGACCTCATCCTGATCGCCATCGCCACCGGCATCGTCGCCGACGTGCTGGCGAACGTGTTCGACTGAAGCGCGCCGGCTGGCCGCCAGGCTAGTCGTAGTAGGCCAGGCCCAGCCGCGCCAGGTCGTCCGGATAGTCGAAATAGGCTTCGTCCAGCTCATGCAGGCGCGACTGCTCGGCCTCGGTCATGGCGCCGTAGATGTCGTTCAGCTGGATCACCTCGGGCGCGGCCTCGAAACGATCTACCAGGCCGCGCATGTCCGCCAGGATGGCGCGCGTGCGCGCCGCGCCGATCTTGCCAAGCGCCAGCAGCGCCAGTTGGCAGGTCGGGTCGCCCCAGTTGCACAGGAACTGCATGAAACCGCCGTTGTTGATGTCGGCTTCCATGCGCCACAACGCAACCAGTTCCTGCTCGCGCTGCGGCAGGCTGTCCAGCTTCCACTCCACCGCCCGCAGCGCCGCCAGCGCACTCTCGTAATGCGCGTCCCACAACAGGTCGCGCACGTTCAGCATGCCCGCGGCCGAAGGCGCCAGCAGCGCGGGCCACACCACGCCATGGTCGTCGTCCACCAGTTGCCATTGCGCGCGCTCGGCCGGGCTGGCCTTCTCCAGCCGGATATGCCGCCGGATCGGCTCGCGCAACGTGCGGCCGTCGGCCAGCGTCAGCAGGATGTGGGTCTCGGTCAGCGCGAGATGGCGGATGCGGTGGTCGGCGGACATGCGATGTCTCGAAGCGTAAGCGAAAGGGATGGGGCGCGCTGAAAGATAGCGGATCGTGCCGCGGGCGTCGAGCCGCGGCGCGCTCGTTTATCGTTCCTAGCATCAGGCCGCACACTGTTACGCCCGCGCCAGGCCTATCTGCTACCGTAAAGCCTGCCCCGGGCCCGGCCCGCGCGCCGCGTCCGCCATGTCCTCACAGGGAGATCGACAATGCCGCGCCCCTCCGCGTCCACGCCCCTGATCGGCGTGATCCCGCCTTATGTCCTGGACCGCCTGGCGCAGCACGCCGATGCGCGCGTAAGCATGCCGGCCGTCAAGACGCTCATCATCGACCAGCAGCAGCGCGGGCTGCGTGAAATGGCCGTGCCACCGCCCCGCGCCCAGGTCGCGGCGCCGCGCCAGCCACCGGCCGCCGGCACACCGCGACGCGCGGTGCACGACGCGGCCAACACCACCACCCTGCCCGGCAAGCTGGTGCGCGCCGAAGGCGCGAAGGCCAGCGGCGACCCGGCGGTGGACGAAGCCTATGAGCACCTGGGCGCCACCTACAAGCTGTTCCACGACGTCTACCAGCGCGACTCGATCGATGGCGCCGGCCTGCCGCTGGTGGGCACCGTGCACTACGGCGAGGACTACGACAACGCGTTCTGGAACGGCACGCAGATGGTGTTCGGCGACGGCGACGGCGAGGTGTTCAACCGCTTCACCGTGGCGGTCGACATCATCGGCCACGAACTCACCCATGGCGTCATCGACAGCGAAGCGGCGCTGGCCTACCAGGGCCAGTCCGGCGCGCTCAACGAATCGCTGTGCGACGTGTTCGGCGCGCTGGTCAAGCAATACGCCCTGGGCCAGGACGCCAGCGACGCCGACTGGCTGGTGGGCCAGGGCCTGTTCCTGCCGAAAGTGCGGGCCCGCGCGCTGCGCTCGATGGCCGAGCCGGGCAGCGCCTATGACGATCCGGTGCTGGGCAAGGACCCGCAGCCGGCGCACATGAGCGGCTACGTCGATACGCCGCAGGACAATGGCGGCGTGCATATCAATTCGGGCATTCCGAACCGCGCCTTCTACCTGGCCGCGACCGCGCTGAAGGGACCGGCCTGGGAAGTGGCCGGCCGCATCTGGTACGACACCCTGCGCGACAAGCGGTTGCGCCACAACGCCGACTTCGCCACGTTCGCGCGCCTGACGCTGGACGTGGCGCGCGGCGCGCACGGCGACGCCGCGCACAAGGCCGTGGCCGGCGCCTGGGCGGCGGTGGGCATACAGCCATGATCGACCTGCCCCCGCTCGAATTCGCGCTGCGTGTCAGCCTGACGCGCGAAGGCGGCCTGGCCTACCTGCCCGGCCTGGCTCGCACGCGCAGCATCGACCTGACCGACTGCCCCCCCGGGCTGCGCCAGGAGGTCGGCGAAGCCTTGCGCCGCACCGCCCCGCTGGCCACGCCGGACTGCCCCGCGCAGGGCGGCGACCAGCGCTACTTCCATGTGGAACTGGTGTTCCGCGACCCGGCCAGCGGCGATACCGCCAGCCTCACGTTCGACGTGCCCGAGGCGCAGGCGCCCGACGTCCTGGTGCGCCTGTGGCGCACCCAGGCCGGCGGCTAAAACGACGCGCCTGCGCGCCCGGCATGCGCCGGTCTCACTCCGCCGCGCGTTGCGGCGCCTTGGCCGGGTGGGGCCGGAACTGGCCGATCTGGATCGCGCGGCCCGCCAGCAGGCCGCAGCCCGCCATCGCCAGGCACAATGCGGCGCACAGCCCGAGCGCCGCCGACCAGCCACCCAGCCGGTCGTGCATGGCGCCGACCAGCGCGGGTCCGCTGGCGGCGAACAGGTAGCCCACGCACTGTGCCATGCCCGACAGCGCCGCCGCCTGCTGGGCATGACTGGCGCGCAGGCCCACGAACATCAAGCCCAGAATGATGCCGCCGCCCGTGCCCAATCCGAGCAATACGATCCAGAGCGTGGCCCAGCCCGGCGCCGCGATCAAACCGACGAACGCCACCAGCGAGGACGCCGCCGAGCAGAACGCGGCGGCGCGCTGGTCCTTCATGCGTCGCACCACCGGCGCCAGGAACAGCGCCGGCCCGGCCGACATCAACTGCAGCAGCCCGTGCAGCGAGCCGGCGCGCTCGGCCGTATAACCCGCGTCGCGCAGGATCGCCGGCAGCCAGCTCACGCCGACGTAGAACACGAAGGAATTGATGCCCAGGTACAGCGTCACCTGCCAGGCCAGCGCCGAATGCCACAGCCGGCCGCCGTGCGGCGCGTGCGCGGTGGACGAAGCCGGCGGCGTATGGTTGGCCAGCTGCGGCAGCCACAGCAGCACGCCGGCCACGGGGATCACCAGCAGGCACAGCGCCGAGAAGCGCCAGCTGCCTCCCGCCAGGCTGGCCAGCGGCACAGCCAGGGCCGAGGCGGCGCCGGCCGCGATGCTCATGGTCAGGACATACGCCGAGGTCAGCCCCGCCACGCGCTGCGGAAAGTCGCGCTTGAGCAGGCTGGGCAGCAGCACGTTGCCGATGGCGATGCCCGAGCCGATCACTGCCGTGCCCGTATACAGCGCCCAGGCCTGGCCCTGGCTGCGCAGCACGATACCGCCGCCGATCAGCAGCAGCGCCGCGAACAGGGTGCGCTCCAGCCCGTAGCGGCGCGCCATGCCCGCCGACACCAGCGAGACGACGGCGAAGGCCAGCAGCGGCAGCGTGATCAGCATGCCGGCCGCGGTATTGGACAGGCCGAGCTGCTCGCGGATCAGGCCGACCAGTGGCGGCATGCCCGTGACCGGCGCGCGCAGCGCCATGGCAATGAAGAGGATGCCCACGATCAACAGGACGGGGCGTTGGGAAGCGGGGGAGGAAGCGGAAGGAGTCATGGCGCCAGCTTAGAGAAAGCCGGCTCTGCTGAATTTCGAGATAATGACAAAATATCCTCAAATCCAGCCAAGCCGGCGCCGCGCCAATGTATCCGCCGCAAGCCCACAGCCCCTACTTCGATCCCGACACCCCCGCGCAATGGACGTACGCCATGCGTGTGGACGCCGCCCGCAACGAGCACGAATCGCCCACCCATCGCCATCGGATGGGGCAGCTGGTGCTGTCGCTGCAAGGCGGGGTGACGAGCTTCGTGCCGCAGGGCCTGTGGATGGTGCCGCCGCGCTGCGGCGTCTGGATCCCCGGTGGCGTGCCGCACAGCAACCGCGTCACCGACAACGGCCGGGTCTGCTTCCTGTTCGTGCCGGCGGATACGCCGGGCCTGCCGACGCAATGCTGCACGCTGGCGGTCACGCCGCTGGTGCGCGAAATGGTGGCGCACCTGGCCGACCTGGCGCCAGCCGACACCGCCTTGCCCGCCAACCGGCGGCTGGCCGAGGTGCTGGTCGAGCAGTTGGCGCTGATGCCCACGGAACAGCTGCACCTGCCCCTGTCCGACCACCCGCGCCTGCGCGAGATCGCCGCGGCGCTGCGCACCGATCCGGCCGACCGCAGCACGGTGGCCGAATGGGGCCGCCGCATGGCCATGAGCGAACGCACGCTGGCGCGCCTGGTGCAGCAGGAGGTCGGCATGAGCTTTGGCCGCTGGCGCCAGCAGATGCATATCGTGATGGCGCTGCAGCGGCTGTCGTCCGGCGTATCGGTGCAACGCACCGCCGAAGACCTGGGCTACGAATCGGTCAGCGCCTTCATCACCATGTTCCGCAAGACGCTGGGGCAGACGCCGGCGCGCTATTTCGCCGACAAAACGTAGGCTCCGTTTGCACGGGAACCCGCGGCACGCGCCTGGCGGCGCACCGCGTCAGTCCCGGGGGCCCGCCACCAGGAACAGGCGCGGGAAAGGCAGCAGCACGGTGCCATCGGCCAGCGCCGGATAGGCGCGCGCGATCTCGTCGTGGTAACGCGCCAGGAAGGCCGCCTGCTCATCGGCATCCAGCTTGTTCAGGTAGGGCCGCAGCGCCGTGCCCTTGAACCATTCCACCACCGCCTGCGCATCCGCCAGCGGATGCATGTAGGTCGTGCGCCACACATCCAGTCGACCGCAATGCGGCTTGAGCAGCTCGTAGTACCAGGCGGCGCTGTGGCGCGGCGGATGCTTGACGCCGCCGATCTTGCCGGCCCAGGGGCCGTCGGCGGCGATCTGGCGCGCCAGCTTGTGGGCCGGCTCTTCCAGGTTGTCCGGCGTCTGCACCGCCAGGCTGCCGCCCGGCGCCAGCTTGCCCACCAGGCGCGGATAGAGGGTCGCGTGATCGGGCACCCATTGCAACGCGGCGTTGGCCAGGATCACGTCGTACCGGCGCGGCGGATTCCAGGTTTCGATGTCGGCCAGTTCGAACGCGATCGACGGCAGGCGCTTGCGCGCCGCCTGCACCATGTCGTCGGAGCTGTCCATGCCGGTCACGTCGGCCTGCGGGTAGCGGGCGGCCAGCACCTCGGTGGAGTTACCGGGGCCACAGCCCAGATCCACCGCGTGGCCGACCTGTTCGTTCGGCAGGGCGGCGACCAGGTCGCGCACCGGGCGGGTGCGTTCGTTTTCAAAGGCGGAATACTGTTTGGCGGACCAGGTCATGGCGGCTCCTTGCGTGGGTCTGGATACGTTCCGCACTCTACGCCGCGTCATTCCATATGACAAATATATATATGGCTATACATTCATATTTACTGAATATGTCGACACCCTGTCAGAATGCGACTATTCCCCCCATCCGGAACCTGATGAATGCCCCCGCAACTGGTCCTGTTGCCCGGCATGGACGGCACCGGCGATCTGTTTGATCCGCTGCTGTCCGCGCTGCCCCCCGCGCCGCCGCCCGTGGTGCTGCGCTATCCCGCCCGCGAGCCGCTCGGTTACCCCACGCTCGAACAGCGCGTGCGCCAGGCCCTGCCCGCGCAGGCGCCCTTCGTGCTGCTGGCCGAATCCTTCTCGGGACCGCTGGGCGCCGCCATCGCCGCCGCGCCGCCGCCAAACCTGCGAGGCCTGATCCTGTGCGCCTCGTTCGTGCGCGCGCCGCATCCCCGACTGGGCCTGGCGCGGCCGCTGGCCAACTGGCTGCCGGTCACACTGCTGCCGCGCGCGGTCCTGCATCACCTGTTGCTGGGCGCCCATGGCACGCCGGCGCTGCGCGCCGCGCTGGACCGGGCCGTCGCGCAGGTGGCGCCCGCCGTCATGCGAGCCCGTCTCCAGGCCGTGATGGCCGCCGACCAACGCGCGGCATGTGCCGGCGTGCGTCTGCCGCTGCTATACCTGCAGGCGCGCCACGACCGCGTGGTGCCGCCCGCCGCCGCCATGCTGGTCAGGCAATTGGCGCCGCAGACCCTCCTGGTCGACATCGACGCGCCGCACTGCCTGTTGCAGGCCGCGCCCGAGGCCGCCGCCGCGGCCATCGCCGGCTTCCTGCGCACGCTCGACCCGGCCCCCGCCGCCGGCGCATGAGAAAGCACCCCCACGC
>NZ_QHHO01000022.1:635821-636886 GCF_003184165.1 Achromobacter sp. RW408
ACCCACGGTCATGCCGACGATGCCCCAGAACACGGTGACCAATGCGAACTGCCGGACGATACGGTAGTTGAAGGTGTCGGACTTGCTCGCGATGGCGGAGTAATGGTCCATTACCACCCCCTTTTTTTAAACAACAGCCTCAAGTTTCAATGATGAGGGTCGATATGAATATGGGATTCGATCCGAATCATCCGCGAACCGTCGGTCCGCTGTCGTCGTCGCGCAGGATGGCGGCGCCGGCGTTGTCAGTGTCGTCATACTGGCCGCTGAATACCGCCCACCACAACGACACGCCGATGACCAGCACGAACAGCAGGGACAGCGGCAGCAGCAGGTAGAGAATGATCATGGGGCGGACCCCGGCGCTTCGGCGCATGCCAGATCAGCGGACCAATCGCGGCGGGCCCACCGCCACGCGTTGCATGCCACCGCCAACGACGACACCAGCATGGTGATCGCCGCCAGCCAGGGCGTGACCCAGCCAGCCAACGCCAGCGGCGTCACCAGCAGATGCCAGGCCAGCGCAGCGTGCAGGCTCTGGCGCGCCTTGCGCTGCGCCTGGGCCAGCAGCGTGTCCAGCGCCGCTTCGGACATCGACGGATGGGCCGCCAGCGCCGAATGGGCCGACGCCATGGCGGTGGGCACCGCCATCGACATGGCGCAGGGACAACTCATCACCAGCAGCGCCACCATGACGGGAAGGCTGCGGGTCGGATCGATATAGGCCCAGGCGGCCGCCGCGGCCAGCGCCAGCGCCACCTGCGCCATGACGAAGCGCGAGGCCAGCCGGTCGGCGCCGGCGCCCAGCAGCAGGCGCTGCGCCTCGACCCGGGCATGCCGTTGGCTGCCCGTCGGGCCGCCGAACGACTGCCGGGCGCAAAGTTCCAGGTAGCGCGCAGTCAGCAGGAAGGCGACGAACATGGTGACCGAATCGAAGTACACCTCGCCGCGGCCCGTATAGGTGGCATGCACGCTGGGGACGAAGGCGGCGACGATACCCAGCGCCACCGGCACGTCCATGCCGGCGCGGCCCTGGCGCAGGTTGGCGCCGGCGTGGCGCCAGAT
>NZ_QHHO01000022.1:636896-801567 GCF_003184165.1 Achromobacter sp. RW408
GATGGCGCAATGCCGGATGCCCTCTCGTATGCGGCGCAAATCTGTCGCCGCATATCGTTCAAGGGGGTTGGCCCAGGCCCCTGGGCTGCAATCCTCACAAGCAATTTCAATCGGAATTCCTGCCGCTGATCTTTTGCGGTCACCTGTCACCCCTGCGCCCGAGGAGTGGCCTAAGGTGGTCCCATACACCTGTTTCCAGAACGCTCATCGCTCTTTCGACTTCGACCTTGTCGCTATATTGCGGTACGTCATAAACGGTTAAGTTGATGGTCAATGCGAGTGGTTTCGCCCATTCCTCCAGGTGCATCGCGTAGGTGCCACTTTTTGACGAAACCAGATGTTGGCTTATTCTCGATCGAGGGGTAAAGCTGCGACCCACATAGAGAGTTTCAGAACCATCGAACTGAGGATTAAATGTGCAAAGATTCTTCTTTCCGTCGTCTGTACCTTGTTCGCCCTTAGCGCGTTCGATTTCGCTTAGAACGATCTTGCTTTGTTCGGGGGTGTCGAGTTTGAATATATACAGAACACACTTTCGCTTGTCGGGCAGCGCGTAGCCCGTTCTCAGATCTTGAAGTTTGGACTCTGTCCATTCGTTCGAAATGACAGATGTGTTGAAACTCAGTTCGAAAAATGGTTCCAGTGTCAGGGTGCGGGCGATGGTGATTGCTTCGCTCAATGTTTCCTGATAGCTGTTGATTGCATCTGAGACGATCTTGTTGTGTGGCATCTAAGGTGTTTTTCAGAGTCTTTTGGAATTACAGCCGGATGGCTGATAGTTAAGGAGTTTATTGGATGCGTCAAGGCACACCGAGGCATGGCTTTAGTCTTGCTCAATACCTGACCACCACAGACTCCGCCGTCCGCACCGCCGAATCCCGGCAGACCGCCTCGATATTGTTCCCATCCGGATCGAGCACGAACGCCGCGTAATACCCCTTGTGGTACGCCCGTTCCCCCGGCGCGCCATTGTCGCGTCCGCCATGGGCCATCGCGGCCTGGTAGAACGCATCCACCATGTCCCGGTCATGCGCCTGGAACGCCAGATGCAGCCGCCCGGTCAGCTGCCCCTGCACCTCATCACTATCCGGCGTGGAAATGAACAACTCATCCGCCCAGAAATTCCTGTCATCGGACCCGCCGATCGGAATTCGCAGCGCTTCGAACACGGCGGTATAGAACTTCTTGCTGGCGGGCAGATCACGCACCACCAACCCGATGTGATCAATCAAACGGCCCTTGTGTCGTTCTCGATTCAGCACGAAACGCTCCTCGTGGATGAGGGAAAAACAGGGAAACCCGCCGCCCGGGCGTCGCACCCGTATTTCCCTTGCGACAGCGTCCCGGACCCGCCGGTAACTATAATCCCCCCTCGATCCCCGCTTTGACGGCGTTTCCCGCCGTGTCTCATGTCCGCCACGCCCCTTCGCGTGCTGTCCGTCATCCCGCCGATGACGCAGCTCAATACGCCATACCCGTCCACCGCCTACCTGACCGGCTTCCTGCGTTCGCGCGGCGTCACGGCCACGCAGGAAGACCTGGCATTGGCGCTGGTCTTGCGCCTGCTGTCGCCCGACGGCCTGCGCGCCGTGGCGGCCAAGGTGGACGCGTTGCCGCTGGACAAGCACACCCCCGCGATCCAGGCCTTCGTCGCCATGCAGCCGCGTTACCTGGCCACCATCGGCCCGGTGATCGCCTTTCTGCAGGGCCGCGACTCGACGCTGGCGCACCGCATCGTCGGCCGCCACTTCCTGCCCGAAGGCCCGCGCTTCGCCTCGCTGGACGTGTACATCGACGACGAGGGCGGCGACCCGCTGGGCTGGGCCTTTGGCGCCCTGGGCCTGCAGGACCGCGCCAAGCACCTGGCCACGCTGTACCTGAACGACCTGGCCGACGTGCTGCGCGACGCCATCGATCCGCGTTTTGAATTCGTGCGCTACGCCGAATCACTGGCGGGCAGTCAGCCGACTTTCGACCCGCTGGCCGAGGCGCTGGCCGCGCCGCTGAACCTGGTCGACGACACCCTGCGCGACCTGACCCTGGAAGCCCTGGCGCGCCACCAGCCCACCATGGTGCTGCTGTCGGTGCCGTTCCCGGGCGCCGTCTACGCCGCCTTCCGCATCGCCCAGGCGATCAAGGCGCAAGACCCCAGGATCATCACTGTGCTGGGCGGCGGCTTCGTCAACACCGAACTGCGCGAACTGAAAGACCCGCGCGTCTTCGACTATTTCGACTTCGTCAGTCTCGACGCCGGCGAGCGCCCCTTGCTGGCGCTGATGGAACACGTGCAAGGCAAGCGCTCGCGCCAGCGCCTGGTGCGTACCTTCCTGCGCGACGCCGACAGCGGCGCGGTGCGCTACGTCAACCTGGTCGAGCCCGACGTCGCCTTCGCCGAAGTCGGCACGCCCACCTGGGACGGCCTGCCGCTGGACCGCTACCTGTCGCTGCTGGACATGCTCAACCCCATGCACCGCCTGTGGAGCGACGGCCGCTGGAACAAGCTGACCGTGGCCCACGGCTGCTACTGGAAGAAGTGCAGCTTCTGTGATGTCAGCCTGGACTACATCGGCCGCTACGAAGGCGCCTCGGCCACCGTGCTGGCCGACCGCATCGAGGCCATCGTGCAGGAAACCGGGCAGACGGGTTTTCACTTCGTCGACGAGGCCGCGCCGCCCAAGTCCCTCAAGGCCCTGGCCACGGAATTGATCGACCGCAACGCCGGCATCTCGTGGTGGGGCAATATCCGTTTCGAGAAGACCTTCACCCCCGAACTGTGCGAACTGCTGGCCGACAGCGGCTGCATCGCTGTCTCCGGCGGCCTGGAGGTCGCCTCGGACCGCCTGCTGAACCTGATGAAGAAGGGCGTGTCGGTCGACCAGGTGGCGCGCGTCACGCGCGCCTTCAGCGACGCCGGCGTCCTGGTGCACGCCTACCTGATGTACGGCTTTCCCACGCAGACCGTGCAGGACACGGTCGACGCGCTGGAATACGTGCGCCAGCTGTTCGAAAACGGCTGTATCCAGAGCGGGTTCTTCCACCGCTTCGCCTGTACGGTGCATTCACCTGTCGGGCTGAACCCCGAGGAATACGGCGTGACGCTGCGGCCGCTGCCGGAGGTGACGTTTGCCAAGAACGACATCGGCTTCGACGACCCGACCGGGGTGGATCACGACGCGCTGGGACGGGCGTTGAAAAAGGCGATCTACAACTACATGCACGGGATCGGGCTGGACGAGGACGTCCGTAGCTGGTTTCCGTTCAAGGTGCCGAAGACGACGGTGGGGCGGCATCGGATTGCCAAGGCGTTGAGCCAGCGGGGGTAGGGGCTTCTTCCCCCGCTGCTTGCGGAGCGGTTCAGGCGCGCGGCTTCACGTGTGGACCGTTCCAATAATGCACGTCCAGATGGACCCGAGCTATGCCCTCCCGGTTGGCGATCCGGGATGCGACCTCCTGCAAGATCGCGCTTTCTTCCGGTGTTAATCCGATAACGGTTTTCCAGCGCAGCAGTTTGGCGCCTTCCGGCTGCTTCCTCAAGCCGGATGCTACGTGGCTGTCCAGCGGCACTTCCATCCATTGCTCTATCGTGTCGAGGGCGTATTCGCTGCACAGATACTTGTTGTAGGCGCAATTGCGAAGAAAGATATTCAGAAACTTGCGCGCGCTTCCCCAGTGCTGGGCAGTTCGGGGCAAGGCGTTCTGCAGTGCGGCAGTCTCCGTATCAAGCAATCGAAAATAGGCACGTTCCGTCTTGGCGTTTCCGAACTTGCGCAGGTTCACGCCTTGCAAGAACTCTCGCGCTGCGGCGATCGTTCCTTTGGGGCCCATCTTCTGCGCGGTGGATGCTCCTACGGCGGTGCGGGCCGTGCGAGCCTTTAACTTTTCCAAAGTCTCTTTATTCATCGCCGGTACGTCTCCTCATGCGTTCGACATTGTGCAGATAACGGCTTTCAGGAATTAAGCCCTAGAGCAATGTATCGAAATGGAGGTGGCATGTCAGGTCGAATTGCGACAGTTTTTGGCCGTTCCTTCGCGAGTTTCCATGCCAGAGGATGCCATCGGGCGAAGGGCAAATATAAGAACTATCTCGTGGCGGCGATATTTGACCGCAGCAGTTTAGTGCGCAGCTTGTCTTCCAACTCACCCAGCCCAATATTGCCGCAACCCACCAGGGTCAGCTCCTGCAAACCGGTAAGTTCTTCCAGGACATCGATATCGGCAATTTTCTTGCAATATTGGATGTTCAGCCATTCCAGTGCGGGCAGGGCGGCGATGGGCCGGATCGTCTCCAATGCCCCTTGATTCTTCAGCCGCAACGAGCGCAGTCCGGATAATTGTTCTATACCCGCCAGCGTCTGCAACGAACGCCCCGCCATCAACCCCAGCGACACCAGCGGCAACGCCGCGATGCGATCAAACACGGTCGCATCGAAGGGCACGTTGTACAGATTCAGTTCCGCCAGCGGCAGCCGCAAGGTCTGGTCCAGCAGCTTGCCTGGCTTGTCCGGCAATATCGACAGCGACCGCAGCGCGGGGAAATCCTCTGCCTTGAACCGCATCGGTACATTTACTTCTAGCGATTCCAGTTGCGGCATCGCTCCCGCCGACCAGGTATGCGAACCGGGGCAATCGAAAATCGACAGATGCCGCAGGCTGTCCGGCAGCATATCGGCGCGCAGGTTCTCGATCACCGAGGCCTGGATATTGCCAGGTCCGATGGACAGATGCGTCAGGGACGGCAGGCGCGCGATCAATGCCGGCAATTCCTGCACCGGGTCCAGGGGCGGCGCCCACAGATGGACGTATTCGATCGTCGCCAGCGTTGTCGCGTCCGGCGGCGCATCGTAGACAAGGACTTGATCCGAGCCATGCGCCTGCGCGGCCTGGCGGCTGTGCATCAACAGCCATCGCTTGTCGCGGCCGGGTTGGGGCGTCGAAAACGGGACTAGTGGCATACGGGCTCCGGAGTCATGGCTTCTGTCGGCAGGGCGGGCATGGCGACAGCGGGGCGGGCATTCTCGAAGGGTAGAACAATAAAGCAGAACGGCAATCCCGCGCGAGCCGGATTGCCGTTCTGTCTGTGTGGCGCCGTGATGGCCTCCGCTTTTTCACTGTTCCAATGCCGTGATGCGATCGGTACTCGGTTTTCAACCGCGCTGGCCGGTGTTGCTGCCAGCCGGCGCCGACGGTTGACACTATTTTTTACCCCGCCCCGAGGTTGAGGTTGCCATCGTCGCCGGTACACTACCGTGATTCCCCAAGGAGCCATATGTCGATTCAAACGTTGGGCCGTTACGGTATTGTGCTATTTCTCGCTGCGTTGAGCTCGGGCTGCTCTTCAATCATCGGCGAGTGCGGCTTGGCCCGCAGCAGCTGCATGTATGAAGGCAAATACGAACAGGGCGAGGAAGACTACGCGGAAGCCGAGGCAAAGCGGCTGAACAAGCAGTCGACGGATCGGTTGCGCCGAAGCTCCGGGGATTGAATCCGGCGACGTCCTGCCGTTGCGTTCAGGATGTCGTCATAGGGGTCGGCAGGAAAAACCGATCCTTCAACTCCTGCAACCCGATCCGATCCAGCATCTCCGTCAGCCGTTCCGCAGGCTTCCGACGCGGCAGATCCTTGTACTGCGCAATGATCAGCTCATTCTTCATCGAATGCTCCCACCCCACCAGCTCCGTCACGCTGACCTGGTACCCATGCGCTTCGAGCTGCAAGCACCGCAGCACGTTCGTGATCTGGCTGCCAAACTCCCGCGTGTGTAGCGGGTGCCGCCAGATCTCCGCCAGCGGATCGGCCAGCGCCTTGGCTTTGTTCTTCCTCAGCACCGACGCCACTTCCGCCTGGCAGCAGGGCACGACCACGATGTACTTGGCCTTTTTCTCCAACGCGAAATGGATCGCGTCGTCGGTGGCGGTGTTGCAGGCGTGCAGGGCCGTGACCACGTCGATGGTCGCGGGCAGTTTGTCGGAGGTGATGGATTCGGCCACCGACAGGTTCAGGAACGACATGCCGCCAAAGCCCAGGCGCTTGGCCAGTTCTTCCGATGACTTGACCAGTTCCTCGCGGGTTTCGATGCCGTAGATGTGCGAGCCGTTCTTCAGCGCGTCGGGCTGCTCCTTGAAGAACAGGTCGTACAGGATGAAGCCCAGGTACGACTTGCCCGCGCCGTGGTCGGCGAGGGTGACGGCGCCGCGTTGTTGCTGGACGTCCTTGAGCAGCGGTTCGATGAACTGGAACAGGTGGTAGACCTGCTTGAGCTTGCGGCGGCTGTCCTGGTTCATCTTGCCGTCGCGGGTCAGGATGTGCAGGGCCTTGAGCAGTTCGATCGACTGGCCGGGGCGGATGTCGTGGGTTTTGTCGGACATGGGGGTAAGGCAATGCGCCCCGCTTGGGGCGGGGCGCAGTGGAAGGCGGAAAGCGTCATTTTAACGAAACCGCTGGCTTTCCGTCAGGCTGCCGAGACGGCGGGCTTGCTTGGCGTTGAGCCGTGCGCGGGTCGGCCGACTATGCGGCGGCTATCCGCCGGCAGCCGGCGCGACGGCGGCGCCGTCGATGCCGTGGCGGGCCAGGGCCTGGGCCACGAAGCCGCTGCGTTTCATGTCTTCGACGAAGTCGGCCAGGACGCGCGCCGCCGCTTCGCCGCGCCCGCGCGGCAGGCCCATGGCCTGGCGGATGGTCATGAAGCTGCCGGGCAGCAGGCGCAGGCCGCCCAGGCGGCGGGCGTCGGCTTCCAGTTGCTGGCGCACGCCGGCGGCGACGTCGGTGCCGGTCTGCAGGAAGGTGTCGACCACGGTGGGCGAGGTGGCGGCGCGGGTGATGGCGGCGCGTTGCAGTTCGCGCGTCAGGTAGAGGTCGTAGGCGCTGCCCAGGCCGACGGTGACGCGATGGCGCGGGTCGTCGACCTCGGCGATCTCGCGCAGGGGCGAATCGTTGCGCACCAGGTAGGCGCCTTCGATCAGGACGTAGGCGTCGGTGAAGGCGATGCCGGCGGCGCGCTTGGGGTCGATGGCGAAGAAGCCGATGTCGGCGGCGTCCTGGCTGACGGTGTCGACGGCCTTGCCGGCGCTGTCCAGGACGATGAGTTCCAGGGCAACGCCGAGCCGCTGCGCGAAGGCGCGGGCCAGGTCGACGGAGACACCGGCGGGGGCGCCGCTGGCGTCGCGGGTGGCCAGGATGGGGTTGCCCAGGTTGATGGTGGCGCGCAGCGCGCCGGTGGGGGTGAAGGCCTGGACGATGTTGGCGGGGATGGTGGAGGCGCTGGAAAGCGCGTGGGCGTCAGGACGGGCGGTAGTGTCGGAAATCGCGGTCATGGTGGTCATGGCAAAGGAAGGTGGGAAATTCAAAGGCGGTAGCGCAGGGCTTACTGGCCGTGGCGGATGACTCACAAGCCGTAGAGGCGGCCTAGAGGCCATCGGCTACGGGCTTAAAGCCGTAGCCGCCGACTCACACGCTGTACCGCCCCGCACCCGGCGCACAGCACAAGTCGATCCGTTGCGGCTCCAGGTCATCCCCGAACCACGCATTGATCGCGGCGCGGCGCTCGCCGACATAGACCGGCGCGCCATCGGCGTCGAGCTTCATGCCCAGGTCATGGCCCGGCACCAGCAGGGTATCGGGCCGCTTGCGCCACCATTCCCAGATGCGTTCCAGGCTGGCATGGCTGGCGGCGGCGTCGGCGGTGTCGACCACCTGGCCCGAGACCAGTTCGGCGCGGTTCTTGGCGGCGTCGCCGGTGAAGAGGATGGGCTGGCGCGGATCGTCGACGTAGAACAGCAGATGGCCGGGGGTATGGCCGGGCGCGGCGATGGCGGTGATGCCGGGCAGGAAGGCGTCGCCGTCGCCGATGCGGCGCACGCGGTCCAGCCGGTCGAGTTCGCGCACGTACAGTTCGGGCAGCGGGTTGAAGCCGGGCGGTTGCGCGGCGGCCCATTGCAGTTCCCGCGCGCCGATCCAGACGGTGGCGTTGGGGAACAGCGTGAAGTTGACGGCGTGGTCGTAGTGGGCGTGCGTGAGGACGACGTCGGTGATGTCGGCCGGCGCGACGCCGCAGGCATCCAGGTGGCGGCCGAGCAGGTGGCGCACGCCGAACGTGCCGACGTCCACCAGGATCCTGTGACGGTCCGAGCGCAGCAGGGTGCTGGTGCTCCAGCCCAGGCCGCCATGGCAGACGGCGCGGCCGGGGTAGCCCTGGATCAGGATATCGATCTGGTACATGGGGTCACTCCGCGGTGATGTGGGCTTCGCTGATCAGCTGGCGGTAGCGTTGCAGGTCGTCGCGCAACTGGCGCGTGAATTCCTCGGGCGTGCCGGCGATGATTTCATTGCCGCCTTCGGTGGCCAGCTTGCGCACCACTTCCGGGTCCTTCACCGCCTGGACCACGGCGTCATGCAGGGTGGCGATGATGCGCGGGTCGGTGCCGGCCGGCGCCAGCAGGCCCTGGAACTGGGTGATGACGAAGTCCTTGTAGCCGAGTTCCTGCATGGTGGGCAGGTCGGGCAGGCTGGAGGCGCGGCGCGGGCCGGTGACGGCGTAGGCGCGCAGCTTGCCGGACTGGATGTGCGGGGTGGCGGTGACGGTGGTGTCGAAGGTGAACGACAGTTGCCCGCCCAGCACGTCGGTCAGGGCCTGGGCGTTGCCCTTGTAGGGTACGTGCGTCAGTTGGGTGCCGGTGCGCAGGGCCAGCAGTTCGCCGGCCAGGTGGCCGCCGGCGCCCAGGCCGGCCGAGCCATAGGTGACGGCGCCGGGTTTCTTGCGGGCGGCGGCGAGCAGGTCGTCGATGCTGTGCGCCGGCGATTGCCGCGGCACCACCAGCGCGTACTGGTAGCTGGTGATCTGGCTGATCGGGGCGAAATCCTTCAGCGGGTCATAGGGCGTTTTCTTGTACAGCGACGGGTTGACCACCAGCGGGCCGCTGGCGTCCAGCAGCAGGGTGTAGCCGTCGGGCGCGGCCTTGGCGACGAAGTCGGTGCCGATCATGCCGTTGGCGCCGGGCTTGTTCTCGACCACGATGGTGCCCTGCAGGGTCTTGGCCATGCGGGCCGCGACCACGCGCGCGGTGATGTCGGCCGCGCCGCCGGCCACGTAGGGCACGATCAGGCGGATCGGCTGGCTGGGGTAGTCGGCGGCGCCGGCCAGCGGCGCGGCCAGGGTCGCCGCCAGGACCAGGGTGAGTCGGGCGATGTTCTTCATGTTGTCGGTCTCCTCCGGGATGCCGGCTCAGCCCTGGCCGGCGTGTTGGCGCAGCAGGGCCAGGACATCGGCGGCGACCTCGATGCCGTGGGCGCGCTGGCGCGCCAGCTTGGCCAGTTCGATCTCGCCGGGCTGGATCACGGGGCGGGCCGGGTCGGCGGCCGGGCTGGCGTGCAGGATGGCGGCGAAGTCGTTCATGCGTTCGGCCAGCCATTGGGTCGAGCCCAGGCGGCGGGTGTCGATCAGCAGGAAGAAGTGGCCCAGGTTCTGCGGTTCGTCGGGCGCGTCGACCCAGGATTTGACGTGGGTGAGGTAGGCGGCGTTGGACAGCAGGCCGGCGAACAGGTCCACCATCAGCGCCAGGCCGTAGCCCTTGTGGCCGCCGATCGGCAGCAGGAAGCCGTCCAGCGCCTGCCTGGGATCGGTGGTCGGTTGGCCCTGGGCGTCGGTGGCCCAGGTGTCGGGGATGGCCTGGCCGGCCTTCAGGGCGTTGCGGATCTTGGCGCGGGCGACCACGCTCATGGCCATGTCGAGCAGGAAGTGCGCGCCGTCCGGATTCGGCACGGCAAAGCCGATGGGGCTGTTGCCGACGCGCGCGTCGGTGCCGCCCCAGGGGGCGATGGTGGTGGTGGCGTTGCTGCCGATGATGCTGGCGTAGCCGGCCTCAGCGGCGATCAGGCCGTAGGGCGAGATCGGGCCGAAATGGTTGCTCTGACGGGCGAACGCCAGGCCCACGCCGCATTCGCTGGCGGCCTGCATGGCGGCGCGCAGCGCGTGCATGCCGACCAGCGGGCCGACGCCGTTGTCGCCGTCGACCAGGCGCAGCGCGGGGGCGGGGCTGTCCACGCGGATGCGGGCCCGGCGGTTGATGCCGCCGACCTGCAGGCGCTCGCCATACGATTCGATGCGCGACAGGCCGTGGGTGGACAGGCCGAACAGATCGGCCAGCACCAGGATGTCGACCACGTCGACGGCGTCCTGGCGCGGCAGGCCCAGGCCTTCGAAGGCGCGCACGCCAAGCTCGCGCAGTTCGGTTTCCGGGACGAGGGAGGGGGAGCCAGCAGTGGCGGCCATGATCAGCAATCCTTGTGTGAGAAAAGAGGGGGACTTATTCGGCGGAAAGACGGGCGTCTTTCACCACTTGGCTCCAGCGGCGTTCTTCGGCGTCGATGAAGGCGGCGAATTCGGCCGGGCCGGCGCCGGAGGGCTCGGCGGCGTCATGGGCCAGGCGCTGGCGCACGGCGTCGGTCCGCAGGGCGCGCTGGGCGGCGGCCTGCAGGCGCGAGATCGCTTCCTGCGGTGTGCCGGCCGGGGCCAGCAGGCCGAACCACTGCGAGCTTTCGAAGCCGGGGTAGCCCTGCTCGGCCACGGTGGGCACGTCCGGCAGGATCGGCAGGCGCTGGGCCGAGCCGACGGCCACGATCTTGATCTTGCCGGCCTGCGCATGCGGCAGCAGGCCAGGAATACCGGCCGCGGCGGCGTCGATGTTGCCGGCCAGCAGGTCGGTGACCTGGGCGCCGGTGCCCTTGTACGGCACGTGCACCACGTCGATGGCGGCGGCGGTCTTGAGCATTTCGAAGGCCAGGTGGCCGGCGCTGCCGTTGCCGGCCGAGCCGTAGTTCAGGACGCCCGGCTTGGCGCGCGCCAGCGCCACGAATTCGGGCAGGGTGGCGGCCGGCACCTTGGCGCCCACGGCGAACACCATGGGCAGCTTGGCCAGCAGAATGATCGGGGCGAAGTCGCGGCGCGGGTCATACGACAGGTTGGGCATCATGGTCGGGTTCACCGCCAGGGTGCCGACGTGGCCCAGGATCAGCGTGTAGCCGTCGGGCCGGGCGCGCGCCGCTTCCACCGTGGCGATGCTGCCCTGTCCGCCGCCCTTGTTCTCGACGATGACCTGCTGGCCCAGGTCGCGCGACATCTCCACGGCGACGGCGCGCGCCACCACGTCGGAACTGCCGCCGGGGCCATAGGGCACCAGCAGGCGGATGGGGCGTTGCGGCCAGGCGTCGGCGTGGGCCGAGAAGGGGGCGGACGACAACAAGGGGGCGGCGGCCAGCGCCAGCGCGGTGCGCAGGCAGGCTCTCCGTAGCGGATTCATGGGTGGGTCTCCTGTTCGGGCCGCTATTGGTTGCGGCTGGGAGACATCGTGCCCCGCCCTCGGAATCGAGTAAAGTGCAAAAATTCGTTCAATTCTTGATGAAAACGCATGAATTTCGACCTTGCCGATCTGCGCGCCTTCCTGGCGGTGGCCGACCTGGGCAGTTTCCGCGCCGCGTCCGAGGCGCTGCACCTGTCGCAGTCGGCGCTGTCGCGCCGCGTGGACAAGCTGGAGGCGGCGCTGGGCGTGCAGCTGATGACGCGCACCACGCGCAAGGTCGAGCTGACCACCCTCGGCCGCGGCTTCGTGCCGCGCGCCCGCAGCGTGCTGAATGAGCTGGAGAGCGCGCTGGTCGGCATCCGCGACGTGGCCGAGCGGCTGTCGGGCATGGTGACGATTGCCTGCGTGCCGTCGGCGGTGGCGTATTTCCTGCCGGATGTGATCCGCGAATACCACGCCAGCTATCCGCGCATCCGCATCCGCATCATCGACGAGTCGTCCTCGCAGGTGCTGACGGCGGTGGCGCGCGGCGACGCGGATTTCGGGCTGACCTACATCGGCGCCAATGACGCCGAGATCGAGTTCAAGCCGCTGCTGGAAGAGCCGTTCGTGGCGGCGGTGAGCCGCAAGCATCCGCTGGCCAAACGCAAGTCGGTGGATTGGGCCGACCTGGAGGCGCATCCGTACATCACGCTGGCGCAGGGCAGCGGCAATCGTTTCCTGATGGACCAGGCGCTGGTGCACAGCGGCAGCCGGCCGCGCCATTTCTGCGAGGTGCAGCACGTGCCGGCGCTGGTCAGCATGGTGGAGGCGGGCCTGGGCGTGGGTGTGGTGCCGCGCCTGGCGATGCCGGATGAGGATCACGGCACGCTGGTCAGCGTGCCGCTGCGCAATCCCGCCGTGAGCCGCACGATCGGCCTGATCCATCCGCGCGGCAAGACCTTGAATCCGGTGGCGCGGCTGTTCTACGACCTGCTGTCGCAGCGGGTGGAGGCGCGGCAGAAGTAGGCGGGCGCGCGGTTCAACCGACACGCCGCTGCGTTGTCGGCCGCCTGCGGATGACGGGCATCAACCGCGAGCCGTAAAGCAGACAGGCCGCGAAAACGCGGCCTGTCCAGGTACTGCGCGGCGCGATGCGCGCGCGATCGTCAGACCTGCACGACCACCGGCTCGCCCAGGTTCAACATCAACCGGTTGGCCCACGCGAAGATCGCGTCCGAATGCAGCAGGTCCAGCACTTCACCGTCGCTCAGGCCCACGTCCTTCAACGCCTGGATGCTGGCCGCATCCACCGAGGCCGGCGCGTCGGTGATCTGGATCGAGAACTTGCCGATCGCCAGCTCGCGCGCGGTGGTGCCGGCGGTGGCCGGATCCTCGAACACCTGCGCGATCACGTCATTGCGCTTGGCCAGTTGCTCGAAGCGCTGCGCGTGCACCGAGGCGCAGTAGACGCAGCCGTTGACGCGCGACACCACGGTCGCGCCCAGTTCACGCTCGGCGCGCGACAGGCCGCCGGGCGCGTACATGATGGCGTTGAACGCGGTGGAGCGCTGGCGCAGGATCTCGGGCTGGTGCACCAGGAACAGGTAGTAATCCGAGACCTTGGCCTTGGGGTGGCTTTCTTCCAGGACCGCGATCTGCTCGGGCGTGGCGCTGTCGACCTGGACCACGTCCAGCCACGCCTTCCACTCCAGCACTTCGTTGGTGAAGCCGTGGGCCTTGATGACGGCGCCCGGTTCGGTGGCGGCGGTGTTGGCCGGGAAGGGCGCGGGCGGCGTGCCGGCCGCGGCGGGCTTGGCTTCCAGCGCCAGCATGGCCTGCAGGCCGGCGACGAGGCGCACCTGATACGACAGGAACGCCACCAGTTGCGACAGCGTGACCACGGCAGGCGTGGAGACGCCGGCGGCCGGCAGGGTCTTGAGCGCGGCTTCGTCGCCTTCGACGGGCTTTTCGATCAGCTTGCGCGTGAATTCCAGGATGGCGGCCAGGCGCGGGTCGGCGGCGTCCGCCGGCTTGCCGGACTCGGCCACCTGGATGTCGGCGGCGCTGGCGCCCGCTTCCACCAGGCGTTGGCGGTAGTGCGCGGCCAGCGCCGGCGACGGCGTCAGGCGCGCGGCGTACAGCGCGACCAGCAGGCGCTCGGCCAGCGTCAGGCCGGGCAGGGCCGGGTCGAACAGGGCGTCGTAGCTGCCCTGGGTGGCGGCGGCGACCTTGTCGCGCTGGTGGCGCACGGCGTAGGTGGCGCTGTCGGCCTTCAGGCCGACGAGTTGGTCCACCAGGTCGCGGGCGGCGTCATAGACGATGGGTGGTTGTGCCATTGAGAAAGTCTCCTTGGATGTCGTTCAGCCGGCGTTGCCGGGCGTGGCGGCCGCGCCGGCTTCGGCGCGGTTCGCGGACGGCGCGGCCTGGCCGCGCGCCTTGACCGCGGCGTCCAGGAACTTCAGCACGCCTTCCCACGATTGCTCGTCGGCGCGCGCGTTGTCCTTGGGGTTGCCGCCGCTGGTGCTGATCTTGCCGGACACGGGGTGGGCGTAGACCAGTTGTGTGGTGGGCACGTAGGGGAACAGGATCGAGTGGCCGCCGTTCTCGTAGTCCAGCCACTGGACCGGATACGGATGCTCCACCTCGGCCAGCTTGTCGCGCACCATCTTCGAGTACAGGCTGGACGGCCACGAGCCGTCGTCGGTGGCCGACAGCAGCATCACCGGGCCCTGGATGTCCTCGACCTTGATGCGGGCGCGGGCCACGGCGTCGGGGTCCTGCAGCGCGGTGAGGATGGCCTTTTCGTGGCGATGCGGCGCGGGGCCTTCGTCGAACGGCGCCCAGGTGGCGGTGCGGTTGTTTTCCCAGACGTGCGGCAGGGGCTTGCCGCCCAGCAGCCAGGTCGGGCCTTCGCGGCCGATCTTGGGGTCGCAGGCGTTCTGGCCGCTGTGGACCACGGCGCCGGGCACGTAGGCCACGACCGCCGACACTTCCGTGGGGAAGGTGGCGCCCAGCAGCAGCACCAGTTCGCCGCCGCGCGACTGGCCGCTGATAGCGACGAAGTCGTGCCTGGGCTGGACCTTCTTGCGCAGCCAGCGCAGGCCGGTCTGGAAGTACTCCAGCGGCGTGTTGGAGATGTAGTCCGACAGGCCGGGCGCCTTGAAGTAGGCCAGCGCGAAGGCGGCGTAGCCGCGCGATGCGTACAGCGCGGCGCGCGGTTCGTTGATGCCGCCGCCCGAGCCGTTCAGGATCAGCACGGCGGGATGCGAGCCGGGCGTGGCGCCGGGCGGCAGGTAGAGCGTGCCGACCAGGCCTTCCTCGCGCACCTCCTGGCGGGTGACGCCTTCGGCTGCCAGGCGCTGGGTGAAGCGCGCCACGCTCTGGGCGCCGGCCACGCGCGCCACCACTTCGGTGACCAGCGGCTCGCTGACCGGGTGGTTGAAGTGCTCGCGGCTGGGCGAGTCCACGGGCGACTGCGACCACACCAGGCCCATGGGCGAGAGGCCGCTGTAGTCGCCCGAGACGGGCGCGTCGCGCGTCAGGTCGACCACGCCGTCCTCGCCCGCGACGAAGGCGGCGTGGCTTTGCCAGAGCACGCCGTTGCGGCGGGTGAGGGCGGTGATCTCCACCGTCTGGCCGGGCGCGACGTGCTCCACCCGGATCTGGCGGGGCACGTCGATGAGCGCGTCGGCGGGTTGGATGCTCAGGGTAGGAACCATGATGCGCGCCTTACTTGGCCGAGTCCTTGGTGACCATCATGGCGGCGGTGCGGTCGCTGGTCATGGGGGTGACCTTCAGGCCCTTCTTGGCGGCCCAGATGTTCTTGTAGTGGTACAGCGGGATGATGCCGACGTCGTCGGACACCAGCTTGACCGAGTCGCGCAGGATGGCTTCACGCTTGGCCACGTCGAATTCCGAGGTGGATTGGTCCAGCGCGGCGTCGACCTTGGGGTTGCTGTAGTGGCCCCAGTTGGAGGCGCCCAGGCCCTTCTTGGCGTCGACCGTGGCCAGGATGTTGACCAGCGCGTAGCTGGCTTCGCCCGTGCCGTTGCCCCAGGCCAGCATGCTGACCGCGAATTCGTTCTTGTTGGCGCGGCCCGAGTACACGGCCCATGGCACCACTTCCACTTGCGTCTTGACGCCGATGCGGGTCCAGAACTGCGCCACCGCCTGGGCCGTTTCCGGGCCTTGCGGGTAGCGGTCGTTGGGCACGTGCATGGTCAGCTTGAAGCCGTCAGGGAAACCGGCTTCGGCCAGCAGCTTCTTGGCCTTTTCGACGTCGTTGGGGATGTCCTTGACGTCGGGGTTGTAGCCGAAGGTGCCCTTGGGCATCCACTGGTTGGCTTCGGTGGCGGCGCCCTGCAGGATGCGGTCGGTGATGGCCTTGCGGTTGATCGCCAGGTTCAGCGCCTGGCGCACGCGCACGTCCAGCAGCGGGTTCTTGTCCAGCGGCTTGCCGTTGTTGTCGGTGATGTACTGATTCGGCGCGGGGTTGAAGCTGGGCTGCAGGATCATGACGCGCAGGCCGTCGTACGGGTAGACCGAGATGTTGGCGGCCTTTTGCAGCTTGGCCAGGTCGGACACCGAGACCTTGTCGATCACGTCGACGTCGCCGGCCAGCAGCGCGGCGGTGCGGGCGGCGGCGTTGTTGATGTAGCGGTAGTTGACCTTGTCCCAGGTGGCCTTCTCGCCCCAGTAGCCGTCGTTGCGTTCCATGATGACGCGGTCGCCGGGGGTGTAGGACACGAACTTGTAGGGGCCGGTGCCGACCATGGCCTTGCCCGAGTTGTAGTCCTCGGTGGTGGACTTCTCGCCGACGTGCTTGCTGACCACGTGCACCGACGCCAGGTTCAGGGGCAGGTCGGGGTTGGGCGCCTTGGTCTTGACGATCAGGGTCAGCGGGTCCTTGGCGGTCATCGTGTCGATGGTGCGCAGGTAGCCGGCGTAGGTGGCGACGCTGCCGGGCACGGCGCGGGCGCGGGTGTACGAGTAGATCAGGTCGTCGGCGGTGAACGGCGTGCCGTCCTGCCACTTGACGCCTTCGCGCAGCTTGAATTCCCAGGTGGTGCTGTCCAGCGGCTTCCAGCTCACGGCCAGGCCGGGCTGCAGCTTGTTCCACTTGTTCTCGATCAGCAGATCCCAGAAGTGCAGGGCCACCGAGCGGTCGCCGGCGTGGTTGTTCAGTTGCGGGTCGAGCGAGGACAGCGGATCGGCAAAGCCGATCGACAGGTTGTCGGCCGAGGCCGCGGCGGACGCGCCCAGGATGGCGGCGGTCAGGGTCGAGAGAATCAGGCGTTTCATGTTCGGGGTCCTTGGTGAGGGGGAACTTCTTTCAGGCCATGTCGTTCAGGTGACAGGCGCTCAGGTGGTTGATGGCGATTCCCTTCAGGGTGGGAACCTCGGTTTTGCAGCGCGCCATCGCATGCGGACAGCGCGGGTGGAAGTGGCAGCCGCCGGGCGGATTGAGCGGGCTGGGAATCTCTCCCTTGATGGCGGTGAAGGTCTTGTGGCGCGATTTCAGGTTGGGGATCTCGGCCAGCAGCGCCTGGGTGTACGGATGGTTGGGGCGGCGGAAGACTTCGTCCACCGGCGCCGTCTCGACCACGCGGCCCAGGTACATGATGACCACGCGGTCCGACAGGTGCTCGACCACGCCCAGGTCATGGCTGATGAACAGGTACGTCAGGTTGAGCTGTTCGCGCAGGTCCATGAACAGATTCAGGATCTGTGCCTGGATCGACACGTCCAGCGCGGCCACGGCCTCGTCGCACACCAGCATCGACGGCTGCACCGCCAGGGCGCGGGCGATGCCGATGCGCTGGCGCTGGCCGCCGCTGAACTGGTGCGGATAGCGCTGGCGCAGGGCCGGGTCGAGGCCGGCGCGTTGCAGTTGCGCGCTGACGTAGTCGTCGAAGTCGCCGTTGCCGACCAGGCCGTGGATGCGCGCGGCCTCGCCGACGATCTCGTCCACGCGCAGGCGCGGGTTCAGGCTCGCGTACGGGTCCTGGAAGATCATCTGCACCTTCAGGCGCGCGGCGTGGGCCTGGGCCGGCGTCATGTCGGCCGGGCGCTGGCCGTTGATCAGCACCTCGCCGCCGGACGGCGTCAGCAGGCCGGCCGCGATGCGGCCCAGGGTGGACTTGCCGCAGCCGGACTCGCCGACCAGGCCGACCACTTCGCCGGGGCGCACCAGCAGGTCCACACGATCGACGGCGCGGGTGATGGCGGGCGGCTTGGACAGGCCCAGGCGCTGCAAGGCGCGGCCGGCGGCGCCGACGGGGCGTTCGCCAAAGCGCTTGCTGACTTGGCGCAGGTCGATGAGCGGGGTGGCGCCGTCGCGGGTGTCCGGAATCGTCGTCGGGCTCATGCCGCCACCTCGCCCGGTTGGCGCGACGGATGAAAGCAGCGCACCTGATGGCCGGGCAGCACGTCGGTGATGGCGGGCTGCTGGCCGCATTGCGCCGTGGCGCGCGCGCAGCGCGCCGCGAAGGCACAGCCGGCGGGCAGGGTGAGCAGGTTGGGTGTTATGCCGGGAATCTGGCGCAGGCGTTGGCCGCGCTGGTTGTTGCTGGGCAGGCTGTCGATCAGGCCCACCGTGTAGGGATGCTGCGGACGATCGAGCACGTCGTCGACCTTGCCGTGTTCGACGATGCGGCCGGCGTACATCACCGCCACGTCGTCGGCCAGGCCCGCCACCACCGACAGGTCGTGGGTGATCCAGATGAGGCTGGTGCCGTGTTGCTGCGCCAGCTTCTGCACTTCGGACAGGATCTGCGCCTGGATGGTGACGTCCAGCGCCGTGGTCGGCTCGTCGGCGATGATGAGGTCGGGCCGGTGCAGCATGGCGATGGCGATCGCCACGCGCTGGCGCATGCCGCCGGACAACTGGTGCGGATACGCCAGCAGCCGTTCTTCCGGGCTGGGAATGCCCATCATGCCGAGCGTGTCGCGGGCCAGCTCGCGCGCCTGCGACTTGCTCATGTTGTTGTGGGCGCGCACCGTTTCGATCATCTGCACGTCGACCCGCAGCACCGGGTTCAACGTCATCATCGGATCCTGGAAGATCATGGCGATGCGGTTGCCCTGCAGCTTGCGCAGCTCGCGCGGGGCCAGCTGGGTCAGGTCGCGGCCCTGGAACAGCACCTGGCCGCCAACCACGCGGCCGGGGGCGTCCACCAGGCCCATGATGGAAAAGCCGGTGACGGATTTGCCCGAGCCGGACTCGCCGACCAGGCCCAGGATCTTGCCGCGTTCGAGCGTGAAGGACACGTCGTCCACGGCGGGCAGGGTGCCGGCGCGAGTGAAGAAGTGGGTGCGCAGGTTGCGCACTTCCAGGGTCGGCACGTTGGCGGCGGCCGGCGCCGCGACGGGACGGGCGGCGCTCATTTGTGGGTCCTCGGGTTCAGCACGTCGCGCAGGCGGTCGCCCACCAGGTTGATGGCGACGATGGTGATCAGCAGCGCGATGCCGGGGTAGAAGCTGATCCAGTATTCGCCGGACAGCATGTATTGGAAGCCGTTGGAGATCAGCAGCCCCAGCGACGGCTCGGTCACGGGCACGCCCAGGCCCAGGAAACTCAGCGTGGCTTCGAGCGTGATGGCGCGCGCGATCTGCAGGGTGCCGATGACGATCAGCGGCGGCAGGCAGTTGGGCAGGATGTGCTTGAGCATGATCCGCCAGTTGGGGATGTCCAGGCAGCGCGCCGCCTCGACGTACTCGCGGCGGCGCTCGACCAGGGCCTGGCCGCGCGCGGTGCGGGCGTAGTAGGCCCATTCCAGGATCACCAGCGTCAGCACCACGTTGCCCACGCCCTTGCCCAGGTAGGCCAGGATCATCATGGCCACCAGGATCGACGGGAACGACAGGATCAGGTCCACCAGCCGCATGATCAGCGCGTCGACCTTGCCGCCGGCATACGCCGCCAGCAGGCCCAGCAGCGTGCCGATGATGCCGGCGATCAGCGCCGAGCCCACGCCCACCATCAGGCTGATGCGCAGGCCGTACAGGATGCCCGACAGCAGGTCGCGGCCCTGGCCGTCGGTGCCGAGCCAGTAGTGGAAGGTGTTCAGGCCGTTCATCGTGCCCGGCGCCAGGCGCGCGTCCAGCACGTCGATCTGCAGCAGGTCGTAGGGGTTCTGCGGCGAGATCCACGGCGCCAGGATGGCGGCCAGGATCAGCAGGGTGGCGATCACCAGCCCGAACACCGCCGTCTTGGACGACAGGAATTCCAGCAGGTTGCGGCGCCAGGGCGATTCACGCTTCAGCGCAGGGGCGGCGGTTTGCATGGCATTTGCCTGGGGAGTGTTCGGAGCGCTCATGCCGAGGCCTCCAGCCGCACCCGCGGGTCCAGCACTTTGTACAGGATGTCGACGATCAGGTTGAGCGTCACGAACAGGCACACCACCACGATCAGGTAGGCCACGATCACCGGGCGGTCCAGCGCGTTCAGGCTGTCCAGGATCAGCTTGCCGGCGCCGGGCCAGGCGAAGATGCTTTCGGTGATGACGGCGAAGGCGATGGTCGAGCCCAGCTCCAGGCCCAGTACCGTCACCAGCGGGATCATGGTGTTGCGCAGCACGTGCACACAGACCACCCGGAACGGCGACAGGCCCTTGGCGCGGGCGAACTTGACGAAGTCCAGCGGCATCACGTCGCGCACGCCGGCGCGGGTCAGGCGGATCACCAGCGAGATCTTGAACAGCGACAGGTTCAGCGCCGGCAGGATCAGGTGGCGCCAGCCGTCGGCCGTCAGCCACGACCACTGGAAGCCCAGGAGTTCCACCGTCTGGCCGCGGCCGCTGGCCGGCAGCCAGCCCAGCGACACGCTGAAGGTCATGATCAGCATCAGCGCGACCCAGAAGGTCGGCAGCGAGAAGCCGACGATGCTGCCCGCCATCACCAGCTTGGAGAAGCGGCTGTCGGGATACAGCCCGGCCAAGAGGCCCAGCGGCAGCCCGATGATCACCGCCAGCAGCAGCGCGGCGATGGCCAGTTCGAGGGTCGCCGGCAGGCGCTGGATCACCAGTTCCACGGCGGGGATGTTGTAGACGAAGCTGTTGCCCAGGTTGCCGTGCAGCGCCCCGTTCAGAAAGCCCAGGTACTGTTGCCACAAGGGCTTGTCCAGCCCCAGTTCGGCGATGATGCGGGCGCGGTCGACCTGGTCGACGTCCTGGCCGATCAGGATGTCGACGGGGTTGCCGATGGCGTGCAGCCCGACGAAGACGATCAGCGTCATCAGGAACACGACCACCGCGGCTTGCGCCACGCGGCGGAGCAGCCAAGCGGTCATTGCGCGGTCTCCGCCTGCCGGGCCGCGCCGGGCGCCGGGGCCGGCGTCCATTCGTCGCCGAACACCTCGGGTTCCGCGAACGCTTCCATGTTGGCGTAGTGCGTGGCCACGTCCTCGCGGTAGAAGAGGCCCGCGATGCCTTGCGCCAGGCGCTTGGCGCCTTCGCTGATGGCGGGGATGTCGCCCGACACGGTGCCGTGCGTCAGCGCGGCCGGGTACGAGAAGCAGTGCACCCGGTCCAGGCCGGGACAGGCGCCCGGGGTCTTTTCCTGCAATTCGAAGGCCGCGCCCAGGTCGGGTGAATCATGCAGTTCCTGGTCTTCCTCGCCGGCGGGCGGGGTGTAGCGGTCGCCCCAGGCGCGCACGTGGGGCGCCAGCGCGGCGAATTCCGGCCGCACGGTCCAGTCGATGCGAAAGCCCGTGGAGAACACCAGGAAGTCGAGCGTGAAGACGCCCTTGGGCGTGGTCACGCGGATTTCGTCATTGACCAGCGCCAGGTCCTGCACGCCGCAGCCCAGGTTGAAGCGGGCGTTCGGGTGGCGCGACACGCGCAGCGTGCTGCCGCGCGGCGGCGGCACCTGGGCGGCGTTGATGTAGTGGCGGATCTTCCACTTCCACTCATCGGGCAGGTTCAGGTGGCCGTGGGTCAGGCCGGGGTTGCCGGCGCCCTTGCCCTTGTTGATGCGCGGAATGTCGTCGCGGCGGATCAGCAGGTCGACGCTGGCCGCGCCCGCTTCCAGCGCGGTGGCGGCGCTGTCCATGGCCGACGCGCCCGCGCCCACCACGCCGACGCGCTTGCCGGCCAGGGTGGCGTAGTCCAGCACGTCCGACGAATGCGCCCAGCGGTCGCGCGGCAGCTTGCGCGCGAAGTCCGGCACGTAGGCGCCGCCCAGGCCGTCGCGGCCGGTGGCCAGCACCACGCGGCGCGCCAGTACGGTCTGCCGGCCGGCGGGCGCTTCGATGTCCAGTTGCACCAGCCGGTCGGCGCGCGGCAGCACGGCCAGCACGCGGTGCTGGTTGCGCACGTCCAGGTTCAGCACGCGGCGGTACCAGCGCAGGTAGTCCATCCATTGCAGGCGCGGGATCTTGTCCAGCGCCTCCCAGGCCTCGGCGCCGAACTGCGCTTCGAACCAGGCGCGGAAGGTCAGCGCGGGCAGGCCCAGCGCCGGGCCCGTCAACTGCTTGGGCGAGCGCAGGGTTTCCATGCGCGCGGTGGTGGCCCACGGCCCTTCATAGCCTTCGGGCGACTGGTCGAAGATCGGCGCGACGATGCCCAGGTGCGTCAGCGAGGCCGCCGCGGCCAGGCCGGCCATGCCGCCGCCGATGATGGCCACGTCCAGCACCGGCTGGCCGTCGACCAGGCGCGGCGTGACCCAGGGCTTGGCGGGGATTTCCAGCCAGGACAAATCCTGGCGCAGGCGCGCTTCCAGTGCGGCCAGGCCTTGCGGGGCGGGAGCGAGGGGTTGGTTCATGCGGGCGTATCCGTAAGAGGGGTTTCATCGCCGTAGATCGACTGCAGCAGCGCGCCGTGCTGGCAGGCGTCGTGCAGCACGAAGCCGGGCAGCAGTTGCGCGGCGGCCTGCGCCAGCGCATCGGCCATGGCCTGGCAGGCCGGCGTCAGGGGCTGCGACTGCGAGGTGATGACCCCGAAGAAAAAGGGGATGTCCAGGTCGATCGGGCGGATCGCCACGCCCGCCATCGGCGCGCCGTAGGCGGTAATGGGTTCCAGCACCGACACGCCCAGGCCCGCGCGCACGGCGGCCAGGGCGTTGACGGACGAATTGGTTTCGATGGCGCCGGCGGCATGGCCCAGCGCCGCGTCCAGCCGGCGGCGCAGGCGGTAGGGATTGGCCATGGTGATGACGCGGCGCCCGGCCAGCTCGGCCACCGGCACCACGTCATGGCGCGCGGCCGGATCGTTTTCGGGCAGCGCCACCACACAGGGCGCCTGGCCGATCCAGTGCACGGTCAGGCCGCGATGCTCCAGCGGCAGGCTGGTCGCGCCCAGTTGCGCCGCGCCGCTCAGGACGGCGTGAACCACGCGCTCGGGCGAGGCGCTGCGCAGTTCGATGCGGGGGGCGAGGTTGGCATGCGGCTCGATGCGCTTGAGCGCGTCCGGCACCAGCCCGGCGGCCAGCGCCGAGGTGGCCGCCAGCAGCAGCGGTTGCGCCTGGCCACGGGCGATTTCCTCGGCCCGGTCGCGGATCTGCCGCAGGCTGGACAGGGCGCGTTCCACGTCGTCATAGAGCAGGAAGCCCTGCTCGGTCGGCGTCACGCGCGGCCCGCTGCGGGCGAACAGGGCATAGCCGATCTCGGCTTCCAGTTCCTGCAGCAGCCGGCTGATCGCGGGCTGCGAACGGCCAAGCAGACGCCCGGCAGCCGTGACGCTGCCCGTGGACATGACGGCCGCGAAGGCCTCGAGTTGACGAAGTTCCATCTTTCTTGCTTTATGCCAAGGACGAATTCTTACGTATCGAGTATGCGCCGTACAAATAATTAAAGGGCATAAGCAAATTCCCTAATCGGGATTTCCTTATGCCCTGTCATTACTTCGCGTTATTTCAACGACTTACGGGATTACCCTAGGGCCACTCGTCTCCGGCTGGGGGACTCTAGGGGGATTTCGAGCACGACGAGACGCACGCGCGATCACGCCGGTTGGGGGCGCTTCGATATCCGCTCGCGCACTTCGGGCGAGGCCAGGCACGTCGCGACGGCCTCGTAGCCCGGCGCGCCGGGGTAAGGCACGACGCGGCTTGGCGGACTGTGATTCGCCGGGCAAAGCAGAATGGCTTCGTCGGGTCCAACGGCGGCAAGATCCAGGATCGCCGACGAGCGCGTCATCAGGAAGAGGGGCTTTCCTGCGGCCTTCGCGCGCTGACGAAGGTGCGCCATCAAGGCTTCCTGAGATGGCTGGTCAAGGCCCTGTTCGACCATGTCGATCACCAACACCGCGGGGCCTTCCGTTTCCAATGCAACGAGTAAAGCTGTCAGCGCATCGGATTCTCTTGCGCCCTCGTCGACGAGCCACGCCATGACTTTGGCAATGCGCGATCCGAGAGCGGGATCCGTTGCCAACATGGCCTTCGCCGCGGCGCATCCATTGTCGAGCCGATCCAGGCCAACGAAGGCCGCATTTGGCAGGCTCTGCGCGAGACGAAGGGCCAGCCTGGTCTTTCCGCTGCCTAACGAGCCGATGATGTAATTCAGGGGACGCACATCCCGAACTTCGAACCATTCCCCTCCCCAAGGCCAGGGGAGCGCAAACGCCGCGCGGGTTTCGGTCGATCGATCGAGCAAGCCGGTTAATTCTCCATCCGATGGCATCCGACCACGAGCCAGGTTTGCCTGGATACTTCGTAGCCTGTCCAATTGGTGAAGAAGCGCTTGGATATCTTTGTCGAGCACCGCTTCGTGTGTCGACAACGCCGCGCTCAGGCTCTCGACGTCACCCCCCAGTACGCGCGCGATTTGAGCCAAGCTGAGTCCGAGCGTGCGCAGCGTCACGATTTCGGTCGCGCGGACGATATCGTCAGGTCTATAGGTTCTATACCCCGCTGGTGTACGCCCGGGGGTCATCAAGCCATGCTGTTCGTATAGCCGCAAGGCCTTGATCGATACGCCAAGCCGTCTGGCTGCTTCGGAAGCATTCAGCCACGAATTGGAAGAACTCATGGGTTCACCGTCCTTGTGTTGACTAGGTGCAGCCAGCTTGGGGGCGGCCCCAAGGGTCGAGTCAACACATTATCGGATTGTTTGCCGGCACAACGCCCGTCTGCTCATAGGAAAGGAAATTGCAATAGCATTACGCCTCGCCTGGCGGTTCAATCCTGGCAACTTTGATGGGGAAAGCATGGCAAGGGGACGACCGGTATCGGACACGCGGCGCGCCACGCCTGGGGCCCGGGGCCGGCAAGGCGGCACGGATGGACGCCTCCGCCTCTATAGGCCGGTGGCGGCGCTCCTCTGCCTGGGCTTGAGCGCTTGCATCAATGGCCGGCCGATGCAGCCCCCGCCGCCGCTGTACGCGCTGTGGGCCAAGGCTGGCGTCGATCAGCAAGGCGTGCGTGACGCGCTGCTCGACTGCGGCTTTCCCAGCGCCAGCCATGTCGACGGCACGACCATCACCAACAACGACTATGCGCGGGGTGAGCAGTGCATGCTCGGCAAGGGCTTCGCCTACCAGGAGCGCCACACCTACTGTGACGCCCATCCCCATCTGGCGGCCTGCCCGGCAACCGACGGCGCCGCGGCGGCGTCACGGCAACGCCCGCCCGCCTATGAACAATGGACCCGGCCGGACGCCGACGCGCAGCGCGTGCAGCAAGCCATGCGGGCGTGCGGCTACGCCTCGGTGATCGAGCCGGGCGACGACATGCTGCTCAACGACATCGCCGCCGCGCAGCTGTGCATGCTCGATCAGGGCTTCCGGCTGACGCTGCCGGCCAACGCGCTGCTGTGCAGGAATCCGCCCATGCTGGCGGCCTGCCGCGGCCGCGTGATCGACACCGCCCATTGCTGCGCGCCGCCCCGGGCCGCCGGCCAGCGCTGACGCGGCGGCCCGGCGTCAGTCCGTGCCGGGAAACGCCTCCACCCACTTGACGGTCACATCGGGGAACGCGTCCACGAACTGGACCGTGAAGTCGGGAAAGGCATCGACGATCTTCCATTCGCCGCATCCGTCGGCGAAGGCGCTGACTTTCTTCACCCGGATATCGGCGAAGGCGTCGACCACCTTGACCTTGCCGTGCAGCGGGATGCCTTTGTAGGTGCAGCGGCCCTTGTCGATATCACCGGCCTGGGCGGTGAAAGCGGCGCCCAGCATGGCGCAGGCGAGAAGGGCGTGAGGCAGGGCGCGCATGGACGGCATCTGTTCAGGGCCGGGCATGGCCGGCGGGCGAGGGGATTATGCCCGAGTCCTGCCGTTGCGCCGTGCGCGTCCGATGCGTGCGGCCGCGCCTACACCGCCGAGACGCTGGCCTCGGTTGTTCCCAGCGCACCGCCCGGCGGCGCCGTCACGATCGACGTCAACGCCGGCTCCGCCGCCTTCAACCCCGCCAGATCCGGCCGCGGCCGCCGCAGTTCCTCATTGCCGGCAAACGCCGACTCCATCCCCTGCGCCGCCGCCAGCACCTCGCGATCGCCCCGGAACCGTCCCACGATCTGTAACCCGAACGGCATCCCCTTGTGATCGCGCCCGCAAGGCAGCGTCAGCGCCGGGTGCGTGGTCAGCGTGATCACATACGTCAGCGCCAGCCAGCGGTAATAGTTCTCCTGGCGCTTGCCGTTGATGGCCTCGGCATACAGCTGCGTCCACGGGAACGGCGACACAGGCGTGGTGGGCGACAGGATCAGGTCGTAGTCGTCGAAGGCGCGTTGGAAGCGCTTGATCAGCCGGGTCTGCTCGGCCTGCGCCCAGGCGCAATCCTTCAGGCTCATGGCCGCGCCCATCTCGAAATTGGCGCGAGTGTTGGGGCCCAGGCTGGCCGGGTCTTTCTCGTAGGCGTCGCGCATGCCGGCCACGAAGGCCTCGGCGCGCAGCACGTCGAAGCAGCGGTGGGCCTCGCCAAAATCCATCTCGATGGGATCGCAGGCCGCGAACAGATGGCGCATGGCGGCGATCTTGGCGCGGAAGGTGGCGCGGATGCCATCGTCCACGTCGCACAGCCCGAAGTCTTCGGTATAGGCCACGCGCAGGCGGCCCAGGTCGGCGCTGCCCGGCGCCAGGAACTGCAGCGGATCGAGCGGGTAGCTGAGCGGATCGCCGGCGTCGGGGCCGGCGCTGGCGGCCATCTGCAGGCAGGCGTCGGCCACCGTGCGGCCCATCGGGCCGACCACCGAGATCGGCGTCCAGCCCAGCGGCTTGCGCACGCTGGGCACCACGCCGGGCGATGGCCGGAAGCCGACCACGCCGCACTTGGCGGCCGGAATGCGCAGCGAGCCGCCGGTGTCCGACCCGGTGCACAGCGGAAACAGGTCGCTGGCCAGCGCCGCGGCCGAGCCGCCCGAGGAGCCGCCGGCGTTCAGATTCGGATTGAAGGGATTGCCCGTCGCGCCCCACACCGTGTTGCGCGAATTGGCGCCCGCGCCCATCTCGGGCACGTTGGTCTTGGCGGCCACGATGGCGCCGGCGCGGCGCAGGCGCGCCACCAGCGTCACGTCCTCGGCCGGCACGTGATCGCGGTAGATCGGCGAACCATAGGTGGTGAGCAGGCCGGCGGTGGGTTCCAGGTCCTTCACGCCCAGCGGCAGTCCATGCAGCAGGCCCAGCGTGTCGCCGGCCATCACCGCCTGTTCGGCCGCGCGCGCCTCGATGCGGGCGCGGTCGAAAGCCGTGGCGGTGACGGCGTTGATGTAGGGATTGACCGCCTCGATGCGGGCGATGCACGCCTCCAGCAGTTCCACCGGCGACAACTGCCGCGCGCCGATCAGGCGCCGCAGTTCCACCGCGGATAACGAGACGAGGGAATCGTCCAGGATCATGGGAGTGTTTCCTTTCAGTCGATCTTGATATCAGCGCGCCGGGCCAGGTCGCGCATCATCGGCAGTTCCTTCTGGATCAACGCTTCGCCCTCGGCGGCGCTGGAGAAGGCCGGCTCGAAGCCCTGGTTTTCCAGGCTCTTGCGCACGTCGGGCGATTCGACCGTGGCGCGCAAGGCGTTTTCGAGCCTGGCCTTCACGTCGGCGGGCAGGCCGCGCGGCGCGGTGAACATCAGCCAGGTGTCCATCGCCACCGACGGGTAGCCTTGCTCGGCGAAGGTCGGCACATCGGGCAGGAAGCTGGAGCGGGCGGGCGCGGACACGGCCAGCACGCGCACCTTGCCCAGCTTGCTTTGGGGCAGCGCGGCGGCCACGGTGTCTACCGAAAACGGGATCTGGCCGCCGATCAGGTCGGTCATGGCCGGCGCGCTGCCCTTGTAGGGCACGTGGACCATCCTGATGCCGGCGGCCGCCAGGAAGGCTTCGCCCACGAAGTGCGAGGTGGTGCCGGTGCCGAACGAGCCATAGGCCGGCGGCTCCTTGGCGCGCGCGTTGACGTAGGCCACCAGTTCCTTCACGTCCTTGACCGGCACCTGCGGGTTGGCCAGCAGCGCCAGGCCGGTGCGGCCGACGATGCCGAGCGGCTCGAAGCTCTTGACCGGGTCATACGGCAGCTTGCTCTGGATGGCGGGGTTGACCGTGAAGGTGGTGCCGGAACTGACCAGCAGGGTGTAGCCGTCGGGCGCGGCCTTGGCCACATAGCCGGCGCCGATCACGGTGCCGGCCCCCGCGCGGTTTTCCACCACCACGGTCTGGCCCAGTTCCTGGCCGAGCTTTTGCGCGATGACGCGGCCCAGCACATCCGTGGCGCCGCCGGGCGGGAAGGGCACGACCAGGGTGATGGGACGGGTCGGATAGCCGCCCTGGGCGCCGGCGGGGGCGGCAGTCGCGAGGGCGCCCGCCAGGGTGATACCAAGGGCAATCAAGGCAGTCTTCATGGTCATGCTCGACAAGGGAGTGGACGGAACGACGCGTGTGACGGATGCCATCTTGGCGGGGGCTCAACGTTGCAGCAATATGAATTGTTAGAATTCTGCGTTGCGTTTGGCGCAAAGCTAACCTCAACCAAGGGCAAACCCCGATGAACCCGCAGATCCTGCAGGAAATGGCCGTCCGCTACTTTCTGGAAGTGGCGCGCTGCGGCTCCGTCAGCGTCGCGGCGGAGCGGCTGGACGTGGCGCCGTCCGCGGTCAGCCGCCAGGTCGCCCGCCTGGAGCGCGAGCTGGGCACCTTGCTGTTCGAGCGCCGCGCGCGGGGCATGACGCTCAACGCGGCGGGGGAACTGCTGGCCGCCCATGCCAAGCGCGCGCAGCAGGACGTCGAGCGCGTCGCCGGCGACATCATGGGCCTGCGCGGGCTGCGCCAGGGGCTGGTGCGGGTGGTCTGCACCGAAGGCTTCATCCATGATTTTCTGCCCGCCGCCATCGCGGATTTCCGCCGGCAGTACGCCGGCATCCGCTTCACGCTGGACGTGTGCTCGCAGCGCGAGGTGCCGGTGCGGGTGCGCGACGGCACGGCCGACATCGGCGTCACGCTCAGCCTGACCTCGCATCGCGACGTGCGGGTAGAACTGCGCATGCCGGCGCCGGTGCGCGCGGTGGTGGCGGCCGGCCATCCGCTGGCAGGCCAGCCCGAGGTGTCGCTGGCGCAATTGATGGCCTATCCGCTGGCCTTGCCCGATGCCGATTCGACGCTGCGGCAACTGATCGACATCAGCTGCAGCCGCCAGCAACTGTCATGCGAACCGATGTTCTCCAGCCGCAGCGTCGACGCGCTGGTGGCGTTCGCGGGCGCGGGCGGCGGCGTGGCGTTCTGCGGCGAACTGGCGATCCGTTATCGCCTGCGCGCCGGGCAGGTGGTGGCCCTGCCGCTGCGCGACCGCGAGATGAACGAACGCCACTTCGAGGTGCAGACGCTGGCCGGGCGTGTGCTGCCCGAAGCGGCCAAGGCCTTCATCGCCAGCCTGCGCGCGCAGTTGCAAGCGGATGGCGGCGTGGTGCCGGCGCCTGATAGTTAGGAAGGCGTCGCGCTCATGCCGGCCTGGCGCGCGGCCAGCCAGGCGCGGCCCTTGGGCGTCAACGTGGCCACCGGGGCGGCGGCGTCGCCGGCAGGCCGGCGGGCCAGGTCCACCAGGCCGTTGCTGGTGGCGTCTTCCCAGGCCGACAGGCGTGGACACGACGTGCGCCACGCCTCCATGATGTCCGCATAGGTGCGGGGATGCTCGGCAACCCAGATCAGGAACTGCGTCAGGTTGCCCAGTTGCGAGGCGCTGGCCTCGATGGCGGGGATGTCGTCGGACATGGCGGGCTCCGGGCGCGCTGGGCCGGTTTTCACGATAGGCCCACGATACGCCCGGACGCAAGGCGCCGCCAGGGCGGCTTCAGGACAACCGGGTCACCATGTCGCCCGGCCGCGCCAGCTCGTGGTACAGATCGTCCAGATAGGTGGACAGTTCGTCTTCGGGGAGGTCGGCCGGGATGACGATCCCGCCGGCGCGCACTCGCTTGCCCGCCACGGCCTGATACACGGCCCATTGGCCGGCCTCGCGAACGATGTCCAATTGCAGGCGGCGGTAGATGTCGAATTTCATGGCGGGTCCACACTTAGCGGCGGAGAGGGCGACGACGCGCAGTGCTCACGCTACCATGGCTTTCACCACAACAAGGGAGCGACGATGGAAATTCTGGACGGTTTTCAGATCACGCGCGGCGCGCTGCAAGTGCAGGATGGCTACGTACCGGTCATCGAGGCGCGCGGGCCGGGGCCCGACGGCCGCCCGTTGCATGGCGCTGTGCCGGTGACCGAATACGGCGTGTTTGACGATCAGGAGGAGGCCATCAACGCCGGCTGGACGATACGCGTGCGCGCGATCACGGCCGCAGGCGATGGGCTGTCGATACGGATCGACGAGTGAAGGGCCGCGGCGCGGCGCCTGGAAAACGCTGGACAAAAAAATCCGGCCCGAAGGCCGGAAAAAATTACAACAACAAGCACATCAGCTCGCCGGCACGAGCCAGTGCGGTGAGAAATTTATCATGTATGAGATAAATAACAAGATGTAGTGTCCAGGTGGTGGACGCTAAGTGGCCGATTTATTCGAATTGGGCCATCCCGGTGCGTTCCCCGTAAATCGGGCGACGCCGCCGCCCGCGCGCTTGCGGGCGGCCCGCGCTCTCAAACCACCTGCGTCACCGTCTTGCCTTCGCGGAACCAGCCATCCAGATTGGCCAGCATCAGGTCCGCCATGGCCCGCCGGGTCTCATGCGTGCCGCTGGCGATGTGCGGCAGCATCACCACATTGTCCATCGCGTTCAACGCCGCCGGCGTGGCCGGTTCGTGTTCGAACACGTCCAGGCCCGCGCCGGCGATGGCGCCGCTTTGCAGGGCCTGAACCAGTGCCGTCTCGTCCACCACCGTGCCGCGCGCGATGTTGATCAGCCAGCCTTGCGGGCCCAGCGCCTGCAACACCTCGGCATTGACCAGGTGGCGCGTGGCGTTGCCGCCCGGCACCGCCAGCACCAGGAAATCGCACTCGGCCGCCAGCGCCGTCAGCGTCGGGCAGTAGCGGTAATGCGCCGGCGCGTCCGCACGCGGCTTGCGGTTGGTGTACAGGATCGGCATGTCGAATGCCTCGGCGCGCCGCGCGATCTGCAGGCCGATATTGCCCAGCCCGACAATGCCGCAGCGCTTGCCGCTCATGCGCGTGCCCAGCCCGAAGCCTTCCTGCGGCCAGCGCCCGGCGCGCACGAAACGGTCGGCCTCGGCGATGCGGCGCGACGCCGCCAGCATCAGCGCCAGCGCGGTGTCCGCCACGCAGGCATCGAGCACGCCAGGCGTGTTGGTGACGCGCACGCCGCGCGCCTGGGCCGCCGCCAGATCGATGGTGTCGTAGCCCACGCCGAAGCTGAAAACGCCTTCCAGCGCCGGCAGCGCGTCGATCAGTTCGCGCGGCGCGCCGAAGCGGCCGCTGGTGGCGATGCCGCGGATCGCCGCGCCGTGATCGCGCAGCAGCGCCGCCTGGTCAGGGCTTTGCCACCAGCGGTGCACGCGGTAGCGTGACTCCAGTTCGGCGGTCAGTTCGGGCAGCAAGGGGCCGACCATCAGCAGGTCGGCAAGAGGTGGGGAAGCAGTCGTGGTCATGTCGGGTGTCACGGTTGTTGCGACGACCCGCGGGTGCGCGGGTCGCAAGAAATGGCCGGCGGAGGGACGACCGGCGATGAAAGCCGTCCCGGCCGTGTGGGTCGGGGACGAAGAAATGACGGGGGCGGGCAATGCGCCGCCCTTCGGGCCGCGTCACCGCGTCGTGTGCGGCCGCATTGCCCGCCCGGTTACTGCGTCTGGATATGCCGGGTCTTGATGATCTCCCCGTAGCGCGCGCGTTCGCTGGCCGCCAGCGCCTGCAATTGCTGCGGCGTCGATCCGTGCGCGACCGCGCCCTGCGACTCCAGCTTGGTCTTCATCGCCGGGTCCGCCGCCACCTCGCGGATCGCCGCCGACAGCTTGTCGATCACCGCCTGCGGCGTGCCCGCCGGCGCCAGCACCGCCGTCCATGAGCCGGTCTGCGCGTTCTTGACGCCGGCCTCGTCGATGGTCGGCACGTCGGGCAGCGCGGGCGAACGCGTCGCGCCGGTCACCGCCAGCGCGCGCAGCTTGCCGGAATTGACGTACGGAATGGTCTCCAGCACCGATGCGAACAGCATGTCGACGCGGCCCGCCATCAGGTCGGTCATGGCCGGGCCGCCGCCTTTGTAGGGCACGTGCATCAGGTCGGTGCCGGTGGCCTGCTGGAAGATCTCGCCCGACAGGTGCGGCGCGCCGCCGGTGCCGGAACTGGCGAAGGTGTGCTTGCCGGGCTGGGCGCGCGCCAGCGCCACCAGGTCCTTCACGTTCTTGGCGGGCAGGGTGGTGGGCACCACCAGCACGAACGGCAGGTCCGAGAACAGCGATACCGGCGCGAACGCGGTGGCCGGATCGGAATGCAGCTTGTAGATCCACGGATTGATCGCCAGCATGCCCGAATTGGCGAACAGCAGCGTGTAGCCGTCGGGGTTGGCGCGCGCCACCAGATCGGCGGCGATCTGCCCGCCGGCGCCGGGGCGGTTGTCCACCACCACCGAGGCCGCCAGCTTGTCGCCCAGCGCCGCCGCCAGCAGGCGCGCCGAAATGTCGGTGCCGCCGCCCGGCGAGAACGGCACGATCAGGTTGATCGGGCGGTCCGGGAACGGCGCGGCCTGCGCCGCGGCGGGCAGGGCGCCACAGGCGGCCAGGGCCAGGGCCGCGGCAAGGAAGCGGCGGCGCGGGCGTGCGGAATTGCGTGTCTCCATGGTCTTCTCTTTGTAGTAGTGAGCGGCGCGGGCCGCGGAAAGTCGATGCTGCGATGGCACTCCTTTCGCGGGACGGAAAGAGCGCGCCCCGGTGTTGCGGCCGAGTATAGGAACGCCGGCCGATGGATGACTGTTCGAGCTATAAATAGCATTGATCAATTCAAGGATTGGATCGATGGAATTCCGCCAGCTCGAATGCTTCATCGCCGTGGCCGAGGAACTGCACTTCGGCCGCGCCGCCCAGCGCCTGTGCATGACGCAGCCGCCGCTGTCGCGCCAGATCCAGTTGCTGGAGCAGGACCTGGGCGTGACGCTGTTCGAGCGCAGCAGCCGCCAGGTCGAACTGAGCGCCGCCGGCCGCCGCTTCCTGCGCGACGCGCGCCACCTGCTGGAATACTCGGCCCGCGCCACCGCCAGCGCCCGCCGCACCGCCGGCGGCGACGCCGGCCACATCACGCTGGGCTTCACGGCGGTGGCCTCGTACCGCCTGATGCCCTCGCTCATCATGCGGGCCCGCAAGCGGCTGCCGGGCGTGGAGATCCAGTTGCGCGAAACCGTCAGCACCGACCTGTCGCGCCTGCTGCTGGCGCGCGAGCTGGACGCCATCCTGGCGCGCAGCGTGCCGCGGCAGGCGGGCATCGAAGCCCGCCTGATCGAGCGCGAACCGCTGGTGCTGGCGCTGCCGGCGGATTCACCGCTGTGCGAACAGGACGTGGTGCCCCTGCGGCTGTTGCAAGGCCAGCCTTTCGTGCTGTATTCGCCGCGCGAAGGCAAATACTTCTATGACCGCATTGTCGGCGCGTTCGGCCTGGCCGACGTGCAGCCCGACTACGTGCAGCGCGCCAGCCAGACGCATACCTTGCTGGCGCTGGTGCGGGCGGGGCTGGGCGTGGGCATCGTGCCCGATTCGGCGCGCGAGCTGCGCCTGGAGGGGGTGGAGTTCCGCTCGCTGGGCCAGCGCGACCTGTATGCCGATATGTACCTGGCCTGGCATGCGCAGCACGACAACCCTGCGTTGGAGGCCTTCCTGCGGCAGGTGGCGGAGGTGTTGCCCCCGGCACCCTGAAGGGGGCGACAGCCGGGCGCGCGCCTGGCATGTCGTCGTCGTTCAACGCGATAGGCAGGGAATTGCATGGCGTTCGCGCCGTTCAACGCGACATGGCGTTCGTATCCGACTTCAGGCTCTCGATGATCCGCAGTCCGTCCCGGTGGCGCTGTTCGCCGGTTTCGCACGACTTGCAGATCGCGCCGACGTACAGGCCGTCGACCACCGTCTCGGCGAACACGCCCGACCGGTACTGGTGCCGCGCATCGGTCTCGACCCGGTACCAATCCCGATCGCCGATGCGCACCCGCTCCAGCGGCTGGCGGATATCGGCGTCGGGACTGGTCGCGCGCAGCACCGCCCGCAGGCGGAAATAGCGCTTGAGCGGCGACGCATAAAGCGCTTGCAAGCGGGCGTCATCGTCGTCGCCTTCGAGCGGCTTGGCTTGCATCAGCAGGGTGCAGGTTTCCTGCGTCTGTTCGCAGGCCTCGCTTTCGCAGACCAGCTGCACGCGCCGCATGCCGCTGCGCGAGACCTCGCCTTGCGGCGAGCCGTCCACCACCCAGCCCTCCGGCAACTGCACCGACAGGCCATGCGGCAGATCGAGGGTTTCGGCGGACGCGGCGGGCGCCAGCGCGCCAAGCGCCGCGCACAGGGCCGCCAGGCGGATCAAGGCCGGCCCGCTCATGGCGTACCCCCGCGCTGGCGATGATCGCCGCCCGCGCCGCCCGTGAGGGTGCGTTCGAACAGCGCCGACTGCTCCGCGTCCAGCGCGCGTCGGGGCAGGATCAGCGGTTCGCCCTCCCGCCGCATCAGGATCAGGTGGTTGCCTTGCCGCTCGACCCGGTCGAAGCCGGTCGTCGCGAAGCTGTTGATCCAACCGTCCTGCCGGACTTCGAGCCGGTCGTCATACAGCCGCGCCTCGTGTTCCTCGGCCGGCATGCGCCGGTGCATCTGCCCGGCCAGCTTGTACGCGTGGCGGCGCCGGGACCAGGGATGCAGCAGAATGATGACGGCCAGGATGGCCCAGAACCCCAGCGTGATCTTCCAGAAACTGTCCGTGAACATCTCGCCGAACAGCGGCCAGGCATAGCGCAGCGGCACCCGCTCGGGGTCCAGCAGCCACAGCAGCACGAATATCAGCGGCACCAGCAGGGCGGTCAGCGCGAAGGCCAGCAGGAAACCGCGCCGGCGGCGCCGCCGCATGCCGGGACGTTCGATCTGCCACGAAATCGCGGCGGCCCGGTCTTCCTGGTTCAGCAGGAAGCGCGTCGTCAGCAGCGGCGGCGCGGCCTCGGGCGCCTGCCGCGCTTGCGGCGGGTGCTGCGTCGCGTCCGGAGCGCTGGCGTGGCAGGATGCGGCCCACGCCTTGATGCGCGCCACCTGCTCGTCGGATAGCGCCTGTCGCGGCAGGGCGTACACGTCCTCGATGTTGCGCAACTGGATGAACAGGTGTTCGGAGGTCTCGGCAATCCCCTGGATGCGCGAGCACGCCATGGCCGTCTTGCGTCCCGGCAGGGTGACGACAAGCCCGCCCGGCTGAAAGTAATAGAGCGGGTGGATGGTCTGGTCGAGCCCTTCGTCGCGGCACCAGCGCGCCAGGCGCCCGCGCACGATCGCCGGATGGCGGAAGTAGTAGATCAGCACCGGGATGGCCACGACCAGGATGGGCACGCCGTCCAGCCCGAACAGGTCGTGAAAGAAGCGCGAGAGGAATGGGCCGAAGCCCTGCTCGCCGCTATCCCGCCAGGAAGAGAACCCCAGCATCCCCAACAGCGCCAGCACCACCCACGTCAGGAAGTACAGCGCGCGCCGCCGGGCGGCCCCGAACATGTCCGCGTAGCTGAACAGCGCGGCCGCGATGCGGTCCTGCAGCGTGATCGGCGCGGTCAGCGAGAAACCGTCGGCCGGCATCGCGCCGGGCGCGTCGTCCGGGGGCGCAACCGGCGGCGTCAGCGTACCGTCGGCAGCGGTGCTCGGCTCGGGCATGGGGTCTCCGTCAGGGGTTGACCCGCAATTTAGCATTGCTGCGGGGCGAGACGAGACGGGACTAGGTTAGGCGGGACGGGGAGAGGCGCGGCGGGGAGAGGCAGGGCGCGACGAGGCAGGGCGCGGTGAGGCGGGGCGAGGCAAGGCGCGCGACCAACCGCGCGTCGCCGCTGTCAGGCCGGCATCTTCTTCTTGCCCAGCAGCGCCAGCGTCAGCGTGCGGCCACGGCTCATGAAGGGATACAGCGCCGCCGACAGGCACGGGCGGCGGAAGATGGCGGCATTGATCTGGTTGAACAGGTCGCTGTCCGAACTGAGCAGCGCCAGCCGGTTGATGCAATCGGCGCCCCAGTAGATGTGCCCCTCCAGCCGCAGTAGCATGCCGTCGTTCAGGTCATAGCCACGGTCGCGGAAATACGCCACCAGTTCGGGATGCTGACGCATGTCGAGCAATTCGACCGGGCCGACGGCCTTGCGCAACTGCACCATCCGCACGTAGTTGGTGCAGAACGGGCAGTCGCCGTCGTACAGCAGGAAGTTGCGGGGCGCGGTATCCGTATCCATGACGTACAGCTTACCAGCGGCGGGCGTCGCTTGCTTGGGGCGCCGGGACGCCGCCGACGCACGATTGGAAGCGGCGCATGACACTCGCGCCGCCATGCGCCAGCGGCGCGCGCAGCCATGCGGCGCAGTGACGGCCCGCAGTCGTTGTGGGGAGGCATGGGGCGCAGGTGTGTGGCGCAGGTATGTGCGTAGGGATAAGGCGCAGGAACAGGCCACTGGGATCGCGCGCGGCGATACGCGGCCTGCCGCTCAGGCCTGCTCATCCGCCCACGCCAGCGCCATGGCGTAATCGCGCACGTCCGCCGGCCATGCGGCCACCTGCCGCGTGAAACCCGCGCGGTCATCGGCATACAGCGCCCGCGTGGCTTCCTCGAAGCCCGGCAGGTTGCCCGCCATGCTCGACATGAAGTGGTACGCCGCCTCTTGCCGTTGCCGCTGCTGGTCGCGCGCCTCGTTGTCGCGGCGCGCCTGTTCCACCAGCTTGCGCAGCGCCACCGACGCGCCGCCGGGCTGCGCCGCCAGCCAGCCCCAGTGGCGCGGCAGCAGCGTCACCTCGCGCGGCACCACGCCCAGCTTGGGCCGGCCGCGGCCGCGCGGGGCGGCATCGGCGCCGTCCGTCTCGTCAGCCTGCTTGGGAGCGGGCTCGGGCGAAGGTTGGTAGCGCTTGCGGATATCGGCGTCGGCGCCGCGCAGGTCCAGGTCGACCTGCTTGCCGGTCTGGTCGTCGAATACCAGGATCGCGCCGTGGTCGTTGTCGTTGTCGTTGGCGGGGCCGGCCTGGGCCTGCTTGACGGCCAGCGCGACCTCGGCAAGCGCGCCGCGCGCCAGCAGGCGGTGGCCGGAGAAAGCGGTATGGAGAAGGGCGGATGGGTTCATGGTGTGCACAGGTATTTACCCGGGTAAATTTGACGCCTCGCATTGTGCGCGGCTCCAACGCTTCTGTCAATATGATCCGGGTAAAAATAATGCAAGCCCACGACGGCGATTGAAAAAAGTCGCAAAAATTACGTCCCGACCTAGGGTCAATACCTAGTCAAAACATGCAAGCGGCGTATAATCTTGCTTTGCGCCCGGAGTTACCCATGCGTCTCGTTCAAAAAGCGCTCACCTTCGACGATGTGTTGTTGGTGCCTGCGTATTCCGAGGTGTTGCCGCGCGACACCTCCCTGGCCACGCGCCTCACCCGCAACATCTCCCTGAACATCCCCCTTGTGTCCGCCGCCATGGACACGGTCACCGAATCCCGCCTGGCGATCGCCATGGCCCAGGAAGGTGGCATCGGGATCATCCACAAGAATCTGTCCGCCGACGCCCAGGCCCGTGAAGTCGCCCGCGTCAAGCGCCACGAATTCGGCATCGTGATCGATCCGGTCACCGTCACCCCCCAGATGAAAGTGCGCGACGCCATTGCGTTGCAGCGCCAGCATGGCATCTCGGGCCTGCCGGTGGTGGAAGGGCGCAAGCTGGTCGGCATCGTCACCAACCGCGACCTGCGCTTCGAAGAGAACCTGGACCAGCCCCTGCGCAACATCATGACGCCGCAGGAACGCCTGGTCACCATGAAGGAAGGCGCCACGCTCGATGAAGCGCAGGCCCTGATGCACAAGCATCGCCTGGAACGCGTGCTCATCGTCAACGACGGTTTCGAGCTGCGCGGCCTGGCCACTGTCAAGGACATCGTCAAGAACACCGAGCACCCGCTGGCCAGCAAGGACGCCCAGGGCCAGTTGCGCGTCGGCGCCGCGGTCGGCGTCGGTGGCAACACCGAAGAGCGCGTTGAAAAGCTGGTCGCCGCCGGCGTCGACGTGCTGATCGTCGACACCGCCCACGGCCACTCCAAGGGCGTGCTGGAAGGCGTGCGCTGGGTCAAGCAGAACTACCCCAAGGTCGAAGTCATCGGCGGCAACATCGCCACCGCCGCCGCCGCGCGCGCGCTGGTCGAGCACGGCGCCGACGGCGTCAAGGTCGGCATCGGCCCCGGCTCGATCTGCACCACCCGTATCGTGGCCGGTGTCGGCGTGCCGCAGATCCACGCCATCTCCGAAGTCGCCAAGGCGCTGGAAGGCACGGGCGTGCCGCTGATCGCCGACGGCGGCATCCGCTACTCGGGCGACGTCGCCAAGGCCCTGGCCGCCGGCGCGTTCTCCTGCATGATGGGCGGCATGTTCGCCGGCACCGAAGAAGCGCCGGGCGAAGTGGTGCTGTTCCAGGGCCGTTCGTACAAGTCGTACCGCGGCATGGGCAGCCTGGGCGCCATGACGGAAGGCTCGGCCGACCGCTACTTCCAGGACCCGGCCAACAACGCCGACAAGCTGGTCCCCGAAGGCATCGAGGGCCGCGTCCCCTACAAGGGCAGCGTGCTGGCCATCATCTACCAACTGGTCGGCGGCATCCGCGCCTCCATGGGCTACTGCGGCGCCGCCACCATCGACGACATGCGCACCAAGGCCGAATTCGTGGAAATCACCTCCGCCGGTGTCCGCGAATCCCACGTGCACGACGTACAGATCACCAAGGAAGCGCCCAACTACCGCGCCGACTGATCCCCGTACAGTCAACTACAATGTCATGCATCACGCACCGGCAGAACCGCAAAATCAGTCAGCGGGTCTGCCGGTGCGGTTTTATTTACAGCGATTTCATTCCTTACCGGTAGAGTCTCCATGCACCAGCGCATCCTCATTCTCGACTACGGTTCGCAAGTCACCCAACTGATCGCCCGCCGCGTGCGCGAAGCCGGCGTCTACTCCGAAGTGCACCCGGGCGACGTCGACGATGCCTTCATCCGCGACCAGATGGCGCAGGGCCTGAAGGGCATCATCCTGTCGGGCAGCCATGCATCGGCCTACGAAGAAGGCTCCATGCGCGTGCCGCACGCCGTGTTCGAGCTGGGCGTGCCCGTGCTGGGCATCTGTTATGGCATGCAGTCCATGGCGCAACAGCTGGGCGGCGTGGTCAGCTTCTCCGACCACCGCGAATTCGGCTACGCCGAAGTCCGCGCCCACGGCCACACCAAGCTGCTGGAAGGCCTGGAAGACTTCACCACGGACGAAGGCCACGGCATGCTCAAGGTCTGGATGAGCCACGGTGACAAGGTCACCGAGCTGCCGCCGGGCTTCAAGCTGATGGCCTCCACGCCGTCCTGCCCCATCGCCGGCATGGCCGACGAAGAACGCCGCTTCTACGCCGTGCAGTTCCACCCCGAAGTCACGCACACCGTGCAAGGCAAGGCCATGCTGGCCCGCTTCGTCAACGAGATCTGCGAATGCCAGGGCGACTGGAACATGCCTGACTACGTCGCCGAAGCCGTCGCCCGCATCCGCGAGCAGGTCGGCGAAGACGAAGTCATCCTCGGCCTGTCCGGCGGCGTCGATTCGTCGGTGGCCGCGGCCCTGATCCACAAGGCCATCGGCGACCAACTGACCTGCGTCTTCGTCGACCACGGCCTGCTGCGCCTGGACGAAGGCAAGCAGGTCATGCAGACCTTCGCCGAGAACATGGGCGTCAAGATCATCCACATCGACGCCACCGCCCAGTTCATGGGCAAGCTGTCCGGCGTGGCCGACCCCGAAGCCAAGCGCAAGATCATCGGCCGCGAATTCGTCGAAGTGTTCCAGGAACAGGCCGGCAAGCAGAAGAGCGCCAAGTGGCTGGCCCAGGGCACCATCTACCCCGACGTCATCGAATCGGCCGGCGCCAAGACCGGCAAGGCCACCTCGATCAAGTCGCACCACAACGTCGGCGGCCTGCCGGACACGCTGAACCTGCAACTGCTGGAACCCCTGCGCGAACTGTTCAAGGACGAAGTCCGCGAGCTGGGCGTGGCCCTGGGCCTGCCGCCGCAGATGGTCTACCGCCATCCGTTCCCGGGTCCTGGCCTGGGCGTGCGCATCCTGGGCGAGGTCAAGCATGAGTACGCCGAGCTGCTGCGCCGCGCGGATGCGATCTTCATCGAAGAGCTGCGCAACACCAAGGACGAGGCCAGCGGCCTGACCTGGTACGAGCTGACCTCGCAGGCGTTCGCCGTGTTCCTGCCGGTGAAGTCGGTGGGGGTGATGGGGGATGGGCGGACGTATGAGTACGTTGTCGCGCTGCGGGCTGTGCAGACGTTTGACTTCATGACGGCGGATTGGGCGCCGTTGCCGCATCCGTTGCTGGCTCGGGTTTCCTCGCGGATTATCAATGAGGTGCGGGGGATCAATCGGGTGGTGTATGACGTGTCGAGCAAGCCGCCTGCGACGATTGAGTGGGAATGATCCCACGTCCGGTATAGACCGGCACCAAAGAGCATTAAAACACCCATAAGCCCGCGTAATTGCGGGCTTTTTTCGTTCTTGGCGTCGCACTGTCTGGCAAATTTTCGCATCGCCAAGCACCCAGTTTCTATGGCATGGTAGATGGTACGATTTGAACCTGATGCCATGTTCGGCACTCGATACCATGCCGCCTCTGATGGGGTTTTCATGGTATTGAATTTAGGTAACGAATTGTTCTTAAAGAGTTTTTTTGAGGATTTGTGGGGCTTTTTGAACATGGTATTTTTGAGAGGAAACCCAACCCGACCATGCTGACTGATACCAAGCTGCGCAACCTCAAGCCAAAGGACAAGCTCTACAAAGTGAATGACCGTGACGGCCTCTACGTGGCCATCACGCCAGCGGGTTCGATTTCATTCCGCTACAACTACTCGATCCACGGCAGGCAGGAGACAATCACCTTCGGCCGCTACGGTGTCGGAGGGATCACGCTAGCGGAAGCACGCGAACGGCTGGGTGAAGCCAAGAAGATGATCGCCGCAGGGAAATCTCCAGCCAAGGAGAAGGCGCGGGACAAAGCACGCGTCAAGGATGCCGAGACATTCGGCGCGTGGGCCGAGAAGTGGCTGCGCGGCTATCAGATGGCAGAGAAGACTCGCGATATGCGTCGAGCCACGTTCGAGCGCGAGCTTAAGCCGAAGTTCGGCAACCAGAAGCTGACAGAAATCACCCATGAAGATTTACGGGCGCTGGCTGATGCCATCGTGGAGCGCGGGGCACCGGCAACGGCCGTGCTTTGCCGCGAAATCGTGATGCAGGTCTTTCGGTGGGCCATCGAACGCGGCCAGAAGGTCGAAAACCCGGCCGATTTGGTGCGCCCCTCGACCATCGCCAAGTTCGAGCCGCGAGATCGAGCGCTGACGCCCGATGAAATCGCCTTGATGTACCAGTACATGGAGCGCATCGGCACCACACCTTCGATCCGCGCGGCCGCCAAGCTGCTGTTGCTGACGATGGTACGCAAGAGCGAACTGACCAACGCAACGTGGAGCGAAATCAATTTCACCGACGCGCTCTGGACAATCCCCAAGGAGCGGATGAAGCGCCGCAATCCCCATCTGGTGTTCCTGTCGAGGCAGACGCTGGACATTTTCATAGCCCTGAAAACGTTCGCGGGCGGCTCGGAGTACGTTCTGCCATCGCGCTATGACTCGGATTTGCCGATGAGCAGCGCCACGCTCAATCAGGTGCTCACGCTGACCTATCGTCTGGCGCAGAAAGAAGGGCAGTCGCTTGGCAAGTTCGGACCGCACGACTTGCGGCGTACGGCCAGCACGCTGCTGCATGAGGCGGGCTATAACACCGATTGGATTGAGAAGTGCCTCGCGCACGAACAGAAGGGCGTTCGCGCCGTCTACAACAAGGCCGAATATCGCGACCAGCGCCGGGCGATGCTACAGGATTGGGCGGACATGATTGACGAGTGGACAATCAGGAAGCCCCGCCTCTAGGGCTGATTCGGAGCCTTGAGACCTCCATTTTGTAGCGAAATGCCCACTTCGGTGGGCATTTTTTTTGTCCCGAAATAGACGTTTGCTGGACACTCTTCCTCTCCAGAATTTCCTTAAGAAAACTTCCGAAAAAACAAAAGATTGGGCGATTGTCGCTGTCCCGAAACTATACGTTTGCCGGACGACTAACTCATTGATTTAGAACGAAAAAATAGCTCATTAATGCTGGAAAACACCGGCATTGTGTAGCAATAATTAAACCTCGGACGATGACAAAACGAGGTATTCGGTGTGGAAAAAGAATTAAGGAGAGCCAGTAAAGTTCTCATCAGCAAAAAGCAACTGCTGGAGATGATTCCGCTGTGCGAGCGCACGATCTACAACTTTGAAAAGCAGGGGAAATTCCCTCAGCGCATTGCACTCAGTAGCCGCAAGGTCGTGTGGGATTTGGCTGAGGTTGAGGCATGGATTGATGCGTGCAAACATTCCAGCCCGGCCCCTCGCCCCGGAATGGGGGCTTGAATTGTGGCGATTGACTTACGGGCAGCGTTCGAGAACGAACCGCCCACACTAGACTTTATTTGGCCGGGCTTCCTCGCAGGGACAGTAGGCGCGTTGGTGGCTCCCGGAGCCACAGGTAAGAGCTTCTGGGCGCTGGAAGCCGCAATGACCATCGCGTGCAGCGTCGCGGGTGGTGATCTTTTAGGGCTTTCCCCGGCCAGTACTGGCCGCGTGGTCTATTGCGCCGGGGAAGACCCGGCAGTCGCACTGGTGCGCCGTATTCATTCCATTGGCCAGCACCTGAACCAGCAGTCACGCGACGCCATCGCGCAGAACCTCACCCTTGAGCCGATCATGGGTAAGCGCTTGAACGTGATGGATGAGCGGCACCTTGCCCGCGTCATTGAATTTTGCGCCGGTGCCCGATTGATCGTACTGGATACCCTGAGCCGCATTCATGACAGGGACGAGAACAGCAATGGCGACATGGCAAGGCTTGTCGCCACGCTGGAGCATATTGCGGCCAGCACCGGGGCGTCAGTTCTGTATCTGCATCATGTCAGCAAGGGCAGTGCCCGCGAGGGGCAGACGGATCAACAGCAGGCGGCACGAGGCGCATCCGCTCTAATCGACAATGCCCGCTGGTGTGGCTATGTCGCCAGAATGACCGAGGCTGAGGCCGAACGCCTCAGTGATCGCATATATGACCGACAGCCTATCGGGGAAAACCGCCGGAAGTTCTTCGTTCGTTTCGGCGTTAGCAAACAGAACTACGCCGAGATTGACGCTGATCGTTGGTATCAGCGTCATGACGGCGGCGTGTTGCTGCCGGTGGAATTGGCGGCGGTGACGAAGGAACGCACTCTGCACGTCGTAAGTGGGAGTGACGATGAGCGGTGGTAATGCTGTGACCCCCACCAGTACTAGCGCACAGGCGCGGGTAATGCTCTATCAGCCTAGCCAGCGCCCGCGATTGCGCGAGGGTGATTGGACAGACACATCATTTGGCCGCTGCCGCGTGGCAGGCAGGCTAGGCCAGAGGCACGCCGATATTGTGGAAGCGGTCCTGTACTGCGCAGAACGTCGGCGCCCTGTCTCTGACGGCGGCGTAGAGCTGCTGGTAGACCCCGCTCGGGTGAGAAAGACGCTTTCCGACAGCCGCTACAGCTTTACGCAGATCGAAAAGCTGTTGGCCGAGCTGCGAGCGGCGACGATCACAATTGAGACGCCACAATTCGATTTCCCAATAATCGGGGGATTGATTGATCACGTTATCCCATCGCCCATGACACGGCCTGATCCCCTAACAGGGGGAGAGCGGAATCTGTGGAGAGTGCGCCTTGGCGTAGCGCTGGTGATGCTGCTTGAGCATGACTTGAGTCTGTACTACGACCCAGCCCCCATTGCTCGCCTACAGCATGGCATCAGCCAAGCAGTCGCAAGGCACGTCTTGAGCCACAAAATAGAGCCGACAGGCGGTTGGTATCTTGATACCGTTATCGTGGCCGTTGCTGGGATCGTGCCGAGCAAAGCAATGCGAGATGCACGATTCAGGCTGAGAGAAGATGCCGACGAATTGAAGGCGCTCGGCCTGATTCTAGATGGCGACCGGTTGAGGAAAAAAGGTACTGGTGACGCCTAAAGCGTCGCACACCCGCCCCATAGCGTCGCACAACCGCCCGGTAGCGTCGCACAACCGCCCGAAACGTCGCACACCCGCCCGGAGTTAGCAGGATATTCAGGATATTCAGATCCTGCGCGGCACAGCCCGCGCTTGAGGCGCGGTCCGGCCTTGCCAGTCGGCCTACGGCCGTTGGGCACCAAAAAGGTAGGGCGGGCCTGCCGTCGTCGACGCGGTTAGTTCCGTGGATTACCCACCGGTCGTAGCACCTGGTCGAGCCGTTGAAACCGGCAAAAAGACATCAGGCACCAAAAAGGGAAGGGCAGGGCCAAAACGAGCATAAGGCCTCTAACGGCCTGCGAAAGCGTCCAAAATCCCTCCCGTATGGGCCGTGGCGGCGTTTTTTCAGTGTCGGAATGGGGGTTGTGGCTGTCATGTGTGAAAACTTCTCACAGCGCTATACAGGCCGTTTTTGCGGTGTGTAATAGACGGAGAAGCTGCGGCAGGAAAACAAAACCCCGCACTTAGGCGGGGTTGTTTGGGTGGCTGGCCAGCGATCAGCTATTGTCGCGCTTCTCCTGCCTTTGAGCTTCCTGTGCGGCTTGGATGGCCATCAACACTTGCTGGTTTAGAGCGGCGTTATTCTTGCTGCCAAGCAGCGGTAGACGGTTCAGCGCCTGTGCCCCGGAAAACATGCGATAGGAAGCTGACAGGGCGAGCGGGCTTACCCGAAGCTGTAAGGCCGTGTATTGGCGATCCAGCCTATCAAGCTGTGGCCCGTAGCCCTTGCTACGTAGCCATCGGCCGAGCGCCCACATGCCGATAGCGAAGGTCGAGGCGAATACTACAAATCCAGCGAATATCAGAATGTCAAACATGGTTATTTCTCCAGTTGATCGTTGTTCGAAGCGGTGCCCTGCACGTCGAGCGAAGCGAGGCGACCGGGAGTAGAACTGGTGTCCGAAGCTGGTCGGATAACATTAGATTCCTCGACTACCGTTTCCGCGCCGTTGGCCGGGGCTGTCGAGTTGGCATCGTCGGGAACAGGTGGTGGAGAGCCTGCGCCAAGAGACAAAGAGTGCGCGTTCTCCATGCCCGGCACTGCCATCGAGGCCATTACGCCGAGCATCTTTGCACCACCATTGGCCGCTTGGGAAAGTGCGTTGCCGGAGCTGACAACTCCCCCTTTTGGTGTCGCTTGCTGGTCGTTGTTGTCGTTGCCCTGCGCCGCTTTTCCGGCCTGCTTGGCTGCCTGCTGCACTCCGCTGCTAGGATGCTGCGGCGCGGCCCCCGGCGTTTGTGGTGCGCCGCTACCGCCCACTCGGGCACCTACCGACGCCGCGCCCTTGGCCGCCGTTTGGCCGCCAGTGCTCGCGCCGATACCAGAGGTCGCACCGCCCCCACCTGTTGCGGCCGCTGCGGGCGCACCACCACTGGCAAAGCTGGAATTGATTGCGGCGGCCAGACCGCCGCCGCCAATCCCTCCGGCACCCGCCGCACCGGCAGCAGCAGGAGCCGCGGCCCCAGCCGTGGCGATGGTGGCCGCCGCTGCGGCGGCCCCGGCAGCACCGGCTACCGCCATCCCGCCAATGGCGGAGCCGCCGCCCATCGATGTGCCGCTTATCATGCCGCCGATCAGATCAGGGATGGTCTTCGTCAGATAGCAGCACACCAAGGCCAGACCGACCATCGTCATCAATGACGCTTCGTCGTTGGTGTAGGCTGCTAGCCACTGCTTAGCCGACTGTACGATCAGGCCGACAATCAGCGTTAAGACGAACAGTTTGGCTCCGATTGCGACGGTAAAACGCATGGGCGCAGTTGCAAAGTCCCGCGTCCATTGCGAACCACCAAAGCCAAAGAACAGCACAGATGCGTTGATGATCACGTAGGACTCTACGAGCGTCACAAACATGAACGCTGCGATGAAGGCGAAGCACGCCAAGACCAGCACAGCGCATACAGCGATCAGAATTCCCTTGGCCGGAGAAAACACTGAAATGCCTTCCACCATGGTGCGGCCGAAATCCAGCGCAACTGCGAGCATGTCGCCGGGTTCTAATGCACGGCCAAGACCGCTTGCCGATGCTGCCGCATCGCGGAAGCTATCGACAATGGCCGTCGACCACTCCACGGAATAAGTCATGACTGCGAGGAAGAAACCGATCACCATCACGAAGCGCAGCAGTTCGCCGACAATCTCGCCGAAATCAGCTTGCTTCATGACCAGAGGCATAAGCGTCCATACGAACTGGATGGTGGCCAGCAGCCAGAACAGTCTAATGGCGTAGTAATACAGTTTTCCTGACCACTGGTGCGACTGCTGCAGAACGAGATCGAGAAGGCCCTGAACCGATGTATCGGCGTGGGACAGGTCGTTCGCAGCCATAGCATTTCCGGCGACAAGCACGCTCGCTAGGACAAGGAACAACAACAGACGACGTTCCATAACTAGTACCCCTTGACGCCGCCGCGAGTGTTCGGGCGCGCCTCAAATGCGGCATCAGCGTCACGCTGGTGCCGTTGTTGTTCCGACACCGCAGTGCATTCGCTATTGCCTTGAACAGCCACAGTGACCACAGAACCGGCCAATGCGGACGCGGTGCAAATCAGGGCTATAAGCCATTTCGAAATAGTCATTCTCAGTACCCCTTAACGCCGCCGCGTGTGTTTTTACGCGCTTCAAACTGTTGTTCGGCGGCTTCGCTAGCGGCCGTCCGGTCGCCTTGCTGGGCCATGTAGTTGCCCTGCATATTGATTTGCGTGGCTACCAGATCGCGCAGCTTTTGCAGTTGCTGCACGTTCTGCGAGGCTATTTCGTTGCCCGCCTGAATCGCCTGCATCCGGCCAGCGGCCGACTGCGAACGGGAAACCATGCGGGCAAGTTGCGCGTCCTCAGACTCGAAAGTGCCGGTATTGAGGTTTGCCGCTTCCATCGCGGTTTTCACGTTGTCGCGCCCCTGCTCTGACCACTTCTGATAACGATCCCGCGCCGGGACTGCCTCCGAGTTCGCGGCTTGATTCAGGTAGGACTCGAAGCCCGGAAACTGCGTGTTGAACTGCGAATCCATGTTCTGGATTTGGCGGCCCAAGGCCTGCGACTTCGTGTAGATATTCACCACGCTTTGCAGGTCGGCCGCGATGCTGCCGAACATGGAGTTGGGCAAGCTCAGACCCTGCGTAACCATGTTTTGATACTGCTGAATCTGCGTTGCCAGTTGCTGGGCCGTGTTCAGTTGCGTGTTGACCGCTTCGGCGTACTCGTACATCTGCTGATAGAACGTCGAGCAGTTCGAGCAGTAGATGGCATAGGCCGGAGCCGGTGCCATGTAGAGACTTACACCAAGGCCTGCGCTTGCCATTGCTAGAGCGAGCGCCGCGCCTCGACCGAATTTTCGGGCGGCATAAGCCGACGTTTTTTGCGATTCCATTTCCATACCGAATACCTCATTTTGTCATCGTCCGAGGTTTGATTATTGACCGATATGGAGCAGTTTTAAATATGCGGATAATCTTGTATCCGCATAGAATTCAATGATTTATGTCCGTAAACTGTCCGTCAATTTTCACGAGATTGTTTCTCAACGCTATGATTTTGATCGCGTTTTTCATGACAAGCGGAACGAGCTTGGTTGTCCGTTTTGATACATTTTGCGGACAAAAAAAAGCCCACCGAAGTGAGCTTTTGATAGGGCAGTGCGCGGCGTCAGTGGGCAGCGTAATAGGGATTCTGTGCGCGATAGAGGTCACGCTCCGGTTCAGGAATGTGTAGCGTTTCAAGGTGCCAATCTTCGAGTGAAGAAGCCAGCTCGGCCGCTATGCGCTGGGCTTCCATAACGCTGTCGCCAGGCCGCCCGCTGGCTCGACCGAGGCAGGCTTGCAGTTCGTTGAGTTGATTGGCCAATGCGCTGATGCGGTGAGCTGTCTTCATGATCAATTCCCCTTGCTGATCCTTTCCACGATTTTGTCGAATTCTTCCCGGACTTGATCGTCCGTCAGCTCAAGATTAACCAATCCTGACTTTATTGCAATTCTTCCGATTCTTTCTGCTGCCTCATTGTCGAGTTTTGCCAGTCTTGCTTTCGCCATTTCAAGCTCCGAAAGGGCATCAGAACGGCGCTCTGCGAGGGTTTTTCGTGCCATGATTACTCCGTTGTTTCTTGATGATCGAGTTTCGAAAAAAAGCGCGTAAACGGAGGCTATGTTCTCACCTGAGTCTAGCAATTTACAAGGCTTAGATTTGGCTGGTCTAGCGGATGGCCTCTCAAAGCCCCTCCTTTTGGTGTCAGTCAGTCCTTGATGCTCATGAACTCAATCGGAAACGCATTTCTATGCGAATGTACGCGATTCTATGCGATTAAAAGAATTGATTAATGCGACGCTACGCGAATGTATGCGAATTAGCGCGAATGTACGCGATTACGCCATATTTTAATGGCGATTCTGCTCCAGTCGCATAGAATCGCAGAGAAGTAGCAGGCAGGATGTGTGTTGTACGGGTACGGGCACGCCCGTCCCCATCCAACACCGCCCCTTATTCGCCTTCGGCTCAACGGAATCCTGCTCTGCGAGGCACACAGACGCTGCCGCGTTCAAGTGCACAATTTGTCCCTAATAGGAGTTGATCATCATGAGTGGCGTGGTTGCACCAAAAAATACGACGGCGCGGCGGCGCGGTAAGCCCATAGAGGTTTGGGTAACGGACGAGGAAAAAACTGCGATTACGGAGCTTGCTGACCAAACTGGTTTGTCTCGTTCCGCTTATTTGCGCGCCGTTGGTCTGAATAGACCGGTCGGAGCACGTGCCGATCTTGAAGCAGTGCGTGAACTGGTGAAGCTGAATGGAGACCTGGGCCGGGTGGCTGGCCTGTTGAAACTCTGGCTTGCGGAAAAGCGAGGCCAAGGTGCAAGGCCCATCGACATCGAAAGCGTGATGATCGAATTCAGGGAATTGCAGGCGCAGATTCGAGAGAAGATGAGCGCCATAGTCTTTGCCCGGAAATGACAACGGCCCAAGCGGGCCGTTTCGGTTTATTGTTCGTGCTGATGGGTGTTGAAATCATGCCGTTCTTCGAACGTGCATTTCCACGTGTAGGCCCGCTGTTGCTGCCATATTCACCAGTGCATCTAGTCCAAACAGATCGACCTTGCCTCTCGTAAGATCGGAAATTCGGGGCTGCGTTACGCCGAAAACCTTGGCAGCTTGTGACTGGCTTAGATGGGCGTTAACGATATGCTGCTTAAGAGCGGACATGAGTTCTGATCGCAGTTTCATGCTTTCTGTTTGAGCAGCATTTTCATTAAATGGATCTTGTCCTGTTTGTTCGTCTGGCATGGCAGCAGTCTTATCCTCTACGGACACGTCGAGGGAAAACTGTTCGTGTGAAATGCTGGCAATTTTTGATGTGAGACCGATTTTTTCTTCTGCCTTAGTTCTGGCATGTGGCGACATAAACGTAAGAAGATGCTCAAGCCCCGAAATATCTGAAATCGTCACAAAATCCTTATCTTTGTTGATAAAGACAACGGATTTTTTTCTCTCTCGAAGTAATTCAATGACGTTGCTCAGGGTTCCGGTGCTTTTGCAGTCCCAAATCATTAATCCATAATCACTGCTGCGAGCCATCTCTAAGTCTTTTGCTGTAAAATAGGCTCGGCTTCCAACTTTTGCTTTTGAGTAAACCCGGTGTACTGGCCAATCGGCGATGTTATTTCGTGGGGTTTCACCCGTGCAATACACCGTCACGTTATTGGCTTGATAGTTGCGAAGACACTCTTGAATGGATGAGTCCGCACCATCTGCGTCACCAACTACAATATTGAAGTTTGACGACACAATTTTGTTGATTCTCTCCTGCACCTTGGCATGCAGGCGACTAATCGAGATTGAGCCGGCTATAAATACTGTTGTCATAGCTTATTTCCACGTAATTGCGGCAGCGTAGACGCGATTTATTTTGTTGTACGTCCGCAGTGCATTGCAAACAGCGGCCATAGTCGCGCCTGTATCGAACAAATCATCCAGCAACAGTGCATCCCAACGGCCTTCATTGGTGATACACGGATTGATGCTGAACCTACCTTGCAAAGCCGCATCTTTTTCTTCGCGGCTGTGCAAGTTTTTGAGTTGAGGGGCACCTTGCGGTGCAGGTGCTTTCACCACAATATTGTTGAATACCGGAATCCCGGTAATTCTCCCGAGTTCTGCCGCAAGTTCATCTACCGGCTGCCGAGCGCGGGTGGTGGATGCTGGCATAGGAATTATCAAGCCAATTTTCCCAAACAATGGCAGTAATGTGGCTTGAATCTGCGCCGCCAGCGGTGCGATTTGATTCCAGTCACCTCGGTACTTGAGTTGGTAGAGAGCTTCCCCTGGCTCAGACCGAGTGTTGTCAAACCGGGGATGTCCGTACTCATCGTCCCCGAGGTAAACGCTTGAGAGCGTATGCTTATGCAGGGCATAGCCGAGGTCCCAGCTACCTTCGAGCTTTCTGACTTGAACTTGCATGCTTTGGCGGTCCTTTGGGTTGTTTGCAGTGTCGGGGAAGCTGCTAGAAACGCCATCTGAATATACAAAATTTTGTATGATCTTTCAAGGTGTGATCTGGCGAATAGATGTTGGATTGTGCAATCCAAAATGTGGACAATGAAATTGTCTTGGTGTGTTGCATGCTTTATCGTCACTGGAGAAAGGAGGGCGGCACCAATGAAAGACAGATCGCATGACATGGTGATGGCCGATCTGTTGCTGCAGATGCCCACGCCCTCGGAAGGTGAGGCGAGGGCGGATGATGCCTGTGCAGGCCGCGCTCAGCTAAATATTGTTATTCTGTAAATGCCAGTATAGTCAATCAGGACTGCTCCGGGTCGTGCTTCTGCATGAACCGACGTCTGGTGAGCGTCCATTAAAACATGATTTAACTAATGGAATGAATTTTATATGATAAAAAGAATAGATAAAATCGCCATAACGAATGTTAAGGGGATCGAAAGCTCTGTTTTTGATGTTCAGCTTATTCCAAACAAACCGACACTCGTTGTAGCTCCTAACGGTTTCGGAAAAAGCTCTATTGCTGCTGCTTTTGGTTGCCTGCGTTCGAAAAAGATGGATTTGGATAAGGACGAACGCCACAAGGGTGATGAAGGTCGCCATCCATCTCTTAAAATTAGTTATACCATGCAGGGCGGAGACAAGATTGAAAAAGAAGCGAATCATACAAAAAATGAACTGGCAGCGACATTTGGCGTTCATGTAATTAATAGCCAGTTAGTTTCGAAAGCAAAGAAACTCAAAATTGCGGGCGCTAACATTGTCACTTCAGCAATTGAAGTCACTCCGATCGTACTGATCAAAAATATTCCTCCGAAAGAAAAATTTAGCTACTCCTTCGCAGCAGTAAAAGTGGGCTTCGGAAAAAACGGAAAGGTATTGCCAAACATTTCAAATCTTCTTGCCGATAATCGGATAATGGCTAAAATTTGGAATCAGGTAGATTTTACCAAACAGGACCAGGCCGGTGTTAAGAAGGCAATAAAAGCTCTACAAGATGAGATCAACGCCGGGACAGGAAATACAGATAAAATCCTTGCCGATGTTAAGGATGAAACAACACAAGCGGTGTTAGCCATTGACTTTGTTAGCAGCATTTTGGCAGCCTTGGCGGAATCCGGATTAAACGATTTCTCGCAAATCGAGGCTATCCTCGTAGCCTTGCAGATTGGTGATATTCACGCCAACGATAAGGCCTCCTTTAAAAAAGCAGGGGAGCGCGCTAACTATGCGTTCGAAAAAGCAGCCTATATTGAGGATTTCTCTGCGCTTAAAGGCACTTGGCGTAATATTCAGCCAAAGGAAACAGCGGATGGACTTGTGATTGCCTTTCCGAAGGCAAATCAGATTTCCAACGGAGAGCGAGATATCATTTGCTTTGTAGCTCAGTTGAAAAAAGCCAAGCTCCAACTCAAGAAAAAAAAGGCCATTATTTTAGTCATTGATGAGATATTTGACTATCTGGATGACGCCAATCTGGTTGCCTGCCAATATTATCTGACGCAAATGATTGCGGAACTGAAATCTGAAGGTCGCCAAATTTTTCCATTGATTATGACTCACTTAAATCCTGGGTTCTTCAGGAATTTTACTTTTAGCGATCAAAAAGTTTGTTATCTAAACAAAATTGCGGTCTCGAACAAAGCGGTCGAAAACATAATCTCTAAGCGAGATGACCCTGCCATATCGGATGCAATTTCTAAGCACTTCCTGCACTTCCACTCTGAAGACGTAGACCTATCTAACGAGTTTCAGGCCCTTGGACTCCCTGCTGATTTGGCCAAGGCGTCTCAGTTTTCAGTACATTGTGCCAGCCAAATGCAGCGATATGTTGAAGGTAAGGGCTTTGATCCCCTTGCAGTTTGCAGTGGCGTACGCCGAAAGGTAGAGCAATTGACATTTGATTCGTTAGCGGAAGAGTCCCGAGAAGAGTTTCTGTCGGTACACAAAACCGTCAACAAATTACAATTCGCAGAGGCTGCGGGAACTACAGTTCCTGAAGTCTATTATTTGTTGGCGGTGATTTATAATGATGCGATGCATATCAGGCCCAATCAAGATAATTTCTCCGGATTGGGAACAAAACTGGCTAACCTGACCATCAAGCACATGATTTCCACACTAATTCAGCCTGATGCCCTTTAAGCCACCGCCCTGCTTCGGTGAAGTCGCTTCTGTCTAGCAGACAGGACGATGGGCAGAAGCGGCAGCTATTGGCTGAATCAAATGGTCTAGTATTAGCCTGAGTAGGCTATGTATGAGACTTGAGGGCGCTACGAACAGGGGCAATTGATGAAAGACCGCAGTCACGATGAGGCGATGGCCGAGCACTTCCGCGCCGATCCTGCCTATGCAGCGGAGCTGCTTGCCGAAGTGCGCCGCAATGGTGATCCAGCCGAGCTGGCCATCTTGTTGCGGCTGATGGCCACGGCCTCGGCAGATGACGCTAGGTCGGATGACGCCGATACAGGGCGCACTCTACCTCGCTGATTTGAGCATGGTATTTTTCATGGTTTAGTGTTCTTTGTATCAATTAACGTGATGATTTGTAAGGGTGTTTTTTGGTGTTTTATAATTGAGTGGGAGTGAATTTAGGTCCCTCGGGGGGGGGGGCTATCGTCAGCTATCGAAAGGGTGCCGTAACGTATTGAATTAGAAGGAAATGCGTCGCGGCAGCTATCGGTGACTATCGCCGGCCAGCAGAACAGGTTGGCGGTAGAACTGACGGTGGGAACCGGAGGCCGGATTAAGACCCTCCCCTTTTACTATTCAGACCAAACCGGTCTTTGACGGTAAAAGTCTCCTCGGGAAAGCTTGTTTTATGCGGCTTTCCCGGCATCAGCAGGTCTCCTGGCCCCTGACGGTAAAAGCCGTCACGAACAGGAGGAAAAACCTCGATGCTTACCGACACCGCACTGCGCAACCTTATTAAGCCCAAGTCCACGACTTATAAGGCTTCTGACCGCGATGGGAAGTACGTGACGGTATCAACCGTCGGTACCGTCACCTTCCGCTACGACTACCGTCTCAACGGTCGCCGCGAGACGCTTGCCATCGGACGCTATGGGCCCGCCGGGATTTCGCTGGCCTTGGCCCGTGAAAGGCTGATTGACGCCAAGAAGGCTGTCGCTCAGGGCAAGTCGCCCGCGCCGGAGAAGCAGCGCGAGAAGCGCCGGCTGACGGCGGCCAAGACCTTTGGCGACATGTTGGCCCGCTGGCTGGCCGATGCCCGCATGGCCGACAGCACGCGCGCAATGCGCAAGAGCATCGTCGACCGCGACATCTTTCCCGTCTTCCAGAACCGACTGCTCACCGAGATTGGTCCCGACGATCTGCGCGCGTTGTGCAACAAGGTGAAAGCCTGTGGTGCGCCTGCGACTGTAGTCCACATCCGCGACATCGTGAAGCAGGTCTATGCCTTTGCGATCCTGCATGGCGAGAAGGTGGCCTGTACTGCTCGGCGGCAGTGTGGCGCCCTCCGTCATCTTGTGCCGCTTCAGCGCCTGCGCCCTAGAGGGGCGGGTTGGCGGGCCGCGCCTGCTCAGTATCTCCTTCACAGCCATCCTAAAACTGTGAGACAATACTTTTAGTCCGGTTTGGTGTTTTTAAAAACCGTTATAAATCAATAGATTGGTTATATTATGGGCGAGTTGACTGGTTTGAAGGCTGATTTAGCCCAAGTTGTTCGGTTGGCGCTGGCTGAGCGAACGGAGGATGTTCGTCTGTTCGCTGCGAGGCTGGTCAGAAAGTACCGAGGCACCGAGCCAGAGTTGGCTGAGCAGGTGGATCTGTTTCTTCGCGCCAAGCCGCATCGGGCAGGGGCGTCATTGCGCAAGACGGTTGCGCCTTCACCGGCCGAGCAGGTGCTCCCAGTGGATGACGAGTCGCGTCTCTCGCTGCTGAAGGTTTTCAAGGACTCTCCGGACCGGGAGGCGCCTCTGCTGTCCGCCAGCCTGGAGGAGTCCCTCGGTCAGTTAATTCAGGAGCGCAAGCAGGCAGCCCGTCTTGCCGCACTGGGTTTGACCCCGACGCGCTCTGCCATTTTTGTTGGTCAGCCAGGTGTTGGCAAAACGCTGACAGCGCGTTGGTTGGCTGCCCAACTTGGCGTGCCGTTGTACGTACTCGATCTGACGGCTGTGATGAGTAGTCTGCTAGGGCGTAGCGGCAGCAATCTGCGTGCGGCGCTGGATTTCGCCAAGCGCGTCCCTTGTGTCTTATTGCTGGATGAGATCGATGCGATCGCTAAGCGCCGCAGCGACGACGCTGATGTCGGGGAACTCAAGCGGCTGGTGACCGTGATCCTGCAGGAGGTCGATGAGTGGCCCGCAACGGGGGTGCTACTGGCTGCTACCAATCACCCGGAATTGATCGATCCGGCGTTGTGGCGACGATTCGATCTGGTAGTGGAATTCAAGGTGCCAGAGGCAGCAGCGGTAAAAGAGGCGATCAAGCGGTTCCTCGGGCCGGATTTCGCGTTGTTTGGTCGTTGGATCGACATTCTGGCCTTCGCATTTCGCGGTCAGTCCTTCAGCGACATCGAGCGCGAGATACAGCGCTTCCGACGGGCTGTGGCGTTGGGGACGACGCCAGATGCTGATTTGATCGAAGAATTCATCAAGGCGCGCGCACTGTCGCTGGATCGGCCGGGCCGCATCGATATGGCGGTGCTGCTGGCTAGGCAGACGCGTCTGTCCCAGCACAGCATCTCGGATATCACCGGTGTTAGCCGAGACACCATTCGCAAGTACACAAGCGACGGTTCGACCGTCGCGCCAAAAGGACGGAGGCGTGAGGCATGAACCAGACCAATTTCCTCATCGGGCGCGGCGAGCTGCTGACCCACGAAATCAAGGGTCCGAAGCGTGGTATGGATAAGGCTGAGGTCTACACGCTGCAGCAGGCGAGGAGTCGGCTGACACCGCAGTTCGTCGACGTTGCAGCAAGCCTCGATACCTTGCCTGACAATGCCTGCCCGGGGGATTTGGGAGTAGCACGCCTCGCTCTCAATCCCAGCTACATTGCGCGCTCTTTTTTTCCGGTGGCCATGCTGCGCAGCGTAGGTCTTGAATCGGTCGGCAGCAGGGCGGTCAAACTGACGCCGGACGGCTGGTCGAAGAAGGGGCCGCCGCGGGAGTCGACCACCACAGAGCTGTTCGTGGTGGGCAGGCGCCAGGCCTTCCGTCAGTTGAAGGACTGGGCAGGGCAACTGGAGGAGGGGTCGAACGAAGCGAAGGATCTGTCGCATATCGAGCGGATTTCCGCGTTCGAGCCGAAGGATCGTATCGTTTCGCTCGGCGAGGAAAAGGATCGCTTCTTCGAGGTTGGCATCCACCTGCTTCCTGGCGACAACGATCAGTTCGTGCAGCGAGCATTTGCCAAGTACGCGGCTGATGTCGGAGTGAAGATTCATGCCGACTTGGCCTTTAGCGCTGGCAATCTGTGGTTCCTCCCGGTTGAGGGGACGCATGACAACGTTGTGCGCCTGGCCGAATTCTCATTTGTTCGCGTGGTTCGTTCTATGCCGAAGCTGCGTGGTATGCGTCCCGTGCAGCGTTCGGCGGCTGTGACGGTGCCGTGCAGTCTGCCGACGGAACAGCCGCTATCGTCCGAGCCTAAGGTGGCTATCCTCGATGGCGGTTTGCCCGAGCAGCACGGCATTGCGTCATGGTTGCATACCTACCGCGTTCTGGATGAAAAGGCAGAGGACGATCCGGGCGGCTTGGAGCATGGCCTTGGTGTGACTTCGGCATTCTTGTTCGGCCCAATTGCTCCGAATAGCACCGCTGCACGCCCTTACTCTTACGTCGATCACTTGCGCGTTCTGGATCGCGAGACTGACTCGGAAGACCCGTTGGAGCTGTATCGTACGCTGGGACTGGTCGAAGAAGTGCTGTTGTCGCGACAGTATCAGTTCATCAATTTGAGTCTTGGGCCGGATCTTCCAATTGATGACACGGATGTGCATGCCTGGACTTCCGTGATCGACGACCTGCTCAGCGATGGCGAGACGTTGATGACCGTGGCTGTTGGCAACAATGGCCAAATGGATAGGTCGGTAGGAAACGCCCGTGTGCAGGTACCTTCGGACTGCGTCAATGCGCTAGCTGTGGGCGCTGCCGACAACGTCGACGCATCATGGTCACGCGCTGTATACAGTGCCATTGGGCCGGGGCGTAGCCCCGGCGTGGTGAAGCCGGACCTCATGGCCTTCGGCGGGGATGCTGCTAACTCCAAGTATTTTCATGTGTTGGCGCCAGGTGCGAAGCCGACACTAGTGCCCCAGTTGGGTACCAGCTTTGCGTCGCCATATCTATTGCGTAATGCCGTCGGCGTTCGAGCGATCCTCGGTGCAGATTTGACTCCGCTGGCCATCAAGGCCTTGCTTGTTCACGCTGCGGATTCATCCACGCACGACAAGCTCGAAGTCGGTTGGGGCAAGGTGCCGGAAGATTTGATGGATGTCATTACGTGCCCAACCGGTGTGGCACGGGTGGTCTATCAGGGTGAGCTGAAGCCGGGAAAATACCTGCGTGCGTCACTTCCTCTGCCTGCCGGTGGTTTGCAAGGCAACATCCGCCTGAAGGCGACCTTCTGCTATGCGTCGCCGACAGACCCGCAGGATGCCGTTGCCTACACGCGGGCCGGCTTGGAAATCGTGTTCCGGCCCAGCGACAAGAAGGTCAAGGAAGGCAAGAGCAACGCGGACACGAAGGGCTTCTTCGATATGAAGAAGTACGCTACGGAAGAGGAGCGTCGTTCCGACATGGGCAAGTGGGAGACGGTCCTGCACGGCAACAAGTCCATGCGCGGCACTAGCCTGGATAACCCCGTGTTCGACATCCACTACAACGCACGCGAGGCTGGTGCGCCGACGACGAGTGCGGAGAAGATTCGCTACGCGCTAATTATCACTGTCGAGGCACCCAAGCACGCGGATCTGTACAACGACATTTTGCGCGCCTACGCCAAGATGTTGGTGCCCATTCAGCCGAAGGTCACTCTGCCTATTCGTGTGTAGTGGATCAAGCAGAACGAATATGAAATCAACGCTATGAGCGACTATTTCAGCGACCGACAGAACGGTCCACGCGCACGCACCGAGCAGGTGATCTCACCGACGGTCTGGGCCGGCATTGTGGCGACGGTACAAGCCTTGATAAGCGGCGGCGCATTTGGTCTACGCTTTCCCGAACGCTGTCCGGATGGCCAAGCCACTTGCGGGGGCGACTCGGATGCGCTGGCGGCTTCCGTCAGTGCGGAAATGCCGGGTCTGGCTTGGCCGTTGGAGATCGTTTCCGTTGAGGGGGAGGGCTACTTTGCTGAGCGACAGCCGTTCGCGCCGGATACCTTGCTCATCTTGGATTTTATCGAGTTTGTTCACGCGTCAGTGGCTAAGCCGATTCTGGGGAAGTATCACGACTTCTTCAGCCATCATCACCTGACTTTCGATCAGGAGGCGGGGCAGGCGGACTTTCGTGCGACCGTCAATCGCATATTCGCGCGCAACGGCGTTTCGTTCGAGATGCTGCCCAGTGGTCGAATTGAGCGACTGTTACCGCCGGTGCTTGGCGAAGAACTGAAACGAGCGCTTTTCAATACGGGAGATCGCACGCTCGACAACATGCTCGACGAATGCCGGGCCAAGTTTTCGGACCGCAATCCGTTGGTGCGGCGTGAAGCGCTGGAGCGGTTGTGGGACGCATGGGAGCGACTCAAGTCACTGGCTGACCCGAGCGATAAGAAGCGCTCCATCAAGATCATCCTCGATGCAGTTACCTCCGTACCGTCGCTGCGAGAGAGGTTGGAGACAGAAGCGACAGAACTGAACTCCATTGGGAACAGTCACCTCATTCGGCATTCGGAGATCAGCCAGGTGCCGGTGATCGATGTGGACCAGGTTGACTATCTGTTCCATCGACTGTTCGCCATGATTCAGTTGATGCTGAGGAAAAAGTAAAAGCGCGAAAGCCCGTACGTTGCGTGATAGCGGCGATCGCTCATGCAGGTTTGGGGGACTTGTGAAATGGAAAAGATCAATCGGGGAGAGACGCAATGCTTGAATGGTACTTGGAGGTAAATGCCCTGTTTCGGGCAATGCGTCAGAAAGCGATCGATGCACAAGGCCTTCTTGCGAGCAATGATAAAGCAGGAGCCAAGTTGATCAATGGCTATTTGAAAGCCGACTATCAATTACTGCGCAAGCTATGGACCGGTGCAGGGTTCCCTGAGCAAGACATGGGAAGTCTTGGCAGGCATATCGGATTTGGCGACGCCAATGACTACGACGACATCCTTGCGCGCGATCTTCCCCAAGTAGAGGTGAGGGCGGAATCGTATGTGCGCGAAGCGACCGGCACCAAACCGAGCATCGGCTTTGAGGAACTGCTGCATCCGGTCATCTTCGCGCATGCCTTCCAGCACTATGTGGACGGACACTACCGCGATGCCGTTTTGAACTCCGTCGTTGCGATCTTTGATTTGATGCGAGAGCGCACGGGCCTGGATCTCGACGGCGCGGCTCTGGCGACACAAGTTTTGAGCTTGGAAAAACCGCACTTGATCCTCAGCGAACTCGACACGGAGTCGGGCAGAAATGAGCAGAAGGGTTTCATGCAGATTTTGGTCGGTGCTTACCTTGGTATTCGCAATCCCAAGGCGCATTCGCTGAATCATGATCTCGACCCGGAGAAGGCCGCGCAGTATCTGATCTTCGCCAGCCTTCTGGCCCGACGGATCTACGAAGCGAAAGACGCTCCGAAGAGCTGAGTCGCGCCAGTTGCGTCGGTAGTTCGACCTTGGGCCGTTGGGACTCAGGCGATGTCCTGCGGAAGAATCCAGGCGGCGCAAAGAATCACACACCTCGCAATTTGCTTCTGCACCAGGGATTTCTAAAGCGGACCCGGCCGCACAACATTACAGGGGCACTCAATGGCACGAATAAGAAAGATCGAAATCGCCAACTTCCGTGGCATCAAGCAATTGGTGTGGTGTCCATCCCCTGGCATCAATTGTCTGATCGGCCCCGGCGATAGCGGAAAATCCACGGTGTTGGATGCGATCGATCTGTGCTTGGGCGCTAGGCGCAATGTCCAGATTTCCGACGCTGACTTCTTTGGCATGGACATCACCGCTCCAGTCAGCATCACGCTGACGCTCGGCGCGCTGGACGACAGCATGAGTTCGCTGGAAAGCTTCGGTGCGTTTCTGCGCGGTTATCACGCCGCCACGGGCATCGTCGAAGACGAGCCCTCCGCCGGCGCAGAAGTGGTTCTCTGCTTGAATCTGACCGTCGCCAGTGACCTGGAACCGTCCTGGACCCTCGTCTCTGATCGCGCATCCCAGCAAGGTCTGGTGAAGACGCTCGCATGGAAGGATCGCCTGGCCCTGGCGCCGACGCGGATCGGTGCGCTCGCTGACTACAACTTGGCTTGGCAGCGGGGCTCGGTACTGAACCGCATCTCGGAGGAACGCGCTGATGCTTCGGCAGCCCTCGTGAAGGCAGCACGGGATGCGCGTGGCGGCTTTGGCGATCAGGCTGAGCAGCAATTGGGAGAAGCGCTGGGGATCGTCGCTGCGACCGCTCAGGAACTCGGCGTCTACATTGGCGAGAAGGCGAGGGCACTGCTCGACTCGCATTCCGTGTCGTTCGGAGGCGGGGCCATCTCTCTGCACAACGAGGGTGGCATCCCGCTTCGCAGTCTTGGCGTCGGGTCCGCACGCCTGTTAGTCGCTGGTCTGCAGCGTAAGGCTGCCAGCCAAGCATCAATCGTCCTTTCGGACGAACTGGAGTACGGCCTTGAGCCGCACCGCATTGCTCGGTTTCTCGGCTCTCTCGGAGCGAAGGAACCGGCCCCGCTGCAGGCGTTTCTCACCACGCATTCGCCAGTAGCGCTCAGGGAGTTGTCGGGCGGCCAGCTCTTCGTGCTGCGCCGTAGTCTCCACGGCCATGAGGCCCGTATGGTGGGCACCGATAACGATACCCAAAGCACCATTCGTCTCTATCCTGAGGCCTTTCTGGCCGGCTCGGTGATCGTGTGCGAAGGAGCCAGCGAGATCGGACTCCTGCGTGGCCTGGATTTGCACCGAGTCGAACACGGCGGCGTGTCCCTCGCAGCACAGGGCATTGCCATGGTCGATTGTGGTGGTGGTGAGCCCGACCGCCCCTATGCTCGCGCTGCGGCCTTCCAGTCATTAGGCTACAGGGTGATGGTGGTGCGGGATGACGACAAGAAGCCCACGCCTGCCATCGAACAGGCATTTCTGCAGGCCGGTGGCGCGGTCGTCGCCTACCGCGCTGGCCGCGCCTTGGAGGACGAACTGTTTGGTAGCCTTACGCCGGCGGCTTGTCAAAAACTGATCAGCTACGCATACGAACTGCATGGCGACTTGATCCACGAACACCTACGCACAGTCTCGAACAACACTCTGACCGCTCAGGCCGTCTGGGACGAAATCGAGAACACGCGGGCGCTGTCAGTGCCAAGCCGAGCCTTGCTGGGGCAGGCGGCGCGTATCCGCAAGGCCGGTTGGTTCAAGTCCATCTCCTGGATGGAGGACGTAGCAAGGACCATCGTGGCGCCGGACTTGCCGCTATGCGATCCGGGCTTCAAAGCACTGGTGGACCAGGTGTCTGCGTGGGCGGCCCATGGACCCCGCTGAAATCGACCTGCGCGCGATTGCCCGCGGCACGGTTACGGCACCGGCCGGGTGCGGCAAGACGCAGTTGATTGCCCACGCCTTGGCCGCTCATGGAGGTCGCAAACCCATTCTCGTGCTCACGCACACGAACGCTGGCGTGGCGGCACTTCGTGGCCGGCTGGACCGTGCCGGCGTGCCGCACAGTGCTTATCGATTGAGCACCATCGACGGTTGGGCCATTCGGTTGATTGCGAGCTTTCCGGAGCGCAGCGGTCATGTCCCGGAAATCCTGCGGCTCGCCACGCCTGCGCGGGACTACCCGGCGATCCGAGAATCCGCTTGGAAGCTGTTGCAGGCGGGGCACGTCAGCGAGGTACTGAAAGCGTCCTATGTGCAAGTCATTGTTGACGAGTACCAGGACTGTTCGGTGCCTCAGCACTATCTTGTCTACTTTCTCTCGCTGCTCCTGCCGACCTGTGTGCTTGGCGATCCTATGCAGGGCATCTTCGGATTCGGTGGCAACGCCTTGGCCAACTGGGAGCAGCAAGTGTGCGCGCATTTCCCAGTCGTTGCGGAGCTGGCCACGCCGTGGCGGTGGCGCAATGCCGGTGCGGAAGCACTCGGACAATGGCTGCTAGAGGCTCGCCGCCTGCTGGTGGCTGGTCAGTCGGTAGATTTGCGCACCGGACCACCAGCACATGTGACGTGGGTTCAGACCGTCCCGCCCAACGACCACCCCCAGCGACTGGCTGCCGCGCGGACGCTGCCGCCGACCGCCGACGGGCGGGTGCTGATCATCGCGGACAGCCGTAATCGTTCGATCCAGCAGAACTTTGCAAGCCAGACGCCCGGGGCCTCGACCGTTGAGGCAGTCGATTTGCAAGACCTCATCGCCTTCGGCAACAGTTTCGATGTTGCGTCTGCGGGGGCCATGGGGCAGTTGCTGGCGCTGGCGCAAAGCGTCATGACCAACGTGGGTGTCGCAGAGCTGACACGGCGTCTGGAGTCGTTGGTCCGCGGAACCGCAAGGAATCCGCCGACTGCAGCGGAGAGCAGTGCCTTGGCGTTCCAGCGCGCCCCGTCTATCGTCGCAGCAGCAACCCTGCTGTCAGAGCTGCGTGAAATGCCGAATGTGCGCGTGCATCGGCCCGCCATTCTTTACGGCGTGCTCAAGGCGCTGCGTGGAGCCTCGGCAGGAAACGTCCCGCTTGCGGAAGCTGCCAGGCGTGTGCGCGAAGAGAACCGATTGTTGGGCCGCCCGTTGCCCAAGCGTGCGGTCGGCAGCACGCTGCTGCTCAAAGGGCTGGAGGCAGAGGTGTCGGTGGTGCTGAATACAGAGGGCATGAGCGCACAGCACTTATATGTGGCCATGACCCGCGGATCAATGAGGCTGGTCGTGTGTAGCGCCAGCCCCATATTGGGTTAAGTGAGAGGGGAAAATGGCAAGAGAGAACAAGTTTGCAAGCTCGGGCGGTGCAAAAGAGACGCCCTCTGGGAAGCTCATGGAGACCATCATCGGGGACGTGATCACGGCGAAGGCGATGACTTTTGCACAGTGGCATGCCCTCAGCGCGAACCCCTTGGTTCCGCTTGCCATTCCGGTGTCGCAAGGCGGTCAGTATCGGGTCACGCAAGCCGGCGTGGACGCAGCTTACTTGCTGTCACAGCAAAGCTGGAAATCACGGGAAGCCCTGCGCCAGACGATTGATCGGGAGGCCTTCATGAAGCTCTCGTTCCAGGCTATCGGGGACACGCTTCGCGACTGCCAATCGCGCCTTCCAACAGTACCGAACGGCCAGAATGAGCGTGACGTGCTGCTCAGTGACGATTTTTACGGGGTGCTCGCCGACGACTACCAAGCGCGCTTGCAGCAGCTGGCAGCTAGCGCGAGTCCTGACGTCGACCGGCATATCCCTTGTCATCTGTTTCATTCGGATCAGGCCGTGTCGGCATTCGCCGTGGGGCCGGTGCGATTCCTGCCGAGAGCAGAATGGCTCGGTTCTTTTGTCAAGGACTCGGAGGTTCGCGAGCTAATCCGCCAGGTCGAAGTCGGTGAACTGAACATGGAGGAGTTGACCGCTCGATCAGCTGCCGTCGAGGGTGGCCGCTGTGCGTCGCATGCGTTGGACGTTCTGCGTACGCTGCGCCATTACAGCTGGGTAGCGACCATTCGGATGGAAGGGCATGAGCATGCGCGGTCCCATTTCAAAGCGTCGGTGGTGGTGGGACTTGCGATTGACGCAATCGGACTGAGGTTCCAAGTCGAGGATGCGCGACGATTTACGAAAGCCGGCCGGCAGCATCTTTTTGCAGAGGACCGGTTTGCGACCACGCTGGACGGCCGGATTTTGCATGGGTCGAGCGTACAGATGCCTGGCCTTGGTGGTCCCCCTGGTGCGTTGGCTGCCAAGATGGCGGGCGAGCAATCCTTCCTGGATGCCGCGGGGTCCATCTTGCAGCACTACGTCGATGGACGGCGAAGCGGACATGCGCTGCATCTCGTCGAACGCTGGGCCAATGCGCTGTACTGGATCGGTGAAGCTCGTCGCGAGGCTTCCGACTTCATGGCCGTTGTGGACTACGGCTGCGCTGCCGACGGACTTTCCGGCGCTGGGGGGAGCGCCAAGGACATGACCGCCTTCGCCGAGACGGCGCTCAAGCCTGAGGGGGAGGCCGCGCCTGAGGGCACGCTCACGGTAGATGCCGCCGTCCACAAGGTCTATCGAGAAGGCCGCAACAAGCTCGCCCACGGCGAAATGTCCGGACTACTGGAAGACTTGGCAGAGCCGCGCGCAGTCGGCGAAGCGCTGCTGTCGGCGCTGTTCGATGTTGTAACGCCGGTGCTGGCTGACCTCTTGCAGAACGAGCCGAACCTTCTGACGCTTGATGAGAAGAGGGCCTATCGTCTGCTTGAAGCAAAACTGGCAGCGCGTAAAGCCAGCGCTTGACCTGATGCTCTTATGGTGGCGGGTACAAGAGCACGCATTAGCCTCTGCAAAAATTGGTGTGCTGCTACGCCAACGGTCATTCCATAGGCATCAAGGACCTCATGTACTTCACGCAAATCAGGCTTAGAAACTTTGGGCCGTTTTCCGATGCCCAATTCGATTTTGAGCCGAACGCGATAAATTGGGTCATCGGAAATAATGCATCGGGCAAGACGCAGATGGCGGGGGCGATGGTGGCCGCTATTGTTGGGAGGCCAGCATTGTCGCTGACTGCGGGCGGCGTGGGACCTTCTACGGTAGCGCTCACCTTAGGGGAGGGGGATGTCAGAGAAACGGTCAGTCTTCGCGTCACAGAGTCCTCTCGGGGCAAGCCGGAGGTGTCGAAAGCGACAGGAGCGTTAGCACTCCAGACGCTGGCGACGATGGCCGATTCCGAAGGCCAGCGTCTCATGATCGGTCATGTGCGCGAGACCGACCATGAGACTCTTGATTTCGACGAGGTGGGAGCCCTGCTTCCAAGAGAGCTTACGAACCATCCAGGATGGATAGAGCTGAAGCGGAGAGGGAACGACGCTAGCTATATCGGGTCTGGGGCTCAACGTTTGGCAGTGGAGCTAATCGCGCAGATCGTGGCGCGTCGACGTTCCCACTTTAAGCTCCCCCTTATAGTTGATGAGGTGTTCTGGCATTGGCCACAAGACGAACATCAGTTTCTGCTCCTGCTTCTTGGCGAAATTGCGCACGATTCGCAAGTGTTTTTGATTTGTCCGCATCGCGATGACGTTGAGGTGGGTCCAGGGTCCCTGCTGAAGATGTCCACGACACCGACCGGTACGTCTCTCGCAGCATTCAACTCGTGGTACGAAGCGCGAAAGCCCAACTTTCAGCGATCTCGTTGGTCAAAATGGATCAGAGGCGCGCAATATCCGACTCAGGAAAATCGGACCTGTGAGTTTAAGGAGGTTAAAGGCGGCAACGCCGTTGGCGCGATCAAGGGAGTCGTGGATCAGTACGCCGTAGCCTTCCTGAATGCTGGGCTTCCCCAAGAGGGAGCGATTTTCTGGGGCATTCGTGATACAGATCGATCCATCGTCGGTGTTGAACTTCGGCCACAGGAATGCGATGAGCTTCGGCGTATTGTCACGGAGCGGCTGCACCAGATCGTCCCGCCCATTGCCCCGACCGCCTATCGCATCGATCTTCACCCTGTGAGTGACGGCTCTATTGTGATTGACAATTTGTATGTCGTGGAAGTCCGAGTGCCGTCGGTCAGGCGTACGTTGCTTTTTGCGACGGGTGGCCAGGAGGTGTATGTCAAGACCGATGCCGGCAAGCGAAAGCTTTCTGCCTTAGAACTGCAGCAGGAACTGATTCAACGGCTAGGTGTAGATCCAGGGCTTTGAGTTAGTGCCTAAAACTTGACCACTATTGAGTTCTCACGAGATCAATTATGCCGTTCGATTATCTGGCAGCATTTCCAATCCCGGCCCACGTTATTCCGTCAAGGTTACGCGAGCTACTGGAGCCTGTAGGCTTGTCGCCAAGCCAATTCGTTGAGGTGGCCTCAAAGCAAGAATGCGATCCGCATGGGGAGCAGGCCGAGCACTTTCATTTGCTGATGGCCGTGGTTCCCGGGCTGGATGATGGCCCGATGGAAGTGCTGTCTGAAACGCGCGGTGGTGTGGTGGAATATTCTGTTCCTGTCGGCGACGAGCGAGGTTGTTCGGCCAATTTTTGTCCTTCTATATCGGGACATGACTACATTGTCGCGGCGTGGGGTGATGGCTCGTTCTACACCTTCAATCTGGCCGAAAAGGTCTGGATGACGCTTGGACTGACACCCCGCTGCGTCGGGAACGATCAACAACGTCTGGTCTACGATGACTTGGAACTTCCAGAGTTCGGGGTAGCCGAGGGCGAGGTGTCCAGTGAATACCACTGGAGCTTGAAGAGAGCGGTCAGTTGGCGCATGTCGAACGAATACCTCCGTCGCTACCTCTGGCTACGTGGGGCTCGAGGTGTGAGAGTCTTCTATTACTCTGTCCTGCTTCCAGATGTGCCGGAAATCCGCGCAATCATGGATGGAGAGCCTCATGTGTTCCGCAAGCCTACCGACGGGGTGGCTTGGTATGAACTGGACATTCGCGAACATAAGGGCCGACCTCTGCTCCAACTCTGGGCATCGGTCGAGGCGGTCATGCCAGAACTCTGTCCAGAACAAACCGCGGAGGGCATTCAGTGGCCTGGCGACACGCAGCCTATGACCCACGCGCGTGCGGACGCCCTAGTGGGACACGATCTGGTCTATCTCGACGATCGGTTTCTCCAGAAATACGAACAGAGCGTTTTTTACGACTCGGCACCAGCTTTTGTTTGGGAGCAGTGGTACTGCAGTCCGTCGTACAGAGGGCAGTGGGCCTTTACGGAGTGCCGTCGCATCGGAAGAAATTTGATCCAGGTGCCGATGCGTGAGTTGTACAAGCCAAAGCCGGATCGCGAGATCGTGCACGCTCGATCATTTGCAGTCGATCCGTCCGACTTGGCGCACGTGGACCTGGATGAAGAGCATGTGGTCGCCAAAGTGCAGCGGCTGCTCGATGTGCTTCTACGATTGGGTGACGGCCTTTCCGCACTCGGCGCAACCGTGGGGCTGAACAAGTCGGCAGTAGAACTGACTGGCTTTGATCGTGCAGAGGTGGCGGCCAATGGTTGGTTGGCCTATCCGGCGCTCAGTAGGTTGGCCCAGGTTGCACCGTTGAACATGACGCAGCAGATGTTCCTGGCTCGCTGCAAAGGATTGCACGAGGTGTGGCAGCGCGTTCCAAACGGCTACCTCAAGTCATTGTTGGAGCGAGCTGGGTGCCCGCGGGTGGCTGTCAAGGAGCTAGGAAGCCTCCGGTTGTTGCAAGCACTTCTGAACGTCATCGAAAGGCTAAATGCTCACGAGGAGGCAAGCGATGCTTTTGCCTCTGGCAGAGAACCGGAAGGTTGGAACGACCGCAATGAAGCCATGGCACCCTTGTTTTTGAACAATGATCTCAGAATCGCCGATGCGCACGAGGCCGTCGAGCAGTGCCTGACGACCTTGCAGCGGCTTGGCTTCGACACAGCAAATGTCAACGCAGGCTACGGACGGGCACTTGATTTCGTCTTGGACGGCGTCATCAATGCTTTGGGGGCAGTGGCCGCTGCGATCGAGAAGCTGATAAGGCCAGCGTAGGGGAACCGATCGAGGCCCGGAGAGGGGACAGGGCTCGCTGCCTCCTGTATTCTTATGACGTGATCGATGATGGTGTCGCTAGAGTCGTCGCCCCGCAAATCGCTCCATCTCCCGCGTCAGTAAAAGGTGGCGGCTTCTGACGGTAAAGGCGACGGTAAGGCCTCGTGTCGACCACAGCTAATCTCTTTATCCACGCGGGTTTGCGAGACCTGTTGATGATCGAGTGGGAGTGATCCTGCTTCGCTTTGCGAACGGTAAATGAAAAAGGCGCTTCGGCGCCTTTTTCATTTACGGCGTATGTCGAGTAGGACTACCCGGCCGTCAGTAGTCCAAGCTATAACTCACCGCCACAGTCCTCCCCTGAGCCCGCGGCCAAGGCGCCCGAGCATTCGCCTGCATGAACACCGAGTAATAATCCCGATTCGTCAGGTTATAAACTCCCACATCCACGCGCCCCTTGGGCAACTCCACCGAAGCCAACAGATCCAGCAACGTATACCCCACGGTCTCGCGCCCATTCTTATCCCGAGCCGCCGCAGCATACCCGCCCACGCGCACGCCCTGCAACCGCACGCTATACGTCCCAGGCGCATAACTGACATAAGCCGTGAACTTCGGCGGCGCGATCCGGGTCGCCGGCAGCGCCGTCCAGCTTCCATTCTGCTTGGTCGCACCCTTGGTATACGCATAACTGCCGCCCACCTTCCAAGCGCGAGCGACATTGACGTCCAGGCTCGCTTCGACCCCGCTCACGCGCTCCTTCTGGTTGATTAGCCGCAGCACACGATCCTTCGCGTCGTAGAACTGCGTCACATCCGAGTTGTTCCGATAGGCCGTGAGGCTGGCCTGCACGGCATCCCACGCACCGCGCCAACCGATTTCATAGCTGTCGACCTTCAACGCCTGCGAGTTCAACTGCTGGATGTCGTAGTCGCTACGCACGTCGCGCAGGAATCGCTGGATATCGGGCAGGGTGAAGCCCTGGCTGAAGTTGACGAACACGTCCTGCGCATCGCTCAGGTGGCGGACCACCCCGAGGTTGTAGAGCGTGGCGTTGTACTTGAGCTTGCCGCCCGGCAGGATGTTGCCCACGCCGGTGGCCTGGATGTCGCCATAGGCGACGCTGTCCTTGACGTTGCTGTCGATCCACTGGCGACGAACGCCCGCGCGCAGGGTCCAATCCTGCAATTCCCAGGCGGATTGCAGGAAGAGGGCGCGGGTCTGGGTGGTCATGTCGGGGCCCAGTTCAAGCGTGCGGCCAGTGGGGGTGTAGACCAGTCCCTTCACGGTGTATTGCCTGCCATCCTGGGTCAACTGCTCGCGTTCGTAGTCGCCGCCGTAGGTCAGCGTTCCCTGGATGCCGCTGAAGCTGGGTAACTGGCTTTCCATGGCAAGGCGCAGTCCGTAGACCGTCGCGCGGCTGTCCGTGGCGGTGATGCCAGCTTTCTTTCTGGGGCGATCGGGATAGAAAAGCGCCTCGTTGTGGCGCCAGTAGCTTTCGGCTTGCAGCCGTTGGCCGAAGAAGGCGCGGTCTGTGTAGTTGAGGTTGATGGCGCGATTGAGCGTCTTGGGTTGATCGTCCAGATCCAGGCCGGATACGGCGCGGGCTTCTCCAGCAACCGCCTGGAAACCGTAATCGGAACGCTGCTTATCCTGGAACTCCTGCAGCCCCAGGGTCAAGCGGCGGTCTGGGGTGAAGTCGAAGCCGAAGCGCGCCGTCAGGTCATGGTTGCGGGTGTCCATTTCGCTGCCCTGCGAGGTGTCCTGCGGGATGCGTTGGCCCAGGGCATCGAATTGCCCGCCGCGTTTGACGAAGTCTCCGGACAGGTACCAGTCGAATGCGCCCTTGCGCCCGGTGGCGCTCTGGAACAGTTCGTAGGCCATGCCGTCGCCGTGGAAGTCCTTGTCGGCGGTGATGCCGACTCGGCTGTTGAAGGCCAGGTCTTGGCCCTTGTTGCGCTTGGTGATGATGTTGATCATGCCGCCGGTGGCGCCGGCGCCATAGAGGCTGCTGGCACCGGAGACCACTTCCACGCGCTCGATGCTCTCGGGCGCGATGCTGTTGAGCTGGCGGTAGTTGTCGCGGCTGGCGTTTTGCGGCACGCCGTCGATCAGGACCAGGACGTTGCGTCCGCGCAGGCTCTGGCCGTAGTTGGTCATGGTGCCGCTGCTGGGAGCCAGGCCAGGCACCAGGGTCGCAAGGACGTCGGCGACCTTGCGGCCGGCGCCGGATTGACGCTTTATTTCTTCGGCTTCGATGACCTGCACCGAGCCAGGGATGCTGGCAATGCTGGCTTCGCCGCGTGTGGCGGTGACCGTGACGGTGGGGAGGGTGGTGGCTTCCTCGGCATGGAGCGGGCCGATACCCAGGGTCCACATCGAGGCGGAGGCGAGCAGGAGCGGGAGTCGATTGACACGGACAGGCGCAATGCCGGCGATAGGGGATTTCATGGTGGGTCCTTGATTTGCGGGGAGGATGGCGTGGCGGGTGGGTCAGGGGGAGTCGGGAGTGGCTGCTGGCAACCGGGTAGTCGGCGCAGGAAGCGCACGCTCAACGCGGCGACGACATAGAGCGGCGCGACCAGCCAAAAGCCCCAATGCAGGCTGGCCCATGACATGGCGCCGGCACCCAAGGCGAACCCAGCAAGGGCTCCGGCTTTGGCGGCGCTGTTGCCCAGGCCCAGGCCGATCGCGCGATAGGCGTTGGGGGCGGTATGTCCGATCAGGACGTAGGCAAGAGGCAGGAGCGCGCCTTGCCACAGGCCCCACAGCAGGCGTGTGGCGATGAACGTGATGGTGTCGTGAGCCAGCGCCATCAGGCAGAGCGTGAGCGCGCTGGCCCAGGAGGCGACTTCCAGGCATCGCCAGCCGCGTTGGACGGGCTGGGGTGTGCATAGGCGTGCCCACCATGGGGCGGACAGGGCCAGCGTCAAGGCGCTTGCGGCGTAGCTTGCGCCGCTGAGCCAAGCGGGCGCGTGCAGCACTTCGTTCAGATACGGCGCGAAGAATGGCTGCGGCATCATCTTTGCTGCCTGGACGAGGGTGATCACCACCAGTGGGGCCAGCAACCAGGTGTGCGAGGTGGTGCGTCTGGTGGTCCCGGTGCCCACTGGTGCAGCGGGTTCCGGCGTGTCCTTGGGCAGACTCAGGACGGGAACCACGCAGGCCAGGCAGATCAGCCCGGCGATGAGGCAGAGCCAGGCGAATCCGTAGAGGTCCATCAATAGGCCGCCGCATACGGGGCCCAGCATGGAGCCGATGGCGGTGGCCGATTGCAAGCGGGCGAGGATTTGCCCGCGATTCGCGCCGGACGAACCGGTGGTGGCGTAAGCCTGTGCCGCGGCGATGAAGCCAGCCAAGGCGCCTTGCAGCACCCGGATGCCGATCAGCAGCCAGACGTTCGCGGTAATGGCCGCGAGCCACTGGCAGACGCCAAGCGCCAGCAGTGCCCGGATCAGCATGGGGCGGTGTCCGCGACGCGTGCCCAGCGCGCTCCAGAATGGCGTGGCGATAATGGCCGTTAATGCCGGCCCGATGTAGATCAGCGCCGCCAGCCAGGACAATTGATCTTGTCGATCTGGAGGCAACAAGGCCCGCAGGCGTAGCGGCCAGAATGGGCCGCTCATTTCCATCGCGCCCATCGCAAAGGCCTGGATCAGCACCAGCCGGAAGATCTGTCGGCGGTCGAAATTCATGCATTGCCGATCCACACGCGTAGCGGGTTGTCCATTTGGCCGGTGATGTCGTTCTGGGTCTGGGCCAATCGCATGCGCAGGAAACTCTTGGCGGGCCAGGGGTTTTCGAGAAACGCGGCGCGTTCGGATTGCCAGCGTTCAGGCTCCGTCCGTGGGCGGACATGATCGAAGCGTTCGGCGACCTGCCGGGCGAGCGCGGACCAGAGCGCTTGCTCATCCAGTTCCGGCCAATGGCGCTGGCACAGCAGTGCCAGTTCGCCGAGATGGCACATGAAGCCGGCGTGCAGCAGCTTGGCGCGTACGAAGTCGGCGTCGTCAAAGAGCGTCAGCGCGGGATCGTGGATCTCCAGCGTGAGACCCTGCCGGACCAGGCTGGGACGGTGGATGCGCAGATCGCCGAAGTCGCGGATCAGCAGCCGGGAGGGTTGGCCCGCGTCATCCATGACCATGAAGCTGTTCTGTTGATGGGCTTCGAAGGCGATGCCGTAGACCAGGTAGAGGTCGAGCAGGCCGGGCAGGGCCGTGGCGACATAGTCCTGGAAGAACCGCTGTGCGGCCTGATGGTCGCTTGCGCCCTGCGCGATCGCGACCCATTGGCGTAGCAAAGGTTCGTTGTTGTGGTCTTCGACGAACAGGCTGCCGACGGGTATCGCCATCTGGCCTGAATGCAATCGACTTGTCGGATTGTCCCGATAGAGAACGCCGAGGTGGCGCGCGCGCTCGTCGTTGGCCGGTTCCAGCAAGACATGAATGCCGTGCCGCTCGGGAACGAAGTCCCAGGAGTGGGCCAGTTGCGGCTCGCGTTGCCGGATGGTCGCCAGCAAACGGCTGATGCGAGGCCCCATCCTTGCCGATCGCGGAGAGAGCGTACGTTGCACACTGGTCAGGCGCAACGCGACGGGCAGCTTCACCATTGGCATATGCCGCGGATCGGCGCCCTCAGTCCACAACGTACGGAAGGACATACCGGGACTGCCTGCGATCGCAGTGTCGTCTGGCAGGATCAACTGACCCTGTGCGATTTCGGCGGCGAATGCTTCCCGCAGGGTCGAGAGCTGAAAGGGATGCACCGGCAAGGGTAGGAAGTCTGCCGGCTCGCGTCCCAGCGCACGCAGCGCCGAATCCCAGGTACGCGCTTCGTGTGGAAAAGCCCCGCGCCACCAAGCCGGATAGGCAGGCTCCGACATCGACTCGGTATGCGCTACCCCTCGGTGTAGCGCGACAAGAGGAAGACGCACGTGCGCTTCGAATTCCGGGGCGCAGCCAATGACTTCCCGGGTGTCCATGCCGAGCTTGGCTTTGTAGCCCGGGTGCCAGGGATGGCCGAGGGTTCCCCACTGTTCCAGCAGTTGCGTGGGATTGCGGGGCGCGTCCGGTGATCGCAACCATTGCAACAGGTTGTCGGTGTGCGCGTCGCGAGTCTGCTTCAACAATCGCGCGTTCCAATTGTCATGAAACGCCAGGCACAGGCTGTCGTTGCGGAAGCTGTCGTCGAGTTCGCGTTTCAGTTGTTCGATCACCTCGACGCCGGGGATGGGGGCCAGCAAGGGAACCAATTGTTCGATCAAGTCCGAGGGAAGTTCCAGTTCGCGTGAAGGATTCGGAGAACGGTGAAGCAGCACGGGACCAGCGAGGTACCAACTGGCCATGGGCCCCGGCCGCAGGCTCCCAAAGGTGAGGTAAGCGCCCTCGTCGCCGAGCGGCAGGATGCTGCGCCCATGCGCTTGTTGGACGCGCCCAGGCGGTATCAGCTTCTCTCGCAGCAACGCTTGCATCAGACGCTGAAACGCACGTTCACGAACCCGGGGGAGTACGGCAATCAGGTCGGCCTGATGGATGCCATTACGCTGAAACGCTTCGGTCTGAAGCGCCTGCGTCCATACGGAATGCAGGCGTCCGGTGCTGCTGGAAAGCTCCATACACGGCCTCATTGAAGTGCCACGTTGCCGCAGAAGGGAGAACTGTGTAATCGGCTCGACAACGTCGGGATTTACCGTCGCGCGCCGTGTCGACGCGCTATTCGGTTGGAGCTCGATTTTTGTTGAGAATGGGAGTTATTTAAGATGCGCGTCGTCCGACTCTTGTCCCTGCTGCCTCTAAATCGGACGAAATCGGCCCGTGGTCAGCAGGTATGGCAACAGAGAGCTGGGAGCGATCAGTTGACCGCGCACGGAAGCTTGCCAACTACACTAGTGCCCACGGCAAAAATTCAATCCATGACGCTCGAGGGTGCAGGGAATGCAGGCAAAAGATGCACGTGCCAGATGGCAGGCAGAGCAGTTGCAGTTGGCCGGAAGACGTCTTCTCGATGCGGCCAAGTCGATGAAGATGGGGGCGATGCCGGAATCGCCGTTCGGACTCACCGATGAGGGCTTTGAGGACTACCGAGGGATTACGCTCGCTGAAGCGGTTCGCTACCTGAGCATCGAAAGGGTCGATCTCTCCGATGCCGTGTTCAAAGACGGGGCCAGCATCAATGAGTCCGAGGCAAAGGGATGCAAGTTTGAGCGCATGGATATGCGTAACGTGTTTGTGCGAAGGAAATTCGATTCGTGCAGCTTTGTCGGCGCGAAGCTCAATGGGGCGCGGTTGGGCGGGGAGTTCATTGGCTGTGACTTCTCGCGCTCGAATCTATCCAGGTCCTTTGCGACAGACTGCAAGTTTGTCGATTGCAAGTTTGCCGGGGCAAATCTCTCAGGCATTCACTTCATCAGTTGCGTATTCGAAGGGTGTGACTTCACGGGAGTCAAGACCCTGTCTGGATCCGTTGCCAGGAGCAGGTTCGTTGGCGGTGTTGCCCTCGCGCAGCTGCAAGGCTGTATCACGGATGGGGTCGTGATTCGTTAGGGCAATGCGCTTGCGGCGCTGGAGTTTCAAGGCTTGCGGCGCTGGAGCTTCAAGGTGCGGCCATGCCGGATAACATCAGCCGACAGGGTGATCGATCGCGTTTTTTAGCGAGGCTGGGTAGCCCTAGTCGTAATGGGGGGCGGTCGCGCGCGGTCTCCTGCGCGTCGGCGCGCCGGGAGCAGTCCGCAGACCTTTGATGATCCTCAGTGCCGACGATAATGCATAGTGTTGTTGTGAGAAGTCATATGAGCGGCCGCCGTCAACGGAAAGATTCAAACAATATCCACGCTGATGCACGTCAGGGACTTTGACGCTCATGGAAAATGAATCCCCAATTATCGCGGGATAACGAGAGAAGAACTCCCCGATTCGGGCACGCACCTTAGGGCCGATCCTGACTGCGGGATCAATCAACGATTCAACTTCGATTTGAAAGAATTCAACGCCGGCTTGCACGAGCGCATCCATATGCGCAGCTCTGTCCAGCAGCGAAAGCTCATCCTTGAGCAGGAAAAGTCCGTTGGCAATCTTGCCCACATCCAGTCTCGACAGCGCATCCAGCTGCGCCAGGCTCAATTCGGTTTTTTCCGGGTCCACAACCGTGAACTCCAGATAGCGAGGCTTCAACTCTGCAATGATCTCCCTGCAAAACCCAATGTCATCGACGCCGCCCACCGGATGGACGGCATGCGCGCAATCGAGCACGCTACCGAGGCTCCTGCACTGATCCAGGTCCAGCGCGCTCGCGCAGGACGAGCGCGCCACGACAAAGCCTGCGACGTCGATCGAACCCAGTTTTTCAGCCTCGGAAATCGACCTTATTTGATTGACTTTTATCACTTCAACCCCTGCATGCCTTGAATGTATGCTTCCAGCTGCCGCTTTCGATGTTCAATCCCGCCAACCTATCAATGCCGCCTCCCGCTTGAGCGCAGCCATGAATGACGCAACATCGAGGCCTTTGAATTCATACTTGTTCAAGGACGCCTCAACATAGTCGAAGAAATGGCTGGCCACGAGGGATCTCTGCTGCGCCACATCCATGTCCTTCAGCAGGTCCTCTGAAAGACACATATCCAGGTAGAGAACGGACTCCGCCTTCGAAAAGCGCCGCGATGACTTCCTGCCGATCCCATCTGGCAGACAGCGAAAAACAAAGAAAACCTCGATCTCGACCGATGGGAATTGCGACGCCAGGGCCGGAAATATCGAATCAAGCTCGTTGGCAATCTTGTAGACACTGGTCGCGCCACTCGTGTCTGTAGACAGTCCGAATTTCATTACGCCCTCAAGTCCTGAACATCAGTCCGGATCAGAAATGGAGATATCCGGCGCTGACTGTATTCGCCTATCAACGAGGCGTCCTGCTATTTGAACTGGATTCCCTTGATAGCCAGCGTGGATGAAAGCAGGCACGTGAACGCGGCCGCGGCAAGGTCCGGGCCTGACGAAAATACCATACTCACCACGCACGGCGTGCTGGCGCTTTGCCTGCGGCGAGTCATGGCCGGATGTGTGGGTACGGCGAGTCGTGAGCCGCGAGATACGGGCTCAAGTGAGGCAGATGCGGTTCAAGTCGCTCGCTGCGCCATGGAAGAGTTTTCCGTTCGCATCGAGCCTGTGCGTATTTTCGCGGGCCAGGCGTTTTAATAATTGTTATCCCCGGCCCCGCGCACAAAATCACGGGCAGGTGGGTGTGGAGAGGATCATCCCACACCCCCCCCGATATCACCCCTGCAATTCCTTCCGGACGATCTCCGCGCCTTCGCTCAGCGCCAGCAGTTTGCCGTGCGCGATGGCGCGCGACAGCGGCGCCATGCCGCAGTTCGTGCAGGGATAGAGCTTGTCGGCGTCGACGAACTTGAGCGCCTTGCGCAGCGTGTTGGCCACTTCCTCCGGCGTTTCGATTTTGTCGCTGGCCACGTCGATCGCGCCCACCATCACCTTCTTGCCGCGGATCAGTTCGATCAGGTCGATCGGCACATGCGAGTTATGGCATTCCAGCGAAACGATGTCGATGCTGGATTGCTGCAGTTTGGGGAAGGATTCCTCGTACTGGCGCCACTCCGAGCCCAGCGTCTTCTTCCAGTCGGTGTTGGCCTTGATGCCGTAGCCGTAGCAGATGTGCACGGCGGTTTCGCACTTCAGGCCTTCGATGGCGCGTTCCAGGGTGGCGATGCCCCAGTCGTTCACCTCGTCGAAGAAGACGTTGAAGGCCGGCTCGTCGAACTGGATGATGTCGACGCCGGCGGCTTCGAGTTCCCTGGCTTCCTGGTTGAGGATCTTGGCGAATTCCCAGGCCAGCTTTTCGCGGCTCTTGTAGTGGGCGTCGTAGAGGGTGTCGATCATCGTCATGGGGCCGGGCAGGGCCCACTTGATGGGCTGCGTGGTCTGCTGGCGCAGGAACTTGGCGTCTTCGACGAAGACCGGCTTCTGGCGGCTCACGGCGCCGACGACGGTCGGCACGCTGGCGTCATAGCGGTCGCGGATCCGGACGGTTTCGCGCTTTTCGAAATCGACGCCGTCCAGGTGCTCGATGAAGGTGGTGACGAAGTGCTGGCGGGTCTGCTCGCCGTCGCTGACGATGTCGATACCGGCGTGTTGTTGTTCGTGCAGGGCCAGGCGCAGGGCGTCCTGCTTGCCTTCGACCAGTTCCTGGTCCTGCAGCTTCCAGGGCGACCAGAGCTTTTCAGGCTGGGCCAGCCAGGAGGGTTTGGGCAGGCTGCCGGCGGTCGAAGTGGGCAGTAGTTTTTTCATGATCTTGCGGTCCCGTGTTGGATGTTTGGTGCGGGGGGATTAGTGCGCGTAGTTGGCGGCCCAGCTTTCGAGCACGTGCTTGTACGGCTTGATGAAGTGTTCTTCGGTGAACTTGCCCTGCTTGACGGCCAGCTGGCTGCGTTCTTCGCGGTCGTAGACGATCTGCGTCAGCGAGTAGTCCTGGTTTTTCAGGCTGGGTTGATAGAGCTTTCCGGCCGCGGAGTTGGCGTTGTAGATCTCGGGGCGGTAAATCTTCTGGAAGGTCTCCATCGTGCTGATAATGCTGATCAGCTCGAGGTTGGTGTAATGGCCCAGCAGGTCGCCCTGGAAGTAGAAGGCCAGGGGGGCGGCGCTGCCCGGGGGCATGAAGTAGCGCACGCGCAGGCCCATCTTCTCGAAGTACTCGTCGGTCGACGAGAGTTCGTTCTGTTGATACTCGACGCCCAGGATGGGGTGCTGGTTCTCGGTCCGGTGGTAGGTCTTGCTGCTGGACGCGCTGATGCAGATGACGGGCGGTTTGCTGAACCGCTCTTTGTAGGCGCTGGAATTGACGAAGTGCTTGAACAGCTTGCCGTGCAGATCGCCGAAATTGTCCGGCGTGCTGAAGGTGGGCTTGTCGTTGTTGTGCTCGGGCAGCAGCACGCTGAAGTCGTAGTCGCGCACGTACGAGGAGAAGTTGTTCCCCACGATGCCCTCAATGCGCTCGTTGTTGGCCTTGTCGACGATATTGGTCTTCAGGATCTCGATCAGCGGAAAGACATCGCCGCCGCTGGCGGCGCCGATATGCATTTCGGCGGTGATGATCTCGAGTTCGACGGCGTAGCGGTCGCCTTTGGGGTTGTCCCAATGCGCCAGGTTGTTGAACCGCTTGTCGATCATCCGCAGCGTGTTGCGCAGGTTTTCCTGGCGGCTTTCGCCCCGGGCCAGGTTGGCGAAGTTGGTGGTGATGCGCGTGTTGTCCGAGGGACGATAGTTTTCATCAAAAGAAAGGCTCTTGATGCTGAAGGTGAAATCGTTGCTCATGGTGATGGGATGCGCTGATTCTGCGAAAAAAAAGTCTGCGGAAAACGAAAAGCCGGTTCGGGCGGCCGCAAGGCGGGGGAAACACAAGCCTTTGCGGGGCGCTCGAAGGGCGGATGTCGGGTTGGAACGGCGCTGGCGAACGAGCCGCCTGGCCAGCGTTCCGAGGCGTGCTTCAGGCTGCGATGGCTTCCACGGCGGCGACGGCGCCTGCGTGGCGCGACAACGCGATCAGGGGCAATGCCCGTTCGATCGCCAGCCTGGCCCGTTCGATCAAGGCTTCGTCCCGCAGCCGGTAGTCGGCGAAATCCTTGTCGGTCGCGTAGACGCCCAGCGGCAAGGTGCGGGCCTGGAAGAAGCTGAACAGCGGCCGCAGTTGGTGGTCGATCATCAGGGCATGGCGTTCGCTGCCGCCGGTGGCAGCCAGCAGGACGGGCTTGTCGATCAAGGCGTCCTGGTGGATGAAGTCGAAGAAATGCTTGAACAGCCCCGTGTAGGAGCCGCGAAAGACCGGGGTGGCCACTACCAGCACGTCCGCCTGTTCGACCGCGTCAAGGTCCCGCTCCACGGTGTCGGGCAGGTGGGTGCGCCAGGTGGCGCCGGCCAGGTGCGGGACGAGCTGGCCCAGTTCGACCAGGCGCTGTTCGCACGGGACGTCGTCGGCGATCAGGTCCATCAGGTGCTGCGCCAGGGCGGCGGATTTGGAGGGGCGTTGCAGTCCGCCGGAAACGGCTACTAGACGGAGTGGACGTGTCATTTTTGCTTCACTGGAATTGATTTATGCGGCGCCGCGCCCGCAGACGACGGAAGCGCATACTAGGGGCGGGAAGCGATGAAGTAAAATGGTTTTATTTCACGAATCCATGAGCGGAAATCATCTGAATGCTTGAGCGCATCCATCTCAGCATCGTCCAGCAGGTCGAAAAGCAGGGTTCATTGACGGCCGCCGCGGGCGTGCTGAGCCTGACCCAGTCCGCCTTGAGCCACAGCATGAAGAAGCTGGAGCAGCAGCTGGGCACCGACGTCTGGCTGCGCGAAGGCCGCAGCCTGCGCCTGACGCAGGCCGGCCAGTACCTGCTGGCGGTGGCGAACCGCGTGCTGCCGCAGCTGGACCTGGCCGAAGAGCGCCTGGGCCAGTTCGCGCAGGGCGAGCGCGGCGCGCTGCGCATCGGCATGGAATGCCATCCTTGCTACCAGTGGCTGCTCAAGGTGGTTTCCCCCTATCTGGCCGCGTGGCCCGACGTGGATGTGGACGTCAAGCAGAAGTTCCAGTTCGGCGGGATCGGCGCGCTGTTCGGCTACGAGATCGACCTGCTGGTCACGCCCGACCCGCTGTTCAAGCCGGGCCTGAAGTTCGAGCCGGTGTTCGACTACGAGCAGGTGCTGGTGGTGGCCAAGGGCCATCCGCTGGCGTCGGTGGCGCATGTGAAGCCCCAGCAGTTGACCCAGGAAGTGCTGATCAGTTACCCCGTGGATATCGAGCGGCTGGACATCTACAACCAGTTCCTGTTACCGGCCGGGGTCACGCCCAGGCGCCACAAGGCCATCGAGACCACCGACATCATGGTGCAGATGGTGGCCAGCGGCCGCGGCGTGGCCGCCTTGCCGCGCTGGCTGGTGGAGGAATACGCCGCCCGGATGGACGTGGTGCCGGTGCGGCTGGGCGCCCGCGGCATCGCCAAGCAGATCTTCCTGGGGGCGCGCGAGGCCGACACGGCCATCGATTACGTGCGCGCCTTCATCGAGCTGGCCCGCCAGCCGGCCGCCGCCGCCACCGTTGCGCAACAAGCCAACGGTTGAACCCTTTTTTGCCGTACACAGGCCGCGCGCCGAGCCGTTCGGCCTGCCTTTCATCGATGTCCTTGATTCCTCGCGGTACCCCTTTCTTTCCCGGCAACATCACCGACGACTGTTCGTTGGAAGTCAGCGTGAAGGACATTGCCGCGCTGACCGCGGCAGCGTCGCGGCTACCGCCCGGGTCGACCATTTCCATTCCCTACCTGCCGGGCCAGGACGATGACGCCCGGCTGGCCGCCGCGCGGGCCGTGCGCGGACTGGGCCTGGAACCCATGCCGCACCTGTCCGCGCGCCGCATTGCCTCGCTGGCCGACCTGGAGGCGTTCGTCTCGCGGGCGGTGGCCGAGGCCGGCGTTGAGCGCTGCTTCGTGATCGCGGGCGATCCGTCGACGCCGGCGGGGCCGTTTGCCGATAGCGCCGCGCTGATCGAAACGGGCGTTTTCGAGCGCGCGGGCATCAAGGTGGTCGGCGTGGGCGCGCATCCGGACGGCCATCCGGTCATGAGCGCGGCCCAGCGGTGGGAGGTGCTGGAACGCAAGTGCCGCGGCATCGGCGCGCGCGGCATGTCGCCCTTGATCGTCACGCAGTTTGGATTCGATGCCGACATCGTGCTGGCGTGGCTCGAAGCGCTGCGCGCGCGCGGCCTCGAACACCCCGTGCGCGTGGGTGTGCCGGGACCCGCCGGTATCGCGGTGCTGGCGCGCTATGCCGCCTTGTGCGGGGTCGGCGCCTGCGCATCGATGTGGGCCAAGTACGGTATCTCCCTGGGCAAGCTGTTTGGCGCCGCGGGGCCGGACGTTTTCGTGGATCGGCTGGCCGCCGGACTGACGGACGCGCACGGTAAGGTGAGCCTGCATTTCTTCCCGTTCGGAGGGATCGCGCAGTCCGTGAGCTGGCTGGAACGGTATCGCGCCCGCTCCGGACAACCGGGTTGCGCCACGGCGTCCCTGCCGTGACATTTGGCGGCCTTGCCCGTTTCACCGCGTTTGGCCAGCCGCCCGGCAAGTTGCACGCCGCGGTTGTCAGCCTGGCGTCGCCGACGGCCGACCATGCGGGCAATCCGGCACTGTCTCGGGCGATGACTCGTCATAGGTAGCGTGAGTTCGCCTTGCCGCCGATGCGTCAATCGGCCACCGCGATCGCGATCTTTCCCCGCAGCCCGTTGTTCGCACTCTCCAACCGCGCATGCGCCGCCGGAATATCGGCAAGCGGATACACCGCGCCCACGTGCGGCCGCAGTTGCCCACGCGCCACCAACGCGCTCAACTCGTCCAGCTTCCCGCGGTTCTGCCGCGTGAAAACGAAGTGGTAGCTGGCGTTCTTGCCCCACGCCTGGATCAGGTTCTGCGGCTGCGCGATATCCACGATGCTCACCACGCGGCCCAGTTGCGCCAGCGCGTCGGGGCTGCGCGCCAGCGTGTTGCCGCCGATGGTGTCGAACACCACGTCGACGCCGCGCCCGCCGGTCTCGCGCAGGATGGCCTCGACATAATCTTCCTTTTCGTAGTCGATGGCGACGTCCGCGCCCAGGCTGCGCGCGAAGTCGACATTGCTGTCGCGCACGGTCGTGAACACCCTGGCGCCGACGGCTTTCGCGAGCTGGATGGCGACGTGGCCGACGCCGCCGGCGCCGCCGTGCACCAGGATGCTCTCTCCCACACGCAAGCCGGCGCGCACGACCAGCGCTTCCCACGCGGTGCCGCCGACCAGCGTCAGGCTGGCCGCTTCCAGATGGCTCAGCGAGGCGGGCTTCCTGCCCACGATGCTTTCGGCGGCCACGTGGTATTCGGCGTAGCTGCCGGGGCCGTCGAAGATCTGCGGGGTGTACCAGACTTCATCGCCCGGCACGAAGGCGCTCACGCCGGGCCCGACGGCTTCGACCACGCCGGAGACGTCGTGGCCGGTGATGGCGGGCAGGGCGACCAGATCGGGGTAGTCGCCCCGGCGGACCTGGTAGTCCAGCGGGTTGATGGAAGTGGCGTGGACGCGGACCAGGACCTGGCCCGCTTGCGGCACGGGTTTGGGGACGTCGCGCAGTTCGAAGGATTGCGGGCCGCCAAAGGCGGTGAGGACGAGGGCTTTCATTGGATGGCTCCTTATTTCGGTAAAACGGGATATCGGGAATTGTCGATTTAAAAAAACAAAAAAATGCGAAGAACAGGGCAAGGCAAGCGCGCGGCAAGCTGGCGCCAGATAAGCACGGGCGGCCATGCCCGACCTCGGCCACCGCCAGCTACAGCTCTTTTCCGATGATCTCGGCCAGAGCGCGGATGGTGGTTTCATTGCGCTTGTAATACGTCCACGAGCCGATGCGCGTGGCTTCGACCAGGCCGGCGCGTTGCAGCGTGGCCAGGTAGTCGGACACGGTGGACTGGGACAGTCCGACGCCTTCCTGGATGCTGCTGACGCAGACGCCGACCGTATGCACGTCCCCTTCGTCCTGCGGCGGGAAGCTGTTCACGGGGTCCTTCAAACCCTTCAGGATTTCAAGGCGCGTGCGGTTCGAGAGGGCTTTGAAGACGTCGAGCAGGTCCATGGCGGGCATGATATCGGAAATTCCCGATATGTCAATATGACCGAGCGTGGCGTATGGAGACGCGCCGGGTGGGACGCGGACAGGCAGCGACAAAAATACTTAAGTGAATACTTGACTTTCCGCGTCGCCCTCTCTAACTTAAGCAAATGCTTGAGTATCAATCCCAACTCGACCTGGCCTTCCATGCGCTTGCCGACGCGACGCGGCGCGGCATGCTCGAGCGCCTGTCCCGCGGTCCGGCTTCGGTCAGCGAGCTGGCGGCGCCGTATGACTCGACGCTGGCAGCCATCCACCAACATGTCCGGGTGCTGGAAGCCAGCGGCCTGATCGTCACGGAAAAGCGCGGACGCACGCGCGAATGCCGGATTTCGGCCGAGGCGGTCATGCGGGTGGAGCAGTGGCTGAGCGAGCGTCGCCAGCTTTGGGAAGACCGATTCGACCGCCTCGGCCAATTGCTCGAAGGCGAAGCCGGCAATCACCCGGGCGGGCTGGGCGCCGCGCCCGATCAGGGAGGGAAGACATCATGACTTTCACGCCGTTTTTCCATGGCACGTTCACGCTGCGGCGCACGTGGAACGCGCCGGCCCAGCGGGTCTTCGAGGCGTGGGCCGATCCGCGCGTCAAGGCGCAGTGGTTCACCGGCCCGCCGGATCGCTGGACGCTGTCGCGCCGCGAAATGGACTTTCGCGTGGGCGGCCGGGAGGTGCTGGAAGGGCGTTTCAACGAGAGCGGCATGGTGTCGTGCTTCGATGCGCGCTATCACGTGATCGAGCCCGCCAGCCGGCTGGTCTACGCCTATGACCTGTTCCATTCGGGCAGGCTGCATTCCGTGACGCTGTCGAGCCTGGAGATCGAGCCGGCCGGCAATGCCACGCGCGTGGCGTACACCGAGCAGATCGTGTTCATGGACGGCAACGACGGCGTCGAGTCGCGCCGCCATGGGACCGGGCTGCAGTTCGACATGATCGAGACGCTGCTGCAACCGGGCGGAGCGCTGCCATGACGGTCGCGATCTACGGTCATCCGTTTTCGTCCTTCACCTGGAAGGCGCTGATCGCGGCGTATGAACGTGAGGTGGACTTCGAGTTCCGCATGATCGATCCGGATCATCCCGAGCACGCGGCCCGCATCGCGACGCTGGCGCCGACCGGGCAGTTTCCGGCCCTGGTGGATGGCGCCACGGAGGTGGTCCAGAGCAATGCCGTCATCGAGTATCTCGACCTGCGCCACGGCAAGGGCGCGCCGCTCGTGCCCCAGGATCCACGCGAGGCGCTGGCTGCGCGCATGATGGCGCAGGTGTTCGACGACTACGTGCACGTGCCGATGCAACGCATCGTCGGCAACGCCTTGCGCCCCGAAGACAGCCGCGATCCGTTCGGCGTGGAGCAAGCGCATGGCGTCATCGCGCGGTGTTATGCCTGGCTGGAGACGCGATTGCAGGACGGGCCGTGGGCCGCCTGCGGCCGCTTCACGATAGCGGACTGCGCCGCGGCGCCGGCGCTGTTCTATGGCGATTGGGTGCATCCGATGGGCGGGCGGTTTCCCGCGCTGGCGGCGTATCGGGACCGGCTGCTGGCGCGGCCGTCGATCGCCCGGGTGGTCGACGAGGCGCGTCCGTACCGCGGCTTCTTTCCGCTGGGGGCGCCGGACCGGGATTGAGCGGGGCGGGGGGCGTCGACGGCACGAGCCGAGGACACGGCAACTTGGAATAGACTACGTCGCTGACCCCGATTCGATGATTTTTCCTGGCCTGGAACAAGCTACCCAAGATGACCCATTCCGTGTCCCGCGCCATTGTCCTGACAGCAGGCCTGTTGCTGACCGCCACCTGCCTCGCCCAGTCGCCGCAAGTGGGCGCCTGGCGCAAGGTTTCCGATTCCCAGCTCGACAAGCAATACCATTTTTCCATGCTGCCCAGCGCCGCGCCGGTGGCGAGCAAGTGGGCGGCTTTCGACGCCAAGGCCGGCAAGGTGGTGTGCTGCCTGGTGGTGCAAGGCGAAGCCGTGACGGAAGCCGAACTGGAGGGCACCTACGACATTCCCGGCCCGTGGATTACCGATCTGACCAACGGCTGGAACCTCGACGCGGCGCCGTACCGGCCGCGCGTACAGCGGCTGCGCGCCGAGGGGGCGCTGGACACATACGAATTCGCGGACAGCGTGGATGCGCTGGGAGGCTTGCTGGTGCCGGCCGATGCTCGGGCGCCGGCGCGGGGTGCGCTGGAGGTCGGCGGCCAGCGCTACGCCGTATCGCGCAAGGATGCGTCGCTGGCCGACGATGACGGCGGCGTGGCCACCTACACGTTGCGTCCGGCCGCGGGCGGCAAGGCGTTGACGGTGGAAGTGCCTTTCGCGACGTATTGACGCATGGGCGATACCCTGCGGATCGAGCAAGCCCCGCTGACCGATGATGACCTTGCGCTGCTGCGCCGATGCAGCCGGGGCAAGGGGCTGGCCGCCGTATTCGGCCTGATCGTGTTCCTGCTGCTGGCCTGCACGGTGCTGACGATCTTCGGGCTGGCATTGTCCGACTGGCGCTCGCTGCGCGCTGGCGATGGCCTGATGCTGCTGCTGATCGGCTCCGGGGTGGGCGCGGCGGCTTTTTTCTTCGGACGCCGGCTGTTGCGACTGCCGCGCGCCTGGCGCAGCATCGATCGCGCGCTCCGGGGGCGCGTGCCCAAGCAGATCCTGTCGGGTCACCTCACCGGCTTCGGGCCGGCCGGGCGGCCGGGCGTCAGCTATGCGTTTGGCGAGCAGCGCGTGGAAGTGGCGGTGCCGTTCTGGAACGAGGGCGCCGGCGACACCCGCAGCGGCGCCCGGCCGCACGCCGCGGTGGCGCTGACGGACCTGCCGGTGCGCCTGCATGTGCTGACGCTGATGCCGGATGCGCCGGGGCTGCTGCTGCGGGTGGACTATCCCATGAGCGGCCAGGCCTGGACGTCCGTCGAGGAGATCAGCGACGCCGACCGCGCCAACGCGCGCCGCGAGGAACTGGGCGTGCGCAAGTTCTTTTTCGTGGCCGCGCTGGCGCCGCTGGCCGCGAGTTTCTTTTTCCTGCCCTTGATCCTGCTGGCGATGGTTTTCGTGCTGCTGGGATGGGTGCTTGGCATGCGCAGCCCGCGGCTCAAGCGCGCGCACTGCAAGCATGGCGTGCGCGGCGTGGTCGAGGAGGCGGTGACGTATCGCCAGCGCACGCCGAACTCGCCCACGGTGTCGCTGATCCCGAACTATCGTGTGGGCGGCGTGATGTATCGGGTCTATCATCTCGGGCCGGTCGCGGCGCCGGGCCAGCGGGTCGAGTTCGAGTATGTCGACGCCGGCTTGCTGGGGCAGCGCGAGCTGTCCTTCCGCATCGAAGACCAGCCCCCGATGACGTTGTGACGGCGCGTTGCGCGAGCCGCGCGACGAGGCTGCGTCCGTTGCCCCACCTTCGTTGACCACCAAGAGGAGTGCTGTGTGTCCCAACCGATCGATGTGTCCGGCCAACCCGCGGGTTCGGTGACGGGGGATGGCCGCTACCTGCTGGGCCTGACCGGGCCGGGCAGTCACGTGCTCGTCAGGGAGCCGGGGCGCGGCAACCTGATCATCGGGCCGGCCAGCATGGGCGCGAAGGCGGATCTGCATGTGGCGTCCGACGACGTGATCCTCTGGCCGGCGTTCGAGCCGTTCGCCACGCCCGCCGGCTCGCCCTGGCCGCGCCATATCGATTACCACGGCAATGACAGCGGCTTTGTGGGCTGGTCGGCGCAACGCGCGATCGAGCAGTTCTCCTGGGCGCCGGCGTTTGCCGATGCGCGCCGGATCGACGCGCGCCCGGCCAGGATCCAGATGCTCCAGATCCGCCTGGCGGCGGTATCGGGCCACCTGGACATCGTGTTGCCCAGGGACACGCGCCTGGGCCTGCATGGCGATCTGGCGCGGATTACCGTGTCGGGCGCGCTGCCGGACCTGCTGTCGCTGCATCCCGCGTTGGGGCGGCGGCCCGGCCTGGCGCCGTATGCCTTGCCCGACCTGGGCGCGCTGCAGGGCGTGTCGACCCTGGCGCTGTATGGCGAGCCGGTGGCGCAGGCGATTTCGCTGCGGGGGATCGAGCGCTTTGCCGCGCTGGAACACCTTTCGCTATGGGGCGCTTTCATCGATTGGGACGCGCTGGCCCGGCTGCCCGGCCTGAAGAGCCTGGAGATCCGCCATGCTCCCGACCTGGAAGGCCTGCCGGCGCTGGCCACCTGGCCGTCGCTGGAACGGTTCATCGGCTTCAACATCGATGACGCCGGAGGCAAGTGGCTGAAGGCGCAGATGAAGGCGCGGGAGAAGCTGCGGCCGTGGGCCGGCTATAGCTCGGTCAGCAAGCTGCGCAAGCCGGATTGGTGGCAAACCGAGTATGGCCGACCTTTTTCCGCCTGGAGCGGCCGCATGGCGAAAGCGGCCAATACCGCGTACGACGCCGCCCGCCAGGCGCTTGAAGGGGCGGCCACGGTCGATGCGGCGCGAGCCGCCATCGAGGTGTTCGCGCGCCATTTCAACGGCATGAAGGGCATCGAGACCGCCGAGCGCGAGGACATCGGCGAAGCCGTGTGGCAGTTCAGCCAGCTGGCGCGGGTGGTCGAGCTGGGCGTGACCGAAGCGCAGGCGCAGCGCTGGTTTGACGAGGCGCGGGATTACTGACCGCTCAGTGCGTCGCCGCCACGCCTTCCAGTTGCGCCGCGGGCAATAGCGCGAACATCGCCTTCATCTGGCGCGCTTCCTCGCCCGGGCTGCGGCCGAACAGGCGCTTGAATTCGCGGTTGAACTGCGACGCGCTTTCGTAGCCCACGCGCGTCGAGGCCGCGGCGGCGGTGAGGTTGTCGCGGATCATCAGCAGGCGCGCCTGGTGCAGCCGGATGGACTTGATGTACTGGATGGGCGAGGTGCCGGCGATGGTCTTGAAGTGCGCGTGGAAGGCGGGCGCGCTCAGCCCTGCCTCGCGCGCCAGGGTCGCCACTTCCATGGGCTGGCTGTAGTCATCGTGGATGCGGCGCAGCGCGCGCGAGATGCGGCCGAAGTTGCCCTGGCTGGCCAGCGCGGCGCGGATTGCGCCGCCTTGTTCGCCCACCAGCACGCGAAAGCACAGCTCCCGCACGATTGCCGGCCCGAGCACCCTGGCTTCGAGCGGCGAGGCCAGCGCCCGCAGCAGTCGCAAGGTGGCATCGGCCAGCGTGGGATCGAGCGGGGTGGACGTGATGCCGGTGGGGGCGGGCGCGGCCGGCCCGTCGTGGCCGTCAAGCGACAGCACCAGGTCGGCCAGGGTGGTCGGATCGAGCCGCAACTGGATCGCCAGCAGGGGTTCCTCGGGCGTGGCGTCGGTCTCGGTGGAGAAGGGCAGCGGCACGGATAGCACCAGGTAATGCTGCGCGTCGTAACGATAGACCTTGTCGGCCAGGTAGCCGCGCTTGCTGCCCTGGCACACGATGACGATGCTGGGTTCGTACAGCACCGGCGTGCGGCCGAGCGGCTGGTTGGCGCGCATGAAGCGCACGCCGTCCAGGCGCGACAGGGTGTAGCCCTCGTGCGGGGCGAGCCGGTCGAGCAGGGCGGTCATCTGGTCATGGAGGGCTTGCGGTGCCGTCATTGCGCTATCGCTTGGGTAAGAGTCTTAGGCATCATTTTGCTCCTGATTCGTCAAAGAATATGGCGTTCGAGTAGGAATAGGCAATGATCCAATAGCGCTGTGCCTATCCGGCCCGCCCGCCCGCGCCTAGCATCTGTCCTGTCATCCGACCAAACCGGGAGTACAGGAATGCAAGACACTCAACGCAACACTCAGCGCAATCAAACGTGGTTCATCACCGGCGCCGCGCGCGGCATCGGGCTTTCCCTGGCGCGCCAATTGCTGGCGCGCGGCGACAACGTGGCGGCCACGTCGCGCACGCTGGCCAGCCTGCGCCAGGCGCTGGGCCAGGACAATCCGCGCCTGCTGGCGCTGGAGGTCGACCTGGTGTCCGAGGCCAGTGTCCAGGCCGCGATCGAGCGCGCCATCGCCACGTTCGGCCGCATCGACTGCGTGGTCAACAACGCCGGCTATGGCCAGCAGGGCACGCTCGAGGCGCTGGACGACGACGAGGTGCGGCGCAATGTCGAAGTGAATCTGTTCGCGCCCTTGCACGTGCTGCGCCACGCGCTGCCGCAACTGCGCAGACAGCGCGGAGGGCATGTCTTCAACGTCGCGTCCATCGCCGGATTCCAGGGCGGCTATGCGGGCTGGGGCAGCTACGTGGCGACCAAGTTCGCGCTGGCCGGCCTGACCGAGACCCTGGCCGCCGAGGGCGCGGAGGTGGGCATCAAGGCCACCGTGGTGTACCCGGGACCGGTGCGCACGGACTTCCTGAACGACAACAGCCTGGTCATCGCCCGGCGCAGCATCGCCGACTACACCGCGGCCCAGGCATCGCTGGACCTGCATCGGGACGGCATGAACGGCAAGCAGGCGGGCGACCCGGAACGGCTGGCCGCGCTGATCTTGCGGGTGGCCGGCATGGCCGAGCCGCCGTTGCATCTGTTTGTGGGCAGGATCGCCCACGATTTCGCGCAGCAGAAGCTGGCGCAGGTGCGCAGGGATATCGAGGCGTGGCGCGAGGCGGGCGAGGCGACGGACTTCGCGTGACCCCGCGTCAAGGGCGCGGCGGCGTCATCGCCGGCTTCATTTGGGGCGCGCGCCCGACGCCAGGACTTCGTCGGCAATCTCCGACAGCGGCATCTCCCTGAACGCCTGCAGCAAGGCCAGCTCCGCGGACGCCAGCGCGGCGCGAAGACGCCGGTTCACCGCCGCTTCCACGGGGCACGCCGCATTGTCCTGCGCCGGTCCCACGGCGAACAGCGTGGCGTGCGCGATGGCGTCGCATACATCGCCGACGGTCAGGCGATCCAGTTCGCAGGCCAGCGTCCAGCCGCCGCCCGGACCGCCGGTGGAGGTGACGAAGCCGGCATCGCGCAACACACTCATCGTGCGGCGCGCGAAGACGGGGTTGGTGTGCAGCATCTGGCCGATGGTCTGCGACGTGGTGGCGCCGCCGCGCAAATGCATGTGGACCAGGACGTGCAGCAGGCGCGCCAGGCGGGTGTCTCGTTGCATGGAACCCCAGTTTGAAAATGTGCAACTTTTGATGTTACTCTTTTGGCCAGATATTGTGTAATCCCTTGCCATCGAGAGCCCGCATGCTTGAACCCCGCCAACGTTTTATCGAGACCAATGGCATCCGCCTTCACGTGGTGGAGCAGGGCGCCGGCCCCTTGGTGATCCTGTGCCACGGTTTTCCCGAGACCGCGCATGCGTGGCGGCACCAGCTCGAAGCGCTGGCGCAGGCGGGCTATCGCGCCGTTGCGCCGGATTTGCGCGGCTATGGCGCCAGCGACTGCCCGGCTGACGTGGGGCAGTACACGGCGCTGGACGTGATCGGCGATCTGGTCGGGTTGCTCGACGCCCTGGGGGAGCGGCAGGCCGTGCTGGTCGGCAACGACTGGGGCGCGTCGATCGCATGGCAGGCGGCGCAGGTCCGGCCCGACCGGTTCCGCGCGGTGGCGGCGCTGGGGGTGCCGATGATGGGACGCGCGCCCATGGCGCCCAGCCGGCTGTTTCCTCAGAACGAACAGGCGTGGTTCTACACGCACTATTTCTCGGCGCCGGGCGTGGCCGAAGCGGAGTTCGAGCGCGATATCCCGGCCACGTTGCGCAAGATCTACTTCTGCGCCTCCGGGGCGATGGGACCGCGCGATGGTGGCACGCCCAATCCGTTCGGCATGGTGCCGCGGGGAGGTGGGCTGCTGGACTCGCTGACAGACCCGACGGCCTTGCCGCCCTGGCTCGGCGCGGCGGATCTGGAGCGATTTGTCCAGGCCTACACGCGGTCGGGGTTTCGGGGCGGCCTGAATTATTACCGCAACCTGGATGGCAACTGGCAAGCGCAAGCGGCCTTCGCGGGGTTGCGCATCGAGGTGCCGGCGCTGTATCTGGTCGGTGAATACGACACGGGCCTGGCGATTCCGGGAATGCGGCAGATCATCGACGCCATGCCCCTGCTGGCGCCGGACCTGCGTGGTTCGCAGGTGATTGCGCGGGCGGGGCACTGGCTTCAGCAGGAGGCGCCCGACGCCGTCAACGCGGCCCTGGTGGCCTTCCTGCGGGCATTGTGACCTGACGGCCCCGGGGCGCGGGAACGCATTGCATCGCTTTTCGCTTCAGCCGGCCGGCCGCCGCTGCGCCATATACCTGCCCGGCGAGGTGCCCAGGGCCTTGCGGAACATCGTCACGAAGCCGCCAGCGCTTTCATAGCCAAGGTCGTCGGCCACCTGTTGCACCGACATGCCGGTGCTGAGCCATTTCACGGCCAGCATCAGGTGCAACTGCTGGCGCCAGCGGCCGAAGCTCATGCCGGTCTGCTGCATCAGCAGCCGTGCCAGCGTGCGTTCGCTCAGGCCGACGCGCCGCGCCCAGCCCTGCATGGTGCCGCGTTCGCGCGGCTCGGCCATGAGGGCGTCGACGATCTTGCGCAGGCGCCGGTCGGTGGGCATGGGCAGTTGCAGCGTGCCCAGGGGCGCGGCCGCCAGTTCGTCCAGCAGCAGGGTCACCAGATGCGCGGCGGGGCCGTCGTCCGGATACAGCAGGGGCAGGCTGGCCGAGCGGACCACCAGTTCGCGCAGCAGGGCCGTGGTGGTGACGGCGCAGCAGGCAGCGGGCAGCGCCGAGGCGGCGGCCGGTTCGATGAAGGCGACGTAGACCTCGATCGTGCCGGCCGCGGTGATCTTGTGCAGCAGGTCGCCCGGCACCCACAGGGCGCTCTGCGGCGGCACGATCCACAGGCTGCCGGCGATCTCGCAGGTCAGCACGCCGCGCAGCAACAGCAGCAGCTGGCCCTTGCGGTGGCGGTGGAAGTCCTTTTCGATCCGGTCCAGGCCGTGCTCGTCGAGGTCGGCCAGATCGATGCCGGCCGCGCCGACGGTCACGACCGGGCGCGGCACGAGGTCGGGGTCGAACCATTGGACGGGATCGACCAGGTTGGTCAGCACGGGCATGGCGGGGCGCCGGAGCCGAGGGCGCCGGCAGGTTGGCAGGATTATGGAATTTGATGGCGTAGTTTACCAATGCTGCCAGGTATGAGGCTTCCTACCATGACGGTACGGCTGGCGCTGGGCCGCCGCACCCCAACAGGACGACTCATGAATGCACTCGATAGCGACCGCGTCGCGCAGACCCTGCGGCGCCTTTTCCAGGAGGCGGCCGAGGCCGACCGGGGCCTGATGGATCAGTTCGGCGCGAATCCGGACGAGGACGCCGGGCAGATGTACGCGCAAGCCATCGCCAGTACGCTGGCCGATGAGCGGCGCGACCTGCGCGCCGTGTATCGCGGCTATGCCGGCAATTTCCTCAACGTTTCGGCGGCCTATGGTCGCTTTCTCTACCAATGCGCGCGCAGTCGCCGCGCCACGCGCATCGTCGAGTTCGGCACCTCGATGGGCGTGTCGACGATCCATCTGGCCGCGGCGCTGCGCGACATGGGCGGCGGACAATTGATCGGCACCGAACTGGAGCCGGCCAAGGCGGAGCGGGCGCGGGCCAACCTGCTGGCGGCGGGGCTGGCGGAAGGGGTCGAGATCCGCGTCGGCGATGCCCGCGAGACGCTGGCCGATGTCGGCGGCCCGATCGACCTGGTGTTGCTGGACGGCGCGATCAGCCTCTATCTGCCGGTGCTCAGGCTGCTCGAGCCGCGCCTGAAGCCGGGCACGCCGATCCTGGCCGAGAATGCGTGGGACCACGACAACGAGTACCTCGACTACGTGCGCGATCCGGCCAATGGATACGTGTCGCAACCGCTGGAGATCGACCCGGGCCGTGGCAACGAATTCACGGTGTATGCAGGATGACCGCCATGACCGATCCGAGGCCGGAGCCAGGCCGGGTCAGCCGCCTGCTGACCCGGCTATTCATGACGCGCGCGCGGGTGGCGCGGGCCGAGACGCCGGCGCCGGGCTTTCGCTTGATCACGCTGGAAAGCCCGGCGTTTCGTGAAGCGTCGTGGCGGCCGGGGCAGAAGGTGCAGATCGCGATGGGTTCGGCGTTCGTGGCCCGCACCTATTCGCCGATCGAATGGGATGCGGTGGCCGGGCGCACGCGGCTGCTGGTGTGCTGCCACGGCGGCGGACCGGGCAGCGCATGGGCGCGGCAGGTGACGCCGGGCGACGAATGCGACGTCTTCGGTCCGCGCGCCTCGCTCGATCCGGGCCGCGTGCAGGGACGTTGCGTGCTGCTTGGCGACGAGACTTCGCTTGGCCTGGCATACGCGATCAGCCGCCACTTTGCCGCTGACGCGCCCCATTGCCTGCTCGAAGTGGCGGCGCTGGCCGAAGCGCGGGCGGTGTCGAGACGGCTCGGGCTGGAGGCGGTCGAACTGTTCGAACGTTGCGGCGACGACGGGCAACTGGACGCGATCGCGCGCCGCCTGCCCGTGCTTGCCGGCGCCGACCGCGGCTACATCCTGACAGGCAGGGCGCCGTCGATCCAGCGGCTGCGCCGGACCTTGGCCGCGCAGGGCGTGCCGGGCGCGCGCATCATGGCCAAGGCCTATTGGGCGCCCGGCAAGCGCGGCCTGGACTGACTGGCGCGGCATGCCGGGCCCGCTCCGGGCGGGGGAAGGCGGCTGGCTGACACGGCGCCGGCGCGGGCCGGCACGTGGACGGTGTCGATGTCACTAGCGTTCAAGACGCCCGCGTACGCATGGCCAATACTCGATCTCCCATCAGGATCGAAGAGGCTTTTTCCATGATCGAGGTCATCCACGCCCATCCGGCGTCGCTTTCGCACGGGCGCCCGGCGCCGGCCGAGGCGCAGCCGGCCTTGCATCCGGACCGGATGCGGCTGCTTGCCCGGCAGTTCGCCGACGAGCCGGCCTATCGCCACGTCGGCCTGTGCCTGGAGGACCTGGCGCGCGGGCGCTGCCAGGCGTCGGCCAGGATCGTGCCCGCCCTGCTGCATCACCGCGGCGCGGTGCAGGGCGGCATCGTCGCCATGGTGGCGGATGCCACGGCGGGCTATGCGGCGCTGACGCTGATCGACGGCGGCGCCGGCCAGGAGGGCGACGATATGGCGACGCTGGAATTCAAGACTTCGTTCCTGCTGCCCGCCGCGGGCGATACGATCCGTTGCGTGGCGCAGGTGGTGTCGCACAGCAAGAGCATCGCGTTTTTCGACGCGCAGGTATACGTGGTGGAGCGCGGCGAAACCCGCCTGTGCGCCCAGGCCTCGCTGACCTTCAAGCGACTGCGCCCGCGCCGCTGACGCGCGATGCAGGGCGGGCTGGGGCGCCGTGGACACCGACGCCTTTTCACTTGTTTTCACATATCTCGTACAAAGCGCGGCGGAATGCCGCCGGTTTTGTGCGTAAGCTGCCGGTGCCCGCTCCCCGTCCAACGCCATGCTCAAATTCATCCTGCGTCTCTTTGTCGTGGCCGTCATCAGCCTGACGGCGGCTTTCCAGGTCGTCGACAAGGGACTCGTCACGCTGTTTTCGCCCAGGCTGGACGATCTGGCGGAACGCTCGATACGCGGTCAGGTGCATGCCCTGCACAAAGAGCTGGACCCGGTGGCGCCGCAGGCGCGCGAAGCCTTCCTGCGCGAGGAACTGCTGCCGCACTATGGCGCCGACCTGCGCCTGTTGCCCTGGGAGGCGGTGCGCCCGGACGAGCGCGAACGCCAGCAGATGGAGCAGGCCGGCTTCATCATGCGCGATGAATACAACACCTACCTGATCCCGCTGCCGGGCGCGCCGCGGCAATGGCTGGAACTGCGCCTGCCGGGCGACGGCATGCTGGACAAGCTGATGACGTGGGGCGCCTGGACCATGCTGACCCTGATCATGGCGACGGCGTTCCTGTTGTTGTGGGCGCTGCCGGTCTGGCGCGACCTGGACACCTTGCGCAATGCCGCGCTCGGCATGGGCCAGGGCGATCTCGGCAGGCGGGTGCGCCTGTCGCGGGTCTCGGGCATCCGCCACGTCGGCGAGAGTTTCAACCACATGGCCGAGCGCATTTCGGCGCTGATCGACAACCAGCGCAATCTGACCAACGCGGTCTCGCACGAGTTGCGCACGCCGCTGGCGCGGCTGTCGTTCGAGATCGACATCGTCGACCGCGGCAAGCTGCGTTCCCGCCACCGCCAGACTTTCCAGGACATGCGCGCCGACATCGCCGAGCTGGAAAGCATGGTGGGCGAACTGCTGATCTATGCGCGCCTGGAGCGGCCCAACGAAGAGGCCATCCAGCTGGACACGGTGGATGCGCGCGACTGGCTGGGCGAAGCGCTGGCCCAGATCGCGCACCAGGCCGAGGCGCGGCAGGTGCGTTGCAGCGTGCGCGATGGCCATCCGCCGCACGTGAGCCTGCACCCGCGCAACATGACGCGGGCGTTGTCGAACCTGGTGCAGAACGCCGTGCGCTATGCGCGCGAGCGGGTCGAGGTGGCGCTGTTGCCCACCTGTGACGGCGGATTCGAGTTGATCGTCGACGACGACGGCCCCGGCATCCCGCCCACGGACCGGGAGCGGGTATTCGAACCGTTCATCCGGCTGGACGAAAGCCGCGACCGGGGCACCGGCGGCGCCGGCCTGGGCCTGGCGATCGTGCAACGCGTGGCGGCCAGCCACGGGGGCAGCATCCGTGTGTGCGACAGCCCGCTGGGCGGCGCCCGTTTCGTCCTGAGGTGGCCGGACACGGCGGGGGCAGGCGACACGGTGCGGACGCTGGCCTGCCACGCGTGAGCGAAGCCGGCTGCGGCGAACGAGGCGCCAGGCCTTCAAGCGCGGGCTGGCGCGGCCTGATGACGGTCGTGGACCGCTGACGCGCAGTCCGATTTTGCGACGCGCTTCCAGGGCGTCCCGGGCGGGTCAGGCGCGCCCCGCGCGCAGCCATCGTCCCAATGAAAACCGCGTGTCGTGGCCGCCCGCGCGAGCGGATCGGCGGTCGTTGCCCGTCCCCCGCGTGTTCTTGACATCGCCGGGTCGTTCCACATAATCAGGGCGATTCTCGTTGTTATTTGTGGATAGCCTTCGAATGCCAGAATTCATGGCCACACGGGCGCGGACGTCTGCGGTGCAAGCGTCTTCGGCGCAGACATCTTCGGCGCAAACATCTTCGGTGCCTGCATCTTCGATCGTCCCGACGCCTCGGGCCGATTTGCGGGCAAGCCGCGGGCAGGCGGGAGGGGGGAGCTGTTCAACCCCGTTCCTCACTTTCCGGAGCTTTCCATGAAGAAGACCCTATCCCTGGCGATCGCGGCCCTGTGCCTGACCGCCACCGCGCAAGCCCATCAAGTCTGGATCGAGCAGCCCGGCGGCAAGTCCGCCATTGCGCGTTTCGGCGAGTTCGCCGAGAACCTGCGCGAGGCCTCGCCCGGCTACCTGGATGGCTTCGGCAAGATGTCGGCGAGCCTGGTCTCGGCCAAGGGCGAATCGCCGTTGACGGTCACCAAGACCGCCGATGGCTTCACGCTGTCGGGCAAGGCCAGCGGCAACGAGAGCCTGGTGCTGGAAAGCCCCATGGACACGCTGCGCAAGTTCAAGCATGGCGGTGAATCGATCAATGCCTGGTTCCACATGGGCGCGCGCTATGTCGCCAACCCGTCCGCCGCGGTGGCGCCCAAGCTGACGCTGGACATCGTGCCCACCGGCCAGGCCGGCGAATTCCAGGTGGTGCTGAAAGGCCAGCCCCTGCCCAAGGCCAAGCTGGTCGCGATGGTGGATTCCGGTTGGGAAAAGGCGGCCTACACCGATGCGCAAGGCAAGGCGCGCTTCGACCTGCCGTGGAAGGCGCAATACGTCCTGCGCGCCATGCATATCGACAAGACGGCGGGCGAACGGCAGGGCGCCAGCGGGCCCGAGCCTTACGATGCCATCGGCTACGTGGCGACCCTGACCTTCGTCAAGCCTGATGGCGTCACGCCGCTGCCGGCCGGCCCGGTCAGGCCGCCCAACAAGTTGCCCGCGGCTGCCCCGGCATCCGCGGCCGCCAAGTAGGAGCGGCCGTCGGTCCGGCGCCGCCAGGAGCGGCCCGGACCGTATCGCGGCGGTCGCCCGCCGCGATCCCATTGATCGTTATCGAGAAGGACAAGGACATGAATATCGGGGAACTGGCCAAGCGTACCGGACTGACCCCGTCGCGTATCCGCTTCTATGAAAGCGCGGGCCTGCTGCAGACGGTGGCCCGCCGGCCCAATGGCTACCGCACGTTTTCTCCCGAGGCGATGCTGGCGCTGGAACTGATCACGACCGCGCAGCAGGTCGGTTTCAGCCTGGACGAGATCCGCGTGCTGCTGCCGGCCACGGGCGACGACTGGAATCATGACGCGCTGCTGGCCGCCCTGCGGCGCAAGGTGGGCGAGATCGAATCGCTGGAGGCGCGGCTGGCCCGTAGCAAGGCCCAACTGATGGGCTTGATGCGGGATGTCGAATCCAGGCCCGGAGATGCCGACAACCTGTCCGACGCCCGGCGCGTGCTGTCGCGCGTGCTGAGCAAGCTGGACTAGTGCGCTGTGCGAGGCGCTTTCAGCGCGAACAGGCGCTACGCCACGGGACCGGCGACGTCCGGCGGCTGGCGCGGCCGGCCCGCCTCGATATCGAAATCGCGCGTCAACGCCGCGCCGGCATCGGCAAAGCGCGCCACCAGGAAGTCCAGCAATCGCCGCACCCGCGGCGCCATGTAGCGGGTGCCGTGGAATACGGCATGCACGCCATCCTCGCTTACCCGATAGTCGGGCAGCAGCACCTTCAGGCGCCCGGCGCGCAGGTCGTCGGCGGCATCCCAGATGGTCTTGCGCGCAATGCCATGGCCGGCGATGGCCCATTGGCGCGCCAGCGCGCCGTCGTTGGTTTCCCACGCGCGCTCCAGCGGCACGGTGAAGCTGGCCGCGGTTTCGTTCTTGATGAAATGGAACTGGTTGAGCGGACCGGCGACGGTGACCAGCACGATGAAATCGTGCCGCGCCAGGTCTTCGGGCGTGCGCGGCGCGCCACGCCGGGCGATGTAGTCGGGCGAGGCGCACAGCACTCGCCAGTTGGGGGCGAGATGGCGCGCGACCAGGGCGCCATCCTGTGGCCGCCCGAAGCGGATCGCCAGGTCGATGTCGTCGTGCAGCAGGTTCGACAGCGAGTCCGACAGCGTCAGCGCGATCTTCAGGTCAGGGTGCGCCGCGCTGAATTCTTCCAGCCAGTCATTCAGCAGGTTGCGGCCGAAGTCGGCCGACGCCGAGATCCGCAGCTTGCCGCGCACGGCCTGCTGGCCCGCCTGCAGCGCGGCCTCGGCAGCGTCGATGGCGCGTAGCGCGATCTCGCAATGCGCCAGGTAGACACGGCCTTCCTCGGTCAGGCGCAACTGCCGGGTGCTGCGGTGAAACAGCCTGGCGCGCAGCGCGGATTCCAGCTTGATCAGCCGCGCGCTGGCCGCCGCGGCCGACAGCCCCAGCTTGCGGCCGGCCGCCGACAGGCTGCCCGCCGCCGCCGTTTCCACGAAAAGTCGCATGTCGCCCAACCTGTCGGTCGCCATTTGAAATCCAGATTTGAAGATCATTCAAATTCTAGGCTAATTATCAAATTGGATGGTTAGCTCCAGACTGTCGCGTCTTTCATATGCAAGGAGCGCGACTCATGAGCGAGATGTCCGGATCGGCGGCGTTGGAAGGCAGCACCGCCAACCCCGCCACAGCCACCCCCACTACCGCGCGGTTGCCGCTGGCGGGCCTGTTGGCCCTGACGATGTGCAGCTTCATCGCGACCGCCAACGAAAGCGTGCCCGCCGGCCTGTTGCCGCAGATGGCGCGCGACTTCGGCGTGTCGCAGGGCTGGGCGGGGCAGTTGGCGACCCTGTGCGCGCTGGGTTCGGGCCTGGCGGCGATTCCGCTGACCATCGCCATGCGCGGCTGGCGGCGGCGCGCCGCCTTGCTGCTGGCGGTGGGCGGGTTCCTGCTGTGCAACGCCATTACCGCGTGGTCGCCGTACTACGCGCTGACACTGGGCGCGCGCTTCATGGCGGGCATTGCGACGGGGCTGGCGTGGAGCCTGCTGGCGGGCTATGCGCGGCGCATGGTGGCGCCGGCCTTGCAGGGGCGCGCGATGGCGGTGGCGATGGTGGGGATTCCATTGGCGCTGGCGCTGGGCGTGCCATTGAGCGCCTGGCTCGGCGCCCTGGCGGGATGGCGCGCGGTCTTTGGCGTGTTGTCGGGGATGAGCCTGGCGCTGATGTTGTGGGTGGCGCGGCGCGTGCCCGACTATCCCGGCCAGGCGGCGGCGCGGCGGATGCCGATGCGCCAGGTGTGGCGCACGCCGGGCGTGCGGCCGGTGCTGGCCGTGATCCTGGCGTGGATCCTGGCGCACTACACGCTGTACACCTATATCGCGCCGCTGATGGCCGCGTTCGGACTGGCGGCGCGGGTCGATGCGGTCTTGCTGGTGTTCGGGGTGGCGTCATTGGGCGGCATCTGGATGACCGGCATGCTGGTCGATCGCGGACTGCGTCCGCTGGTGCTGGCCAGCCTGGCGCTGTTTGCGCTGGTGGCGCTGGCCCTGGGGCACGGCGCAACGTCGACGGGCGCGGTGTTTGCCGCCATTGCATTGTGGGGGCTGAGCTTCGGCGGCGCGCCGACGCTGCTGCAGACTGCCCTGGCGGACGCCGCGGGCGACGGGGCCGACGTGGCGCAATCGATGTTGGTGACGGTGTTCAACCTGGCGTTCGCCGCCGGCGGCGCGATCGGCGGCGTGGTGCTGGAGACGGCCGGGGCGCCAGCCTTGCCGCGCACCATCGTGGTGTTGCTGGTGGTCGCGCTGGCCGTGGCCTGGCGAGCGCGCCACCATGGATTCGTGGCGGGCCGGCGGCGCGCGGCCTGACGCCGCCGGCCGTGTCAGGCCGCCGTGGCCGGCCGACCCAGCGCGGCGAAGGTGTCGCGCACGCAGTCGGCCATGCGCCGCGCCAGCGTGTTGACGGGGAAATGGTCGGAGGTGACGGCGTAGCTGTGGAATTCGACCTTTTCCGAAAAGCGGATTTCGCGCAGGTTGGCGATGCCCAGCGCGCGCGGCACCACCGGGTTGACGATGGAAACGCCCAGGCCCTTGGCGACCATGCCGCAGATGGTCGTGGCGTAGGGCGTTTCGATAGACAGCACGCGGGTGTCGTCGGGAAAGTGGCGGTCGATGGCGGCGCGGTTGAAGCTGCCGGCGGGCAGCGAGATGAAGTTCTCGTCGCGAAAGTCCGCGGGCGCCAATCGCCTCTTGCCTGCCAGCCTGTGGCCGCGCGGCACGATACCCACGCCATGGGCGGTGTTGATGCGCTCGTAGCGCAGGCCGGGCAGGTCGGTATGCAGCGAGCAGAAGCCGATGTCGCAGACGCCGGTGGCCAGCCATTTGGCGACCACGTCGGAGCCCCCGGTGTTGACCACCACGGGGATGTCCGAGAACTTCTGGCGGAACAGCACGATGGCGTCCGGCAGCACGCACTGCGTGATGGAGCCCACCGCGCCAACCCGCAACAGGCCGGTGCCGCGGCGGCGGATGGAGCTGGCGCTGTCGTTGAGCGATTCCAGGCCGATGAAGGCGCGTTCGACGTCGGCGTAGAAAGCCTCGGCCTCGGGCGTGGGAATGATGCGGGTGCCGACCCGTTGGAACAACACGAAGCCCAGCGCTTTTTCCAGTAGCGCGATCCAGCGGCTGACGTTCGGCTGCGAGGTGTGCAGCAGTCCGGCCGCGGTGGTCATGGAGCGCGTCATCATGACCGCGCGGAAGGCTTCGACTTGCTTGAAATTCATGATTCAAATCATATCAGTTTTGTATGATAAGTCGTAAATATCTGATTTGACGTATGAATTGGCCCGGCGGGAGACTACGGTTTTCAGCCCTTGCATCCCCCGGACCGATATGGAATCCAAAGTCAGCGCCCGCCTCAAGCAACCCCTGGCCAAAGAGGTGCTCCAGCATATTTTCCTGCCGCGATTGAACCGCGAGTTCTTCGCCAACTTCGAGATGCTCACCCAGGTCAACCTGGCGCACCTGTTGATGCTGCGCGAGCAGGGCATCCTCGATCACGACGCCGCGCAGCGCCTGGCGCGGGCGCTGCTCAAGATGCAGGCCGACGGTCCGCACGCGGTGGAACTGGACCCGGCGCGCGAGGAAGCGTATTTCAACTACGAGGCGCACCTGATCAAGGCCGTTGGCCAGGAACTGGGCGGCCGCCTGCACACCGCGCGCAGCCGCAATGACATCGGCGCCACCATCGACCGCATGCGGGCGCGCGATTTCGCCGCCCGCATCGGCGCGGCGCTGATCGGCGTGGCGCGCGCCGCGCTGGCCCGGGCCGAACGCTATGCCGACTGGGTCATGCCGGGCTACACCCACATGCAGGCGGCGCAGCCCATCACCTACGGCTATTACCTGTCGGCGCTGGTCGATGCCTGGTCGCGCGATATCGGCCGGCTGGCGCATGCGCTGGAAACGGCGGACGCCTCGCCGCTGGGGGCCTGCGCGCTGGCGGGCACGTCGTTTCCGATCGACCGCGCCGCCACCAGCGCCATGCTCGGTTTCAGCGCGCCGCTGGCCAATGCGCTGGACGGGGTGGCGTCGCGCGACTTCGCGCTGGAGCTGAGCGCGACGCTGTCGATCATGATGGTCACCTGCAGCCGCATGGTGCAGGATTTCTATATCTGGTCCACGCCCGAGTTCGGCTACCTGTCGTTTCCGGACAGCATCGCCAGCACCTCCAGCATCATGCCGCAGAAGAAGAACCCGGCGGTGCTGGAATACCTGCGCGGCAAGACCGGGCACCTGATCGGCCTGACCGGCGCGGCGCTGTCCACGGTCAAGTCCACGCATTTCACCCACTCCGGCGACAGCAGCCGCGAAAGCACCCGTACCTGCTGGGAAGCGTGCGAGGAGGCGCTCAAGGCGCTGGAACTGATGCAGCTGCTGGTGGAGCAGGTCGAGCCGGACCGCGCGCGCATGGCGGCGCGCGCGGCGGACGATTTCTCGACCGTGACCGATCTGGCGGACCTGCTGGTGCGCAAGGCCGGCATGTCGTTCCGCGACGCGCACCACGTCATCGGCGCGGTGGTGCGGCAGGCCCTGGAGCAGGGGCTGCCGGCGCGCGCCATCACGCCGCCGATGATCTCGGCCGCGGCGCGGGAACAACTGGGCCGACCGGTGGCGCTGGCGGCCGACGACGTCGCCGCCTGCCTCGATCCGGTGCGCAACGTGGCCGCGCGCCTGTCGCTCGGCGGGCCGGCGCCACAATCGGTGCGCACGCATCTGCGGGAGCAGCAGACCCTGCTGGACCTGCGCCAGGCCGCCATCGACGCCGCGCGCCAGCGTAGCGCCGCGGCGCACGCCGCGCTGCAGCGCCGCGTGGCGGCCCTGGTCGATACCGAAACCGGCGCGGCAGCCTGAGACGCCGCGCCCATCACGCCGTATAAATCAAACCAAGGGGAATACCGATATGTTCAAGGCAATGCCGAAATTCGCCGTGGCGCTGGCCGCGGCCCTCTTTGCCAGCCCAGGCGCGCAGGCCGCGCAGGACTATCCAGGCAAGCCGATCACGATGGTGGTGCCGTTCGCGCCGGGCGGCACCGTCAACCTGATGGGGCGCCTGCTGGCCAACCGCATGTCCGAGGCGCTGGGGCAGACGGTGATCGTCGAGAACAAGCCCGGGGGCGGTGGCAGCATCGGCGCCAACTTCGTGGCCAAGGCGGCGCCGGACGGCTACACGCTGCTGCTGGCGACGATGGGGCAGCAGTCGATCCTGCCGCTGATATCGAAGAACCTGCCGTACAACGCCGACAAGGACTTCGCGCCGGTGGCGCTGTTCTCGACGGTGCCCAATGTGCTGGCGGTGTCCAGGGACGCGCCGGCCAGGACCGTGGCCGAGCTGGTGGCCTATGGCAAGGCCAATCCCGGCAAGCTGAACATGGCGTCCGCCGGCATCGGTTCGGTCAACCACCTGACCGGCGAGCTGTTCATGTTCCGCTCGGGCGCGCGCTTCGAGCACGTGCCGTATCGCGGCGCCGGGCCGGCCACGTCGGACCTGCTGTCGGCACAGGTGCAGGTGCTGTTCGCCAACCTGCCCAATGTGCTGCCGTACGTGAAGTCGGGGCAGGTGCGGGTGCTGGCGGTGGCCAGCGACAAGCGCAGCGATGCCATCGCCGATATCCCGACCCTGGCCGAGGCCGGGGTCAAGGACGCGGTGGTGGAATCCTGGTACGGGGTGATGGCGCCGGCAGGCACCGATCCGCAGGTGCTGCGCAAGTTGCAGGACACGATACTGGCCATCGCCAACGACAAAACGCTGGTGGGGCAGCTGGCCGAGCAGGGCGCGGTGCCGTATCCGGGCACCAGCGAAGACCTGGCCAGGTTGTCGGCCGAGGAAACCCGGCGCTGGAAGCAGATCGTCGACAGCGCCAGGATCCAGCTGGATTGAGGCTTGGGCGGCCAAGGGAGCGGGCGCCGCCCCGGCCGCTACAGCGTCATCACCATTTCGTGCCAGGCCATGCCGCCATGGTCGGACGGCGACGGCCGCACGTAGCGGTAGCCGAGCTTGCGGTACAGCTCGACGTGGCGTTCCTTGCACATCAGGTGGATGGTCTGCTTGCCCTGGCGGCGGCAGTCGTCGATGAAGCGGTGCATCAAGCGCGCGGCATGGCCCTTGCCCTGGTGCGCCGGATCGACCACCACCGACATGATCACCACGTTGGGCGCGGCCGGGTCATGGCCGACCAATTCCTTGAAGGCCTCGTCCGACATGACCACGTCGTGGGCGCAGCCGCTGTTGATGAAGCCGACGATGGCGCCATCCTCCTCCAGCAGCAGGAAGCCCTGCGGATACTCGGCGATGCGGGTGGCGATCTTGGCGTGGGTGGCGGCCTCGTCGCCTTCGTAGGCGGTGCTTTCGATCGCGAAGCAGCGATCGGTGTCGGCCAGGGTGGGGGAACGGAAAGTCAGGGAAGGCATGGCGGAACGACAGCGGGGGATGACAGCGAAGCCGGTATGGTAGCTGTTCCGCGCGCGCCACACGGGTATTCCCGGAGACCGCGCCGGACCGGCCAGGCATCCCGGGAACCCCGGCGTGAAAAAAATGCGCATTCCCCGCGAAGGGGAATGCGCCAAGTCGCTGTGCGGCGCCGTGCCGGCCGGGCCGGCGCGGCGCCCCGCTTGCTTGCGGTACTTCGGCCCGAGTCCGCGTACGTCTTGCGGAATCTCCTGGCAAGCTTAGATACTGTTAGTCTCGTGGCTATACCGCGCGTCTCAGTTTTGCCGGAGTCTGCCGGTTATTTACTTTTTGTCATACTTGACGCGTCCTCGTCCGGGCCACTCGCGCGGCAACCTGCAAGCATGAACCCAAGTGCTTATCCGGCCGGCCAACCGCCGCGCATGCCTCCCGCCATCGCCCACCATCATTTCGATGTGGCGGCGCAGGCCCCCGAACGCCGCCTGCTGGCATGGCGCGACCAGGTCGGGCACGTGGTCGACGTGCTGCCCGACCGCGACGCGCTGCGCCAGCCTTTCAACGCGTCCATCGATCGCTATCGCATCGGCCGGCTGATGTTCACCGATTGCCGTTCCGACGCCCTGCGGCTGGAACGTTCGCTGGTGCGCATTTCACGCGACAACATCCGCGACTTCGCCTTCCATGTGTTCCTGGAAGGCGGGGTGGACGACGTGACGCTGCGCAACGCGCCGCGCCCGCCGGATGCGCGCGGCGCGGCGCGGGTGCTGGCGGTGGACCTGGGCCAGCCGGTGCGGCTGTGGCGCCACGCCTGTCGCATGCTGACCTTTTTCGTGCCGGCGGAATTGGTGCAGGAGGTGTTTCCCGATCCGCAGGCGATCCACGGCCGCACGCTGCACGATGGCATGCCGCTGCTGCCGCTGGCGATCGGCCAGGTGGCGGCGCTGGGCCAAACGATGCGCGGCCTGGACGCGCGGCAAGCGCAGGCCGACATCATCACCTGCGTGCGGCTGCTGTTGGCCGTCTTCGGCAAGGACGCGCGCCTGGCTGGCAATGCGCGCGCGGCGGGGCGGGCGGCCATGGTCGCGGAGGTCCGGCGCTACGTGCAGGCCAATCTGCACCAGGCCGGGCTGACGCCGGAATCGGTGATCCAGGCGCTGCGCCTGCCGCGTCCCACGGTGTACCGCCTGTTCCAGCACGAAGGCGGGCTGGGGGCTTACATCCGCCAGCTGCGCCTGCGCCTGGCCGCCGAGGAACTGGCGCGCTACCCGCACCTGACGGTGATGGAAATCGCCTATGGGCTGGGGTTCGGCAGCGCATCGGACTTTGCCCGCGCGTTCCGCCGCGCCTACGACATGCCGCCGCAGGAATTCCGCGAACAGTCATGGCGCTGGCCCGGGCGGGCCGTCCCGCGCGCCTAGCCGCGGCGCGGCGTCAGGCCGCGCACACCTGCCGCACGCATTCGCGCAGCCAGCGTTTTTTTGGGGTTCCTGAGCGTGTCATGCTGACGAACACCTGGTTGCGTGCCCTCGGTGCGATCTCAATCCTCATTCGCGGACAAGTTGAAGCCTTCGTCCAGCCATCCTGTAATCCCTCCGATCATGATCTTCACCGGTCGCCCCAGTTGAGCGAGGCGCAAGGCCCCACGTGTCGCGCCGTTACAGTGCGGGCCGGCGCAATACGTGACGAAGAGGGCGTCGGCCGGATAGTCCACCAGCTTCGATTCGACAATCTTGCCGTGAGGCAGATTGATCGCGCCCGGCACATGGCCCTGCGAGAACAGGGCTGGACCCCGCACGTCGAGCAGGATAAAGCCGGGCGTGCCACTTGCGAGCGCGCTGGCGACGTCGGAGCAATCAGTTTCGAACTGAAGCGCAGCGCGGAAGTGGGAGAGTGCGGCGGCGGGGGCGGCGGCGGGGATGGCGGTGACAGCGTTGGTAGTCGACATTTTGATTAAGCCTGAGTGGATCGTCGGATGAAAATCGCCTGGGAAAAGGAATCCAGGAAATGCATTCTGGCGTCCACGGACCGTCCCGATAAGTGGCGCAATAGACAAGGTTCGGTAATATTGCGCCATGAAAAATCATCTCGTCGTTGCCCTCGCTTACGATCGGCTGTGCACTTTCGAGTTCGGGTGCGTGACTGAGCTGTTCGCGCTAGAACGCCCTGAGCTCGGTGTGGATTGGTACCGTTTCGCCGTTTGCGCGATCGAGCCCGGCCCGCTGCGGGCCGCGGGTGGAATCATGGTCGCCGCACCCTATTCGCTCAAAATGCTCGACATTGCGGACACGATCGTGGTGCCCGGGTGGCGCGATGCTGACGAATTGCCGCCCGAGCCGCTGCTGAAACGGCTTCGAAAGGCTCATCGGAGCGGGGCGCGGCTTTGTTCGATCTGTTCCGGCGTGTTCGTGCTGGCTGCCGCGGGTGTGCTGGACGGGAAGACGGTGACTACCCACTGGCGATATGCCGATATGCTGCGGCAGCGTTACCCGCAAGTGCGCGTCGAGCCAGATGCGCTATATGTCGACGAAGGCCAGGTCATTACCTCGGCTGGTTCCGCGGCCGGGCTGGATATGTTGCTTTATCTGGTGCGCAGGGATTATGGCGCGGCCGTGGCTAATCGGGTCGCGCAGCGACTTGTGGTAGCGCCGCATCGGGAGGGCGGACAGGCGCAGTTCGTGCCTCGCCCCGTGCCGCACGACGAGAGCGGGCGCCTGACAAAGTTGATGGACTGGATGCGTCAGCATTCCGCCTTGCCGCACACGTTGCGCTCGCTCGCGGAACGCGCGGCGATGAGTCCGCGCACACTGCAACGGCAATTCCATGACGCTACCGGCATGGCACCCTACGAATGGCTCGTGCGGGAGCGCGTGGCAGCAGCCCGTGAAATGCTGGAAGCGCAGACTCCCTTGCCAATCGGCCGCATTGCCGAATTGGCAGGTTTCGGCTCGGAAGAGTCGCTGCGCAGGCACTTCCGGCGTATCGCGCTGACGAGTCCTACCGCCTACCGGGCAAAGTTCGGTCAGAGCGCGAGGTGATGCGGGCTCCGGCTGAAACGCCATTGTTTTGAACGGATCACTTTTCAGCGGTTTGCCTTCAAGTGCAAAGCGGCCGCGTGGCAAGGGTGGGTAGATTGAGGGCGGCGATGCGCGAGCGCCTAGCCGCGGCGCGGCGTCAGGCCGCGCACACCTGCCGCACGCATTCGCGCAGCCAGCGGTGCGCGGGGTCGGCATCCATGCGCGGATGCCACAGCATCGAGACGGTGAGGGCCGGCACCTCGACCGGCAGCGCGAAGCTGTGCATGCCGGCCCGCAGGTTGCCGGTATGGCGCTCGGGCACGCTGGCGATCAGGTCGGAACCGCGCGCCAGCGACAGGGCGTCGGAAAACCCGGCGACGATCACGGCGATCTCGCGCGCCAGGCCGAGCGCGCGCAGCCCCTCGTCGATCGGGCCTTTGTCGAGCCCGCGGCGCGAGACCAGCACGTGTTGGCCGGCGGCGTAGCGCGCCGCCGTGACCTTGCCACGGGCCAGCGGATGGCCGGCGCGCACCACGCCGATGAAGCGGTCGCGAAACAGCGCCCGGGTGCGGATCTCGGGACTGCTGGCGGCGCCGATCACGCCCGTCTCCAGGTCCACGCTGCCATCGCGCAGCGGCGCGCTGTCCTTGTCGGGTTTCTGTACGAAGCGCAGCCGCACGCCGGGCGCTTCGCGCTGCGCGAGCGCGATCAGCGCCGGGCCGAAATACTCCACGAAGCCATCGCTGGTGCGCAGCGTGAAGTGGCGCGACAGCCGCGACGGGTCGAGAAGTTCGGCCGGACGCAGCACGCCTTGCGCTTCCTGCACCAGCCGGCTCACCTGTTCGCGCAGTTCCTGGGCGCGCGGCGTCGGCACCAGGCCGCGGCCGGCGCGCACCAGCAGCGGGTCGCCGGTGGTGTCGCGCAGGCGCGCCAGCGCCCGGCTCATTGCCGACGGGCTCAGGTGCAGGCGGCGCGCGGCGCGGGCGACGTTGCACTCGGTCAGCAGGACGTCGAGCGTGAGCAGCAGGTTCAGGTCGGGGCGGGACATGGCGCGAACATAGCACGGCGTTGCCGTGAGATGGCGTCTGGTGCATGGATAAAGTGCAAATGCTGCGCCTTCCGCCATGGTCGATGCCGGCATACGCTGGCGGCAATCGGGGCAGGATCGGGCCGCCGCTGCGCCTTGGGGCGCAGGGCGCCGACCGCGTCGCCCCGCGTTTTTCTTTCACGGATCTCCATGTCTCAAGTTCTTTCGAATTCGGCGCCGGCCGCGGCCGGCGGCCGGCGTGCCGCCTGGGGCCTGGCCGGCCTGGCGCTGTCGATGCTGCTGTCCTCGCTGGGTACCAGCAGTGCCAATGTCGCCCTGCCGACGCTGGCCCGCGCGTGGGACGCTCCGTTCGCGCAGGTGCAATGGATTGTGCTGGCCTATCTCCTGGCGATCACTTCCTGCGTGGTGGGCGCGGGCCGCCTGGGCGACATTGCGGGCCGGCGACGGCTGCTGCTGGGCGGGATCGTGGTGTTCGTGCTGGCATCGGCCGGCTGCGGCCTGGCCGCCACGCTCGGTCAACTGGTGGCGGCGCGCGCAGCGCAGGGCGTGGGCGCGGCGCTCATGATGGCGTTGACCATGGCGTTCGTGAGCGACCTGGCGCCCAGGAATCGAACAGGCAGCGCCATGGGACTGCTGGGCACGATGTCGGCGGTGGGCACGGCGCTGGGGCCGACGTTGGGCGGCGCCTTGATCGCCGGGCCCGGCTGGCGCGCGATTTTCCTGGTGAACGCGCCGCTCGGTCTGGCGGCGCTGGCGCTGGCCTATCGCTGCCTGCCGGCCGATCCGCCACGCGGGGGCCGCGCCGCGCGCTTCGACCTCACCGGCACGGTAGTGCTGGCGATGGCGCTGGCGGCCTATGCGTTGGCCATGACGCCGGGGCGGGGTCACTTCGGCGCGTTCAATGCCGGCCTGCTGCTGGCCGCCGCGCTGGGCGCATGGCTGTTCCTGCGGGTCGAGGCGCGCGCGGCGGCGCCGCTGCTGCGTCCGGCGTTGTTGCGCCAGCCTGGCCTGGCGGCGGGATTGGCGACGAACGCGCTGGTCTCCACGGTGATGATGGCCACCCTGGTGGTGGGGCCGTTCTACCTGGCGCGAGCGCTGGGACTGGATGCGGCCGCAACCGGGCTGGCGATGTCGGCCGGACCGCTGGTGAGCGCACTGAGCGGCGTGCCGGCGGGACGCCTGGTCGACCGTCGTGGCGCGGGACGCGTGGCGCGCGCGGGCCTGGCGGCGCTTGCGTTGGGCGCGGCGCTGCTGGCGGCGGCGCCCACCTCGTTGGGACTGGCGGGGTATATCGCGCCCATCGTCCTGCTGACCGCGGGCTATGCGCTGTTCCAGGCGGCCAACAATACCGCCATCATGGGCGCCATCGACGCCGGCCAACGCGGGTTGGTGGCGGGCATGCTGAACCTGTCGCGCAACCTGGGGCTGGTCACGGGGGCCTCGCTCATGGGAGCGGTGTTTGCCCTGGGCACGGGCGCGCCGGACCTGTCGACCGCCGCGCCGGCCGCGGTCGCACGGGGAATGGCGGTGGCGTTCGGCGTGGCGGCGCTGTTGGGGGCAGGCGCGTGGCTGATCGCCCAACGCCACCGCGCCCACTGAAGCGCGGGCGGCGTCAGGGGCTGTCGGCGCGTTCCGGCCTGGCAGATGTCGCGGGCGCGCGTGGCGTCGGCGCGGTCGTGGACGTGGCCATCAGTGCCTCTGGCAAGCGCCGCGCTAGGCCGCGCCCGTCACGCGCAGTATCCACCACGCCAGTCCCACCGCCACGGCGATCAACACGATGCGGCGCAGCCCGCCAGCGCCGCGCGGCACCGCGCCGGGAGCGGGCGCATCCAAGGCGTGCGGGGCGGGCCCGTTGGCGGGCGCCGCGCTGCGCACATCCGGAATATCCGTTTCCATGATGAATGCCGGCTTGTCGGCCGGTCTTGGCGCCCCCGTTCCCGCCAAGCCGCCGATGTCCACGCCGGCATCCCGTAGCGCGTCCCACAGGCCGCTGTCGTTCAGCCCGGTGCGCAGGGCTTCGATGCGTTCCCGGTCGGCCTGTGGCACCGCGTCCAGACTGTCGTAGCGACGACCGTTCAGCGTGACCACGCCGTCCTTGATTTCGACCCGGTAGGGGCCGTCGGCATCATCGCCGACGTAACTCCATTGCTCGCTGACTCGCGTCCGGGCGCCGTTGCCAGCGTGGCGCAATGCGTCCATGGCGTCGCCCGCGTCGGCCGACGTGCCGCCCGACATCGACCAGCTGTGGGTGGTGGTCGAGCTACGCCAGGTTTTGCTCTTTTCCGTCATCGAATCGTTTCCATGAGTAACGTTTGTTATTGGACCGGGCGGGGCTCCCGTGGCCGCAGGTTGACTGCGCACTATACAGATGCAGGGCAGTCCTGAATTCGTCTGACAGTGTCCTTAATGCAAAAGTAAATCCCAAGTCAAGAAAATCGATCTGATATGGTCTTTGGAGCAGATCAGATGGGCTGAAAAGCGCATAATGAGGGCCCGTCCCTTTGTAGGACGGGTCTGCTTTTCTGTCACCAAGAAGAGCGCGTTGTCACCAGGGCGCGGCCCGGCAGTTCGTGTTTCCAGGGGTTCATGTTCGGCTGTGCCAGGACAACTTGGAATTCTCACGGAGATGTCTATGACACAAGACGCAAAGCCGCGCAGGCGGTTTCTGCAGGCGTTGGCCATCGTGCCGGCCTCGACACTGGCGGTGGGCGTGGCCGCCACGGGCTGTACCAACGCCGCCGACGGCGGCGCGGCGCGCGCGGCCAAGGCCTACGAGCCCACCTACTTCACCAAGCCCGAATGGGACTTCATCGTGGCCGCGGTCGATCACCTGATCCCCGCGGATCAGTACGGCCCCGGCGCGATCGAGGCCGGCGTGCCCGAGTTCATCGACCGCCAGATGGAGACGCCTTACGGCCACGGCAAGCTCTGGTACATGCAGGGGCCGTTCCATCCCGACGTGGCGCCGGAACTGGGCTACCAGCTGAACCAGAACCCGCGCGAGGTCTACCGCCACGGCATCGAGGCCTGTGACGCCTGGTGCACGAAGACCCACGGCAAGCGCTACGCCGAACTGGACAAGCCGATGCAGGAACAGATCCTGAAGGACCTGCAGGCCGGCAAGATCGAGTTCGATACCGTTCCCGCCAGGACCTTCTTCAGCTTCCTGCTGGCCAACACCAAGGAAGGCTTCTTCGCCGACCCGATGTACGGCGGCAACAAGAACATGGTGGGCTGGAAGATGGTGGGTTTCCCGGGCGCGCGCGGCGACTACATGGACTGGGCCGACCAGCCCAACGTCAAGTATCCCTACGGGCCCGTGTCGATCTCCGGGGAAAAGGGGTAAGCGATGGCGATCAAGAAAGACAAAGTGGATGCGGTGCTGGTGGGCTTTGGCTGGACCGGCGCCATCATGGGCCAGGAACTGACCGAGGCCGGCCTGCACGTGCTGGCGCTGGAACGCGGCGCCATGCAGGACACGCCCAAGGAGGCGGAATATCCCAAGGTGCTCGACGAGCTGGCGTACTCCGTGCGCGGCAAGCTGTTCCAGGACCTGTCCAAGGAGACCGTGACGATACGGCATGGCGTCGACGACGTGGCCGTGCCGTACCGCCAGAATGGCTCGTTCCTCCTGGGCACCGGCGTGGGCGGCGCGGGCTTTCACTGGAACGGCATGCACTACCGCGTGCTGCCCGAGGAACTGGAACTGCGCACCCGCTACGAAACGCGCTACGGCAAGAGCTTCATCCCCGAGGGCATGACCATCCAGGACTTCGGCGTCACCTACGACGAGCTGGAACCGTACTTCACCAAGTTCGAATACGTCTGCGGCACCTCGGGCAAGGCCGGCAACCTCAACGGCCAGATCGTCGAGGGCGGCAACCCGCTCGAAGGCAAGCGCAGCAAGGAATTCCCGCTGCCGCCCTTGGCCACCACCTACGGCGCCCAGCTGTTCGACAAGGCCGCGCGCGAAGTGGGCTTCCATCCGTATCCGGCGCCCGCGGCCAACGCGTCGGGGCCCTACACCAACCCGTACGGCGTGCGCCTGGGCCCCTGTAATTTCTGCGGGTTCTGCGAGAACTACGGCTGCTACATGTATTCGAAGGCCTCGCCGCAGACGACCATCCTGCCGGTGCTGCTGAAAAAGCCCAATTTCGAACTGCGCACCCATTCGCACGTCATCAAGGTCAACCTCGATTCGACCGGCAAGAAGGCGGTCGGCGTGACCTACATCGACGCCCAGGGCCGCGAGGTCGAACAGCCCGCCGACCTGGTGATCCTGTCGGCCTACCAGATGCACAACGTGCGCCTGCTGCTGCTGTCCGGCATCGGCAAGCCCTACGATCCCAAGACCAACGAAGGCGTGGTCGGCAAGAACTACGCCTACCAGATGAACGGCGCGGTCAACGTGCTGCTGCCCAAGGGCACCCAGCTCAACCCGTTCGTGGGCACCGGCGCCGGCGGCGTCGGCATGGACGATCTGAACGGCGACCAGTTCGACCACGGCCCGCTCGGCTTTCTTGGCGGGGCCAGCATCCGCCACGTGCGCTACGGTGGCCGTCCCATCAAGATGACGCCCACCACGCCGGGCACGCCCACCTGGGGCACGGCCTGGAAGGCCGGCGTGCAGGACGCCTACCAGCGCTTCATGACCATCGGCATTTCCGGCTCGGTGATGTCGTACCGCGACGCCTACCTGTCGCTGGACCCGACCTACAAGGACAGCTTCGGCCAGCCGCTGCTGCGCATGACGTTCGACTGGCACGACAACGAATTCGACATGCTCGGCCACATGGGCAACAAGATGGAGGAAGTGGCCAAGGCCATGAAACCCGAGAAGCACTTCGTCGCCGTGCGCAAGAAGGGCGCGCGCTACGACACCCGCGTCTACCAGAGCACGCACAACACGGGCGGCGCCATCATGGGCTCCAACCCCAGGGAAAGCGTGGTCAACAAGTACCTGCAAAGCTGGGACGTGCCCAACGTGTTCGTGATGGGGGCCTGCGCCTTTCCGCAGAACATGGGCTACAACCCGACCGGCCTGGTGGGCGCCCTGGCGTTCTGGTCCGCGCAAGCGATCCGCGACCAGTACCTGAAGAATCCCGGTCCGCTGGTCCAGGCGTAAGGAGTCGACAATGATGAAGAAAGCCATTGTTGCCGCGCTCTCCGTCCTGGCCGCGGGCAGCGCCTGGGCCGCCGACGGCACCCCGGCCGCGGCCGATGCCCAGTTGATCAAGCAGGGCGAGTACCTGTCGCGCGCCGGCGACTGCATCGCCTGCCATACCGCCAAGGACGGCAAGCCCTTCGCCGGCGGCCTGGGCATCGAGTCGCCGCTGGGCACGATCTATTCCACCAACATCACGCCCGACAAGGACACGGGCATCGGCAACTACACGCTGGAGGACTTCGACCGCGCCGTGCGCCATGGCGTGGCCAAGGACGGCCACTCGCTGTATCCAGCGATGCCGTACACCGCCTACGCCAAGGTCACGCCGGATGACGTCAAGGCCCTGTACGCCTACTTCATGCACGGCGTCGAGCCGGTCAAGCAGGCCAACAAGGACACCGACATCACCTGGCCGCTGTCGATGCGCTGGCCGCTGGGCGTGTGGCGCTGGATGTTCGCGCCGGACGTCGCCACGGCCCCGGTCAGCGCCACGCCCGCCAACGACGCCGATAAGCAGGCGCTGCTGCGCGGCCAGTACCTGGTCGAAGGCCTGGGCCATTGCAGCACCTGCCACACGCCGCGCGGCTTCGCCCTGCAGGAAAAGGCCTTGACCGACGCCGACGGCTCGGCCTTCCTTTCCGGCGGCGTGGTCGAGGGCTGGCTCGCCAAGAACCTGCGCGGCGACATGGCCGACGGGCTGGGCAGCTGGAGCAAGGAAGACATCGCCGCCTTCCTGAAATCCGGCCGCAACGGCCATTCGGCCGCGTTCGGCGGCATGGCGCAGGTGGTGCAGGACAGCACCCAGCACCTGAGCGACGCCGACGTCAACGCCATCGCGGTGTATCTCAAGAGCCTGCCGCCGGTGAACAAGGACGCCACCAGGCCGCTCGCGTACAACGACACCGTGGCGCAGGCCCTGCGCACCGGCAAGGACACCAGCGATGGCGCCATGACGTTCCTGAACAACTGCGCGGCCTGCCACCGCAGCACAGGCAAGGGCTACGCGGAGACCTTCCCGCAGCTGGCCCTGAGTTCGACCGTGAATTCGGCCGATCCCGCCTCGCTGATCCACATCGTGCTCAAGGGCGCGCAGATGCCGGGCACGACGGCGGCGCCGACCGCGTACGCGATGCCGGGCTTCGACTGGCGCCTGACGGACAAGGAAGTCGCCGACGTGGTGACCTTCGTGCGTGCCAGCTGGGGCAACCAGGGCGCGGCAGTCAGCGCGTCCGACGTGGCAAAGGTGCGCAAGGACGTGGGGGCGGCGAAGGCGCCGGTAAGGTAGGCGCTTTGCCAGCAGGCGCATGCCTGCGCGGTTCCTGGATCCGCCCGCTTTGCCGGGCGGATTTTTCTTGGGGGGCTGTCGAAAGTGTTCGACTCCTATCGGCCCCAAGGCCGGGCAGGGGGCGCCGGATTGTGGCGTGGATGGCCGTGCAGCCGTCGTCTGCGCGGCGCCCGCGATGGCCTGCCGCCGCTAGCCGGCAGGCCAGGCGAGCATCGCGGCATCGATGATCTGGTTGAGCTTGTCCACGCCGGCGCCGTCGCGCGCCTGGATCGACAGCCCTTCGAGAACGGTGGTGTAGAAGGCGGCAAGCTGCGCGATGTCCGCAGTGGCGGTCAGGTCGCCCTGCGCGATGCCTTGCGCAAGGCGCTCGCGCAGCAGCGTTTCGCCATGCAATCGGTTGCTTGCCAGAAACGCGCGCACGCTTTCGTTCTCGGGAGCGCCCAGCAGCGATGACAGCACGATCATGCAACCGCGCGGACCGTCCTGGACGACGTAGGCCCGGGCGTTCGCCCGCAGCATGGTTTCGACCGCCTCGCGCGCGGTAGGGGCGTTGGCCAGGCTGTGCGAGGTGGCCCGGCCCTCGAGGCGGTCGTAGAGCTCGACCGCTTCCCGGAAAATCTCTTCCTTGCAGCCGAAGGTTGCATAGAGACTGGGCTTGTTGACCCCCATGGCGGCGACCAGGTCCTGGATCGAGGTGCCTTCATAGCCTTGCGTCCAGAAGGTCCGCATGGCCGCGAGCAGGGCGCTATCCCTGTCGAAGGCCCGGGGGCGCCCGATCCTTGGCGCGGGAGCCGATTTCGCCGATTTTTTCCTGTCGCCAGCATTCATGATTCAACCATCCGCAGACCCGCCACACCCATTCCGATCAAGGCCAGGCAAAGCAGCTTGGCCGGTGACATGGCTTCGCCGAGCACCCATGTTCCAAAGGCTGCCACGCCGAAGGCGCCGATGCCCACCCAGACCGCATACGCCGTACCGACCGGCAGATGCCTGAGCGCCAGGCCAAGCAGCACAAGGCTCAGCATGGCAACACTGACACCGATCAGGCTCGGCCAGAACCGGGTCAGCCCATCGGCCCGCTTGAGCGCCAGCGCCCACACGATTTCGAGCAGGCCGGCCAGAACCAGGAGTGCCCAAGCCATCGAAAGCCTCGCTTCTTTCTGATTGTCAGTGTATCCGTGGCGGCCAGCCGCGTGCGGCGCCCGGCCTATGCCGTGAAGCCGCCGTCGATGGCGAGCGATGATCCGGTGATGAACTGGCTCTCGGCCGACGCAAGGTAGGCGACCGCGGCCGCGATTTCAGCCGGCCGGGCATAGCGCTTGACCGCCATGAGCGCCAGTTCGGCGGACGCCGCCGGCCCGTCGGCCGGGTTCATATCGGTATCGGTCGAGCCCGGATCGACGATGTTCACCGTGATGCCGCGCTCGCCCACCTCGCGCGCGAGTCCCTTGGTGAAGCCGATCAGCGCGGATTTGCTCATCGCGTACAGCGTCACGCCGCCGTAGGGCACGCGCTGCGCGAAGCACGAGCCGATGGAGATGATGCGTCCGCCGGAACCCATATGCGCCAGCGCCGCCTGCGAAGCCACGAAGACCGCGCGCGCGTGGATCGCCAAGGTGTCGTCGATCTCTTGCAGCGTGGCGTCCTCGATCGGGCCTGAAGGGAACACGCCGGCGCTGTTGACGAGAATGTCCAGCCGGCCCAGTTCCCGAGCGGTATGGTCCACCGCCGCCCGGACCGCGGCCGGATCGCGGCTGTCCGCCTTGATGCCCAGGACCCGCGCGCCGCTCGCGCCAAGTTCACGCGCCAGTTCGTTTGCGGCGCTGTCCGAGCTGGCGTAGGTGAAGGCCACCGCGGCGCCCCGTTGCGCCAGGCCGCGGACGATGGCCGCGCCGATGCCGCGCGTGCCGCCGGTGACGAGGGCGGCCTTGCCGTGGAATTCCATGTCGACAGCTCCTTTTGTACCGATCGGTTAAAATTCTATGCGAACGGGAATTGCGCGTCAAGAAGCGCGGACAATGGTGGCAAAGCGACTATGGTGTGGGATGACGCCCCCGCATCGGCAAGCACCGACCTCAACCCCATCAAGGATTCCTATGCCCGGACTGGAACGCCCCGAAGACGCGCCCATCGCGTTTGAAGCCGCCTGGAACAACCACGACATGCAAGCGCTTGGAACCCTGTTCCATGCGGATGCGACGTTCGTGAATCGCTTTGGCCATTACGTGCGCGGCGTCGATGAGATCGTCAAGCTGCACGCGCCGATCCACCAGACCATCTATCGCGATTCCACGCTGCGCAACGAGTTGATCGACGTGACCGCAATCGGCGGCGAGGCGGCGATCATCCATTTCTGGAGCCGCCTGTCGGCCGGTGCCGCGCATCCCGCGGGCCGCCACGTCGTCGACACGCTGATCCTGGCCGTGCTGACGCGACAGGGCGACGGGTGGCGGATCAAGGCGCTGGAAAACGTCACCCTGACGAATCCACGCACGGGCGAAGCCGTGTTGAGGGACAGCCCGCCGGCTTGATCCGGCGGCGGGCGAGGGCGAGTGGCCGGTTGCCGCGCAGCGGCTGCTCAGTTGCGGTTGATCCAGTCCTGCGTATCCTGGATGAACCAGGGCAGATTCAACTTTTCCCCCTCGCCGGACTGGATGCTCAAGCGCTGGTCCGGCGAGCTGGTCGCGCCCCGCATGGAGGGGGAGGGGCGGCTGCGGTAGTCCAGATCGGTGGCCTGGCGCGGCGGGTTGTCGGCGCAGGCGGTGATCGACGCGCAAGCGAGCATGGCCAGGAGAGGGCGCAGCACTGATCGAGAAGTCTTCATGGTGTTCGGATTCCTGCTGGCGGCACACGGTGGCATGCCGGGGCAATCGGGATTTCTACCCTGAACCTTACTCCCGATCGCGGGCTTTCCGCGCTAGAGCGGCCGGACATAGCGCCGCGCCCGCGCCTCGATGCCGCCGATGCGGTCGATCTCGCTGCCGGTGTATTGCCAGCCCTGGCGTTCATAGAAGGCGATGGCGCGGGTATTGCCTTCCAGCGCGTAAAGGTACAGGCGCGCGGCGCCACGGGCGCGGGCCCAGGCCTCGGCGCGCGCCACCATCAGCTTGCCGGCGCCGGTGCCCTGGTAGGGCGGCAGGACGTGCAGATTGTCGAGCAGGACTTCGCCGGGATGGTCGTGTTCCTGCTGCACGCAGACGAAGCCGATCGGCTGCCCGTCCTGTTCGGCGATGAATACGGCCCGGGCGTCGAGGTTGGATTCCCGCATCCTGTCCTGCCAGTGCACCATGCGGTCGTCGGCCAGTCCGGCGTCGAGGAATCCGTCGGGCAGCAGGCCGCGGTAGGTGGCGGCCCAACTGGCCGCATGCATGGCGGCGATGGCGTCGGCGTCCCGGGCGGTTGCCTGGCGCAGGGTGACGGGGTGGTCGGACATCGGGATTCCTTGGCGCGCCCGGCCGCGACGGCGCTGGCGCGGCAGCGGTCGGGGTGCGATCGGTTTGACAGGTCGGGCGGGCTCGCGCATGATCGGCGCATGAACCGCCCGTCGCTTTCGTTCGCCCTGATTATTACCACCATTCGGAACATGGTGGGTTAGCGCGCGTCGGATCATCACTGCATCAACCCGCCAAAGGCGGGTTTGTTGTTGGCCCGCCGCTGGTTTTCTCATAGGCAAGCCATGCAATCGAACCCGTCTTCCCTGTCCCCTTCCTCCACGCCGATGCTGCACTTTCTGTGCGGCAAGATCGGCGCCGGCAAATCCACCCTGGCGGCCCGCCTGGCGTCGCGGCCGGATACCCTGCTGATCAGCGAGGACGCGTGGTTGGCGGCCCTGTATCCGGGCGAAATCCTCAGCGTGGCCGACTATGGCCGCTGCGCCGGCCGCCTGCGCGACGCGATGGGCGGGCATATCGCCGCCGTGGTCGCGGCGGGGCTGTCGATGGTGCTGGATTTCCCGGCCAATACGCGCGCAAGCCGCGCATGGCTGCGGCAGGTCGCGCAGGCCGCGGGCTGTCGCCATCAACTGCATTTTCTCGACCTGCCCGATGAGGTCTGCAAGGCACGGCTGCGCGCGCGCAACGCGTCGGGCACGCATCCGTTCACCACCAGCGAAGCCCAGTACGACGCCATCACCGCGTATTTCGTGGCGCCGCAGGACGACGAGGGCTTCCATATCGTGCGGCACGGACAGGAATAAGGCCCGGCGGCGGGGCGGGCGGCCTGCTATGATTACTGGATAAATAGCCAGTTGTCCTTCCGGCCGATGCTGCCCCCGCACCGCTACTACTACCTGCACAATTTCCAGCGCGCGCTCGCGTGGGTCGGCGAGCGCTATGCGGATCTGCTGGACGAACGCGAACGCCTTTTCATGGCCGATTTCGCGGCCTTGCCACGGGCGTCGCAGGCCTTGCTGACGCGCATGCTGATGCGGCGCGGGCCCTGGTTCCGCGCCAGCCGCCTGGTGTACGAGGAAATCCCGAACACCCTGGACGCCGCCGCGCCGTTGCTGGCGCTGGGCTGGCTGGACGCGGACGCGCCGATGACGCTCGATGAGCTGTTCGGCCTGCATACGCGGCCCGAACTGGATCGTCTCTTTGCGGGTGTCGTGGGCCGGGGAGCGGCGCGCAAGGCGGACCTGCTGGAAGCGCTGCGCGCCTGCCAGCCCGACGCCCAGCCCTATGCCCGCTGGCGCGCCGGGACGCGCGCGCAGCCCGACCCGGCGGGCGCCGATGCGGCCTGGCGGGTCGCCATCGCCGATCTGTGCGAACGGTTCCGGCTGATGTTCTTCGGCAACCTGCACCAGGACTGGTCGGAGTTCGTGCTGGCCGACCTGGGCGTGTTCCAGTACGAGGTGGTGCCGTTCGAACCGTCATCGCGCGCGTTCCAGGCGCGCCAGGACGTCGACCGCTACCTGGCTTTGCAGGCGTGCCGACAGGCCTTGGACGAAGGCCTGGACGTGGACGCGCAACTGCGCGCGGTGGCCGGCTGCGCCAGCGACAACCCCTGGCTGGAAAAGCGCCGCGCCAAGGTGTTGCTGCGATTGGGACAAGCGTGCGAGCGCGCGCAGGACTGGGCGGCGGCCGAGCGGGTGTATGCCTTGTGCGCCTACCCCGGCGCGCGTCATCGCCGTATCCGCGTGTACGAGCGCATGGCGCGTTTCCAGGATGCCCTGGCGCTGGCGCTGCGCGCCGAGGCCGCGCCGGAAAGCGAGGAAGAATCGCAACGGCTGGCGCGCATGCTGCCGCGGCTGCGCCGCAAGCTGGGACAGCACGCGGCGCGGCGCGCGGCGGCGCCGGTGGCGCGGCTGGACCTCGAACTGGACCGGCCCGCGGCGCCGATGCCGGTGGAGTTCGCCGCGCGCGACCACCTGCACCGGGACGACGCGCCGGTGCACTACGTGGAAAACACGTTGATCAATTCCCTGTTCGGCCTGTTGTGCTGGCCGGCGGTGTTCGCGCCCTTGCCGGGGGCTTTTTTCCATCCCTTCCAGCGCGGGCCCGCCGACCTCGACGCGCCGGATTTCCACGCGCGGCGACAGGCTCTGTTCGCCGCCTGCCTGGCGCAATTGGATACGGGCGAATATCGCGACACGATCCGCCTGCGCTATGCCGACAAACGGGGCGTGCAGTCCCCCTTCGTGTTCTGGGGCGCGCTCGACGAATCGCTGTTGCAGCGGGCGCTGGATCACTTTCCGCCGGCCCACCTGAAGCTGTTCTTCACGCGGCTGCTGCGCGACGTCAAGGCCAACCGCTCGGGCCTGCCGGACCTGATCCGCTTCCAGGCCCAGGCGCCGGGCTACGAACTCATCGAGATCAAGGGGCCAGGCGACAAGCTGCAGGACAACCAGATCCGCTGGCTGGCGTATTGCGCCGAGCACGGCATGCCGGTGCGGGTCTGCCACGTCAGCTGGCGGGAGCCGCGGCCATGACCTACGCCGTGGCGGTGCGCGCGTTGTGCGAATTCACGGCTCGCGCGGGCGACCTGGACCTGCGTTTCACGCCGGCGCCCAGCGGCCTGGAAGGCATGGCGGGCCACACGGCGGTGACGAGCCGGCGCGGCCCCGGCTACGAGACCGAAGTGGCGCTGGCCGGCCAATACGAGAACCTGCTGGTGCGCGGACGCGCCGACGGCTATGACCCGGTGGCCAACCAGGTCGAAGAGATCAAGACCTACCGGGGGCGGCTCGACAGCGTGCGCGACAACCATCGCGCCGCGCATTGGGCCCAGGCCCGGGTCTACGCCCACCTGTTGTGCGCGGCGCGCGGCCTGGCGCAGGTCCGCGTGGCGCTGGTGTATTTCAACGTGGCGACCGAAGAAGAGACGGTGCTGTCCGAGAGCCGCGACGCGGCGTGGCTGGCGGCGTTTTTCCATGAGCAATGCGATCGCTTCCTGGCCTGGTCGCGTACCGAACTGGCCCATCGCCAGGCGCGCGACGCGGCGCTGGAACGGCTGGCGTTTCCCCATGGCGATTTCCGCAGTGGCCAGCGCGAGCTGGCGGTGTCGGTGTACCGCAGCGCGCGCGACGGCCGCTGCCTGATGGCGCAGGCGCCCACCGGTATCGGCAAGACGCTGGGCACGCTGTTTCCGTTGCTCAAGGCCGCGCCGGGCAGCGGGCTGGACAAGGTCTTCTTCCTGGCGGCCAAGGGCTCGGGGCGCGGGCTGGCGCTGGCGGCGCTGGACACCCTGAACGCCCAGCCCGCGCAACCGGCGCTGCGGGTGCTGGACCTGCAGGCGCGCGACAAGACCTGCGAGCATCCGGACAAGGCCTGCCATGGCGAATCCTGCCCGCTGGCGCAGGGCTTCTACGATCGCCTGCCGGCGGCGCGCGAGGCGGCGCTGGCGCAGGGGCGGCTGGACGCGCCGGCGGTGCGCACCGCCGCCCGCGCCCATCAGGTATGCCCGTACTACCTGTCGCAGGAACTGATCCGCTGGAGCGACGTGGTGGTGGGCGACTACAACTACTACTACGACGCCACCGCCATGCTGTACGCCTTGACGCAGGCCCACCAATGGAAGGTGGCGGTGCTGGTGGACGAGGCCCACAATCTGGTCGATCGCGCGCGCCGCATGTACACCGGGGAATTGAACCAGCTGGGACTGGCGGCGGCGCGGCAGGCCGCGCCCAAGGCGCTGAAAAAGCCGCTGGACGGGCTGCAGCGCTCCTGGACGGCGTTCAACAAGAAGCAGGCCGAGGCCTACCAGGCCTACGACGAGGCGCCGGCCGGCGTGCTGGCGGCGGTGCAGAAGGCGGTGGCGGCCATCACCGACTATCTCGGCGAGGCGCCGCTGGCCCAGGACGACCCGGTGCTGGCCTTTTACTTCGAGGCCTTGCATTTCATGCGCCTGGCCGAGCAGTTCGGGCCGCACGCGTTGTTCGACGTGACGCGGGCCGAAGGCGGCGCATGGGGCGCCAGGACGCCGCCGTCGACGCTGTGCGTGCGCAACGTGGTGCCCGCGCCGTACCTGGCCGCGCGGCATGCGGCGGCGCATGCCACGGTGCTGTTTTCGGGCACCCTGAGCCCACAGCAGTTCTACCGCGACACGCTGGGCCTGCCGCCCGAGGCGGCCTGGATCGACGTGGCCGCGCCGTTCCAGGCCGAGCAGCTGGCGGTGAAGGTGGTGGGCAACGTATCCACCCGATATCGCGACCGCGAGCGTTCGCTGGCGCCGATCGCGGACCTGATCGCGGACCAGTATGCGCGCCGGCCCGGCAACTACCTGGGGTTCCTGAGCAGCTTCGACTACCTGCGGCAGGTGGCCGAGCTGATGCGGGTACGCCATCCGCAAGTGCCGATCTGGCTGCAGACGCCGGGCATGGACGAAAGCGGCCGCGCCGCCTTCCTGGCGCGATTCACCGAAAGCGGGCAGGGCGTGGGGTTCGCGGTGCTGGGCGGCGCCTTCTCCGAGGGCGTGGACCTGCCGGGCAAGCGCCTGATCGGCGCTTTCATCGCCACCCTCGGGCTGCCCCAGGTGAATGCCATCAACGAGAACATCAAGCGCGCCATGGAGCGCCGCTACGGCGAGGCGCAGGGCTACGACTACACCTATCTCTATCCGGGCATGCAGAAGGTGGTGCAGGCGGCCGGGCGCGTGATCCGCACCGAGCACGACGTGGGCACGGTGCACCTGATCGACGACCGCTATCGCCGCGCCAAGGTGCGCAACCTGCTGCCCAGCTGGTGGCGGGTGGACTGAGCGCGCGCCGATTTCCACCCGGACGCGGCGCCGGAGACGCCCCGCTGGCGGCGCCGTGGGGCCGTGGCTTCAGGCCGAACGCAATTCCGTCAGCGGCTGGTTCGGATCGCGGCTGAGCTGGTAGCCGTACCACAGGCTGCGCGCCATGCGCTTGGCCATTTCACCGGCGGCGTCGGCCAGCGCGCGGTTGGGCAGCGCCGCCAGGGTTTCGCCCCACAGCGCCAGCCAGCGCTCGAACAGTTCGGCGCTCAGGTGCGGCATTGCCACGTGCTTGGGCATGGGCATGCCGGTGAAGCGGCGCGTGCCCAGCAGCACCGCGGACCAGAAGTCCGACAGCGTCGCCAGGTGCTCGTCCCAATCGTGCACCTGGGATTCGAACACCGGCCCGAGCGCGGCGTCGGCGCGCGCCTTGGCGTAGAACGTATGCACCAGATCGCGGATCTCGGCTTCGGTGCAGATGTCGGGTTCGGACAAATGGGTCTCCTGGCGGCGTGAATCGGCAGCGCGAATAGTAGGGCGCGGCGGCGCAGGGGCGGATTGATCTGGCGCAAACCGCTGCCGGTCCGCGCGCCGGCGTCCGGATCACGCGGCCGGCGTTCAATGCGGCTGGGGCCGCGCCGGCGCCATGGGCGCCGCCTCGGGCCGGGCAAGCAAGGCGTAGACCAGTACGGCCAGCAACAGCGCGAATCCGGACAGGGCGTACAGCACCTGCCCGAAAGCCACGTCGTAGGCCTGGTGCAGCAGGCCGCCCGCGCCGGGCAACAACGCGCCGGCGACGTCCAGCTGGCCCAGCGCCGCGCGGTTGGCGGCCTGCAACAGCAGCTGGGCGCCCGCGTCCGGCTGGTCGATGGCGACGCGGGCGTGGATCAGCGTGGCCAGCAAGGCGCTGATGACCGCGATGGCCACGCCGTCCGCCGATACCCGCACGGTGTTGAAGATGCCGGTCGCCATGCCGACGCGCTCGGGCGGCGCCACGCTGACCGCCATCGCGTCCATCAATCCCCAGGGCAGGCCGATGCCGATGCCGATCAGGCTCATCGGCAGCCATAGCCGGCCGGCGTCGCCGCCCAGGTCGCGGGCCAGCCAGGCCAGGCCGGCGGCGGCCAGCGCCAGGCCGATGCTGGACAAGATGGCGGGGCTGAAGCGGCGCGTCAGCAGCGCGGCCAGGAACGGCACCACCAGCAGCGGCGTGGCCAGGCCCATCATCAGCTGGCCGGCGCGCAACGCGCTGTGGCCGTCGATGCCGATGAAGCGACCGGGCAGGATGGCGATCAGGGCGATGAACAGAAACGCCGGCGAGGCGGCCAGGGCCTGCACGCCGACAAAGCGCGCGCTGCGAAACAGCGACAGGTCCAGCATCGGATGCGATGCGCGCATCTCGGTGGCGATGAAAGCGATGGCCAGCAGCGCGCTGGCCAGCAGCGAGCCGGCCACGGCGGCGTCGCGCCAGCCGTTCTCGGGCGCCAGCAGCATGCCGTAGGTGAACAACCCCAGCGCGCCGGTGAAGCTGAGCGCGCCGCGCCAGTCGAAACGTCCGTTGGCCGCGCCCGCCGTGGCGCGCACGCTGGCGGCCACCAGCGCCAGCCCGAGCAGGCCGACCAGGCCGGTGCCGTGGAAGACCCAGCGCCAGCCGGCCGTCTGCACCAGCCAACCCGACACCAGGGGCCCGAACGACAGGCCGATGCCGAAGGTGGTGCCCAGCAGGCTGAAGGCGCGGGCCCGGGCCGCGCCGTGGAACAGCGGCGCCAGCGACGACATGGCGGCGGCGAAGGCCGCCGCGCCGCCCACGCCCTGCATCAGCCGCAGGAAATCGATCCAGGCGGCCGAAGGCGCCCAGGCGATCGGAAAGGTGAAGGCGCAGAACCACGCCAATCCGCCCAGCCAGACGCGGCGCGGCCCGTACAGGTCGGTCAGGCTGCCGGACACCATGATGACGCTGCCATAGGCCAGGATGTAGCCGTTGAGGATCCAGTTCAATTGCACCGGCGTGCCGCCGAGCGCATGGCTGATGGCGGGCAGCACCACGGCGGGGCCGGTGAAGCACAGGGGAATGAGCACCGCGGTGAGGCAGGCGGCCAGCAATTGCAGCCAGCGGTTGGTCATGCGGGAAGGAGGCAGGCGAGTCATGTCGATCACGTCAAACGAGGAGGGCGGCCGGGTCGGCCGGCAAACAGGGAGAAACGGCGTCGGCTCCCGACGGGCATGGCGCCGGGGAACACGATGCCGGCAGGATAGGCAGCCATGGATAAAAGAAAAATAGGCTAGGATTCCGGATATTCCGGACATTGAAGTCCGTACTGAAGGAATCCGGCCATGGACAGCCTGAGCGGTATCGGTGTTTTCGTGCTGGTGGCGGACACCCGCAGCTTCGCGGAGGCGGGGCGCACCCTGGGCGTGTCGCCGTCGGCGGTGGGCAAGAGCGTGGCGCGGATGGAGGCGCACCTGAAAGTGCGCCTGTTCCACCGCAGCACGCGCCACATCACCCTGACGCCCGAAGGCGAGAAGTTCCTGGAGCGGTGCCGCCGCATCCTGTGCGAAGTGGAGGCCGCCGAACTGGAGCTGTCCGAGGCCGCCGGCACGCCCAGCGGCCGCCTGCGCGTCAGCCTGCCGCGCTACAGCCGCCTGTTCGAGCCGGCCATCGCCACGTTCATGAAGCAGTATCCGCAGGTGCGGCTGGACCTGGATTTCACCGACCGGATGGTCGACGTGATCGGCGAGGGCTACGACGCCGTGGTGCGTTCCGGCGAGATGCAGGACTCGGGCCTGAAGCGCCGGCGCCTGGGGCAGTTCCGCCGCATCCTGGCGGCCTCGCCCGATTACCTGGCGCGCCACGGAACCCCGCGGCGCGCCAGCGACCTGCAGCGCCATTGCTGCCTGCATTACCGCTATCCCAGCACGGGCAAGCTGGAGCAATGGCCCTTGAAGACGGCGGCCGGCGCGCCTGCGCCCGAACTGCCGCTGACGCTCGTCTGCAACAGCGTGGAGACCCGCATCTTCCTGGCGCTGGGCGACCTGGGCATCGTCTGCCTGCCGGATTTCACCATCAGGCAAGAGCTGGCTTCGGGCCGGCTGGTGACCGTAATGGATGAACGCACGCGCGGCAACGCCACCATGTGGGCGCTGTGGCCGGCCAGCCGCCATCCCTCGCCCAAGCTGCGCGTGTTCATCGACCATCTGGCGCGGCATCTGTTCGATTGAGACTCCGGCGGCGCGGCAATTCCCGCGCCCGGCGCGGGGCCGTTCAATGGCGCGGCCCGCTTTCGGGCAATAATGATACGTATTTCGTTTTCGACAACCTCAAACCGGGTGCAGGCCGCGCAGCGGCGCCAGCGCGCCGCGGGCGGCATGCGCCCGGGGAACAACAAGATGCATTCCAGAAAAAACAATCTGTGGCGCGCCGGCTGGCTCGCCCTGGCGCTGGCGGCGGGGCCGGGCGCCGCGTCGGCCCAAAGCGCGCAAGGCGTGGTGGCTTCCGGCACGCCGGCGGATACGCCGCTGGCCCTGGCCAAGGGCGAATTCGTGGCCGGCCAGTGGGAGGCCGCGCCTGGCGTGACGCTGGACCTGCTGGACGCCGACGGTCGCCACCTGCGGCGCCTGAGCGATGCCGAGCGGCCGGCCGGCGGCCTGATGCTGGTGGCGCCGGCCGACGGCCGCTATACCGTGCGGGCCAGCGGGCAGGGCGCTTATCGCTGGACGTTGAACGAACGCGTGCCGCTGGCGGCGCAGCGCGCGCCGGCGCCCGCCATCGACAGCCCGCGCCTGGCGGCGCTGGCGCGCGAACTGGCGCGAGGCGGCAATACCGACGCGTTCTGGCGCGAGATCGCGGGGCAGGGCACGCCGCTGGTGGAGCCGGTCGACGCCGGGCGCGACCGGGTGACTTTCCTGTGGCGCGGCGCCGAGCGCAACGTGCGGCTGTTCGGCGGTCCCGGGCAGGACCACACCATGCTGACCCGCCTGGGCGCGTCCGATGTCTGGTACGCAAGCTTCGTGCTGCCGCGCTCGACGCGGCTTTCGTACAAGCTGGCGCCCGACGTGCCGGAACTGCCCGCATCGGACACGGCGCGGCGGCGCGCCATCCTGGCGACGGCGCAGGCCGACCCGCTCAATCCCAAGGCCTATCCGGCGCGCGGCATTGACGCCTTCCAGTACGCCTCGGTGCTGGAGCTGGCCGACGCCGCGCCCGAACCCTGGGTGGCGCCGCGCGCCGGCGTGACGCCGGGCGAGGTGCAGACGCGGTCGATCACCAGCGCCATCCTCGGCAATACCCGCGATATCCAGCTGTATCGCCCGGCCGGCTGGCGTCCCGGCGCGGCCGACAATCACGTGCTGGTGCTGTTCGACGCCGGTCCGTACCTGAACCGCGTGCCCACGCCGACCATCCTCGACAACATGATCGCGGCCGGCGTGATTCCACCGACGGCGGCGCTGCTGATCTCCAACCCCACCGCCGAATCCCGTGGCGTCGAACTGCCGCCGAATCCGGACTTCGCCGAGTTCCTGGCGCGCGAACTGATGCCCTGGGCGGCGCGCCAGGGCATCGCCGCGCCGGCCGCGCGCACGGTGATCGGCGGCTCCAGCTATGGCGGCCTGGCGTCCTCGTACGCCGCGCTGCGCCACCCGGAAGTGTTCGGCAACGTGCTGAGCCAGTCGGGCTCTTACTGGTGGGGCCAGCCTGGCGGCGAAGACCAGTGGCTGACGCGCCAATACGCGGCGGTGCGCAAGCTGCCGATCCGCTTCTACCTGGTGGCGGGCCGGTTCGAGACGGGCCGCGCCGGCCAGCCGGGCATCTTCGAGACCAATCGCCACCTGCGCGATGTGCTGCGGGCCAAGGGCTATGTCGTCACGCACCAGGAGGTGGCCGGCGGCCATGACTACCTGAGCTGGCGCGGCACGCTGTCGGACGGCCTGATCGAGCTGATCGGCAAGGGCGCGCAGGCGCGGTGAAGCGGCGGGCGGGGAAGGATGCTATATGATGATTGTCATATAAATACTTCCGCCCGCGGGCTTCCCCATTCCCGGGCTTTCCCATTCCCTTTGCCGGAGCATTGCGCATGACCTCCGATTCGACCCGCGCGGACGCCGCCGCCCGCGACGCGACCGCCTCTTCCCCGTCCACCGATGCCAACCGCGCCGCGCGGCGCGAACCCAGCCTGGTCGACCAGACCGGCGCCGGCCTGGACGGCCTGGCGCAATTGCGCGCGCTGCTGGCATCGGGGCGCAAGCCGGGCATCCTGGTGTCGCTGGATTTCGATTTCGTCGAAGCCGAGGAAGGGCTGGCGGTGTTCGCCGGCACGCCCGGCCCGCATGCCTACAACCCCATCGGCACGGTGCACGGCGGCTATGCCGCGACCTTGCTGGATTCGGCCTGCGGCTGCGCGGTGCATTCGCGCCTGTCGGCCGAGCAGGCCTACACCACCCTGGAACTGAAGGTGGCCTATCACAAGGCCATCACGCGCCACAGCGGCCGGCTGCGGGCCGAGGGCCGGGTGCTGTCGTTCGGCCAGCGCGTGGCCTACGCCGAAGCCAAGCTGACCGACGCCGAAGGCCGCCTGCTGGCTTCGGCCACGTCAACGCTGCTGGTGTTCGCCCGCCCGCCGGCCTGAAGGCGGCGAACACGGCGGGCACGAGGCCGGGACGGGGGCCTGGCCCGGCAGGCATCGGCCGCCCCGCGCGGCGACCACGGCATTGGCGTAGTATCGTCGGCCTGCCAAGAAAAAAAAGCGGAGACAACACCATGAATGCAGCCACGCCTGCGGCCGCCGGCCGCCTGAACGATATCGTCGCCATGCCCGCGCATGCGCTGTCGGACGCGATCCGGCAGCGCCGGGTATCCTGCCGCGAGGTCATGGCGGCCTACCTGGACCATATCGATGCGGTCAACCCCGCGCTCAATGCGCTGGTGGCGCTGCGCGAGCGCGCTGAACTGCTGCGCGAAGCCGACGAGCGCGACGCGCAACTGGCCGCCGGGCAGTGGCTGGGCTGGCTGCACGGCATGCCGCAGGCGCCCAAGGACCTGACCGCCGTGCGCGGCATGGTCACGTCGATGGGGTCGCTGGTCTACAAGGATCAGGTGAGCCAGCAGGATTCCATCCTGGTCGAACGGATGCGGGCGGCCGGCGCGATTTTCATCGGCCGCAGCAACGTGCCCGAGTTCGGCCTGGGTTCGCACACTTACAACCCCGTCTACGGCACCACCGTCAATCCCTACGATGCCACCAAGAGCGCCGGCGGCAGCAGCGGCGGCGCGGCGGCGGCCCTGGCGGCGCGCATGCTGCCGGTGGCCGATGGCAGCGACTTCGGCGGCTCGCTGCGCAATCCGGCGGCATTCTGCAACGTCTACGGCATGCGGCCGTCGGCCGGCCGCGTGCCCAACGGGCCGTCCACTGAAGTGTTCCTCAAGCAACTGTCGTACGAGGGCCCGATGGGCCGCACGCCGCGCGACGTGGCCCGCATGCTGTCGGTGATCGCCGGCCACGACGCCCGCGCGCCGCTGTCGCTGGGCGACGATCCCGCCGTTTTCGCGCAGCCGCTGGACGCCGACCTGCGCGGCAAGCGCATCGGCTGGCTGGGCGACTGGGACGGCTATCTGCCGATGGAGCCGGGCATCCTGGACCTGTGCGCGCAGGCGCTGGCCGACCTGCAGGCGGCCGGCTGCCGGGTCGACGACTACCGCGTGCCGTTCGCCGGCGAGCGGCTGTGGCGCATCTGGCTGGCGCACCGGCACTTGATGGTGGGCGGCCAGTACCACGACCTGGTGCGCAACCCCGAAACCCGCAAGCTGGTCAAGCCGGCGCTGATCTGGGAAGTCGAGGGGCTGGACGGCATGACGGCGCGGCAGGTCTACCAGGCCACCGAGGAGCGCAGCGCCTGGTACCAGGCCGTGCTGCGGATGTTCGAGGACGTCGATTACCTGGCGGTGCCATCGGCGCAGGTGTTCCCGTTCGACGCCAAGCTCGACTGGCCCAGGCAGATCGCGGGGCGGCCGATGGACACCTACCACCGCTGGATGGAAACCGTCACGCCCTGGACGCTGGCCGGCTGCCCGGTGATCAGCGTGCCGGTGGGATTCGGCGCGGCCGGCCTGCCGATGGGCATGCAGTTGATCGGGCCGCCGCGCGGCGACCTGGCGGTGCTGCAACTGGCCCACGCCCACGATCAACTGCGCGACTGGGTCGGGTCCCGTCCGCCGCAAGGCCTGTGGGGGTAGGAGAAAGGCCGCAGGCTTGCGGCCATTTCGTACGCCCTGTCACACCAAAAGACAAGTCCCGTGTAAGCAGGCTTTGCTTTTTCCCGACGGAGCGCGGCGGGAATACGGGGTTTCCCCTGTTTTTCCGTAGCTGAGAGGCCGCGCCTTTGCAATAATTGCTGACTATTCCCACACTCCGTCAGAAACGGGTGGAAGGCGGGCCGAAACGGCCGCCGGAAAAAAGTCGACGGCGCTGGCGCGGATGCTGGCGCCGACATTGCACAAGGGTCCCCGGTATGAAGAATCTGACACTCCGCGAGCGCATCATCGCCAGTTTCCTGGTGATCCTGGCCATCATGGCGCTGATGGTCGTGGTCGATTACCAGCGGCTGTTGCAGGTCGAAGCCGAGGCCAAGTCGATCAATACCGACGCGGTGCCCGGCATCTACTACAGCACCTCGATACGGGCGTCGTGGTTTGCCGGCTTCGTGGCGGTGCAGGACGCCTTCAACAGTGATACCGAACAGGAGCGCCAGGCCGGCCTGGCGGCGCTGCCCAAGAACGACCAGCACCTGAAGGACGACATCGAGCAATACCGCCGCACCGTGGTTCGCGGCGAGGACCAGCGCATGTTCGCCGATTTCGAGAAGGCGCTGCAGACGTACATGCGCATCCGCGCGGAAATCCTGGAGCCGGCCATGCTGGCCGATCCGGCGCGGGCCCAGGCCAAGATCAAGAGCGACCTGCGCCCCGCGTTCTACGCCGGCCGCGATGTGCTGGCCACGATGGTGGCGGCCAACAAGGAGCAGGCCGACGAGTCGGCGATCGGCATCCAGAAGGCGGTCGACAAGGCCGAAGTCGGCATGCTGGTGTCGTTGGGGCTGGCCATCGTGGCCGCCATCATCTGCGGCGTGTTGCTGCTGCGCGCCATCGTCAACCCCATGAGCGCCATCGTCAAGACGCTCGAGGCGACCGGCGGCGGCGATCTGACACGCCGCCTGACGCTGGCCCGCAAGGACGAGTTCAATGCCATCGAGAGCGGCTTCAATGGCATGGTGGACGAGCTGACCGGCCTGGTCGGCAAGACCCAGCGCTCGGCGGTGCAGGTGGCCACGTCGGTGACCGAAATCGCGGCCACGTCCAAGCAGCAGCAGGCCACCGCATCGGAAGTGGCGGCCACCACCACCGAGATCGGCGCGACCTCGCGCGAGATTTCCGCGACCTCGCGCGAACTGGTCCGCACCATGACTGAGGTCTCCAGCGCGGCGGAGCAGACGGCATCGCTGGCCGGCAGCGGCCAGGTGGGCCTGGCGCGCATGGAAGACACCATGCGCAACGTGGTCGGGGCGGCGGGCTCGGTCAACGCCAAGCTGGCCATCCTGAACGAGAAAGCGGGCAATATCACGCAAGTGGTCACCACCATCACCAAGGTGGCCGACCAGACCAACCTGCTGTCGCTGAACGCGGCCATCGAAGCCGAGAAGGCCGGCGAGTACGGCCGCGGCTTTGTCGTGGTGGCCACCGAGATCCGCCGGCTGGCGGACCAGACCGCCGTGGCCACCTACGACATCGAGCAGATGGTGCGCGAGATCCAGTCGTCGGTGTCGGCCGGCGTCATGGGCATGGACAAGTTCTCGGAAGAGGTGCGCCGCGGCATGGCCGACATGCAGCAGGTCGGCGACCAGTTGTCGCAGATCATCCAGCAGGTGCAGACGCTGGCGCCGCGCGTGCAAATGGTCAACGAAGGCATGCAGGCGCAGGCCACCGGCGCCGAGCAGATCAACCAGGCATTGCAGCAACTGAGCGATGCGGCCCAGCAGACGGTGGAATCGCTGCGCCAGTCGAGCCTGGCGATCGAGGAGCTGACGCTGGTGGCCAACGACCTGCGCAGCGGCGTGTCGCGCTTCAAGGTCTGATTCCATGCCCGACCTCGCCCCGATCCCGTCCGCGGGGGCCGGCGCCGGCCGCCGGCTGTACCTGCTGTTTCGCATCGGCGCCGACCGCTATGCGCTGGACGCGGCCGACGTGGTCGAGGTGCTGGGCATGCGCCCGTTCAAGCAGGTGCCGGGCACGCCGGCCTGGATGGCGGGCATGTTCGATTGCCACGGCGCGGCGGTGCCGGCCATCGATCTGAGCGCGCTGGCCGGAGCGGGCGCGGCGGCCAAGGTGACCAGCACGCGGCTGGCGCTGGTGCGCTATCGGCCCGCCGGCGAGCGCGACGCGCGCCTGCTGGGGCTGATCCTGGAGCGCGCCACGGAAACGGTCCACTATGACCCCGCCGCCTTCCGGCCGGTGGGCCTGGATATGCCGCAGGCCCGTTACCTGGGCCCGGTGCTGAGCGACGGCCATGGCATGGTGCAGGCGCTGCGGGTCGTCGACCTGTTGCCGGAGCCGGTGCGGGCGATGCTGTTCCCGGCCGGGGGAGCGCAGCCATGATGCTGGTGGACGACTTCAGCGCGGTGCTCAAGCGCAAGATGGGGCTGGACAGCGGTTCCATCGGCGCGGCCGCGGTCGAGCGCGCGGTGCGTCATCGGATGCAGTCGGTGGGTAGCGACGACGAGCACGACTACCTGATGCGCCTGCAGACTTCGCCGGCCGAAATGCAGCAGCTGATCGAAGCGGTGATCGTGCCGGAGACATGGTTCTTCCGGTATCCGGAATCCCAGGAGGCGATGGCGGCGCTGGCGCGCGAGCGCCTCTTCGCGCCGGGCGCCGAGGCGCGCCAGTTGCGCGTGCTGAGCGTTCCCTGTTCCAGCGGCGAAGAACCGTACTCCATCGCCATGGCGTTGCTGGACGCGGGCGTGCCGGCGGAGCGCTTCCAGGTGGACGCTGTGGACATCAGCGAACGCATGGTGGCGTTTGCCCGGCGCGCCTGCTACGGCCGCAATTCATTCCGCGGCGAATCGCTGTCGTACCGTGACCGCTATTTCACCGAAACCGCCGATGGCCATCAACTGACGGAGCATGTCACGGCGCGCGTGCGCTTGCTGGCCGGCAACCTGTTCGACCCGGCCCTGCTGCCGAACGCGGCGCCGTACGATTTCGTGTTCTGCCGCAATCTGTTGATCTATTTCGACGCGCCCACGCAGGAGCGCGCGGTGACGGTGCTCAGGCGTTTTGCCCGCCACGACGGCATCCTGTTCGTGGGGCCGGCCGAGACCAGCCTGATGACCGGCCGGCGCCTGCCGGCCGTGCCGCTGGCGCGGGCGTTCGCCTTCCGCGCCGAGCCCGTGCCGCCGACCGAGGCCGCGCCGGCCCGGACGGCGGGCGCGGCGAGCGGGCGTGCCACGCCGCCGCCCGTCGTGGCGCCGCGCGCAGCCCAGCCCTGGACGCCGGCCGCGCGTCCACAGCCCTACACGCCAGCCGCCCCGGCGCGGCCGCATGCGGCATCCCTGGCGCCGCACGGAACGACCGCGCAAGCGGGCCAGGACACCGCGGCAGCCCTGCGCGAGATCGCCGCCCTGGCCGACCAGGGGCGGGTGCGGGACGCCCTGGCGCAATGCCGCGCCCATCTCGAACGGCACGGCGCCAGCGCCGAGGCTTTGTACCTGCTGGGCCTGCTGCAGGACGCCGACGGCGACACGCGCGCGGCCCAGGCTGCCTACCGCAAGGCGCTGTACCTGGACCCCGCGCACCGGGAAGCGTTGCTGCACCTGGCGGCGCTGATCGCGGCCGAAGGCGACCATGAAGGCGCCCGCCGCTTGCAGGCGCGCGCCGCGCGCCAGGAGGCCCGCCGTGAGTGATTTCCCGGATTCGCTGGATTCGCTGGCCAGGCTGGCGGAGGTGGACGACTGCTGGAACCGCATCGGCATCCGCGGCGACAAGCGCTGCGAGCGCCTGGTCGGCTACGTGCATTGCCGCAACTGCCCGGTGTACGCCGACGCCGCCAAGCGCATCCTCGACCGCCTGCCGCCGCAGGCCGAAGGCGCGGACGACGGCGCCGGCGCGGCCCAGGCCGGCCGGGGGCGGCTGTCATCGCTGCTGGTGTTCCGCCTGCAGGGGGAATGGCTGGGCCTGCCAACCAAGGCGCTGGACGAAGTGGCGGGCACGCGCCCGATCCTGACCCTGCCGCACCGGCGTGACCCGGCGGTGCTGGGGGTTACCAACATGCGCGGCACGCTGACGGTCTGTGTCTCGCTCGGCCGGTTGCTGGGCCTGGAGGGGACGGCGGCCGAGAGCGGCCGCGAGCGGCCGGCCGCGGCGCGCATGCTGATTTTCGGCGGCGCGGGCCGCGCCGTGGTGTTGCCGGTCGACGAGGTGGAGGGTATTCATGGCGTGGACCTGGAGGCGCTCGAAGCCTTGCCGGCGACCATCGAAGGCGCCAGCCTGAAGTACTCGCGCGGCGTGGTTCGCTGTGGCGCCCGCAGCGTCGGCGTGCTGGACGAGACCCTGTTGATGCAAGCCTTGGAACGGAGCCTGGCGTGAACCCGGACCAGATGCGCGATGCCTCGCTGCTGGAGCTGTTCCAGCTGGAAACCCGCAATCAGGTGCAGGTGCTGAACAACGGCCTGCTGGCGCTCGAGCACGACCCGACCTCGGCGCCGCAGCTGGAAGCCTGCATGCGCGCGGCGCATTCGCTCAAGGGCGCGGCGCGTATCGTCGACCTGTACCCGGCGGTGCGCATCGCGCACGCCATGGAGGACTGCCTGGTGGCCGCGCAGGAAGGCCGGCTGCGCCTGCAGGCCGCCGACATCGATGCGCTGCTGCTGGGCGCGGACCTGCTGCAGCGGGTTGCCACCCCGGGCGTCGAACTGGGCGAAGAGATCGACACGCTGGTGACGCGCCTGTCGAATGCGCCCAATGCGCCGCCGGCCGCGCCGGTGGTCGAGCGGCCGCCCAAGCCTTCGGATTTCCTGCCGCCCATCCACCAGCCCGATGATCCGCCGCCCGCGCCGCCGCCGGCGCGCCGCAGTTCGGACCAGACGCTGGGCGAGGGTGAGCGGGTGCTGCGGGTCACCGCCGATACGCTCAACAAACTGCTCGGCCTGTCCAGCGAAACCCTGGTCGAATCGCATTGGATCGCGCCGTTCAGCGCCTCCATGTTGCGGCTGCGGCGGCTGCAGTCCGGCGCCGGCCAGGCGCTGGACAGCCTGCGCGCCTCGCTGGCCGGCGTGCACATCGACGCCCGCAGCCAGGCGGCGCTGGATGACGCCCAGCGCATCGTCGAGGCCTGCCAGCGGGAACTGGCGCAGCGCGCCAGCGAGGTCGATGAGTTCGGCTGGCGCATGGGCCACCTGGCGCAGCGCCTGTACGACACCGCGCTGGCCTGCCGCATGCGGCCGTTCGGCGACGGCCTGGGCGGCATGGCGCGCATGGTGCGCGACCTGGGACGCTCGCTGGGCAAGCAGGTGCGGCTGGAGGTCGAGGGCGATTCGACCCAGGTCGACCGCGACATCCTGGACAAACTCGACGCCCCGTTGATGCACCTGCTGCGCAACGCGGTCGACCACGGTATCGAGATGCCGATGGATCGCCTGGAGGCCGGCAAGCCGGCCGAAGGGCTGATACGGCTGTCGGCGCGTCACGCGGCCGGCATGCTGCTGATTGAACTGAGCGATGACGGCGCCGGCATTTCGCTCGATCGCCTGCGGGTCGAAGTGGTGCAGCGCAAGCTGACCAATGCCGAGACCGCGGCCCGCCTGAGCGAGGCCGAGCTGCTGGAATTCCTGTTCCTGTCCGGCTTCAGCACGCGCGGCGAGGTCACCGAGATCTCGGGCCGCGGCGTCGGGCTGGACGTGGTGCAGACCATGGTGCGGCAACTGCGCGGCGCCGTGCGCATCCACCAGCAGACCGGCCAGGGCACGCGCTTCGTGCTGGAGATGCCGCTGTCGCTGTCGGTGGTGCGCAGCCTGCTGGTCGAAGTGCAGGGCGAGATCTACGCATTTCCGCTGGCCTACGTCAGCCACGCGCTGCAGGTGCGGGCGCAGGACATCGAGCAGCTCGAAGGGCACCAGCATTTCCGCTTCATGGACCGCCAGATCGGCCTGGTGTCGGCGCGCCAGATCCTGCGCTCCGGCGCGCCGGCGCCGGCCGCTGAAACCCTGCCGGTGGTGGTCGTCGGCGACCACGACAGGCTCTACGGCATCGCCGTCGACCGCTACGTCGGCGAGCGCACCCTGGTGGTGCAGCCGCTGGATCCTCGCCTGGGCAAGGTGCAGGACGTGATGGCCGGCTCGCTGATGGACGATGGCACGCCGCTGCTGATCCTGGATGTCGAGGATATGCTGCTGTCGGTGCAGAAGCTGGTCGAGGGCGGCCGCCTGGCGCGGGTGGATGGCGGCGGTCCGGTGGCGCAGGCGCGCCGGCGCAAGCGCGTGCTGGTGGTGGACGATTCCCTGACGGTGCGCGAGCTGGAACGCAAGTTGCTGCTGAACCGCGGTTTCGATGTGGCGGTGGCGGTGGACGGCATGGACGGCTGGAACATGCTGCGCAACGAGGCCTTCGACCTGGTGGTGACCGACGTGGACATGCCGCGCATGGACGGCATCGAACTGGTGTCGCGCATCAAGGCCGATCCCAAGTTGCAAAGCCTGCCGGTAATGGTAGTGTCCTACAAGGATCGAGAAGAGGATCGGCGGCGCGGGCTGGACGCGGGCGCCGACTATTACCTGGCCAAGGGCAGTTTCCACGACGACGCCTTGCTGGACGCCGTGGAAGACCTGATCGGAAAGGCGCGGACGTGAGAGTCGGAATCGTCAACGATATGCAGATGGCGGTGGAAACCCTCAGGCGCGTGATCGCGCTGGAACCAGGGCTGGAGGTCGCCTGGGTCGCGTCCAACGGCCTGGAGGCGGTGCAGCAATGCGCGCAGGACCGGCCCGACGTGGTGCTGATGGACCTCGTCATGCCCGTCATGGACGGCGTCGAGGCCACCCGCCGCATCATGGCCGAAACGCCTTGCGCCATCGTGGTGGTCACGGTGGACGTGGCACGCCATACCGCGCGCGTGTTCGACGCCATGGGCTACGGCGCGCTGGACGCCGCCGACACGCCGGTGGTGGGCGGCGCCGACCTGCGCAGCGCGGCCGCGCCGCTGCTGCGCAAGATCCGCAATATCGGCTGGCTGATCGGACGCTATGGCAATAACCGCACCGCGCTCACGCCGGTGGTCCGCGACGCGGCGCAAGCGGGGCCGTCGCAGGGCCTGCTGGTGATCGGCGCCTCCGCCGGCGGTCCGGCGACCCTGGCACAGTTGTTACGCGATATTCCGGTCACGTTCCCGGCCGGCATCGTGCTGGTGCAGCATGTGGACGCCTCGTTCGCCGCCGGCATGGCCGACTGGCTCAACGATCAGGTCGAATTGCCCGTGCGGCTGGTGCGCGAAGGCGAGCGGCCGACGCCAGGGCAGGTGCTGCTGGCCGGCACCGACGACCATCTGCACCTGGTGGCCGATGGTACGCTGCGTTACACCGAGAATCCGAAGGAAAGCCTGTACCGTCCCTCCATCGATGTATTTTTCCATAGCGTCGCGCAGCACTGGCGCGGGCTGGCCGTCGGCGTGCTGCTGACCGGCATGGGACAGGACGGCGCCCGTGGCCTGAAGGCGCTGCGCGACCGCGGCTGCCTGACCATCGCCCAGGACCAGGCCACCAGCGCGGTCTATGGCATGCCCAAGGCGGCCGCCGCGATACAGGCCGCGGTCGAAATCCGGCCGCTGGACAGGATCGCACCCCGCTTGATCCAGGCTTTTGCCTGAGGCGGCGGACATTGCTAGCAATCAAGGAAAGACACTATGCACCCTCCCATTGACAGCCCGGCTTCGGCCGACCTGAACTCGCACGCGGCCATGGTGCTGCTGGTCGATGATCAGGTCATGGTCGGCGAGGCGATCCGCAGGGCCCTGGCCACGGAGGGCAATATCGACTTCCATTACTGCTCCGATCCGTACAAGGCGCTGACGGTGGCGGTGCAGACCCGGCCCACCGTGATCCTGCAGGACCTGGTGCTGCCCGGGGTGGACGGCCTGAGCCTGGTGCAGGAATACCGCAGCCATCCGGTCACGCGCGATATTCCCATCATCGTCCTGTCGACCAAGGAAGACCCCGCCATCAAGAGCGCCGCCTTCGCGGCCGGCGCCAACGACTACCTGGTGAAGCTGCCCGATTCGATCGAGCTGGTGGCGCGCATCCGCTACCATTCGCGCTCGTACCTGGCGCTGGTGCAGCGCGACGAGGCCTACCAGGCGCTGCGCCAGAGCCAGCAGCAATTGCTGGAAAGCAATATGGAACTGCGCCGCCTGACCAATTCCGATGGCCTGACCGGGCTGGGCAATCGCCGCTATTTCGACGAATACCTCAACGCCGAATGGCTGCGCGCGCGCCGCGACGGCCGCGAAATCAGCATGCTGATGATCGACGTGGACCATTTCAAGTCCTACAACGATACCTACGGCCATATCGCCGGCGACGAGGCGCTCAAGCGCGTGGCCAACACCATCTTCGCCAGCTGCGACCGTTCCACCGACCTGGCCGCGCGCTTTGGCGGCGAGGAATTCGCGCTGGTGCTGCCGGGCACGCCGGCGGGCAGCGCGCGCCTGGCCGCCGAGAAACTGCGGCGCGCGGTCGAGGCCATGCAGATTCCGCAGAAGGACAACGGCGGCGGCCCCTGGCTGACGGTCAGTATCGGCACCGCCACCGCCGTGCCCGTGGTCGACCAGCCCTGCACGGATCTGATCCAGATCGCCGATCGCGGTCTTTACCAGGCCAAGCGCCAGGGCCGCAACCGCGTGGTGCAGGGGCCGCTGCCGTCGGCCGGGGACACGCCGGATCCGGTCTGATGCGAGGCCGGCGGGCGCCGGCCGCCGGACCCGCGCGATCGCTCAGGCGCGCGCGCCGCGCCGCAGCGACGTCGCCGCCAGCATCAGCGCCAGGCTGACGCCGACCGCCACCGCGGCCATCGCCATGCCTTCGCCCACCGAGCCCTGCTCGAACTGGCGCCACACGAACACCGACACCGTCTGCACGCCGGCGGGCGCCAGCAGCAACGACGTGACCAGTTCGCGCGAGGCCACGGCGAACACCATCAGCATGGCCGCCGCCAGGCCCGGCAGCACCAGCGGCAGCACGATGCGGCGCAGCGCCGTTGCCGCGCTGGCGCCATGCACCCGCGCCGCGGCTTCCAGGTTCGCGCCCAGCTGCGCCAGCGCGGCGCTGACGTAGCGCACCGGATACGGCAGCAGCAGGCAGGTGTAGGACAGCAGCAGGATGCCCCAGCCGCCGTACGGCGAAGCCGGCCAGAACGGCTGGTTCCAGGCCAGGATCAGGCCGACCCCCACCACCACGCCGGGCAGCGCCGCTGGCAGCAGCGCCAGCGCGTCGATGACGGCCGCGCCCGGCACGTGGCGGCCGGCTACGCACCAGGCCGCCAGCAGGCCCACGGCGCCCGCCGCCAGCGCGGTGCCGGTGGCCAGCAGCAGGCTGGTCGACAGCGCCTGCCAGGCCTCGCCGCGGGCCCGGAACAGCGCGGTGAAATTGGCCAGTGTCAGGTTGTCCGGCGCCAGGCCGGCCGAGACGTGGCGCGTCAGGGCCGCGGCCAGCATCGATGCCAGCGGCGCCGCCACCGCAATCAGCGCCACCGCCGCGAACAGGCCCAGCACCGGCCAGCGCCAGGCGCCGAGCCGGCCGCGCGCCAGCGGCGCGGGCTTGCCGGTGGTGGTCTCGAAGCCGCGTCCGGCGACCAGCGCGCGCTGCACCGCGTAGGCCGTCAGCGCCAGCGCCACCAGCACCAGCGACAGCAGCGCGGCGCCCGGCAGGTCGATGGGCCAGTCCGCCAGGCGCCGCTCGATGGCGGTGGTCATGACGGCCACGCCGGCCTGCGCGCCCAGCGCGGCGGGCACGCCGTATTCCTCGATCGCCAGCGTGAAGGCCAGCAGCAGGCTGGCGCCGATGGCCGGCAGGGCCAGCGGCAGGGTCACGCGCAGGAAGGCGCGCCAGGGGCCGGCGCCGAACACTCGCGCCACCTCGGCCAGCCGCGCGCCGCTGGCCGCCATGCTGCGCGAGACGGCGAAGTACACCACCGGGAAGATCGCCAGGCCCATCGCCAGCGTCACGCCAGCGGGCGAGAACAGCAGCGGCCCAAGGTTGAAGCCGGCCAGTTGTTCCAGGTAGCCGCGCGGCTGCAGCGCCATGGTCCACGACAGCGCCGCGATGTAGGGCGGCAGCAGGAACGGCACCAGGAACAACAGGTCCCACAGCCGCGCCAGCGGCACCTGGAACAGGCCGCGCAGGGCGCCCAGCGGAATGCCGATGAGCGCGCTGACGGCGGCCACGCCCAGCCCCAGCTTGAGCGTGCCGCCCAGCAGTGTCAGCGCGGCCGGCGTGGCCAGCGTGGCGGCCCAGGCGCCGAAGGGATCGCGCAGCGAACCTTCGGCCAGATGCGGGAAGACGGCCTGCAACGCGACGAAGGCCATCGGCAGGGCGACGAGCACGCCCAGGGCGGCCACGGTGATGGCCGCCAGGATGAAAGCACTTTTCATGGTCGGAGTGGGGATGCCGGACGCGCCGGCATCCTGGCCTGTCAGTGTTGGCCGAACAGGCGCGCGAAACGCGCCAGCACCTCGGCGCGCGAGGCGCCGGGCGCGGTCTCGGGCAGCAGCGCCAGGTCCTTGAACAGCGGCCGCTTGCCGGCCACGTCCTGGCGCGCCGGCATCAGCCAGGCGTCGGCGACGGCGCGCTGGCCGTCCTCGGACAGCACATAGTCGATGAACTGGCGCGCCTGGTCGGGCGCCTTGGTGGTCTTCAGGATCATCATCGGGCGCGGCGCGATGGCGGTGCCGCTGGACGGAAAGATCACCTTGATCGATTCGCCTTTCTCGACGCTGGCGTACGACACGTAGTCGACGGCGCCGAACACCGCCGCCTTGGCGCCCTGCAGCACCGGCGTCAGCGCCTGGGCGTTGGGGCCGGAGATGGTCATGCCGTTGTCGCGCAGCGTCTCGAACAGCTTCCAGGCCGATTCGCCCTGGGCGCTTTGCAGGCCCAGCAGCAGGTCGAGCGAGGCGCCCGACAGGGCCGGGTCGGGGGTGGTGACCTTCTGCTTGAACTGCGGGCCGGTCAGGTCGGACCAGTCGCGCGGTTCGGGCGTGCCGCTGCGCGAATTCCAGACGATGCCCAGCGCCGAGATGCCCTGCGCCACGTAGGTCGGGGCCTTGAAGCGGGCCGGCACCTGGGCCGCGTTGGGGCTTTCATAGGCCAGCAGCCAGCCGCGCTGGTCCAGGTCCTGCGCGGTGTCCCAGGAGGCCGAGATCAGCACGTCGGCGCGCGGGTTGGCGGACTCGGCCTCAAGCCGGGCCATGACCTTGCCGGTGGTGGCCTGGAACACGTCGACCTTGATGCCGGTCTTCTCCTGGAAGCCGGCGGCCAGTTGCTTGATGAGCCCGCCTGGGCCCGCGGTGTAAACGGTCAGCGCCTTGGCCTGGCCGGCGGCCAATCCGAACGAAAGCGTCATAAAGAACGTGGCAAGTAGTTTGGAAACGGGTGCGTGGGGCATTTTAGGCAGAGTCCTGGGGTTTGGACACGGCGAGGTCGGCGATGCGGCCGTGTTCCATGCGGGCGATGGTGTGCGCCAGGGCATGGGCTTCCTCGTGGTCGTGGGTGACGTAGACGGCGGTGGTGCCGAGCCGGCGCAGCAGGGCGCCGATCTCGACGCAGAGCGATTCGCGCAGGGCCCGGTCCAGGTTGGACAGCGGCTCGTCGAACAGCAGCACGCGCGGCCGCGCCACGATGGCGCGGGCCAGCGCGACGCGCTGCTGCTGGCCGCCCGATAGTTCCGACGGGCGGCGCGCGGCGTGCTCGTCCAGGCCGACCAGGGCCAGGGCTTCCCGCACCCGCGCCGGCCGCTCGCGCCGGGCGACGCCGCGCATTTCCAGCGGAAAGGCGACGTTGCCGGCCACGCTCATGTGCGGCCACAGCGCGTAGTCCTGGAACACCATGCCGAGGTCGCGGCGTTCGGGCGGTTCGTGGCGCTGCGCGTCGCAGACGACGGCATCGCCGAAGGCGATGCTGCCGGCCTGCGGCCGCAGCAGTCCGGCCAGCGACTTGAGCAGGGTGCTCTTGCCGCAGCCCGACGGGCCCAGCAGCGCCAGGACGGCGCCCGCGGGCACGTCCAGGTCGACGCCGTCCAGCACGGTGTGGCCGTTGAAGGCGTGGCGCAGGCCGCGCACGGCGATCGCCGTGCCGCCCGCGGAGGGTCCGAGCGCGTTCAAAACCGGTGCCGCAGGCCGAGGTTCAGGCCGAACTGGTTCTTGCCCGGCTCGACGTTGGCGCCGTACTTGCCGCCGACCACGCTCTGCGCCGACTTGTCGTCGTTGACCGCGTAGGCCGCGACGGCGTAGACGGTGGTGCGCTTGGACAGGTCGTATTCGTTGCCCAGGACGAACATGGTGGACTTCTGGCCGGTGCCGGCGGCCTGCGCGGCCGGGCAGACGGCATTGTTCATGTCGTCGCAGACCGAGTCGTTCAGGTGGTACACGGCCAACGACAGGCGGTTGTTCTGCACCGGCAGGTAGGTCACGCCCAGCCAGGTCAGGTTGTTCTTGTAGGTGCGCTGCGTCAGCTTCTGTTCCAGCCAGCGGTAGCCGGCGTAGACCTTCACGCCCTCGAAGTCATACGACAGCCCGGCGACGATGCGGTCTTCGCGGTTGTCGCTGTTGGCGCCCTTGGCCGGCTTGTCGGCATGCTTGGAGTGGTACAGCAGGCCGGCGTCCAGGCCGCCCGACTGATAGCGCACGCCGCCGCCGAGCATGCGGCCCAGCGTCTTGTCGTCGAACGACTGCTCGTTGTTCCAGCCGAAGCTGTAGTAGCCGCCGACGGACACGGGGCCGAACTTGCCGACGTACATCACCGCGTTGTCGGTGCGGTCCGAGAAGGCCGCGTCGGGGCGCTTGATCGAGAAATTGGCGTTGTCGAACGGGTTGTACTTGCTCATCCAGTCGATCATGAGCGTGTTGTGGCGGCCCAGCGTCAGGCGGCCCAGGCTCTTGCTCGACAGCCCGACGTAGGCCTGGCGGCCGAACAGGCGGCCGCCCTGCATGGTGGTGCCGTTGCCGGAGTCGAAGCCGTTTTCCAGCACGAACACGGTCGACAGGCCGTCGCCCAGGTCTTCGGTGCCGCGCAGGCCCCAGCGCGAGCCGCTCAGGTTGCCCGTGCTCATGCCCGTCTTGCTGTTGCCGCTGGGTCCGTTGCTGAGGTATTGCAGGCCGGTGTCGACCAGGCCGTAGAGCTGGACCGAGCTGGAAGTGGCCGTCGCCGCGAGGGCGGGGGAGAAGCTGAAGACGGACAGGCAGGCGCCAGCCGCCGCGATGCGGAGAGTCGATTTCATGACAGGAAGTCCTCTTTGGGATTCAATCGGAATCGACACTCTAGGCACGGGTCGCTACAGCTTCGTGACACTCCCTGGCATTTGGCGGGCAGGCGCGGGCCGGCCGCCGGGCCGCGCTGGAACGGCCCGGGCGCCGGTCATTGCGGGTTCAAAGATGCAACTTGGTCGACGACTTCACTTCGTGCATCGACAGCGTGCTGAGCAGTTCCTTGACGCCGGGCAGGGTGCGCAGCCGGTTGCGCACGAATTCGGAATAGGCGTCGAAGTCGCGCGCCACGATGTGCAGCAGGTAGTCGTGCTGGCCCGTGGTGTTGTGGCAGGCCAGCACTTCGGGCATGGCGGCCACCGCCGCCTCGAACGCGCGGCAGGTTTTTTCGGTGTGGTTTTCCAGCGAGATGCTGACGAACGCCACCACCCCCATGCCGAGCGCGCGGCGGTCCAGGATGGCCTGGTAGCCGCGGATGACGCCCGAGGTCTCCAGGCGCTTGAGGCGCTTCCAGCAGGGCGAGGCCGACAGCGACACGCGCTCGGCCAGTTCGGCGTTGGAGAGCCGGCCATCTTCTTGAAGGATTTTCATGATTTTCCAATCGATCGCGTCAAGTTGATGTAACAAGGCAGTCTCTTTCATGGTTTCGAAGGTATGGGAAACGATATTTCCCATTATCCGATCCAAAGAGTAGAAATGGAAAGAATATTGTGGCCGGACGCGCCCATACTCGCTGCATCCCCCGGCCGGCGGCGCTATCGTGTCCGAATCCGTGATATCGCCGTCAGGTAGGCCGCACTTCCCCCATTGAGAGGCACGCCATGAGTTACTCCAGCTATCACAAGAAAGACATTTCCGGCCGTCCGCTGCACGCCGAGACGCAGATGATGTCGTACGGCTTCGATCCCTTCCTGTCCGAAGGCGCGGTCAAGCCGCCGGTATTCCTCACGTCCACCTTCGCCTTCCGCTCGGCCGAGGACGGCGCCGAGTTCTTCGACCTGGTGTCGGGCCGCAAGCCGCTGCCGCAGGGCGAGTCGGCCGGGCTGGTGTACAGCCGCTTCAACCATCCCAACCTGGAGATCGTCGAGGATCGCCTGTCGCTGCTGGATGGCTCGGAGGACGCGGCGGTGACCTCCAGCGGCATGTCGGCCATCAGCGCGGTGTTCCTGGCGTTCCTGCGCCCGGGCGACCAGCTGGTGCAGTCGGTGCCGCTGTACGGCGGCACCGAGACCCTGATCGCCAAGATCTTCCCGGAATGGGGCATCGGCTCGCACCCGATCCACGACGGCCTGTCGGCGCAGAGCATGCGCGATGCGCTGGAAGCGGCCGCCGCCAAGGGGCCGGTGAAGCTGTTCTACGTGGAAACGCCGGCCAATCCCACCAATGCGCTGATCGACTTCCAGGCCATGAAGGCCGAGCTGGACGCGTTTGCCGCGCGCCACGGCTACCGCCCGATCTCGGTGTGCGACAACACGCTGCTGGGCCCGATCTTCCAGAAGCCGGCCGAGCATGGCGTGGACCTGTGCGTGTATTCGCTGACCAAATACGTGGGCGGCCACAGCGACCTGGTGGCCGGCGCGGTCACCGGCTCGAAAGACCTGATCAAGAAGGTGCGCGCCATCCGCAGCGCCTTCGGCTCGCAGCTCGATCCGCACTCGTGCTGGATGATCACGCGCTCGATGGAGACCGTGGTGCTGCGCATGAAGCAGGCCGCCCGCAGCGCCACCCGCGTGGCGCAATGGCTGGCGGGCAATCCGCACGAGAAAGTGCGCATCTACCATCCCGAGACCATTGCCGACGAGGCCTACCAGGCGGTCTACAAGCGCCAGTGCACGGGGCCGGGCTCGACCTTCGCATTCGTGCTGGACGGCGGCCGCGCCAAGGCGTTCCGCTTCATCAACGCGCTGCGCCTGTTCAAGTCGGCGGTGAGCCTGGGTGGCACCGAATCGCTGGTCTGCCACCCGGCCTCGACCACGCATTCCGGCGTGCCGGCGGCCGAACGCGACGCGGCCGGCGTGTCCGAAGGCCTGATCCGCATTTCCATCGGCCTGGAGCACGAGGAAGACCTGATCGCCGACATGGACCAGGCCATGCGCAGCGTGCTCTGAGCGACGGGCGCAATGCCGGTTTGGCGGCCTGCGCTACGCCGCGGACGGTGTTGCGCAGGCCGCGGCAGCGCGGTCCGCGAGGGCGGCGCGCACCGCTTCCGGCGTGAAGGGCGCCTGGTGGAAGCGGCGTCCGGTGGCGTCGAACAGCGCATTGGCGATGGCCGCCGGCCCGGGAATCGACGCGGATTCGCCGGCGCCCATGGGCGCTTCGTCCTGGCGCGGCATCAGCAGCACGTCGATGGGCGGCAGGTCCTTGAAACCGACGATGGGATAGCCGCCCCATTCGCGGCTGGCCACGCCGGCCGCATCGAACCGCACGCGTTCCAGCAGGCAGCGGCTGAGGGTCTGGTTGACGTTGCCGTGGATCTGGTGGCGCACGCCGTCGGGGTTGACGACCATGCCGGTGTCCTGGCCGACCACCACCCGCGTGATGGCGATGCGCCCGCTGGCCGGGTCCACGCCCAGGTCGATGACCCACGCCGCCCAGGCGGCGCCAAAGCCCGGGAACTTGCTGTGCACATAGCGCGCGTAGGCCACGCCGCGTCCGCGCAGGATACCGTCGGCGCCCGGCGTGCCGCGGCTGCCGGGCGGCCGCTCGTGCCAGCCAGCGCGCGCCGCGGTCGCCTCCAGCAGCGCGGTGGCGCGCGCATCGTCCAGGTGCGCGAGCCGGAACGCAACCGGGTCGGCGCCGGCCGCCTCGGCCAGTTCATCGACCATGCAGTCGTGCGCGAACGAGCTGGGCAGGGCCGAGACCCCGCGCAGCCACGAGGCGCGCACCAGCGGCGCGGTGTCGTGGCAGACGATGCGGCGGCTGGGATAGCGATACGGCGGCACCGAGGTGCGGTCGCCCATTTCCAGCACGCGCGGCTCGCCGGACACGCCGCCGGTCAGCAGCAGCGCCAGCAGCGGCGCGTCGTTGGACGGATAGCGCACCTGGAAGTCGTAGGCCAGCAGCCTGCCCTCGGTGTCCAGCGCCGCGCCCACGTCCATCAGCTGGCCCGTGCCCTTGGGCTCCCACTGGTGTTCCTGGTCGCGCATCAGTTGCACCCGCACCGGCGCGCCGACGGCGGCCGACAGCAGCGCGGCGTCGGCGCAGACGTCGTCGGCGCAGTTGCGGCCATAACAGCCGGCGGCTTCCATGCGGATGATGTCGATGCGGTCCTCGCCCAGCTTGAGCAGGCGGTCCAGGTCTGCGCGCAGCATGTGCGGATTCTGGGTGCCGGCCCAGACCGTGAGGCGGCCATCGCGATGATCCGCCACCGCGCACGAAGGCCCGATCGACGCGTGCATCTGGTAGGGCCAGACGTAGGTGCGGCGCAGGTGCACCGCTGCGCCGGCACAGGCGGCGTCGACGTCGCCTTCCTCCAGCAGCAGGCGGCGGCGCGCCGGGTTGGCGCGGATGGCGCTGGCCAGGTCGTCGAGCGCCGGCGCCGGCGGCACCGGCTTCCAGCGGACCTTGAGCGCGCGCATGGCGGCTTCGGCCTGCTCCTCGCGGTCCGCCACCACGCCGATGAAATCGCCTTGCACCACGACCTGGACGCGCCCGGGCAGGTGCGCGACCGAACCGGTGTCGACATCGAGCAGGCAGCGGCCGATGAAGTCGCCGGCATCGCGGCCGGGATGCGGCGGGCGCACCACGCGGCCGTGGCGCATGCCGGGCACGCGCACGTCGTGCACGAAGCTCAGTTCGCCGGTGGCCTTGGCGGGAATGTCGACGCGCGCGACGGCGCTGCCGACCAGGGTGTAGTCGCCCGCCGGCTTGAGCCGCACCTGGGAATCATCGGCGGCCAGTTCCAGCCGGGTGTGCTGGCCCTGGACCAGTTGACCGTAGCGCAGGGCGCGTTCGTCGCGCTCATCGGCGGGGCGCACGATGCCGTCGCGCAAGCGCAGCGTGTCCGCCGCCACGCCCCATTGCCGCGCGGCCCGCGCCAGCAGCTGCTCGCGCGCCTGGGCCGCGGCGCGGCGCAAGGGCGCGGCCGAAATCTGGATGCTGGCGCTGGCGATGGTGGGGCCCTGGTTGGGGGTGGCGTTGGTGTGGCCCAGCACCATTTCGAGCCGCGCCATCGGCACATGCAATTCCTCGGCCACGATCTGCGCCAGCGCGGTGCGGATGCCGGTGCCCAGGTCGACGTGGCCGTTGAAGGCCAGCGCGCGCCAGCCATCAGGCGCGGCATCATCTGCCAGCACCGCCACGAAGATCTCGGGCGTGTCCTGGACGTAATCCGAGACCACGCCCGGCTGCCCGGGCGCCGGGCGCGGCGGGGCGGTCGGCGCGCGCACGACCAGGAGCGCGCCGGGGTGGCTCAGCAGCGCGTCGTGCTGCGCGCGGGGATGGGGCAGGTTCATGGGCGAAGGCGATCCGGGCGGATTGGCTGATTATGCCGCTATCGCGCCGCGCCGGGCAGCGCGGCGATGTCGGCCAGCGCCTGCTCCAGCGGCATGACGGCGGCGTACTTCTGCGCCATGTCGAACAGGTTGGCCTCGTGCGGCCCCAGCGCGCGGTCGCCGCAACAGTCGGACACCACCAGTGGCCGCAAGCCAGCCTGCATGGCGTCGACCACGCTGGCGCGCACGCAGCCGCTGGTGACGCAGCCGGCCACCACCAGCGTCTGCACGCCGCGTTGCGCCAGCCACGGCGCCAGCATGGTGCCGTAGAACGCCGACGGCGTGCTCTTGCGCACCACGTATTCGCCGGGCGCGGGGGCCAGCTGCGGCACGATGGCGCTGTTGTGGCTGTCTTCCTTCAGGGTCAGCATGCCCGGCACCTTGAGGCAGAAGATGTTGCTGTCGGCATCGTCGTCGGAGAACACGATGCGGCTGTGGGCCACCGGCCACCCTTGTTCGCGCGCATGCGCCAGCAACGTCCGGGTGCGCTCGATGGCCGGCGGGATGTTGCCGCCGCCGAACACGGCGGGGTCGGCAAAGCCGTTGACGAAGTCGATGATCAGCAGGCCGAACGGCGCCTTCAACGGCAGCGGCGTGCCGAAGCCCTGGCGGGCGTAGGCCGAGATATCCCCGGCGGGAACGGTGTGGGTCATGCCAGCTCCTTGCGGCGGGCGGCGTAGGCCAGCCCGGGTTCGTCCTGCACCACGCCGTCGATGACGACGGCGCGTTCGTCCAGCATCACCGTGCAGCGGCGCATCGGGATGTCGATATGGCAGGCGGTGGTGCGTTGACCGCCGGCCTCGTTGTTCGGTCCCATGGACCAGAGGAAGTTGCCCTCGAAGGCGCGGGCGTCCATGCCGATGTGGGTCTCCTTGCCGTAATGGCCCAGCATCGACCAGTGGGCGCGCGGCTGCAGGCCCCAGCCGATGTGCGAGACGGCGTACGCTTCCGGGTCTTCGTACGACGCCATGTAGTCGCGCAGCACCTCGGCCTGCAGGCCGCCCTGGATGCGGGTGACGTAGCCGCGTTCCACGGTGAGGGTGATCGGGTCGGTGACGTAGTCCTTCATCGGCAGCAGGATGTCGCCGCGGTCCAGCACCACCTGGCCGTTGCTGTGGCCCTCGTCGGGCCAGGTCAGCACGAAGCCGCTGGGCCAGTGGTCCCAGCGCCCTGGCTCGTCGACGAAACCGTATTCGGAAATCGCCGGGAAGCTGCCCAGGCGGCATTGCAGGTCGGTGCCGGCCCGGGAGGTGATGCGCATCTGGCGCGCCTCGGCGATTTGCGCGGCGGCCGCGCGCACGCGGGCGCGGTCGGCCTCGGTCGGCACCAGGCGGCAGAGAATCTCGGGCGGCTCGACCGCCAGCAGGATCTTGGTGCCGCCCTGCAGGATCTCGTGCTGCTCGGGCGAGAACAGCAGCGTCATCAGGTCCAGCACCAGGTCGCTGGCCTTGAGCGCGGCGATGGCGGCGGGGTTGCCGGTCAGCGGCGTGGTGCCCAGGTAGGCCAGCGAGTCGCGGCTGAGGGATTTTTCGCCGTTGACCGGCGGCAGGTCGAGGCGGTTGACCCGCGCGCCCATGTCGCCGGCGGCGGCGATGGCGCAGCGCAGCGTCTGCGGATGGGTGTCGGCGCCGGTGAGCACGGTCACGGTCTGGCCGGCTTCGAGGCGGGAAAGCGTGAGCACCTGTTTCCAGGCGCGGATCAGGTCGATGTCGCTGACGGGCATGGCGGACTCCTGTCCGGTAAGGGGAAAAAGGGGATTCAGCCGCGCGGTTCGAGGAAGTCGCCCAGCGCCTCGTGGAAACCGGCCTCGTTGTCCCATGGAATCATGTGGCCGGCGGCGGGCACGCGCCGGTGCAGGGTGTCGGGCGCCAGGCCCTGCCATTCGGCCACGTCCTCGTCGCCGACCACGCCGCCGTTCTCGGCGGTCATCAGCAACTGCGGCACGCGCACATGCGGCAGGTCGGCATGGATGTCGTCGCGGCCGAAGTCCTCGAAGCTGCGCACGATGGCGGGTTCGTGGCAGGTGTGCAGCCATTGCGCGCGCAGGCGCCGCTGTTCCTCGGTCCAGGTGGGGCAGAAGGCGCGCATGGCCTCGGCATCCATGCCGTGCGTGGCCTGGCGGATCGAGTCGACGTACCAGGCCAGCTTGGCGGGGTAGGGGCGGCGGCCCGGGCCGGAGACGGGCGGGTCGACGATGACCAGCCGCGTCAGGCCGGCCGGCTGGCCGCGGGCCGCGCGCACCGCGATGCGGCCGCCCATGGAATGGCCCATCAGCGCATAGCGCTGCAGGCCCAGCGCCTGCGCCAGCGCCAGCACGTCGGCGGCCTGCGCGTCCAGGCCGTAGTCCAGCCCGGGGTCGGCGCTGGACAGGCCGCGGCCGCGCACGTCCAGCACATAGGTGTCGTAGCGCTGGCCCAGGCGCTCGGCCACAAAGCCCCAGGTCACGGCCGGGCTGGTGATGCCGGGGATCAGGATGAGCGCGTCGCGTTCGGCGCGCGCGCCGTCCGCGCCGCCGTAGCGCAGGTAGTGCTGGCGGATGCCGTTGGCGTGGACGTTGGCGCCGTACAGGAAGGTGCTGGATGGTTGGCTCATGCCGTGCTCCGGGTGGGTCGATGCCAGGACGGGATCCGGCGGTCATCGCTTGCGCCGCGCAGGGCGCGGATCGAGCGTGATGACGTGAAGCGCGGATCCATCTTAGGGTTTTCGATAAATTAAAAAAACAGTGTAGACGCTCTATTCTTGCAAACAGCGAGGTGAATCGCAAAGCCGATGTTCATAGTGGTTTTTACCTATATGTGCATAAAAATGCACTGTTTTGGACGCAGGCGAACAATTTCGGATCCACGATGGTGCGGTTTTCCATCTGGAAAAAATAGAGTGTATGCATAGAAAAGTAGGAGAGCCTCTTGTCTAAATCCCCCCGCATCGCCGTGATCGGCGCCGGCCTCGGTGGCGCCGCCACCGCCTCGCTCCTGCTGCAGGAAGGCTTCGACGTGCGCGTGTACGAACAGGCGCCGAGTTTTTCGCGGCTGGGCGCCGGTATCCACGTCGGCCCCAACGTCATGAAGATCCTGCGCCGCATCGGCATCGAGGACGCGCTCAACGCCCAAGGGTCGCACCCCGACTACTGGTACAGCCGCCACGGCCTGACCGGCGACGTGCTCGCGCGGATTCCGTTGGGCGACTATGCCGTCAAAACCTACGGCGCGTCGTACCTGACGGTGCACCGCGGCGACTTCCACGCCCTGCTGATCGAGGCGCTGCCCGAGCGGGTGATGGCCTATTCCAAGCACCTGGTCGGCGTCACCGACCGCGGCAACGACGTCGAGATGCGCTTTGCCGACGGCAGCGTCGAGCATGCCGACATCGTGATCGGCGCCGACGGCGTCAATTCCTGCATCCGCGAGGAACTGCTGGGGCCCGAGCCTCCCAAGTACGCCGGCTATCTGGCCCACCGCGCGGTGTTCCCCACGCCCGAAGTCAAGGCCGGCATGCTGCCGTTCGACGCCTGCGTGAAGTGGTGGACCGACGACCGCCACATGATGACGTACTTCGTCACCAGCAAGGCCGACGAGCTCTACTACGTGACCGGCGTGCCGGTCGAGCAATGGGACCTGAACGACCGCTGGCTGCCCAGCAGCAAGGACGAGATGCGCGAGGCGTTCCAGGGCTGGCATCCGACGGTGCAGGCGCTGATCGACGCCACCGTCGAGGTCACCAAGTGGTCCTTGCTGGAGCGCGACCCGCTGCCGCTGTGGAGCCGCGGCCGCCTGGTGCTGCTCGGCGATGCCTGCCACCCGATGAAACCGCACATGGCGCAGGGCGCGGCCATGGCCATCGAGGACGGCGCGATGCTGGTGCGTTGCTTCAAGGAAGTGGGGGCGCATAATCACGAACTGGCTTTCGCGCTGTACGAAGCCAACCGCGCCGAGCGCGCCAGCAAGGTGCAGCGCATTTCGCATGACAACACCTGGCTGCGGACCAACGAGGATCCGACCTGGTGCTTCGGTTACGACGTGTTCAGCGAGCCGCTGGTCGAACCGAAGGCCAAGGCGGCGGCCTGACGCGCCCGCCGCGCTTCATTCACCGGACTTTCGCCACGCACACCATGGAACATACCGCCGCCACCGCGCCCGCCGCCGATCCGATCGACCTGAAGGTCAACGGCGCCGCCGCGCGGGTGGCGGTGGCGCCGGCGACCCCGCTGTTGCTGGTGCTGCGCAACGACCTGGCGCTGAACGGTCCGAAATACGGTTGCGGCCTGGGCGAGTGCGGCGCCTGCACCGTGCTGATCGACGGCGTGGCGGCGCGTTCCTGTGTGATCCCGGTGCGGGCGGCGCAGGGACGCGAAGTCACCACGCTGGAAGGGTTGGGCACGCGCGAGCGGCCCGGCCCGACCCAGCGCGCTTTCATCGAATGCCAGGCGGCCCAGTGCGGCTATTGCCTGAACGGCATGATCATGACCGTCGAGGCGTTGCTGCGCCGCGACCCCGCGCCCTCGGAGCAGGCCGTGCGCAGCGAGCTGCATCACAACCTGTGCCGCTGCGGCACGCACGTTGAAATCATGCAGGCGGCGCTGCGCGCGGTGCAATTGCGCGCAGCGGCGCGGCCATGCGGGCCGGAAGGGGCCGGCGCATGAGCGCGTGGCTGCCCGAGGCCGCGCCGCTCGCCGTCGCGCCGCCCTCCGAGCTGTTGCACGGGCTGGCGCTGCGCCCGCCCGAAGCCGCCTGGGACGGCAGCCGTTATCGCGGCAGCGCGCTCGACAGCGTGCGCCTGGACGAGGCGCGGGCGCAGGCGGGCGTGGTGGCGGTGGTGCGGCGGGAAAACTTCGCCGGTGTGGTGGCGGTGACGCCGCTGCACGCGCGGCAGGCCCTGGCCAGTCTCGCGCCCGCGTGGCGTGGCGGGGGCCGGCCGGCGCAGGAAGGCCTGGCCGAAAGCGCCGGCACGGCGCCGGCGGATGAACCTGAATATCTCTGGCGGCCGGCCGCGGCTGCGGCCAGCGCGCGGGTCGCGGCCTGGTGCCTGGAAGGCCGCCTGACGCTGTGGCTGCCACCGGACGCGGCCGCGCTGCATGCCCTGGCACGGCGCGAGCTGGCGGCCTTGTTCGACTGGCCCGAGTGCGCGGTGACCGTGGCGGCATGGCCGCAGGGCGCGGCCCCGGCCGCGCACGCGGCGCATGCGCTCGATCTGCTGGATGCCGCCGCCGAAGCGGCGCTGCTGTCCGAGGCGGTGGCGCGGCCGGTGTGCGTGGCCAGCCGCCCGCCGCTGCCGGCCACGCTGGCCCTGCGCGCAGCGGACCTGGCGGCGGGGCCGGTCCTGTGCTCGCCGCAGCCCTGGGCCATGCGGCCCAGCCTGGCGCGCCTGCTGGCGCGGTCCGGGCCGGCGCCGGCCAGTGGCCATGCCACGGTGCTGGGCGATGGCCCGGTACGGGCGCAAGCGTCGTCGCATGCCTTGCTGCACGCCAGCGTCGACGAGTTGAACGCGGCCCAGGTCTTCGCCGGCGAAAGCCTGTGGCATGAACGCGCACTGGCCGCCGGCGAGGATCCGGTTGACTGGCGCCTGCGGCACCTGGCCGACGCGCGCGGCCGCGAGCTGGCGCGCCAGGTGGTCGAGCAGGCGGCCATGGATGACGCCGCCGCGCCGCGCGACGGCCTGCTGCGCGGCAGCGGCTTTGCCACGGCCCAGGTGCGTTGCGAGGCCGAGGATGGTTCGGAACGCATGGTCTGGAGCGCCTGGGTTGCCGAGGTGGCGATCCAGCCCGCCACCGGCGCGATCGAGGTGACGCGGGTAGTCGCCGGCCATGACAGCCAGGACCTGCGGCCGGCGCAGGGCGCGACGACACGCCTGGCCATCACCCGCCAGCAACCCGAACGGCTGGCCGAGGCCCGCCGCCTGATCGGCGCGCCGGCGGCGTTCGACGATTGGCGCGCCGCCACGCCGGCGGCCGCGAACGGGGCGACGGATGCGCTGGCCATGGCGGCGCCGACGCCGCCCGACGTGGTGCGCGCCGGCTGCCTCGACCTGGACGGCGTGGCGACGCTGCCGGCCGCCGCCGCCATCGCCAACGCCATCGCGGACGCCACCGGGGTGCGGCTGCGGCAGGCGCCGTTCGATGCCGGCCAATTGCGCCTGGCCCTGGCGGACCGGCGCGCGGCGCGGCGCGGCGCGCTGCGCCGAGGCTGGGGCTGGCTGGCGGCGGGCGCGGCCAGCGTGGCCACGCTGGCCACCGCGCTGTGGCCGCTCAAGCCGGCGCTGCCGCTGACCGCCGGTCCCGACCCGTCCTTGTATTCGGCCCAGGCAATCGAGCGCGGCCGGCTGGTGGCCGCGGCCGGCGATTGCGTCGCCTGCCACACGGCGCCGGGCGGCGCCCGCAACGCCGGCGGCCTGGCCCTGGAGACGCCGTTCGGCACGATCTATTCCACCAACATCACGCCCGATCCGCGGACCGGCATCGGCCGCTGGTCCTTCGCGGCCTTCGAACGCGCCATGCGCCAGGGCGTGCACCAGGATGGCCGCCAGCTGTATCCCGCTTTTCCGTACACCGCCTATGCCAAGCTCAGCGACGCGGACATGCAGGCCTTGTATGGCTACCTCATGTCGCAGCCGGCGGTCGCCGCCACGCCGCCGCGCACCGAGCTCGGTTTTCCGTTCAACCTGCGGCCGCTGCTGGCCGGTTGGAATCTGCTGTTCCATGATCCCAAGCCATTCACGCCGGATCCCTCGCAGGACGCCGAATGGAATCGCGGCGCGTATCTGGTGGAAGGCGTGGGCCATTGCGCCGCCTGCCATTCGCCGCGCAACGCGCTGGGCGCGGAGAAGGGCGGCCTGGCCTACCTGGCCGGCGGCCAGGCCGAGGGCTGGAACGCGCCGGCGCTGAACCAGCTCGCCACGGGCGAGCGGGCTTGGTCGGGCGAGGAACTGTTCCAGTACCTGCGCACCGGCTATTCGCCGCGCCATGGCGTGGCCGCGGGCCCCATGGCGCCCGTGATCCATGGGCTGGCCGAACTGCCGGCCAGCGACCTGAAGGCCATCGTCACCTACCTGATGGCGGTGCCGGGGCGGACGCCGTCGGCGGCGCGCGCGACGGCTACTGCCACGGCCACGGCAAGCGCCGCCACGTCGGCCAGCGTCGTGTCCGCCCCGGCGGCCACGACCGCTACCGCCGCCGCCACCAACACCGCGGTCCCCGCGCCCGCGGCCGTCAGCGAGGCCATCACGCTGCGCCGCGCCAGCGGCGAACGCATCTACCAGAACGCCTGCGCCGTCTGCCATGAAGCCGGCAGCGGGCCGACCCTGTTCGGGGTCAAGCCCCTGCTGGGCCAGAACACCAATCTGCACGCCGCATCGCCGGACAACCTGATCCAGGTGATCCTCCACGGCATCCAGGCCCCGGCCGACGATGCCCTGGGCTACATGCCGTCGTTCGGTAACAGCCTGGACGACAGGCAGATCGGCGATTTGATCGACTATTTGCGCGCGCGATTCGCGCCGGAGGAAGAGGCTTGGCCAGTTGACACGACGACCATAGGCAGGCTGCGCCAGCACGCGCAGCAGCAGTAAGGGGAAGACGGGGCAGCGGACCGGCCCATGGCGGGTCCGGCCGCGCCTCGCGACACAACATCGCGCGCATCGGTTTCCATCGGCACCCGCCCGGCGCCGAGGGGGCGTTGCTGTACCCCCGCATCCGCGGGGCGGGCCACATACCGACAGCGGCACCGGCGCCTTGGCGGGCACGGGCCGCGCGCGGCAAACAAAGGGAATCACGCATATGTCAGCTTCATTCATCACGGTGGAACAAGGCATCAAGACCGCCGGTGTCGGCAAGTTCCAGTACCGGCTGTTCATGATCTTCGGCCTGGTCTGGCTCGCCGACGCGATGCAGGTGCTGTCGATCGGCTTCAGCGCGCCGTCCATCGCCCGCACCTTCGGCATCCCGGTGCCCGAAGCCCTGCAGACCGGCACCGCGTTCTTCGTCGGCATGCTGATCGGCGCCTTCGCCTTCGGCCGGCTGGCCGACCGCATCGGCCGCCGGCCGGTGCTGATGATGGCGGTGGTCATCGACGCCTGCGCCGGCGTGGCCTCGGCCTTCGCGCCGGACTTCGCGTGGTTGTTGCTGCTGCGCTTCGTCACCGGCATCGGTGTCGGCGGCACGCTGCCGGTGGACTACACCATGATGGCCGAGTTCCTGCCCAGCGAGCGCCGCGGCCGCTGGCTGGTGTTGCTGGAATCGTTCTGGGCCCTGGGCACGATCTGCCTGGCGCTGCTGGCGCTGGCCGCGCTGTCGTGGGGCGATGATGCCTGGCGCGTGATCTTCTTCGTCACCGGCCTGCCGGCGCTGATCGGCGTGGTACTGCGCTTCTACATCCCCGAGTCGCCGATGTACCTGAACCGCAACGGCAAGTCGGGACAGGCGCGCAAGGTGCTCGAACGCGTGGCCCGCGTCAACGGACGTCCGACCGACATCCCCGAGCTCAAGCCGGAACTGCATGAGCGCAAGCCGCTGTCGGCACTGTTCTCGAACGCGCTGCGCCGCCGCAGCATCGCGCTGTGCCTGGCCTGGGCGCTGATCTCCATCGCCTACTACGGCGTATTCGTCTACCTGCCGATCAAGCTCAGCAGCCAGGGCTTCGCCTTCATGCGCGGCCAGGAATTCCTGGTGCTGCTGGCGCTGGTGCAATTGCCCGGCTTCGCGCTGTCGGCCTACGGGGTGGAACGCTGGGGCCGCAAGCCCACGCTGGTCGGCTTCCTGATCCTGAGCGCGGTGGGGTGCATGCTGTACAGCCTGGGCACCTCCAGCTTCCTGGTGGTTGGCTCGACGCTGCTCATGAGCTTCGCGTTGCTGGGTACCTGGGGCGCGCTGTACGCCTTCACGCCCGAGGTCTATCCGACCGACCTGCGCGCCAGCGGCATGGGGCTGGCGGGCGCGGTGGCGCGTTTCGGCGGGCTGTTCGCGCCGGCCATCATCGCACCCATCATGGCCACCCACTTCACGCTGGCGCTGGCGGTGCTGGCGGCCATGCTGCTGGCCGCGGCGCTGTCGATCCGGGCGGTCGACGTCGAGTCGCGCAACCGCGCGCTGGACTGATCCGTCAGAAGGGCGGCGCGCATCCGGGAGGACGCGTGCCGCTCGCACGCCGGAAGCGCGGACGCCGGAAGCCCGGACGCCGGACGCCCGGACGCCGGAAGCCCGGACGCCTCATTCCCCGGCGTCGCCCTCGATCATCTTGCGCAGCAGGAATTCCAGCGCCACGCGCTCGGCGGGATTGAGCGTGCCGTAGGTGCTTTCGGTGATCTGCAGGGCAAAGGGTTCCATCTTGCGCACCAGCTCCTGGCCCACCGGGGTCAGGTTGATGACCACCTTGCGGCGGTCGTGCGGGTCGTGGTCGACCCGCACCAGCTCGCGCTGCTTGAGCCGGTCGACGACGCCGCGCACCGTGGCCTGGTCGATGACCGTGGCCTTGACGATATCCGCCAGCGAACTGCCCTGGTTGTCGCGTACCGAGCACAACACGACGAACTGCGCCGCGGTCAGCTGCGAGTCGGGGATGTACTGCTGGAACAGGGCGGTATGCCGTTGGTACACCCGCCGCAGCAGGTGCCCAATCTGGTCGGAGAACAAATAGCTGTCCTTGTCGGGGGCGGACTTGTGTTTCACGTTTCGCATAAGCCTATCCGAAGCCATACCCTGGGTACGATGATCTATCTCAATGGGAATGTCCGGAAGTTTACGGGGCTTGCCGCCTTTGTGCCGACAGGGGGCAGGTTTTTCGCAGCGCCGCGAAGCCGGCGCCCGATCAACGGGGCGTGGCCTCGCCCGCGCCGCCACGCAGCCGGTTTGCCAGCACCAGCGCCGCGGTGCCCAGCAGCATCAGGGCGGCCGTGGCGATGACCGCCGCGTAGCCCGCGTCGAAGGCGCCGCGCGCCAGGCGCGCCAGCGACGCGCCCAATTCGCCGGACAGGCCCTCGGCCAGCGCCAGCGCCTCGTCCAGGCTGTCGCGGGCGACGGCCGCGGAAACGCCCGCCGGCACTTCCAGCGTGTGCGCGTACACGCCCGACAGGATCGAGCCCATCAGCGTCACGCCCAGCGCGCCGCCCAGTTCGTACGACACTTCCTCGATCGAGGCGGCCATGCCGGCGCGTTCCGGCGTGGCGCTCTGCATGATGGTGCTGGAAGCGGCCGTCATGGTGGCGCCGATGCCCACGCCCAGCACGCACAGGCTGGCCATCTGCGCCGCCAGCGCGCCGTCGTAGCTGAACAGGTAGCCGCCCATGCCCAGGCCGGACGTCAGCAGCGCCACGAACAGCAGACGCGCGCTGCCCACCTTCGGCAGCAGCCAGCCGGCCAGCGGCCCGGCGATGAACGCGGCCAGCGGCAAAGGCAGGATGTAGAGCGCCGCCTCGATCGGCGACATGCCCAGCACCAGCTGCAGGCGCTGGCTGAACACCAGCTCCATGCCCAGCAGCGCCGCCGCCGCGAACAGCGCCGCGGCCACGGCCGAGCTGAAGCTGCGGTTGCGGAAGATGGCGAAATCGATCAGCGGATGCGGCCGCGCGCGTTGGCGCCGGGCGAAGACGAACAGCATGGCCGCGCCGCCGGCGCAGGCCAGCGCGGCGTCCAACCACGACGGCTGGGCGCGGCCCAGCTCCTTGAGCGCATAGGCGGTCAGGATCAGGCCGACCATCACCTGCAGCGAACCGATCAGGTCCCAGGGGCGCTGGCGATCCGGCTGGCCGGCGGGGATGTAGCGGCGCGCCAGCGGCAGGGCCAGTAGCACGATGGGCAGGTTGATCAGGAACACCGAGCCCCACCAGAAGTGCTCCAGCAGGATGCCGCCGATGACCGGTCCGAGCGCCGCGCCGCCCGAGGCCACCGAGGCCCAGACGCCGATGGCGATGGCGCGCTCGCGCTCGTCGGCGAAGGTCAGGCGCAGGATCGACAGGGTCGCCGGCATCATCATGGCCGCGCCCACGGCCAGCACCGCGCGCGCCGCGATCAGCGCCGCGGGGTTGGGCGAATAGGCCGCCGCCAGCGAGGCCGCGCCGAACACCGCCAGGCCCATCATGAACAGGCGCTTGTGGCCCAGTCGGTCGCCCAGCGTGCCCATGCCCAGCAGCAGGCCGGACACCACCAGCGCGTAGATGTTGACGATCCAGAGCTTGGACGAGGCCGTCACGCCCAGCTCGTGCGTGAGCCGGGGCAGGGCGGTGTACAGCACGGTCATGTCGACCACGATCAACAACAGGGCGCTGGAAACGATGGCCAGCACCAGCCAGCGGCCCGGCGCGGGCGCGGCGACAGCGGGGAAGGGATTGCGCTGCGTCATGCATTTACTCCTGTAACGCCGGACATTTTCAATCTATGAAGCATGGATAAGAAGTTGGAATCCATCTATAAAATAGATGTATAACTGGCGGCTCCGCCGCCTCGCGCGGCGAGGGCCTTTTGAAGGCTTGCTTGGCCACGACTGGAGGCAACCATGCACTGGACCCTGGAACAACTGCGGCATTTCGTGGCGGCGGCGGACGCCGGCTCGTTTTCGGCGGCGGCGCGCCAGGTGGGGCGGGCGCAATCGGCCGTCAGCACCTCGCTGGGATTGCTGGAAGCGGACCTGGGGGTGGAATTGTTCGACCGCTCGCGCCGCAATGCCACGCTGACGCGGGCCGGTGAAGTGCTGTTGCAGGAGGCGCGCGAACTGTTGCGCCAGGCCGCGGGACTGGAGCAGCGGGCGCTGTCATTCGCGGCCGGGCAGGACGCGCACCTCAGCCTGGCGCTGGACGAGGCCTTGCCCGATCGGGTGCTGGGCGCGCTGGTGAAGGAGGTCTCGGCGCGCTTTCCCGCGCTGGAGCTGACCCAGTTGAACGGCACGGCCACCGAAGTGGCGGACTATGTCTCGCAGGGGCGCGCCAGCGTGGCGTTCCACTACGATCGCGGCGATCCGGGCGCGGCCTTCGCCCATCGCTACCTGGGCGACGTGGGGCAGGGCATCTTCGTGGCGCGCGACCATCCGCTGGCCGCGTTGCCCGAAGTCACGCGCAACGACCTGGCGCGCCATCGTCAACTGGTGATGCGGATGGAGGGGGTGGAGGATGTGGTGATGAGTCCGTCGGCCTGGCGTTCAGACAGTTTCTACAGTATCGCCGCCATGGCCGTGGATGGCTTGGGCTGGGCCATTCTGCCGCTGAACATCGCCGAGTACGAGGGCTACCGCGAGGACCTGGCCAACGTGCCGTGCGTCGGCCTGTCGCTGCCGCCGTTGTCGGTGCGCACGCTCTGGCTGCAAGGCCGGACGCCGACGGCCACCGAGCGCTGGATCCAGGATCGCATGGAGCAACTGCTGCATCCGGCGGCCTGAGCAGGTCGGGGCGGCCGGGCGGCCGGCGCCGGCCGCTTCCGGAAGGCGACCGCGGCGGCTGCCCGAGTCCGGGCGCGTCAGGCCTTCTTGCGGTACACCAGCACCGGCGTGGTGGAATGCGCCAGCACCTTCTGCGTCTGGCTGCCCAGCACCACGGCGGCCATGCCGCGGCGGCCGTGCGAAGCCATGGCGATCAGGTCGCAGTGGCGCTCGCGGGCCGCGTCGATGATGGCCTGGTACGGATCTTCGTGGGTGGCGCGCAGCGTTTCGCAAGGCACGCCGGCTTCGCGCGCCTGGGTGGCGGCCGCGCTCAAGAGGCGTTCGGCCTGGGCGCGGATCTGGTCCTGGTACTCGCCCAGGCTGTGGGCCACCTGCGCCGCGCCCATGGCGAAGACGTGGAAGGGTTCCTCGACCGTGAGGATGGTGGCCTTGGCGCCCAGCGACCTGGCCAGCTCGAGGCTTTCGACCAGGGCTTCCGAGGACAATTGCGAGCCGTCCGTGGGAATGAGAATGTGCTTGTACATGGTGTCTCCCGTGTTTGTGCGGCGGCCGCCGCGACTTGCGGCGGCTACGTAACACTGTATCGGGCGGGAGACGGACGCCGTTTGCGCGTAATCAAGGGTTGCGCGCGGTCAAACCGCCACGCGTGGCGCCGCGTCAGCTCAACAGTGCCGCGACCAGGTCGCCGCCGGCGCGGTCGCCCTCGCTGAAGTCGAGCGCGGTCTGCACGTGTTCCAGGTGCTCGTCCATCAGCGCGCAGGCGCGGTCGACGTCGCCGGCGCGAGCGGCTTCGATGAAGGCGTGGTGCTCGCGCGAGGAACAACTGGCGTCGTGCGAGCTCTGGTACAGCACGGTGATCACGGCGCTGCGCGCCGACAGCTCGCGCAGCATGCCGGTCAGCACCGAGTTGCCGACGGCCTCGGCCAGCAGGATGTGGAAGTCACCCAGCAGGCGGTTGCGCGCCTGCACGTCGCCGCTTTCCACGGCCGCGCGTTCCTCGGCCAGGTGGGCGTCGATGCGGCGGTAGTCGGCCGCCGTGGCGCGGGTGACGAACTCCCGCGCCAGCGCGGCTTCGAGGATGCGGCGCACCGCGTAGACCTCGCGCGCCTCGTTGGCGTCGGGCTTGCTGACGAAGGCGCCCTTGTCGGGCACGATGTTGATCAGCTTGTCCTTGGACAGCATCAGCAGGGCGGCGCGGATCTTGGTCCGGCTGACCTTGTAGACGCGTGCCAGGGCCTCTTCGCGCAAGCGGGTGCCGGGCGGCAGGCGGTGCGCCACGATGGCGGCGGCGACTTCCTTGGCGATGTCGTCGGCGCTGGGGTCGGGAGGTACTGCCTGGGTCATGAAGCGCGGGGGCGGGAAGACGGTATGGGCAGCCAGTCTATCAAAAACCCGCGCACGCAACATTTATTGCATACGAAAATTGTTGGCGAACCGGCCTTCCGCGCGCCCGGTGGAGCCGGTCTGGGTCGATTCATGCCGGATTCCGCACAATCGCGCCGCCAAGCGTGATCAATCCCCCGGGGGACCTGGCGTATCCTGCTGGCCATCCCCGTGTCACGCCCGGACCGGCAGCGGCATCCGGTTGCCGGCCGGCTTTCAACGTATCCAGGAATCCGCCCATGTCCATAGATTTGTCGTCCGCCCTGCAACGCTTTCCCCGTTACGCCCTGCTCGATGGCCCGACGCCGATCCAGCGCCTGGCCCGGCTGGAGGCGGCGCTGGGCGCGGCGGCCAACGGCGTGCGCCTGTACGCCAAGCGCGATGACCACATGGCGCTGGGCGGGGGCGGCAACAAGCTGCGCAAGCTGGAGTTCCTGCTGGGCGAGGCGCGCGGGCAGGGGGCCGACACGGTGGTGACCGTGGGCGGCCTGCAATCGAACCACGCGCGCCTGACCGCCGCGGCCGCGGCCCGCGCCGGCATGGCCTGCGAGCTGGTGCTGGGGCGGGTGGTGCCGTGCGCCGACGCCGATTACGAAGAAAACGGCAACATGCTGCTCAACCGGCTGCTCGGCGCCACCGTGCACGCCTTGCCGGTCGGCGCCGACGCCATGGCGGCGGCCCTGGAACGGGTGCGCGCGCTGGAACTGGCGGGACGCCGCGTCTACCTGGCGCCGCTGGGCGGCTCCACGCCGGTCGGCGCGCTGGGCTATGCGGCCTGCGCGCAGGAGATCCTGGAGCAGGAGCGCGCCCTGGGCGTGACGTTCGCGCGGGTGGTGGTGGCCAATGGCAGCGCCGGCACCCACGCCGGCCTGGCCGCCGGCATGGTCGCGGCGGGCCTGCCGGCAACCCGCGTGCAGTCGTTCACCACCCTGGCCGACACCGAGGTCGCGCAGGCGAAGACGCGCGACCTGATGGCCGCCACCCTGGCGCTGCTGGGCCGGGCGGATGGCGAACACGGCGCCGCCACGGGCGAGGCGGCCGCGCCGGCGCCCAACGACATCCTGGTGGACGGCAGCCAGCGTGGTCCGGCCTACGGCGTGCCCACGCCCGCCATGCTCGAGGCCGTCGGCCTGCTGGCGCGCAGCGAAGGGCTGCTGCTCGACCCGGTGTATTCGGGCAAGGCCTTCGCCGGCCTGCTGGCCGACGTGCGCGCCGGCCGCCATGCACCCGGCAGCGACGTGCTGTTCGTGATGACGGGCGGCGCGCCGGGGCTGTACGCCTACAAGCCGGCGTTCCAATGAAAAGCGGGCCGGTCGCCGCAAGGCGTCCGGCCCGCCCGGGGCGAAGCAGGGGGCGTCAATCCTTGGCCATCAGCCCCAGGTATTCGATCAGGCCCTTTTCCTTGACGTAGGTGGCCTGGGCCCAGGCCTTGTAATCGGCGCTGTCGCGGTAGGCCGGCTCCTGGTTCAGCTGCTTCATGACCTCCATGCTGGCCGGGTCGAACAAAGCCTTCTTGAAGGCGTCGTGCAGCGTCTTGACCACCGCCGGGTCCATGCCCTTGGGGCCGGCCAGGCCATAGGGCGAGGTCGATACGACCTTGTAGCCCAGCTCCTGCGCGGTCGGCACGTCGGGCCAGCGGGTGGTGCGCTTTTCGCCGAACGTCACCAGCAGCCGCATCTTGCCCGAGTCCACGAACTGGTCCCAGCCCGTGGCGTCGCTCTGCGCCATGACGTGGCCGCCGAGCAGCGCCTGCTGCATGTCGGCGTTGCCCTTGTAGGGCACGTGGTTCAGCTTGACCTTGGCGTTGATGGCGATTTCCTCGATCAGCAGGTGCGGCGACGAGCCCACGCCGGTCGAGCCGTAGTCGACGCTGCCGGGATTCTTGCGCGCCGCTTCGATGTACTCGTTGAAGGTCTTGTAGGGCGAGTCGGCGCGCACCGTGAAGCCGAAGGTGTAGCCCGACAGGCCAATGATGAAGGTGAAATCGTTGATCGGATCCCACGAGGTCTTCTGCATGTACGGCATGCGCAGCATGGCCAGCGTGTACAGCGCGACGGTGTAGCCGTCGGGCTTGGCGGTGCGCGACATGGTGGCGGTGCCGAGGGTGCCGCCGGCGCCCGGACGGTTCTCGACGATGACGGGCTGGCCCAGGTACTTGGATGCGTCCTGCGCCACGATGCGCATGTGACGATCGGTGGAGCCCCCGGCCGGGAACGGCACGATCAGGGTGATGGGTTTGTTGGGAAAGGCGTTTTGCGCCGACGCCGCGGGCGCCAGCGCGCCGCCGGCCAGCGCCAGCAGCAGGGCGCCCAGGCAGGCGCGGCGCAGGGGTTGGTGGGCCATGGGGCTTGTCTCCAATGTGATTATGGTTTTGTGGTCTTGTCGCTTCGGGGGCTGCTTTACGGCTGTGTTGCTTTGCAATGGCGCCGGTCAGTCGCGTAGCGCGACCTTGACCGGCAATCGTTGCAACGCCTCGCGCAACTGCTCCTTCAGCGGCGCGGGGGCGGTGGCGTCGACCTCGACGGCGACGTCGGGCTGCGCGTCGGACAGCACGCGCAGCAGGGAACTGTCAGGCGGCAGGCCGGCCTGTGCGAGCACGCGCTCCACCACGGCGCGCGCGGACACCGCCGTGGCCAGGCGCCGCAGATCGGGCTTGTAGATCTTGCCGACATTGGTCATGGGCATCTGCTCGAGCACGATCACGCGCTTGGGCCGCGCCGGCGCTTCGTCGACGCGGGCAGCCGCATACGCGACCAGCTCGGCCTCGGAGACCTCGGCATCGTCGGCCAGGGTCACGAAGGCGATCGGCAGTTCGCCCGCGTACGGATCGGGCGCGCCGACCGCGGCGCAGATGCGCACCGCCGGGTGCGAGGCCAGCGCATCCTCGATGGTCTTGGGATCGATGTTGTGGCCGCCGCGGATGATCAGGTCCTTGGCCCGGCCTTGCAGATGCAGGCGGCCCTCGGCGTCCAGGAAGCCGACGTCGCCGCTGATGAGCCAGCCGTCCGCGGTGAAGGCACGGGCCGTATCCTCGGGGTCGAGAAAGCCGGGGATCACGTTGGGCGACTTGAACAGCAGCATGCCGGCCTGCCCGGGCGGCAGGTCGCGCGCCGGCTGGCCGGCGGGCGCGTCCAGGCCGACCACGCGCACCTGCACGTAGGGCAGCGGAAAGCCCACGCAGTTGACCGGAAAGCGCGAGCCGGGCGGCGTGATCGAGGTGATGCCGGCCATCTCCGTCATGCCCAGGCTTTCGTTCACGTGCAGGCCGAACAGGCGTTCGAAGCGCGCCGCCAGCTCCGCCGGCAACGGCGCGGCGCCGGTGCGGCAGTAGCGCAGCGACGAGATGTCGGCGCCGTCCAGCGGGATCTCGGCCAGCGCCGCCAGGATGGTCGGCACGCCCTGTAGCGAGGTGGCGCGGTGGCGCTCCACCAGCCGCCAATAATTGCGCAGCACCTCGCGGTTGCGCAGCAGCTGCGTGGTCGGGATCACGGTCTGCACGCCGGCCGACAGCGCCGCCAGCGAGGCCGGCAGCACGCCGGCCACGTGGAACAGCGGATAGCCGTTGATGACCACGTCGCCGGGCCCTGCGCCCTGCAACTGCACCGCCGCCCAGGCCGTGAAGACCTGGTTGGCGTGGGTATGGATGGCCAGCTTGGGCGCGCCGGTGGTGCCGCCGGTATGGAAGTAGGCGGCCACGTCGTCGGCGCGGATCACGCGGCCGCTGACCAGCCGGTCCGAGGGCTGGGCGGCGCGCGCGCTGTTGAAGTCGAGCGCGAAGCCGGGCAGCGCCGGGCGTTGCGACGGCGGCTCGTCATGCGGCGTGACGCGCAGCAGCGTGCGCAGCGTCGGCACCCGCTCGCGCAGGCGCAGGGCCTTGGACCAGGATTCGCATTCGGTGTCCGAGCCGTAGGCGATCAGCACCTTGGCGCCAGCGGTGGTCAGCAGCGAGGCCAGCTTGTCCTCGGTCAGCAGCGGATTGAGCGGCTGCACGATGCCGGCCGCCTCGCCGCCCCAGAGCGCCAGGTGGTATTCGAGGCAGCCCGGCAGCAGCACGCCGACCGCGTCCGAAGGGCCGAGCCCCAGGCTGTGCAGCAGGTTGGCGGTCTGGTGGATGCCGGCCAGCAGCTCGTCGTAGCGCCAGCTGATGGCCGGCTCGTCGGGATCGGCGCTGCGCAGGAAGGTCAGCGCGGTGCGGTCGCCGAAGGCGGCGGCCGAGTTGCGGAAGATCTCGTAGGTGCTTTGCACCGTCAGCGTCTCGGCCAGCGGCCGGGCCGCCAGTCGGCGCACGTCGTCGATGGAACGCACCGGGAATGGCGCGGCGAAGGGCGGG
>NZ_QHHO01000022.1:801577-802503 GCF_003184165.1 Achromobacter sp. RW408
GCTAAAGAGGCGTGTTTATAACATGAAGCGGCTGAGCTCGGCAAATCGACCCACCCGTGCCGGGTTCTGTGGCAACACGGGAGCGACATTCGGGAGCGGCGTCCCTCGGACCCGGGGACCGATGCGCCGGACAGCATGGCCCAGTCCGGCACGCTCCCACGCGCCTTGCGCCAGATCAATTCCCGCACGGACCAACGGCGCTACGCTGAAGCCATCAATGCGCGGCAGCAAATCCGCGGCCCCCCGGAAGAAAAACCGGGCGAGCCCGAACTTGTCGCGCGCCCTCCGGCAGCCTGGATGGAGGCATCAGCATGGCCAAGAAATTTCCGTTGCATCCCAAGCACCCCGAACGCATCTGCTGGGGCTGTGACCGCTATTGCCCGACCGACGCGCTGGCCTGTGGCAACGGTTCCGATCGCACCATGCATCCGGCGGAACTGCTCGGCGACGACTGGTACACGGTTGGCAACTGGGACCTGGAAGACAGCGAGGAAAAAACCGTCGCGGCCACCACCGCGGGCTGAACCCGCCGCGAGGTGTTTCAAGGCCTTCCCCCGCCCTGCGGCTTCACTTCGCGCCGCCTCGTTTCCCCTCGCACACCCACGCCTCACCTCACCACGCAAGCAAGGCGTCGCCGGAAAAACAAAAAGGCCTTCGATTAAAAAATCAAAGGCCTTTCGTTTTTACTTTGGCGCGCCCGGCAGGATTCGAACCTACGACCCCCTGGTTCGTAGCCAGGTACTCTATCCAGCTGAGCTACGGGCGCTCCGGCAAAGAGGCAAAATTATATCAGAATAATTTCACGCTCGCACTGCAGGTTTTTTTGCACTGCTTTTTACTGCTGTCCTGCATTTTCAATGGCGCGCCCGGCAGGATTCGAACCTACGACCCCCTGGTTCGTAGCCAGGTACTCTATCCAGCTGAGC
>NZ_QHHO01000022.1:802513-803146 GCF_003184165.1 Achromobacter sp. RW408
GCGCGGCGTCTTGCGTCGGGATGATGACGCTCTCGCGTGTGGGCGCGGCGGAATAGTTTGCTATTGAAAGCCTGTTGGCATCACGACTGTTTGCGGCGACGCGAGAAGTCCTCATGTGCAACGTGCCGTATGCCGCGCCAGAACAAGCTGCCCAGCGACGTGGGATCATCGCAATCATGCGCCCATGAAACAGCGTGCGTACCACGACTGTTTGTGGTCGGCGCGAGAGGTCGTCACGCGCAAAACGCTTGACGCCGCGCCGACCACCACCGCCCCTCCCCCTGAGGTGCGGAATCATTAGAAAACCGCTCGCCACCAGCGCGCAGCGCACCCGCAACACGTTCAAATGAACAGACGCCAGTTGTGGCCGTCCGCGCGGCCGCAACTGGCAGCCCCGCAGATTCCATTCCCTGCACACAGGTCTAGCAGCGCGACAAGCCTAGACGCACGTAGCCCCTCGGGCGGGCGGACCCGGTGGCGGGCAACCTCGATGCGCCCGAGGGAATCCGAAGGCAGCCGCCGCCAGGCGGCAACGAGGATGACGAAGGGGGGGGCCGCCTAGGCAAGTCCGGAGCGAACGCTCCGGACCGCAATCGTGGGCGCCCGCCACCGGGTCCGCCCGCCCGAGGGGCG
>NZ_QHHO01000022.1:803156-804621 GCF_003184165.1 Achromobacter sp. RW408
GGCGGTGGCCGTGTTCAAGATCAACGCGGGCGACGTGATCGAGGTGCCGGCGCGCCAGCTGGCGCAGCAACACAGTGCGCCGCGGGTTGCCGCAGCGCAGACCGAAGCGCAGGTTTCGGCCGCCAGGACCGCCAAGCCTGCCGTTCAGGCGGCTGCCAAGCCGGAATCCGCGGCAGAGCCGGATCATTCCCCGGTGACGCCGCCCGCGGCGCCGGCGCCGCGGCTGGCCCAGCCGGCCCGTGCCCGGCCGACGGCCAACAGCGGCGCGACGGCGGCCAGGCCCCTGCGCCGGCCGGTCGTCAAGACCACCGATGCCACCGATGTCAAACCCGTCAAACCGGCACCGTCGGCTGCCCGCCGCGCGCCGCCGGCCGACGACGATTGGGAGTCCTTCTGACGGAGTGATCCGCCAGCGTATTGCAATGCATTGAATAGGCAGTAGAAAACACATCCCTTTTACGGCGGGGCGACGACAGCGTGTCGCCCCGACGGTTACCGGAAATATCGGAAAATGTTAAGCAATCTGAAGGTGCGCACGGGCTTGATGCTTGCCCAATTGGCAGTTGCCGTGGCCGCGCTGGTTGCCATTGCCCTGGGTTGGAGCAGCATGCGATCCAACGCCGAAGCGATCAACGCTTTGGATAGCCTGAGTGTCCAGCAGAGCAATCTGGTCAAGGACTCTTACGTGCAGATGCTGCGCGCCACCATCCGTGCCGACATCGCCGCCGCGCAGCGGGCGGCCGGTGACAAGGCGGGGGCCGCCGAGAACACGCGCATCGTGCAGCAACTGCTGACGGATGGCAAAGCCAAGCTCGAACGTTTCAAGGCCATTCCGAAAACCACCGATATCGGCCGCGAGGCCGAAGGGCAGCTGCTGGCGTCGTTCAATGGCTTTGCCGAAGGCCTGCAGGCCATGCTGGGCGCCCTGGACCGCGGCGACAATGCCGAGTACCTCAAGCTGAAGAACACCAAGACCGCCGCGGCCAGCGGCGCGTTCTCCAAGCAGCTGACCGAATTCGCCAACACGATCACCGCCTACAGCGAAGAGCAGGTGGCGTCGTCGCGCGCCAATGGCGCGGTCATGACCTATGTGTATCTGGCGCTGGTGCTGGTGATCCTGGCGGTCTCGCTGGGCGCGTTCCTGTTCATGAACCGCGTGGTGCTGCGTCCGTTGCGTATGGTCGGCGAGAGCTTCGACCGGATCGCCGGCGGTGACCTGACCACGCGCGTCGATGTCCAGTCGACCAACGAGATCGGCGTGCTGATGGCTGCCGTCAAGCGCATGCAGGAAAGCCTGGCGCGCACCGTGGCGACCGTGCGCCGCGGCGTGGACGAGATCAACGTCGGTTCGCGCGAGATCTCGGCCGGTAATACCGACCTGTCCAGCCGCACCGAAGAGCAGGCGGCCTCGCTGGAGGAAACCGCGGCCTCGATGGAAGAGCTGGCCTCGACGGTCAAGCAGAAC
>NZ_QHHO01000022.1:804631-846263 GCF_003184165.1 Achromobacter sp. RW408
GCGGGCGGCTATCCGCGGCTGGCGGTCAGCGTCTCGAGCCTGATCGACCGCATGCAGGCGCCGCGCCAGCGCGCCATTGCCGAGTTGATCCGCACGCAGTTGGGGCAGGACGAGGTCAGGCGCCAGCGCTGGAGCTTGCCCGGCGTGGTCGACGAGGCGGATTGAACGATAAGGGTTCGGTCCGGCCTCGATGGCATCGAGGCCGGCTGCGCGTGTCAGGCCTGCGCCGGCGCGGGCGCGCGGTAGGTCTTCTGGTAGTGCACCGTGAAGGTCTTGAACGCGTCCAGCGCCTTGCGCGGGTCGTGGCCCGGCTTGACCAGGAAGCTGTCGAAGCCGACGCGCGCCTGGTAGTGGATGGTGTCGATCATCACGTCGCCGACCGCGCGCAGTTCGCCGGTCCATTGATAGCGGGTGCGCAGCAGTTGCGCCAGCGAATAGCCGCGGCCATCGGTGTAGACGGGGAAGTCCACCGCGATGAAGGCGATGCCGGCGGGATCGAGCGTGCCGTCGGCTTCCAGCAGGTCGCGCAGATCGGCGTCGGGTCCCAGCAGGACCGCGACCGGATGGCGATGGCGTCGCAGCGTGGCGCGCGAGGCCTTCCAGGTGGCCAGCGGCACGATCCAGCCGGGCTCGTCGGTCGGCACCTGGCCGTCGGCCGCCACCTCGGGATCGGGCACGAAGGGGCGGGCCGCGTCGCTTTCGAGTTGCCCGTTGCGGATCAGGTGCGGGCCGGGGGCGTCGTGGGCGTAGGGCTCAGACATGGGCGGCCTCCTGGGCTTGCGGTTTGGCGAAGGCCGGATCTGCGTACACGTCCTGCTTGAAGGGATCGATGCCGACGCGGTCCACCACGTCGATGAAGCGTTCCTCCTCGCTGTCGCGCAGGCCAAGGTAGGTGCGGATCAGGCGGTCGACCACGCCCGGCACCTGGTCGCGGGCGAACGAGGGCCCGATGATGCGGCCGATGGCGGCGCCGCCGCCCTTTGTGGATTCGATGTCGGGCAGCGGCTTGGCGGCGCCGTTCTGGCGGCCGCCGATGGTGACCTGGTACCACTCTTCGCCGGCCTTATCGACACCCAGGATGCCGATGTGGCCGACGTGGTGGTGGCCGCAGGAGTTGATGCAGCCGGAGATGTTCAGGTCCAGTTCGCCGATCTCGAACAGGTAGTCGAGGTTGTCGAACTGGCGCTGGATGGCCTCGGCCACGGGGATCGACACGGCATTGGCGAGCGCGCAGAAATCCCCGCCCGGACAGGCGATGATGTTGGTCAGCAGGCCGACGTTGGGCGTGGCCAGGTTCAGCGCTTCGAGCTTGCCCCACAACTCGTGCAGGCGCGCGCGGCGCACGTCGGCCAGGATCAGGTTCTGCTCGTGCGACACGCGCAGTTCGCCGAAGCCGTATTCATCGGCCAGCGCGGCCACCGCGTCCATCTGGTCGGCGGTGATGTCGCCCGGCGGCACGCCGGTGGCCTTGAGCGAGACGGTGACGGCGGCGTAGCCCGGCGTCTTGTGGGCGTGCACGTTGGTGCGGACCCAGCGCGCGAAGCGCTTGTCGGCGGCGGCCAGCGCCGCCGTGTTGTCGGTGTCGTTGGCCGCGGCCGGATCGTATTGCGGCCAGATGAAGCGCGCGGCGATGGTGTCGACGAATTCCTGCGTGATGGTGTCGGGGCCGCCCTTGATCAGCTGCCACTGTTCGTCCACCTGCTGCGCATAGACTTCCGGCGTCAGGTCCTTCACCAGGATCTTGATGCGCGCCTTGTACTTGTTGTCGCGGCGGCCATGCAGGTTGTAGACCCGCAGCGCGGCCTGCAGATAGGTCAGCAGGTCCTGCCATTCGACGAAGGGGTTGATCAGCTTGCCGACGATGGGCGTGCGGCCCATGCCGCCGCCGACCCAGACGCGGAAACCGAGCTTGCCGTCGCGCTCGACCGCCTGCAGGCCGATGTCGTGCACGCCGACCGCGGCGCGGTCCTGCACGGCGCCGCTGATCGCGATCTTGAACTTGCGCGGCAGGAACGCGAATTCGGGGTGCAGCGTGGACCACTGGCGGATGATCTCGCACCACACCAGCGGGTCGATCAGCTCGTCCGGCGCGACGCCGGCGAAGTGGTCGGTGGTGGTGTTGCGGATACAGTTGCCGCTGGTCTGGATGGCGTGCATCTGCACCGTGGCCAGTTCGGCCAGGATGTCCGGCACGTCTTCCAGCTTGGGCCAGTTGAACTGGATGTTCTGGCGCGTGCTGAAGTGGCCGTAGCCGCGGTCCCACTTGCGCGCGATGTGCGCCAGGGTGCGCAGCTGGCGCGAGGCCAGGATGCCATAGGGAATGGCCACCCGCAGCATCGGCGCGTGGCGCTGGATATACAGGCCGTTCTGCAGGCGCAGGACGCGGAATTCATCTTCGGTGAGCTGGCCATCGAGGAAGCGGCGCGTCTGGTCGGCGAACTGCGCCACGCGCTGCTCGACGAGCTGCTGGTCGACGGGGTCATACACGTACATGTCTACTGCCCTTGAGGTCTTCTCGGTCTGGTCCCCGCAAGCGTGGCCCGCCCTGGGCGGGGACTGGGGGATTCATAACCGTAACAGGCAGCCGCTTCGACCGTCTAAGTCATTCTGGTAATAAGCGTATGCCTGCGGCGCACGCCTGCGCGGGGGCCGTCAGTCGCCAGGGCCAGCTACGGTCCAGGGCCGCGCCTGGGCACCCCGGAAGGTGGCCAGGCTGGCCAGCGCCAGCAGGCCGACGGCCGCCGCGCCGTACAGCATCACGTCGCCGAACCCCTGCGTCAGCGCGGTCCGGGCCACGTCCGCGGGGATCGCGAGCCCGGCGCCATCGCCCAGGTTGCCCGCCGACAGGGCCTCGGCCATGGCGCGCAGCGTGGCATCGGCGGGCGCCTGGGGCCAATGGCGGCGCAAGGAAGACAGCACGCTTTCGACCAGCAGGAACCCCATCAAGGCGATATTGATCGACAGGCTGATCATGCGCACGCTGATGTCGATGCCCGAGGCCATGCCGGCGCGGTCGCCGGGCACCGCGCCCGTGGTGGTGTTGGTGACGGGCGTATTGATCAGGCCCAGGCCGGTGCCGGCCAGCAGGCAGCCGGGCAGCATCGTCAGCCAGCTGGCGTGCGCGACGCCGCTGCCCCATTTCATCAGCGCGAAGCCCAGGCAGATGGCGAACAGGCCGGCCGGGATCACCGTGTCGGGGCGGTAGCGCAGCGCCAGTTTCTCGCCCAGCGGCGGCGCCACCAGCGTCGGCAGGGTGTAGGCCAGCAGCGACAGGCCAGTGCCCAGGCCGCCGTAGCCCAGGCCGTTCTGGAAATACAGTGGCAGGTAGATCATGAAGGGCCAGAAGCTGAAGTTCATCGCGGCCGACGCCAGCAGCGCGCCGGAGAAGCGGCGGATGCGGAACACCGCGAAGTCGAACATCGGGTCGGCGCAGCGGCGTTCGGCGATCACGAAGACGACCAGCGCCAGGAGGGCCGCGCCCAGGCTGGCGAGGGTCGGCGCGCTGGTGAAGCCAGCCGCGGGACCCTGGGTAATGAACCAGGCCAGGCCGAACACCGCCAGCGACAGCGAGACGATGCCGGCCACGTCCAGCTTGCGCTGGCGCGGATCGCGCGATTCGTCCACGCCTTTCCACGCCAGGCCCAGTGCGATCAACGCCAGCGGGCCGTGCGCCAGGAACACCCATTGCCAGCTCGCTACCGCCACGATGGCCGAGCCGATGACGGGGCCGAATCCCAGGCCGACGCCGAAGGCGATGCCCCAGGCGCCAAAGGCCCGGCCGCGCGCGGCGCCGTCCTGGAAGCGGTGCGACAGCACCGCCACCTGGCAGATCAGCATGGCGCCGCCGGACAGGCCCTGCAACGCGCGGCCGGCGATCAGCACGCCGGTGTCCTGCGCCCAGCCGCAGACCAGCGAGGTCAGGCCGAACACCGCCAGGCTGGCCAGCAGCAGGCGCTTGCGGCCGTAGCGGTCGGCCAGCGTGCCCGCTGCCATCAGCACCGTGGTGCAGGCGATGGTGTAGGCGTTCATGATCCATTGCAGTTCCTGGAAGCCGCTGTGCAGCGCCTGTTCCAGCGTGGGCAGGATCACCGGCACGCTGGAGATCTCCAGGCCGAACATCAGGGCGGCCAGGCAGACGGCGGCCAGCGTAAAGCTATTTTTCTGCGCTATCGAAAGCGGCATCGGGATTCTCACGAGAGGTCGGCGGCGGGAATCCGCTGCGGGACCTCATTCTGGGAGCCTGTTAAAAATGATGGAAATGATTTAATTTCGTCGGATTCATCAATATTCATCATGAGTTGACGCCATGGACTTCGATACCGCCTTGTTGCGCACCTACGTCGCGGTCAAGGAAACCGGCGGATTCACCCGCGCCGCCGAACGGCTGCACCTGAGCCAGTCGGCCGTCAGCCACCAGATCCGGCGCCTGGAAGCGCAGGCCGGCACCGCGCTGCTGGTCCGCACCACCCGCAGCCTGGCGCTGACCGAGGACGGCGAGGACTTCCTGCGCTACGCCGAGCAGGTGCTGCGGGCCCAGGACGCGCTGGCGCGGCGTTTCCAGCGGTCATCGGTGGCGGGGGCGGTGCGCCTGGGCGTGCCCGAGAATTTCATGGGCGAACGCCTGCCATTGCTGCTGGCGCGGTTCGCGCGCGCCTTTCCGGCGGTGCGCCTGGACGTGGTGGTCGGCAGCTACCTGGACCTGCGCACCCAGGTCGAGGCGGATATGCTGGATCTGGCGGTGGTGATGGCGCTGCCCAGCGAACCCGAGCGCGGCGCGATGCTGCGGCGCACGCGCTTCGTGTGGGCGGCCGCGCATGCGTTCGACTTTTCCGGTGACGAGCCCATACCGCTGGCCTTCGCGCCGTCGCCCTGCGTGCATCGCCTGGTCGGCGTGGACGCGCTACAGGCGGCCGGCCTGGAATGGCGCGTGGCTTTCACCTCGCCCAGCCAGGAGGGCCTGCGCGCGGCCGTGCTGGCGGGGCTCGCCGTGACGGCGCTGCCGCAGGAAGACGTGCGGCCCGGCATGGATGTGATCGACGGCCGCTACGGCCTGCCGCCGTTGACCCATGCCGAATTCAGGCTGATTTCGCGCCAGGCGGAACAGCAGGCGCCGGCGGTGCGGGCGTTCGGGCAGTTGCTGACGGAAATGTCGGCGCTGGCGCTGCCCTAGCGTGCTGGCTCGCGGCTACGCCAGCACGCGATCCGCCCATTGACGCCATGGCGTCATTGCAGATCGCGCGGCGGTCTACAGCGCGGCGTTGACCGCCCAGCGCGCCACCAGCACCAGGATCACGACCAGGCAGGCGGCCATCAACAGGCCGGTGAGGATCAGCGGGGCGGGCTTGTTGTGGGCGATGTCGGCGTCGTAGCCGCGGCCGCGGCGCACGCCGAAAAAGCCCCACAGCACGGATTTGACCGTGCGCAGGAAGCTGAGCATCGGAAAGGTCTCCTGACAGGGGATGAGGCCAATGTAGCCGCCCCGGCGCGGGCGGGGCAGATGCAGATTCGCGCCAGGCGACCGTATCAGATGGCGTCGGCGGGCGTGCCGATGCCGCGCACGATGTGGTCCAGCAGTTCGCGCGCCGCCGGCGAGATGTGGCGGCCGGCGCGGCTGAGCACGTGCAGGCTGCCCTGGTTGAGAATGGGGTTGGCCAGCGGCAGGCTGGCCAGGCGCAGCGCGGCCATGTCGGCGGTGACAGCGATGGGCGGCGTCAGGGCGTAGCCGATGCCAGTGGCGGCGAATTGCCAAAGCGCCTTGAACGACGAGGTGGTCAGCACGTTGCGCAGCCGCACCTGCTCGCTGATCTCGGCGGCCTGGATGTGCTGGCGCACGCCGAAGCCTTCCTGCATCGCGGCGCCAGGGTAGTCGACCAGGTCGGTCAGTAGCAGCGGGCGCTGCAGGCGCGTCAGCGGATGCTCCTGGCGCACGATGGCGCGGATCGGCTCGGGGCGCGAATAGTGCGTGCGCAGCCGGGCATCGTTGGGCGGCTGGAACACCAGGCCGATGTAGGCCTGGTCATCGACGATGCGCTGCACGATTTCCGAGGTGCGGGCCACGTCGATGTCCAGCGTGACTTCCGGATGATTGCGCCAGTAGCCGGGCAGGACGCGGTCGAACATCAGCTCGACGAAGCCTTCGCCCAGCACCAGGTCGATGTGGCCGCGCTCCGCCTTGCGCAGGCTGTCGATCTCTGAGAAGAAGCTCTCCTGGATGTTCTGCTGGCGCTTCACGTAGCGCGCCAGGATGTGGCCGGCGTCGGTCGGCACCACGCCGCGGCCGCGCCGTTCGAACAGCGCCATGCCGCAGTCGCGCTCCAGCGCGGCGATGGCGCGGCTGACGGCGGACGGATCCATGTTCAGCACTTCGGCGGCGCCGCGCACCGAACCGCGGCTCATGACCTGCATGAAGTAATGGGTGCGGCGGGCGTCGAGTTTTTCGTCCATGGGGCGGCTCCGTGGCGCAAAGGCATCGGTTCGGTCTGCAACATATTGAGGGTTTACCCTTATATGTTGCCGGTTCTTGCAAAAAATTCCCTGCCCAGGGGCATCCGTTGCATTTTACGCAACACATTAGCCCAGGCGCTGTCATGGTTGGCGCGCCGGCCCCCGGGCGAAAATCGCCGCTGCCGCCCGCTCGCATCGCGAGCCGTCCCTACGGACCGCCCCGTGCACGCCGTCCCGCGCCAGCCGTTCAGCGGGGCTGGCCCGCCACGGACATGCCGATCGTGCCGCGCCATACCTACTCACGTACTCAGGGGAATCCGATGTCTCATGCCAGCGCCAGCCTGGCCATGCCCGCCATGTCGCTATCGAGCCGCATCCGCATGCTTGTCGCCATCTTGCTGGTGGTGCTCGTGTCCGAAGCGATCGGCAGCGTCACCTTCGCGGTGGGCCCGGGCAAGATCGTTCTGCAGCCCATGCTCTGGGCCATCTTCATCGGCGCGGTCGTGGCCGCCTTCGGCCAGCGCCTGCCGGCCAACGCGGGTATCGACACCGCCATGCAGACCCGCATCAGCGGCTACCTGCAATACGCGCTGCTGCCGTTCCTGGCCAAGCTGGGCCTGATGGTCGGCGGTTCGCTGCCGCAGGTGCGCGAGGCCGGCTGGGCCCTGGTGTTCCAGGAATTCGGCCACTTTTTCGGCACCATGGCCATCGGCCTGCCGCTGGCGCTGCTGCTGGGCATCAAGCGCGAAGCCATTGGCGCGACCTTCTCGGTGGGCCGCGAGCCCAGCCTGGCGATCATCGGCGAGCGCTACGGCATGAATTCGCCCGAAGGCCGCGGCGTGATGGCCGAGTACATCACCGGCACCGTGATCGGCGCGCTGTTCGTGGCGCTGATGGCCGGCTTCATCACCAGCCTGAACATCTTCGATCCGCGCTCGCTCGCCATGGGCGCCGGCGTGGGCTCGGGCAGCATGATGGCCGCGGGCGTGGGCGCGATCGCCTCGCAGCAGACGCCGGAAGTGGCGCACCAGGTGGCCGCGCTGGCCGCCGCCGCCAACCTGCTGACCACGGTGGTGGGCGTGTACTTCACGCTGTTCATCTCGCTGCCGACGACCATCTTCCTGTACGGCAAGCTGGAGCCGGTGCTGGGCCGCTTCTCGCGCGCCAAGGCCGAAACCGCCGCCGACACCACGGCCGCGACCGACGCGCCGTCGCACGCCGTGAAGATGGGCTTCGGCGATCGCCTGACGGCCTATGCCGTGTGCGGCCTGTTCGCCCTGGTCGGCAACCAGTTCGGCTACAAGGTGCCGATCCTGGACGCGCTGCCCGGCATGCTGATCATCATCGTGCTGGTCGTGATCGCCGACCTGCTGCTGCGCGTGGTGCCCAAGCTGCCCGCCGTGGCGGTGCTGTCGCTGATCGCCATGACCGTGGGTTGCCCCGGCGCGGTGCCGTACTCGGACCAGATCATTGCCGCGGTCAACAAGGTCAACTTCCTGCCGTTCACCACGGTGATCCTGGCGATGGCCGGCCTGTCGATCCTGAAGGACCTGCCGGCCTTCCGCAAGCTGGGCTGGAAGATCGTGGTGGTGTCGCTGGCGGCCAACGCCGGCACCTTCCTGGGCGCAACGATGATCGCCGAGTTCTTCCACTGATCGGACGTCGCCGTCCGCCAAGTGACAAGCCGCCCCTGTGGGCGGCTTTTTTCTTGCCTGGATCGGCGCAGCGGTGCACGTGAGCGTTATCCGAGGCGTTTATACCCAAGCCTTCGTGTCGCGAGCGGGGGGCCAGGCGCGGATTGCGCCTGCGCGGCTCAATCAGGTGCGCGCGTTGGGCCGGTAGCGGGCTTGGTCGGTCACGTTCTCGGTGGGGCCGATGTTCTCGACCTTGGGGATGCCCAGGCCCGCGGCCTTCAAGGCCACGGTGGTCTGCAGTTCCTGCACTTGCGGGTTGCCCATGGCCACGCGATAAGGCTGCAGCGGCGTCAGGCCTTCGATGGTGCCAAGGTCGTTGGCGCTGTCGGCGCGCAGCGCCACCGGGTCGGGGCGCGCCGAGAATTCATCGATGGCGCGGCGCAGGCGGGCATCGGCGTACAGGTCGCGCAGCTGGTCGACATTGATGGCGGCGGGCGCGGCGGCCGCGAGGGCGACCGCTTTGGATGGGGTGTTGGCGACGACGCGGCTGGTATCGGCGTCGTCGGCCTGTGGCGGGGCAGCGCGGGCGACGCGCTGGGCCTGCCAGGCGGCCTGCGCCTGGGCGCTGCGTTGCGCCTGGCGCGTGGCGGCGTTGCGGGCGGCCCATTCGGCTTCCCAGATGGGGCGTGTGTCGTCCAGCAGCGGGGTGCGCGCGGCATACGGCGGGGCGACGCGGGCGATGGGGGAGACGGCGGTCACGTTCATGCGTGGGCTCCCGGTGCAATGAGGTTACAGGTTGGTCTGGCCGGTATCTCGAAAGTTCAATATAGGCCGGGCCGCCGCCGCTGGTATTTCAATCTGTAAGAAAAGGAACCTGATTCGAATCAGCCTGTGCAGTCAAGCTGACTCTACGCCTGCCGAAGGACTTTTCTGGCTCACCAAAAAGAGATTCCGATTGAACAATGTCGGACGAGACAGGTTGGTTCGGAGCTGCGCTTTTTTTTCCGTCCAGAGGACGGGGTTATTCCGCAGTCTTCGTCGTGCTCTCCACATGGATTTGAGATTGAGCAGAACAATGATGGGAAGCAAAAATGGACTAAGCAGCAGGGAAGAGGTGCTCTTGTGTGTGGACAGTTCGCGAATATCAGTGAAACCGGCCACTCGATGTAGCGTGCGCAGGCGTTGGACGCCCGCCAGGAAGATGTGGCCGTAGTATGTCCGCGTTTGGGAGGCCCCGCCGGGCCCGGTATGCTCCATGCGCCAGGCGGATTCTTCGGCGGCATATGGTGTATCACGCAGCAGTTGGGACTCAAACACCAAGTTGGCCAATCTGCCGACCAAATTGGAAATATTGGGCGTCGTGATCACCAGCGTGCCGCCGGGCTTCAGCACACGGTGGAATTCCTGCAAGGCAAGCAATTGATTCGGCAGATGCTCGATGCCTTCCTGGCATACAACGATATCGATCGAGTCGTCTGGAAGAGGCAGGCGTTCGGCCAAATCCGCGAATTGGGCTTGGCCATCCAGTAGAAAACTCTCTGGAAATAGATCGTAGGCAAGTACGTCGGCCCCGGACTCGCGCAAAACGGCGGTTGCACGACCATCGCCGCACGGGATATCAAGAGCAACCTTTCCATGCAGTGTCGGCAGCGATTGGATGTATTGCTTGACCCAGGGATAGATGCCGCTGGTGGGAAACTTTGGAACAGGCTTGCTCATGAATCAGTGGTGCCACGCATACAGCAAAACGATTGATCTGGTTCAGCGGCGATGAGCGCATTGGTCCGTCGCGGCTTGATCAACATGGTTACCGATCGGGCATCGTGAAATCAATATGTATGACAGGGCTGAGTTCCATATTCGCCCTTCACTCGGTCTGATACTGATGGGTCATGCTGCAAGTGGGAAAGAATGCAGCAATAGGTTTCAATGAATCGAGTGTTGATCGCCCCGATATCTTTTTGAAAACTCGGATGATCGGATGAGGCTATTTCGCGATGAAAAAAAAGCCCCTGGCAAAAGCCAGGGGCGAGCGGCGGGCCCAAGAGGGCGCGCCGTACCGGGCGGCCGTTGCGCCGGGAGCCCGGCGGGTTCTCCAGGCTTGGCGGCCACCCAAACCGAGCGGGTCAGGCGTGCGGCAGCGTGGCCTGCATCGAGGGGCGCTGGTTGAACGCCTTGAACCAGGCGGCGACGGCGGGATGGCCGGCGCGCCAGTCGAAATCGGGATAGCGGAAGTCCAGGTAGCCCAGGGCGCAGCCGACGGTGATGGTGCCGATGTCGAGGCGGCCTTCCAGGCGGGCGGCGGTCTTCTCGAGCAGCGCCAGGCCGTCGCGCACCTTGCCCATCTGGCCTTCGTACCAGCCGTCCCAGCGCAGCGGCTCGGGGCGCAGCACGGTTTCGTAGCGCGCCAGCAGCGCGGCGCCCAGCATGCCGTCGCCCAGGGATTGTTCGGCCAGCGCGGCCCAGCGGGTGGCGCCAGTGGGGAACAGCGCGCCCTTGCCCTGGTCGTTCAGGTATTCGCAGATGACGCGGCTGTCGAACAGGCGCTGGCCGTCGTCGGTGATCAGCGTCGGCACCTGGCCCAGCGGATTGTCCGGGATGATGTTCTGGTCGCGGGCCACGGGGCCGGCGGCGCTGGGCAGTTTCTCGATGCGGTCGGCCAGGCCCAGTTCGTGGGCGATGACCATGCATTTGCGCACGAAGGGCGAGGCGGGCGAGAAGTAGATCTTCATGGGTGTCCTTGTCGGTGGTGGTGCGTCAGTGTTGGGCACGGGCCAGGTGTTGTCCAGCGACCCAGCCGAAAGTCAGGGCGGGTCCGAGCGTGATGCCGGGCGCCGGGTAGGCGCCGCCCATGACCGAATGCATGTCGTTGCCGGCCACGTAGAGGCCGGGAATCGGCTGGCCGGTGGCGTCCAGCGCCTGCGCGTTGCCATTGGCGGCGATGCCGCGGGCGGTGCCGATGTCGCCGGCATAGACCTTGACCGCGTAGTAGGGGCCGGTGCCGAGCGGGGCCAGGCAGGGGTTGGGCTGGTGCCCGGGGTCGCCCAAGTAGCGGTTGTAGGCGGTGCTCCCCTTGCCGAAGTCGGGGTCCAGGCCTTGCGCCGCGTATTCGTTGTAGCGCGCGACGGTCGCGTGCAGCGCATCGGGCGGCACGCCCAGTTTCTGCGCCAGCGCCTCCAGCGTTGCGCCTTGCAGCAGGTAGCCGGCATCGATGAGATGCTGGCGCGGCCGTCCGCCGGGCAGCGCCAGGCCCAGGCCCCAGGTATCGATGAAGCGCTGGTCGCACAGCAGGAAGGCTGGCATCGTCGGCACCTGCTCGTGGCTGCGGTACATGGCTTGCACGAAGGCGTGGTACGAAGTCGATTCGTTGACGAAGCGGCGGCCGGCGCCGTTGACGGCGATGAGGCCGGGCTTGGCGCGGTCCCACACCAGGTGCGGATAGTGCAGCCGCTTGCCGCCGGGTTGTTCCAGGATCGAGACCGGCGCCCAGAAGGCGGGGCTGGAATGGCCCTGGCCCAGCGCCGCGCCGGCGTCCTCGGCCAGGCGGATGCCGTCGCCGGTATTGTCGCGCGGCGCCATCGACCAGTCGTCGGTGGGGTGGGGGTAGGTCTGGCGGCGGCGCGTCGAATCCCACGGAAAGCCGCCGGTGGCCATGACCACGCCACGGCGGGCGCGGATGTTCATGCGCCGGCCTTCATGCTCGACGGTGGCGCCCAGCACCGCGCCGTCGGCATCGCGCAGCAGCGTCAGCGCCGGCGTGTTGAGCCAGTACGGCACCTTGCGCGCCAGCATGGCGTGGAACAGTTGGGCGGCCAGCGCGTTGCCCAGCAGCAGGCGGGTGCCGCGGTGGTAGCCGCGCAGGCGGTCGGCGCCATAGCGCAGCACCAGCTTCATGGCGTGGCGCCACGAGGCGAACGCGCGGGTGGCGCGCAGCAGGTGGCGCACGTCGGTGATGCTGACCATCATGCCGCCCAGCACCGTGAACTCCTTCAACGGATCGCGCAGCGTCTTGAAATGGCGGCCCAGCTTGCGGCCGTCGAATTCCACCGGATCGAGCGAGCGGCCGCCCATGGCGGCACCGGGCAGGTCGGGGTAGTAGTCGGGCGAGGCGGTGCGCGCGGCCACGCGCAGGAAGCCGCGCGCGACCAGGTCATCCATCATGCGCGGGCCGGCGTCCAGATAGGCGCGCTTCATCTCGTCGGAGGCCGCGGCGCCGACGGTTTCCTGCAGATAGGTCCAGACCTTGTCGAAGCTGTCCGGATGGCCGGCGGCCTCGGTCTGCGCGTTCAGCGGTATCCATAGCGCGCCGCCGGAAATGGCGGTCGAGCCGCCGATGCGGTCGGTCTTCTCGATGAGCAATACGTCCAGGCCCGCCACGCTGGCGGTCAGCGCGGCGCTCATGCCGCCCGCGCCCGAGCCGACCACGAGCGCGTCGACTTCCTTGTCCCACTTGATGCTGTCCATGCTGCCTATGCTCCCGACCCGCCCAGCGACTTGCCGCCGTCCACGAAAATCACCTGGCCGGTGATGAAGTCCATTTGCGGCGAGGCCAGGAACGACACCGCGTTGGCCACGTCTCGCGGCTGGCCGGCGCGGCCCGTGGGCTGCAGCGCCAACTGCGCCGCCAGGCGCTCGGGGCTCAGATTGCGCAGCAGCGGCGTGTCGATCAGCCCGGGGGCGATGGCGTTCACCAGGATGCCGCGTGGCGCCAGTTCCATGGCCGAGGCGCGGGTGTAACCCACCAGCGCGGCCTTCGAGGCCACGTAGTGCGGATGGTTGCGCGCGCCCAGGTAGGCGCGCGAGGCGATGTTGACGATCTTGCCGCCGGCGGCCATGTCGCGCGCGGCTTCCTGCGTCAGGGTGGCGACGGCCAGCAGGTTGACGTCGTACATGCGCCGGTAATCATCGCTGGTGACGTCGAAGAACTTGCGCTCATCGAACAGGCCGGCGTTGTTGACCAGCGCCGCCAGCGGCGCCAGTTCGCGCACCAGGGCGCGGGTGGCGTGTTCGTCGGCCAGGTCGACCGCGCGATAGTCCACGTCCAGGCCTTGCGCCCGCAGGGCCTGGGTTTCCTTGTCGGCCAGGGCCGCGTTGCGGTCGGCGATGACGACGCGAAAGCCGTCGCGCGCAAGCCGCTCGACGATCGCCAGGCCCATGCCGCTGGCGCCGCCGGTGACCAGCGCGGTGCCGAGGGAGTTGAGGGGTTCCATATCGATTCCTATACGGCCAGGTAGCCGCCGTCCACCGGCAGCACCACGCCATTGACGTAGCTGGCCATGTCCGAGGCCAGGAACAACACCGGGCCGACGATCTCGTCGGCGCGTCCGGCCCGCGCCATCGGCGCGCGCCGCATGTACCAGTCGGTGCCGTGGGCCTGGGCGCGCTGGCCGGCGGTCATCTCGGTTTCCATCAGGCCGGGGGCGACGGCGTTGACGCGCACCCCGTGCGGCGCCAGGTCGCGCGCCAGCACTTCGGTGAACGAGCGCACGCCGCCCTTGGAGACCACGTAGCCGGCGGTCGAGATGCCGCAGCCATAGGCCACGATCGAGCACAGGTTGACGATGGCGCCGCGGCGGGCCTTGAGCTGTTCGACGAAGGCGTGGGTGACGTTGAAGGTGCCCTGCAGGTTCACGTTCATCACGCGTTCCCAGATCTGCGGGGTCTGTGGATCGTCGAACGGCGCGCGCGCCGAGATGCCGGCGTTGTTGACCAGCACGTCGATGGCACCGTGGCGCGCTTCGCATTCGGCGGCGAAGGCGCGTACCGCCTCGGCGTCGGTCACGTCCAGCGCGGCGTCGATGGCGCGGCCGCCGGCGGCCGCGATGGCCTGGGCGCTGGCGCGGGCCAGGGCGGGATCGAGGTCGGCCACGATCACGGTGGCGCCTTCGCGCGCGAAGCCCTGCGCGATGGTGGCGCCCAGGCCGCGCCCGGCGCCGGTGACGAGGACCCGCTTGTCTTGCATCATCAGGGTCATGGTTCGCTCCTAGGGCCTGTTCACGCTAAAAGGAGCCTCGCACAGGCCGGTAATCGGCCACCAGGCTAGGCGCGGTCTCCGCCGCGTGGCTGTGCCACGCAAGGGGAGCGCAACGACGCCTGGTGGCCGATTGCCGGCCTGCCCGAAGGGTGAGCGCCCAAATGAGCGCCTCTCTGCGTTGCAAATGCTCGCCGTGGTCCCGCCACGGCTGCGCTTTGCGCCTTGATAGACGCTCATTTGGGTGCTCATGCGAGGCTCCTTTTAGCGTGAACAGGCCCTAGCCGCCCAGGTAGGCGCGCTGCACGCCTTCGTCGCTGGCCAGCGCGGCCGATGCGCCTTCCAGCGCGATCTCGCCGTTTTCCAGGATGTAGGCATAGCTGGACACCGACAGCGCCAGCTTCACGTTCTGTTCCACCAGCAGGATGGTGATGCCCTGTTCGCGGTTCAGGCGCAGCACGATGTCGAATATCTGTTCCACCACCAGCGGCGACAGGCCCATGGACGGTTCGTCCAGCAGGATCATGCGCGGGCGCGCCATCATGGCGCGGCCGGTGGCCAGCATCTGCTGTTCGCCGCCCGACAGCGTGGCGGCCTTCTGCTCGAAGCGCTCGCGCAGCCGCGGGAAGGTATCGCAGACCATGTCCAGGTCGGCCTTGACCGCCTGGCGGTCCTGGCGCAGGTAGGCGCCCATCTCCAGGTTCTCGCGCACGCTCATTTCGCGGAAGATCTCGCGGCCCTCCGGCACCTGCACGATGCCGCGGCTGACGATGGCGTCGGCCGGCTGGCGATGGATGGCCTCGCCCGCAAAGCGCACGCTGCCCGCGGTGGGCGTCACCAGCCGCGAGATCACGTTGAGCGTGGTGGACTTGCCGGCGCCGTTGGCGCCCAGCAGCGCGACGATGGCGCCCTGCGGCACTTTCAGCGACACGTCCTGCAGGGCGCGGATATTGCCGTAGGCGGCGCTGACCGATTCGACTTCAAGCAGGTTCTCAGCCACCGGCGGCTCCCTTGCCCAGATAGGCTTCGATGACGCGGGGGTTGCTGCGCACCTCCGCGGGCGTGCCTTCGGCGATCTTCTCGCCGAACGACATGACGGTGATGCGATCCGAGATCGACATCACCAGCTGCATCACGTGCTCGACCAGCAGCACCGTGATGCCGTCGCGTTCGCACAGCTCGGTGAGGACGCGGTCGAGCGTCTCGATTTCGCGATTGCGCAGGCCGGCGGCGGGCTCGTCCAGCAACAGTAGCTTGGGCGAGATGGCCAGCGCGCGCGCCAGTTCCAGCATCTTCTGGCGGCCGAAGTCCAGGCTGCACGCGGGCGTGTCGAGGAAGTCGGCCAGGCCGACGCGTTCGAGCAGGTGCTCGACGCGTTCGCGCGCCTCGGCGGTGGCCGGGCGCAGCAGGCGCGCGGCCGTGCTGGCGCCGTGTGCATAGGTGCCCAGCAGCGCGTTCTCGCGCACGCTCAGTGCGCTGAACAACTCCAGGTTCTGGAAGGTGCGGGCCACGCCCAGCGCCGCCATTTCGTGCGGCTTCTTTTTCGTGACGTCGATGCCGTCGAAGACGATGCGGCCCTGCGTCGGCCGGTAGTAGCGCGAGACGCAATTGAAGGTGGTGGACTTGCCGGCGCCGTTGGGGCCGATCAGCGCGTGGATACGGCCGCGTTCGACCTGCATCGACAGGCCGTTGATGGCGGTCAGGCCGCCGAATTTCACCGTCAGGCCCTGGACGTCGAGGTAGGGTTGGGCGCTCATGCGGCGCTCCTTTGCGTGGGTTTGGCGGTGGCGCCCTGGGCGTCCCGGCGCGCGGGCAGCGGCGCGGCTGGCGGCGGCGCGCGGCGGCGCGCCTCGCGGCCGGCGAACAGGCCCTTGGGCGCGAACATCATGAAGCCCATCAGGATCACGCCATAGATGATTTCCTGGAACGACAGCGCCTGGCGCAGCAGCTCCGAGATCAGGCCGAAGCCGATGGCGCCGGCGATGGCGCCGCGCACCGAGCCGATGCCGCCCACCACCACCATGGTGAGGATCAGGATGGTGGTCTGGAAACCCAGGCTCTCCGGATGGATGAACGAGGCGAAGGTGGTGTACATGCCGCCGGCGATGCCGGCGTAGGCCGCCGACAGCGTGAAGGCGGTGCGCTTGATGGCGTTGACGTTCACGCCCATGGCCTGCGCCGCCACGTCGCTCTCGCGCACGGCGCGAAAGGCCGAGCCCAGCTGCGAGCGCGACAGCGCCACGGTGACCCACAGCAGCAGCGCGGCGATCGCTACCACGAAGGGATAGGCCTTGATGTCGGACACCAGCTCATAGCCGAACAGCGTGGCCGGCGAAATGCGGAAGCCGTTCGAGCCGTTGGTCACCGACTGCCAGTTCAGGAACACCCACTGCATCGCCTCGCCAAAGGCGAACGTGGATAGCGCCAGGTAGATGTCGCGCATGCGCAGCGCCAGTGCGCCGATCAGGTAGCCGAGCACGGCCGCCAACAGCCCGCCCGCCACGATCGAGACGAAGAAGGGCGGATGCCACAGGTTGTTGATCAGCCCGGCGGTGTAGATGCCGACGCCGTAGAACGCGGCGTGCGACAGGGCGAACTGCCCGGTCTCGCCGATGACGATGTGCAGGCCCAGGGCCAGCACCACGAACACCATCAGCAGGTTGACGACGTAGATCACATAGCCGCTGGCGACGAACGGCAGGGCCGCCAGCGCCACGGCCATCAGCGCCAGCAGGGCGCGGTCGGTCTTGGATTTCATACTTTTTTCACCTGCAGTTTGCCGCCCAGCAGGCCTTGCGGACGCAGCAGCAGCACCACCATGATGGCGACGAAGGGCGCCACCACGATGGCGTTGGTCGAAATGAACAGGCCCACCAGGTTCTCGGCCACGCCGATCACGAAGCCGCCGACCACCGCTCCGGGCAGGCTGGTGATGCCGCCGACGATGGCGGCCGCGTAGGCCAGGATGGCGATGTGGCCGATGTCCGGCGTGATCAGGATCTTGGGCGTGATGAGCAGCGCGGCCACGGCCGAGATCAGCCCGGACAGCGCCCACACCATCATGCGGATGCGCGTCAGGTTCACGCCCACCAGGCGCGCGGCCTTGGGGTTCATGCCGACGGCGCGCATGGCCTTGCCCACGCGGGTGTAGGTGAACATCACGTACAGCAGCAGCATCACGCCCACGGCCACGGCGAAGATCACCAGGTCCAGCTGTGTCAGCACGGCATCGCCGATGAGGATGGCGTCGGTGGGGGCCAGCGGCGGCAGCGAGCGCGGCGTGTCGCCCAGCCCGGTCTGGCGCACCAGCCCTTTAAGGGCGTAGGCCAGGCCCAGCGTGGCGATCACCATCTGCACGCCCACGCCCCTGGAGGCGATGACGCGCTCCATGACGACGCGCTGGAACAGGCCGGAGACCACGGCCACCACGGCCAGCGTCACCGGGATGACGGCCAGGTAGGGCCAGCCCATCACCAGGGTCAGGAACAGGGCGACGTAGCCCCCGACCATGAAGATCTCGCCCTGGGCGAAATTGGGCACATCCGTGGTCTTGAAAATGATGACAACGGCGACCGCCAGCAGCGCATACACGCTGCCCGTCACCAGTCCCGACAGCACCCCCTGCTGCAGGAACAACCAGATATCGGCAAAGCTCATGATGGTCTCCGGCGGTCCGCGCGGCGCTGCGCCGCGGCGCGGACCTGGCCTGTGGCGGCGGTTACGGCTGGTACTGCCAGACGCTCTTGAAGGCGCCCGGCACGAGCGACATGTTGGTGCCGTCGAACTTGATGTAGATGGCCGATTCCTGCGCGGCGCGGTCGTTCGGGCCGAATTCGATCGGGCCGGCCATGACGCCGGAATCGAACTTCATGGTCTCCAGCGCGGCCAGCACCTTCTCGCGGGTGGGCTGCGGGCCGGCGGCCTTGAGCGCATTGACCACCGCCATGGCGGGCGGCAGGCCGTAGGGCATGTAGGTCTGCGGATGGCCGGGCTTGGCGGCCAGGTCCGGATAGGCCTGCTTGTACATGTCGTAGACCCAGGTCAGCTTGGCGCCGCCGGGCACGTCGGCCAGCACTTCCTGGATGTAGACGTTCTTGAAGGCGTCCTTGTTGCCGACGTTCTCGACCAGCTGCTTCAGGTCGGCGGTGCCGTTGACGGCCAGCACGATGGGCTTGTTCCAGCCCAGTTCCTGCGCCTTCTTGATGATCAGCGCGGCGGGCCGGGCATACGTCGTCAGCAGTAGCACGTCGGGATTGCCGGCGCGGATCTTGAGCATCGGCGCGGTCACGTCGGTGATGTTTGGATTGACCGATTGCACCTGCAGGTTCAGGCCGCCCAGCTGCTTGGACTGGGCCTGGGCGGCTTCCAGGTTCCAGCCGCCGTAGGCATCGTCATGGTTGATGTAGCCGATCTTCTTGGCCTTGAGATGCTCGGCGGCGAACTGCACCATCGAGCCGCCCACGGCGTGCTGCGAGATCGAGAACGCGCCGTAGATGTACTTGGACGGCGGATACAGCGCGCCGTCGCCCGAGGCGTTGAGCATGACCAGCGGCACCTTCTCGCGCTCGACGTATTCGCGCGCGGCCACCACGGCGGCCGAGCACGAGCCGCCGTTCAGCAGGAACACCTTGTCCTGCTCCGTCAGCTTCTTGACCGCCGCCACCAGGTCGTTGGCGTTGCAGCGGTCGTCCTCGATCACCAGCTCGATCTGGCGGCCGTTGATGCCGCCTTCCTTGTTGACCTTGGCGTACCACATCTTGGCGGCGTTCAGCACGTCAAAGCCATAGGCCATGCCGCTGCCCGACAGGGGCGCGAACAGGCCGATCCTGATGGTCTTGTCGGTGATGCCGGGTTCCTGCTGGGCCTGGGCGGAAGCGCCCAGGGCGAGGGCGCATAGCGCGGCGGCCGCGTGGCGGCGGAGGTGCTTCATGGTTTGTCTCCCGTTTTTTGAGTGCGCGCCTTTATCGATGGCGCGTTGCTGCTTGGCGGCGAAGCCGCCGGATTGGGTTCATTGCACAGGGTTCACTGCATGCGGTAGCCGCCGTTGACGTCGATGACGCTGCCGGTGATGTAGCCCGCTTCTTCCGAGGCCAGGAAACGCACCGCGGCGGCGACATCGTCCACCGTGCCGATGCGGCCCAGCGGAATCGCCTGGGCGGCCGCCGCGAGCGCGCCGCTGCTGGTGACGGTGCTGCGCAGCATGTCGGTGTCGATCAGCCCCGGCGCGATGCCGTTGACGGTGATGCCCAGGTGCGCGGATTCGCGGGCCATGGCCTTGGTCAGGCCCAGCACGGCCGACTTGGCGGCGATGTACGAGGCGCTGGAGCGATAGCCGCCCAGTTGCGCGGCGACCGACGTGAAGGTGACGATGCGGCCATGCTTGAGCGGCGCGGCTTCGCGCCGGCGCAGGTAGGCGCGGCCGCACAGGAACACGCCGCGCGCGTTGACGGCGAAGCTGCGTTCCCAGATGTCGAGCGTGGTGTCCTTGATGAGCGGCCGTTCGCCGTTGGGCTGGAACAGCAGCAGGCCGGCGGCGCTGACCAGCACCGCGATGGGGCCGTGGGCCTGCTCGATCTGGTCGAACGCCGTTTCGACGGCGCTTTCATCGCTGACGTCGAAGGCATGGGCGCTGTGGGGCGCGCCGAGTTCGTCGGCCACGCGGCGGGCGCGCTGGGCATCCACGTCCGACACCACCACGCGGTAGCCGGCGCGGGCCAGCTCCTGGCAGATGGTGGCGCCGATGCCCCCGCCACCGCCGGTGACGAGCGCGAGCCGCGGAGCCGGGCCTGCGGCCGGCGTGGATACATTGGACATGCTGCCTCCTGTTGCGCGGATTCGCCCGCCTTGGAAACGGCGTCCGCTGATCTGAATTTTTGGCGATTATGTATACATGAAGGGGCGGCAGGTATAGGGGGTTTCCCGTAGCTGCGCATGAAACTTGATGGTTCTCATTGGGGAAAGCCCTAGCGTGATGGTATGGGGCGCTGTCGCATGTATTCTTCATGTATACAATGCGGGCATGGATACGCTATCTCAACACGTGACCGATACGCTGCGGGACTGGGTGCTGCATGGCAAGTTCAGCCCCGGCGCCCGCCTGGAGGAAATTCCGCTGGCCGAGAAGCTGGGGGTGTCGCGCACGCCGGTGCGGGCGGCCCTGGCGACGCTGGGCAACGAGGGGCTGCTGGAGCACCTGCCCAAGCGCGGCTATACGGTGCGGGCGTATGACCTGGCCGAGATCGTGGCGGCTTACGAGGTGCGGGCGGCGCTCGAAGGATTGGCCTGTCGGCAGGCGGCGCTGCGCGGGCTGTCGAACGACGCGGTGGCGGTGCTGAAGAATTGCCTGGACGAAGGCGACCGCATTCTCGGCAAGGGGGTGTTGCTGGCGGAGGACCATCTGCCTTACCAGCAGGTCAACATCACCTTGCACAACGGGATCCTGGAGGCGGCGGGCAATCCGTGGGTGAAGCGGTTCGCGACGCAGGCGCAGGCGATTCCGTATGCGTCGGATCGGATCATCCTGTGGGAGGACCATGGGATCATTCTGCGGTCGCACGATGATCATCATCGGATCGTCAACGCCATCATTGCGCGGGATGGGGCGCGGGCTGAGGATCTGATGCGTGAGCATGTCTACTATGCGGGGATCATTCTTAAGAATAATTATGAGAGGTTGGCGCAGGCGTATCGGGTTTGAGGGGGTTGCTGGCGTTGTTGGCGGCGGTTGTTGGGTTCTTTAGCCGCGGGCGCCGGGGGGGCGAGTTGTTTGCTTGGCGTTTTTGCCGTCAATCTGGGGTGGAGGGAGGATCTTGCGGGGTCGCCAAAAGCGGCCGCGCGGGCGGCCTTCTTTGGCGTTTGGGTGTGTTGCGTCGGCGGGATGACGCTGCGCGCTGGTGATGGCGCTGCGTTGCGGCTACGCTGTGACGGTCTGGCGTGCTTGCCGCGTTTGCATGGCGTGGATGCGCCTGCGCTATTTGCCCGTGGCGACATGCGCGCGGCGGCCGAGCCGCCGCGTTTGTGGAGCGGTCAGCCGGGCAGGCCGGTTTCCAGGCAGGGGCTGAATTCGCCGGTGGCGGGGTCGCGCAGGAAGAGGACGCCGGTGGCGACGCCGAAGTAGGTGCCGTGCAGCTCCAGGTCGCCCTTTTCGACGCGGCGGCGGATGGAGGGGAAGGTCATCAGGTTGTTCAGGCTGTGGCCGATGACGGCGAGTTCCAGGCGCTTGAGGTTGGCGGCGCGGTCGTCGCCGCCGGGGCCGAGTTCGTCGGCGACGGGGGCGATCTGGGACATCCACTTGCCGATGAAGTCGCCCTTGGTCAGGGGCTTGGCGTCGTCGAAGAAGGCGCGGATGCCGCCGCAGGAGGCGTGGCCGAGGACGACGATGTGCTTGACGTTCAGGCCGTTGACGGCGAATTCGATGGCGGCGCTGGTGCCGTGGTACGAGGATTCGGAGTCGGGGTCACAGGGCGGGACCAGGTTGGCGACGTTGCGCACGACGAACATTTCGCCGGGGCCGGCGTCGAAGATGGCTTCGGGCGAGACGCGCGAGTCGCAACAGCCGATGATCAGGATTTCCGGGCTTTGCCCAGTTTCGGCCAGTTTTTCGTAGCGGCTGCGTTCCGAGTGGAAGCGGCCGGCGAGAAAGGACTGATAGCCTTCGGTGAGTCTTTTGGGAAACATGATCTTTTCACTTCCTTGATAACTGGGCCGGGCATGCCGGCGTGCCGGCGGACGCAACAAGGGGCTTCGTGTGGAAGCCCCTTTTGTCGAGTCGGCTGCGGAATTTTCCCACAATTGGACTTGCGCCGGCTTGACTAAACCCTATCCCGATAAGGGTTTTTTGCCGGAGCAATCCGTCGGGCAAGTGAGCGCAGCGTGGGAAACGCGCGGCCGTCGCGCAAGAAAAGCCGTCCGGTCGCCCGGCCGCCCGAAGGCCGGACAGCCCCCTCGGGGGGCAGCAAGCGCGCAGCACGCAGCGTGGGAAACGCGCGGCCGTCGCGCAAGAAAAGCCGTCCGGCCGCCCGGCCGCCCGAAGGCCGGACAGCCCCCTCGGGGGGCAGCAAGCGCGCAGCGCGCAGCGTGGGAAACGCGCGGCCGTCGCGCAAGAAAAGCCGTCCGGCCGCCCGGCCGCCCGAAGGCCGGACAGCCCCCTCGGGGGGCAGCAAGCGCGCAGCGCGCAGCGTGGGGGCCAACCATTCACCTGGCCCGGATATCCAGGGCGGTGACCTTGGCGAATTGCAGCGGCGTGATGGCGCGGATCATCTTGATCTGGCCCGGTGCCAGGGGGCCGATGTCGTCGTCGCGCACGCGGCCGATTTCGCGGCCCTGTTCGTCGTAGAGCACGAAAGTGAGCATGACGTAGTTGACGGCGCGGGCCGATTGGTTGGCCAGCGAGCCGGTGATGGTGGAGACGTTTTCGTTGGCGTCGCGGATCGCCTGGATATTGCCCAGCGTGACGCCGTACAGGTTTTGGGCATGGGCGGCACCGGTCAGGCCGGCCAGCAATGCGAGGGAGGCGAGGACGGTTTTCATGGCGGTCTCCTGTGACCCGGTTGCCGGGCGACCCAACCGCGGACTCTGGGGCCGCGTGTCGGGGTCATGCGCCTATCTCACACCTTTCCCGCCGGGCGCACAACGGGCCAAAGGGATGAATGGGTAACAGGTTGCAGGGGATGGCCGCAGATTCATCTGTGGATGCCACAAGTGCATCGGAATGTCTCCGACTTGCGGGTATTTCCGCGCCTTTCCGCAAGCTGAACGATCGCGGCGGCGTTAGCATTTGTTGTCCTTTCGGCGCTTGCGGAGCATGCGGCTTTGTCCGATGATGACCACGCCGGCAACTTGGCCGGCGGATCTTGCGGCCCGGGTGTGCGCCAGGATGGCGCCGGCGGGCGCTCAAGGGAGGAACTCATGCTTTCCCGTACTAGCCAATTGGCTTCGGCCATCGTGTTGTCCGCCTGTTTCCTGGGCGCCGTCCATGCCCAGACGCCGGCCGCCACGCCCGCACCCGCCAAGACCCCGGCGCCTGCCGCCACGCCCGCCAAGACGCCAACCGCGCAGCAGCAGCGCATGGCCGATTGCAACAAGTCGGCCGAGGGCAAGAAGGGCGATGATCGCAAGACGTACATGAGCGCCTGCCTGAAGGGCGAGGCGCCGCCGCCCGCCAAGCAGCTGACGCCGCAGCAGCAGAAGATGAAGGACTGCAACGCCAAGGCCGGCGAGCAGAAGCTGACCGGCGACAAGCGCAAGACCTTCATGAGCACTTGCCTGAAGGGCTGAACGCGGCGTTGATTCCGCGCAGGTGAAAAGCGCCGGCCGTTGAACGGACCGGCGCTTTTTTCTGCGTGCTCCAAGTCGGGCGTCGCCCGTTGCGGCGAGCCCTGATGGCGACGATGCCGTTGAAGAGCGTACCTGCCAGGCGCGCATGCCCGCCACGCCCGGCGCAACCGCAGGCGTCGCCTACACCGTGGCGATCGGCGTGACCGGCGAGCCGATCGCGTGCGGCAGGCGCAGCGGCGGGGCGGTCAGCATGAAGCGGTGGCGGCCGTTGGCGCGAAGCCAGTCGGCCAGGTCCTTCAGGTACCACAGCTCGGCCAGCGGCAGGCCCAGCTTGAACAGGCAGTGGTGATGCAGCGGCAGCATGGCGCGCGGGCCGGTTTTCTCGCGCGCGGGATAGGCTTCCACAGCATAGTTGTCGGCGCAGATGGCGGCGATGCCGCTGTCGGTGATCCACTGCAGCAGCGCGGCGTCGGTGCCGTCGAGCGCGGCGCCGTAGGTGTGCAGCACCTCGGCGTCGGGCTTGCCGGCCATGGCGACCACGGCTTCGGCGTAGCCGGTGCGCAGCACCAGCATGTCGCCGGGCTCGATCTCGATGCCGTCGGTTTTCAGTACGTGCATGATCTCGGCGTGGCCGACCAGGGTGCGGCCGGGGCCGTAGTGGCGCGCCAGGTCCAGCAGCACGCCGCGGCCCTGCATGCCTTTCTGCGCCAGGTTCTCGACGCCCAGCTTCAGCGCGGCCGAGGGGCCGCCGCTGTTGCAGCCGCAGCCGGTGTGGTCGCCGTCGGCCGGGCCGATGACGTCGACGCCGGCCTGGTAGCCGTTGTAGTAGCGCAGCTCGGGCGTGCCGTCGCCGTCGGCGTCGAACAGCGCGCCGACGTGCGCCAGCGCGTCCCATTGCGTCGAGTACTGCATCGACAGCAGCACCTGGTCGTCGCTCAGCACGTCGACCGCGTCCGGGTTGACGTTGCGCAGCGGGAAGTTCAGGTAGGGCGTGTCGGCCAGCCGGGTCGGGCTCAGTTGCGGCGGATGGCGCCGCGGGTTGAGCACGTTGCCGCCGGGCAGGTCCAGCGGCAGCGACAGGCAGAAGGTCTTGCCGGCGCGGATTTCACGCGCGCCTTTCAGGACCTGTTCTTCGGTGATGAGATTGAGGCGGCCGAGTTGGTCGTCGGGTCCGAAGTCGCCCCAGTTGGAGCCTTCGGGCCGATGGGTCCAGCGCTGCATGGTTTACTCCGTGAGGAAGTCGACCACCGCGCGGGTGAAGGCTTCCGGTTGTTCCCAGTTGGAGATATGGGAGGTGTTCAGTTCGAGGTAGCGCGCGCCGTTGATGGCGGCGGCCAGTTCCTGGCCCTGCGCGGGCGTGGCGGCCAGGTCGTGGGTGCTGCTGATGACCAGCGTCGGCGCCGTGATGGCCGACACCTGTTCGCGGAAATCGGCGTCGCGCAGCGCGGCGCAGTTGCCCGAGTAGCCGGCGTCGGGGGTGCGGCGCAGCATGTCGACCAGCACCTGCGACAGGCCCGGCTCGGCGGCGCGGTAGCCGTCGGTGAGCCAGCGCTCGACCAGCGTCGGCGCCATCTTTTCCAGCGTCTGTTCGGCCACGGCGGCGATGCGGGCGCTCCAGCCTTCGGCCGAGCCGATGCGCGCGGCGGTGTTGCACAGGATCAGCTTGCCGATCAGTTCGGGACGGTTCAGCGCCAGCCACAGGCCGGTGGGGCCGCCCATCGACAGGCCGCAGAAGTGGGCGCGTTCGATGTTCAGGTGCGCCAGCAGTTCGGCGACGTCGTTGCCCAGCTGCGCGAAGCTGTATTCGCCGTCGGGGATCGAGGATTTGCCGTGGCCGCGGGTGTCGTAGCGCAGCACGCGGAAGTGCTTGCTCAGCGCGGGAACCTGGCGTGCCCACATGTCGGCGTTGGTGCCCAGCGAATTGGAGAGCACCAGCACCGGCGCGTCGGCGGGGCCATCGATGACGTAGAACAGCCGTGCCTGGCTGAGATCGGCGTAAGACATGCGGAAAATCCTCGGGGAATGAAAGCGCGGCCCCCCGGAGGCGGCCGCGTGGCGATTACAGGTGGCAGGTGCCGTCGACGTAGGCCTTGCGCCAGCGCGTGATGGTCACGCGCTGGAACAGCTGCGCCTGGGCGAAGGGATCGGCGTCGATGAACTGCTGCGCGGCCTCGCGCGTGTCCAGGTCGACGATGTACAGGCCGCCGCCCAGGTCCTTGCCGTCATCCTGCAGCTTGGCGCCGCAGGCCAGCAGCAGGTGCTTGTTGGCGTCCAGGTATTCGAGGTGCGCGGCGCGATGCTGCTGGCGCACGGCCTGGTGGTCGGGCTTGTCGAAGGTTTCGATGATGTAGGGCATGGGCGGCTCCGTTCAGATGGCCGAGGGATGGCGCGCCAGCGCCGTCACCTGGATGTCCATGTACGGGAACAGCGGCAGCGACGACAGCAGCGCGTGCAGTTCGTCGTTGTCCTGCACGTCGAAGATGCTGACGTTGGCGTAGCGGCCGACGACGCGCCACAGGCTCTTCCACTTGCCGTCGCGTTGCAGCTGCTGCGCCAGGGCCTTTTCGTCGGCCTTGAGCTTGTCGGCTTGGGCCGCCGGCATGTCGACGGGCAGATTGACCTGCATTTGAACCATGAACAACATGATGGGTGTCTCCAGGAAATCGGCCCCGGCGTTGCCGGGGCGCGGGGATTGATCAGTTGGAAAACTTCAGCGGCAGGCCGGTCAGGCGCAGCAGTTCGTCGGCGGTGGTTTCGCCGAACATGTCGATCACCGTGACGCCGTCGGCGCGGATGTCGAACACGGCCACGTCGGTGTACACGCGCGACACGCAGCGCACGCCGGTCAGCGGATAGGTGCAGGCGTCGACCAGCTTGCTCTGGCCTTCGCGGGTCTGCAGTTCCATCATGACGAAGACGTCCTTGGCGCCGATGGCCAGGTCCATCGCGCCGCCCACGGCGGGGATGGCGTCGGGCGCGCCGGTGTGCCAGTTGGCCAGGTCGCCGTGCTGCGACACCTGGAAGGCGCCCAGCACGCAGATGTCCAGGTGGCCGCCGCGCATCATCGCGAACGAGTCGGCGTGATGGAAGAACGAGCAGCCGGGCAGTTCGGTGACGGGCTGCTTGCCGGCGTTGATCAGGTCGTAGTCTTCTTCGCCCTTGGCCGGCGCGGGGCCCATGCCCAGCATGCCGTTCTCGGTGTGCAGGATGACTTCGCGGTCGGCCGGCAGGTGGTTGGCCACCAGCGTGGGCAGGCCGATGCCGAGGTTGACGTAGGCGCCTTCAGGGATGTCCTGGGCGACGCGGGCGGCGATCTGGTCGCGGGTCAGTTTGGTGCTCATTGCTGCTCCTTGGCGGCCTGGGCGGCGTCGATCTGCACGACGCGCTGCACGAAGATGCCGGGGGTGACGACGGTTTCCGGATCGAGGGCGCCCAGTTCGACGACTTCACGCACCTGCGCCACGGCCACGCGCGCGGCGCTGGCCATGATGGGGCCGAAGTTGCGCGCGGTCTTGCGGTACACCAGGTTGCCCCAGCGGTCGCCGCGCTCGGCCTTGATGAGCGCGTAGTCGGCGTGCAGCGGATATTCCAGCACGTATTGGCGGCCGTTGATCTCGCGGGTTTCCTTGCCGTCGGCCAGCGGGGTGCCGTAGCCGGTGGGCGAGTAGAACGCGCCGATGCCGGCGCCGGCGGCGCGGATGCGCTCGGCCAGGTTGCCCTGGGGCACAAGTTCGAGCTCGATCTTGCCGCTGCGGTACAGGCCGTCGAAGATCTGCGAGTCCACCTGGCGCGGGAACGAGCAGATGATCTTGCGCACGCGGTTGGCGCCCAGCAGGGCGGCCAGGCCGGTGGTGCCGTTGCCGGCGTTGTTGTTGATGATGACCAGGTCCTTGGCGCCTTGCTCGAGCAGGGCGTCGATCAGTTCCATGGGCTGGCCGGCGGTGCCGAAGCCGCCGATCATGACGGTGGCGCCGTCGGGGACGTCGGCGAGGGCGGCCGCCGCGCTTGCAACAAGCTTAGAAATCATGGTGTTCGCTCATAGGTGGCGTGTCATAATTTGTTCTTAATTAGAACTTTCGTTCTTCTGAAGAACATCGTTTCATGGGGATGGTCGACCGTCAAGGCAAGCCGGCGCGGCCCGATCCTCCCCGTCCAGGGTTGCCGCCAGCGGCAACGTTTTTTCTCGCGGTAGACGGATGGCCGAGCAAGCAACCCAGCAACCCAGCGACAGCTACGTTCAATCTTTTGCGCGCGGCCTGTCCGTGATCCGGGCGTTTGGCCCCGATCGTTCCCAGATGACGCTGTCCGAGGTCGCGGCCGTGACCGGCCTGACCCGCGCCGGCGCGCGTCGCATCCTGCTGACACTGGAGCACCTGGGCTACGTCACGGTCGAGGACCGCAAGTTCGCGCTGACCCCGCGCATCCTCGAACTGGGCTACGCCTACCTGTCGGGCACGCCGTTGTGGAACCTGGCGCTGCCCTACATGGAAGAAGTGGCCGAGCAGACGCGCGAGTCGTGCTCGGTGTCGGTGCTGGAAGGCGCCGACATCGTCTACATCCTGCGTCTGTCGACGCACAAGGTCATGACCATCAACCTGGCGGTGGGCAGCCGCCTGCCGGCCTGGGTGACGTCGATGGGCCGCGTGTTGCTGGCGGGCCTGCCCGCGGCCGAACTGGACCGGGTGCTGGCCATGAGCCAGATCCAGGCCTATACCAAGGACACCGTGACCGACATCGGCGCGCTCAAGGCCATCCTGGCCGGCGTGCGCGCCGACGGCTACGCCTGCGTGGCGCAGGAACTGGAACCGGGCCTGCAATCCGTCGCGGTGCCGATCGTCGACCGCAGCGGCCGCGTGATCGCCGCGATGAACGTCAGCGGCCATGCCAACCGCTTCTCGCGCGAGGAAATGCTGGCGACCTTCCTGCCGCCGCTGCGCCACGCCGCCGACCAGATCAACCACGCGCTGCTGCGCCGCTAGGCGGCGCGGGCGGGCGGAGTCGGGCAGGCGGGCGGACATGGCGGCCGGCCTCAGATCGGGGCGACGCCCAGCGTCGTGCCGCCGCAGACGTACAGCATCTGGCCGGTGACGAAGCCGTTGTCGGGCGACAGGAAGAACATGGCGGCGCGCGCCACGTCCTCGGGCGTGCCCAGGCGCTTGACCACGATGCTGTTGATGATGCGCTCGGTCTGCGGCGCGCCGGCGGGGTTGCTCTTGGTGAACAGGTCCGTGGCGATGGGGCCGGGGCCGATGGCGTTGACCGTGATGCCGTCGCCGCCCAGTTCCATCGCCAGCGTGCGCGTCAGGCCGACCAGCCCGGCCTTGGTGGCCGAATAGACCACGCGGTCCGGCTTGCCCAGCGCGGCGCGCGACGACATGTTGACGATGCGGCCGAAGCCGGCGGCGCGCATCGCCGGCAGCGCGGCCTGCACCAGGATCAGCGCGGTGCGCAGATGCAGGTTGACCACGTAGTCCAGGTCGGCCAGGGTGGCCGTGTCGGCGGTGCCCGGGCGCGTGGCGCCGGCGTTGTTGACCAGGCCGACGATGTCGTAGGCCGCGGTCACTTCGGCGGCCACTTCCTTGGTGCGCGCCTCGTCGGTCAGGTCGGCCTGGTACGACACCAGCCCCGTCGGCGGATGCTCGGGCAGGCGGTAGTCGATGTTGACCACCTTGTGCCCGGCATCCAGCAGCATGCGGACGATGGCGGCGCCGATCCCGGCGCTGCCGCCGGTCACCAGATACGCGGTAGGTTTGCTCATCTCAGCTCCCAATTCAGTTCTCAATCGCGACGTCCTCAAGAACACCGCCTCTCAACATTCCATCTGCCTCCCCATCGAGGACACCGCCAGATCCGGCTCTGCCGGTCTGCAGGTGTCGCCCCCTGGGGGGCGCGCGCAGCGCGTACGGGGGGGCCCTCTCAATGGGTCAGATAGCCCCACGCCAGCACGGCGGTGATGTGGATCACGCCGACCCACAACATCATGATGACCGTATAGCCCATCACGTCGCGCAGCTTGAGCTTGGACAGCGCCAGCGCCGGCAGGATCCAGAAGGGCTGCACCAGATCGTTCCAGGCGTTGCCCAGCATCACGGCCATGGTCGTCTGGTTGAGCGCGCTGCCGATTTCGCGGGCGGCGTCGATCATGAACGGACCCTGGATGACCCAGTGGCCGCCGGCCGAGGGCGCGAAGAAGTTGATGACGAACGAGCTGATCAGGCCCCAGAACGGCAGCGTGGCCGGCGTGGCGACGTCGACGAACACCTTGGAGATCGTGGTCACCAGGCCCGAGGCGGCCATGATGGCCATGATGCCGGCGTAGAACGGGTACTGCAGGATGATCCCGGAGATCGTCTTGATGCCTTCGGTCAGCTTGGCCACGTAGGCGGCCGGCGTGCCCAGCAGGATGATGCCCAGGAACAGGATGATGAAGTTGATCAGGTTCAGGTCGAGCGAGCCGCCATCGATGAAGTGGAAGGCGACGTAGGCCACGCCCAGCGCGCCGATCAGCAGGCTGAGGATGCGGCTGTTGTTCAGCTTGGAGGCGAGGGTGCCTTTCTCCAGCATGTCTTCGGCCGCGTTGGACGCGTTGGCGTCGCGGTCGATGGCCGGATCCACTTCGACGATCTTCTCGCCCTTCTTCGGATGCAGCCAGGCGTTCAGCAGCGGCAGCGTCACGATGATCACCAGGCTGGTGATCAGCATCGGCACCGAGAAGATGGTTTCCGTCAGCGGGATGATGCCCATCTGCTTGGCGGTGGGGTGGCCGGGGGTGGCCACCAGCACCGGGATGCTGGCCGACAGGCCCAGGCCGTACATGGTGAAACCGCTGTAGGCCGCGGCGATGATCAGCGGGTAGTGCACGCCCTTGACCTTCAGCGCCAGCTTCTTGGCGACGATGCCGCCGATGACCAGGCCGAAGCCCCAGTTCAGGTAGCTGCCGATGCCGCCCACCAGCGTGGCGACGATGATGGCGGTGTGCGGCTTGTGCACGTGGCTGACGATGCGGTTGAGCAGGCGGTCGGTCAGCGGCGCGGTGGCCAGCACGTAGCCCATGGCCAGGATCACGGCCATCTGGGTGGTGAACGCCAGCAGGCTCCAGAAGCCCTTGCCCCAGGCGCGGGTCACGTCGCCGATGCCCTGGCCTTCGATGCCCATGGCCAGCAGCACGGTGAGCAAGGTCAGCGCGATCGCGAAGACAAAGGGATCGGGCAGATACTTGCGCATCAGCTCAGTGAAAAAAGATGCCAATTTATTCATGGTGCCTCCTACGAACTCCGGTAAGGCGTATTGCTCTTGTGTCTTGCGCCGTGGCGCGCCGGATGTGGCGGCGCCGCGGGTGGGACGGTCGGTTTCTTTGTGTGGTTGGGCTCGTGGCCCGCTGGCGCGTCGGAGGGATCGCCGCGCGCCTTATGGTGTAGGGTTTCGGTGATGCGGCGGCGTCAGGAATCGCCGGCCTTGGCATTGAGCCACGCGGCCAGCTCGCCCAGCGCCGCGCTCTTGTCGCGCAGCACCCGTTCGCGGCGTTCGGCGCTCCAGGTGTAGAACCCCTGGCCGCTCTTGGCGCCGAGCTGGCCGTTCTCGACCTTGCTCTTGAGCAGCTCGGACGGCTCGGTGCGATTTTCCAGGTCTTTGTAGAGATAGCTGGCGATGGCGTAGTGGACGTCGATGCCGTTCATGTCGCGCTGCTCCAGCGGACCGGACAGCGCCAGGCGGATGCCCAGGCTCCACTTGACCACTTCGTCGATGTCCTCGGCGCTGGCCACGCCCTTTTCCAGCAGCGAGATGGCCTCGCGCGCCAGGGCGTGCTGGATGCGGTTGGCGATGAAGCCGGGGATGTCCTGGCGCACCAGCACCGGGCGCTTGCCGCCCAGGCGCAGCGTCGCCATGACGCGCGCCACGGTGTCTTCTGAGGTGGCGTCGTTGCGCACCACTTCGACCAGCGGGATGACGTCGGCGGGGGTGAAGAAGTGCGTGCCGACAAAGCGGTCGCGGCGCGCGACAGCACTGGCGATGGCGTTGATCGACAGGCCCGAGGTGTTGGTGGCGAAGATCGCTGCGGGCTTGCACAGCGCATCGAGCTGCGCGAACAGGCCGCGCTTGAGCTCCAGGTTCTCGGGCACCGCCTCGATCACCAGGTCGCAGCTGGCGGCCGCGTCCAGGCCGGGCGCCATGCGGATGCGTTGCATCACGGCGTCGACCTGGCCGGGCGCGTACACGTTCAACTGGCGTTCGATGACGGCGCGGGCGCGATCCAGGGCGCCGTCCATCGGATCGACCAGGACCACGTCCAATCCCTTCGAGGCGAAGAGCGCGGCGATGCCGCTGCCCATGGCGCCGGCGCCGATGACGGCCAGATTCTGCAGGGGAGTATCCATGAGGGTTCGCTTGCCTTACATGGCGCGCGCGGCGGGCGGCACAGGCGGAACCAGGGAACTGCGATCTGTCTCTTCCGTCGGTGTCTTCCTGTGCGCGGGCCAGAAAAATCGTTGTGTTCTATATACGAACATTTGTGCGTATATAGAATTTCTGGAAAAGATAGTACTAAAAGTTGCCGGGGGTGGACAAATGGCCTTTTTGCGGTGTTCGACAGGTGGACAGTGCGGGGCGCCACCAGGCCGCCTGCCGGGGTCGTCGCGTTCCGCACGGAGGGCCGATTCGAGGGGATGGGGGCAAAGAGGGCGCCGGAGCGCGAGGCCCCGGCGCGGCGTTGGTCTTTCGCCTCAGCCCGAATTGCGCAACCCGGCGGCGATGCCGTTGATGGTCAGGTGGATGGCGCGTTGCACGCGTTCGTCGGCCTCGGCGGCGGGCGACTTCTGCGCCGCGCGGTGGCGGCGGATCAGGTCGACCTGCAGGTAGTTGAGCGGGTCGATGTAGGCGAAGCGCTCGCGCAGCGAGGCCTGCAGCGCGGGGTTGTCGGCCAGCAGCTCGCGCCGCGTCAGCAGCTTGAGCATGGCCAGGGTGCGGGCGTGCTCGGCGCTGATCATGCCGAAGATCTTCTCGCGCAGCGCGCGCTGCGGCACCAACTGCGCATAGCGCGCGGCGATGGCCAGGTCGGACTTAGCCAGCACCATCTCCATGTTGGACAGCAGGGTGCGGAAGGCGGGCCAGTCGCGCGCCATTTCGCGCAACTGGGCCAGGCGGCCGCGCTGCGAGCGCGGCGCCCCCGGCGCGCCGGTCTCCAGATAGGCCTCGATGGCCGAGCCCATGCCGTACCAGCCGGTCAGCATCAGGCGGCATTGGGCCCAGGAAAACCCCCAGGGGATGGCGCGCAGGTCTTCGATGCGCTGGCCCTTCTTGCGCGAGGCCGGGCGCGAGCCGATGTTCAGGCCGGCGATCTCGGCGATGGGCGTGGCGGCGAAGAAGTACTCGGCAAAGCGCGGCGTGTCATACACCAGGCCGCGGTAGCTGCGCTGCGCGGCCTCGGACATGAACGACATGGCGGGGCCGTGGTGGGCCATGTGCGCGTCTTCGGCGCTGGTGGCCTGGGCGCGTGGCGCCAGGCTGGATTCGAGCGTGGCGGCGACCAGCAGCTCCAGGTGCCAGCGGCCGACCTCGGCGTCCTTGTACTTGCTCTGGATGACCTCGCCCTGTTCGGTCAGGCGGATCTGGCCGGCCACGGTGCCGGGCGGCTGCGCCAGGATGGCGTCGAAGCTGGAACCGCCGCCGCGGCCCACCGAGCCGCCGCGGCCGTGGAACAGGCGCAGGCGCACGTGGCGGCTGGAGAACACGTCGACCAGTGCGCGCTCGGCCTGGTACAGCGACCAGTTGGAGGTGAGGAAACCGCCGTCCTTGTTGCTGTCGGAATAACCCAGCATGACTTCCTGGGCGCCGTTCTGGGCGCGCTTCACGCGCTCGCGGATCTCGGGCAGGTCGAGCCAGGCAGCCATGATGTCGGCGCCGCGCTGCAAGTCGGGAATGGTCTCGAACAGCGGCACCACCATCAGGCCGTCTTCCGGCGGGATGTCCTGGCCGGCGGGCGCGATCAGGCCCGCTTCCTTCTGCAGCACCATCACTTCCAGCAGGTCGCTGAGGGTTTCGGTGTGCGAGACGATGGTCTGGCGCACGGCCTGCCTGCCATAGCGCTGGCGGCCGGCGGCGGCGGCGCGCAGCACCGCGAGCTCGCGCGTGGTGTCCTCGCTGTAGGCGATCCAGGGCGAGGCCAGCGGCCGCGCCTGCGCCAGTTCGGCGCGCAGCAGGGCCACGCGCGCGTCCTCGTCCAGCGCCAGATAGTCCAGCGGCTGGCCCGCGTGCGTGACGCCGGCGCGGCTGAACAATTCGGCCAGCGCGCGCTCGTGCACGTCGGAACTCTGGCGCAGGTCGACCGTGGCGAGGTGGAAACCGAACACTTCGACCGCCTGCTGCAAGCCGGCCAGCCGCAGCCGGCCGATGGGCGCGCCATGGTGCGCGGCCAGCGACGCGGCGATGACGGCCAGGTCGGCCGACAATTCCTGCGGCGTGTCGTAGGGTTGCGCCGCGACGGTGCTGCGGCGGGCCAGGTTCTGGCCGGTCAGGCGCAGCGCGGTGGCGGCCAGGCGCGCATAGACGCCGACCAGCGCGCGGCGGTAGGGCTCGTCGCTGCGATGCGGCGAGTCGTCGCCGCTGTGTTCGGCCAGCGCCAGCAGCGCCGGGTCGACCGCGATCAGCAGCGTGGTGATGGACAGTTCGGCGCCCAGCGCGTGGACTTCCTGCAGATAGTGCTCGAACAGCACCGTGGCCTGGCGCAGCAGGGCCCGCTCCAGCGTGTCGGCGTCGACGTTGGGGTTGCCGTCGCGGTCGCCGCCGATCCAGCTGCCCATGCGCAGGAACGGCTCCAGCGGCGCGGGCGGGGCGCCGAAGGGCTTGGCGTCGCGGTTGAGCAGCTTGGACAGGTCGCCGTAGACGCGCGGGATGACCTGCAGGAAGGTGCTGCGGTAGTACGACAGCGCGTTCTCGATTTCGTCGGCCACCGTCAGGCGGGTGTAGCGCAGCATGCGCGTCTGCCACAGCGTGGCCACGCGGCCGAGCAGCGCGGCGTCGAGCTCGGCCAGTTCCTCGGGAGTCAGGGGTTGGTCGCGCTGGGTCAATGCCGCGGCGATCTCGCGATGCACGTCCAGCGTGCTCTTGCGCTGCACCTCGGTGGGGTGGGCGGTCAGCACCGGCATGACGCAGGCCTCGGCCAGCAGGCGGCGGATGCGCGCGGGCGTCACGCCCTGGCGGCCCAGGGTCTGCACGGCATCGTGCAGGCTGCCGCGGGCCGGCGCGTCGCCCGCCAGCGCGCGGGCGCGCTGGCTGCGGTTCTGGTCGCGGTCCTCGGCGATGTTGGACAGGTGCAGGAAATAGCTGAAGGCGCGCGCCACCGAGTTGGGGTCGCTGCCCTGCAGGTGCTTGACGCGCTGTTCCAGCAGCTTGCCGTCGGCGGCATTGCCTTCGCGGCGGAATTTGACGGCGGTGCGGCGCAGGGTCTCGATGGTGTCGAAGACGCGTTTGCCTTCGCATTCGGCGATGACTTCGCCGAGCAATCGGCCTAACAGCCGGATATCGTGACGCAAGGGTTCTGCTGAATCGGACTGCGGGCGGCTGGCATTCATCGGGCGGGAGATCCGTCGGGCTGCTGGAAAAGGGGAAGGGTCAGGTGATGCGCACTGCGGGTAAACCGTAAACGAGAACGGCACCGATTTTACGCAGGCTTCCTTACGGGGGAAGACGGCCAGCTGCGGTAAAGTCTGGCCTATCCCTTAGTCTTTGCAGAAACCCCCTTTTATGCTGAATCACCAACGTCGCGCGCTCGTGCTGTTTTCGGGCGGACAGGATTCCACCACCTGCCTGGCCTGGGCGCTGGACCGCTATGCCCATGTGGAAACCGTGGCGTTCGATTACGGCCAGCGCCACCGCATCGAGCTGGATGCGCGCCTGAACGTGCTGCGCGACATCCGCGCGCGCTTTCCGCAATGGGCGCCGCGACTGGGCGAAGACCATCTGCTGGACCTGAAGGTGCTGGGCCAGGTGGGCGACACCGCCATGACCAGCGACCGCGCCATCGAGATGCAGGCCAATGGCCTGCCCAACACCTTCGTGCCCGGCCGCAACCTGCTGTTCCTGACGCTGGCGGCCGCGCTGGGCTACCGGCGTCAGCTGGACGTGCTGGTGGGCGGCATGTGCGAAACCGATTTTTCGGGCTATCCCGATTGCCGCGACGACACCATCAAGGCGCAACAGGTGGCGCTGGGGTTGGGCCTGGGCAGCCGCGTCACCATCGAGACGCCGCTGATGTGGATCGACAAATCGGAAACCTGGGCGTTGGCCAGGAGCCTGGGCGGCGACGCGCTGGTCGAGACCATCGTCGAGGAAAGCCACACCTGTTACCTGGGCGAGCGCGGCGCGCGCCATGCCTGGGGCTATGGCTGCGGCGAATGCCCGGCCTGCAAGCTGCGCCGCGCCGGCTGGGACAAATGGCAGGCGCAGGGCGGGGCCTGAGGCGTCCGCCCGTCCCCCCACCGATAACCCCTGGCTTCACATTGCGCCGGCGACAGGCCGCGGCGCATTGTCGACCTGCGCCGCAATGGCGTCAGAACTCGCGCGACGGTAGCCAGGCGCGTGTCGCTACGTTTCGCCGATCAGTGATTTTTATTTCGATATATTGAATTCCATTCATTTAAAAGTGAATGGAATTCAATTATTTTCGACTTTGCGCAGTGACGTGAACGATTGAGCGCCCTTTTTTTGCGACCCTGTTCCCGGTATGGAGATGCAAACAAACATTTCAATACCGTTCGATGGAAAGCGGTTTCACCCAGGGCTCAATCATCATGAATCGGTCGCGCATTATCCTTATTTTCGACAACGAATTCGCCAAGCAGGGCATCTCCGATTCGCTCGAGCAGATCGGTTTCGTCCTGAATCCCGTATCGCTCCAGGAACCGGCGCCGGCGTGCCAGGCCGGCGAAATCCAGGTGCACCTGTGCCTGCCGCGAGATCTGGACATCACCATCGGCCAGTTGCGCGCGCGCTTCGCCCATTCCACGATCATCGCCATCCGCCACATCGAAAGCCCGGCGGTGCGGATCAATGCGCTGCTGGCCGGCGCCGACAGCTGCTATGGCGCCAACATCAGCTATAGCGAAGTGGCGGCCGCGATCCAGTCGGCGCAACGCAAACTGACCCTGTGCCAACCGCCCGCGGCGGTCGGGCCGCGGCGGCCGGACGCGCCGCCCGATCCGACCGCGGCCGAAAAAAGCTGGCGGCTGTGCGACAACGAATGGACGCTGGTCTCGCCCGCGGGGCCGGGCGTCAGCCTCACGCCCATGGAGCGCGCGGTGCTCAAAGGCATGCACGCGCATGCCGAACGGCTCATCCGCCGCGCCGATTTCGCGGTCGCCAGCCTGGATATCCCCGGCAACGGCCGCGCGCTGGACCTGGTCATCAGCCGCCTCAAGCGCAAGGGCGCAGCCGCCGGGCTGAGCATTCCGATCCGCAGCTTGCGCGGCAAGGGATATTCGTTCTCCGCCGCGTTGGCGCAGGATAGCGCCGCCGGCGACGGCCGCGAACCGGCGGCGCCCCGGAAAGAGGGCGGGCCCGTCTCGCCGTTGCTGGCCGCGATCCAAGGGGACCGGCTGCAATTCCACTACCAGCCCATCGTCGCCGCTTCGGACCTGGAGATCGTGGGCGCCGAGGCGCTGTTGCGGTGGCGGGCGGCCGGCGGCGAAACGCTGGGCATCGACGGCCTGTTGCGCGAGGCCGGGGCGCCCGAGGTCGCGCAAGCCCTGATCAGCTGGGGCATTCGCACCATTGCGAGCGACCAGGCGCGCTGGCGGCAGGCTGCGCGCGGCTGCGGACCGGCGGTCAATATCAATATCTCGCCCCAGAGCTTTGCCCGCCGTGACGTCGTCGGCGTGATCCTGCGCGATATCGCCGTGTGTGGACTGGCGCCGCGCGATATCCGTATCGAACTTACCGAAGAGGCGGCCTTGCACGCGGCCAGCGCGGACATCCGTTGCATGCTGGAGGAGTTCACCAGCCGCGGCATCCAGGTGTGGCTGGACGATTTCGGCAAGGGCTACAACAACCTCGAATGGCTGTCGACGCTACCGCTGGCGGGCTTGAAACTCGACAAGTCCATCGTCTGGAGCGCGGCGCGGCAGGCCGATGCGCAGAAAGTGCTGGCCTCGATCTGCCAGCTGGCGCGGGATCTGGATATCGTCACCGTGGCCGAAGGGGTAGAAACCGAGGCGCATTGCCGGGCCGCGCGGGAAGCCGGCTGCGACCTGTTGCAGGGCTTCCTGTTCTTTCGGCCCGGCACCGCCGACGAACTGGCCACCGCGTTGAACGCGCAATGCCAACGCCGTGACGACGTGGCCTGGGCGCGCGACCGCGGTGCGCCCGCCACGGCGGTCTGCGACGGCGGCGCGCCGTTCAGCCCCGTGCCCGGGCAATGAAGCGCCACCGCAGCGCCAATGCGGCGGCCAGGATGGCGCCGGCCACGCCGGCGGACATGCCCATCGCGGCATGCGCCCCATGCCGTTGCACGACGTAGGCGTACGCCACCGGCGCGGCGGCCGTCAGCAGGAAGCTGGGCATCAGCAGGGCGCCGGTCACCGCGCCGTAACTGCGGAAGTCGAACAGTGCCAGCGGCAGCGTGCCGCGCGTGATGGTCAGCAGGCCGTTGCAGGCACCGTACAGCGAGGCATAGGCGGCCAGGGCGGCGAGATGGCCGCCGGAGAACAGCGCCAGCATGAAGCCCAGCGGCAGCAGGGCGGCCACCGCCAGGGTCAGGGTCAGCGGATGCAGGCGAGATCCCAGCGCGACATCGGCCAGCCGCGAGGCGAACTGGCCAATGCCCCATAGCGCGGCGACGTTGACGGCCAGGGCCTTGGCCAGGCCAAGGCCGGACAGCAGGGGGATCAGGTGGGCGGCGTTGCCGGCCGCCAGGAAGTTGGTCAGCATGGCGATCGTGGCGTACAGCGCGCCAGCCAGGCGGCGCTCGCGGGCATTGCGCGCCAGGCCGGCTCCGCCCTGGCCCGGTGCCTGCGCCGGCGCGGCGTAGCGCGTGCGCGGCAGCGCCAGGTACAACGGCAGCGTCGCCAGCGCCAGCGCGGCGTACGCCAGCACCGCGCCGCGCCAGCCCAGCCAATCCGACAGCGCATGGCCCACCGGCCACATCACCGTCGAGGCGAGTCCGCCGAACAGGGTGATCTGCGACATCGGCCGGCGCGCGGCGGGACCCGCGGCGCGCGCCAGCGAAGCGAAGGCGGCGTCATACAGGCACAGCCGCATGCCCAGGCCCAACAGCGTCCAGGCGGCGAAGTACGCCACCGGCCCGTGCGCGGCGGCCAGCAGGATGCAGCCGGCCGCGGCCACGACGGCGCCGGTCGGCATGATGCGGTGGCCGCCCCAGCGGTCCACCGCCCGGCCAGCCAGCGGCGAAACCAGCGCCATGACGACGATGGCACAGGAGAAGCCGCCATAGATAGTGGCGGGGTTCCAGCCCAGGTCGGCGGCCATGTCCGGTCCAAGCGCGCCGATCAGGTAGAACGTCACGCCCCAGCCGACCAGTTGGGTCAGGCCCAGGCAGACCACCGCGCGGGCGGCGATCACGGGCGTTGCGGCGGCGTGCCGTCGCCTTCGCCAAGCGCGCGCTGCATCAGCACGGTGTCGCGCCATTCGCCATGCTTGTGACCCACCGAGCGCAGCGTGCCGACCGGATGGAAGCCCTGGCGCGCATGCACCGCGAGCGAGGCGGCGTTGCGGCTGTCGCCCACCACCGCCAGCATCTGCCGCCAGCCGGCCGCGGTGCAGCGTTCGACCAGCGTCGCCAGCAACCTGCCGCCGATGCCCTGGCCGGCGCGGCCGGCCTTGACGTAGACCGAATCCTCGACGGTGTGGCGGTAGGCGGGACGCGGACGATAGGGGGTCACGTAGGCATAGCCCACGACTTCGCCGTCGATTTCGGCCACCAGGTAGGGCATGTCCTTTTCCAGCACGGCGGCGCGCCGCTGGCGCATTTCCTGGATCGACGGCGGGTCCAGTTCGAACGACGCGGTGCCGTGCTGCACGTGATGCGCGTAGATGGATTTGATCGCGGGCAGGTCGGCGTCGACGCTGTCGCGGATCAGGATGGGAGCGGCGGAGGGCGGCATGGCGGTGTTTTCGGCGGTGGGGGATCGATGGAAAGCAGCCGCCAGTGTGGCGCAGCCCCATGCATAAATAAAGCTTTGGTCTGTTATGGTTTACATAAGCAAAACTTTGGATGACGGGCGGACCCATGCGCGGCCTCAATCTGGACGCCCTGCGCACGTTTGCGCAGGTGATCGAACTGGGCAGTTTTTCGGCGGCCGCCGAACGCGGCGGCATCACCCAACCCGCGGTCAGCCTGCAGGTGCGCCAGCTCGAGCGCCGCTTCGGCCTGAAGCTGGTCGAGCGGGTCGGCCGGCGCGCCGGTCCCACCGCCGCCGGACTGGAACTGCTGACCCACATCCGCGCCATCGACGCGGCGCTGGCGCAGGCCGAGCAGGCCATGACCGCGCATGCTTCACAGGTGACGGGCCGCGTGCGGCTGGGCACCGGCGCCACCGCCTGCACCTACCTGCTGCCGCCGCTGCTGGCCGATCTGCGGCGCCGTTTTCCGGCGCTGGACGTGGTGGCCAGCACCGGCAATACCGCCGACATGCTGCGCGGGCTGGAGAACAACACGCTGGACATCGGCCTGGTGACCCTCCCCGCACCGGGGCGCATGATCGAGGCCACGCCGGTGCTTGAAGACGAGTTCGTGGCCATCTTCCCCGCGCGGGGGCCGCTGGCGATTCCCGACGCGGTGACGCCGCAGGCGTTGGCGGCATTGCCGCTGGTGCTGTTCGAGCCGGGCGCGCGCACCCGCCGCCTGGTGGACGACTGGTTCGAAGAGGCCGGAGTAGCGGTCAAGCCGGTCATGGAGCTGGGCAGCACCGAGGCCATGAAGGAAATCGTGGCCGCCGGCCTGGCCTGCGCGGTGCTGCCCAGGATGGCGGTGAGCGGCGCGGGCCAGCGCGGCAGCCTGGCGCTGCGTTCGCTGGCGCCGCGCCTGGCGCGCACCCTGGCGGTGGTGGTGCGCCGCGACAAGCCGCTCAGCCGCGGGCTGCGGCACCTGCAGGAGGCATTGCTGGCGCTGCGGACGTGAACGCGTAGGGGTGGAACACGTCCACCGGCAATTGGTTGCATGCCTGCACGCAGTCGCGCACGGCGGCCATGTCGGAAAAGTCCAGGCCGCTGGCGATGCCCTGCCGGTCCAGGTTCAGCGCCAACGTCACCAGATCGACATTGCCGGTGCGTTCGCCGTTGCCGAAGAGGCAGCCTTCGACGCGGTCGGCGCCCGCCAGCACCGCCAGTTCCGCCGAGGCCACGGCGGTGCCGCGGTCGTTGTGCGGATGCACGCTCAGCACGATGCTGTCGCGCCGCGCCAGGCGGCGGTGCATCCATTCGATCTGGTCCGCGTACACGTTGGCGGTCGTGCACTCCACCGTCGACGGCAGGTTGATGATCATCTTGCGGGCCGGACTCGGCCGCCAGATGGCGCTGACCGCATCGCAGACCTCGAGCGCGAAATCCAGCTCGGCCAGGCTGAAGGTCTCGGGCGAGTATTCGTAGATCCACTCCGTCTCCGGATGCGCGTCGGCCAGCGCGCGGATCTGGCGGGTGCCGGCCAGCGCGATCTCCTTGATCTCGGCGCGGCTCATGCCGAACACGATGCGGCGCCATTGCGGCGCTATCGGGTTGTACAGGTGCACGATGGCGCGCGGCGCGCCGCGCAGCGATTCGAAGGTGCGCGCGATCAGGTCGGGCCGCGACTGGGTCAGGACCTCGATGGTGACGTCGCTGGGGATGCGGCTTTCCTCGATCAGCTTGCGCACGAAATTGAAATCCGTGTCGGACGCCGAGGGAAACGCCACTTCGATCTCTTTCAGGCCCACCGCTACCAATTGCTCGAAAAAGCGCAGCTTGCGGGCCGCGTCCATGGGTTCGATCAGCGCCTGGTTGCCGTCGCGCATGTCGGTGCTCATCCAGATCGGCGGTGCGCTCGGACGACGCGTGGGCCACTGGCGTTCGGCGTAGTCGCGCGAAAAGGGCTGGACGGGGCGGTACTTGTGTTGGGGGTGGTCGAGCATGGAAACCTCCGGCCGCGCGGCGCGCGGCGTCTGTGGCCGCCGGTCTGCGGCGGCGGGCGGGCAAGGGAGGTGGCGAACGGACCCTTCAGAGGGACCGTGGCTGCCGGGCGGCCACGGGGCGCAAGGCCCGGCAACCGCGCGCTAGTCGTAGCGTCGACGCGGTGGCGTGCGCGACAGGGGGGGCGAAGGGACGG
>NZ_QHHO01000022.1:846273-862336 GCF_003184165.1 Achromobacter sp. RW408
CGAGTTGCGGGTGCGCTGCGCGCTGGCGGCGAGCGGTTTTCTAATGGTTCCGCACGTCAGGGGGAGGGGCGGTGGTGGTCGGCGCGGCATAAGGCATGTTGCGCGTGACGACCTCTCGCGCCGACCACAAACAGGCGTGGTGCGGGCGGTGTTTCATTGGCGCATGATTGCGATGTGCCCACGCCGCCAGGCTGCTCGTGCTGACTCGGCGGAATGTTACGCATGACGTGGCCCTCCCGCCGACCACAAGCCGTCGGGATGCCAACAGACTATCAATAGCAAACGGTTCCGCCGTCCCTACACGCGAAAGCGTCATCATCGCGACGCAAGACATCGCGTAAGCCGCAAAAGGCCGCCCGCGCGGCCGGCTTGCGGCGGGCCCCGCAAGACCCTCCTCTCCAGCTCCGGTGTGCGCCGACACGCGCGCCTTAAGAACTCAAATCCCCCCGCTCCCCAAAAAACCAAAACCCCCAGCAATAACGTCATATTTCCAAAACGACAAAGCAACCCAAACCATCAACCCACAACACATATCCTCATACCCACTAAGTATTTTTCCCAAGGATTTCGCAATGACAGAATCCAGTCATCCCATTCGAATCCCGTCGGAAAAACACGATGTCCTTCACCCGCCACCTGCTCACCGCCGCCACCCTCGCCCTGGCCCTGACCAGTACGGCCCACGCCGACGCGCAAGAGAAAAAGACCATCACCGTCGGCATCTCCGTCGGCACCACCGAAAAGATCTTCGACGTCGTCAAGCAGGTCGCCGCCCGTGAAGGCCTGGAGATCAAGCTGGTCAAGTTCAACGACTACCAACTCCCGAATGCCTCCCTCAACGCCGGCGACCTCGACGCCAATGCCTTCCAGCACAAGCCGTTCCTCGACAACCAGATCAAGGCGCGCGGCTTCGACATCGTTCCCGTCGGCCTGACCGTCACCGCGCCGCTGGGCTTCTACTCGCGCAAGATCAAGTCGCTCAACGACCTGCCCGAAGGCGCGTCGGTCGGCATCCAGAACGATCCGTCCAACGGCAACCGCGCCCTGCGCCTGCTGGCCGCCTACAAACTCATCACCCTCAAGCCCGAGGCCGAGCAGAAGAACAACGCCACCCCGCTGGACGTGGTGTCCAATCCGCGCAAGCTCAAGCTGGTGGCGCTGGACGCCGCGCAGCTGCCGCGTTCGCTCGATGACCTGACGGCCGCCTCGATCAACAACGACTACGCCACCCAGGCCGGCCTGGTGCCGGCGCGCGATGCCATCGGCCGCGAGGCCGCCGACGGCCCCTATGCCAACGTGATCGCGGTGCGCACCAAGGACCGCGACCAGCCCTGGGTCAGGAAGCTGGTCGCCGCCTATCAATCGCCCGAAGTGCGCAGCTTCATCGAAAGCGAATTCAAGGGTTCGCTGATTCCCGCCTTCTGATCCGCGCAGGCGCCGCGCACGACTCTCCAACGCAACACCGGCATCCAACATGAGCATCCTTACCCTGGCGGGCAGCCCGTCGCAGCGTTCCCGTTCCTCCGCCTTGCTGCGCCATGCCGCGCACCTGTTGCGCGCGCGCGGGCTGGCCATCGCCGAACTGGGACTGCGCGACCTGCCCGCCGAAGACCTGATCGAAGGTCATTACGCCGGTCCGGCCGCGAACGCCCTGCGGGCCCGCGTGGCGGCGGTCGACGCGGTACTGATCTCGACGCCGGTCTACAAGGCGTCGTTTTCCGGAGGCCTGAAGGCGGTGCTGGACCTGCTGGATGAAAAGGCGCTGGCGGGCAAGGTGGTGCTGCCCATCGCCACCGGGGGCAGCCCGGCCCATCTGCTGGCGCTGGAGTACGGGCTCAAGCCGGTGCTGTCGGCGCTGGGCGCGCGCCACATCCTGGCCGGCGTCTACGCCACGGACAAGCAGGTGCGCGTCGATGAGGACGGCGCCAGCCATATCGATGACGACGTGCGCACGCGGCTGGAGGACTCGGTGGAGCGCCTGGCCGAGCAGCTGCGGCCGCGCGGGGTGGTCGTCAATGAAGCCTTCGATCTCGGCCGACTCGCGCTCGCGGGCGGCTTCAGCGTCTGAACCAAAAAGGGGTTTCCATGCGCAGCATGATCTGGATATCGCGTCTTTCCGTCTTCCGCTGGCTGGCGGCGCTGCTGTGCGCCGCGCTGCTGTGGCCCGCCGCGCAAGCGCAGGCGCAGGAGGCCAAGACGCTGCGCATCGGCTTCCAGAAATACGGCACGCTGACCATCGTGCGCGCCCTGGGCGACCTGGACAAGCGCCTGGCGGCGCAGGGCGTCACGGTGAAGTGGACCGAGTTTCCCGCCGGCCCGCAGCTGCTGGAAGGACTGAACGTCGGCTCGATCGACTTCGGCACGGTGGGCGAGGCGCCGCCGGTGTTCGCGCAGGCCGCCGGCGCTGCGTTGGTGTACGTCGGCAACGAACCGCCGTCGCCCACCAGCGAGGCGATCCTGGTGCCCAAGGATTCGCCGATCAAGCGCGTGGCCGACCTGAAGGGCAAGAAGGTCGCGTTGAACAAGGGCTCCAACGTGCACTACCTGCTGGTCAAGCAGCTCGAGCGCGCCGGCGTGCCCTATGCCGACGTGAACGTTGCCTACCTGACACCGGCCGACGCCCGCGCCGCCTTCGAGCGCGGATCGGTCGACGCCTGGGTGATCTGGGATCCGTTCCAGGCCGCGGCCGAGAAGCAATTGGGCGCGCGCGTGCTGGCCGATGGCACCGGCGTGGTCAAGAACTACCAGTTCTTCCTGGCCGCGCGGCCGTACCAGCAAGCGCATCCCGAAGTGATCCAGACCGTGCTGGAAGAGATCCGCAAGGGCGACCTGTGGGCGCGCGATCATCGCGCCGAGGCCGTGGCGCTGCTGCAGCCGGTGCTGGGACTGGACAAGGCGGTGGTCGAACTGGCCGCCGAGCGGCTGGCCTACGGCGTGCAGCCGATCACGCGGGAAGTGCTGCTGGAACAGCAGCAGGTGGCCGATGCGTTCCACGCGCTCAAGCTGATTCCCAAACCCCTCAACGTGTTCGACGCCGCGCCGTCGGACCTGAAATAGACAAGGGCAGGCATTCCATGGACGTCTTCTGGTTCATTCCCACCCACGGCGATTCGCGTTATCTCGGCACCAGCCGCGGCGCGCGCGCCGCGGGCTATGACTACTTCCGCCAGGTGGCGGTGGCCGCCGACACGCTGGGCTACGACGGCGTGCTGCTGCCCACCGGGCGCTCCTGCGAGGATGCGTGGGTGGTGGCCTCCAGCCTGATCGGCGCCACGCGCCGGCTCAAGTTCCTGGTGGCGATCCGCCCCGGCGTCAGCTCGCCGCAATTCTCGGCGCGCATGGCCGCCACCTTCGACCGCCTGTCCGAAGGGCGGCTGCTGGTCAACGTGGTGACCGGCGGCGACCCCGGCGAGCTGGAGGGCGATGGCGTCTTCGTCAGCCACGACGAACGCTACGCCATCACCGCCGACTACCTGCGCATCTGGCGCGGCATCCTGGCAAACAGCCATGAGGCCGAGGGCTACAGCTTCGAGGGCGAGCAACTGGTGTCCAAGGGCGGCAAGGTGATCTACCCGCCGGTGCAGAAGCCGTATCCGCCGCTGTATTTCGGCGGTTCGTCGGAGGCCGCGCACGAACTGGCCGCCGAACAGCTCGACGTGTACCTGACCTGGGGCGAACCACCCGAGGCCGTGGCGAAGAAGATCGCCGACATCAAGGCGCGCGCCGCGCGGCATGGCCGCACGGTGCGCTTCGGCATCCGCCTGCATGTCATCGTGCGCGAGACCGAAGCGGCCGCCTGGGCCGCCGCCGACGCCCTTATCAGCCACCTGAGCGAGGACGCCGTGCGCGCCGCGCAGACGGCGTTCTCGAAAATGGATTCCGAAGGCCAGCGCCGCATGGCGGCCTTGCACGGCGGCAAGCTCAACGACGAGCACGGTGGCCGCAAGCACCTGGAGATCTCGCCCAACCTGTGGGCCGGCGTGGGCCTGGTGCGCGGCGGCGCCGGCACCGCCCTGGTGGGCGACCCCGAGACCGTGGCCGCGCGCATCCAGGAATATGCCGACCTGGGCATCGAGACCTTCATCTTCTCCGGCTATCCGCACCTGGAGGAGTCGTACCGCTTTGCCGAGCTGGTGTTCCCGCTGCTGCCCGGCAAGGGCGGCAGGCAGGTCGGCAACACCGTGCTGACGGGACCCTTCGGCGAAGTCATGGCCACCGAACTGGTGCCCAAGGAAGCGGCCAGCTGATGGATGCCGTCCGCAAGCCCGGCTGGCGCGCGGCGCTGGCGCCCTGGCTGGTCCCGGCCCTGATCCTGGGCCTGTGGCAACTGGCCGCGCAGGCCGGCTGGCTGTCTTCGCGCATCCTGCCGGCGCCGTCGGCGGTGGCGGCGGCAGCCTGGTCGCTGGCGGTGTCCGGCGAGCTTTGGCAGCACGTGCGCATCAGCGCCCTGCGGGCCTTGTGGGGCCTGCTGCTGGGCGGCGGGCTGGGCCTGGCGCTGGGCCTGTTGAACGGTTCCTCGCGCACCGCCGAGACCCTGCTGGACACCACCTTGCAGATGATCCGCAACATCCCGGTGCTGGCGCTGATCCCGCTGGTCATCCTGTGGTTCGGCATCGAGGAGACCGCCAAGCTGGCGCTACTGTCGCTGGGCGTGTTCTTCCCCGTGTATCTCAACACCTTCCATGGCATCCGCTCGGTCGATCCCGCGTTGATCGAGATGGGGCGTTCCTATGGCCTGTCCGGATGGCCGCTGTATCGCGACGTCATCCTGCCGGGCGCGCTGCCTTCGATCCTAGTGGGCCTGCGTTTCGCGCTGGGGTTGGTGTGGGTGATCCTGATCGTGACCGAGACGATATCGGCGCAATCCGGCATCGGCTTCATGACCATGAACGCGCGTGAGTTCCTGCAGACCGACGTGGTGTTGCTGGGCATCCTGCTGTATGCGCTGCTGGGCAAGGCCGCCGACACCCTGGCGCGGGCGCTGGAGCATCGCCTGCTGCGCTGGAACCCGGCCTACCGGCCGGCCTGAACGCCATCCTCGCGACGAGACGCCATGGCCAAGATCCATCCCCATCCCGATACCGACCGTGCACCCGCCACCGGCGCCGCGCCGGCGCGCGCGGCCGATACCGCCAGCGCTGTCCAGGCCCTGGCCGAGCAACTGGCGGCGACCGCCGTCGAACGCGACCGCCAGGGCGGCCACGCCGCCGCCGAACGCGAACGGATCCGCGCCAGCGGCCTGCTGCGCCTGTCGGTGCCGACGCAGTACGGCGGCGCCGGCGCAAGCTGGTCGACTGTTCTGGCGGCGGTGCGCACGCTGGCCGAGGCCGACAGCGCGCTGGCGCACGTGTTCGGCTTCCATCATCTGCAAGTGGCGGGCGTGCTGCTCTATGGCACGCCTGAACAGCACGCGTATTTCCTGACGCCCACGGTCGAACGCAATCTGTTCTGGGGCAATGCGCTCAATCCGCTCGACCGCCGGGTGGTGGCGCGCGCCGAATTGGACGGCTACCGCATCGACGGCGTCAAGAACTTCAGCTCCGGCTCGGTCGGATCCGACCTGCTGACCTTCTCCGCCTGGCACAAGCCTTCGGGCACGGCGCTGATCGCCGCGCTGCCCACGCGCGCCGATGGCATCACCGTCAATCCCGACTGGGATGCCTTCGGCCAGCGCCAGACCGACAGCGGCACGGTGCGCTTCGATCATGTGTGGCTGGAGCCGGTGCAGGTGCTGCAGGCGCCTGGCGTCGCGCCCACGCCGCGCGCCACGCTGCGCTCTCAGGTGGCGCAGCTGATCATGACCAACCTGTACCTGGGCATCGCCCGCGGCGCCTTCCGCGAAGCGCGCCGCTATGTGCGCGATGACGCCCGGCCCTGGTTCGCGTCGGGCGTGCAGCGCCATGCCGACGACCCCTACGTGCAGGAGCGCTTTGGCGAGTTCTGGCTGCGGGTGCAGGCGGCGCAGGCGCTGGCCGACCTGGCGGGCCAGCGCCTCGACGCGGCGTTGGCCCGCGGTCCGTCGCTGACCGCCGACGAGCGCGGCGAAGTGGCGGTGGCCGGCGCCCAGGCCAAGGTGCTGGCGCACCGCGCCGCGCTGGAGGTGGGCAATGGCCTGTTCGACGTCACGGGCGCCTCGTCCACCGCGGCGCGCTACGGCTACGACCGCTACTGGCGCAACGCGCGCGTGCACACCCTGCACGACCCCGTGGCCTACAAGATCCGCGACCTCGGCCGCTACGCGCTGCTGGACCAGATTCCCGAACCCACCGCGTATTCCTGATGCGCATGACCTTCACCTAGATTCGCCGATGACCGATCTTTCTTCCCTTCCCGACCTGGCCTCGCTGCCGCAGCCGCTGATCCGGCTGGACGCGGTGAGCAAGTCGTTCGCCACGCGCGCCGGCCGCTTCGACGCGGTGCGCAACGTGTCGCTGTCGATCCGCGCCGGCGACACCTTCGGCATCATCGGCAAGAGCGGCGCGGGAAAATCGACCCTGCTGCGCCTGATCAACCTGCTCGAACGTCCCGACGAAGGCACGGTGCGGGTCGGCGGCACCGAGCTGACCGCGCTCGGCAAGCCCGCGCTGCGCGCCGCGCGCCAGAACATCGGCATGATCTTCCAGCAGTTCAACCTGCTGCAGAACGAGACCGTGTTCGAGAACGTGGCCTTCCCGCTGCGCGTGCATGGCGGCCGCGGCCGCGAGCAGATCGCGGCGCGGGTGCGTGAATGCCTGGAGATCGTCGGCCTGACCGACAAGACCGCCAGCCATCCGGCGCAGTTGTCCGGCGGCCAGAAGCAGCGCGTGGCGATCGCGCGCGCCCTGGCCAGCGAGCCCGCGGTGCTGCTGTGCGACGAGCCGACCTCGGCGCTCGACCCCGAGACCACGCGCTCGGTGCTGAGCGTGCTGCGCGACATCAACAAACGCCTGGGCGTGACCATCGTCATCGTCACGCACGAATTGGCGGTGGTGCGGGCGCTGTGCCGCCACGTGGCGGTGATGGAGAACGGCCAGGTGCTGGAGCAGGCCGAGATTTCCGGCGCCGGCGTGCACCTGACCTCCGCGCTCGGCCGCGAGCTGATCCGCGAAGCCACCCATCCCTATGAAGAGGTCGCCTGATGCTGGACACCTTTGTGCAATTGCTGCCCGAACTGGGCGTGGCGGTCGGCCAGACCTTCCTGATGCTGGGCATCGCGCTGGCCGCGTCGATCCTGCTGGGCGGGCCGCTCGGCGTGCTGGTGTTCCTGACCGGTCCGGGCCAGTCCCTGGACCGTCCGCTGGCGCACCGGTTGCTGAGCTGGACGGTCAATACCGTGCGCTCATTCCCCTTCATCATCCTGCTGGTGGCGCTGGTGCCGTTCACCCGCGTCATCGCCGGCACCTCGATCGGCCCGGTGGCGGCGGCGGTGCCGCTGTCGTTCGCGGCCATCCCGTATTTCGCGCGGCTGGTCGAGCAATGCCTGCGCGAAGTGCCGCGCGGCGTCATCGAGGCCGCGCATGCCGCCGGCGCCTCGGAATTGCAGATCGTGCGCCGCGTGCTGCTGGTGGAGGCGCGGTCCGGGCTGGTGCTGGCCCTGACCGTGCTGGCGGTGAGCTTCCTGTCGTATTCCGCGGTGGCCGGCGTGGTGGGCGGCGGCGGCATCGGCGACCTGGCCATCCGCTATGGCTATTACCGCTTCCAGACCGACGTGATGGTGCTGACCGTGGCGCTGCTCGTGGTGCTGGTGCAGATCATCCAGTTCGCCGGCAATACCGTCGCGCGACGCATCGACAAACGCTGATCCCGAGAGGAATCCCATGTCCGTCAAACGCAATCTCCTGAGCCTGGCGCTGGCCGCCACTCTCCTGTCGCTGTCCGGCGCCGCGCTGGCGGCCGATCCGGCCAAGAAGGAAATCGTCTTCGGCGCCACCGCCGGCCCCTACAGCGACCAGATCAAGCTCGGCATCAAGCCGATCCTGGAAAAACAGGGCTACACCGTGCGCATCGTCGAATTCAATGACTACGTGCAGCCGAACTTCGCCCTGGCGCAAGGCGCGCTGGACGCCAACGCGTTCCAGCACATCGTGTACCTGCAGAACTTCGCCGCCAAGAACAAGCTCGAACTGTCGGAACTGGTCAAGGTGCCGACCGCGCCGATCGCCATCTACAGCCGCAAGTACAAGAGCGTGGACGCCGCGCCCGAGGGCGTGAGCGTGGCGGTGCCCAACGATCCGACCAACCAGGCGCGCGCGCTGGTGGTGCTGCAGGAGCTGGGCTGGATCAAGCTGCGCGATGGTTACGACCCCTTGCGCGTGTCCGAAAAGGACGTGGCCGTGAACGCGAAGAAGATCAAGCTGATCCCGCTGGAGGCGGCGCAGTTGCCGCGTTCGCTGGAAGACACCGACTACTCGTTCGTGAACGGCAATTTCGCGCTGGCCTCGGGCCTGAAGCTGACCGAGGCGCTGGCGCTGGAGAAGACCACGCCCACCTACCAGAACCTGGTGGCGGTGCGCACGGCAGACCTGGACAAGCCCTTCGTCAAGGATATCGCCGCGGCCTATGCCTCGCCCGAGTTCCTGGCGGTGACCGAGAAATCGTTCGCCGGCTTCGTCAAGACCGACTATCAGCAGAAGCTGGCGGCGTCCCGCTGAGGACGCGGCGCGCGGAGGCCACGCCATGTTCATCAACCCCAACGAGTTCGAGCTGTTGCAGCACCTGGACGTGCCCGGGCGCGCCGATCGCGAACCGGCCGCCGACGAGGCGGTGCCGGCCCGGGCGGCGCTGCGCGTGACCCTGCGCCAGTTGTCCAAGCGCTATGGCGAGCGCCTGGTGCTCAAGGGGCTGGACCTGGACATCGCGCCCGGCGAGTTCGTGGCGGTGGTGGGGCAGAGCGGCTGCGGCAAGAGCACGCTGCTGCGCCTGCTGGCCGGGCTGGAGACGCCGAGCGGCGCGCAGGGTGGCGCGCCGGCGCGTTCGCCGGTGCTGTTCGACAATTTTCCGCAATGGTCGGCCGACAGCCGGGTGCGGATGATGTTCCAGGACGCGCGCCTGCTGCCGTGGAAAAGCGTGGTGCAGAACGTGGCCCTGGGCCTGCCCGGCCAGGCGCGGGCGCAGGCGGCCGAAGTGCTGCGGCAGGTGGGCCTGGGCGACCGTGGCGGCGACTGGCCGGCGCGCCTGTCGGGCGGCCAGCGTCAGCGCGTGGCGCTGGCCCGGGCGCTGGTGCACCGGCCGGGCCTGCTGTTGCTGGACGAGCCGCTGGGCGCGCTGGACGCGCTGACCCGCATCGGCATGCAGCAGCTGATCGAGGACATCTGGCGCCGCGACGGCTTCACCGCGGTGCTGGTGACGCACGACGTCAGCGAGGCTGTCGCGCTGGCCGACCGCATCCTGGTGATCGACGAGGGCCGCGTGGTGCTGGATGAGCGTGTCGAACTGGCGCGGCCGCGCGCGCGCGGCTCGGCGGCCTTCGCCGCGCTGGAGGCGCGGGTACTGCGGGTGGTGATGAAGCAGGAGGCGCCAGCGGCGGCGGACAGGCCCCTGGCGCCGGTCATACAGATACGGCACCTGCGGCTCGCGGTCTAGGCCGCGACCGCCGGTGCGGTTTTCCCGGCAAGCGCCATCCCGGCGCGAGCGGGATCCAACGGAAATCCTTTCTTTTTTCAGGAGCAGGACCATGAGCATTCAATCCATCAACGCCCGCAACCAGTTCCGCGGCAAGATCAAGGAAATCATCCTGGGCCCGGTGGTCTCGGAAGTCGACGTGGACACGCCCGCCGGCATCGTCACGTCGGTCATCACCACCCGCTCGGTCAAGGAGCTGGACCTGCAGGTGGGCACCGAGGTGCTGGCCTTCGTCAAGGCCACCGAGGTCTCGGTCGCCAAGCTCTAGGCGTCCGTCGCCCGAAACCGGCGCTTGTCCGGCGCCGGTTTCGGTATATATTGTCTGCGCGGTATCCGGCGGTTCACTCCAGGTTTGTGGCTTTTGCGTTGCGATCACGGAGAACGGGAAATGCGTCGACTGCAAGCGTGGTTCCTCGGCTGCCTGTGCCTCGGGTTGGCGATCTGCCTGCCCGCCGCGGCGCAGACCAAGCTGGACAAGGGGCAGCTGGACCAGCTGCTGGCGCCGGTGGCGCTCTACCCCGACTCCCTTCTGTCACAGGTCCTCATGGGGGCCACCTATCCCGACGACATTGCCGCCGCGGCGCAATGGTCGGCCGCGCATGCCGGCCAGTCGGGCGACGCCGCCGTCAAGGCCGTCGAGAGCGAATCCTGGGATCCCAGCGTCAAGTCCCTGGTGGCGTTTCCATCGGTCATGGACATGATGGGGCGCCAGCCCGCGTGGGTGAAATCGGTGGGCGACGCCTTCCTGGCGCAGCCCGATGCCGTCATGGACTCGGTGCAGCGGCTGCGGGCGCAGGCCAAGCAGGCCGGCAACCTCAAGAGCACGCCACAGCAGAAGGTCACCTCGACCGACGCTGGCGGCAAGACCGTGGTGGTGATCGAGCCGGCCGATCCGCAGGTGGTCTACGTGCCCAGCTACAACCCCGCCGTGGTCTACGGCGCCTGGCCCTATCCCGCCTATCCCCCCGCCTATTACCCGCCGCCGCCGGGCTCGGTGTTCGCCACCTCGCTGGTGGCCGGCATCGGCTTCGGCCTGGGCGTGGCCGCGGTCGATTCCATGTGGGGTGGCTTCAACTGGGGCCACAACGACGTGGACATCAACGTCAACCGCTACAACAACATCAACGTCAACCAGCGCATCAACGCCGCCAACATCAACGGCAACCACGTCGCCTGGCAGCACAACCCGGCCAACCGCGGCAACGCGCCCTATGCCGATGCGGCCAGCCGGCAGAAGTTCGACGGCCAGCGCCAGGCCGGGTTGCAGAACCGGGCGCAAGGGCGGACCCTGCCCGCGCCGGGCTCGCGCGACGCGGCCCGCGAGCGCGCCGCGCAATCCTTCCAGGGCCGCACCGGCCAGTCCATCGAAGGACACACCGGACCGCGCGACGGCAACCTGGGGCAGGGCGGCGCGGGCACGCGGGCCCAGGGGCCGGGCCACCTTCCGGCGCAGGACCGGCAGGCGGCGGCGCAGCGGCAGCGCGCCGACGCGGCCGCCGCCCGCGACCGCGCCCGCGCCAACAACGGCGGCAGCGCCCTGCGCGACGCCGGCAATGGCGAACGCATGCGGCAACAGGTGCAGCGCGGCGGCGAGTCCCGGGTCGCGCCACGCGGCGGGGGCGGAGGCTGGCATGGCGGAGGCGGCGGCCATATCGGCGGCGGTGGCGGACATTTCGGCGGACGGAGGTAGGCACCATGATCAGCGGAGTCTCGATGATGAATGCGCTCGTCCGTGCCCCCGGCCGGTGGTCGCGCCGGGCCGCCAGCGTCGCTTGGCTGGCGTTGGCGCTGCTGGCCATGCCCGCCGCGGCGCAAAGCGTCTATCCCACGCCCGAGGCCGCGGCCGATGCCTTTGGCGAGGCGCTGGCCACCAGCGACCCCGTGGCCCTGGCCAAGGTGCTGGGGCCGGACCATCGCCAGATCGTGCCGGGCGGGGTCGGGCAGGACGATGTCTATCGTTTCTTGGCGGCCTGGTCCCGCAAGCGCGAGGTGCTGGCCGACGGCGAACGCCGCGCCTGGCTGAGCGTGGGCGATTCCGGCTGGACCATGCCGGTGCCGATCGTGCGCGTGTCGCAGGGCTGGCGGTTCGACCCGGCCGCCGGCAAGGCGGAGATCGCGCGCCGTGCCATCGGGCGCAACGAGCTCAACGCCATCGATACCCTGCGCGAACTGCACGCGGCCCAGATCCGCTACCGCGACGGGGTGGGCCAGGGCCGCTACGCCGACCGGCTGGTGAGCCGGCCCGGCGCGCTGGACGGACTGTACTGGCCCGAACTGCCCGGTTACCCGGCGCAGGCCTATGGCCCGGACGCGCTGGCAATGGGGCCGGAGGTGCCGGTGGCGGATGCCTATTACGGCTACCGTTACAAGGTGCTGCCGGCGCGCGGCGGCGACGGCTACTGGATCCTGGCCTGGCCGGCCCGCTACGGCCATACCGGCATCGGCAGCTTCGTCATCGACGCGCGTGGCGAGCTGCGCGAGGCTGACCTGGGGCCGGCCACGGCGCGCCGCGCGGCCACGCTCCAGGGCACCGATGTGTCGTTCGGAACCTGGAACAACATCACGCCGCAACCCATTGGCGCCAAATGATTTTTACGATTGTTGCAGGTGTGGCGGCGCGAGCGTTGTAGCCGTGCCGCAACCTGGCTGTCGCATGGCCCGGACGGTCGGATTTACGGTTTTTTGACAGGCGGCTATGCCAAAATGGCGAGCGCTGGGATCGGTGCCCGATCCCCTTTTGTCGGACCTGGAAATTGAATCCCTTGCATTTTGTCCGCTGCGCCCTCCTGGGCGCAGGGATGGCGCTCAGCGCCGCCGCGGCGTCGGCCCCGATCTTCGTCCTGAACTCCCTGGACGCCAACGTCAGCATCGTCGATCCCGCCACGTACACGGAACTGCGGCGCGTCCCCACGGGCAAGGAACCGCACCACCTGTACCTCACGCCTGACAAGAAGTCGCTGATGGTGGCCAACGCCACGGGCGACTCGATCACGCTGATGGATCCCAAGACCGGCGAGGTGCAGCGCACCCTGACCGGCATCGTCGATCCCTACCAGTTGCAGTTCTCGCCGGACATGAAGTGGTTCGTCACGGCCGCCAACCGCCTGGACCACATCGACATCTACGCCTGGAAGCCGCTGGAAAAGGGCTTTGACCTGACGCTGGTCAAGCGCATCCCGGCCGGCAAGACGCCCAGCCACATCATGATCGACGCCAAGAGCACCACGGCGTACGTCACGCTGCAGGACAGCGACCAGCTCATCGCCATCGACCTGGCCACGCAGACGCCCAAGTGGACCGTCTCGGTCGGCAAGACCCCGGCCGACGTGTTCCTCACGCCCGACCAGAAAACGCTGCTGGTGGCGCTGACCGGCGATTCCTACGTCGAGGCCTATGACGTCAGCAAGGGCCCGGCCAAGCTGATCTCGCGCATCAAGACCGCCGCCGGCGCGCACGCCTTCCGCGCCCAGGGCGACCAGCGCCACTTGTTCGTCAGCAACCGCACCGCCAACTCCATCAGCCGCATCGACCTGCAGACGCTGGCCGTGGTCGACACCTTCCCGGTGCCGGGCGGCCCCGACTGCATGGACGTGCTGGCCGACGGCAAGACGCTGCTGGTCACCTCGCGCTGGGCCCGCAAGCTCACCGTGGTGGACCTGGAGCAGAAGAAAGTCGTCAAGCAGGTGACCGTCGGCAAGTCGCCGCACGGCGTCTGGACGCTGAACCATGCGCCGACCCGCTAAACGGCAACTGGCCGCCGCCATCTGCCTGGCGCTGGCGGCGCAGGCCGCCGGCGCGGCCCCCGCGACCTGTGACAAGCCGGTCTACCTGACCTTCGACACCGGCCACATGGGCGTGGCGCCGCTGATCGCCGACGTGCTGGCGCGCCACCACGTCAAGGTCACGTTCTTCCTGGCCAACGAGCGCACCCTGACCGACGGCAGCAGCCTGGACGACCAGTGGGCGCCGTGGTGGAAGGCGCGCGCCGCCGAGGGCCACGTGTTCGGCTCGCACACCTACGACCACGTCTATTGGCAGGGCGACCTGCCGGACGGCAAGTTCCGCGTCAAGCCCAGCGCCGGCCCCGACACGGGCAAGCGCCAGACCTGGACCGCCGAGCAGTACTGCGCCGAGATCAAGCGTTCCGCCACCCGCTTCACGCAGATGACCGGCAAGCCGATGCTGCCGCTGTACCGCGCGCCGGGCGGCAAGACCTCGCCGGCCCTGCTGCGCGCGGCCAAGGCCTGCGGCTTCGAGCACGTGGGCTGGGCGCCGGCTGGCTTCCTGGGCGACGAACTGCCCAGCGACAAGTACCCCAACGCCAAGCTGCTGGACCAGGCGCTGCGCACCATCAAGCCCGGCGACATCCTGCTGGCGCACCTGGGCATCTGGTCGCGCCAGGACCCCTGGGCCCCCGCCGTGCTGGAGCCGCTGATTGAAGGCCTGCAGCGCAAGGGCTATTGTTTTGCTACCTTGGATACGCATCCCGCCTACCGCGACTGGATCGCCACGCATCACTGATCATGGATACGCTTAGTCAATGGTTCGGGAACTGCCAGCAATGGCTGTTCGAAACCCTGGTGCAGCCGGCGCTGTTCCACCTGGGCCTGAGCAATTTCATCGAGGACGGCTACGACGCCACCATGTGGCTGCTGGTCGGCCTGTTGCAGGTGGCCGTGCTGCTGCTGGTGTTCGGCCCGCTGCAGCGCCTGCGCCCGGTCGAGCCGGTCACCGACCGCCGCCAGATCGGCATCGACGTGCTCTACACACTGATCCACCGCCTGGGCGTGTTCCGCCTGGCGCTGTTCTTCACCATCGACCCGTTCTGGGACAGCGTCTTCGGGCAGCTGCACATCTGGGGCTTCGCGCCGTTCCAGCTCGACCAGTACTGGCCCGGCGTCACCGACCAGGCCTGGGTCAGCCTGATCATCTACCTGCTGCTGTTCGACCTGGTGGACTACCTGTACCACCGCGCCCAGCACCGCTTTGCCTGGCTCTGGGCGCTGCACGCGGTGCACCACAGCCAGCGCCAGATGACCATGTGGAGCGATGATCGCAACCACCTGCTGGACGACATGCTGCGCGACGTCGTGGTGGTATTCGTGTCGCAGCTGGTGGGCGTGCCGCCCGCGCAATTCGTGGCGATCGTGGCCATCACGCAGCTGGCACAGAGCTTCTCGCACGCCAACCTGCGCATGCACTTCGGCGCCATCGGCGAACGCCTGCTGGTCAGCCCGCGTTTCCACCGCCATCACCATTCCATCGCCTATGACGCGTCGACGCCGGGGCCGGCCGGCGGCTACAACTTTGCCGCGCTGTTCCCGGTCTGGGACGTGCTGTTCCGCTCGGCGCGCTTCGGCGTCGGCTACGGCCCCACCGGCATCCATGACCAGCAGCCGGAACTGGGCGGCCGCGACTACGGCCAGGGCTTCTGGTCGCAACAGTGGCTGGGCCTCAAGCGCATGGTCGGCCGCGACCGCGAGCCGGCCGTGACGGCGCCGCCATCGCGCCCGCCGGGCGCGGCCGAAGGCGCGTGACGCGCAGCGTTGCGCCGTCGCCAAAAAGAACCGGGCCTTGAGGCCCGGTTTTTTCATGTCCGGTCACCTGTGACCTGGACGCCGTTCGTCGCAAGAATATCCGCCCGCCCGCCGGGCCGCCCCAAGGGCGGGCAGCCCCCTTGGGGGGCAGCTAGCGCGCGAAGCGCGCGCGGCGTGGGGGTCCTTTCCTACCGCCCGCCGGGCCGTCCCAAGGGCGGGCAGCCCCCTCGGGGGGCAGCTAGCGCGCGAAGCGCGCGCGGCGTGGGGGCTCTCACCCTTCATGGGTGGTCTCGCGCTTGATTTCGTCGTGGCGACGTTCCATTTCCTGGCGCAGCTCGCGGCGCAGGCGGGCGGCCTCGAAGCGCTGCGTTTCCTCGAGGTTGCGCGGCGCCAGCGGCGGTACGGCGGTGGGCGCGCCGTTGTCATCCACCGCCACCATCGTGAAGTAACAGCTATTGGTGTGGCGCACCAGCTTCCTGCGGATGTCCTCGGTGACCACCTTGATGCCGATTTCCATCGAGGTGCGGCCGGTGTAGTTCACCGCCGCCAGGAAGGTCACCAGCTCGCCGACGTGGATCGGTTCGCGGAACACGACCTGGTCGACCGACAGGGTCACGACGTACTGGCCGGCGTAGCGGCTGGCACAGGCGTAGGCGACCTGGTCCAGGTACTTGAGGATGGTTCCGCCGTGCACATTGCCTGAAAAGTTCGCCATATCGGGCGTCATCAGGATGGTCATCGACAGTTGGTGGCTAAAGGCTTCGTCCATGGCGGGCGTTCTACTCGGCGACAAAACGCCTATGGTAGTGGCGAAACCCTGTCATGGCGCCGTCGCCGGCGCCTTTGTCAGGGTTTCTTCGCGGGGCCGGGGGCCGTGGCCGGAGCGCCGGGAGGAGCCTTGGCGGGGGGAGTTGCGGCGGGCGCCG
>NZ_QHHO01000022.1:862346-870354 GCF_003184165.1 Achromobacter sp. RW408
GCCGCCGGTCTCGTGCAGCGCCTGGTGGATGTGTTCCCATTCTAGGCGGTGCAACGGCGTCATGGTGGTTTCGATCGTAACCGTTTCCGGCTTCACCAGGCCCAGGGTGCGCAGGATCATCGGGGCGGTGGCGGGCTTGGGCAGGTAGTCGTCGGCGCCGCGCTTGATGGCCTCGACCGCGGTGGCCACGCTGGCGTAGCCGGTGACCAGCAGGATGCGCATGTCGGCGCGCAGGGCGCGCAGGGGACGGATCAGGGTCAGGCCGGAGTCCTCGCCCAGGCGCAGGTCGACCAGCGCGAAGGCGGGGCGGATCTCTTCGGCCACGCGCAGCGCTTCGGCGATGCCGGTGGCGGTTCGGGTCTCGAGGCCGCGGCGCGACAGGCTGCGCTGCAGGGTGCGCACGTAGAGCTCGTCGTCGTCGATCAGCAGGCCGAGGTCGGTGGGATTCAACATATCAGGTCCCGGGGCTACCGAGGGGTAAATAAAAACGGATGCGGGTGCCGCCGCCATCGGCGGCCGTCATGGTCATTTCGCCGCCCATCTGCTCGACGGTGGCGTGCGACAGGGCCAGGCCGACGCCAAGCCCTCCCGGTTTGCCGCTGTTGAACAGGCTGGTGGCCGGCAGCAGCGTCTGGTCGGGGTCGAAGCCACGGCCGTAGTCGCGCACTTCGCCACGCAGGGCGCCGTAGCCGTATTCCAGGTGCAGGTCCACGCGCGGCTCGCTGGCGGCTTCGCCGGCGTCGGCCGCGTTGTTCAGCAGCGCCTGCAGCAGGTGGGCGATGGCCGGATCGACCCGCAGGCTGGCCGGCAGGGTGCCCGAGCGTTGCAGGTCGATGGTCGGCCGGATCAGGCGCCATTGCCCCACCACGCGAACCAGGTCCACCGCGGTTGGGACCGCCAGATTGCGGATGCGTTCCCGGCACAGGGCCAGCAGCTGGCTGAGGGTGGCGACATCCTGCTTGAGTTCGGGCTCCTTGACCTCGGCGGCGATCTCGTCGGCCAGCAGGGTCATGGTGGCCAGCGGGGTGTTCAGTTCGTGCGCCATGGCCGCCGCGTGGGTGGCCAGGGCGACAATGCCCTCGTTGCGCGTGAAGCGTTCGCGCAGGCGCGCCAGTTCGCGTTCGCGCGCCCGCAGGTCGGCGGCCAGGCGGGTGGTGAACACCAGCACCACCACCACGGAAATCAGGAAGTTGGCGCCCAGGCCCCACAGCAGCAGGGTGTGGGTGTTGACGTCGCCGCGCAGGGGCTGGCCGAGGATGGCCGCGGCGAAATAGCCGGAGATGCCCGCCAGCGCGGCGGCCAGCGCCCAGTTGCGCGGCAGCGCCAGCGCCGCCAGCGCCGTGAGGATCAGGAACATCATGCCGAACGGATTGCTCAGGCCGCCGCTCCAGCCCACCATCCAGGCCAGCACCGCCATGTCCACCAGCAGGTGGCCGAAGGCGGTGGCGTGCGACAGGTCGCGGCTGTGGCGCAGGCGCAGGCTGGCGTAGACGTTGAAGCCGATCAGCACGCCCACGCCGATCCACAGCGGTTCCAGCGGCAGGGCCAGGCCCAGCACGGCGCTGGCCACCAGGATGGTGGCAGCCTGGCCCGCGATGGCGAGCCAGCGCAGGCTGCAGAGGGTACGCAGGAAGGAAAAGGCGGAACTACCGGGCATATCCAGACACAGGGTTGCCGGTCCATCGCCGGCGGATCAGGCGCCCGGCTGCGCGGAACGCTGGCATCCTGGGCGGCATGGGGCGCCGCGCTGCCGCCGGGCCCCGCGGGGCCGCCGGCGGCGGATGTGTGCTGGCATTGTATGAGGAATCAGCACGGGCCGCAGATCGCGGTGTGTCCCTTATTACTGCATGTCGGACATACCGCTATGGGCCATGGGCATCGGCGGATAGCTTTCCTGGTCGGACGCCATCTGCCCTTGCATTTCGGCGGTCTGGAGTTCCTGTTCGACCTGGGCGCGGCTTTCACCGGGGCCGGTTGAGACGATGGCGGGCGGGTAGTCTTCCTGGCCGAAGGTGTACTGGCCGTCGGCCTTGGCGCGGGCCAGTTCGGAGGATACCTGGTCCGAGGTCTTGGCCGCGGGCGCCGGATAGCTGACACGCCAGTCGCCGTACAGATCGCGCTTGTACTGGGCGGCCGGGGCCTGGGCCTGCTGGGCTTGCACGGTTGCGGCGGCGGTCAGGCCGGCGCAAAGCAACAAGGTGGCTGTCAATGTCTTCATGAAACGCTCCTGGCAATCAAAGCAAACGGCCTGGGGGCAGGCCGCGCCGTCGTCCCCGCTGCGGCTTGGGGACGATTTCCTGGGATGCGGGCGATGCGCGCCGGGAGCGTGGCGCGGCCGCGCGCCCGGTTTTCTTGATTCGACCGGGCGCGGGCCGTGGCGTTGCGGGAAACGCGGGTTGTCTTGCAAACAGCTATTTCAAGCTTGAAATACAGGTGTCAATCCGCTTGCCGTGATGCGATCCCCGTATTTCGCGGCACCGCTTCAGTGCTTGTGATCCCCGGCGGGCGCGGCCGCCGCTGACAGCGGACGGGCCTCGGCCGTCACCGGCACGCGCCGTTGCTTGCCGTCGGCGTCCTGCACCAGCAGCGTCAGGGCCACCGGGTCGCCCACGGAAATCTGCCTGGCCAGGTCGATCAGCATGACGTGGTAGCCGCCCGGCTTGAGTTCCACCGGCTTGCCGGCGGGCAGGTCGATGGCGGGCACCTGGCGCATCTTCATGACGTTGTCCTGCATGGCCATTTCGTGCACTTCGGCGTGCTTGGCGGCGGCGGATTCCACGCCCACCAGGCGGGCCGCGGTCGGCGAGGTCAGGCGCATGAAGACGCCGGTGGCGTGCTGGTTGGGCACCGTGGCGCGCACCCAGGCGTCCTCGACCTTGAGCGTGGCGTCCTGCGCCAGGGCGCCAGGACTGGCCAGCACCAGGGCGCCCAGGGCGAAGGCGGCGGCCAGGGACTTGAAAGCGGTCGGTTTCATCGGGAATTCCTTTGGTTGGTGTGGTGGGTCAGAGCACGGTGCGCAGGTCGGCCGCGCATTCCTCGGCGCTCTGCTGGTGGCGCAGGGCCAGGCGCAACTTGCCCTGGGCGTCGATGATGTAGGTCAGCGCGGTGTGGTCCATGGTGTAGGACGAGCCGGTCGGCACCTTCTGGTAGAACACCTTGAACGACTGCGCGGCGGCGCGGGTCTGTTCGGCGTCGCCGCGCAGGCCGACGAACGCGGGGTCGAAGGCCCGCATGTAGGCCTGCAGGATTTCCGGCGTGTCGCGCTCCGGATCAACGGTGATGAACAGCACCTGCAGCTTGGCGGCGTCGGCGCCGAGCAGGCTCTTTATTTCCAGCGCGCGGGTCAGCGCGGTCGGGCAGATGTCCGGGCACTGGGTGAAGCCGAAGAACAGCATCACGGTCTTGCCGCGATAGTCGGCCAGTTGGCGTTGGCGGCCTTCGGTGTCCTTCAGTTGGAAGTCGCCGGTGGGCATGCTGGACAGGTCCATGCCGTTGATCTTGGGGGCTTCGGGGCCGCAGCCGGCCAGGGGCAGCAGGGCCAGGGCCGACAGCAGCCGGCGCCGGTGACGGTCGGGCGCGGGCGGCGCGCCCAGGAGGGCGCGCGGGGATGGGGAGTGCATGAAAACCTCGTTGCTTGACGGTTCGCGTAGGCGCGGCGGGGCCGCGCGGAAAGGCGGAGTCAGGCCAGGCGAGGCGGGGCGCGCGAGCCCAGGGGCGGCCCTTGGGCCGGCTGCGCGGGCAGCGCGAGCGGGGCCGGCGCGGGGGGCGCGGCCCGGCCGCTGGACAATGCCAGCGGCGAGGTGTGCGAGGCGGGAGCGGGCGCAACGTGCGCCAGCAGCCCGAAGGGGCATTGCGCGCCGGTATCGGCGTTGGAGTGGGCGCCGGAACCCGCGCCGCCCTTGTCATCGGGGGACAGCGCCAGCCGCAGCGTGGAAATATCGCCTGCCGCCGAGCAGAAGGTGACCTCGAGCCGGCCGTCGTGCAGCGCGCGGGCGTCGGGCATGTAGCCCGCGGGCACCACCGCGCGCAGCAGCAAGGCCAGGAACGCCAGCCACAGCACACCGCGGACGCGCAAGGCGCCACGGCTTCGTGGAGGTCGGGTCAAGGCGGGCATGCGCCGATTGTAGGCCCTGTTGCCGGCCAGGATCAGGTATCGGGATCCAGGCGCCGGATCAGGGCGATGTAGCGGCGCCGGGCCTGGTCGGCGGGCAGGCCCGCAAGCAGGCGCCAGGTGGCCAGCTCGATCTGCTCGCGCACGGTGGCGTCGGCGGGATCCTGCGCGGGCGCGTCGCCGTGCCGGGCCTGCCGTTCATAGGCGTGCAGGCGGATGGCGACGCTGGTGGAGGGCGCTTGCGGCAGGGCGCGTAGTTCGATCACGGCGGCCTCGAACGCGTCTTCCAGGTCCTGCGCCGCGATCGCCAGCGTGGCCGGATCCATGGCGTCGCCCTCGGGCTCCAGTCCGCTGGCCACGGCCAGCCGTCGCCACAGGGCGTCGTCGGCGGCCGGGTCGGCGGCCTGCGCGCTTACCTTGACGATGCTGTTGTTGCGCAGGCGCAGGGTATGGGTGGCGGCGCCGCGGCCGGTGGTGGCGCCGTCCCGCACCTGGAAGGTCAGCGGCACCGCGATGGCGCGGCCGGCCAGGGCCGGCTGGCCCACGCTGTCGACGGTGAAGGTGTTGCGCGAATAGTCCATCACCCGCGAGAACAGGTCGATCAGGCCGCCACGGCCACGGTATTCGCCGCTCAGGGGATTGTCGCCGCCTTCCTGCCACACGACGTCGTCGGCGAACAGCGGGAACAACGTTTCGTATTCGCCCGACAGCAACGCCTCGCGGTACTGCGCGAGCAGGCGCTCGACCTCGTCGCCGGTCATCGCGGCGGCGCGGCCCGGACGCGCGGTGTCGGGGCGCTTGTCCATGAATTGCAGGATGTCGGCGGCGACGCGGTCGCGGTCGTTGTCCACGCAGATCATGTGGTAGCTGTTGTCCAGCAGCACCATCCGGCTGTCGGCAATGGCGTCATTCAGGAATCGCGCCGAGCGCACCGAGGTCAGCTCGTCCTCGTGCGCATGGATGATCAGGCTGGGGCAGGTGATGGCGTTCAGTCCGCGCTGCACGAAGCGGCGCAGGCGGTCCACCTCGCGGACACAGGCCAGCGGCACCCAGCGGTAATGGAAATTCTCGCCGCGCTCGAACTTGGCCTTGACGATGGATCGCACCAGTTCGTTCTTGATGCCGTAGGGTTCTTCTTCCTCGACGCGCATGCGCGCGGCCAGGCCAGGGATGCGGTAGACCAGCTTGCGCAGGCCGCGATACCAGGGCGTGCTCCAGCCATCGATGAAGACCGGCGCGGCCAGGCTGACCAGCTTGCCCTTGCGGTGCCCGACGCGCTTGCACAGCTCCACCGCCAGCAGCGCGCCCAGGCACATGCCGACCACGTGCAGCGTGTCGTGGCGTTCGGCCACCTCGCGGTACTTGGCGGTGACGGCGTCGATCCAGTCTTCGGCGCGCACCGGCAGCAGGTCCTCGGGAACCGTGCCGTGCCCGGGCAGCGTCAGCGAGTGGGTCTCGATGCCGGCGCGCTTGAGGATCTTGTGCAGCGACCCCAGGTCGTACTGGGTGCCGCCCAAGCCGTGGATGAGCAGGGCTCCGGTGCTAGTGGACATCTGCCTGCTCGATTTCGCCCAGGCGCCACATGCCGGCGACGACGGCCACGCTGCCGTCGAAATCCTCCAGCGGCGAACCGCGGTCGCTGATCACGCGCCAGCCGCCGCTGGCGTGCGCCATGCGGAACAGCAGCGGCGTGCGGTCGTGGGCGCCGGCGCGGCGCGCGGCCCAGTGCAACGTCAGGCGCGCGCGGTCGTCCGGGTGGGCCAGTGCCAGCAGCGCGTCCAGGTTGGAAATGGCGGCCGCCTGCACGCCCAGGGCGCCCTGCAGGTCCCCGGCCAGTTCGAGCGAGCCGTCGAACGGGTTGTAGCGGTACATCAGCTGATGGCTGCCGGCCAGCGCCAGATCGAAGCGGCCGCGCCAGCGCTCGGCGTTCTCGAGTTCCTGCGCGCGGGCGGCGCGCAGGGTGTTGACCAGCAGGATCAGCAGCGCGGTGACCACCAGGTAGACCTGCGTGGCCAGCAGCACGTGCCAATGGTCGTTGGCTTCCACGAACGGGCCTTCGCCCTGCGCGCTCTGGTACAGCGCCATCAGGGCCAGCGTGATGACGGCCAGGGTGCCGCCTGGCGGACCCCACACCAGCGCGGTCAGCACCGCGAACACCAGCGGCAGGTAGGTCAACTCGAAGGTGACCACGTACGGCAGGTTCTGGATCATGTCGCCGTCGAAGGTCATGAAGGTCGAGGCGATCAGCGCGACGTAGGCGATGGCGCCCAACACCAGGTCGCGCTTGCGCGGCCCCCCCGAGCGGCGCGGGCGGAAATGGGCCCACACGGTCAGGGCCGGCGCGACGATCAGGATGCCGGCCAGGTAGGCCGCGACCCAGGTGCGCAGCCGCAGCCAGCCATGCGCTTCCTGCGTCAGCCACAGCCAGCCGCCGCCCAGCAGCGCCGACAGGCCCGCGCCCGCCAGCGCGCCGGCCAGCAGCGCGGCGACCAGCCCGAGTCCGCCCTCGCGCGGGGCCAGGCGCTGCACCGTCCAGGCCGCCAGCAGGTTGGACAGGCTGGCGGCGATGGCGAACACCAGCGCGGTGGCGGGCTGGCCGCGCGTGAAGCTGGTCAAGACCAGTTGCGCGCAGAAGAAGGCGGCCAGGAGCAGCGGCCAATTGCGGCGCTGCGTCAGCAGATAGGCGCCCACCGCCACGCCCGGCGGCAGCCAGACGAAGACCGCGTGGCTGACCGGATCGTTCAGCAGGCGCGAGAAGACCCCGCACAGCAGGTAGGGGATGGCCCACAGCAGGCAGTACAGGTTTCTTCGGGGCGCTCGTGGTGTTGCCATATCGTTCCTTGCAGACGCGGTGATCCATGGCGAGCGCGGGCTCGCGCCAATCAGCGGGGTTATACAACACGGCCCGGCACCGTCCGCGAAAGTTGCCGGGGGCATACCGCCGTTCGAAAATCTTGGTACCCTTGGACGCAGTCGTGTCCCACTCCGTTCCAGGATTCAGTGCTCTCCTTGCCCGCCCAGACCCTGCCAGCCCCCGATTCCATTGCCGTTTCCGGGTTCGCCCGGGCGCGTCCGCCCCTGCGCGATGTCATCCGCTTCGTCCGGCTGGCGCTGCTGGCCGCGTTGCTGGCATTGCTGGCCGCCTGCGGCACCACGACCAAGGTCCAGCCCGGCTATTACCGGGTGCAGTCGGGCGACACGCTGACGCAGATCGCCCGCAAGCAGGGCACCAGCGTATCCAACCTTGCACGCTGGAACAACCTGTCGAACACCAATGCAATCGAGGTGGGGCAGATGCTTCGGGTGGTGCCGCCGGCGGGGCAGGCCAGCACTTCCGCGCCGTCCAAGTCGCGGCCCAAGGCCTCGGGCGGCTCGCGCGCGGGCGCCTCCAGCATGGGCAAGCGGCGCACCGCGCCGCCGGGGGCGATCTCGCTGGTGTGGCCGGCGCAGGGCAAGGTGACCCGCGGCTACGATGGCTCGGGGTCGAACGGCATCGTCATTTCCAACACCACCGGCACGCCGGTGGTGGCCGCGGCCGCCGGCACCGTCGCCTATTCCGGCAGCGGCCTGCGTGGCTACGGGCATCTGGTGATCGTCAAGCATAGCGCCAGCTTCCTCAGCATCTACGCCCACAACAGCAAACTGCTGGTCAAGGAAGGCCAGCGGGTGAGCCAGGGGCAGAAAATCGCCGAAATGGGCAATAGCGACAGCAAGCAGGTAGGACTGTACTTCGAATTGCGCTACGACGGCCAGGCGGTCGACCCGGCCGGTTCTCTGCCTGGGAAGTAAGGGCCCCCACGCGGCGCGCGCGTAGCGCGCTTGCTGCCCCCCGGGGGGGCTGCCCGGCCTTCGGGCGGCCGGGCGGCCGGGCGGCTAATTTTTTGTGGCGTTGTTGGT
>NZ_QHHO01000022.1:870364-890978 GCF_003184165.1 Achromobacter sp. RW408
GTAGCCCGGCCAGGCGAACATCATCACCTGCATCATCGCCAGCCACGCCAGCGACAGGCGCACCAGCGCGTGCCGGCGCTGCTGGCGGTCGGCGTCGGGCAGGGTCGGAGGAACGGCGAAAATGGATTTTGCTCGCATGCGCCGATGCTACCCAGCGCCACCGGGGCGCGCCTTGACCTGGATCAAGCCGGCTCGGACGGTTTGCCCGCGCGCGGCCGGCCGCCGGCTCAGGGCCGTTGCGCGCGCAACACCGCCACCACCGCCCGCATCAAGGTATCCAGTTCGTCCGCCGCGATGGTCAGGGCCGGCGTCAGGTAGACCACGTTGCCGAACGGCCGCACCCAGACCCCGGCCTCGACCAGGCGCCGTTTCAGGGCTTCGCGGTCCTCGATGCGATCCAGCTCGACCACGCCGATCGCGCCCAGCACCCGCACGTCGCGCACCCACGGCAACTCGCGGCATGGCGCCAGGCCCCGCGCCAGCGCAACCGACAGCGCCTGCGCCTGGGCCAGCCGCGGTTCGCTTTCGAACAGGTCGAGCGAGGCATTGGCGGCGGCGCAGGCCATCGCGTTGCCCATGAAGGTGGGGCCGTGCATCAGGGCATGGGACGGATCGTCCGACCAGAAGGCGTCGAACACCCGGCTGCTGGCCACGGTGGCCGCCAGCGGCAAGGTGCCGCCGGTCAGGGCCTTGGACAGCGTGATGATGTCGGGACGCGCGCCGGCCTGCTCGAACGCGAACATGGTGCCGGTGCGGCCGAAGCCGGTGAAGATCTCGTCGAAGATCAGCAGCAGGCCATGGCGGTCGGCCAGCTGACGCAGGCGCCGCAGCACCTCCGGCTCGTGCAGCAGCATGCCACCGGCGCCCTGCACCAGCGGCTCGACCAGGATGCCGGCCAGTTGCGGCCCGCGGGTTTCCAGGAAAGCGTCCAGGCGCGCCATGGCGGCATCGTCGCGCGGCAAATCGACGATGTCGTGCTCGGCCAGCATGCCGCGGAACAGGCTGTGCATGCCCTCGTCCGGATCGCATACCGCCATGGTGCCCAGGGTGTCCCCGTGGTAGCCGCCACGGAACGCCAGGAAGCGGCTGCGGCCGCGTTCGCCCTGGTTGAGCCAGAACTGCACCGCCATCTTCATGGCCACTTCCACCGCCACCGAGCCGGAATCCGTATAGAACACCCGGTCCAGCCCCGGCCCCAGCAGGCCGGCCAGGCGCCGGGCCAGGGTCAGCGCGGGCTCGTGGGTCAGGCCGCCGAACATGACGTGCGGCATGGCGTCCAGCTGCTCGCGCAGCGCCCGGGCGATGTGCGGATGGTTGTAGCCGTGGCAGGCGGTCCACCAGGACGCCACGCCGTCGATCAATTGGCGACCGTCGGCCAGCTCCAGGCGGCTGCCATGGCTGCGCACCACCGGCAGCGGCGGCGTGGCCGTCTTCATCTGGGCGTACGGCAGCCAGATATGCCGCTGGCCCCGCGCCATCCAGTCAGGGGTCTGCATGTTTCACCTCCACTACAATGGCTCGCATTCTACGGCCGGGGGCCTGACGGCGCGCTTTGCGGCCGCGGTCCTCTGGCGGGGCTCCCGCCGCCGGCCGCCGCAGGAAATCGTCATGTCCAAGCTGGATCCCCTCTTTTCTTCCGAACTGGCGCAAGCCGAATCGCGCCGCGTGCGGCGCCGGCTGCGCACGGCCACCGCCGCGCCCGCCGGCCGCATCGCATTGGACGGCGTCCCGGCGCTGAACTTCTCCAGCAACGACTACCTGGGCCTGTCCAAGCACCCGCTGCTGATCGAGCGCTCGCGCGAATGGGCCGCCCGCCATGGCGCCGGCGCGCAGGCCTCGCGGCTGGTGTGCGGCAATCTCGACCTGCACGAGCAGGTCGAGGCCAAGCTGGCGCGCCTGAAAGGCACCGAGGCCGCGCTGCTGCTGGCCTCCGGCTGGCAGGCCAATGCCGCCGTGCTGCCGGCCCTGCTGCGCGCGGCCGCCGGCCAGGGCGAAGTGCAGGTCTACGCCGACAAGCTCAACCATGCCAGCCTGCATCACGGCTGCCAGGCAGCCGGCGTGCGGCAGATCCGCTTCCGCCACAACGACCTGGACCACCTCGAAGCGCTGCTGGCGGCGCGCGCCGGGCCATCGGCCGCGCCCGCCGCGCGCTTCATCATCACCGAAAGCGTCTTCAGCATGGACGGCGACCGCACCGACGTGGCGCGGCTGGCGGCGCTGGCCGAGCGCTACCAGGCCTTCGTCTACCTGGACGAAGCCCACGCCACCGGCGTGCTGGGACCGGGCGGCATGGGGCTGGCCGGGCTGGCGCCGGGCGGCATCGACCTGACCATGGGCACCTTCAGCAAGGCGCTGGGCGGCTTCGGCGCCTACGTGGCCGGCTCGCGCGCGCTCTGCGACTACCTGGTCAACGCCTGTTCGGGTTTCATCTACACCACCGCCCTGCCGCCCGCGGTGCTGGGCGCCATGGACGCCGCCCTGGACCTGGTGCCGACGCTGGACGCCGAGCGCGCCCGGCTGGCGGCCTCGGGCGAGCGGCTGCGCGTCGCGCTGCGCAGCCTGGGGCTGGACAGCGGCGACTCGTCGACCCAGATCGTGCCCGCCATCGTCGGCGACGAGGGCCGCGCCCTGGCGCTGGCGGCAACGTTGGAGCAGCGCGGCCTGCTGGCCGTGGCGATCCGCCCGCCCACGGTGCCGGCCGGAACCAGCCGCCTGCGCATCGCCCTGAGCGCGGCGCACCGCGACGCCGATATCGATCGCTTGATAGACGGCCTGACGGCCGCGCTCGCCTGATGCCGGCCGCCGATTCCCTGCGCCCCACCCTGCTGTTCGCGCACGGCTGGGCCTTCGACGCCACGTTCTGGGCGCCACTGGCCGCCGCGCTGGCCGACTGGCCGCAGGCCGTGGCCGACGCCGGCTATTTCGGCCCGCCCCACACGCCCGCGCCCGACGGCCCGGTACTGGCCATCGGCCACTCGCTGGGCGCGCTGCGCCTGCTGGGCGAGCCGCCGCCCGCCTGTGTGGGCCTGATAGCGATCAACGGCTTTGCCCGCTTCGGCGCGGCCGACGACTTCCCCGAAGGCGTCCCGGCGCGCATGCTGGACCGCATGCTGAACCGGCTGGCGACGCAGCCCGAAACCGTGCTGCGCGATTTCCGCCAGCGCTGCGGCGACACCAGCGCCATCGGCGTCCCCCAGGTCGAACCGCTGGCGCGCGACCTGGGCATCCTGCGCGACGCCGACCAACGGGCCGCGCTGGCGACGCTGCCGATGCCGCTGCTGGCGCTGGCGGGCACGGCCGATCCGATCGCGCCCGCGGCCATGACGACGGCGGGCTTCGGCGCCGCGGCCGAACTGCACTGGCGCGACGGCGGCGGCCACCTCTTGCCGCTGACCGATCCCGACTGGTGCGCGCAACGCATCCGCGCCTTCCTGGCCCGCGTGGCGCCCGCCGCATGAGCGCCGTACCCCGCAATGCCCGGGTCGGCGCGCGCTTCGGCGCCGCCGCCGCCCGCTACGACGAACACGCCCCGGCCCAACGCATCACCGCCCAGCGGCTGGCCGACGCGATCGGGCGGCTGCCGCTGCCGCCGCGTCCGCGCATCCTGGAGATCGGCTGCGGCACCGGCCTGCTGACCCAGGCGCTGGCCGCCCGGCTGGGCCCCGCGGACTGGACCGTGACCGACATTTCGCCCGCCATGCTGACGCGGGCGCGGCAGGGACCGGCGCTGCCCGGCAACGCGCGCTACCAGGTGCTGGACGGCGAGCGCCCCGACAGCCTGCCGGGCGGCTACGACCTGATCTGCTCCAGCCTGGCGGTGCAATGGTTCGGCGACCTGAACGCCGGACTGGGACGGTTGGCAGCGCTGCTCGCGCCCGGCGGCCACCTGGCGGTGGCCACGCTGGCCGACGGCACGTTCGAGGAATGGCGCGCCGCCCACCGCGCGCTCGGCCTGGCCGCGGCCACCCCGACCTATCCGCCCGCCGCCGCCATCCGTCCGACCATGGGCAATCTGGCCGGTGGCGTGCACAGCGAACGGCTGATACAAGATCATCCTGACGGCCTGCATTTCCTCAAGGCGCTCAAGGGCATCGGCGCCACCACGCCCGCGCCCGGCACCGCCCCGCTGGGTCCGGCCGCGCTGCGGCGGGTGCTGGCGCAGTTCGACCAACAAGGCGCCACGGTGACCTATCACCTGGCCTACGGAATCTGGAAGAAACATGACTGACTCCCCCGCCAACGGCGTTTTCGTCACCGGCACCGACACCGGCATCGGCAAGACCCTGGTCTCGGCCATCCTGGCGCGCGCCTGGCAGGCCGACTACTGGAAGCCGGTGCAGACCGGCGTGGCCGAGGAACCGGGCGACACCGACACCGTCGCGCGCCTGGCGCAACTGCCGCCCGAACGCCTGCACCTGCCGGCCTACGTGCTGCAGGCGCCGCTGTCGCCGTGGGCCGCCGCGCCGCTGGAAGACGCCGTGATCGACGCCACCGCCATCGTGCCGCCGGCCACCACGGCGCCGCTGATCGTCGAAGGCGCCGGCGGTCTGTACGTGCCGATCGACGACAGCCACATGATGATCGACCTGATCGCGCGCCTGGGCATGCCGGTGGTGCTGGCCGCGCGCAGCGGCCTGGGCACCATCAACCACACGCTGCTCAGCCTGGAAGCCTTGCGCCGCCGCGCCATCCCGGTGCTGGGCGTGATCATGAGCGGCCCGCTGTCGGCCGGCAACCGCGAGGCGATCGAACGCTTCGGCAACGTGCGCGTGCTGGCCGAGATCCCGCCGCTGGAACGGGTCGATGCGGCAGCCGTCGAGGCGCTGGCGCGCACCGTGCCGCCGCTGGCGGAATGCCTGGCGGCGATGCGCGCCGCGGATTGACGGCCTCGGGCGCCGCCGCGCTCAGTCCGCGGCGCGCAGGAAGCGCTCGATGGCCGCCGCCAGCGCGAGCGGCGTTTCATTCATCGGATAGTGCCCGGCATTGCCCAGCACCTCGATCGTCGTGCGCGGATAGCGCCGCGCATAGGTCGCGGCCATCAGCGCCGGCGTGAACACCGGATCGTGCTCGCCCACCAGGGCCAGCACCGGATGGCGGCCGTCGATACGGTCGCTGAAATCGGTGCCAACCCACGCGGGCAGGTACGCGGCGAACGCGGCGGCCGACGAATGCGCGGCGGAATAGGCCGCCTTCCACGCCACCCATGCGGCCGGCAGGCGCCCGCCGGTGCTCCGGTCGATGATGGCGCGACGCGCGGCCAGGTCCGCGGCCGCGCCGTCGAACAGCGCGCGCGTGGCCGGCGCCATGGCGATGCCGCCGCATGGCACCGGGGCCACCGGCACCAGCGCGCGCACCCGCTCGGGCGCCAGCGCCGCGACCCGCTCGATCGCCATGCCACCCATCGAATGGCCCACCAGGCTGAAGCGCTCGAACCCCAACGCGTCGGCCAGCGCCAGCGCGTCGGCGGCGATCTCGTCGATCGAATGTTCGCCGGCCGCCTCGCGCATGCCGCCGTAGCCTCGGTAGTCCATGAAGACATAGCTGAAGTCCGCGCCCGACAGCCAGGGTTCGATCGGCTCGAAGGCGCGCGCGTCGCCGAACCAGCCGTGCAGCACGACGACGGGATGCGGGCCGTGACCCACGCGATGGAAAGTGTTGGCCATGTCGGCTCCTGGAGTGTGGCGATGCGCTGCCCCAGGGCAGCGAACGCGATGGACAGTGGCGGCATCGTAGGCCTGGGGTCGGCGGCCCGCCTTCGATATCGGGTCATTCACTGTAGAATCCAGGCCATGCGCAATACCCTGGTCGATCCCTACGAGGACATTCCACGCGACGTGGTGGTGACCGCCTGCGACTACCCGGCCGGCCTGACCTTCCCGCTGCACGCCCACCGCCGCGGCCAGTTCGCCTACGCCGCGCGCGGCGCCATCAGCGTGGCCACGCCGACAGGCCGCTGGCTGGTGCCGCCGCAACGCGCCTGCTGGGTGCCGGCAGGCATGGAACACCAGATGACCATGCGCGGCGCGGTGACCATGCTCAACACCTTTCTCACCGAGCGCGCCGCGCAGGCCCTGCGCCTGCCCGCCGAATGCCGGGTCCACGCCGTCTCGCCGCTGCTGCGCCACCTGCTCGACGAAGCCATCGACCTGCCCGCGCTCTACGACCTGGACGGCCGCGCCGGCAAGCTGATGGCGCTGCTGGCGGCCGAAATCGCCGCCATGCCGGCGCTGTCGCTGCATGCGCCGCTGCCCGCCGACCCGCGCCTGGCGCGCGCCTGCCGCGCGCTGTGGGCGGCGCCGTCGATCACCGCGGACCTGGACACGATGGCCGCCGCCGCCGGCATGAGCCGGCGCACCTTCACCCGCCAGTTCCGCGCCGAAACCGGCGTCAGCTTCGGCGCCTGGCGCCAGCAGGCCTGCCTGCTGGCCGCGATCGAGCGCCTGAGCCTGGGCCAGCCCGTGACCCGCGTCGCGCTGGACCTGGGCTACGCCAGTCCCAGCGCCTTCACCAGCGCGTTCCGGCGCGTGCTGGGACAGGCGCCCGGCGCGTACCTGGCGGCGCAGCGCTAGCTCGCCAGCGGCGACCAGCGGCTCCCGCCGTAAAAAAAAGAGGGTGCCCGAAGGCACCCTGAATCCACCCTACAACAGCACTACAACTTCAACTGCAAATCAATCGGTTCCGGCTCAGGCGGCCTTCTGTTCCTTGCCGTGCTCGAACTGCGCTTCCTCGGTCGAGCCGGTCAGCGCGGTGGTCGAGGACTGGCCGCCCTCGATGGTCTGCGTGACGGCGTCGAAGTAGCCGGTGCCCACTTCACGCTGGTGCTTGACCGCGGTGAAGCCCAGGTCGGCGGCGGCGAATTCCTTCTGCTGCAATTCGACGAAGGCGCTCATCTGGCGGCGGGCGTAGCCGTGGGCCAGTTCGAACATGCCGTAGTTCAGCGCGTGGAAGCCGGCCAGCGTGATGAACTGGAACTTGTAGCCCATGGCGCCCAGCTCGCGCTGGAACTTGGCGATGGTGGCGTCGTCCAGGTTCTTCTTCCAGTTGAACGACGGCGAGCAGTTGTACGCCAGCAGCTTGCCCGGGAACTGGCGATGGATCGCGTCGGCGAACTTGCGGGCGTATTCCAGGTTGGGCGTGGAGGTTTCGCACCAGATCAGGTCGGCGTACGGCGCGTAGGCCAGGCCGCGCGAGATCGCCTGGTCGATGCCGGCGCGGGTGCGGAAGAAGCCTTCCACGGTGCGCTCGCCGGTGATGAACGGGCGGTCGTTGTCGTCGACGTCGCTGGTCACCAGGTCGGCGGCGTCGGCGTCGGTGCGGGCCAGCAGCACGGTGGGCGTGCCCATCACGTCGGCCGCCAGGCGCGCCGAGACCAGCTTGGCCACGGCCTCGCGGGTCGGCACCAGCACCTTGCCGCCCATGTGGCCGCACTTCTTCACGGACGCCAGCTGGTCCTCGAAGTGCACGCCCGAAGCGCCGGCCTCGATCATGGCCTTCATCAGCTCGAAGGCGTTCAGCACGCCGCCGAAACCGGCTTCGGCATCGGCCACGATGGGCGCGAAGAAGTCGATGTAGCCTTCGTCACCCGGGTTCTTGCCTTCCATCCACTGGATCTGGTCGCAGCGGGTCAGCGAATTGTTGATGCGGCGCACGACCTGCGGCACCGAATTGGCGGGGTACAGCGACTGGTCGGGGTACATCTCGCCGGCCAGGTTGGCGTCGCCGGCCACTTGCCAGCCCGACAGGTAGATGGCCTTGAGGCCGGCCTTGACCTGTTGCATGGCCTGGTTGCCGGTCAGGGCGCCGAGCGAATTCACGAAAGGTTCGCTGTGCAGTTGTTCCCACAGGCGGGTCGCGCCGCGGCGGGCCAGGGTGTGCTCGACGGCGATCGAGCCGCGCAGGCGGATGACATCCTCGGCGCTGTAGTCGCGCTTGATGCCCTGCCAGCGGCTGTTCTCGGCCCAGTCTTTCTGCAGATTGCGGATTTCGGTTTCGCGGTGGCTCATGGTCATGCTCCTTGGTCTATGGCTGAAAAGGCAAGAAAACTTCGGGGTTGCATTGCGTGAATCGTTGGAGAAAGTCTATGCCTGTGCTGCGGAGCAATGTGGCCATGCCTCTTATATAAGATGAAAAATATTATGCATAAAAATCAATAAGTTATATGACTCGTTCCGCATTACGGAAGGCAATTGTCATCCGTGAAATGCGCTTGCGCGGCGGCGCAGCACGAACTTTCACATGCCGGGAGCGGCGTTTCATGATGCGAAAAATGACGGGTTTGAGAGCGCCTACAATGCGGTCATCTCCACGTTTTCCGACGACCTTCTCCATGACGCTGTCTCACGGCCCGCTGGGCCAGAGCGTGACCTACGTCTCGCAATACGATCCCTCGCTGCTGTTTCCCATCGCCCGCGCCCACAACCGCGAGGCGCTCAACCTGGCGACCGGGCCCCTGCCGTTCACCGGGGTCGATCTGTGGAACGCCTACGAGCTGTCCTGGCTCGACGCCAAGGGCAAGCCGCGGGTGGCGATGGCGACGTTCTCGGTGCCGGCCGACAGCCCCAACATCATCGAGTCCAAGTCGTTCAAGCTGTACCTGAACTCGTTCAACCAGACCCGGCTGGTCAACTCGGCCGCCCTGCGCGGCCGCCTGGAGCGCGACCTGAGCGCCGCCGCCGGCGCCCCCGTGGGGCTGGACTTCATCCTGCCGCAGCGCTTCGGCGAGCTGCGGATGGGCGAACTGGACGGTATCTATATAGACAAGCTCGACATCGAGATCGACACCTACGAACCGGCGCCCGAGTTGCTGCGCAACCGCCCGGGCGACGTGGTCGAGGAAACCCTGTGCTCGCGCCTGCTCAAGTCCAACTGCCCGGTGACCGGCCAGCCCGACTGGGCCAGCGTGCAGATCCGCTACCGCGGCCAGCCCATCGACCGCGAGTCGCTGCTGCGCTACGTGATCTCGTTTCGCCAGCACGCCGAATTCCACGAGCATTGCGTGGAACGCATCTTCACCGACATCATGCAGGCCTGCTCGCCCGAGCAATTGACGGTCTATGCGCGCTACACGCGGCGCGGCGGGCTGGACATCAATCCGTGGCGCAGCAACGTCGAGACCACGCCGCCGGCCGACGTGCGCACGGTGCGCCAGTAAAAAAAGCCTCGTCCGCCCGAAGGCGGACGTTTTTTTATAAGCGACGTCCATCCTGGCGGCGTCGCCCGCCGCTCTACTTCACGAACGGCGCCGGCCGCGGCGTGTCGTCCGCCGACGGCGGCAGCAGCGGATACTGGATCGCCGGCTGGTCGCCCGTCAGGGTCTTCAGGAACGCCACGATCTGCGCGTTCTCATCCGGCGTGAAGGTGCGGCCCAGTTGCAGGCGACCCATCACGTCCACCGCCTGCGTCAGGGTGGCGGCCTCGCCGTCATGGAAGTACGGATAGGTCAGCGCCACGTTGCGCAGCGTCGGCACCTTGAAGTTGAACCGGTCGGCGTCCTTGCCGGTGACGGCGGCGCGGCCCTCGGCCTTGTTGTCGGTCTGGTACGGCGCCACCAGCCCCATCTTCTGGAACGAGTTGCCGCCCACCGCCACGCCGTTGTGGCACGCCACGCAGCCGCTGTTCTTGAACAGGGTGTAGCCGGCCAGTTCCTTGACGGTCAGCGCCTTGTCGTCGCCCTTGAGCCACTGGTCGAAGCGCGAATTCGGCGTCACCAGCGTTTCCTCGAAGGCCGCCAACGCGCCCGTCACCTCCTCAATGGTGATGCCGTCCTTGCCGAACACCTGCTTGAACTCGGCGCGGTAGCCGGGAATGGAGTTGAGCACCTGCACCGCCAGTTCGTGGGTGGAGGCCATTTCCATGGGGTTGGCGATCGGGCCGCCGGCCTGTTCGCGCAGGTCCTTGGCGCGGCCGTCCCAGAACTGGGCGATGTTCAGGCTGGAATTGAGCACCGTGGGCGAGTTGATCGAGCCCTGCTGCCACTTGTGGCCGATGGACGCCTTCAGGTTGTCGGAACCGCCCATGCCCAGGTTGTGGCAGGAATTACAGGAGATCGCGCCCGAGCGCGACAGACGCGGGTCGAAGAACAGCTTCTTGCCCAGCTCCACCTTGGCCGGGTCCTTGACCACCGCCGCCTCGATGGGCTGGATCGGCTCTTCGCGCGGCGCCCCCGACGCCTGGCCCGCCCACAGTCCGATGACGACACCCGCCGCGAGCATCGCGTGCTTCTTTCTCATGGTTTTCTCCTGTTGAAATAACCTTGTCGTTCTCAAGGTCATTACATCGGAGCCGGCCGGCGGGCGGCTTGCGATGCGTCAAGCGCGCCAACGCCCCGCCGCGCCTCGCCATGGCGGATTGACCTGACGCAAGCCGGGCATGCCAACCTGTCGCCCCCCATGCCCGGCGCCTCGCACGACCGTGTCAGACGCTGGCGTCCAGCTGGCGCAGGTGCGCCTCCAGGAAGTCCACGCATACCCGCACCTTGGCCGAGGCATTCAGGCGTGACGGATAGACCGCCCAGATATTGGCTTCCTGGCGGTACTGCGGCAGCACCGGCACCAGCTTGCCGGCGGCGATCAGCGGGCCCACGTCCCAGGCCGAGCGCAGGATGATGCCGCGCCCGTCCACCGCCCACTGCACCACCATCTCGCCATTGTTGGCCGACAGCGGGCCGCGCACCTTGACGGTGTGCTCGCGCTCGCCACGCCGCATGCGCCAGACGCCGAAGGGATGGTCGCGTTCCTTGATCACCAGGCAGTCGTGCGCGGCCAGGTCGTCCAGCTTGCGCGGCGCGCCGCGTTCGGCCAGGTACGACGGCGCGGCGCACAGCAGCCGGTGGTTGGCGGCAAGCTTGCGCGCGATCACGTGCGGCGCGATGTCGTCGCCGACCCGCACGTCCAGGTCGTAGCCTTCGGCCGCCACGTCGACCAGGCGGTCGAACACCTCGAAGCGCACCTGCACCGCCGGATGGCGCGACACGAACGCCGACAGCGCCGGCGCCACCACCCGCCGCCCGAAACCGAAACTGCTGCAGATGCGCAGCAGGCCGCGCGGTTCGCGGCGCGTGACGCCGACTTCTTCGACCAGGTGCTCGACGTCGTCAAGGATGCGCTGGGCCCAGTGGTAGACGCGCTCGCCAGCCTCGCTCACCACCACCCGCCGCGTGGTGCGGTGGAACAGCGGCGTGCCCAGGCTGGCCTCCAGCAGCCGGATGCGCTTGGTGACGTAGGCGGCCGACATGCCCAGGTCTTCGGCGGCGCGGGAAAAACTGGAGGCGCGCACCACGGCGTTGAATACGCGCAGGTCGGCGGGCAGCAGGTCATTATTCATGATTCGTGCATAGTCATTTCACGCGATGGACCATTGTAGATGGACTGTAGGGCCGCCTACCATGCTGTCGTCCTCCCGCCGCCGCCCCCTGAGCGCCGCGGCCGGCCCTTTTTTTCCTCTTTTTTCAGGTCCATCCATGTCCCACGTCCACAAGATCGCAGCCATCGCCGGCGACGGCATCGGCAACGAAGTCCTGCCCGAAGGCCTGCGCGCCGTTCAAGCGGCCGCCCGCCGCTTCGGCCTGGCGCTGCAGATCGATACCTTCCCCTGGGCCAACTGCGAGTACTACGCGCAGCACGGCGAGATGATGCCGCCCGACTGGAAGGAACAGCTGCAGGGCTACGACGCCATCTACTTCGGCGCGGTCGGCTGGCCCGCCACGGTGCCGGACCACGTGTCGCTGTGGGGCTCGCTGCTGAAATTCCGGCGCGAGTTCGACCAGTACATCAACCTGCGCCCGGTCCGCCTGTTCGAGGGCGTGCCGTGCCCGCTGGCCGGCCAGCGCCCGGGCGACATCGACTTCTTCATCGTGCGCGAGAACACCGAAGGCGAATACACCAACCTGGGCGGCCGCCTGTTCACCGGCACCGACCGCGAAATCGTGATCCAGGAATCGGTCTTCACCCGCCACGGCACCGACCGCGTCATGCGCTACGCCTTCGAGCTGGCCAACCGGCGCCAGCGCAAGCAGCTCACGGTCGCCACCAAGAGCAACGGCATCGCCATCAGCATGCCGTGGTGGGACGAACGCGCCGACGCCGTCGGCCAGCAGTATCCCGACGTCAAGACCGACAAGCAGCACATCGACATCCTTGCCGCGCGCTTCGTGCTGCAGCCGCAGCGCTTCGACGTGGTGGTGGCCTCCAACCTGTTCGGCGACATCCTGTCGGACCTGGGTCCGGCCTGCACCGGCACCATCGGCATCGCGCCGTCGGCCAACCTGAACCCGGAGCGCGCCTTCCCCTCGCTGTTCGAGCCGGTGCACGGCTCGGCGCCGGACATCTACGGCAAGGGCATCGCCAACCCCATCGCCATGATCTGGTCGGGCGCGCTGATGCTGCAGTTCCTGGGCAGCCAGGACGCGCACGACGCCATCCTGGCGGCCATCGAGCACTGCCTGAAGGACGGCCCGCGCACGCCCGACCTGGGCGGCCAGGCCCGCACCGAGGACATCGGCCGCGCCATCGCCGCCCATATCGAGGCGCAAGGCTGATCCCGGGCGCGGCAAGCGCTCTCCTGCCCGGGACGGCGGCAAATCCGCCGGCCCCAAAGCAGAACGCCGCCCGAGGGCGGCGTTCTGCCTGCTGCGACGGCGGACGCGTCAGGAACGCGCCGGCACCGCGGCGGCGGGATCGGCCCGGCGCGCCTGCACCGCGATCCACTGCGCCAGCAGCGCGGCGGCGGCGAACGCCACGCCCGCGCCGATCCACGGCCCCTGGCGCAATCCCGCGTCCAGCAGCAGGCCGAAAGCCAGCGGCCCCAGCGCCGAACCGACGTCCATGCCGGAATACACCAGGCCGTAGACCGAGCCGGTGGAGCCCTTGGGCGTCACGCGCCGGATCAGCATGTCGCGCGACGGCGCCGCCACGCCCGAGCAGAAGCCGGCCAGCGCCACCACCGGCGCGGCGAACAGCGCCGGCACCAGGCCCAGCGCCAGCACCACCAGCGTCAGGCCGGCCAGGATCAGCGCCACCATCACGGTGCGCTCGGTGCGCGGGTTGGCCGACACCAGGAAGCCGCCGGCCGCCATGCCCACCGCCGACGCCACCATGTAGCCCGACAGCGCCGAGCTGGCCGCCACCTTGGACAGGTCGTACAGCTGGCCCAACAACGGAATGGTGTAGTTCTGCACCGACGACAGCGCAATGGAGGTGCAGGCGAAGAACAGGAACGCGCCCCACAGCGCCGGCTTGGACAGCAGCGTGGCCAGGGTCGCCAGCACGCCTTCCTGCGGCTTGGGCGCGGCGCGCGCGCCATTCCTGGCATCGTCGGCCTGGGCCGGTTCGGCGCCGCCCAGCAGGTTGCGGCCCAGCACGGTCAGCAACAGCACGAAGGCCACCAGCGCGGCGGCGCTGTAGGCCGCCACGCGCCAGTTGGCCAGCAGCGTGATCGAGGTCATGAACACGGGCGTGAGGGCCCAGCCCAGGTTGCCGGTCAGGCCGTGGGCGGAAAAGGCATGGCCCAGGCGCGGCGCGGTGATGCGGTGGTTGATGATGGAGTAGTCGGCCGGGCGGAACACCGAATTGCCGATGCCGCCGACCACGGCGGCCGCCATCAGCATGGTGTAGCCGGTGGCCGAGCCGATCAGCAGCCCCGACAGCACGAAACAGGCCAGGCCGAACCACAGCACCGGCCGCGCGCCGACTCGGTCCACCACGAAGCCGGACGAGGCCTGGCCGATGCCCGACACCACATAGAAGGTCGACACCAAGAGGCCGAGGCGGGCGAAGTCCAGCCCGAACTCGTTGCCGAGCGACACGTACAGCGACGGCAGGACCAGTTGGAAGAAGTGCGACGAGGCGTGGGCCACGCCGATCAGCAGGATGATCTGCCAGTCGCGGCGGCGGACGGCGGCGTCCGAGGCCAGGTTGGATGCAGCGGTAGTCATTGCGCAAGGCCGCGGACAGCGGCGAAAGGCGGCCGCCCCGGGGCGGTTCGCGGGTTGTCTCCAGCAACGACCGGCCGGGCCGGCGTTGTCCCTGTGGCGAATGCGGCGCGTGGCCGTGCCGGTCGCGGTCCAAGCCCCGCCGGCATCGCTCTTGGTCTGTCCTGGCGGCCCCGGGCGCGAGCCGGGCCGCCGTGTTTCACTGCGCTTTCTCGCGGATCGCGGGCCAGGCGCGCTGCAGGTAATACAGCATCGACCAGACCGTCAGCACCGCGGCCACGATGATCAGCACGTCGCCCAGCAGCTTGCTGGACACGCCATAGATCGGCTGGTTGTACAGCAGGCACGGAATCGCCACCATCTGCGCGGCGGTCTTGAACTTGCCCAACCGGTGCACCGCCACGCTGGCGCTGGCGCCGATCTTGGCCATCCACTCGCGCAGCGCCGAAATAGTGATTTCGCGGCCGATGATGATGAGCGAGATGAAGGCATCGACGCGGCTCAGGTCCAGCAGCACGATCAGCGCGGCGCAGACCATCAGCTTGTCGGCCACCGGATCCAGGAACGCGCCGAACGCCGAAGTCTGGTTCCAGCGGCGCGCCAGCCAGCCGTCGAACCAGTCGGTCAGGGCAGCGATGATGAAGGCCCAGGCGGCGAACGTGTCGCGCACCGGCACGGACATCCAGCTGTCGGGCAGGTAGAACAGCCCGACTACCAGCGGGATCATGGCGATACGCAGCCACGTCAGGATGATGGGTACGTTAATTGGCATAGTGTCCGTATGCTACATCAGCCGGGTTGCGCTGGCTGTCTCGGGGCCGCCGGGCGGCCACGAGCCGGCCGTCCGGAGCCCTATCCGCGCAGCGCCTCGTAGATCCGTTCGGCCAGTTCCTCGGAAATCCCGTCCACCGACGCCAGGTCCTCGATGCTGGCCGAGGCCACCCCCGAAAAACCGCCGAAACGGGCCAGCAGGCGCTGCCGGCGGCGCGCCCCGACCCCCTCGATCTCTTCCAGCCGCGACACGTTGCGGGTCTTGGCGCGGCGCGCCCGCATGCCGGTGATGGCAAAGCGGTGCGCCTCGTCGCGCACCTGGGCGATCAGCATCAGGGCGGCCGACTCGCCGCCCAGCGCCACCGGCGGACGGCCGTCGGCGAACACCAGGGTCTCCAGGCCGACCTTGCGCCCTTCGCCCTTGGCCACGCCCACCAGCGCCTGGATGTCCAGCCCCAGCTCGGCGAACACCTGGCGCGCCACCTCGACCTGGCCCTTGCCGCCGTCGATCAGCACCAGCCCGGGCATCTGCGCCTCGCCGTCGGCCACCTTGGCGAAGCGCCGCGTCAGCACCTGGCGCATGGCGGCGTAGTCGTCGCCCGGGGTGATGCCCGCGATGTTGTAGCGGCGGTACAGCGACGGCTGCATGTCATGGTGCTCGAACACCACGCAGGAAGCCTGGGTGGCCTCGCCGGCGGTATGGCTGATGTCGAAGCACTCGATGCGCAGCGCGTCCAGCGCCGCCTCGTCGGTATCCAGGTCCAGGGTTTCGGCCAGCGCCAGGGTGCGGGCGGCGCGGGCGCCGGATTCGGTCAGGGCCCGTGCCAGCGCCATCTCGGCGTTCTTGACCGCCTGTTCCAGCCAGGCGCGGCGGGCGCCCTGGGGCCGCGTCAGCACGCGCGACGGGCGGCCGCCGGCCTGCTCCACCAGCAGGTCGATCAGGCCGGCGTCGGGCAAGGCGTGCGAACAGACCAGCACCGGCGGCAACGCATTGTCGGTGTAGTGCTGGGCCACGAAGGCTTCCAGCACCTGCGGCGCGGCCTCGCCCTCGGCGTGGGTCGGGAAGAACGGCTTGTCGCCCAGGTGGCGCCCGCCCCGCACCATGGCCAGGTTGACACAGACCTTGCCGCCGGCGATGGCCACCGCGACGATGTCGGTGTCCTCGCCGCTGACGTTTTCCATGGTCTGCTGGTGCAGCACCCGCGCCAGCGAGCCCATCTGGTCGCGCAGCGCGGCGGCTTCCTCGAAGCGCAGCGCCTCGGCGGCCTCCAGCATGCGGGCCTCGATCTCGCCCATCACGTCCTTGGCCTCGCCATTCAAAAAGCGCACCGCGCGCTGCACGTCCGAAGCGTAGTCCTGCGCCTGGATGGCGCCGACACAGGGCGCCGAACAGCGCCCGATCTGGTGCAGCAGACAGGGCCGCGAGCGGTTGGCGAAGACGGTGTCCTCACAGGTCCGCAGGCGGAACACCTTCTGCAGAATCTGGATGGTCTCGCGCACCGCCCAGGCGTTGGGGAACGGGCCGAAGTACTGGCCGCGCTTGTTGGTGGCCCCGCGGTAGTAGGCGATGCGCGGCCAGTCGTGGCCGGTGATCAGCAGGTAGGGATAGGACTTGTCGTCGCGGAACAGGATGTTGTAACGCGGCTTCAGGCTCTTGATGAGGTTGTTTTCCAGGATCAGCGCTTCGGCCTCGGAGCGCGTGACGGTGACCTCCAGGCGCGCCACCTTCGCCACCATTTGGGCGATGCGCGGGCTGGACAGGTTCTTCTGGAAATACGACGAGACGCGCTTTTTCAGGTCGCGCGCCTTGCCGACATACATGACCTCGCCGGCCGCATCCAGGTGCCGGTAGACACCCGGAAGATGCGGCAGGTCAGCCAGGAACGATTTGAGATTGAAGTCGTCGGGCATTCTGGTAACGGCTTTCGGCCTGCAGGGCGTCCCAGTCGAGCGCGTCGAAACGCGGCATCAAGCGGCGGATGCGGGCCACGGACTCGGGGGCATGGTCGAACTCGAGCCGCGCCAGCAGCTCGTCGGCCAGGTCGGGCCGGTTGCACACCAGCACCATGTCGCAGCCGGCGCCCAGCGCGGCCTGGGCGCGCGCCAGGATGTCGCCGGCGACGGACGCGCCTTCCATGGTCAGGTCATCGGAGAACACTACCCCATCGTAGCCCAGGCGGGTGCGCAGGATGTCCTGCACCCAGCGCTTGGAGAATCCGGCCGGATGCTTGTCGACCTTGGGGTAGATCACGTGCGCCGGCATCACCGACGGCAGCACCGCGTCGCCCAGCCAGGCGTAGGGCGCGGCGTCGTCCTTCAGGATGCGTTCCAGCGGGCGCGGATCGACCGGGATCTCGTGGTGCGAATCCGCGCCGACGAAACCGTGCCCCGGGAAATGCTTGCCGCAGGCCGACATGCCGGCCAGCGCCAGGCCCTGGATCAGCGCGCGCGACAGCATCGTCACCACCCGCGCGTCTTGGTGGAAGGCGCGATTGCCGATCACCTTGCTGACGCCGTAGTCCAGGTCCAGCACCGGCGTAAAGCTCATGTCCACGCCGCAGGCGCGCAGCTCGGCGGCCAGCACGTAGCCGGCCTCGGTCGCCAGGCGCATCGCGGTCAGCGGATCGCGGTCCCACAGCGCGCCCAGGTCGCGCATCGCGGGCAGCGGCGTGAAGCCGTCTTCGCGGAAGCGCTGCACCCGGCCGCCCTCGTGGTCCACCAGGATCAGCAGGCGCTCCTTGCGCGCCTTGTGGATCTGGCGGGTCAGCTCGGTCAGCTGGCGGCGGTTCTCGAAATTGCGCGCGAACAGGATCACGCCGCCCACCAGCGGGTGGCGCAGGCGCTTCTTTTCTTCCTTGGTCAGCACGGTGCCGGCCACATCGACCATCACGGGACCGGGCGGCAGCGCCCGGGATTTCTTCTTGGCCATCGGCTTGTCCTTCTGTCTTGCAAACCGGCCCGCGGGCTCAGGGCTTGCGTTCGACCACCACGTAGGCGGCGGCCATGTCGGATTCATCGGTAATGGAAACGTGCGCGGCGCCGAAGCGCTGCACGTACCATTCCAGCAGTTCGGGGGCGATCACCAGCACCGGCCGGCCGCCGGGCGCGTTCAGGGTCTGCACCCGGCGCCAGGTCATGGGCATGCGCATGCCCAGGCCCACCGCCTTGGAAAAGGCTTCCTTGGCGGCAAAGCGCGTCGCCAGGAAGCGCACGCCGCGCACCGGGTCGCGGGCGCGGCGGGCGTGGAATTTGGCCAGTTCCTCGGGCCCCAGGATCTTCTCGGCGAAACGGTCGCCGTGGCGCGCCAGGGCGCGCTCGATGCGGTCGATGCGCAGCAGGTCCATGCCGATGCCGCCGATGGCGGCCGGCGCGGGGACGACGAGCGGAGATTCGGGCTGGGACATCGTTGCGGGCGCCTTGGGAGGGAGTCGGCCTGGGCTCAACGGCCGCGCAGCGCTTCCAGGCGGGCCTGCACCATCAGCGCCTTCATGTCGCGCACCGCCTTTTCCCAGCCGTCGAACACCGCCTGCGCGACGATGGCGTGGCCGATATTGAGCTCGGAAATGCCGTCCAGCGCCGCCACCGGCTTGACGTTGCCGTAGTGCAGGCCATGGCCGGCATTGACGCGCAAGCCATGGCGCAGCCCTTCGGCCACCGCCACGCGGATGCGTTCGAGTTCGGCCTGGGCGGCCTCGCCCTCCGCTTCGGCGTAGGCGCCGGTATGCAGCTCGATGACCGGCGCGCCGGCGCGGGCAGCGGCTTCGATCTGCGCGGGATCGGGGTCGATGAACAGCGACACGCGGATGCCGGTCTCGGTCAGCAGGCCGACCGCGTCCGTCACCGCCGACAAGGCGCCGGCCACTTCCAGCCCGCCCTCGGTGGTCAGCTCGGTGCGTTTTTCCGGCACCAGGCAGACGTCATTGGGCTTGACCGCGCAGGCGATCTCCAGCATTTCCGGCGTCACCGCGCATTCCAGGTTCATGCGGGTGCGCAACCGCGGCCGGATGGCGTAGACGTCGGCGTCCTGGATGTGGCGGCGGTCTTCGCGCAGATGCAGCGTGATCAGGTCGGCGCCGGCGTCCTCGGCGCGCAGCGCCGCCGCGACCGGGTCGGGATAGGTCGTGTGGCGCTGCTGCCGCAGGGTTGCGACGTGATCGATGTTTACACCAAGTTCTATCATTGCACTTTCGTTGTTTCTTCCCAGCCGCCGCCCAGTGCCTTGTAGAGCTCCACACGGTTGATCAGCGCGGCCAGGCCGGTTTGCACCAGCGCCAGCTGGGCATTGAAAAAGTCCACTTGCGCGGTCTGCACCTGCAGGTAGCTGTCGATACCATTGGTATAGCGCAGGTTCGACAGCTCCAAGGTGCGCGCCGACGAATCCTGCAGCGCGCGCTGGGCGTCCAGCTGGGCGCCGTAGGTGGCTTCGCCCGCCAGCGCGTCCGAAACCTCGCGGAACGCCTGCTGGATGGTCTGCTCGTACTGCGCCACCGCGATGTTGTCGCGCGCCTTGGCCAGGTTCAGGCCTTCGCGGATGCTGCCGCCGGCGAACAGCGGCGTGGTGATCGACGGCGAGAAGCTCCAGTACCCTTGCCCGCCCTTGAACAGCGTATCCAGCGACGGGCTGGCCACGCCGAACAGGCCGGTCAGCGAGATGGTCGGGAAGAACGCCGCGCGCGCCGCGCCGATGTTGGCATTGGCCGACTTCAGGTTGTTCTCGGCGGCCAGGATGTCCGGACGACGCTCCAGCAGGTCGGACGGCAGCCCGGCCGGCACCGTCGCCAGCAGCTGGTCGCGGCCGAACGTGGCGGGCGGCGGCAGGTCCTCGGGCAACGGCGTGCCGAGCAACAGCACCAGCGCATTGACGGCCTGGGCCTGGGCCCGGGCCAACTGCGCCAGGTCGGCCGAGGCCGTATCCAGCAGCGACTTGGACTGGTTCAGGTCCAGTTCGGAGGCGACGCCACCGTCGAAGCGGCGCTTGACCAGGTTGTACGACTCCTGGCGCGAGGCCAGCGTGCGCTGGGTCAGTTCCAGCTGCACCTGGGCCGCGCGCAGGTTGAAGTACGACTGCGCCACCGCGCCGATCAGCGTGATGTGGGTGCTCTTTTGCGCCTGCTCGGTCGACAGGTACTGCTGGTACGCCGCTTCCGAAAGGCTGCGCAGGCGGCCGAACAGGTCGATCTCGAACGTGGTCAGGCCGATGCCGGCCTGGTACGAACTGGTGACCGAACCGGCGCCCGGCTGGCGCATGTTCTCGGGGAAACGCTGGCGCTGCCCCTGGATGCCGGCGCCGATGCTGGGCCATTGCGCGCCGCGCTGCACGCCATACTGGGCGCGCGCCTCTTCGACGCGCTGCACCGCCACGCGCAGGTCGCGATTGTTGACCAGCGCCAGCTCGATCAGGCGCTGCAGGCGCGGATCACGGAAGAACTCGCGCCAGCCCAGGTCGGCCGCGGGCGTGCCCGCCTGCGGCGCCACCGCCGACGCGGGCTGGGTGCCCAGCGTCATCGGCGTGGCGTACGCGCCGTACTGCACCTTGGGCTGGTCGGGCCAGTTGCCGGAGACCGGCGCGTCGGGACGTTTGTAGTCGGGCGCCAGCGAGCAGCCGGCCAACGCCACCGCCACGAAGGCGGACAAGGCGGTCTGTTTGAACATCAGGGCGCTCATTCCTTGCCCTCCTGGCCACCGTTGGGTTGTGCGGATGCGTCCGGCGGGGTCTGCCCCGCGGCCGCCTTCTTGGCCGCCTGCTCTTCCTCGAAGGCGCGCAGCTCGGCGCCCAGCAGGCGCGGCTTGGTCTTGAACAGACCCAGCACCACGACGAAGAAGGTCGGCACGAAAATCACCGCGAACGGCGTGGCGGCCAGCATGCCGCCCAACACGCCAAGGCCCACCGCGCGCTGGCTGGCGGCGCCGGCGCCG
>NZ_QHHO01000022.1:890988-915727 GCF_003184165.1 Achromobacter sp. RW408
TCCAGCTTGCACTACCGTACCTTCCTGCTCCTCCTGGTGGTGGTATCCATCGCGTTCGGCTGGCTGTTGTGGCCGTTCTACGGCGCGGTGTTCTGGGGCGCCATCCTGGCCATCCTGTTCGCGCCGCTGCAACGGCGGCTGGTGCCGCGCATCGGCGGCCGGCGCAACCTGGCGGCGCTGATCACGCTGGCCATGGTGCTGCTGCTGGTGATCCTGCCGCTGGTGGTCATCAGTGGGTCGCTGGTGCGCGAGGGGGCGAACCTGTACCAGAGCATCAAATCCGGCCAGATCAACTTTGGCGCCTACTTCCAACAGGCCATGGAAGCGCTGCCGCCGTCCGTGCATGACCTGCTGGCGCGGTTCGACCTGGCCGACATCCCCAGCCTGCAGGAAAAGCTCAGCGCTGGCGCAATGCAGGCCAGCCAGTTCCTGGCGACCCAGGCGCTCAGCATCGGGCAGGACACCTTCCAGTTCGTGGTCAGCTTCGCCATCATGCTGTACCTGCTGTTCTTCCTGCTGCGAGACGGGCCGCAACTGGCCCAGCGCGTCAAGCGCGCGGTGCCGCTCAGCGAAACCCACAAGCACCATCTTTTCCGCAAGTTCACCACGGTGGTGCGCGCGACGGTGAAGGGCAATATCGCGGTGGCGGCCTCGCAGGGCGCCCTGGGGGGCATCATTTTTTCCATCCTGGGGATCCAGGGGGCGCTGCTGTGGGGCGTCATCATGGGCTTCCTGTCGCTGCTGCCGGCGGTGGGCGCGGGCCTGATCTGGGCGCCGGTGGCGATCTATTTCCTGTTGACCGGCGCGACCATCAAGGGCGTGGTGCTGATCGCCTTCGGCGTGCTGGTGATCGGCATGGTCGACAACGTGCTGCGTCCGATCCTGGTGGGCAAGGACACCAAGATGCCCGACTACGTGGTGCTGATCTCGACCCTGGGCGGCATGGCGCTGTTCGGCCTGAATGGTTTCGTCATCGGCCCGCTGATCGCCGCGCTGTTCATGGCCAGCTGGGACCTGTTCTCGCCTCCGGATGACGTGGTCGCGGCCGCGCTGGCCAAGCCCGTGGTCCCGCCTTCCAGGCCGTCGACCCCGGCCTCGTCCCCGACTGCGCCCCCAAAGGCCGACTGACAGGCCTGAGCGCGCCTGCCAGTGGCCTGTGCGCGGTCAAGACGACGTCAGGGCCGAGGGTGTAAGGTGTGGTGGTGCCGGCCCGCCGGGGCCGGCGTCCTGTCTCCGCGGCGCCGCCGGCCTGACCCGGCAGTGCTGCGGATTTCCTTCATGAGGAGCGCGTCGGATATGGACTGGAAACTACACAAGTCGGGCTGGATCGAAGAGCGCAACTTCGACATCGAATTCGCCGAAACTCCCGAGGGCTACCATGCCCGCGTCCGCGTTTTCGGCTTTCCCGTGCTGGAAGACACGCGAAACGTGTTTCCGAACGCGATGCTGGCGGAGAAGGGCGCGCTGGCGCTGCTCAAGAGCCAGTTCGCCGGCACGCCGGACCTGGAAGAAAAGTAGGCTGCGGCAGGCCGCCGCCTGCGGCCCGCGCAACGCGCGCGGGCTTGCGCTGGAGACGGCGGCGGCGCGCCATTCAGCGCAGCGGCAGGCGGCGTCCTCCGACGATGAGGTCGCGGTCCTGGCGTGGCTCGGTATGCACCTGCCCCTGTGCCAGCGCCCCGCCCATGTCGACTTCCGGACCGCTCTCGGACGTGCGATGCGTCCTGGACGACACCACGCGCCAGCCGTCCTTGCCCAGCCCCTGATAGGTCAGGAAGGTTTCGTAGCCCCCCGCCGTGGCGTCGGCGCGCGGCGGTACATACAGGACCAGATCGGCCGCGCCGGGGCCGGTGACGTCCGCATGGATCAACCAGCAGCGCGCAGCGGCCAAGACGGGGTTGGACGGATCGTCGGCAGCGGCCTTTTCCGCGCTTACGCATCGGTCCAGGTCGAACGGGTTTTCGGTCGCGGCGTAGCGCCACCAGGCGTCCGGCACGGCACCGCCGGCAGGATGGACCTGCAGGCTGTCGGGCTTGGTCAGCGAGGCGGCCAGGCCGGACTGGCGCGGCCCCCAATCGTAGTATTTGCCCGTCAGTGCGTCGGCGGCGGCGATTGCGATCTTGGGCGATTGGGCCTGGGCGGCACCATCGGCCAGCCTGCGCACCGCCTGCCGGCCGTATTCGCCGCGATCGCGCGCGGCCGAGAGATAGCTGAATTCCTCGGGCGGGACGCGGCCGTCGATCAGGCGTTGCACCTGGCTGTCGACCTCGATGCGGTCGGGATTCAGGAGTGGCGTGTTCACCAGGGCCAGCATGGCCAGCGCGCAGAAGGCCGCGACGATGTTGGTGCCTCCCAGGATCGTGTGGAAACGCCGTGGCGCGAGCGCCGCCCAGGCATAGCCCAGCGCGTATAGCGTCAACAGGATCGCGGCGTAGACGCCCCAGATGCGCGGAATGGTCCAACCGTACTGTTCGACGCGCACGACGAGACCGTACAGCGCCACCAGCGCCAGCGGCAACAGGCCGCACGCTGCGACGCGCAGCACCGCGCGCAGGCGCGGGCCGAAGGGCGGCGCCTCGGGGCTGTCCTGCCAGGCGGAGTTGATGAGCTTGATCCACAGCGCGCTGAAGGCGATGAGGGCGCCAGCGGACAGCGCCACCGCCTGCAGGTCCAGCGCCAGCCGGGCCGCCAGCGCCAGCACGAAGGCGATGCCGACCAGCGCAACCAGCGGCAGCAGCCACGCGGTGAGCGTGAGCCAGGAGCGTTGCAGCGTGTCCGCCAGCTGCGGCCGGCGATGTACCCCCGCCAGGCTGACCGCCAGCACCAGCGGCATCACGCCCAGCGTGAAGCGGGTGGACTTGACGACCTTGCCGACGGCGCCAATGCCGATCATGCCGAACATGGCGCCCGCGGCCCAGAACAACAGCCAGACCGCCAGGGCCAGGCCGCCGGCCAGCGCCAGCTTGACGGTGTTGCGCCAGGCCGCGCGAAACACCGCGGGGTAGTCCCAGCCCGGCCGGGATGGGTCCAGCGCCTGGATCAGGGGAAGCAGCATGAAACCGCTGGCGGCGGTGATCACGGTGGCGAGCGCGCGCGGGCCGTCGTCGGAATAGCGCACGGGTTGCGAGCCCAGCAGCGGCATCAGGCCGTAGGCGTGCAGCGCGGGCAGAGCCAGGGCATAGGCCAGCAGCGCCAGCAGCCAGCGCCTGCCGGAGCGCATGCCGGCCAGCATGGCGCCCGCCAGTGGCACCAGCCAGACCCACTGGATCGCGAACAGGGTGGCGAACGGGTTGTGCCATGGCCACACGCGGTTCAGCAGCGCGGCATGCAGCGCCAACGCCAGCAGCGCGCCGAGCGCGCCGTGGACCAGGATGGTTCTTTCGGGAGCCGACAGGGGAGAGCGGGTTGCCATGGGGTCAGAAGTCTTCGCTGCGCCAGACCTTCAGCACGCGGCCGAAGACCTCGAAATCCATGCCTTCGGTGATGTCCCAGGCGTCGTACTTGGTGTTTTCGGACTTGGCCCGCACCACCAGCCCGGAGGCGGTGGGAATGCGCTGCAGCCGCTTGATGAAGCCTTCGCTGCCGACGCGGAAGAAGTAGATGGCGTCGTATTCGACGGCCTGCACGCCGCGGTCGACGATCAGGGGATCGCCGGGATTGAACATGGGGCGCATGGAATCGCCAAAGCCCGTGACGATGCACAGGTTCTTCGAGGCGGAAAAGCCGCGGACGTTCTTCTGCAGCCATTCGGGGCTGACGTTCCAGCTCTGGATGACGCCCGGCTGGTCGCGCAGTTCCAGGCCGCTTCCCATCGCGCCGCCGGTATCGAACTGGGCGATGAGCACATTGCCGTGATCGGGCCGGCCCAGCCGCCCGTGGTTGAAGGAGACCAGCCGGCCCGGTGGCTCGTCGGCGATGACGTCGGGCGAGAGCTCGTGCCACAGGTCGGGGTGGGGAAGATCCATCCAGTGGGCGGGCTGGCCCAGGCCGGCGGAAATCCTGGCGGCCAGGGCATCGCCGACGCGGCGCGGGTTCTTGTCGCGCTTGCCCTGGAACCCCTGGAGGATCTGGTCGAGGTATTTGCGACTCACGCCCGCGCGTTCGGCCAGGCGGTCCACCCCCCCGGCCTGGAGCACGGCGTACTTGAGGTTGTTCAGTCGTATCGAGCGGATATCCATGGTAGCGATAGTAGCAATCCGCTACCTGAAAGTACAGTAGCGATTCGCTGTTGATTTTCAGGTAGCGAGTCGCTACCATGATTCCAATCCCGAAGATAGTCGGGGCGACCGCAGCCATGCCCGGCCGCCGGTGGCCCTGCCGGGACCCACCCCGCCGACCGTGGCGCACGAAGGGGCACCGGCCAATGTGCCCTTGAATCGCTACCGGAGTAGCGACCGCCACGGGCGGACAAACGGGGATGACGACGAATCGAAGGCTTGGAACAAGGAAAAAAGCATGGATAAGCATCTTGTCCGGGAGGCATCCCGATGAAATATGCAAGCGAAGTCCTGGATCTCATGGCGGCGGCGCCGGGGCGTCCCTGGCGCATGGCGGAACTGGTGCGCGGCGCATCCGGCGCGCGCGAGCTGACGCGGCGCGAACGCAACGCGATGCGACAGGCCATCCTGCGCGTACTCGAAACGCTGCGCGAGGGCGGCCAGGTGGCGCGCATCGAGCATGCCCGCAACTCGCTCAGCTACGTCTGGAGCGAAGTGCGACACAATGGGGATTGCCAGCGCGCCTGATGCCGCGAGACAATGCATCCATGTCGTCGCGCTGCGCACCGACGACGAACCGAAAAAGGCCCGCTACCAGCGGGCCTTTTTTATGAGAGGGTACGTGTGCCCGGGCGGTGCGTCCCAAGGCGGATGCATCACCTGCCCGTTCCCCCCTCGCGCTCTTCGCAGTTCCCCACGACAGGCTCGCCACAGGCGGGCCTTTTCTATTTGCACGCCCCGCGTTCTCGAACAGAGCGCGGGGCGTTTCGTTTGGGCCGTCCAGCGGCCTGCCGCCTCGCCTTTCCTGCAATGACCGGGCCTTTCTCCCGCCCGTGGTGACCCGGAACGGCTCGAGGCGGCAGCCCGGTGGGCGACAGCCGGAATCCGCCGCAACCCGGCCGCACGCATCACGCAACGCGGCATCGCGCCGATGGCGCGGCAAAGTCGGCGATCCGCCTCCAGGCAACTGGATTCCCCCGATCCGCCCTCGGGCACTTCAACACGACAAAGGAGCTACGCATGGCGAACAGTTCGGCCACCGGCGGCTACCTGGCGCCGATCGCCATTTCTCCGCCCCTGGAGGATGCCGAACTCGAGGCGCTGTTCCTGGGGTTCATCGCCGGCGTGTCCGGCTTGCCCCCGAACATGGTTCGTACGCACTGGCCCGCGGCCGGTGTGGAGCCGCCCGCGCAAAGCGATACCTGGTGCCTGATGGACATCCGGGCGCAAACCGCGGACGCCGGCCCGGTCGTCGCTCACGACCCGGCCGGGGAAGGATCTGATTCATACGTCCGGCACGAAGACATCGAGGTGCTTTGCTCGATGTTCGGCCCGAACGCGTTGCGCCACGCGGCCTTGCTGCGCGATGGCGCCGCCGTGCCGCAGAACCGCGAACCCCTGCTCGCGCAGGGCATGGCGGTCGGCGGCGCGGGGCCGATCCTGGCCCGGCACGAGCTCGTGAATCAGCAGTGGATACGGCAGTTCGACATGACCTTGCATTTCAAGCGCCGGGTCACGCGCATCTATCCGGTCCTGAATCTCCTGTCGGCGCAGGTCACGACGCATGCCGCGTCGCTGTCGCCGACGGATCACATCAACCACCTTGCAGATTAAGGGATCTACCATGGCTAATGGATTGCCGGTATCACGCCTGATCAACGTCACGATCAACATGTCGCCGCTCGCGGCGCAGGGCGCGAGCCTGAATACCGCGCTGCTGCTGGGCGCCTCCGCCGTCATCGACACCGGCGAGCGCATGCGCTCCTATGGCGGCATCGACGCCGTCGCCGCCGACTTCGGCACCGCCGCGCCCGAATATCGCGCGGCCCTGCTGTATTTCCAGCAGACGCCCCAGCCCTCGCAGTTGTACATCGGCCGCTGGGCCAAGGGCGCGACCTCGGCCACGCTGCGCGGCGCGGTGTTGTCGGCCGCCGAGAAGCAGATGTCGGCCTGGACCGCGGTGACCGCGGGCGCCTTCACGCTGTCGGTCGACGGCACCGCCAAGACGGTCAACGGCCTGGATTTCTCCGGCGCCACCAACCTGAACGGGGTCGCGTCGATCATCTCGACGGCACTGGCCTCCGCTTCCGTCGCCTGGAACGGCTCGCAGTTCGTGGTGACTTCGAACACCTCCGGCGCGACCTCGACGCTGGGCTACGCCACGGCCGCGGGCACCGGCACCGACATCTCGTCGATGCTGGGCCTGACCGCGGGCCAGGCCTCGACGCCCGTCGCCGGCATCGTCGCCGAAACGCCGGTGGACGCCGTGTCGCTGTTCCTGGACCGCTTCGCCAACAAGTTCCTGGGCGTGGCGTTCGCCGATGCCGACATCACCGACGCGCAGCACCTGGCCGTGGCCGGCCTGATCGAGGCCGACCAGCGCCACCTGTACGGTGTGTCGACCCAGGCGCCGCAGGTGCTGGACCCGACCCACCACGAAGACATCGCCAGCCAGCTGAAGGCGCTGAAATACAAGTACTCGATCGTGCAGTTCTCCAGCGCCAGCCCGTATGCGGTCGCTTCGCTGCTGGGCCGCATGCTGACGGTGAACTTCAACGCCAACAACACCACCATCACGCTAATGTACAAGCAGGAGCCCGGCATCGTCGCCGAGACCCTGACCAGCAGCCAGGCCGACACGCTGGCGGCCAAGAACTGCAACGTGTTCGTCAACTACGACAACGACACGGCCATCATCCAGTACGGCGTGACGCCCAGCGGCATCTTCATCGACTCGGTCTACAACGCGATCTGGTTCCGCAACCGCGTCCAGACCGATGTCTACAACCTGCTGTACACCAGCCCCACCAAGGTGCCGCAGACCGACGCCGGCAACCAGCTGATCGCCTCGGTGATCGAGGCCGCGTGCGAGGCCGCCGTCAACAACGGCTACCTGGCCCCGGGTGTGTGGAACTCGGCCGGCTTCGGCGCCCTCAAGCAGGGCGACACGCTGGCCAAGGGCTACTACGTCTACGCGCCGGCGATCGCCACCCAGTCGCAGGCCGACCGCGAAGCGCGCAAGGCCGTTCCGTTCCAGGTCGCCGCCAAGGAAGCCGGCGCCATCCACACCGTCGACGTTCTGGTCACGGTCAACCGCTAAACAGGAGTAGCAGATGTCTACCTATTCGTTCGCTGATATCAGCGCCAGTCTCGTGGGCCCGGGCGGGGCGATTTCGCTGGGTTCCGGCTCCGGCGTGGCCGATGAAGGCATCGCCATCGCCGCCAAGGGCGAGAAAAGCGCCATGACGGTGGGCGCCGATGGCGAGGTCATGCACACGCTGCGTGCCGACAAGAGCGGCACCGTGACGCTGAGCTACCTGAAGACCTCGCCCGTCAACGCCCAGCTGCAGGCCCTGTACGACGCCCAGTCGCTGGACAGCCGCCTGTGGGGCAAGAATCTGATCACCATCACCAATCCGGCCACCGGCGACGTGACGGCGTGCCGCTCGTGCGCCTTCAGCAAGAAGCCCGACCTGACCTACAAGAAGGACGGCGACGTGGTGAAGTGGACCTTCGACGCCGCGAAGATCGACACGATCCTGGGAACCTACTAAGCCATGGCACAGGAACTCGATCTGAACGGCCACCGGTACTCCATCGGGAAACTGAGCGCCAAGCAACAGTTCCACGTGTCGCGCCGCATCGCTCCGATCGTTCCTACGCTGATCCCCGTGTTCGTCCGCCTCGCGGCGGGCGGGCGCGGGATCACCGAGGATCCGGGCGGCATGGCCGATGTGCTGCAACCGCTGGCCGATGGCCTGGCGGCGATGAAGGACGAGGACGCCGACTACGTGCTGGACACCTGCATGCAGGCGGTCCAGCGCCGGCAGGAGCATGGCTGGACCGCCATCTGGTCGGCCGGCCAGCGCGTGCCGATGTTCCAGGACATCGACCTGTCGGTCATGTTGCCGCTGGCGCTGCGCGTCATCGTCGGGAGCCTCGGGCCTTTTATACAAGGGCTGCTTACCAGCCAGACCGGCAGCCCCGAAGCGACACAGGCTGGCTGAAGAGCCTGCCCGGTGGCGAGGATTGGCTGCTGGCGCCGGTCCTCGAGGGACTCTGCAAGTACGAGTCCCTCAAGGACGGCACCCTGGACCTGGCCGACATCGCGCTCCTGAACGACGCGCTGTCGGTCCGGGCAGACAACAAGGCGGAAGCGTACCGCCGCCACGTGGCAGAAAAAAATGGCTAACACGATTCTGTCCATCGACCTGTCGGGGTTGATGGGCCCATTCAAGATCGACAAGGACGACCTGAAGGACCTCAAGCAGGCAATCGGCGACTCGCGCAAGCAGAGCCTGGCCGACGCGCTCGCGGTGTTCGCGGGGCGGGCCAAGAGTGTCGTCGACTTTGCCGAGAACAAGATTGCCCAGTTCGAGCAAGGCTATTTCGCCGCCAGGCTGGGCGGCACCTCGGGCAGGGACATGCGGGCGCTGGAGACGGTCGCGCAGGACTTCGGTGTTTCCGTCGAAGCGATGCGCAACAGTACCCAGGCCTTGCATCGCAATGTGCGCGATGACCTCAGGGTTGCCGCGCTGCTGGAACAGCTGCATATCTCGCCGAGCGATGGCGCGGGCGGCCAGCGCAACACCGCCGACCTGATGCTGGAACTGAGCGATGCGCTCAAGCGCATGGACCCCGGCCAGGCCGGGGAGACGGGCAGGAAACTGGGGGTGGATGCCGGCCTCGTGGCGGCCCTGCGCGATCCAGCGTTCGGGCAGCGCCTGTCGGTGCAGCGTGACGCCGAAGAAGGCAGCAGGATCGAGGCGGCCGGCGAGCGCGCCCATCAGCTGATGGCCACCATCCGCGCCTTGAGCGGCTCCGTCGACGCGATGTTCGCGCAGGCGCTGCTGACGATGGGCCCGCAATTGCAGCAGACGCTCGACGGCATTTCGGCCTGGTTCAAGGAGAACGGGCAGACCGCCGGCAAGCGGCTGGGCGAAGTCGGCAATTTCGTGTTGTCGATCATATCGTTGCTGGGGCCGGTGGTCACCCTGATCACCTGGCTCGACGGCGTGACGGGGGGGCTGAGTTCGCAGCTCCTGTTGCTGGTCGGCGGATTCCTGATGCTGGGCGGGGGCGGCGTCGTGGGAGCGCTGGCAGGCCTGGTCTCGCGACTGGGTGGCATGCGGTCGCTCATCGGCGGGCTGGGCTCCCAGCTGGCGTCGTTGCCAGGACGGATCGGCGGTTTCGTGAGCCGGGCCTGGACGGTGACCAGCAATTTCGTGGCTGGCGCGTTCGGCAGGATGACCTCGATGGGCCGGACCGCCGTGACCCAGATGGGCAATATGGCCGGCGCGGTCTGGTCCTGGATGGGCAATATGGCCGCGCGCGGCGGCGCGCTGGTGGTCGATGGCGTCAAGGCCGCGGGCCAGACCGCGTTGCAGTGGGGCAGATCGCTGTGGGAAGCCGCGGGCTCGTGGATCGGCCGCATCGCCGATGGCGCCAAGGCGGTGGTGCGCAGCGTGGCCAGCAGCCCCGCGGCCGTGGGCGCGGGACTGCTGTTGTACCCCAGGACCCTGGGCGACGGGACGTTGAAATCGCTGGAGGGGATGCCAGGCTTTCCGGCCGGACAGCCCGGCCCGGGCCTGAACCTGCCCGGGGGCGGCATCCGGCCCGAGCACATGGACGGCGCCCAGGTCGAGCCGTGGCGCGATTACCGCTCCGGCTTCGCCACGGGCGAAACGGCGGCCGGCGTGCTGGCCGCGCCCGCGCCCGCATCGGTTTCCATCAACGCCACCACGAATATCCACGTCAATGGGACGAACGATCCCCATGCGACCGGAGAAGCCGTGGCCAATCAACAGAGCCGGGTCAATGCCGACCTGACGCGCAACCTGCAGGGATCCTATGGCTGACTTGAACATCGCGGGCGCCGACATGGTCGGCCTGCTGTCGAAGAAAATCGGCGACATCGTGGTGGAGGCGACGCTCAGCGAGTCCCATGAGGACACGCTCAAGATCACCAGCCATCCGGTGGAGTCGGGCCCCTATGGCAAATCGGCGATCAGCGACCATGCCTTCAAGCAGCCGCTGACGCTGACCTTGAAGTGCGCGTGGAGCAACGCCTCGTATGAGGCGCTGGCCGGCGCGCAGGCCAAGGACGTGGCCAATGGCAAGGCCGCGGCCGACGACTACGCGACCGCCATCTACTCGCAGCTGCTCAGCCTGCAGGAATCGCGCGAGCCGGTGACCGTGGTCACCAGCCGACGGCGCTACAGCGACATGTTGATCGAGAAGCTCTCGGTCGAGACCAACAAAGACAGCTTCGGCGCCGTGTTCGCGACGGTGACGCTGCGCGAAGTGGTGGTGGTACAGACGCGCAGCACCTCGCTGCCCCCGTACGCGGGCCAGAAGGAAAAAGAGAAGACCGCGGACAAGCAGAACCTGGGCGTGAAGACGCCCCGGCCCGCGGCGGCCCCCAACGGCGGCTCGCTGCACTGGAACTAGGAGATACGCATGAACTACTTCGAGATACCCGTGTCGCCGATTCCGCAGGTGTTCGCGATTTCGCTGGGCGGCGACGACTATCGGCTGACATTGCAATACCGCGACGGCTGGATCCTGGACGTGGCCGACGATCTGGGCCGGCCGCTGGTATGCGGCGTTCCGTTGGTGGCCGGCCTGAACCTGCTGGGCCAGTACCGTCACCTCGGTTTCACCGGCGGGCTGCGGGTGACGGGGGCGGAATCGCCGGACGACGCGCCGACGTTCACCGACCTGGGCCGCGGCGCCCGGCTTTATTGGGTGGCGGACTGACATGGCCGGGACGACCACAATGGAACCCATCGCCGTGTACGGCGATCCGGTGGACGACGACAAGGGCGTGCGCCAGTGGGGCAGGAAAGTGTCGTTGATCGTCGGCGACGAGGAAGCGCTGGATCTGTCGGCGCTCAGTTTCAGCTTCGCGATCAAGCGCAATGATGCCAAGACGCCCAACACCGCCACCATCAAGGTGATGAATGCCAGTCGCGAGACGGCCAGCATGGTGCAGCGCGAATTCACCCGGGTCGTGCTGCAGGCCGGCTACGAGGGCAACTACGGCGTGATCTTCCACGGCAACGTGGTGCGGGCCAGGTGGGGCGGATCGGGCGACACCGAGACGGTGCTGGAGATCACGGCGGCAGATGGCGACAAGGCCTACAACTTCGCGGTGGTCAATGCGACCGTGCCCAAGGGCTCCTCCCGCGCCGACAAGGTGCGGTTGCTGTGCTCGGCCATGAACCCGTATGGCGTCAGGCAGGGCTACGTGCCCGATCTGGGCGGCAAGACCGCCATCCGCGGAGCCGTGATGTCCGGCATGGTGCGCGACCACATGCAGGACGTCTGTGACGGCGCGAACACGCTGTGGAGCATCCAGGACGGCAAAGTCGTGATCGTTCCCGAGACCGCCTACGTGCCGGGCTCGGTGCCCGTCATCTCGCACGACACCGGCCTGGTCGGCATGCCCGAACAGGCAGAGAAGGGCATCAAGGTGCGCATGTTGCTCAACCCCAGCATCCGCGTGGGCGGGCTGGTCAACCTGGACAACAGCCGCATCGCCGAGTACGGCTACGAGGGGCGCGCCCAGGGCAAGGACGCGACAGAAATCGATCGCGGCGAACAGCGCCGCATCAGCGGCGACGGCTACTACTACGTCATGGAAGTCGAGCATCGCGGGCATACCCGCGACAACGACTGGTACACGGAGATCCTGTGCCTGGCCACCGATGCGACGCTGTTCCCGGGCGACCTGGGACGGGCAGGGGCGGAGGGCGCCGCGGCCAGGCCGGCCGACGTCGTCAAGTAACGGCCCGCGCGGCTTCATTTCAGCAGGATGATTCATGAACCGACTAGAGAATTTGAACGACCCGCAAGCCGCGATCGGCGCGGCGCTGCGCGGCGCGCTGGCGCAGACCTGGACCGCCATGCCGGCCATCATCGGCGCGTTCGACCCGGTGGCCATGACGTGCACCGCGCAACCGGCCATCCGCGCGCGCGTCACCACGCCCGAGGGAATGCAGCGCAGCATGACGTTGCCGCTGCTGGTGGATTGCCCCGTGTACTTTCCCGCGGGCGGCAATTGCACGCTGACTTTCCCGGTGAAGCCCGGGGACGAATGCCTGGTGGTGTTCGCGTCGCGCTGCATCGATGCCTGGTGGCAATCGGGCCAGGTCCAGGACCAGGCGGAAGTGCGGATGCATGACCTGTCCGACGGCTTTGTCTATGTGGGCGTGCGGTCGCAGCCGCGGGTGCTGCCCGCGGTCAGCACTCACACGACCCAGTTGCGCAGCGACGACGGCTCGACGTTCCTGGAGCTGGATCCGGCCGCGGGCAAGGTGAGGATCGTGGCGCCGGGCGGCTTCGACGTGGTCGCGCCGACGTCCGAGTTCTCCGGACAGGTGCTGGTCAACGGGCTGCTGAGCTATCTGGCCGGCCTGGTCGGCAGCGGCGGCCAGGGCAATACCGCCCAGATCACCGGCGTGTTGAACGTGATCGGCCAGATCCTGGCCAATGGAAAACGGGTGGACGACACGCACACCCACATCGCCCAAGGGGCCAACGCGGTGACCACACCGCCCAATTGAGGACTCCCATGCGTTACCGAAAACTGGACGCCGACGGCGACTATTCATTCGGCTCGTCACGGGCCGATTTCCATCGCGACACGGCCGCGACCGTGGCTCAGGCCGTCAAGACGCGGCTGATGCTGGCGCGCGGTGAATGGTTCCTCGACGTCACCGAAGGCATGCGCTGGTGCGGCGAGGTGCTGGGCAAGCAGTCCAGGGCCAGCTACGACTGGGCCATCCGCCAGCGCATCCTGGGCACGGCCGGCGTGACCGGCCTGGCCGGGTATTCGAGCCGTCTCGATCCGCAAACCCGCGGCCTTAGCGTCACGGCATCCATCTCAACCCTTTACGGCACGGCCACTGTGCAGGCAGCATTATGACGATTCCATCCACGGCCCCGGTCATCGACGCCGCGGGCATACGCGCGCCGAGCTACGGCGAGGTGCTGCAGTATTTCAAGGAGCAGTACCGCGGCATCTACGGCGCGGACACCTATCTGGAGGCGGACAGCCAGGACGGCCAGTTGCTGGCCCTGTTCGCCCTGGCCATCCACGAGGCCAACACGGCGGCGATCAATGTGTACAACGCGTTCTCGCCCGCCACCGCCGCCAATGCGGCGCTGTCCAGCAACGTCAAGATCAACGGCCTGGCGCGCGGCGTGGCGACGCGTTCTGCGGTGGACCTGCGCATCGTCGGGCAGGGCGGCGTCACCATCGTCGATGGCGTGGCGACCGATGCCAATCGCGGCCGCTGGCAATTGCCGTCCAGCGTCACCATCCCGCCTGGCGGCGAGATCACCGTCACCGCGCTTAGCCAGACGCTGGGCGCGGTGACGGCGCCGGCCGGCAGCATCAACCAGATCGGCACGCCGACGCTGGGCTGGCAGTCCGTCACCAATCCGGCGGCCGCGACCCCCGGCGCGCCGGTCGAGAGCGATGCCGCTTTGCGGGTGCGGCAGGCCATCTCGGTGGCCCTGCCATCGCGCAGCGTGCTGGAAGGCACCATCGGCGCGGTGGCGTCGGTGCCCGGGGTATTGCGCCATGCCGCCTTCGAGAACGACGCCGCGGTGGTCGACGCCCACGGGCTGCCGCCGCACAGCATCGCCCTGGTGGTCGACGGCGGCGACGCGGCCTCGATCGCGCAAGCCATCGCCGCCAAGAAGACGCCCGGCACGGGCACGCACGGCACCACCGCGGTGGTGGTGACGGACATCTACGGCATCGCGCATCGCATCCGCTTTTTCCGGCCCACCCTCGTGCCGCTCTCGGTACAGGTGCAGATGCGGGCGCTGCCCGGCTACACCACGGCCATCGGACAAGCGGTGCAGCGCGCGGTTGCCGACTACATCAATGATGTCGCGATCGGTGGCGGCGCCAGCGCCTCGGTGGAATGGGCCGACGCCATCTCGGCCGCGAACGGCGTGGCGGGCAATGGCACGTTCAAGATCACCGGCCTGGCGCTGCGCGGCCCGGCCGGCGATGGCGCGCCGGATGTGCCGCTGGCCTTCAACGAAGCTGCCGCCGCGACGCCCGACGACGTGAAACTCACGGTGAGCTGACATGGCCAATACGGACGACTACATCGCGCGGCTGTCGGCCTGGCACCGCGGCAAGCCCAGGTTCGTTGCCACCGTGACCGCCCTGTGCGGCGCGGCGGCCAGCCTGCGTGAGTTGTACGGCGGCATGCCGGCGGCTTTCGACCTGGACCTGGCGGTCGGGGCGCAGCTGGATGCCGTGGGGCGCTGGGTGGGGCTGGACCGGAAGGTCCGCACGCCGATCGCCAACGTGTATTTCTCGCACGACACCGACGGCCTGGGTTTCGACCAAGGGGTGTGGCAGGGACCGTTCGATCCGGACAACGGCCTGACCGCGCTGGACGACGACACCTATCGCCTGCTGCTGCGCGCCAAGATCGGCGCCAACCACTGGGACGGCACGCTGGAGACGTCGGCCGCCATCCTGGAGCGCATCTTCGGCGGCGGCACCCACGTGTTCATCCAGGACAACGGCGACATGTCGGTCGACATCGGCGTCGCCGGCACGCCGCCGTCGGCGCTGTTCCTGGCGCTCCTGACGGGCGGATACATCCCGCTCAAGCCGGAGGGCGTGCGCATCAGTTACTACGTCATCCCCTCGAACGAGGGGCCCCTGTTCGGTTTTGACGTTCAGAACCATTACATCTCGGGGTTCGACAGCGGACTCTGGGGTTCGCTTTTCGCAGGTTGAATAAGGACAATTCCGTGGCTATCAATCAAATTCTTCCCTTCGGCACCGTGCCCGGCGCCAACGTGCTCGATCCCGCCGACTACCAGGCCCTGGCGGCCCGGCTGGGCGGCTTCTCGGCCGGCACGGCCAAATCCAAGGAACTCAACACCGTCTGGCGCCAGGCGTCCTTCGTGGCCGCCATGATCGGCCAGTACATCGTCGACAAGACGGGCCAGGACGTACTGGACGACGGCGACCTGGCGGCGCTGCAGGCCCGCTTCGTGGCGGCGCTGGCGGCGTCGCCGGCGCTGACCGGGACGCCGACCGCGCCGACGCCGGCGGCGGGCGACAAGAGCGCCCGTATCGCGACGACCGCGTTCGTGGCGGGGAATTTCCCCAGGATCTACTCGATCAATGCGCTGCCGACGCAGGATGTCGGCCCCATCATCGTTGCGGAATGCGCCGAAGTGTGGAACTGGGTGGCCGGACAGTATTTCACCGGCTACCGCTCGCCCCTTTGCGGCCGCCCGTTGGATGGCCATACCAACCTGCCGCTGGCCAGCGAGGTCGACGCCACCGGTGGTTTGCTGTCGAAGACGGATTACGCCGCGCTGTGGGGTTACGCGCAGGAGCAGGGGTTGGTGAAAACCGAGGCCGTGTGGTCGGCAAGCCGCGGCAGTCATTGGTTTTCGGACTATTCGGCGACGCAGTTCCGGGTGCCGGATTTGCGCGATATGTTCCGTCGATTTACGGGAACTGACGCTGACACTGCAAATGTGAGGGCGATGGGAAGCGCACAAATCGACATGTTCAAAGCTCACAGCCACACAATTCCAAACCAGGGGAACGGCGCGACGTCCGCCTCGCTAACGAACGGCAGTGGTGATTCGAACACCTATCCCACGGGGACGAGAGGCGGCGCGGAAACCCGGCCAGTGAACACCGCCTACCACCCCCGCATCCATGCTTGACGTCCGCCTCACTGCAAATGTGAGGGCGATGGCTAGCTGGCAGGCCGGAGCAATCGCCAGCCACTCTCACGCAATCCCAAACGAAACTTGGGACGCGTTCAGCGGTTCCTCTGCAATGGGTGTCGGTGGTAAGTCAGGCACGGTCATAGGACGAGGAACGACGAATACGGGAGGCAAGGAAACGCGGCCTACCAACGTCGCTTTCTATCCCCGGATTCACGCTTGATTTCAGACATGAATCCGTGGGTGATAGGCAATATTCATCGGTCGTGTTTCTGGGCCGCCTGACAGTCCCGTGGTGCCGGAGCCATACAGCGCGTAGGAACTCTGGCCTTGCCCTAACGAGCCTTCTCCTACGCCCACGGCCAAGCTTGTGTGGAGGTGGCTTTGGACTTGCTGCGCCTGGCGCGTCGCTAGTGTTCTCGCATTTGCAGTGCAAATATCATTCCGAAGGAGTAACCAACATGCAAAAAGCAGTATTCCAGACCGACAACGACGGCCTTTACCTGTATCAATCAACCGCAAACGAACTGGCCTTGACGCCGGGAACATTCAACATCCCCTACGGCGCGTACGAGGACGCGCCGCCGGCGCCGCCGGCCGGAAAATGGCCCCGGCGCCTGGGCGATGCCTGGGCCATGGTCGAGGACTATCGCACCACGCCGCTGTGGGTGGTGGAGACGGGAGCGCCGTATTCGATCGGCGCGCAGCATGACGGCGCAGTCGGCAAGGTCAGCTATCCGGGCTGGGGGGAATTGCCGGCTTGGCTGACCGCGGTGGAACCGCCGCGCCCGGTTGAAAGCGCTGCCGCGTAGCGTCAGGCGGCCAGGGGCAACGTATCCAGTTCGACCTCGCGCTCGCGCCGCATTTCCTCGAGCTGGCGCCGGCCTAGCTGGCTGCGTGCCAGCTTCTGGGCCAGTTCGCGCCCATGCGGGTGGTAATAGCGCAGCAGCATGCGGGTGTCGACGTTGCCGTTGACCTTGGCCAATTCATGGATCTGGAACACGGTGGCAAGTTGCGACGTGCCTTCGTGTCGCAGATCATGGAATCGCAGGTCGCGGAAGTAGGCGGGATTGGGGCGCCGGCCATAGTGCCGGCACATGCCTTCGTATCGCGATCGGGCACGGCGACGGGCGCGAATGAATGCCCGGGTGACCGAGCCGGGTTGCATTGCGAAGATGCGGCCTCGCATCGGTTTGCCTGTGACCCAGCGGCGCAGGGCCTCGCGGGCCCGGGGGGTAAGCGGAACATCGCGGGCCCGGCCATTTTTCGTGTGGGGCAGATGCACCACTCCGTGCATCCGATCCAGATGCTCGCGCTGGATCCCCACGACCTCGGACCGGCGCATGCCGGTTTCCTTGGCCACCGTCAGGATCGTGGGTAGTTCGGCCGAGCGGGTGGCGCGGATGATCCATTCCAGTTCTTTGCGCGGACAGTCGTCCTCCGACAGCCCGCGCAGGGTAATGCGGTCGAACAGACGCCGGTCTCGAGCGTCATCCACAGCCGGACGTCGCACCAACTGGACAGGATTGGCCAACTGGTCGAAACCCCAATCCTTTCGGATCACCGTATAGACGTGTGACAGGAAGGCCATGCGGCGCACCACGGTGGCCGGGGCACGATCCTTGAGCCATTCGTCGCGCAGTTCCGTCAGGTCCGAGCTGCGGATGCGATCGACCGGGCGGATCGCCAGACGCGTGGCGCGCCAGATCCGCGCGATCGACTGTTCCGACGTATGGCCTTTCTTGGTTGCGGAGACCTCGATGAGATAGCGGGCGAGCGCCTCGGCGAGGGTCGGAGCGGGCTTGCGGCGAGGTTGGCGGCGGGTCCAAGGTTTCATGGCAGGTCGGACTGAAAGGAAAGGGAAATAGACAGGGAAGATACCAGGACGCATGCAGGCAGCGCCTGCACCAAACGGACGACAGTGTCGCCCGCATTTCAATTTGTCCATCCGGTGCGCCATTGCGGCGCCCGTGATGTTCACGGGAGGCAGCAATGCGCACCGTCGACAGGAGCGGTGTAACCATGGAACCGGCATCTACAGGATTGGGCGGCTGGGCCGCCCTGAAAATCGCGCTGGCCTTCGGCATGCCGGCGGCGATGGCGGCCTTGATCGGCATGTTGCTGATGCCGCCGCGCACGCCGCGCGAATTCGTCGCGCGCACCGCTTGCACGGTGGTCAGTTCTTTTCTGTTCGGGCCGTTGCTGGCGATCGCCATGATTGCCTGGATGCCCGACATCATGTCGTCCGCCTATTGGATGGCGCAGCGCACCGGGCTGGGCGAGGACGGTCTTCTGGCCATGTTCTACGTCCTCGGCCCCTGCATGCTGCTGGCCGGCTTGCCGGCCTGGTGGGTGCTGGGCGCCTACCTGCGCCTGACCGCCAAGCTGCAGAACCAGGACCTGGTGGACTGGGCGGTGGAGATCCGGCGCAAGACGCTGGGCATGGATACCCAAACGGATAAGGAGGGCAGGCATGACGCTTGACCAGATCACGGATCACGCGCTGCGGCCGGCGATGGCATTACTGCCGGCGCGCATGGATACGAACGAGGCGCGTTGCATGCTGCTGGCTATCGGCCTGCAGGAAAGCCGCTTCGTGCATCGGCGCCAGATCGGCGGACCGGCGCGCGGTTTCTGGCAGTTCGAGAGGGGCACGCCCGCCAGTCGCGGCGGTGTGTGGGGCGTGTTCCTGCACGCGGCGAGCAGGGATTGGCTGACTGCGCTGTGCCGGGCGCGCGGCGTGGCCGCCGATCCGGACGCGATCCACGCCGCGCTCGAGCATGACGACGTGCTGGCGGCCGGCGTCGCCCGGTTGCTGCTCTGGACCGATCCGAAGGCGCTGCCGCCGGTCGGCGAGACGAATGCGGCGTGGGCGCTGTATCTGCGCACCTGGCGGCCGGGCAAGCCCAAGCCTGACAGTTGGCCCGCCCTGTATCAGCAGGCCGTTGCGGCCGTTAGGGCGCGGGCAGACAGGAGCGCGACGCATGTTGCAGCAATGGATTAAGCGGGGCCTCGGCTTGATGGCGGCAGTGCTGGCGGGCCTGGCCGCCATCGCCGGGGTTTATTGGCGGGGGCGGGCCATGGGCCGGGCGCAGGAACGCTCGGACAGTGCGGCCCGCCTCCAGGAGCGGGCCGGCCAGGCCCGCAAGGAGGCCAGGGATGTGCAGGATAAAGTGGCTCGCAGCGATGACGATGCCGTGGCTGATCGCCTCAAGTCTGGGTGGGTGCGCGCCGCTTCCCCCGAGGACCGGGATTGAGTATTGCGAGCATGCCCGGCCGGTATATTTCAATTCCGCCGCCGAGGTCGACGCCACGCCGCCGAACATCCGCCGGCAGGTGCTCGAGCATAATGAAATGGTGGCTCGGCTTTGTTTTTGAGGTAAATTGGGGACGCGGATTTTTCATCGTCGGGAACCTGATTCCTGGCGCCGGCAGGCGATGAATGAGTATGCCGCGGTCTGGTTCTGCAATGATTTCTGGTTTTTCGCCAACCCGCGCCCGAGGCGCGGTTGGCTTTTCCAGGAGAGGCGCAATGGGTCAGAGAATGCAGTATCGGCAAACGTGTTGTCCCGCGCGGTGGCGCGGCCGGGAAAAACAACATGGCTGATGGCGAAAGCCTGGCCGTCGCGCGGGTCCGTTCCAAGCACCGGTATTCGATGCGCACCGGCCTGCTTGGGCTGGTGGTCGCCTGTATCGCGCCGGCGCTGGTGGTCGCCTCGATCGCTGTCTACGAAAGCTATCTGATCCAGAAAGAGCGGATTTTTCGCGACACGATTTTCCTGGCGCGCAACCTCACTGCCATCCTCGATCGCGAAATGACCGGGGTCGAGGCCGGCTTGCAGATGCTGGCATCATCGCCAGACCTGCTCAGTGGCGACATGGCCGGATTTCACCAGCGCGCCCGCGAAGCCATCAAGTTCCAGGTCATCGACAGTTATGTCCTGACGGACAGGTCCGGTCGCCAGCTCGTCAATACCCTGGTGCCCTATGGCACCGAACTGCCGCCATCGGGCGTGGCGCAAGAGCTGGCGCGCGTTTTCCGCGCGCGCGAACCGGTGTTGAGCGGCTTGTTCACCAGCGCCGTCGGCCGCAGTCCGACCATTGCGCTGGGTGTCCCCGTGGTGCGCGGCGACGACGTCATCTACAGCCTCAACGTGGGCCTGTCGCCCGAGCGCATCGGCAATGTGCTGGGACGTCGCGGACTGCCGGACGGCTGGGTGGCGGCGGTGCTGGACAAAAGCGGCACCATCATCGCGCGTACCCGCGACATGGAGCGCTTCGTCGGGCAGAAGGCGGTGCCGGCATTGGCGCACGCCGTGCAGATGGAAAACGAGGGCTCGCTGGAAACCATCACCAAGGAAGGCACCCCGGTCTATACCGCGTTCAGCCGATCCAGCCTGACCGGTTGGACGGTCGCGGCCGGCGCGCCGATGACGTTGGTGACGACCGATCTGTATCGTTCCATCGCCTGGCTGGTGCTGGGCACGCTGGTAACCTTCGGGCTGGGGCTGTGGCTGGCCCTGCGGCTGGCCAACCGCCTGACCTCGGCGGTGCAGGGCCTGGTCGGACCGGCTCTGGCGCTGGGTGAAGGCCGCAGCGTCGAGTTGCCCGGCACGCGCGTCAAGGAGGCCGCCGAGGTCGGCGCGGCCTTGCTGCAGGCGTCGCGCATGCTGGCGCACGCGCAACACCTGGCGCACTACGATCCGCTGACAGGGCTGTGCAACCGGGTACTGTTCGGCGAACTGGTGCTGCGTGAGCTGGCCGTGGCGCAGCGCAGCGGCGAGTCGTTCGCCATCCTGGCGATCGACCTGGACGGCTTCAAGGCGGTCAATGACCGGCATGGGCATGCCGCGGGCGATACCGTGCTGAAAGAGGCGGCCGACCGCATGGCCCGTGCCATCCGGGTGTCGGACGTGGCGGCGCGGCAAGGTGGCGATGAGTTCGCCGTGCTGCTGCTGGGGGCCGGGGGCGACGACGCCACGGGAGTCGCCGAAGCCCTGGTCGAAAGCCTGTCGCAGCCGTATCCCAATATCCAGGTGGCGGTTTCCGCCAGCATAGGCATCGCGGTCTATCCGCAGTCCGGCGTCACCATGCTGCAATTGCTGGAGCGGGCCGATGTCGCCTTGTACCGGGCCAAGGGCCTGGGCAAGCGGCGCGTGGCCTTTGACGGCCCCTGACTCCGCCATGCTGCCTTCCCCGTGCCTTCCTGCTTCAAGGCGGATCAAGGGCAGGGGGGCGGCGGGGCGCGGGGGTGAGGGCAGTCAGCACCTCGCCTGAATGCAGCCGGTAGCGCCGCTCGTCCAGTGCGATGACACGCTCTCCCTCCGATGTCCTGAGGACGTAGCGGAAGCTCATGTCGCCTGGGGCGGGCCCGTCCTGCCGTTCCGTCTGCGTGAACACTTCGATCCGATAAAGTCGGCCTGATGCCGTTGTGGCGAGCACATCGGTCAGCCTGCGTACTGAGATGGTCATGCGGCCTGATCTCCCTCTTGTCGGTGGTTGCACTGATCCGCCACGCGCCGGCATTCCTTGCCGGCATGCCGATGCCGCCGCGGCTGTTTTCCTGTTTCGCTACACTGCGTCGTTCTGGCGCGCGTTGCCCGGCGCGGCGCCTGGATGGACATCGGGCAATCGGAAAAAGTAATGCAATTTGCTCCCGGCCGGAACACGGCGACCTTTCTTGGGCTGATGGCCGTGGTGCTCTGGGGCACCGTGGTCGGCCTGATCCGCAGCGTCAGCGAGAGTTTTGGGCCGATCGGCGGCGCGGCCCTGATCTATACGGTAGGTTCGGTGTTTCTCGTCCTGCTGCTGGGGTTTCCCCGTCTGCGGTCGTTCCCACGCTCCTATCTGGTCAGCGGCAGCATTCTGTTCGTCGCCTACGAAATCTGCCTGTCGCTTTCGCTGGGTTTCGCCGCCAATCGCGGCCAGGCCATCGAACTGGGCATCGTCAATTACCTGTGGCCGTGCTTTACCGTCGTCCTGGCGATACTGATCAACGGCCAGCGTGCCAGCGCCTGGGTCGTTCCCGGCATCGCTTTGTCGCTGTGCGGCATTGTCTGGGTGGTGGGCGGCGACGGCGGCATTTCCTGGGACCGGCTGGTCGCCAACATTTCCAGCAATCCCCTCAGCTACGGGCTGGCGTTCAGCGGGGCCATCATATGGGCCGTTTATTGCAACGTGACAAAACGCTATGCCGACGGCAAGAACGGTGTGGCATTGTTTTTCATGCTGACTGCGATCGTACTGTGGATCAAATACGGCATGAGCGCGGAACCCGCGCTGGCCTTCGGCGGCGGCGCCACGCTGGAACTGTGCGTGACGGCGGGCGCCATGGCCGCGGGCTACGCGCTCTGGAACCTGGGGATCCTGAACGGCAACCTGACCTTGCTGGCCACGGCGTCATATTTCACGCCGGTGCTGTCGACATTTTTCGCGGCCATATGGCTATCCACCCGCCTGACGCTGACCTTCTGGCAGGGGGTAGCGATGGTCACCGCCGGTTCGTTGATTTGTTGGGCGGCGACGCGAGGCAGATCGGCCCGGGGAAGTTAGCCCCCGGGCGTGGAAGGCTCAATCCAGAACCATGGTTTGCGCCACCGCGTAACCGAGCGGAATGAGCAACAGGGAAGCGAACAGGGAACTGACAATCGCCGCCGATATCTTCAGCCAGGGTTCGGACCCCGCGCTTTGAATCGTCTGAATCACCAACGCGACGATACCCACAACCATCAGACAGCTGATAACCACTGCTACGTAAGTCATGTTGTCTCCGTCTTCGCCTGATTAAAGGGATGCGGCGCCGCTATCGCGGTCTAGTACGTTTGATCTGATTGTGCGCCTGGTTTCGAGGGGATGGCGCTAGGGTTTTCCAGGTTCCGGCCAATGATGTGGCATTTTCGCCGCGCAGCTTGCAGCATTGAAACGGTGTGCATTGCAGCATTTTTCGGCGCTCGAGGCGCCCGCGCTTTGCGCTACGATGAAGGCCTTGAGTCCTCTTCGAGATCGCCAGATGCCGCAACGACTGCGCCCGGGCACGCGTGCCACCTTGCAGGTCAGGCAATTGATGCCGGGTGAATTCGCCTGGATCATCACGCTGCTGGAACCGGAAACCGGCAATGTGCGCAGCACCAATTATTCCGAGCGGCGTTATGCCAGCCAGGATGAGGCCTCCGCCGCCGGCAAGGCAGCCGTGGTGGAATTCCTCGGGCGGGACGCCTCTGACGGCATGGAAGCGCCCCGCGACGGCAAGACTGGCCGGGGTTGATCTCCGAGGCACCGCCGGCAGCTCTCCCACGCAAAACCCTCGTTCGAGGGTTTTTTTGCGTCCGCCGGACGGGCATGGCGCTTGCTGGCGGATCGGCTGGCGCGCTTGGCGCCGTCGAGGAGAACTGCCATGTCCCCATCCCTTCACCGTCCACCGGGCGCGCCCGACGACGTTCCACCCGATGACCCGCCGCTGCCCGGCGATCCCTCGCCGGAGGATCCGCGACCGGATCCGAATCACGCGCCCGATGATCCTGGCGCGCCCGGCATAACGCCGCCCGCGCCCGATCCGCGCGCGCCCGGCACGATCGACCTGGCCTGAGCGCCGGGATTCCATTCATTTCAAGGAGGTCTGCATGCGTTCCATCCTGCTATGGCTGCTGGGGGTGCCCATTCCCATCATCATCCTGCTGGCGCTGTTCTGGCACTGATCGCCGTTTCGACTCCGCGCCGCGCCGCGCACTATGAACAAGGAACAACCATGGAAAATGCAAATACGGCCAACCGCCCCTACGAGGGCATCATGCATGCGCGCGAATCGGCAATATCCGCCGTGTCGTGGGCGGCGGTCTTCGCCGGCGCCGTGATCGCCGCCGCCTTGTCGCTGGCGTTGTTCGCTGGCGGCACCGGGCTGGGCTTTCTGTCTGTTTCACCCTGGAGCGGCGAAGGCATGTCCGCGCCGGCGGTGGGCATAGGCGTGATCGCCTGGATGCTGTTCACCCAGATCGTGGCCTATGGCGTGGGCGGCTACGTCGCCGGCCGGCTGCGCACCAAGTGGGCCGACGTGCACGGCGACGAGATCTACTTCCGCGATACCGCGCATGGCTTTCTGACCTGGGCATTGAGCGCCGTGGTCAGCGCGGCGCTGCTGGGCTCCGCCATCGCCACGTTGGCCTCGGGCGCGGCCAAGGCCGGCGCCTCGGTGGCCGCCGGGGCGGGTACCGCCATCACCGCGACCGCGGCCGCGGGTGCCGGCGCTGGCGGCATGGACCGGGCCGGCGATTATTTCACCGACGTGCTGCTGCGTTCCGAACGTCCCGACGCCACTGGCGACCGCGCCGCGGCCAGGGCCGAAGTGGGCCGTATCGTGGCCATGAGCCTGGCGCGTGGCGAGATGACGGCCGCGGATCGCGACTATGTCTCCAAGGTGATCGCGGCGCAAGCGCAGATCGATCCCGCGGCGGCGCAGCAACGTGTGGAGCAGACCATCCAGAACGCCAGGAAAGCCGCCGATGACGCCAAGCAGAAAGCCCGCGAGGCGGCCGACCAGGCGCGCAAGGCGGCTGCGGCGTTCGCGTTGTGGGGTTTCGCTTCGATGTTGATCGGTGCGTTCGTCGCGAGCCTGTGCGCCACCTGGGGCGGACGCCGCCGCGATATGCTGGTCAAACTGTAGCTGGGGGTAGTCAGGATTTGGGGCTGCCAAGATTTGGGCTGCCAAGATTTGGGACTGCCAACATTGGTTGGCCAGGAAGGGTTGATCAAAGCGGGTTGATCAAGGTCCGTCGGCCAAAACCAAAACACCCCACCCCCAACAC
>NZ_QHHO01000022.1:915737-953886 GCF_003184165.1 Achromobacter sp. RW408
GGCAGGCTGGTTCCCTGGTGCGCCGGAATCGCGATCGTGCTTGGCGCCTGCGCCCTGGCGATCGGCTTTTTCGTCGCGCCCACCGACGCCACGCAGGGCGAGGTCTACCGCATCATTTTCATCCACGTCGCGGCCGCGTGGATGTCGCTGTTCATCTATCTTCTGATGGCGTTCTGGTCCGCGCTCGGCCTGGTCCTGCGCACCCGCCTGTCGTTCATCATGGCGCGCGCGCTGGCTCCCACCGGCGCGCTGTTCTGCTTCGTCGCGCTCTGGAGCGGCGCGCTGTGGGGCCGGCCCACCTGGGGCGCCTGGTGGGTCTGGGACGCGCGGCTCACCTCGCAACTGATCCTGGGGTTCCTGTACCTGGGTTACCTGGCGCTGACCGCCCTGACCGTCGATCCCCATCGTGGCGACCGCGCCGGGGCGCTGGTGGCGCTGGTGGGCGCCATCAACGTCCCCATCATCTATTTCTCGGTGTCATGGTGGAGCACGCTGCACCAGGGCGCTTCGGTCAGCCTGACGCGCGCGCCGTCCATGGCGGCGACCATGCTGGCCGCCATGCTGTTGATGGCGCTGGCCGCGTGGGCCTACACCGCCGCCGTCGCGCTGGCGCGCGCGCGCGTCATGGTGCTGGAACGGGAATGGCCGGCCGGCTGGGTGCGCGACCTGGCGCGCCGCGAGGCCGCAACACGCAAGGAGCCGGCATGATGCACTGGGAATCCTGGGCCGCGTTCTGGCACATGGGCGGGCGCGCCGGCTACGTCTGGGGCAGCTATGGCGCGCTGGCCCTGCTGGTGCTGGCCGAATGCGCGTCGCTGGCGCGGCGGCGCCGCCGCGCGCTGCGACGCCTGGCCGCGCTCGATCGCGCCAGCCGCCCGGCGGCCAGGGGGCAACGGCGGGACGCGGAACCGGCATGACGACACCCCGCCGCCGGCGCCTGCTTCTGCTGCTCTGTGCGGTCGCGCTGTTGAGCGCGGCGGCCGCCCTGATCCTGACGGCCATGCGTCAGAACCTGGTGTTTTTCCACACGCCCAGCGAAATCGCGCGCGGCGAGGCGCCGCGACAGCGGCTGTTCCGCGTCGGCGGCATGGTGCTGGCCGGCTCGCTGCAACGCGAGGCCGACGGCCTGGGCGTGCGCTTCATCGTCACCGACACCGCCCACGAGGTGCCCGTGGTGTATCGCGGCGCCCTGCCCGACCTGTTCCGCGAAGGCACGGGCGTGGTGGCCCAGGGCACGCTGGACGCCGACGGCGTGTTCACCGCCACCAGCGTGCTGGCCCGCCATGACGAGAACTACACGCCGATCGAAGCGCGCGAAGCCATCGAGCGCGCCCACGATGCCGGCAGGACGGTACAGCCATGATCGCCGAGGTCGGCCACTTTTCCCTGATGCTCGGCTTCGCGCTGGCGCTGGCGCAGGCCATCGTGCCGCTGTATGGCGCCTGGCGCGGCCGCGCGGCGCTGATGGCGGTCGGCCGCGCTGCCGCGCGCGGGCAACTGCTGTTCGTGCTGTTGTCATACGCCTGCCTGCACCTGCTGTTCATCGCCAATGATTTCTCCGTGCGGCTGGTGGCGGACAACAGCCACACCCGCACGCCGCTGATCTACCGCATCACCGCGGTCTGGGGCAACCACGAGGGCTCCATGCTGCTGTGGATCGTCTCGCTGTCGCTCTGGACGGCGGCGGTGACGCGCTGGAGCCGCGGGCTGCCAGAGGCCTTCACGGCGCGGGTCCTGGGCGTGCTGGGCACGGTCAGCGCGGGATTCACCGCCTTCACGCTGCTGACCTCCAACCCCTTTTCCCGCCTGTTGCCCGCGGCGCCGGAAGGCCGCGACCTCAACCCGCTGTTGCAGGACCCCGGCATGATCATCCACCCGCCCTTGCTGTACCTGGGCTACGTGGGCTTCAGCATCGCCTTCGCCTTCGCCATCGCGGCCCTGATGACGGGGCGCCTGGACGCCGCCTGGGCGCGCTGGTCGCGGCCCTGGACCGTGGCCGCGTGGGTCCTGCTGACCGCCGGCATCGCGGTGGGATCAAGCTGGGCCTATTACGAGCTGGGCTGGGGCGGCTGGTGGTTCTGGGATCCGGTCGAGAACGCCTCGTTCATGCCGTGGCTGCTGGGCACCGCGCTGATCCATTCGCTGGCCGTGACGGAAAAGCGCGGCGCGTTCCGCGGCTGGACCGTGCTGCTGGCGATCGGCACCTTCTCGCTGTCGCTGCTGGGCACGTTCCTGGTGCGGTCCGGCGTCGTCACCTCGGTACATGCCTTCGCCACCGACCCGGCGCGCGGCCTGTTCATCCTGTGCCTGCTGGTGGCGGTGGTCGGCGCATCGCTGCTGCTGTACGCCTGGCGCGCGCCGCGGCTGCAGGGTGGCGGCCGCTTCGAGCTCGTGTCGCGCGACGCCGCCTTGCTGGCCAACAACGCGCTGCTGTCGGTGGCCTGCGCGGCGGTACTGCTCGGCACCCTGTATCCGTTGTTGCTCGACGCCCTGGGCCTCGGCAAGATTTCGGTCGGCCCGCCCTACTTCGACACCACCTTCGTGCCGTTGATGACGCCAGTGCTCATCCTGCTGGTGCCCGGCGCCCTGGCGCGCTGGAAGGCCGACACCTGGCAACGGCTGGGGCGCCGCCTGCGGCCGGCCACGCTCGCCAGCGTGCTGCTGGGCCCGGCGCTGGGCTACGGGCTCGGACACTTCACCTGGCGCACCTGCCTGGGCCTGTCGCTGGCGGCCTGGATCGTGCTGGGCAGCCTGCAATTGCTGGGCGAGCGCCTGCGCGGCGGCGGCCGGGCCGGCATCGCCACCCGCCTGCGCGGCATTCCCGGAAGCTGGTGGGGCATGTGGCTGGCCCATCTCGGCCTGGGCGTGTTCATCATCGGCGTCACCATGGTCAACAGCTTCCAGTCGCAACTGGACGTGCGCATGCTGCCCGGCCAGACCGCCCGCCTGGCCGGGTACACCTTCACCTTTGGCGGCGTGGAGCAGGTCGCCGGTCCCAACTGGATCGCCGCGCGCGCCACCCTCGATGTCGCGCGCGGCGGCAAGCACGTCGCCACGCTGCGACCCGAGACCCGCCGCTACGTGGCGCAGGCGATGCCAATGACGCAGTCGGCCATTGACGTCGGCCCCTTGCGCGACCTCTACACCGCCCTGGGCGAAGGCCTGCCCGACGGCAGCTGGATCGTGAACCTGTTCCACAAGCCGTTCATCAGCTGGATCTGGGCCGGCTGCGCGTTGATGATGCTGGGAGGCCTGGCCGCCGCCGGCGACCGCCGTTATCGCAAGCAGGCGTCGCGGCGCGACGCCGCGCCCCCGCAACACACCCGGCGACCGCACAGCGAACAGCCATGAAACTCCGATCCCTCCTGCCCCTGCTGTTGTTCATCGGCCTGACGGCCCTGCTCGCCATTGGCCTGGGGCTGGACCCACGCGAGCTGCCCTCGCCCTTGCTGCGTCGGCCCGCGCCGCCTTTCACGCTGGCGCGGCTGGACGCGCCCGGACGCCAGTTCGGGCTGGACGACATGCGCGGCCAGGTCTGGCTGCTCAACGTCTGGGCCAGCTGGTGCGTCGCCTGCCGCGCCGAACACCCCGTGCTGCTGCGCGCCGCCCGCGAAGGCCGCATCGCCATCGTCGGGCTGGACTACAAGGACGAAGACAGCGCCGCCCGCGAATGGCTGGCGCGCCTGGGCGACCCCTACACCGCCACGGTGGTCGACCCCGGCGGCAAACTCGGCATCGACTATGGCGTGTACGGCGTGCCCGAGACCTTTCTCATCGACGCCCAAGGCGTGATCCGCTACAAGCACGTCGGGCCGGTCACGCAGGACGTGCTCGACAACATCCTGATCCCCCGGGCGCGGGAGGCGCTGAATGAACCCTGACATCCTCCGCGCGCCCCGCCCCGCGCCCCGGCGCGCCGCCTTGGCCGCCGGCTTGCGCGCGGCCTGCGGCGGCGTCGCGCTGGCGCTGGCCATCGCGGCCCGCGCCACGGCCGGCGAGGCGCCCGCCGCCGCGCCCGACCCGGCCCTGGAAGCGCACGTCCAGGCCTTCACGCGCGACCTGCGCTGCCTGGTGTGCCAGAACGAATCGCTGGCGGACTCGCGCGCGCCGCTGGCACGCGACCTGCGCGACGAAGTGCGCCGCCTGTTCCAGGCGGGCCAGGACGATACCCAGGTGCGCCAGTTCCTGGTGTCGCGGTATGGCGACTACGTGCTCTATCGCCCCCCGCTGAAAACCCGCACCGCGCTGCTCTGGATCGGGCCCGGCGTGCTGCTTGCCGGCGCCATGGGCGGCCTGCTGTGGCGCTTGCGACGCCATGCCCGCACGCCGGAGCCGCCCCTGCCTGCGCCACAAGCGCAAGCGGCCCGGGCCCTGCTGGCCGACCTCTCGGAAGACGCCGGTCCGTCCGCTGCCGGCGGGGAGCGCGCTCCGTGACCCTGTTCTGGCTCCTCGCGGCCGGCATGGTCGCCGTCGCCCTGCTGTTCGTGCTGCCGCCCCTGCTGGCGCCGGGGGCCACCGGCCGCCGCGACGGCCCGCCCCAGGCGCAGGCATCCCTGGCGGTATTGCGCGAACAACTGGCGCAATTGCAGGCCGACCAGGCCTGCGGGCGCATCGCCCCGGACCAGTATGCCCAGGCGCTCGCGGAGATCGAGCGGCGCGCCCTGCGCGAAGGCTGCGCAGCGCCAGATCCCCTGGATACCCGGCCCGCGCCGCGCTGGGCCCTGGCCGTGGCCCTGGGACTGGGCGCGATCAGCGTCGGCCTGTATGCCGTGCTTGGCACGCCGTCGGCCCTGGCGCCGGCGCACGCCAGCCTGGACGCGGCGATCCCCGCCAGCGTCGACCACGACGCCAACGATCCCATGGCCGACCGGCTGGCCGGCTTGATCCAACACCTGCAAGCCCATCCGGACGACGCCGCGGCCTGGACGACATTGGCCCACACCTACGCAACGCTGGGAGATTTCGCCGACGGCGCGGCAACCTGGGCGCGCATCGGCGCCCGGGCGCCGCAAGATCCCGGCGTATTGGCGGAGTGGGCCGACCTCCTGGCCACGGCGGCGGACGGCGATTTTTCCGGCGAACCCGACCGCCTGATCGCCCTGCTGCTGACGCTCGCGCCCGACGACGTGAAAGGCCTGGCCCTGGCCGGCACCAGCGCATTTTTCCGGGGCGACTTCCAGCAGGCCATTGACGACTGGGAGCGCCTGCTGCCCTTGGTCGACCCCGACGGTCCCGTCCACGAGCAGCTCCAGGCCAGCCTGGCGCAGGCCCGCCGGGCGGCCGGTCTTGCGGCGTCCGGCGCCGCAGGCGCCGCCTTCCCGCCAGATCCCCGGGTCGTAGGCGCTGGAGGTCGCGGCGGGCAGGACTGACCGGCCGCCTCGCGCACGGCCAAGCCCCGCTCGTATTCCGCTTTTCACATTCCGCTTTCCGCGCTTCGTCTCCGGCCGCATGTCGCGGCACCCGCGCCGCCAACGCCCCAACGCGCAGGCTCAGGCCGGCATCGTCAACGCCTCGCGCCAGGCGGCCAGTTTCTTCTCGAACGATGCGGCCGCGTGGGCCGGGCTGGTGGATGGCAGGTCGACATATTGCAACGGCCGCTGCGGCAGGCGCGGCAGCACATGGCGGCGGTAGAGGCTGGCCGCCTTGGCGCCGTTGAAGCAGACCCGCACCAGGCGTGGATGGGCCCCAAGGAACGCCGCTAAGTCGTTGGGCACCAGGGTGTCGACACGGATGTCCGCATCCAGGCTGCCCGGCCGTTCGCAGGCCCGCAGCACGTCCCAGAGCGCGACGCCGGCGGATCGCAGCGCTTGCAGGCGCCGCGCGTAATCGGCGGCGGGATCGAAGCCGAGCACCTGGGCCGCGATGGGCCAGAAGGCGTTGCGCGGGTGGGCGTAGTAGCGTGCCTGCCGCAGCGACGCCACGCCGGGCATGGAGCCCAGCACCAGGATGCGGGCGTCGGCGGCGGCCACCGGGGCGAAGCCCTGGACTTGGGGAGATCGGTCAGCCACGGCTGTGTCGGCTTGTCGTTGCATGGCGCAAGAATACCCGGGTTTACAGGCCCTTCGTCGCGGGTCGCGCCGGCCGCCGGCACCGCGCCAAGCCCGGAATTCCTCCCCCCCGCCCTCGCTGCACTGGCAACGCTGGCCCGCCTTGGGGCCGTCAGCGTCCTATTGCTGGAACGGTGCTTATCAATGGCGGGGACTACCGCAACCGCCGTCCCGCCCTTATCTTGATAGGTATGACGAACGGCCCCGCAGGGGCCGCGCAACAGGAATGACGATCATGAAGAAGATTCTGGGTGTGCATGCCAGTCCCCGTCCCCACTGGGTGGGCGACGGCTTTCCGGTGCGCTCGATGTTCTCGTACAACGACAAGGGCAAGAACGTCAGCCCGTTCCTGCTCCTGGACTACGCCGGCCCGGCGCAATTCACGCCGGCCACGCAACCGCGCGGCGTCGGCCAGCATCCGCACCGCGGCTTCGAAACCGTGACCATCGTCTACAGCGGCGAGGTCGAGCACCGTGACTCCACCGGCAACGGCGGCGTCATCGGGCCCGGCGACGTCCAGTGGATGACGGCCGCCTCGGGCATCCTGCATGAAGAGTTCCACTCCCCCGCGTTCACCCGCAAGGGCGGCGAGCTGGAGATGGTGCAGCTGTGGGTCAACCTGCCGGCCAAGGACAAGAAGGCCCCGGCCGGCTACCAGAGCCTGCTGAACGCGGATATCCCGGTCGTGTCGTTGCCCGACGATGCCGGCTCGCTGCGCGTCATCGCCGGCAGCTATGGCGGCCAGACCGGCCCGGCGCGCACCTTCACGCCGATCGACGTGTGGGACGTGCGCCTGTCCGCGGGCAAGGCCACGACCTTCGCGATCCCGGCGGGCCGCAACAGCATGCTGGTGATGCTGCGCGGCACGGTGCTGGTCAACGGCGAAGCCGTGGCGCGCGACGCGCAGCTGACGCTGTTCTCGCAGGACGGCGACGAGATCACGGTCGAAGCCAACAACGACGCCGTGTTCCTGGTGCTGAGCGGCGAGCCGATCGACGAGCCGGTGGTGGGGTACGGGCCGTTCGTGATGAACTCCCAAGCGGAGATCGTCGAGGCGATCCAGGACTTCAACGCCGGCAAGTACGGGCAGATGCATTGAAGGATGGGACCGGCGTCGACGCGCCGGTCCTGAATGGAGCCGCGTTTCCTGTTGGGGAAACGCGGCTTTTTGCTTTGATCGGCGGGAAGTGCGAAGGGCTCGTTACGACCCAAAGCGGGCATCAAAGCCTGGTTCAAAAACTTCTCACGGAGCTTTTCTATTTCGCTCGAATTTCGTCAACAGACGCTTGAATTCGGATTGCATCGTAAATGTTCAAATTAAGCTGAGCCGCCGAGAGTTGGCATTTGGTAGAGCCATGGCTAATCAAGCGCCTGAGCTGCTGCTTGGCAAAGCACCGCTGTCGCTGCCAGCAATGCGCCGATGGAGTTCCACTTTGATTGTGCTGCCAAAGTCTCCCGCACTTCCCATCCATCGAATGTCACGCCAGAAAGGTCTGGATTCGTTCCCTTTTTTTCAGCCGCCAGACGCCGCTGCCGGATAGCACTCTCGCGAGATACCTTTACCTGGCTTGCGTAGATCCAAGCCGAGGCTGATGCAAGACTTGAAACGATTTAAATTACTGTCAAGATTCCCATGACTACTTGATCTCTTTAGGAAAGTGTTGGCTAGGTCATCCACAGTATAGGGATCAGCTTGAGCAAGAGCGGTGGCCGGATGTCTCCTTCTAGCCGAAAACGGGCATTTGCGGCACCGCACTGAGACCTGAGCTAGACCGCTTCGGTCTTCTAACGGCCGTAACGACGGTCTGCGGCCGGCCGCCCCCCTGGGTCGGTGCCCATGAAGTTCGACGTTTACGGCAGATTTTCGATTTGCACCAACGATGAAGTCCGCTGAGCGAGGCTACTATGCTGTGCGGCCTTGCGACAAACACAACTGCAGAAAGTCGAGCGGCTCCAACGGTTTCGACAGTGCAAATCCCTGCCCCTTGTTGCAACCGAGCCGGCGCAGGGTAGCGATACTGGACTCGTCCTCGATACCTTCGGCTACCAGATTCATATTCAGCAATCGCGCCAATGAGGAGATGGTCGCAATGATGCCTCGAAGGGGGGCTTTCTGATCGACTTCTTTGACGAAGGAACCATCGATTTTGACCTCATCGAAGGGCATCGTCGATAGCAAGTTAATAGTAGCGAAGCCGGATCCGAAATCATCCAGTGAGGTCAAAAACCCGAGTGCACGTAACGAGTTCAAAGACCCCGACAAAAGGAGGGGGTCTTCAATAGGCAGTTCCTCGGTCAGTTCGATCTTCAGTAAACGGTTAGGCAAACCCGCGTGTTCCATCTTCTGGGCAAGAAATTGAGCAAATCCCTCGGTGCAAATGGTTTTCACCGAAGCATTAACTGCGATCGGAACGCCTACGCCACGTCCGTAAAGGACTTCAAGGATTTCAATAACCTTTTTCTTCACAAATCCAAATAGCGCCAAATTCAGATCTAATCGATTGACGATTGGAATGAACACCGTGGGCGATATGTTACCCAATCGGGGATGTGTCCAACGGGCCAACGCTTCCGCACCCAGTAACGCCTTCGTGTGCAGGTCATACTGCGGCTGCAGGGCGATGTGGAGGCCCGTTCCACCGCTTATTGCTGCAATCAGATCTTCCTCTAGCTGAAGCTCCTCATGTGGCACGATGGGCTGGAGTGGGGGGGTGTGAGTGTTCAAAAGGCGATCCAGGACCGCCGCAACCCTGGCGACCTCATAGCCACGTGTAATGCCGACGCTGATTCCGGCCTGCTGCGCCAGCCTGGCATGAGCCTGAAGCGCTTGCAGCGAAATCCCCGCGCCCCTTTCCAGGTCGGAAGTAGCCTTTTGCGGGTCGTCGATTGAAGATTTCGAGTCCGTTGGAGAGTGCGAGGTATCGGAAGCCGTCTCCATTGACCATAGAACTCGGGGCGGCTCCAGCAGCCTCCCGTCCTTCCTCATTGTTTGTAGCAGACTAGGAAGCATCAGCCCTCCGTTTTCGCCTGGTTGGATGCTGCATACGATTACGTCTATGGCCGTCGTCCGCACCAGTCTTTCTACATCGTCAAGACAAGTTGCATGCTCGAAGCGGGTGATGCCCAAGAGGGTCAGCGTGTCCATGACTTCACGAGCCTGCTCGGGCTTCGGTGTGAACGCGATGACGCTGACTTTCCGCGGGCCCGTGGGGGATGCTTCCTCTATGTGTGGGTGTCCCATGTATGTCGCTCGGGTGAATTTCTGTGTCAGCGACTGTAGGGCTCTGAGAGAATTTAGGAAATAAGAATGGGACGAAAATTGGTTGGGGAGATCGCTTTCGTGTGAGGCCAATCTGGGAAGCGAGGAGCGAACTTGGTGCTGACGCACACCTTTGGCAATCAGGCGATGCGTTTATTGGCAATTCTTGACGTTCTAGGGCGCGTTTTATCGGATTTTAGGAGTGCGCTGATTTTTTCTGGAATGGGCTATTTGTATAGTTCCTATTATGCGAGGTCGGCATCGCGAGCGGCACTTAAACGGGCATTGCAGTTCAGTCAAGCGTACGAAGCGGGATCCGCCGCGCGTGAATCTGCCACAGGCGCCCAATGTCCGCCAGAGATTCGAGTACATCGCGAATTTGATACGGCCCTACGCTATGAGTCGCCGTTGGGCGCGACGCGTACGACAATTGAACTCTTGACCGCATTCGTGACCGTCGATAGTCGACCGGGTCAGCTTGGCATGGGCATGGGCATGGCCGCGGCCGGCGCGCCTGAAGGGCAAGTTGGCAGTTCCGGTGCGGTCATGCACACGTGCGGTGTGTCATTGAGCGACTTCCTTGCGATAGCGTGCGGCGCAGCGTGCCAGAGGCAATTTAAAGGCACATTGAACGTGGTCTGTTGCGCCTCGCCAAGGAACGTAGTCGGTGTCGCCTAGCCGGCTCCTGACCATTGAGGTTGCTCTTCACCCGGTGTGGCACGCTTGATCACACGGGCCCCGCCTCGTCATCTTGCTTGGCGACGGGATTCGTAGTATTTATCAACCAATCCAGAGAAATCTATCGGACCAGTCCGAACGGATTCTCGTTAGGACTAGGGGCGACTATTGTGTCGAACAACTTGGTAGGTTGCGTACGCGTGGCTATCTTGGACGATCATGCCGTGGTTCGGAACGGTTTGGCTGCCTTTCTGAAATCCGAAGCGGGCATAGACGTTGTCGGGGTCTACAACAGCAGCCGCGCAATGATCGAGGGGATCACGCAGAAGCCGGCCGATGTGTTGGTAGTCGACTATGCGCTTGGTCCCGACGACATGGACGGCGTAGCTTTGATCCGCGCACTGCGCATCAAGTTCCCGACCTCGCGTCTTGTTGTGCTATCGGCTCACAGCGATCCGGCTACTGTTGCCTTGGTCCTGAGGGCGGGAGTGCGAGGATTCATATCAAAGATGGAGGACATGTCGGAGATCACTCGTGCCATTCGGGTGGTGGCTGGTGGTGCCGTCTTTCTTCAGCCTGAAATGACGCTCCGTTTGGCCGACGCAACGACGAGCCATGCTCCTGAACAGAATGACGCTTCGGACGATGCTGTCTATGGAGCTGCTCTATCGGTGCGCGAGCGGGAGGTCATTCGCTGCTTTCTCGACGGAATGACCGTGACGCAAATTGCGGAGAAGTTCAATCGGAGCATTAAGACGATCAGTAGCCAGAAGGCGGCAGCGTTTCGAAAGCTCGGCGTAACGTCCAACAACGGGCTGTTCAAGGTCCGCCATATCATCGACTCCCTATGACTTCGCAGACGCCCCTGGGGCATTTCCTGGGAGCGTTGCTGTTGATCGGAACGAGCCTTTTTGCGCAGCTGGCTTTGGCTGATCATCCTGCGCTTCTTTCCGAAGAAGAGCGTGCTTGGATAGTCGAGAATCCGATCGTGGTAGTGGGCGTTAGAACGAACGTTGCTCCCCTGGAATACGTAGAGAATGGCCAGCTGAAGGGATTGTCGGCGGAGTATCTTAAGGCGGTCAGCAGGCTGACTGGCCTCAAGTTCAAGACCAAGGAAATAAGCGACGCGTCCACGTATCAGTCGAAATGGCTGGCAGACGGCGTTGTGGACATGGTCGCGCTTGCCGCCCGCAACATTCAGCCCACTTCGGGCGCGTCTGATTCGCTGTTTACCGCACCCTATTACGTCAGCGCGACGATTATCGTTACGCGCGCGCGTGCTCCTATCATGATGGATCTGGGCGAACTGGACGGGCGCACCGTGGCAGTGCCAAGACACAGCCCATATGAGGCGAAGTTCCGTGAAGTGTTGCCTGGCGCAAAATTCGTAAGCGGCGACGGGGCTGAGGGGACGCTTGAGATGGTGGCGACAGGGAGGGCAGATGCCGCAATCGCCCTGGACGGATTTCTTTCTCCTGTGCTGTCGTCCCGCTATAACGGCCTCCTGCAAATATCCGGTGTGATCTCGTCAGTGTTTGCCGAGTTGAGCATGTCGGTTTCGAAGAACAGGCCGATGCTCTATTCCATTATTCAGAAGGCGCTGCAGCAGATCACGGCGGAAGAGTCCTACCGAATGAATGAGGCGTGGCTCGAACAGGCCCGGTTTGGTGAGCCGTCGCTGGAGGTGCTCGTCCGGCATTACGGTCCACAGGGGCTGATGCTCACTGGGGTGTTTCTCTTGCTTGGCGGACTGGCCTACGCTTGGCGGCGCGAGCACCTTCGGGCGGTCAGGGGCGAAGCTGAGAAAGCGATGTTTCTCGCCGTCATGAGTCATGAAATTCGATCCCCCATGAACGCGGTGCTCGCTTCGGTTGAGTTGTTGCAGCGCACCCCGTTGGACGATGTGCAGCAGCGATTGCTCGGTTTGGCCTGCCAGGGCGGTGAGTCGCTGCTGCGGTTACTCAATGATGTGTTGGATGTGAGCAAGTTGGAGGCGGGAAAATTTGTGCTGGAGTATGAACCGGCCGACATTGTCGCGCTAGTGCGGGAAGTGCTCGATTCTCTCCGGAAGCAGGCTGAGGAAATGGGCGTCGAGCTCGTCTTTGCCGTGCCCGATCCTATCGGTTTTCTGATGCTGGATACGTCCAGAACGGCACAGATTCTGCAAAACCTGGTGTCCCATGCTATCGGCTCTACCCCCCGCGGGTCGGTTACGGTCAAGGTGACTATCTCGCCCGCCGAGGATTCCGCATCTGGCGGTGTGCTACGTATCGAGGTCTCGGACACGGGTAGCGGAATTGATGGGCAGGGCTATTTCCAATCGTTCCTATCCAACGCGCCGTGGAGGCGATCGATGAGGGGCCGCCTCGGCGGAGCGGGCCTCGGATTGCTGCTTTGCCGTGAACTTATCTCGCGCATGAATGGTGACATCATGGTATGCAGTGTGCCAGGGGCAGGCACGACGGTCGCTCTATCGTTGCCGGTTCGGCATGTAACCGAGAACAATGGAGCGGCGGCGCAGTCAGAAATTCCGGTGCGCCGGCCCGAAGTTGGACATCCGGTCATTCTTCTCGTAGAGGATACGCCCGCGAACCAGTTTCTGATTCAAGCGCAGCTAGAGCGACTCGGGTGCAGATTCCGCATGGCGGCTAATGGCGAGGAGGCCATGCAGGCCTTCGAGCAGGAAACGTATGACCTGATCCTGTTGGACTGCAATTTGCCCGATACGGACGGTTATCGGCTCGCCCAGCAATTCCGGGTGGATGAGGCCAAGCTCGGTGCCAGGCGATGCGCAATCATCGCGATCTCGGCGATAACGGGCAGCGCGCACGCCTTGCGCTGCTTAAACGCGGGTATGGACGGAGTACTCAGCAAGCCAATTGGCCTGGCTAAACTGCAAAGCACCATCGAGAGCTTTTGTGGCGTTCTGTTGACTGAGTCGACAGATGCCTCCAACACGCGAGGATGCTCGGCGCAGGCGATGGATTCCGGTGTGGCGCTACGTCTTGTGCAAGATGATCTCCGCTTGTTGGACGCTGCATTGGCTGAGGCCGATTTTGCCAGAGCGAAGCATCATGCACACCGCGTGCTTGGTGCAAGCATGAGCTTGGGACTATCGGCTCTGACTGGTTTGGCTAAAGGGCTCGAGGATTTGCTCGAGGCAGGCCAGGACATGGACGCCGAAGACGTCTATCAGGTGCTCAAAGACGCGAAATTGGAACTTGAGCGTCTTATCGCCGCTGACAAGGGCTTCCATTGAGACAGGGGCATTTAACCGAGTCCCCCGACGGACTCGACGGGGCTAGGTGGCGCGACCGCGTACGCAAGTGGATCCTTATCTTGGTCTGCGCGGCGTGTTCCAGCGTATTCGTTGCGGTTCTGCTTCTAGGCGCGGCCGATCTTAAAAATCCGAGCAGATCCCCTTCCGCAAATCCGACCGTGCAGCCAAAGCCGGAGCTCAGCCACGCAGAGCAAGCTTGGATAGCCGCCAACCCGGTTGTGAGGGTCGGCGTGATGCCCAATAGGAGCCCGCTTGAATACATGGATGACGGCATCGTACGTGGCTTGCCTAAGCAGTACCTCAATGAGGTCGGTCGTCGCACTGGATTGGTCTTCACCTTCAGACCGACCCAGGGCACGAAGTCTCGGTTGGATTGGTTGAAAAGTGGGGAGATCGATATGTTATCGATGGCCTCACGAAACCTTGGGCGGGTCGCCAACGAGCCAGGAGTGCTCTTCACGCCTGCTTACATCGTCAGTGCTGCGGTCGTGGTGACGAGGGCGCGCGATCATGCAGTCACGGAGTTGGACGCGCTTGCCAATAAGACCGTCGTGGTTCCCGAGGAGGGACCGTACGCCGAACTGCTAAAGGGTGTGGCAGGAAAGGTAAAGTTGACCTCCGAAACACGAAGCACCGCAGTGTTGGACATGGTGGCAGAAGGCGACGCGGACGCTACGGTAGGAACGGAACTCTTCTTGGTTCCCTATCTGAACCGTCGCTATGTAGGGACGCTGCAGATTGCCGGGGTGCTCTCTTCCATGACCGCTGAAATTGCCATGGCCGTCTCCGAGGAAAAGCCATTGCTTTGGTCCATTCTGCAAAAGACGCTGCGCTCAATCTCCGTCGAAAGAGCGGCTGAACTGCGGCAATCCTGGCTCGAGGAGATTGACCTGGGCGCACCGTCGATGGCGGTATTGGTTCGGCACTATGGCACGCAGGGCCTAGCGGCTTTGACTACGCTATTGCTGCTGGGCTTTTTTTCGTATCGAACGTGGCGAGAGTACCGAAGGGCAGTAAGAAGCGAACGGGAAAAGGAGATCTTTCTCTCCGTGATGAATCAAGAAATACGGACGCCCATGAACACTGTTCTGGCATCGGTGGAGTTGCTACAGGGCACGTCGATGGACGATCGGCAGAGACACTTGGCCGGTTTGGCCGACAGCGGAGCTGGCGCGCTGTTGCGCTTGTTGGATGGTGTACTTGATATCTCCAAGTTGGAGGCTGGAAAGGTCGTGCTCGAGTACGTGCCCACGGACATCTCAAATCTGGCGCGCGATGTTGTCGACCTGCAGAGATTGCGGGCACAAGAGAAGGGCATCGGGCTGAGTTTGACGGTTCCCGAAGCGAGCCCAATTTTGATGCTAGATCCGACACGCACGAATCAGATTCTTCATAACCTGGTTTCCAACGCGATCAAGTTCACGGAACGCGGGGGCGTTGACGTCCAAATAGCGGTCTCCAACGTAAGTGATGGCGAGCATCGCAGAGCGCTCGAGTTGCGCGTCTCTGACACCGGTATCGGCATATCGGAATCGGCGCAGGCGGCTTTGTTTCGCCCCTATTCGCAAGTCTTCGGTTCGCCGTCTCGTCGGCCGGGTGGGACCGGCTTGGGATTGTTAATTTGTCGAGAATTGGTCTCGCTCATGAAAGGCAAGATCGCACTACGCAGCTCGACAGGCGTGGGGACGACGGTGACGGTAACGCTTCCTGTCGATCTTTGTGTGTCGGGCGCGGTTGACGAGCCGGAGGCCCGGGTGGTGAGTTCATCAGGCGAGCGCCTTAGAGTTTTGCTCGTCGAGGGGCTACCCGCGAACCAAGCTGTGCTACAGATGCAACTTGCGAGTCTCGGATACGACGTTTCGGTGGCTGGCGATGGCGCTCGAGCGCTTCAAACGTATCTGCAAGGGTCCTGTGATCTGGTGTTGATGGATTGCGATCTGCCGGATATTGACGGTTATGCCCTGGCTCGGGAGTTCCGCCGTCACGATGCTTTGCGGCGAAAGTCCGCCCTTCCCATCATTGCAATTTCGGCGGCAACCGGAGCAGAGCACGCCCTGCGTTGTGTGGAGGCTGGTATGGATGGCGCTATCAGTAAGCCCATTCGGCTGGCCAAGCTGAGAAACGCCATTGAAAGATGGGGCGGCAGCAGGGCATCTGGGATTACGGACGCAGATACACGCTAGAGCGCCTGGCTCTCGCGCACCCTCTTGCTTCGGGCTGAGATGGCGACGATCCGGCCATCAAGGCCGGTAAAGCGCCGTTCGTGCCCCGGGGGCCGGCGCGGGGCGAAGGAGCCGTTCCAGTCTCGCAGCGATGCCATGCGCACAGGGCCACCCTCGATCAGCGCCAGCTGGAACGACAGGAACAGGTCTTGAGCCTCGCAGCGCGTCGATCTTTATCCCCGTGATATACCCCGCATGAAAAAGACGAGCCGAAATTTCGGAGTGCGCCCTATGTCCCGCGCGAACGTCGGTTGATAGCATGGATTTGTTGCCAAGATTCATCTGCGCAACGTCAATTCAAACCGATCTCACCTCGCAAATTTATCGCTCACTATGAATCGTCTTCTCCTCGCCTCGTCGATCCTGGCTATTTCCGCCGTCACTCCCACACTGGCGCTGGCGCAATCAGCGAATCCCAACGGCGGCACGATCACCATCAACGGTGAAATCACGGCTCAGACCTGCAAGATCGAAAATGGTAGCGGCGACATTACCGTTACCCTGCCCAAGATCGCCGCTGGTCGCATGCAAGCCGCTCAGACCGCAGGCGCTACGCGCTTCATGATTCGCTTGACGGAGTGCGAACCGAACTCGGGGGGCGTGCGCGCGTTCTTCGAGCACAGCACTGGCGTTACCGCGGAAGGGCGTTTGACCAACCTCGCCACGGGTACTGCTGCCACCGGAGTGCAGGTCGAGTTGTTCAACATTACGAACGACAATCAAATCAATATCGGTGCTACTGCGGACACGCAGAATACCGACTTCGTGGATATCGCAACGGGTGCTGCGACGCTGACGTATGGCGCGCGCTACTACCGCACGGCGCCGACTGTGACTGCGGGTCTGGTACGAGCTCAGGCTGTTTACTCGTTGAACTACCGCTAATCTCCCCAGGGCAGCTTTCGGGTCGCACGCGTTCTGTGGCCCGTTGCTCGCCTTCACTCATCATGATCCATTCCTTTTTGTGCGCATCTCTGCGCCGAATCACCGTCGGGTTCGCCGTTTCCAGCATGTTCTTCGCTTTGCCTAGCTGGGCGGCGGTCGTCATTCATGGCACACGCGTCGTGTACCCGGCGGCGGAGCCTGAAGTGTCTATTCGATTGGAGAATTCCGGGTCGGCGCCCTCGTTGGCGCAAATCTGGATCGATGACGGCGATGCTGCGATGAATGCAACTGACGCGCAGGTGCCGTTCATTCTGACGCCGCCCATGGCTCGAGTTGATCCTGGCAAGTCGCAAATCGTGCGGATTCTTTACTCGGGCGAGGCGCTCAAGGGTGACCAGGAGCGTTTGTATTGGTTCAACGTGCTCGACATTCCTCCTGAGTCCAGCGAACAAGATACCAACAAGCTGCAGCTCGCGTTCCGCTCGCGTATCAAACTATTCCTGCGCCCGGCTCAGATGACCGAGGTGGTGGAGGATGCGTCAGCCAAGCTTTCTTGGAAGGTTCGGGACGGCGGCTCGATCGAGATTTACAACGGCTCGAAGTTTCATATCACCTTCTCTGCAGCGAGCGTCAAAGTCCCTTCGCAAGAACTGGTATTTGACGACCAAGCGATGCTGGCGCCCGGCCAGACGATGACGGTGCGCCTCAAGCACGGGGCCGCAAGTACTGGCGACAAGGTGAACTTCACCATCATCAACGACTACGGCGGCCAAACCAAAGGCGAGTCCTTCTTGCAGTAGCCGCTGCCCAAAACGAGCAGGTGCGAGCGCTTGGTGCACTTTTTCTGCGCCTGTTTCGACGCGAATTGACTCTGCTGCGTGTTTCCAGAAAAGACTATGAATAGCGTTCTCTCGCAGCGACCGCGTCATCGCGTTTGCCGAAAATTTGCCGGGACCATGACTTTAGCCTTTAGCGCGACGATAGCGGTTCAAGCGCAGGAGGTCCGGTTCAACCAGGGCTTTCTCCGGTCGGTGGGTGGGCCGATGGATGTGAGCCGCTTTGAGCAGGGCAACTCCGTCCTGCCAGGCGCTTATGGCGTTGAGGTCTATCTAAACGACGATTGGCTTGGCAAAAGCACGGTTGTTTTTCAGCAGGAAGCAGGGGCGCCAACGGCACGCCCATGCTTCGACCTGCCCTTTTTGCGCCGGCTTGCCGTCAATGAAGGCAAGATCGGCGCGACAATCGCAGACTTGGATGCCGGAGCGTGCGGAGACCTCAGCGAGTTGTTGCCTGGGAGCCGCTACAGCTACGACGCCGGAGAGCAACGACTGGATATCACTATCCCGCAGGCGATGCTCCTACGCGGCGCCAGGGGTTATGTAGACCCGACGCTGTGGGATGACGGGATTTCCGCGGGTTTGCTAAATTACAACTGGAATTTCTATTCCACTAAGCCTCGCTCGGGCGCATCTGATAGCTTCAGTTACTTGGGGTTGAATGGCGGGGTCAACGTTGGCGCATGGAGATTTCGCCATCAGGGGAACTATTCCTGGAGCAATCGAACGGGGTCTGACTACACCAGTAATCAGACGTACTTATCGCGCTCGGTACTTCCTCTGAAGGGACAACTGTTGGTGGGGGACGCCTTTACCGATGGCCGCTTGTTTTCGTCGATCGGCTTCCGCGGCGTCCAGTTAAGTTCCGATGAGCGAATGCTGCCGCAATCCCAACGGGGATACGCTCCAGTCGTGCGGGGCATTGCGAATTCGAATGCCAGAGTGCGAATCCTTCAGTCTGCGAATGTGATCTATGAAACCACGGTTCCGTCCGGGCCATTCGAGATTTCCGATATCTATCCCAATGGCTTCGGTGGTGACCTGACCGTTGAAGTCACAGAAGCGGACGGTCGTGTGCTGGTTTCGCGCGTGCCATACGCCGCGACCGTCAATTCGTTGCGGGAAGGGGGAATCCGGTATCAGCTCACGATTGGACAATACCGCGATCGACAGCTCTCGGAAAAGCCGACCTTCGTGCAGGGAGGCTTGACCTATGGCTTCAATAACCTGTTGACGGGGTACGGCGGATTCATCGGCTCGGCTAACTATCGGGCAGCGGTCGCGGGCGCCGCGGTTAACACGCATCTTGGCGCCTTCGGCTTGGACGTGACGGGAGCGAATGCGGACCTCGGCTCCAGGGAGTCCACTACCGGCCACAGTATTCGCCTTGGGTACTCGAACTATGTCGATGCCACGAAAACCAATGTGTTGATTGCCGCGTACCGATACTCCACACGGGGCTATCGCGAATTCGGCGAGGCGATGGCGTTTCGCCAATGGCAGGGAACGGGCGGGTATACCGATTTACATGCCCGTAGAAACCGATTGCAGGCCAATGTTTCGCAGCAATTGGCGCCGGGTTACGGGTCCGTGTATATGACCGGATCTGTCGAGGACTACTGGAAAAAATCAGGGCGCGGGACAGAGGCTAGCGCGGGCTATTCGAACAGCTATCGTTCGATGACGTACTCAATTTCAGTTGCTCGGCGTCTGGATGTCTTCTCGCAACGTTGGGAAAACCAGTACATGTTGAATCTCTCTTTTCCTCTTGGCGGACGAGAGTCCACTAACTATGCCTCGACAACATTGCAACGAAACTCCAACGGCACGGCGACTGCCTCGCAGACGGTATCAGGCATGCTTAGCCGAGATCGGAATCTTACCTATAGCGTTACAGCCAACTCACAACGCAGTGGTGGTTCGCGCGACGCCAATGTTAGTGGATCTCTTGACTACACCGCCGTCGGGACCCGAGTGAACGTCAGTGCGGGTACTGGAAGGAATTACACCCAGGCTGGTGCCAGTCTGAGTGGCGGCATCGTTGCGTATGGGGGGGGCGTCGCATTCTCTCCGGTTCAAGGAGACACCTATGCTGTACTGGAGGCTCCGGATGGCGCAGGAGCCAGCATTGGAAATGTGCCGGGCCAGCGTCTGGACGGGCGCGGCAGGGCTCTGGTGTCAAACCTTCTGCCGTATGAATACAACTCCATCACTATTGACCCCAAGGGGCTCCCCCTGGGGGTGGAGTTTAAGTCGACGGAACAGCGTGTGGTTCCGACTGCTGGCGCAGTTGTCCTGGTACCGTTTGATACGGTGAATCGTGGCAGGACGGTTGTTTTGCACGTCCGGCGCGCCGATGGCAAACCACTGCCTTTCGGTGCTCAGGTGTTCGACGCCAACGGCAAGACGGTCGGCGTCGTCTCGCAGGGTAGTCGGATCCTCGCCAACGGATTGCATGTGGGGCCGGCGACCCTCATCGTCAAATGGGGTGACGGTGACACGGGCCGTTGCACCATTACCTCGGAGATTCCGGAGCCCAAGGAAAAAGGGCAACGTATGCAGGTTGTCGAAGGGTTGGAGTGCTTACCTTTCGCTTCGCCCGACTCGCGGGTGAGCCCTTAGTCCACCGGAGCGGCTTTACGCCAAAAAAGTATGAATGCAAAATATATCTCACTCTTTCGTTGTCCTCCCCTTATCTTCATTAGCTTGTTGCTGGCGTGCGTTACCACGCCTGCTTTTTCGCAACAGACGGTTGGACCCCAGACGGCCAGTTGCACCAGCGCATCGCCCACGACGATGACACTGCAATTGCCGGCCAGCATTTCCGTTCCCCGTGATCAGCGCCCAGGGGAAGTCATTGCACTTACCAATTGGGTATCTGTGGATGAATTGAGCAGAGGGGTCTGCTCGTTTCAGGGTACTACAACAGCCACCCCCGCCGCGGCTGCGGGATACAGCGGCAGATTTTCGCTGCCCGCCCCAGTTCGCACTTACGTCGAGAACGGCATCACATATTCCGTATATGCTCTGAACGGAGCGCCCGGTGTTGGCGCTATCTTCTCCATCCGTCCGCGTCAACGGATCCTCACACCGCCTGGTTGTGGCGATATATTCCCTGAGCGGACTCAGCAGTCGCAATTTGACAGAATGGATTCCACCTCCATCTGCACCGGAAATGTGGCATCGCGGTATGCTGTGGGGATTACTGTTCGTGCCAAACTTATTCGCTACGCTCCTATTGTCGACGGTACACGGATAAATCCGACGGTCGTTTTCGATGGGTATCCATTAATTCGTAGCGCGGGAACCACTCAGCCCGGTTCGCCCGTCCTTCCTTCAAATTTGCGAGTTATTCTAGGCGCAACCACCATCAACGTGCTCACCTGCTCGACTCGTGACGTACAGGTGAATATGGGTCGAGTGGCAAGATCGGACTTCAATGGCGTTAATGGGCCGCTGCGTTCCTTTGCCATCAACCTCAATTGCCCGGCAAACATGAACAGAGTCACCGTCCGGGTAGATCCAAACACGGCGGAAATCGGCAACCAAGGCGTTGTGGCATTAGACGCTCAGTCTTCGGCCACAGGGGTGGGAGTTCAGCTCCTGACGGGATCGGGGGCGGCGTTTCCTTTGCGAACAGCAGTACCTGTGAGTCAATATAACCCTGTCCAGAGCGGTTCTTTCGATATTCCTGTACAGGTTCGATATGTGCAAGTCGGTGGAGCGATTTCTGCTGGTACGGCCAACACGACCATGATGTTCACCTTGACGTACGAATAGAGTATGGAGGGCGCTCGCGCCTATATTTGATCGCAGGCACGTGCTGTACGCTCTGGAGAGGGTAGTCGTCGACCTCGCGCTTTGAGGCCGGCGTCCGGGGAGTTTCAGGAGATCGACCTCAACGACATAGGAATCTGCTCCACGAGGCGCACGCCAACATGCGAGCAACACCGCCGCGCGCGGCCGAGCTTGTGGCCGCGCCAAAGCCCGGCTAGGATCGGCTCAACCGCATTCCCGTTGCGCCCCCCCGCGTCCGTGATGGAAGCCACCGTGACCGAACCCAGCGCCATTGAAGTTTCAGCCGACGCCGCATCCCATAAGGGCGAATTTTTCCTGATCGACGCCAGCGTCTTGGAAAACGGCAGGGTTCCCGGCATAGAAATCGCCAACGAAGGGAAGCTGATCGATCCGGGGATGAATGTCGTCGCGCGGCCTGATGGAATGCCAGATCAGTATCCGGAGCGTCCCCACCTGGTTCATGTACCGGCGAAGGGCGCAATGCCACGCGATCTGGAAGCGCTCGCCGGCATATGGATTGTGTCGGAGCCGTTGAAGCAACTGTTTGAGCAGTTGGACGCCGAGGCGTTTGCATTTGTGGCATGCGACTTCAGCCTTGCCGACGGCAGCCCTGCCCCTCCGTACTATCTGGGCAATGTGCTGCGCAGACTCGATGCCCTGGATGAAGCCTCTTCTCGCGTGAGGATCAAGCTCGACCACAATTATCAGACCGGCGAGAACGAGAAACTTTATAGCCTCGTCGGCGGGGCCAGCTTGGTGTTCAAACAGGATGTTGTGGGAGCTGCCCATATCTTCCGGCAGGATCGCATGGGAGCGCCTCCCATCTGCGACCGCGCCATGTTTGATGCATTGCGCGCGGCCAACTTCTCCGGCGTACGGCTGCGCGATGTCGCCGATATTTAGAGCGGGGCCACCAGGTCCCGAATGTAAGCCTCCAGCGTGGTCGATCCGCGCAGCGGGGTGTCCGACAAGTCGAAGCCGCTATCGACGCTCACCTCGGTCATACGGGCATAGGATTCAGCGGCGGCTTCAGAAAATCCCTGGCTGACGAACGTCTGCCGCCATGCCGCTCGCGGTACGACGCGGACCTCGACCGGCCGGCCCAAGGTCTCGGCGAACGCTCGCGCTACGTCGCTGGGTGTATACCGCCTCGGGCCTTCTACGTAGCGAACGCCGCGGTCGTCGAGAGACGTCATTAAACGGGCGGCCGCGACTTCGCCCAGATCTTTCGGCGCGACCATCGGGATGGCGAGATCCGCCGGGAAAAGACTGGGCAACACGCCGGTGTTGCGCACCGTTTCGAGTAACCCGTCCCAGTTGCTCATGTAGTAAGCAGCACGGTTCACGGCCGCCGGCAACGCCAGGGCCCGTAGCCCTTCTTCCAGCTCCCACAGCACGTTCAAATCGCCAATGCGGCTGCCCGGCCGGGCGCCGCCCGTCGATTCGGCAACGACTTTTTCAAGCCCGGATCCCTCGAGCGCGGCGAGTATGTTCGCAACGGTATGTCTTTCGACGACGTCGGTGTCGGTGGTGGTGTCCGCCGGAGGATTCAGTAGAAAAGCGCGTCGGCCACGCCGGAACGCGGCGCGTAATGACGCCACGTCTTCCACATTGGCCTGGACAATGTCGGCGCCCCGAGCGCGCCAGTGCGCGGCGCGAGCCGCCGAGCGGGTGACTATGGTTACCTCCGCACCAAGCGCGAGCAAAGCGCGCGCGGTTGCCGCCCCGACGTGGCCGGTCCCCCCCATGATGATGTACATGTGTATGTCCTCCGGTTGATGCGGGTTGCGCGCGTCCCGGCATCCGGGCCGCGCCTCACCGAGTCAAACAGATTTCCCGGCTATCGCTGGCCACATTGTGTAACGGCGGTACCCCTCGGAGTAAAGGACGCCCGCTGAGACTTGGCGCAGAACGCAGTGCGCCGAATGCCGGCCATCGCGCCGACACAGTCAAACCGAAACCGCGAGGCTTGCGAGCGCTCATGCAGACGAACTGGAATATGAAGCCTCGCAATAGCAACGAGGCATCCCTACGTTGCCTTCATCTCCTTCTCTTTCTCCTTCGCCAGCTTTTCCTTGTCCTTTTTTGCCCCGTCGTAATGGGACTTGATGGCCAGAAACATGCCCGTGCCCAACACGAGGATCTTGAACGTACCGAAGATTACAGGGACCCAAAAATTCATCATTTCCTCAAAACGCTACGTCAGCAGCTGCAAGCGGGAGTGGGACGAGTGAGCGCCACGAGTCCCATGGACAGGTCGAATCTTACCGTCACACCCATACACATGGCTGAATTGTACGGCTTTTGTAGCAGGCATAATTCTCATAAAAACCATACATAAGAAGAAGACATGCTTCGGACATTGCCTTAAAAAACCATACACGCGACTACCGGCCGCGTTGCAACAGACTCAGGTTCACCTCTCGCAGGTCGACGATACCGAGCAGGCCCATGTTGCGCCGGATCTCTTCGACGATCAGCGCGATGGCATGGGCCACGCCGCGCTGGCCGGCCACCGTCGCCGCGTAGTTGAACGGACGGCCCACGAACACGCAGCGCGCGCCAAGCGCCATCGCTTTCAGCGCGTCCGTGCCTCGCCGCACACCGCTGTCGAGCATGACGTCCATGCCGCCCGCGGCGTCCACGATGGCGGGCAAGGCATGCAAGGGAGAAACGCTGCCATCGAGCTGCCGGCCGCCATGGTTGGACACGATGACCGCGTCCATGCCGTGCGCGCGCGCGGCCCGCGCGTCATCCGGGTGCAGGATGCCCTTCAGGACCATCCTGCCCTTCCAGGTCTTGCGTATGGCGGCCACGTGTTGCCAGTTCAGGTGGCCGCGATCGGAAAAGTCTCGCAGCACATTCCCGGACAGGATGGGCGCGCCGCGCGTCGCATAGTTGTTTTCGAAGTGCGGCATGCCGTGGCGGGCCAGCGTGCGCAGAAAGGTGCCGATCAACCAGCGGGGGTGCGTGACGCCCTGCCAGGCCAGGCCGACGCTGGGCCGCAGCGGCGTGGAAAAGCCCGCCCGCACGTTGTTCTCGCGGTTGGCGGCGACCGGCGTATCGACGGTCAGCACCAGCGTGTCCACTCCGGCTGCGGCGACGCGATCGATCAGCGCGGCGATCTGCGCGCCGTCGCCGGGAAGGTAGGCCTGGAACCAGGTCCCGGGCGCCGCCTCCATTACGGTTTCCAGGCGGATCAGCGAAGATCCGCTCATGATGCAGGGCACGCCCGCCTCGGCCGCGGCGCGGGCCAGCATGACGTCCCCGCGATAGCTGGTCAGCGCGGCAATGCCCATGGGCGCCACGCCAACGGGCGCCGCGTACTCGCGGCCCAGCACCGTGCAGCGCGTGCTGCGGCGGGACACGTCCACCAGCACCTTGGGCCGGAACCCGTAATCGTCGTAGGCCTGCCGATTGCCGCGTTCGGACTGTCCGTCTTCCACCGCGCCCGACACATAGGCATACAGGGGCTTGGGCAGTATCCGCCGGGCAGCGGTTTCGAAGTCGTGCAGGCTGAGCATGCGGCGCAGCGGATCTGACATGATGGGATTCCTGGCGACGTCCGGCGGCCGATCCGCCGTGCAAGGGTCTTGACGGCGAAAGACTATAGGCCGGGCCGAGAGTTGAATAAAGTGACTTTATTGAAGACATTTATTACACTTTTCGTCGCCCTCAATCGGCTCGCCGCCGGCCCGATCCTCCGCCCCCATGACGCTCAAGCAACTCGAGGCCTTTTACTGGGCCGCCACCTGCAAGAACTTTGCCATCGCCGCGAATCGGCTGAATATCTCGGTGTCGTCGTTGTCCAAGCGGATCGGCGAGCTGGAATCCTCGATCGGCGCCGCGCTGTTCAGCCGCAGCGCCCGTAGCGCGACCCTGACCGCGCTTGGCGAGCAACTGGTGCCCCATGCCAAGGACCTGCTGCGCAATGCGGACCAGTTCATGCAGCAAGCCAGCAACAACCTCAGCTACTCCGGCCGTTGCCGCTTCGGCGCCGGCGAGCTGACCGCCATGACCTGGATGGCCGGGCTGATCGAAGTCATCCAGCAGGCGCACCCCAACCTCCTGGTCGAGCCCTTCGTGGGCGTGGGCGAACTGGTCGAGCGCGGGCTGGAGGAAGGCGAGCTCGACTTCGCGGTGATCGCGGGGCCCTCGTCCCGGTCTTCGCTGGCCTCGCGCGTGATCGGCAGCGCCCATTTCGAATGGGTGGTGTCGGCCAGGGCCGTGCCCGATGCGGCCTCGCTCGAAGTGGCCGACCTGCCTGGCCTGACGCTCATCACCCTGCCGCAAAGCTCGGGCGCGATCCGTATTCTCGACGACTGGCTGACCGAGCAGCGCGTATCGCCGGGCCGCAATCAATGCTGCAACAGCTGGCCCGGCATTGCCGCCATGCTGCGGCAGGGACTGGGGCTGGGTTTCCTGCCCGCCGCCTGGGCCCAGGTTCTCATCCAGCGCGGCGACCTGCGGCGGCTGCCGCGCTTTCCGCCATTGCCGCCCCTGGCCTACACCTTCCAATGGCGCCGCGACGATACGCGGCCCATGCTGGAGAGCCTGCGCTCGCACGCGCAGGCGTGCCTGGATTTCCACGCGCCCGCCGGGATGATCTAGCCCCTCTGCGCGTACGCCCCTGCCAACGCTTTCCAAAAAGCGTTGTTTTCGACATCAAATTATTCGCTTTAAACCGCCGTGAGCCCGGCGTAGAGTCGCCTCGGACAATCATCCAAGGAGACAAGACGCCATGTCGGAGTTCGGATTCACGCTGCAGGAATGTCCTGCCGGCCCCAGCCGCGAGACACTCGCGGCATATGAAGCACTGGCGGTCGCCAACATCAGCGATGCGATGAGCCGCGCGACCGGAACCTCGGCCTTGCGCCCGATGCATCGCACCCGCCGCATCCTGGGCCGCGCCTACACCGTGCGCACGCGGCCCGGCGACAACCTGATGGTCCACAAGGCGATCGATTCCGCCGAGCCGGGGGATGTGATCGTGGTCGATGCGGGCGGCGACATGAGCAACGCCATCATCGGCGAGATCATGGCGGGATGGGCCGCCAGGCGCGGGCTGGCGGGCTTCGTGATCGACGGCGCCATCCGCGACAGCGAGACGATCGGCGCCGGCGACTTTCCCGTCTACGCGCGCGGCGTCGCCCATCGCGGCCCCTACAAGGACGGCCCGGGCGCCATCAACGTGCCGGTGGCGATCGACGGCATGGTGGTGCTGCCGGGCGACCTGCTGGTGGGCGATGCCGACGGACTGCTGGCGATCCGCGCCGACGAAGCGCCCGCCATCGCGGCGCGCGTGCGCGCGATCGCCGCAGCGGAAGCCCGCGTGCTGGAGGACATCGCGCGCGGAACGCTGGATCGCGCCTGGGTCGACGCCACGCTCACGGCGCGAGGCGTGCTGTGAGCGTGGCGGCACATTCCAAACCCGCCCGGCTCTGCCGCCTGGACCTCTGGCTCGATCCGGTGTTCGACGAGATCATCGGCGGCACGCCCGGCATCTCGCTGTCGGTGCTGCCGGCAAGGGGCGACGATGCCCGCACGCTGGCCGGCCTGAAGTCGGCCCATGCGTATCACGTTTCCGCGGCCAAGGACGAACTGCCGCGGCAATGGTTCGTCAATGCCGAACTGATCGCGCAATGCCCGGACCTGGTATGCGTTTCGTCCGGCGGCGCGGGCTACGACACGATCGACGTGGAGGCCTGCACCGCGGCGGGCATCGCCGTGGTCAACCAGGCGGGAGGCAACGCGGAGTCGGTGGCCGAGCACACGTACGCGTTGCTGCTGGCCGTGCAGCGGCGGGTGGTGGAATCCCACCATCGCCTGCGCCACGACGCCGGCTTCACGCGCGAAGATCTGATGGGCCACGAAATCCATGGCCGCGTCCTCGGCCTGGTCGGCATCGGCAAGATCGGCACCTGTGTCGCCCGCATCGCGCGCGGCTTCGGCCTGCGCGTGATCGCGCACGATCCGCTGCTGTCCGCCGACGTCATCCGCAGCCGCGGCGCGGAACCGGTGTCGCTGGACGAATTGCTGGCGTGGTCCGACGTGGTGTCGCTGCATTGCCCGCTGGACGCCTCCACGCGCGGCCTGTTCGGCGCAAAGGCCTTCGCGGCCATGAAAGGCGGAGCGGTGTTCATCACGACGGCGCGCGGCGGCATCCATGACGAAGCGGCGCTGCACGACGCGCTGCGCGCGGGGCATCTGCGCGGCGCGGGGCTGGACGTCTGGGACCAGGAGCCGCCCGAGCGCGGCGCGCCGCTGCTGGGCCTGCCCAACGTCGTCGCCACCTTCCATACCGCCGGCGTCACGCACGAAGCCCGGCGCAACGTCGCCCGTTCATCGGCCACGCAGCTCGCCGCGATGCTGCGTGGCGAACGCCCACCGCAACTCATCAATCCGCAGGCCTGGCCGCTGGCGGCCAAACGCATCGCAAACCTGACATAACAACGCGGCGGGGCCGCTGCCCGCGCCGCAAGGCGCGACGCAGGCCGGACCCCGCCAAAATACCAAGGAGACAACTCATGCAAAGACAAGACAAACGCTGGACGCGGCGCGCCCTTGCGACCCTGCTGGCGGGCGCCGCCCTGTTGACCGGCGGCGCGCGAGCGGCCGGCTATCCCGAACACCCGATCAACCTGATCGTGTCGTACGGGCCGGGCGGAGGCACCGACCTGGTGGCCCGCATGATGGCGCCCTATCTGCAGAAATACCTGGGCGGCGATGCCCGCATCGTCGTGCTGAACCGCCCGGGCGCGGGCGGCGCGATTGGATTCTCGGAGCTGGCCCGGGCCCAGCCCGACGGCTACACCATCGGCTTCATCAACACGCCGAACCTGTTGACGATTCCCATCGAGCGCAAGACCAGTTTCACCTGGCGCAGCTTCGATCTGCTGGGCAACCTGATCGATGATCCCGGCGCATTCTCGGTGCTGAACGACAACCCGATCAAGACCCTGGCCGACCTGTCCGCCTACGCCAAGAAGAACCCGGGCAAGGTGACGGTAGGCACCACGGGCACGGGCTCCGATGACCACCTGGCCATGCTGCGCTTTGAGCGGGTGTCCGGCAGCAAACTCAGCCACATCCCCTACAAGGGAGCCGGGGAGGTACGCGGCGCGCTGGCGAGCGGCGAGATCACGATCGGCGCCATCAACGTGGGCGAAGCGCTGCAATACCAGAAAGGCGGAACGCCGCTGCGCATGCTGGGCCAGATGGGCAAGACGCGGTCGGCGGCGCTGCCGGACGTGCCCACCTTCAAGGAACAGGGCTTCGATTTCGAGCTGGCATCGCTGCGCGGCTTGGCCGCGCCCAAGGGCCTGCCAGACGATGTGCGCGCTAAGCTCGTCTCCGCCGTGAAGCGCACGGTGGACGATCCGGAGTTCCAGGCCAAGGCCAGGGACATGTTCGCCCCGCTGCGTTATCTGGCGCCCTCCGAATACGCCAAGGAACTGGCGGCCGGCGAAGCGGAGTTCCAGGCGCTCTGGAAGGAAGCGCCGTGGCTGGATAAGTAGCGGATCAGCGGCGGCCGCGCAGCACGCATGCCAGCGCGCCGCCCGCCAGCGCCAGCACGGCCAGCGTCGTCGCCTGCGGGTGCATCGCGCTGCAGGAATACGCGCTGAACCTGCGTCCGGGGCGCCGCACCGCCGCATGTTCTCCGCCGGCGTCGTACAGCGAATCCTGCCCCATTTCCTCGTAGGTCCGCGGACCTCGCTGGTGGCGAAACAGCCAACCCGCCATGCGGTCCGCCAGCCCCGGCATGTTCTGGCCAAAGGCCGAAATCGCCCTGGCGGCGCCGCCCACGAAAAGATCACGCACCGGCGTCTGCGCGGCATGCAGGATGGCCTCGGCCACCAGCTCGGGCGCATAGATGGGCGGAGGCAGGTCCGGCTGGGCGTCCATGTAGTTGCGCGCGTGTTCGGTGAACTTGGTGGCGATCGAGGCCGGTTTGATCAGGGTGACCGAAATCGGCGCGCCCAGTTGCCGCAGCTCCATGCGCAAGGCGTCGGTGTAGCCCTTGACCGCATGCTTTGCCGCCGAATAGGCGCCCTGCAGCGGAACCGCGCGATCGGACACTTCGCTGCCCAGATTGATGATCGCGCCGCCGGTGGCCTTCATGTGCCGCACGGCGGCCAGCGAGCCATACACCACGCCCCAGTAGTCGGTGTCGAACAACTTGCGCTGGTCTTCGATCGGCACCTGCTCCAGCGTGCCGTAGATCGACACACCGGCGTTGTTCACCCAGGTGTCCACGCGTCCGAACCGCTCCACGGCAAGCGCGAGGATGCGCTCATGATCTTCCTGCACGCCAACGTCGGCCACCACGGTGGCGGCGGCGCCGCCTTCCTGCGTAATGTCCCGCGCCACCTGTTCCAGCGCCGCCTCCTGGCGGCCCGCAAGCACCACCCTGGCCCCCTTGGCGGCCGCCATGCGCGCGGTCACGGCGCCGATGCCGCTGCCGGCGCCCGTGATCACGATGACCTGGTCACGCAACGGTTTCAGATTCACTTTCATGCAATTCTCCCGAGCGAGGCGCCCCATGCGCCTGGCCCGCGGGAGCAGCAAGCGCAATGCCTGGGCGCTCGACCAAGGTGGACACGCTGATCCCTGTTCGCCGAGCAAAACCTGTCCGTCCGCGATAAGTTCACAAGACAAATAAGCGCTCTGTGCAAACCGCCTCGCAGGGAGACCTGGAGGACATCCCTTGGCCCGTCCTGCAACTCAGACGAAAGCCGCCAGAAAACGGAGGCATTGACAATATAAAACATACCCGTATCGGGTATAGTACGGAGGTAGAAATGAAGCGCGTCCTGAAGCGAAAACACTTCGCCCGATGGCAAGCAAGCGAACGGTTACCCGATACTGCCCTTTGCATGGCGGTGAGGGAAATGGAAAGCGGCTTGGTCGACGCCAACCTTGGCGGCCTGCTCTACAAACAGCGAGTCGCACGTCCTGGCGGCGGAAAAAGCCATGGCTACCGTACTTTGATTTCCGCCCGAGTAGGCCACTGCTACGTATTCCTGCATGGATTTTCCAAAAACAGCCAGGAAAACATCACACAGGATGAGCAGAAGGCGCTGCGATTCGCCGGGAAGATGTTTCTCGAGCTATCGCCGGAGGCATTGTCGAAGGCGCTGGGGGCCGGCATATTGTTGGAGATTCATTGTGAGCAAGATCATTGAGTCGGTGCGTGGCGACCTGGCGGCGCTGCAGGAAGCGGGCGCCATCACCAAGGTCACCATGCGCGAGTTCGACAGCCTCTGCCCGCCCCCCGTACGGACCTTTGGCGCAGCCGACATCCGCCGGCTGCGTGAAGCCTTGAATTTCAGTCAACCCGTATTCGCGCTGCACCTGCACACCACGGCCTCGACCGTGCGCAAATGGGAACAGGGCGAAACCCGCCCCACCGGCCCTGCGCTCAAGCTGCTCAACCTGATCGCCGACAAGGGACTGCAGGCCATTCTCTGAGCGCAGGCGTCGCCCATTGGCGCCGATGGCGATTTTTCGCAGTCCCCGGACAGGCGCGGCGAAAAACGGATAGTTCCGCCGCCGGCGGGACGGGTTTTCCAGCAGTCCCGCCACCGGCCCGGCGCTTTACTATGAGGACCATCATAAAGGCGCGCCGCAACCTTGCGGCCGCCAGGGGAACCGGTGGCCGCTGCCCGCCGGACATCAGGACAGAGCAAGGAATCCCGGCCATGCTGAACATGACGCAGTCCGATGCCGAGGCATCATGGCACCCCGCCGAGCCGCGCTCGGCGGGAGCGGGAATGGCCGGCGCCGCCGGCTGGCGCGCCGACACCATCCTGGCGACGCCCGCGCACCAGCTGTTCGCCTCGGGCGACCTGGACGAGGCGCGCGCCATGGTGGGCCGGGTGATGCGGCCCCACCACCTGGGGGTGGTGGGTTCGACGCAGCGCCTGAACGCGCGCATGCACCACCAGCCGCTGGGCGAGGTGTCGCTGAACCGGCTGCGCTACGGGGCGCACGTCGAGATCCGGCCGGGACCGCTGGAGGACTTCTTCCTGGTGCAGATGCCGCTGGCGGGCACCGCCCTGATCGAAAGCGGGCCGCAGCGGGTGGATTCGACGCCGGACGTGGCCTCGGTGGTCAGCCCGGACGACGACCTGGCGATGCACTGGGCCGACGACAATGACCAGTTCATGCTGCGCGTGGGCCGCTCGCTGCTGGAACGCACGCTGGTGGGCCACCTGGGCTGTACCCTGGAGCGGCCGTTGCGCTTCCAGCTGGGGTTCCGCTGGCGCGAGTGTCCGGCCTGGCGCTGCCTGATGGCGTATCTGCTGGACTGTTCCTCGCAGCACGCCGACCTGGCCGAGCACAAGCTGATCGTGCACCAGATGGAACAGCTGGTGGCGGCGACGCTGTTGTCCACCCTGCCCCACAACTACAGCGCCACCCCGGCGGGCCGCCGCGGCGCGGTGCTGCCGCGCCACGTGCGCTGCGTGCAGGATTACCTGCAGGCGCATGCGCACGAACCGGTCAGCGCCGAGCAGCTGGCGCGCATCGCGGGAGTCAGCGTGCGCAGCCTGTATGCCGGCTTCAAGGAATTCCTGGGAATCAGCCCCATGCACTATCTGCGCGACCTGCGCATGGAGCGGGCGCGCGCCGAGCTGGTGTCCGGCGAATGCCAGAACGTCGCCGGCGTGGCGCTGCGCTGGGGCTTTGCCCACCTGGGGCGCTTCAGCGCCAGCTACAAGGCGCGCTACGGCGAAAGCCCCAGCCAGAGCGTGCGCCGGCACGGTTGAAGAGGCAACGTCGACAAGACGGGCGGGGCCTGCCGTTCAGGCTGCCGTAGCGATGGTCCATCGCACACGGCCCCCCCTGCCTTGCGCCGCGCGCATCAGCGCGGCTTCCAGGTCAGCCCGTCGGTCGAGCGATATTCCGGGATGCCGGTGCAGCAGCCGCCAGCGCCGAACGCCTGGCGGCCAATGAACGCCTTCACGAAGCCCTTGCCCGCGGTCAGTTCCTGGCGCACGCAGCGCGTGGGCAACAGGGAAAAATCGCCCTCCAGCACCAACGTCCAGGCGACATTGCCGCCCTCTGCCGAGTCCACCTTGTAAACCTTGCATTCATGCATGAGCAGGTGGATGGGCTTGCCCGCCAGCTCTCCCCTGAACTGGAGTTCGGGTGGCGTTTCCTGGGTGGCCAGGGTTTCGGCCGTGAACCTGGACCCGGCGGGCGGCGGCGACGAATCGCAGCCCGCCAGCGCGACGGCCGCGCAGACGGTCAGCAAGGCAAGGCGGGCGGCGCGTGCCAATGGCGCGGCTCCGTCAGGCCACGTTCGCGTAGCGTTGTTCAAGGTAGGCGATGATGTCGCTGGACTCGTACATCCAGCGTGTGCCTCCCGCTTCCTCGATGCGCAGGCAAGGCACCTTGACCTTGCCACCGCCGGCCTGCAATTCGGCGCGCGCCTGGGGATCCCCCTTGGCATCGCGCAGCGCAACCGGCACGTTCAAACGATGGATGGCGCGCCGCGTCTTGACGCAGAACGGGCAGGCATGGAATTGGTAGAGCGACAGCGCGGCCGCCTCGCTATCGACGGCGGCCTGGCCTTGCGCCGAGCGTCGCTGCGGGCGGGGCCGCGTAAGCGCATCGCCCAGCACAATCAGCTGGCCCAAACCGACACGCAAGGCTTTGACAATCATGGATGGCAACTTGAAACGAAAAGGAGCCTTGAGTCTAGCCCATTCGCGGCGACAGCCGGTTTGCGCCCCGCCTTGCCAGCCCCCTTCCTCCTGCCGTGCCGGCGAGGCCACCGCCTTTGGACCAGGCGCTGCATGCCCCCGCTAGAACGGAATGGCCAGCTTGACGTAAAGCTGCGCGCCTTCCGGCCGGTTCTTGACCTGGAATTCCTGCTGCCACTTGGCGGTGAACAGCCAGCCGCGGTCGTTCATGTAGCGCACCGAGGGGCCGACGCCGTAGGCGCGGGCGCGGCCGGCGGCGCTGTTGGGGCCGCTGTCGTCGGTGACCTGCTGGAAGGCGTGGCCGCCCACGCCCAGCACCCAGCCCTTGCCCACGCCCCAGCCGAAGGCGTAGTCGGCGTGGATGGCCTGGCCGGAACGGGTGTCGGTGGCCGAGTTGCGGAAGTTGAAGTCGTACATCAGCTTCAGATCGGCATTGAAGCCGTCCGGGCTGATGCGGCTGAGCGCGAAGACCGGCTGGGCGGTCCAGTAGTTCTTGCCCAGGCTGGACGGGTCCTTGCGATCGTATTCGCCGGTGGGCGCGTACATGTCCAGGCCGACCACGTAGTGCAGCGATTCGGACAGGTGATAGCCCAGCGCCACGCCCAGCGTCATGTCGCCCAGGCCGGTGCTGCGGTAGCGCTGGCCGCCGGCCTTGAAGGTCACGTCCAGCAGCGGCGCGATGGCATGGAAGGCCAGCTGGCCGCCCAGCACCTGCTGCGGCGTGACCCAGATCAGGCGCGGGGCCAGCACGTTGACGTCGACCTTGAAGTCCGGCACCGGCAGGCGTTCGCCGTCGTTGCCGCGCAGCTTGTCGTAGCGGGCGCCGCCGGCGTAGACCAGCATATGCACGCCATGCGGCGGCAGCGCGCCCGACATGAAGTTCTCCAGGCCGTCCGGATAGATGCCCAGGCCGCCGCCTTCGGTGGCTTGCGCCACGCCGCCGGCCAGCGCCAATGCCGCGGCGCAAGCCAGCCGGCGTGTCAGGTGTCTCTTCATGTTCCGCTCCTGCCCCCGCGGGGCGCGAGATGTTGCGCGACGAGATAGCCGGAGCCGCCGCCCAGTCCGGGGCCCGGATGGGTGGCGGCGCCGATGTGGAAAAGGTTGCGCAGCGGCGTGCGGTGGCCGCGCGCGCCCTGGCTGCCGGCGAAGGGGCGCAGCCAGAAGAACTGGTCGGGCGAACAGACGCCCGCGTAGGGATCGCCGCCCACCAGGTTGCAGTTCAACGCCTCCAGGTCGGCCGGCGAGTAGCTGCGGCGGCCAACGATGCGTTGCGCCAGGCCGGGCATGACCGGCTCCAGCCGCGCCTGCACGCGGTCGGCCACGGCTTCGCGCAAGGTCTCGGTCCAGCGGCCGTCGGCGGGCGTGTCGATCAGGCCGGCGGCATCGCCCTTGACGCGCGCCGGCAGCTCCTGCATCTGCACCCACAGGATCCAGCCGCCGGCCGGCGCGCGCGACGGATCCACGGCGACCGGCTGGCCGATGGCCAGCGTCGGCCGCGCCGGCAACAGGCCGTTGTTGGCCTCGGTGACCGAGGCGCAGACCTGCTCCATGCTTTCGGTCAGGTGCACCAGCGGCACCTGGCGCAGTTCCGGCGTGCGCCAGTCGGGCGGCGCGTCGAGCGCGAAATGGATCTGCATGCCGCCGCGGCCGTGGCGGTAGCCGGCGGCGCGGCGCCGCACCGGCTCGGGCGCATCGGGCAGCAGCGTGCCGTACAGCTGGCCAGGCGTGACGTTGCAGACCACGGCTTCGGTGGCGTGGTATTCGCGGCCGGCGGCCACGACGCCGACGGCGCGGCGGCGGCGGCCCGCGCCGCGCGTCAGGATGCGTTCGACGGCGTTGCCGGTCAGCAGCCGGCCACCGTGGTGCTCGATCACCTTGGCCAGCGCATCCACCACACCCTGGCTGCCGCCCTTGACCACCGGCATGCCGCCGGCCACCACCGCGGCGAAGGTCAGCTTGCCGATCAGCGCCGAACAGGCGTCGTCCGGTCCCAGGCCGGTGTGCAGCCCCCACGGCGCGATCAACGCGCGCACGGCGTCGGATCGCAGTTCACGGTCCGACCAGCGGCGAAAGCTCTCCAGCGAATCGGCGGCGAACGCCATCAGGCCGTCCAGGCCGCGCCGGCGCCACTCGCCGAACAGCAGCTTGAGCATGCCGGCGCCGTACGGGTTCTGCCCCAGCAGGCCGAAGGTCAGCGCGGCGTCTTCGCCGAACAGGCGTTGCGCCATGGCGCCGAAGGCCTGGCCGTCACCGGGCGCCCAGGCGTCCAGGCGCCGCGCGCTGTCCGCGATGTCCTGCCTGAGCGCGATGCCGCTGCCGTCGGGCAGCGCCAGGCCGGTGCTGTAGTCGCACTGGGCGAATTCCAGGCCGGCGGTCTGCAACGCCGGCTTGAGGGCCGCGTAGGCGGGGCCGCCGACGAACAGCGGGTACCAGCTGGACAGCACGTCGTGACGGTAGCCGGGAAACAGCTCCTCGGTGCGGATACAGCCGCCCAGGCGGTCGTTGCGCTCCAGCACCAGCACCGATTTGCCGCGCTGCGCCAGCAGCGCCGCGCACACCAGCGAATTCATGCCGCTGCCCACCACGATGATCTGGGCGTCGGACGTCGATGAAACAGGCATCACAGGCTCCGGCCGGCCACGCGGACCGGGAAGGTTGATGAAGCGATGGCGCATGCGCCCCCATGCCGGCGCGGGCCGACCTGGCGCCGCGCGCTACGTCAGCGCCGTGAAGCGCCCCGCGTGGAACACCAGCGGCGTGGCCTCCAGGCTGGCCACGCGCAGCACCCGGCCGAACAGCAGCAGGTGGTCGCCGGCCGGGCTCTGCTGGTCGTTGGCGCAGACCAGCGTGGCCACGGCGCCGGCGATGGCGGGCACGCCCTCGGGCACCTCGTGCAGTTCGGCGCCCTCGAACTTGTCCGGCACGGCCGGGTCGGCGAAGCGACGCGCCAGCGCTTCCTGGCCGCAGGCCAGCACGCTGATGGTGAAGTGGTCGCAATCGCGGAACGCCGCCAGGTTGGGCGAACGGTTCACCAGGCTCCACAGCACCAGCGGCGGATCGAGCGACAGCGAGGCGAACGAGTTGATGGTCAGCCCGACCTTGCGGCCGTCCGGACAGCGCGTGGCGACGATGGCCACGCCCGTCGGATAGCTGCCCAGCACGCCGCGCAGGACCTTGGGGTGCAGGTCGGTGCTGCCCCAGTCCAGGGCCGCCATCACGCCGCCGCCCGAGTGGATTTGTCGGCGATGAAGGCATCGCAGGCCGTGGCGTCGGTCCACCACGGGAAGAAGTTGGGCGGATGGTTGAAGCCATTGGCGACGGCGCTGGCCAGCGCGGGCGCGTCGCTGGCGGCCTGCAGCAGCCGCAGCAGGTGCGGCGGCGGCGGCAGCAGCATCGAGTTGGTCCAGTCGACCACGGCGCTGGCGTAGTCCCAGAAGCGCTCGAAGGTCTGCCGCATCCACTCGGCGGTGAAGGGCTGGTCGCCACGCGCCAGGATCGCCTCCAGGTAGACGGCGCAGGCCTTGGTGGCGTTGTTCGAGCCCTGGCCGGTGATGGGGTCGTTGGTGACCACGGCGTCGCCCAGGCCCAGCACCAGGCGGCCGGATGGCAGCGTCATGACCGGCTTGCGCACGGTGGGCGCGAAGCTGCCGGCCAGGATGCCGTTGGCATCGGTCAACTCCACGGTGGCGCAGCGCTCGGCCTCCCAGGGCAGGAAGGTGCGCAGGATGTCCAGGCTCCTGGCCAGGTGATCCTGCGGCGTCCTGATGTCGCGCCAGCAGTCCATCGGGCCGCCCGGCACGCCTTCGAACACCATGATTTCGCAGGGACCGCTGTGAGTCAGCGCGGGAAACACGAAGTACTCGCCGACGCCGGGAATCAGGTTGAAGGCGACCCGCGAGAACACCGGCGCCGGGCGCATGCCGTGCACATACGTCAGCGCCAGCGCGCGCTGCGGCTTGTCGAAGCGCGAGCGCGCCGCGTCGCGTTCGAACAGCTTGACCACGTCGCCCTTGCCGGCGGCCAGCAGCACCAGGTCGTGCGAGGCGGCCAGCAGCTCCAGTTCGGCCACGCCGCCATCCTGGATCAGCAGGCGGCCGCCGCGGGCGGCGAACAATTCCATCCAGGCCGGCATCTTGATGCGCTGGTCCACCGCCTGCGCCGGGCGGTCCAGGCGCGCGGCCCAGTCGATCAGCTTGTGGCCGGGGCGCTCGGGATGCGGCACGGCCAGGCCGATGCCCTCGACCGGCGGACACGCGGCCTCCCACTGGTTCAGCCCCAGGTCGCGCTCGATCCGCAGCGAGGCATCGAACATGCATTGGCTGGACATGACCTTGCCGCGGCGGATGTCGTCCGGCTCGCGGTTGGTGACCACGGTCACCTCATAGCCCTTGTCCAGCAGGCCCAGTGCCAACGGCAGGCCGGCCTGCCCTCCCCCGACGATTGCGATTCGACGCATGATGGTTCTCCTGTTTGGTGTGCGCGGCCGCCGGATGCGCGGCGGGCCGGGATGCGGCAAGACCGGGCTTATTCGGCCAGGCGCGGGATGGCGGGACGGGCCTGCTCGGGCCCCATGGCGGAATAACCGCCGTCCACGGCGTAGTCGGCGCCGGTGACGAAGCTGGCGTGGTCCGACAGCAGGAAGGCGACCACCTCGGCCACTTCGGCCGGATCCCCGGCGCGGCCCAGCAGGTGGAAGTCGGCCGCGACGCGGTCGGTCTTGGCGCGGTCGCCGTGGGTCAGTTCGTCCATGACGCGCGACCAGGTCCAGCCGGGCGACACGGAATTGACGCGGATGCGGTCGCCGGCATAGTCCATCGCCAGGCTGCGGGTGACCTGCAGCAGCGCGGCCTTGGAGACCGGGTAGAGCCAGCGGCCGGTCTGCGCCACGCGCGACGAGATGCTGGTGAAGTTGACGATGGCGCCGCCGCCCGCGGCCACCAGGTGCGGATGCACGGCGCGGGCCGCCATGACGGCGCTAACGACGTTGATGTCCAGGGCGCGCAGCCAGTCGGCGCGGCCGGAGGCGGCGCCGTCGTCGAGGTAGGTGGCGGCGAGGTTGACCAGGTAGTCGATGCGGCCGAAGTGGGCGGCGACCTCAGTGACGGCGCGGGCCAGCCGGGCGTCGTCGGTGATGTCGAGCGGCCACGCGCGGATGCCGTCGGGGTCGCTGGCGGCGACGCGGGCGGCGCCTTCGGCGTCAATGTCAAAGATGGCGACGCGCACGCCCCCGGCGCGCAGCGCGGCGACGACGCCGGCGCCGATCAGCGTGGCGCCGCCGGTGACGATGGCGGTTTTATCGGCCAGTCCCTTCATTTTGTTTGCCTCTTGGGTTGCTGAGATCGTGAGGCGGATGTTGCGGGCGGGCGCTGGCGGGGCGGTAGCCGGATTTGGCGGCGGGTATCCGGGGAGTGCGGGTATTGTGGGGTGGCTTGATGC
>NZ_QHHO01000022.1:953896-968289 GCF_003184165.1 Achromobacter sp. RW408
ATTGCTCTGCAACTGATTCACGCGGCCCTGGGCATCCGCCATGGCTCGTGCGTCGGAGGCGCGCTGATCAGCCTGCGCATCGGCCTGGGCTGTCGCGCCGCCTTGGGCCTGGCCGGAGGACAGGCGCACCCGGTCCTGCGGCTGGGACGCCGTGGCCACGCCCGTGTCGCCGGGACGGGCCACCGTGCCGGAAGCGGCATCCTGGCCCTTGACCACCGAGGGGTTGGCGCCGGCCGCCGCGCCCAGACGGGCCCGGTAGCGGGCGAACGCTTCGGCGTGCTCGTTGAAAATACGGCGCGCCTCCGCCGGATCGACGGCGCGCACGGTCGCCGCGTCGGGAATCGCCAGTTTCTGCCCGGCCCGCACCAGATTCATGTTGCCCTGGATGAACGCATCGGGATTGGCGCGCCACAACGCCACCAACATCTGGTAGATCGAGGCGTTCGGCACCGCATTGCGCTGGGCAATGGCAAACAGCGTGTCGCCCGACTTCACGTTGACCGACCCCGCCGTGCCGCTGGCGCGGCTCGGCGTGCCAACGGCCGCGGGCGAAACCTCGGCGCCCGCGCCCCGCAACGGCACCAGGATGCTGACCTGCACCTGCCGCTGGCCCGAGCTGGAGCTGATGTCCAGCAGCAGGTCGACCGCGCCGCCGGACGGCGCCTGCGTCGACCGCACCCGCAGGTTCTTGCGGGTCGGATCCATCCCATCCTCGACCCTCACCACCAGGCTGGCCAGCGGCGCGGGCGGTTTCAGGCCCGCGCGTTGCCACGAAGCCTCGTCGGCCACCGACACCCGCAGCGACGCGATTTCGTCGGGTGTGAGTTCCTGCAATCCCACCAGCGCCTGCAAGGGCGCGCCCGGGGCCGAGACCACCCGCGAATGCCCGACCCGCATGGCCAACGCCGGGCTGCAAGCGCTCGCGCCGATCGCCAGCGCGATCGCCCACTGGAGGGCCTTCAAACGGCGGGCATGCTTCACTTGGCGCGAACGCTGGGTCATAAGCTGGAATTCCGTTCTTGTCGTCGAATGGTCGGGCGGAGGCTGTTCGCGGCGAACGCGTGAGAACAAGCCTCAATTCACCGGAAAAGTGTAATGGATCGAGCGCGTTTCACAAACCTGAAAGGCGCATCGGCGTTGGCTGGCCGGCACATTGCCAGCCGCATCCGATGCGCTGATGACCCGGCGCAAACGACAAAGGCACCCGAAGGTGCCTTTGCGATACGGCCTCGTCGCGAGCGGGCGGCCAGGCCGGCCGCCAGGCCTCAGGCTTCGGCCAGCGCGATGCGCAGCATGCGGCGCAGCGGCTCGGCGGCGCCCCACAGCAACTGGTCGCCGACGGTGAAGGCGCTGAGGTATTGCGGGCCCATCGACATCTTGCGCAGGCGGCCCACCGGGATGTCCAGCGTGCCGGTGACCGCGACCGGGGTCAACTCGCGGATGGTCTCTTCCTTGCTGTTGGGGATGACCTTGGCCCACTGCGTGCCCTGGGCGATCAGCGCTTCGATCTCGTCCAGCGGCAGGTCGCGCTTGAGCTTGATGGTCAGCGCCTGGCTGTGGCAGCGCATCGCGCCGATGCGCACGCACAGGCCGTCGATCGGGGTGGCGGCGGTGCCGAAGGCGGCGCCACGGCCGAGGATCTTGTTGGTCTCGACCTCGCCCTTCCACTCTTCCTTGGACATGCCGTTGCCCAGGTCCTTGTCGATCCAGGGAATCAGGCTGCCGCCCAGCGGCACGCCGAAGTGCTCGTGGGGCAGCGCCGCGTCTTTCTGCTTGGCCAGGATGCCGCGGTCGATTTCCAGGATGGCCGAGGCCGGATCGTCCAGCAGCGGCTTGACGGCGTGGTTCAGCTCGCCGAACTGGGTCAGCAGTTCGCGCATGTGCTGCGCGCCGCCGCCGGAAGCGGCCTGGTACGTCATGGTGGTCATCCACTCGACCAGGTCGTTGTTGAACAGGCCGGCCAGGCCCATCAGCATGCAGCTGACCGTGCAGTTGCCGCCGATGAAGTTGCGCACGCCGCGCTTGAGCGCCGCGTCGATCACGGGACGGTTGACCGGGTCCAGCACGATGATGGCGTCATCGGCCATGCGCAGCGTGCTGGCGGCGTCGATCCAGATGCCGTTCCAGCCCGCGCCGCGCAGCTTCGGGTAGACCTCGGAGGTGTAGTCGCCACCTTGCGCCGTCACGATGATCGGCAGTTTTTTCAGAGCGTCAATGTTGTAGGCGTCTTGCAGCGGGCCCGCGCCAGTCGCCCAAGTGGGGGCGGCGCCGCCGGCGTTGCTGGTGGAGAAAAACACCGGTTCGATCAGTGCGAAGTCGTTCTCGTCGCGCATGCGTTGCATGAGCACCGAGCCGACCATACCGCGCCAGCCGACAAGGCCTACTGCTTGATTCATTTCAATCGCTCTTTAAAGGTGGGGACAAGGTGTGGTGAAAAAACGTGCAAGAACCCAACAATTTATCAGAATGCACGCATGGATGTTGCGGCGCAGCTTGAAAAAACGGGGCCGCAATCAAAGCCACCCTGCTTTCGCGGCGCCGCGGCAACATCGACATGAAAAAGGGCCGCCCCTGCGGGCAGCCCCTGGAATCGGGACAGCGCCGCAAGAGCGCGTCCCTTGCAGGCATCAGGCCAGGGCTTTGAGGACGGCGTCGCCCATGCCCGAGGTGCTGACCTTGGTGGTGCCGGGTTCGAAGATGTCGGCGGTGCGCAGGCCATCGGCCAGCACGCGGCGCACCGCGGCTTCGATGCGGTCGGCCTGCGGCGCCAGGTTCAGCGAGTAGCGCAGCAGCATGGCGGCCGACAGGATGGTCGCCAGCGGATTGGCGATGCCTTGGCCGGCGATGTCGGGCGCCGAGCCGTGGCTGGGCTCGTACAGGCCCTGGCCGCCGGCGTTCAGCGAGGCCGACGGCAGCATGCCGATGGAGCCGGTCAGCATGGCGGCCTCGTCCGACAGGATGTCGCCGAACAGGTTGCCGGTGACGATCACGTCGAACTGGCGCGGGTTGCGCACCAGCTGCATGGCGGCGTTGTCGACGTACATGTGCGACAGCTCGACGTCCGGATACTCGCGCGCCACTTCGATGACGATGTCGCGCCAGAACTGCGAGGTCTCGAGCACGTTGGCCTTGTCGACGCTGCACAGCTTCTTGTTGCGCTTCTGGGCGGATTCGAAGCCGATGCGGGCGATGCGGCGCACTTCCGATTCGGCATAGCGCATCGTGTCGTAGCCTTCGCGTTCGCCGGCAAAAGCGCCGTCCGGCGACGAGCGCACGCCGCGCGGCGTGCCGAAATAGATGTCGCCGGTCAATTCGCGGATGATCAGGATGTCCAGGCCGGACACGATCTCGGGCTTGAGCGACGAGGCGCTGGCCAGCTCGGGATACAGGATGGCGGGACGCAGGTTGGCGAACAGGCCGAGCGCCTTGCGCAGGCCCAGGATGGCCTGCTCGGGGCGGAATTCGCGCGGCAGGCTGTCGTACTTCCAGTCGCCGACGGCGCCGAACAACACGGCGTGCGATTCCTTGGCCAGCTTCAGCGTGGCCGGGGGCAGCGGGTGCTCGAACTCGTCGAAGGCGGCGCCGCCGACGGCGGCCTGCTTGATATCGAACGGCACGTCCAGCGCCTTCAGGACGCGCACGGCCTGTTCGACGATTTCGGGGCCGATGCCGTCACCCGGCAAGACTGCGATGTTGTGAGTCATGGAAAAAACGGTCCTGTGATCGGTATGAAGGGAGCTGTCAGGCGATCGGCCGGCTTTCCAGCCAGGGATGGCGGGCCAGGCGCTCGGCCTCGAAGGCGCGGATCTTGTCGGCGTGGCGCAGGGTCAGGCCGATATCGTCGAAGCCGTTCAGCAGGCAGTACTTGCGGAACGGCTCGATGTCGAACTTCATGGCGCGGCCGTCGGCCGCCACCACTTCCTGGCGCTCCAGGTCGATGTTGAGCTTGTAGCCGGGGAAGGCCTTCACTTCGTCGAACAGGCGCGCCACTTCGAGCTCGGACAGCACGATGGGCAGCAGGCCGTTCTTGAAGCTGTTGTTGAAAAAGATGTCGGCGTACGACGGCGCGATGATGGCGCGGAAACCGAACTGGGTCAGGGCCCAGGGCGCGTGCTCGCGGCTCGAGCCGCAACCGAAGTTCTTGCGCGCCAGCAGCACCGAGGCGCCCTGGTAGCGCGGCTGGTTCAGCACGAAATCGGGGTTGAGCGGGCGCTTGCTGTTGTCCATGCCCGGTTCGCCGTGGTCCAGGTAGCGCAATTCGTCGAACAGGTTCGGGCCGAAGCCGGTGCGCTTGATGGACTTGAGGAACTGCTTGGGGATGATGAGGTCCGTGTCGACGTTTTCGCGGTCGAGCGGAGCCACCAGGCCTTCGTGAGTGGTGAATGCTTGCATGATGTCGGTACTCGGTGGGCGCTTAACGGAACGTGCGGACGTCGACGAAGTGGCCGGCCACGGCGGCGGCCGCGGCCATCGCCGGGCTCACCAGGTGGGTGCGGCCACCCTGGCCCTGGCGGCCTTCGAAGTTGCGGTTCGAGGTCGAGGCACAGCGCTCGCCCGGCTCGAGCCGGTCGGCGTTCATGGCCAGGCACATCGAGCAGCCCGGCTCGCGCCATTCGAAGCCGGCCTCGATGAAGATCTTGTCCAGGCCTTCGCGCTCGGCCTGCTGCTTGACCAGCCCGGAACCCGGCACCACCATGGCCTGGCGCACGTTGGAGGCCACGTGCTTGCCGCGCGCCACGACGGCGGCGGCGCGCAGGTCCTCGATGCGCGAGTTGGTGCAGGAGCCGATGAAGACGCGGTCCACGCGGATGTCGGTCAGCGGCGTATTGGGCTTGAGGCCCATGTATTCGAGCGCGCGTTCCATGCCGCTGCGGCGCACGTCGTCTTTTTCGCGGTCGGGGTCCGGCACGCGCGAGTCGACCGGCAGCACCATTTCGGGCGAGGTGCCCCAGGTGACCTGCGGCTTGATGTCGCGGGCGTTGACTTCGACCACGGTGTCGAACTTGGCGCCTGCGTCGGTATGCAGCGTGCGCCAGTAGGCCACGGCTTGGTCCCACAGCACGCCGGACGGCGCGAACGGACGGCCGCGGAAGTATTCGATGGTCTTGTCGTCGACGGCGACCATGCCGGAGCGGGCGCCGGCCTCGATGGCCATGTTGCAGACCGTCATGCGGCCTTCGACCGACAGCGCGCGGATGGTGCTGCCGGCGAATTCGATGGCGTGGCCGGTGCCGCCGGCGGTGCCGATGATGCCGATGACGTGCAGCACGACGTCCTTGGCCGTACAGCCGAACGGCAGTTCACCTTCGACCTTGATCAGCATGCTCTTGGCCTTCTTCATGAGCAGCGTCTGCGTGGCCAGCACGTGTTCGACCTCGGACGTGCCGATGCCGAACGCCAGCGCGCCCAGCGCGCCGTGCGTGCTGGTGTGCGAATCGCCACAGACCACGGTCATGCCCGGCAGGGTGGCGCCCTGCTCCGGCCCGATGACGTGGACGATGCCCTGGCGCAGGTCGTTCATGCGGAATTCGGTGATGCCGTACTTGTCGCAGTTGGCGTCGAGCGTGTCGACCTGCAGGCGCGAGATGGGGTCGTCGATGCCCTGGGCGCGGTTCATCGTCGGCACGTTGTGGTCGGCGACCGCCAGGTTGGCGCCGTTGCGCCACGGCTTGCGCTCGGCGATGGCCAGGCCTTCGAACGCCTGCGGGCTGGTCACTTCATGCAGCAAGTGGCGATCGATATAGAGCAGACAGGTGCCGTCTGATTCCTGGTGGACGATGTGGGCGTCCCAGAGTTTGTCGTAAAGGGTTTGGGCCATGGATGCGCTCTGCAAATAGACAATCCGGCTGGTGCCTGGCGCGAAGAAACCAAACGTTCCCGCGCCGGCCGCTGCGGCATGGAAGAATTATGCACAGCGACCAAACCTAGTACAAGCACACCGGCAATACTAGTACATGCAATACCACCATGCCTCGATCCTCGACATCGGTTCACGGTTTCCGCGCGTGGATTCCGGCGAAAAGCGGCAGATAATCGGCGAGCGCAATATAAAAACAATTTAGATACAAAAGACGCAAGCAGGTATAATCAAGTTTCAATGTGGCAAAGCAGAAACCGAAATAATGCGACATAAAACGCATTAATAGTTTTTGATTAATCCGTCCATGTTGAATTTCGCGCAAATCACGTCAATTGTCGTGATTTACGTGAAACAAATCCCGACGGGCCGGCAAACATCCGTCAAGAATTAACAAATCTTGACTCGTCAATTCTGACATTTGCACACAATATGCCGGCTACTAATCCCAAACTTGACTCGCGAATAATCCCTATGTCTTCGTTTCTGCTTAAGACCTCGGTTTCCGCCCTGGCGTTGGCATTCGTTCCTGTCACCTTTGCCCAGCCCGCCGCGGCGGATTCCAGCACTGCGGCGCCCGCCCCGGGCGTCACGACGTTGAACCAGATTGTTGAACAGACCCTGCTCAGCAACCCCGAAATCCAGGCGAAATACCACGATTTCCAGGCGTCGCTGGAAGGCCAGGCAGTGGCGCGCGGCGCGTTCTTCCCGCAAGTCAACGCGTTGGGCTATGTCGGCCGCGAATACCGCAACAACGTCCCCGGCGTCGGCTCGCAGAACTGGAACCGCCCCGGCTACAACTTCGAACTGCGCCAGCTGATTTTCGACGGCTTCCGCACCAGCAACGACGTCAAGCAGGCCGGGTTCGACAAGCTGGCGCGTTTCTATGACGTGCTGGCCACCAGCGACAGCACCGCCCTGGCCGCCGTGCAGGCCTATATCGACCTGCAGCGCTACCGCGACATGGAACTGCTGGCCCGCCAGAATTATTCGCTGCACGAGGAAACCCTCAAGCAGATCGGCCAGCGCACGGAATCCGGCGTGGGCCGGCGCGTCGACCTGGAACAGGCCGGCGGCCGCCTGGCGCTGGCCCAGACCAACCTGATGACCGAAACCACCAACCTGCTGGACGTGCAGCAGCGCTTCCAGCGCGTGACCGGCGCCCTGCCGCCCGAGTCGATGCAGCCGGTGCCGGACATCTCCGACAAGCTGCCGACCAAGCCCGGCAACTTCAACGAGTCGCTGCGCCGCAACCCCAGCTTCCTGTCCAAGCAGGCCGCCCTGCAGGCGGCGGAAGCGGGCGTGGCCTCCTCCAAGGGCGCGTTCTCGCCCAAGTTCGAATTCGTCGCCGCCACCGGCCGCGACCAGAACGACCCGACGCCGGAAAACCGCAACATCCGCAGCTCCAGCGTCCAGGTGGTCATGAACTACAACCTGTACCGCGGCGGCGCCGATTCGGCCCGGGTGCGCCAGACGGCGGCCCAATCCTACGCGGCCCGCGACGTGCGCGACTATACCTGCCGCAACGTGCAGCAGGACCTGGCCGTGGCCTGGAACAACATCACCAGCCTGCAGGAAAAGCTGCCCTTCCTGCGCGACCACGAAATGGCCACGGCCAAGGTGCGCGATGCCTATCGCCAGCAGTTCCAGATTGGCCAACGCACCCTGCTCGACCTGCTCAACACCGAAAACGAACTGTTCGAATCGCGCCGGGCCCTGACCAACGCGGTCTATGACCTGAGGCTGGCCCAGTATCGCTGGCTGGCGCTTTCGCATAAGCTGCTGCCGGCGCTGACGCTGCAGCCCGCGCGCAACGAAATGCCCGAGGAAAATGGCAAGCTGGTGGTGTCCGACGATGTCATCCGCCTGTGCAATTCCACGGTGCCCGATTCGGCGCGGCTGACGCCAGTGCGTGTGCAATACAACGAAGGCACCCTGCCGCCCACGCTGGTGCCGCTGAACGCGCCCGCCGCCCAGGCCCGTCCCTGACGAGGCGCGCGCAAGGAGGCCATATGGCTACAGAGGACAACGACTTTTCACGGTTGGATGCGGACTTCGTCCGCGTGTTGGAAGACTTGATCGACGCCTTGATCGCCAATGGCACCTTGCGCATGACGGACCTGCCGATACAGGCCCAGCAAAAACTCACCCAGCGCAAGCAACAGCGCGCGCGACTCTCGGAGCATCTGGACCTGCTGGATGACGATGATGGACAAGTTATCTGACGCCGCCGCCCGGGAATGGCGCGCCGACGCGCGCGCCGCGCATGACGACCCGCTGCTGGACTGCCTGGTCGAGATCACCCGGCTGCACGGCGTGGCGGCCACCGCGCAGGCGCTGTCCGCCGGCCTGCCGCTGGAATCGCATCGCCTGACCCCGGCCCTGCTGCCGCGAGCGGCGGCGCGCGCGCAGTTGTCGGCGCGCGTGGTCAAGCGCCCGCTGGACGGCCTGCCGTCGGACCTGTTGCCGGCCATCCTGCTGCTGAATGGCGAGCGGGCCTGCCTGCTGCTCAAGAGGGATGGCGACAAGTGCGTGATCAGCCATCCCGAGCTCGGCGGCAGCGCGGTCGAGATGAGCGCGGCCGAGCTGGACGCGCAATACACTGGCCTGGTCTGTTTCGTGCGGCCGCAGTTCCGCTTCGACGCGCGCGCGCCGGAAGTGGCCAAGGTGCGCGAACGCCACTGGTTCTGGGCCGCCATCATGGAAAACCGGCGCCTGTACCGCGACGCGCTCATCGCCGCGCTGCTGATCAACATCTTCGCGATGGCGATGCCGCTGTTCACCATGAACGTGTATGACCGCGTGGTGCCCAACAACGCCGTCGAGACGCTCTGGGTGCTGGCGCTGGGCATCACCCTGGTGGTGATCTTCAACATGATCCTGAGCACGGCGCGCTCGCACGTGGTCGACAGCGCCAGCAAGCGCGTCGACGTGCGCCTGTCGGCGCAGATCATGGAACGGGTGCTGGACCTGCGCATGGAAGGCCGCCCGGTGTCGGTCGGCTCGTTCGCCGCCAACCTGCGCTCGTTCGAATCGATCCGCGACTTCATCGCCTCGGCCACCATCACCACGCTGGTGGACCTGCCCTTCATCCTGCTGTTCCTGGCCGCGCTGGCCTGGATCTCGCCATGGATGGTGCTGCCGCCGGTGGTGGCGATCGTGCTGATCCTGGTGGTGTCACTGGCCGCGCAGGCGCGCATGGAAGCGCTGACGATGGCTTCTTTCCAGGCTTCGTCGCAGCGCAATGCCACCCTGGTCGAGGCCCTGACGGGGCTGGAAGCGGTCAAGACCCTCAACGCCCAGGGCGCAATCCAGCGCAACTGGGAGCGTTCCACCGAGTTCATCGCGCAGACGGGCGGCAAGCTCAAGCTGATCTCGTCGTCCACCGTGGGCTTCGTGCAGGCGGTGCAGCAGCTGGTGTCGATCGCGGTCGTGATCATCGGCGTGTACCTGGCGCAGGATTCGGCCCTATCGATGGGCGGCATCATCGCCGCCTCGATGATCGCCGGCCGCTGCCTGGCCCCGCTGGGCCAGGTGGCCGGCCTGCTGATGCAATACCAGAATGCCCGCACCTCGCTGGGTTCGATCGACAACTACATGAAGCTGCCGATCGAACGCCCGGCCGAGGCCGAGTTCCTGCACCGCCCGGTGTTCCATGGCGGCCTGGAATTCCGCGACGTCAGCTTCACCTACCCGGGCAGCACCCAGCCGGTGCTCAAGAAGGTGTCCTTCAAGCTCAAGCCGGGCGAAAAGGTCGGCATCATCGGCCGCATCGGCTCAGGCAAGACCACGCTGGAAAAGCTGGCCTTGGCGCTGTTCCAGCCGACCGAGGGCGCGGTCCTGCTGGACGGCGTGGACGTGCGCCAGATCGACCCGGCCGACGTGCGCCGCGCCATCGGCCACGTGCCGCAGGACCCGCTGCTGTTCTACGGCAGCCTCAAGCACAACCTGGCGATGGGCGCGCCCTACGCCGACGACGCCAGCATCCTGGCGGCGGCCAACATGGCCGGCGTGACCGAGTTCGCCAACCTGCACCCGAACGGCTTCGACATGCTCATCGGCGAGCGCGGCGAGTCGCTGTCGGGCGGCCAGCGCCAGTCGGTGGCGGTGGCGCGAGCGCTGATCAACGATCCGCCCATCCTGCTGCTGGACGAACCCAGCAGCAACATGGATCACCAGAGCGAGGCCCAGCTGCGCCGCCGCCTGGGCGAAGCCAGCGCCAACAAGACCATCCTGCTGGTGACGCACCGCACCGCCCTGCTGGAACTGGTCGATCGCCTGATCGTCATCGATAACGGCCACATCGTGGCCGATGGCCCCAAGGAACAGGTCGTCGAAGCCCTGCGCCAGGGGCGCGTCGGACGCGGAAGCTGAGAGCCGCATGGACAACACCACCGCCATCCCGAAACCCGCCCTTGCCCGGCCCGGCCTGCTCAAGCGGCTGTGGCTGCGCATACGCGGCGTCTTCATTTACTTCTTCGACCGCCTGCTCGACGGCGCCGAGAAAGGCAAACCCAAGGCGCGCACCGACTACGTCGGCAACGCCGAATGGGTCATCCACGAATCGCAGGCGCGCGGCGCCCGCGTGCTGCTGTGGACCAGCCTGCTGGCCGTCTTCCTGCTGCTGCTGTGGGCGGCCTTCGGCTATATCGACGAAGTCGTGCGCGGCGAAGGCAAGGTCGTGCCCTCGCGCCAGGTACAGATCATCCAGAGCCTGGACGGCGGCATCGTCGAGGAAATCCTGGTCAAGCCCGGCCAGGAGGTCGAGGCTGGCCAGATCCTGCTGAAGATCGATTCCACCCGCTTCGCCTCGTCGCTGGGCGAAAACAATGCCGAATACCTGTCGCTGCTGGCCAAGTCGGCGCGCCTGAAGGCGCTGGCCACGGGCGAACCCTTCGTCGCGCCCGAAGAAGTGCTGAAGCAGGCGCCCGGCCTGGCCGAAATGGAGCGCAACGCCTGGCAGGCCCGCACCACCGAACTGAACGCCACCGTCAACGTCGCCCGCGAACAGCTCAAGCAGCGCCAGGAAGAACTGCGCGAGACCATCGCCAAGCGCGACCAGGCGTCGGCCAGCTGCGGCCTGACCTCGCGCGAATTGCAGGTGACCCGGCCGCTGCTCAAGAGCGGCGCGGTGTCCGAGGTCGACCTGCTGCGCCTGCAACGCGACGTGGCCCGCTACTGCGGCGAACAGAAAGGCGCCGAGGCCCAGATCGACCGCATCCAGGCCTCCATCAAGGAAGCCCAGAGCAAGCTCGAGGAATCCGAGCTGAACATCCGCAACCAGGCCCGCAACGAGTTGTCCGAGACCAACACCAAGCTGTCGACCCTGCGCGAGGGCAAGCTGGCCCTGGCCGACCGCGTCAAGCTGGCCGAAGTGCGCGCCCCGGTGCGCGGCACGGTCAAGACGCTGTTCAACAACACCGTGGGCGGCGTGGTCCAGCCGGGCAAGGACATCATCGAGATCGTGCCCAAGGACGACACCCTGCTGCTGGAGGTGCGCATCCTGCCGCGCGACATCGGCTTCCTGCACCCCGACCAGAAGGCGGAGGTCAAGTTCACCGCCTACGACTTCGCCATCTATGGCGGGCTGGAAGGCAAGGTCGAGCAGATCGGCGCCGACACCGTGACCGACGAGAAAGGCAATTCCTATTACGTGGTGCGGGTCCGCACGGACCGCAGCACGGTGGGCGACAAGAACCTGCCCATCATCCCCGGGATGGTGGCCGAGGTCCACGTCCTGACCGGCAAGCGCACCGTGTTGCAGTACCTGCTCAAGCCGGTGCTGCGCGCGAAGGCCAACGCCTTTACCGAGCGTTAGAGGAGAGCGAGAAGGCTTTATGAAATCCGTTCCCGTCTTGTTGATTACGCACGACGACCTGTTGTGGCAGCACTGGCGTGCCCTGGATCCGGCGCGCTGGCTGGCGGCCCGCGGGCGCGGCCTGGCGGACCTGCAGCGCTGGCGCGAGCAGGGCCGCGCCCTGGCGGTGGTGGACACCGACCTGCCGCGACTGCCGTCCTGGCAGGACCCCGCCTGGAATGCCCAGCTCGCCGGGCTGCAGGTGGTGGTGGCCAGCGCCAGCCCCAACGACGAACAGGGCGCCCAGGCGCTGGGCGCCGGCGCTTTGGGGTATTGCCACAGCTACGCCCCGGCGCCGGCCCTGGCGCAGGCGCTGGAGGTAGTCGCCTCCGGCGGCATCTGGATGGGTCGTTCGTTGGTGACGCGCCTGCTGCGGCTGGTCACGGAGCGCGCGCAGGACAGCCGGTCCTGGGACAACGGCACCCTGACCGAGCGTGAAACCACCGTGGCGCGCTACGCCGCCAGCGGCCAGTCCAACGCCCAGATCGCCGACGCGCTCGGCATCACCGAGCGCACCGTCAAGGCCCACCTGTCGGCGGTCTTCGAAAAACTCGAGGTGACCGACCGCCTGCAACTGGCGCTGCGGGTGCACGGCATCTCGGCGCCGGCCGATACGCGCAGCAAAATCCCCTCGTGAACCTGTCCTCGAGGACAATACCGCCGCGCGGCGGCCCCCTCTAGTATCTAGGCCATCTTGGATAACTCCCTGAAACGGAACCAACATGGCCAACTCCTCCCCCGCAGTCGTCAACGAAATCACCGGTCGCGCGTGGATACGCAATAGCGACGGTTCCCTGACCGAGCTGCACCAAGGCAGCAAGGTGCCCGCCGGCAGCGACATCGTCACGGCATCGGGCGCCACGGTGGCGCTGCAGGTGGAAAATGGCATGCCGATCGTGATCGGCGAAGGCCGGGCGGTGGCGGTCACCGAGGACATGGCCGGCCCGCTGGCCGACCCGACCGAAGCGGCCGTGGCCGCGCCCAAGGGCACCGACTCCGACCGCCTGCTGGCGGCCTTGCAAGCGGGCCAGGATCCGTTCGACGTGCTGGATCCGACCGCCGCCACCCTGACCGGCGGCAGCGGCGACGACGGCGGCGGCAGCTTCGTGCGCCTGGCCCGCATCCTGGAAACCACCAGCCCGCTGGACCTGGCCTACCCCAATCCGGGCCGTGGCGCCGACACGATCGACCGCGCCTCCAGCGGCGCCGGCGGTGATGGCGCCGCCGCGGGCGACAACAACAACGCGCCCCTGGCCATCAATGACGTTGCCCGCACCGATGAAAAGAGCGCCGTGCGCGGCAACCTGCTGATCAACGACAGCGATCCCGACGGCGATCCGTTGAGCCTGGTCTCGATCAACGGCCGGCCCATGACGCCGAATGGCGTCGCTGTCACCGGCTCCAACGGCGGCACCTTCATCGTGCAGCCGGACGGCAGCTACGTGTTCGTGCCGGGCACCGGCTTCCAGCATCTGCCGGAGGGCCAGACCACGACCACCACGATTTCCTACGTGGTCACCGACCCCAGCGGCGCGACCTCCACCGCCACCGTGGAAGTGACCGTGGTCGGCGTCAATGACCCGGCCCAGATCACCGCCGCCAAGCCGGGCGACGACGCCGGCACGGTCAAGGAAGACGAAGTCTCCACCGCGAATGGCAAGCTCAATGTCGTCGACGCGGACGATGGCCAGTCGTTCTTCGTGGCCGTGGCCGACCGCGCGGGTGTGCACGGCACGTTCTCCATCGACGCCAACGGCAACTGGGTCTACAACCTGAACCAGGCCGACCCGCGCGTGCAGGCGCTGGCCGTGGGCGAGAAGCTGACCGAGACCTTCACCGTCACCACCGCCGACGGCACCACCGGCACGGTCACCATCACCATCAATGGCACCAACGACGCCCCGACCATCAGCGGCGAAGCGGCCGGCGACGTCAAGGAAGACGGCGCGCAGGAAGTCTCGGGCCAATTGGCCAAGCAGGACGTCGACACCAGCGACACCCATACCTGGTCCGTCAACGATGGCGGCAAGGGCCAGTACGGCACCCTGACCGTCGACCAGAACGGCAAGTGGACGTACGTGCTGGACAACAACAGCGACAAGGTCCAGGCGCTGGCCGAGGGCCAGAAGGTCACCGATACCATCACGGTGACCGTCGATGACGGCCACGGCGGCAAGGCCACCCAGGTCATCACGGTCACGGTCACGGGCACCAACGACGCCCCGACCATCAGCGGCACCACGGTCGGCGAGATCCGCGAAGACGACACCAGCGACACCGTGTCCGGCCAGTTGACCCAGCACGACGTCGATACCAACGACACCCACACCTGGACCGTCAACGATGGCGGCAAGGGCCAGTACGGCTCGTTCACGGTCGACGGCAGCGGCAAGTGGACCTACACGCTGGACAACGGCAGCGACAAGGTCCAGGCCCTGAAGGAAGGCGAAACGGTCACCGACACCATCACCGTGACTGTCGATGACGGCCATGGCGGCAAGGCGACTGAAACCATCACCGTCACCATCACCGGCACCAACGACACGGCCGTCATCACCCCGAGCAAGCCGGGCGACGATGCCGGCAACGTCAAGGAAGACGGCAACCTCGTCACCGGCGGCAAGCTGGACGTGACCGACAAGGACGCCGGCGAAGCCACGTTCAACCCGCAGACCGACG
>NZ_QHHO01000022.1:968299-1007515 GCF_003184165.1 Achromobacter sp. RW408
GGGATCGGCGGACTGGACCGGAGGCGCGACCGTCCCGGCGCCGCCAGGACCGCCACCGCCGCCACTTCCCGTGCCAGGCAGGCTGCCCCCCGTGTCTCCATGGCTTCCCCCGCCGCCTCCGCAAGCCGCCAGGATGGACAGGGTCAGGATGGACAGGGCGAGTCTGGATGCGATCGGCAGGGATCGATGTGTGCGCATGATGCGGCGGTTTCCGTATTTGTGCTGGCCCCGGGCAAGGGGCGCTTGAAAGGGGGGCGTCGCCGTCAAGCCAAGTTTGGTTTTTGCGACACGCCATGTTTGGCGGCGCGCATTAACCCCGCATTAGCCGAGGCCACAAGGGCACCGCGCGAGCGTGTTCTCGGACTGCCGGACATCCACCCCTTCCGCCAGGAACCGCTGGCCTATTAGCGGGATTTATGCCGGGCTTAAGCCATTGCTTGAACCAGCGTCGTGAACAGTGAGCAAAACCCGCTATTCCTGGGGTTTTCCCTCATCTTCTCGTCGCCCTACCATGCCCGTCCGGATCAATCAGGCCCCGCGACAACAACAGGCGCCATCGCGCCATCCGGCCGGGGCCGCATAGGAAGCAAGCATGTTTCGGCTATTTACTGGATTGCGCATCCGCGCCCGGCTCTCGGGCGCATTCTTGATCGTGGCGATGATCGGCGGGGCCATTGGCGCCGTTGGCGTCTGGGGGCTGGCCAGCATCAACGACATGAACACGCGGCTTTACGAAGTCGAGCTGCGCGGCCTGTCCGACATGAAGGAAGCCAACATCCATTTCATCTATGCGGGCCGCGCCCGCAACAGCTACCTGGCCGCCTCCAGCGAACGCGAACGCCAGGCCGTGCGCGCGCAGTTCGACAACGCCGTGCGCAACATGGACAAGCTGCGTGACCGCGCGCAGGCCTACTACCAGACGGACGAGGGGCGCCAGATGCTGGACCGCTTCAAGGAAATGGAAGAGACGTGGAAACGCGACGCCGACGCCTTCTTCACCGCCGCCGCCGCGCTGCCGCCGGTGCAGAAAGACCCGCGCGCGGCCGAGATCGAACGACACGTGATCGCGTCGTCCGAGCAACTGGACCGCGTCATGAGCAAGCTGGCCCTGCAAAAAGAGGCCTCCACGGCGCAGTCGGTGCGCGAGGGCTCCGATCTGTACGAGCGCATGCGGGACGTCATGATCCTGCTGTCGGTGGCTGGGGTGGTGCTAGGCATCCTGCTGGGCGCCGTGATGACGCGCGGCATCGTGGGGCCGCTGGGCCAGGCCGTGAACGCGGCGCGCCGGGTGGCGGCCGGCGACCTGACCGGCGACATCCAGGTGGCCACGCGCGACGAGACCGGCGACCTGATGGCCGCGCTCAAGGCCATGAACGCCAGCCTGACCGGTATCGTGCGCGAGGTGCGCGGCGGCAGCGAGGGAATCGCCGCGGCGTCGTCGCAGATCGCGCAGGGCAACGCCGACCTGTCCCAGCGCACGGAGGAACAGGCCGCCTCGCTCGAGCAAACCGCGGCGTCCATGGAGGAACTCACCGGCACGGTGCGCCAGAACGCCGCCAACGCCGGCCAGGCCGAGCAACTGGTCAGCCAGGCCTCGGCCGTGGCGGCGCGCGGCGGCGAAGTGGTCGATGGCGTGGTGCAGACCATGGGCGCGATTTCCGACAGCTCGCGCCGCATCGCGGATATCACCAACGTGATCGATGGCATCGCGTTCCAGACCAACATCCTGGCGCTCAACGCCGCGGTCGAGGCGGCCCGGGCCGGCGAGCAGGGCCGCGGCTTCGCCGTGGTGGCGGGAGAGGTCCGCACCCTGGCGCAGCGCTCGGCGCTGGCCGCCAAGGAAATCAATGCCCTGATCAACGAATCCGTCAGCCGCGTCGAGGATGGATCGCGCCAGGCCGACGAGGCCGGGCGCACCATGCGCGACGTGGTCCAGAGCGTGCGCCGCGCGGCAACGCTGGTGCGCGAAATCGCCAGCGCCTCGGCCGAGCAGTCGACCGGCATCGACCAGGTGAACGTGGCGATCGCGCAGATGGACGGCGTCACGCAGCAGAACGCCGCCCTGGTGGAACAGGCCGCCGCCGCGGCCGCCAGCATGCGCGAGCAGGCCGGTCACCTGGCGCAGCAGGTGCGGCGTTTCAAGGTGGATGCGGACGCGCCGCCGCCGCGGGCGCTGCCTTGCGGCATACCGCCGGCGCGTCCTGGTAGGGACGATCCGGATCCGGCTTGCCCGTAGGCTGGAATTCCAGAAAACACCGGCCGCCTTCCTTCAGCGCGACTTGCAGAGGCGCGGCATAAGCGTCATCCAGGAAGATCTGGCCCTGCCGGCCGACCAGCGTGACCAGGTTGCCGCGTCCGTCCATTACCGGCAGCCGTTCGGCCAACGGCTGCCGGTCGGCTTCGGACACCGCCGACAACAGATAGCGCTGGACCTGGCGCAAGTTGAAGTCAACCACCTGCACCGACCCGCGCGCCGGCTTCACCGACTGGATGCCGTTGGGCAGGTTGGCGTTGCGCGGCAGGCTGGCGGTGTTGATCTCGACCGAGCTTTCGCTGTAGGCGGGCAGGCCTGGGATCACGGCATGGCCCCAGGCATCCGTCCAGGCCGGACCCGCGGGCGTCTGGATTTGCACGCCGCCCAGGTCGCCGACCTTGGCGATGCCCAATGTGTCGCCCACGTCGTATGGCGAAAACGCCACCGCGCCGCCAGCCGCCACCACGGAACCCTGCACTCCCCAGTTCGTGGACAGGCTGCCCTGTGCATCGCGGTTGGCCGACAGGTTCAGGTGGGTATAACGCGGTAGCGCGTCAATGGCCACGGACGAGTTCACGGCATGACCCGGATTGGCCACGCTGGAACTCAGGTTGTAGCTGAATTGCGGGCTGACCGTGTCCGAATAGCTCGCGCCAAGGGCGCTGCTATCGCCCGCCTTGCTGACATACACGCCGGCGCTGGCGCTGCCCAGCGGGAAACTGAGGGTCAGGAAATACTGATTGTCCGAGCGCGCACGCGTGTCGGCGCTGAGGTCTTTCGCCGCCGACAGCGTCACCGAAGTGCGCCCGAAATTGCGGTTCCACGACACCGTGGCGCGCCGGCGGGTGGCATCCAGGCCGCTCAGGCGGCTTGCCGTATAGGTGGCCGACAGCGAGCCCAACGTGGCATTGAACCAGGAGGCTCCGGCGGTATAGGTCTGGCTCGCCCTGGCCCCGGCGCGCGGGTCATCCGTGCGTTGCAGTACTTGCGCCAGGTCGCGGTACCCCTGCGTCTGCCAGGTCGCCGAAAAATTGGTGGACAGCCTTTCCCATGGCGAGATCGACAGGGTCGACGTGATCTGCTGCCCCTGGAGCTTCTGCCCCTGCGCCATCGCGTTGGAGACACGGATGCCGATCGAGCCATTGATGGCCTCGCCGGGCGAGGCGGTAAGCGTCGCGGCCAGCGCGCGGTACGACGGCGATGCCAGCACGCCCGCGTTGACGCTGGCGTGGCGCCCCAGGTTCCAGCCATTGCTGGCGGTGGCTACCAGCGGCGTCTGGCTGTCGCTGCCGCGATAAGCCTGGTAGCGGCCCACCGCGATCGACAGCCCCTGGGCCGTCGTGTTGCGCACCGCACCGAATGATGCCGCCGGGACGATGAACTGCTGCCGCTCGCCGCTGGTGGAAATCACCTGCACGTCGAGGTCGGAATTGCCGCTGATGATGGGTACATCGCTGATCGTGTAGGCGCCGGCAGGAACCTGCGTCATCAGGATCAGCGTTCCCATCTGGCGCACTTCCACCCGGCTCGGACCGCTGGCGATGCCGCTGAAGGCGACGCCCGACGCCTGCGTCTGCCGCAACGCATATTCGGGAAAAAGCTGCACGCCGCGCAGTGTGCCGACCGCGAACAGCGAGCCCGCGGGTGAGATCTGGCCTGCCTGGAAGGTGGCGCGCAGACTCGGCACGGCGTGCTGGGCATACGTATCCCCCTGGGTGAAGGTCGATCGGCCGCCTTGCGAGTAATAGTCCTGGCGGCTGCGCAGGATCCAGTCGGCCACGTTCAGGCCCGTCTCACTGTATGCGCGCAAATACTGGTAGCCCGAATCCCCGGTGCCGCTGCGCGAGCCGCTCAGGTTGTAGTTGATCATCGCGGCGGTGCCGCCTGAAACATATTGACCCTGGATTGCCTCCTCGGCAGGGGCGCGGGCGGCCAGCGGCGTGACGATGTCGACCTGCGACTGGTTCGGCAGTTGGGTGATATCGGTTTCCGGATAGGCCTTGCGATAATCCTGGCAGCCTTCCTCCGACGTGCCGTCCGGCACCTTCAGGCCGATGTGCCGCAGAAGCTCGGGCGTGAAGCACAGCGTGCCTTCGTCGTTGAAGCGCACGTCCATGGTGCCTCGGTCGATGCCATTGACATTCAGGCGCACACGGGCCATACCCGGCAGGAAACGCGCCGCTTTGCTGAAGTAGGCCGCGGCTTCGGGCGAGATGCCCAGGCGCTTCAGGGTCTGGGGATCAAACTGCTGCGCGAACGCGGCGCCCGGGACGGTCATGCCGATGCAGGCCGCCACGCCCGCAGCCGCGTACGCCAGCGGGTTCATTTCGCGGGAGTCTGGCTGCAGCCATTGGACAGGGGGATGGCATAGCTGCCCGCGGCGTAGCCGTAGACGGTGGCGGGCCAGATCGTCACGGTACCGGCGGTGGCCGCCCGCTTGCCGGCCAGCGGCAGCTCGAAGCGCTCACCCGGCAACAGGTAGGTCTTGGGCAACGGCAGATTGACGTTGGCGCTGTCCAGCCGCGCCTGCTGGGCCAGGCGCACGACATAACCGCTGTCATTGCACAGGCGCAGCTTGTCGCCGTCCACGCTGCTGGACAGGCGCGTCCATGGGTCCTTCAGCTTTTCCAGCGCGCGGGGCTGGATGATCATGGGGATGTTCTGGCGAAAGGTGGTCTGCACCTGGTTGTCGGCGCCACGCGCGAACGGGATGCCTTCGAAGGCCACGCGCTTGAATCGTTGCGTGGCCAGCGGCCCCTTCTTGGTCAGCATGAAGCGCACCAGTTGTGACTGGCCGGCTTCCAGCCGTGCCATCGGGGGTGTGACGACCACCATCTCTTCGGGGTCCTCGGCGATGTTCTCGATGGTGGTGTAGAGCAGTACCGGCGCGGCGTCGGTGTTCTGCACGACCATGGTGCCCTCGCCGGTGGCTTCGTCGACGATGAGGACCGAGCTTTCGGGTACGACGCCGGCCGCGCCGGCGGGGTTGGCCAGCAGGGCGAAGGCCAGGGGAATGCAAGTCAGGAAGGGTTTCATATCAGCAAGCAGAAGACGTATTGACGCCGGCCGGGCTCGGCCTGCGTGAAATGGCCATCCGGAGAAGGCCTATGGGAAAACGGCTGACAGGCTTATCGAGCCGTCGAGCTGGACCTCGCGGCCCAGGTACAACGTGGAGGTCGGCGCGATGGCCGTTTCGATTCGCACGCCTGCCGTCAGCGTGCGGCCGCTGGCCGGGCGGCGTTGCTCGCCGCGCGCCCAGGCGATCAGGTCGGCGGCGCCGATGACCGCATCTGATTCCAGCTCGCGCCAGGTGGCGCCGCCATCGGACGAGACGATCAGGCGCGCCGGCACGCCGTCGATGCTGGCGGCGTCGCGGCGCCAGCGCAGCGCGAACGCGCCCAGCGGTTTGCCGGATGCCAGGCCGATGCCGTGGCTCGTTTCGCCCGCCAGGCCCAGCCTGCCGCCGGCCGCCGTGCTGGCCGAGCCGTCGACGCCGGACTGGCGCAGTGCGAGCGTTGCCGGTTGTTCACAGATCACCGTGACGCTGCGTTGCTGCGCGGGCAGCGGCGCGGCTTCGGCGGCGCGCAACAGGCTGCGCTTGATCTTGCCGTAGTCCACTGTGGGGCCGCCACCCAATTGGATGCGGCAACTGTTGGCCTGCGGCGCGGGCGGCGCGGCAAGGCTCGCCGCGCTGAGCAGGGCGCCCAGCAGGGCGCAAAGGGAAGGCAGGTAAGGCTTCATGATCAGCCGGAGCTCCCGGCGCGAGGCGGCAGCGGCCGCTAGAGATAGACGAGCGTCATGACCGCGCCGCCGGTGAACGGCACCTCGGTCGCCACGCCCAGTTGTGCGCTGCGGTCCAGGGCCACCTGGATGCGTACGGTACCCACGAACTCACGGCCGAAGGCGGGTTCGCGCGGCCCCGGCATGCTCCAGGTTTCGAGGCTGCCGTCGTCATGGAAGAAGTTACCGACAGAGGGATTCCAGGACTTGCCGCCGTCGCCGCTGTAAATGGACTGCGTATCCTGCTGGTCCACCTTGAAGCCTGGCACCAACTGCAGCGCCCAGGAGCCGATGCTGCGTCCTGCGTCATTGCGCAGACCATATTGCCGGGCGGGCGACCAGCTCTTGCCACGCCCGCCGAAGAACACCATGTCTTCCTTGAACGCCACCAGGCCGGGATTGCTGTCACTGACGGTCAGCGCGACTTTGGTCAATGACTCGCAGGAAATCCGGAGCTCTCGGTCGATGACGGGCAACTGCGTGTAGGTATCCTTGTTCAGATCCTTCAGCTTCACCTTGCCGTAGTTGAAGGTGCCCTGGTCGGAAATCTGGAAGGTGCACGCCCCGGGCCTTATCGAACCCTGTACGGCGACGTTCAGGGGAGTGCTCTGTGCCAGGGCGACCAGAGGCAGGGCCGCGAAGGCGCAGGCCAGGAGATATCGGAGTTTCATCGTGTTTTGGCCATCGGCCAGCCGGCGCGGCGTGCGCGCCGGCTGGCACGTGGATCACAGGTAGCTGAGCGTGATGGTGGTCTCGCCGCGGAACGTCAAATCGTTGTTGATCGTCAGTTCGGACTTCGGCTGGATGGCGGCGCCGATCACGATGTCGCCGTTGAACAGGGATGCCGAGACCGGCACGGTGGGCGTGGCGGGATCTGCGAAGGTCACGAACGTCGTGCCGTCCGACTTCAGTTGCGCGGCATTCGCGGCGGTGTCCGCGGCACTGGCCCATGCGGCCCGGTCGCTGCTGGTCACGACCAGCGCTCTGGCCTGCTTGCCGTTGGCTGCGGCGGTGGTGTACTGGAAGTTGCGGAACTGGAACACGTAGCGTCCGATGCGCGTGGTCGAAGTCGCCGCGTCCACCAGGTCATAGATATAGCCCTTCTTGGCTTCAGCCTGGATGCCAGTGGCCTTGTGGTCGAGTGCGGTGTCCGAAGGCGTCGGTGCCTTGACCGTGCCGGCAACGGACAGGGCGACCGCGGCATCGCCGCCGTCGCACTTGATGGACAGCTGCTGAACGATAGGTGCCAAGGGGGTCTCGACCTTTTCCTTGAGCGAAGCGGGGTTGATCTTCTTCATGTCGAAGGAGATCGCGCCGGAGGTCGGGGTGCAGCTTCCCGGGGAGATGACGCCGCCGACGGCGACGTTCAGCGTCGACGGCGCGGGCGCCGCGGCCGGGGCGTTCTGCGCCGATGCCGTCGCGAAGCCGGCGCAGGCCAGCACCGCGAACAGGATCTTGCGGATTTGGAAGTGTTTCATTCTTGCTCTCGGTATATCGAAGCGTGCGTCACGCCCGACGCGTGGATCAGAGGTAGTTCAGCGTGATGGTCGCGCCGCCTTCGAACTTGAGGTCGCCAGTCAGCTTCAGGTCTTTCTTGGCCAGGATGAGCGGCGCCAGCATCAACTCGCCTTCGAAGGTGCTGGCCAGCACCGGCGTGGTATTGGCCTTGGGGTCGGCGAATGACACGTAATTGCTGCCGTCCTTCTTGAGCTGCGCGGTGTTCCAACCGTTCGGGCTGGAGGTGTTGTTGCTCCACGAGTTCTTGTCGTCGCTCTTGATGATCTCGGCCTTGGAAGCGACAGCGCCCGTGCCGCCGCCGGTGTACACGAAGTTGCGGAACTGCATGGCGTATACGCCGACGCGGCTGTTGCCGTCGGCCGGGTTGACCAGGTCATACAGCGAGTCTTCGTAAGTAGAGGTGCCGGCCGGGTGGTTGTCCATGCTGGCGCCGTAGGCCTTCGATGCCTTGGTATAGCCGGTCACGTTCAGCGCGATCGCGGTGTCCGCGGTGCAGGTGATCCTGATCTTGTTGGTGATGCCGCTCAGCATGGTGACCTTGTCGTTGTTCAGCGACTTCGGGTTGATGCTCTTCATGTCGAACGTCAGGTCGCCGGACGCCGGCGTGCAGCTGCCCGGGGTAATCGTGCCGGTGACATTAATCTTGAAGCTGGGCGCGGCGGCGGGGGCGTTCTGGGCCAGAGCGCTGGTGGAGGCGGCGCAGGCCAGGAGGGCGGCGAGGAGCTTGCTGGAGTGGTGTTTCATGGTTGTCTGAAAGCCAAAGTGATAGCGGAGCGGAGGTTCTGTGGTGTCGTTCCTGCCACGAAAAATCGGACGAAATCACCACGGAAACTAAGGTACCAATCCGCTGCCGCACCGCACCATCAGACAATTCCGGTAGTGCGAGCCGGAATACAGGGACGCTTCGGCCGCCTCGCTACGGCGCCGGCTTCATGATGCGCGTCAGCCACGCCGCGCGCATCGCCGCAAAGTGTTCAGCCGTCAGTCCCGCCCAGTCCACCGGGACCAGCCTGGCGGCGATGTCGGGTGAGAGCAACGGAATCCTGGCGCGCGCCGCTTCGCTGATCTTGGCCTTCTGGTTGGACGGCGCGTAGTACATCGCCTCGGAAAAGGCCTGTTGCGCCCGCGGGCCGAGCGAATAATTGATGAACGCCTGCGCTGCCTCGCCATTGGGGCGGTCCGCGACCCGGGCGATCAGGATGGGCACGGCGACAGTGCCCTCGCTGGGCACCGTTGTCGCATAGCCGTCCAGCGCGTCCATCTGGCTCTGGCTGCGCGAGTTCCAGCCAGCCGCCAACAGGGCGCGCTTCTGGGATACCAGCCAGTACTGATTGGGGCGCGGGTTCCAGGTCAGGATGTTGGCGGTGATTTTCTCCAGATAGTCGAAGCCGGGATCGAAGCTGCCCGGACCGTCGGCGGCCCCGGCCAGGCGATTGGCGAGAAAGGTCAGCGCAATCATGCTGCCGTTGACGTTCGGATTGGTGGCCACGGCCACCTTGCCGCGGTACTTCGGATCCCACATCTCGCGCCAGCTCCGGGGGGGCTGGGCAAAGGCAGACTTGGCGTACACCAGTGTCATGGAGTCGTACATGGCCGGCAGCGCCCAGAATCCGAGCTCGCGGCCCATCTTGCCCAGGTCCGCGGCATTGGGAATGCGCTTGGGGTCCATCGGCTCGATCAGGCGCTCCGCCTGGGCCAGGCGCGCGTTGGGCGGGTCCAGGATCACGATGTCGATGCGCGGCGCGGCCCGTTGCGCTCGCAGCACAGACAACGCATTGCGCGAATCGCGCACCGCGTAGTAGCCGACCTCGATATCCGGATACGCCGTTTCGAACGGCCGGATCACCGTCCGCAGGTATTTTTCGTCGAACGCGTCCACGCCATAGGCCATGACCGTGAGCTTGATCGGCGCGTCCGCGCGCGTTGCTTCGGGAGACAGTGACGCCGCCAGGCCGGTGAATGCCAGACCGATGAGCAGGCGGCGGGGAAAGCGGTGCGTCATGGTGAGGGCTCCATCATGATGCCGGCGCCCGTTGCGGGACACTGGCGCGGCCGTTACTTGAAGAGATCGTGGTTGACGCCGAACATGACCAGTTCGTGGTCCGTTTCCACGTCCAGCTTGCGCATCGCCGCGATCTTGTGGGTGCTGACCGTCTTCACGCTGCGGTTCATGATGCGGGCGATGTCGCCCACTGAAGTGCCGGAAAGGAAATGCCGCAGCACCTCCAGTTCCTTGGGCGAAAGCCGCGCGATCCGGGTCGCCGCGTCCTGGGCGCCGCCGGGGTGGTTGGCGGCCAGGGCTTGCGGGGTGCTGCGGTAGATCTGGTTGTTCTCCAGCGCGCCGAGCGCGGTCAGGATCTCGGCCAGGTCGCCGCTCTTGAACAGGACGCCGCTGACGCCTTCCTCGTACAGGCTGGCGACGATGACCGGCGAAGAGATCATGGTATGGATCAGGATTCGCACCCGAGGGAAATTGCGGCGTAGGTATTGCACCAGCGCCAGGCCATCGCCGTAGCCATCCTCGGACGGCATGTTGTAGTCGGTGATGATGATGTCCGGCGTCAGCTCGCGAGCCTTGCGGATCAGTTCGGTGGCGCTGAGGGCCTCTCCAACGATTTGGTAACGGGCGACGCCTTCGAGGACGTTGCGCACGCCCAGGATCACGACTTGGTGATCGTCGGCCAGCAGGATTCGTGTCATGTTTCTCGTTCCTTGTTTGACGCTTCTAGCGAGGTGGCCTGGGTCTGTTTGGAAAAGTGCCGGGCTATAGCTCCTTGAACTGTTCGGCCAATTGCGCCAGCGTGCTCTTGACGGCGTTTTCCAGGACCGGGGTCAATCCTTCTTCGGCAATTTTCTGTTCCAGAACGCCACAGAACCGGGCGATCTCCTCCGCGTTCATCACCACCAGCGATCCCCGTATGCGATGCAGGGTCGAGACGATCGCCGCTGCGTCGCGCGCCGCCAGCGCCGCCCGCATCGCGGCCATGTCCTCGCGCATGGTGGCGTTGAACGCCGAGCGCAGTTGGCTGTCGTAGAACTCCTTGGGGCGGTTCGGAGGAGGCGGGCCTGCGAACTTGGCGCTTATGATTCTCGCGCAGGCGGTGCTTAGCGCGTCGTGCAGCGTGCGCAGGTCCACCGGCTTGACCACCCAGGCGTTCAGCCCCGCGGCGAAGCCGGCATCGCGTTGCGTCTGCAGCGCGTCGGCCGTCAGGCCGATGATCGGCGCCTTGGTGTGGCGGGCGCGCAGCGTGCGCACCAGTTCGTAGCCGTCCATCAGCGGCATGTTCATGTCCGTGATGAGCACGTCGAATTCATCGCCGTTCCAGCGCGCCAGGGTTTCGACACCGTCGACGCAAAGGGTCACCTCGCAGCCCAGTTCCTCCAGCTGGCGCACCAGCAAGGTGCGATTGACCGGGTTGTCCTCGGCCACCAGCACGCGCAGGCCGAGCCGCCGCAGACCCGCATCGGGGCGATACGCCGGCGCCAATGCCTCGCCCGCTTCCAGCTTGTCGGGCCCTTCCTCAGTGGGCGCCGGCCGGCCGCGCTGCGCCAGCGCGACCGCTTCGACGATGCTCTGCCGCAGATGGCTGGTCACGTGGATCTCGGACAAGCTCCATTGCGGCTTGTCCGGGCCATCGGGAATGCACGATACCCGCGGCCCGTTCCATTCGATCGGCGGCAGGCGTTCCGGCAGCAGCTCCACCAGGATGCCTTCGCGCTTGGCGGGCGCGCTGCCGCCATGGCTCGGACGCGCGGTGGCGCCGGCCAGGGCCAGCCACGCGCTGGTATCCTGCGCCAGATCCGCAACCGGGGCCCGCACCCATACCGGCGGCGCCGGGGCGATTTCGCCGTTGCCCGCCAGGCGCGCCGAGTCGGCCGTGACGCGCAGCGGCAGCCGGAAAATGAACGTGCTGCCACGGCCAGGACTGCTGTCCAGCGTGATGTCGCCCTGCATCAACTGGCTCAGGCTGTGGCAGATATACAGCCCCAGTCCGGTTCCAGGAATGGAATGGCCCGGCCCATACGCCTGGTAGAACGGTTGGAACAGAAGCGGCTGCTGGTCGGCGGAGATTCCCAGGCCGGTGTCGGCGATGCGCCACTCCAGCACCGACAGGCCGTCGCCGCCGCCCACCACCGCCAGGTCGATCCGCACCCAGCCCGCCTCGGTGAACTTGATGGCATTGCTGATCAGATTGTTCAGCACCTGCCTGATACGCAGGGCATCGCCATGGGCATAGACCGGCACATCGGTCGCAATGGTGGAGAAGAACTGCAGGCCCTTGGCGTCCGCGGTGGCGGCGTAGGATTGCAGCGCTTCTTCGGTAAGCGCCGCCGGGTCGAACCGGTGGTCCTTGAGCGCCATCTGCCGCGACTCGATCTTGGATACATCGAGGATGTCGTTGATGACGTTAAGCAGGCCTGCCGACGAGGTCTGGATGGTGCGCAGATAGCCGCGTTGCAGGTTGGTCAAGGGCGTCAGGCCCAACAGTTCCACCGTGCCCAGCGTGCCGTAGAGCGGCGTGCGGATCTCGTGGCTCATGGTGGCCAGGAATACCGTCTTTCCGGCGTTGGCGTCGTCGGCGGCGCGCTTGGCTTGCGCCAGCGCGGCCTGCGCGCGCTTGTGGTCCGTGATGTCGCTGAAGGTGGCCAGTACGATCTCTTCGCCCTGGTAAGTCACGCGCGCCGTGCTGAAACTCAGGTGCCGGCCATTGATCTCGATGTCGCCGGGCAGCGCGGCGCCGTCGCCGGAGAAGGTCAGCTGTTTGACGATCTCCACGTCTCCCAGCCATTCGTCCGCCAGATGGTTCTTGGCCACGATCTGGTGATCGGAGACGCGCAGCGCGCAGACGGCAACGCGGGCGGCCTCGATCACCGCGCGATTGAAGGATTCGCTTTCGACCACGCGTTCGTGGCTGGCTTGCGCGGGGCGCACGATCAGGTTGCGGTGGCGCCGGTACAGCGCCACGCTGCCGCCCGCGCACAGCAGCATCAGCGCGGCGAACGAGATCGATTGCCAGCGGGCGGCCTGGAAGAATTGGGCGTAGGGCACCAGATAGGTCGCGTGCCAGCCATCCTGGCACCAAGTGTGGATGTGCGCGCCATCCGCCCTGAAGTCCACGTCGCTTTCCACCTCCTCCAGTGCGCCGGGCGCGTGTGGCGGAACCGCGCGGTGGGACCCGGCCGACATCGTCGTCAGATGCTGGAAGTACACCCGGCCGTAGGTTGGGTCGCCGGAATATACGTCCTGCATCTCGATGAACGTCGCCAGCACCAGGTCGCGCTTGGGCGTGTCCGGCAGCCAGATGGCGTCCGGCAGGGTGATCGGACTGTATACCACATAGCCTATCCGGCCTTCGCCGCTGCCGGGCAGGTTGACGTCGATCCACTTTTCGCCGTTCGGACTGGTGCGCGCGGTCTGCGTATAGATGAGCTCGCGCACCCGGTTCGCCGACAGCGGGCAACGCCACCAGCGATGCACGTCATCGGTCATTGAATCCTCGGAGCAGGGCACGGATATGCTGACCTGACTGTTCAGGTCCAGCAGGAAAGCCTGCATGCCGGGTTGCTGCCAGCTGCTGCGGTAGGTGCCGTAAAGACTGGAAAGGCCTGCCGCCACCGTCTGCAGGCGGCGGCTGTGGTCGTTGCCGCCGGGCGAGTCGCTGCGGCCGACCTTGACGATGTATGGCATGGCCAGGCTTTCGTACTGGCCCTCGTAGGTGTTGGTGGTGGCGTCGCTGCCGATCAATTCGAACGAGGCAGGGCCGCCTTGCGTCACTGCCAGGCCCAGGCGCACGGCATCGTTCCTGGTGGCGCGCGCAATCAGGGATTCCTGGCCATGCAGATTGAGGATCAGGTGCTGGAAGTGCGAGCGCGCTTCGTTGGTGGCAAGGTTGATCAGGCTATTCACAACCCAGTAACACATCACCAGCATGACGATCGCGATGATCAGCGTCACGACGAACAGCAGCTGCATGCGCAGCGAAACCCGGGCAAGGTCGCCGATGGACGCGAGGCGCGTATGGCGGGGCCTGGCGCGCATCATCGCGAGACGGCGGAATTCCGTTTCAGGAATCCCAGCAGCAATTCCGGCGTCAAGGCGCGCGAGATCAGGAATCCCTGGGCCGTGTCGCACTGCATCTTCTTGAGCAGCGCCAGTTGCTCCCAGGTTTCGACGCCCTCGGCGACCACGTTCAATGCCAGGCGCCGGCCGAGCGACACAATGCTCTCGACCGCGGCCTGGGCGCCGTCATCGGTGACGCTGCGGCTGATCAGGGAACGGTCGATCTTCAGCTCGGTGAAGGGGGTCGAAACCAAGTTGAACACCGAACTGTAGCCCTGGCCGGAGTCGTCCTGGGCCAGGCCAAATCCCTTCATCCGCAGGCGGCAGGCACCGGCGTAATAGTCGCTTATCGCATCCGTGGTCGTGCCCTCGGTCAGTTCAAAGCAGATGTCCTGCGGGTTGCCGCCCAGGCGCATGACGTGGTCGTACAGGCGGTCCGGCAGATCCGCATCCTGCAGCAGATGCGTTGGCAGGTTGACGGACACTTCCACCCGGAAGTCATGCCGTTGCCAGGCGTGCTGCGCCGCGATCGTCTGCGCCAGCATTGACAATAGCAGGTCGTCTTCGAGCTCGTCCAGTATCAGCGCGGGCAGGAACTGGCCTGGCAACAGCACGGTGCCGTCGGGACGCACCCAGCGCACCAGCGCCTCGGCGGACGTGATGGCGCTGTCGGCGATGCGCATCTTGGGCTGGAACCACGCGCGGATCTCGCCCGAGCTCAGGGCATGTTGCAATGCGGCACGGTCGAACACCTGCCCCGACACCAGGGATTCGGCCTTGAGGCGGGACGCCGCTTTCAGCTTGGCCACCAGGGCGATGATGGCCTGCGGTTGCGCCGGCTTGGACAACTGGTCGATGACCCGCATGCCCAGCGTCTTGGCGACCAGGCTGGCGCCGGCGATCAGGCGCTTCGGCGACGAGCTGATCACCGCCAGCAGCGGCGGCGCTTCATAGGTGGACAGGCGCTGGATCAATTGCACGCCATCCAGTTCGGGCATGAGCAGGTCGCTCAGCACCAGGTCGTAGTGCTGGTTTTCCAGCAGACGCAGGGCGTGGCTGCCGTTCTCGGCGGTTTCCACGTGCGCGATCCCGGCCTGAAGGAACAGGTTCTTCAGGTACTCGCGTTGCAATAGCTGGTCGTCGACGATCAGGACGCGATAGGACAGCATGGCTTGATATCTCCAGAGGGGCGCCGCTGCCCGTCGGGGCGAAACGGGCCCCGCGGGAACGGCGTGCGCGCGTCGGCGGTCAGCAAGTCGGCTATTGGACCAGTCCGAGGGCGAGTCGGGTATCAGACATTTCCGAATCGCTGGCGAGTCGCGTTGGGACGAGAAGGTGGGTTTCGGAACCGTCTGATGGGCGCGCGCCGCGAGGTTTCCTAGAATGCGTGGCCCTGATCAACCGTTTTTCCCGCCGTGGCCCATTTCGCCTTTCTGCACAACTTGCATGTGCATGCCCAGTACATCGACCGCGCCACCCGGCTGGCCGCGAGCCTCAAGGAATCGGTCGCCGCAATCAACTTCTATACCGAAACGCAAGCCAGCCTGTACGCGCGCGCCGGCGCTCCGGGCCGGCACTACTTGCTGGTCGAGGGCCGCTCGCTGTGGTTGCAGCGTTTTCTCTCGGCGCCGCATTGCCCCCAGGTGGCGGGCGTGCTCGCGGTGGTGACCGACAGGCCCGGCTCGGCCGAGCGCGCCAGGATCATGCTGGCCGGCGCGGACATCTGCTTGCCAGGCTCGACGCTTCCCAGCGAGGTCGTGGCCGCGCTGTCGGCGCTTGCGCGGATGGAACGGCGATTGGTTGTGGCGGGCAGCAGCGGCTTTGGCGATACCGGCGCCCCGGCTTCTCGCTCGAACGGGTACGGGTCGGTCGCGACGCTCGCCACCGGAAATGGCGGATAGCATGATGGCCCGGGTATCGGCACCTCCGCGCACAGTGCTGCGCGCCGGCCGCGGATTTGCGCTTGGCGGTCTGGTGGCGCTGGCCGCCGTCATGGCCTGGAGCCTGTCGCTATCTGGGTCGCCCTGTGTCAGGTACGGCGGCTGGATCGCCGGCGGGACCTTGCTCGGCATGCTGGGCCTGGGCTTGTGGGTCTGCCGCCGCTGAACGTCCAGCCTGCGCCGCTGAAACAACGACCTGGCGTGTCGGTGGGCTCGCGCGCCGCCCGTGTCATTCATGCAGGCGTTCCTCGAACACGCACTGCCCCGCCGAGCAGCGATACCGGTTCATGCGCAGGCCGCCGTAGTCATCGACATTGCCCAGCAGCATTTCGCTGGCGTCGGCCGGCAGTGTCGCCTTCACCTCTTGCTCCGAGAACGGCGCCAGCATCGGCGTGCCGTCAAAGCCGGGCAACTGCCGTTTGACGTCCCGCCCCAGCCAGACCACCGTGACGTGATACGGCGTTGGGTTCTTCAGCGTCAGGCTGGCGCCGCGCAGCACGATCTGCAGCGACCGCTCCGGATTGACGTCGTCGCTCTTGCCCAGCGCGGCCGGGCGCAGCAGCAGCTTCAGCCGGCTCTGCATGGTCAGATGCAGGATGTTGGCGTCGCTCTTGGGCGGCTCCGGCGGAATCTCGCGCACGTTGAAATAGTAGAGGCTCTCGCGGTCCTGCGGCAGGCGCGCGGCGAGGGTTTCGCTGGCGCGCATGATGCGCACCTGGGCCTTCTTGCCGGCGTCGATCCGTTGCAGCGGCGGCAGGGCCACCAGGTCGTTGGTCGTCTTGCCGTCGGCGTCCTCGATCCAGGCCTGCGCCAGGTAGGGCGTGTCCGTGCTCTCGTTGGTCAGGACGATCGACACCGATTTCTGCTCGCTGCCCATGATGATGCGGGTGCGGTCGACGTTGACGGCGGCCTGGGCGCACAGGCCCCATGCCAACGCTGCGCCCAGCAGCAGGCCTCTCAGATGTGTGCGTTTCACGTGTGTTCTTCCCAAAAAAACATGGCACCCCGCGGGGCGGTCAGTGGCAGGGCAGGGGCTGCGGCCCCTGGTCGATGGCCGTGGCGGCCGGCAGCGCCAGGCGGCATTCGCGGGTGCCGGACCAGGTAACGGTCAGCGCCTCGCGGTCCTCTGGCGCCACGTTCAGGTAAACCAGTCCGCCGTCGGCCACCATGCCGGCGGTCTTGCCGCTACGGGTGGACAGCACCAGCGCGCCCAGGGGCGGGTGGCTGCCGTCGGCCAGTTCGACGCGGCCCAGTACCTGTTCGCCCTGGCTGGCGCCGATGCGCGTGTATCCGATGGCGCCCTCGGTCAGCACCTGGCTGATCATCGCGTCGGCCACGTCGACACCCTCGGGCAGCGCGTTGACGTCCACCGCCAGGCTGCTTTCGCGGTAGCTCGACATGCGGTTGACGACGGCGATGCCGAAGCGGTTTGTGATGGCATCGCCGCCCTCGATCTGTACGCCGGCGATGCCGCCTGTGTCGACCATCATGCGCGGCTCGTTGCCCGCGGACGGCGGCCCGAAGGCCGCGCCCTCGGCGGTGGCCGTCAGCGAGCCGTACCAGCTCACGCCGACGCTGCGATACTGGCCTGGCTGCAAAGTGAAATCGCCGGCGGCTTGGCCGTAGCGCGTGCGGCTCTGGATGTTGCCGCCCATGCTCTGGTGACGCTCGGCGTTGTCGCGGCTGTCGCTGGCATTCAGGTTCCAGGTGGTGTCCCGGTTGCTGTAGTCGGTGTAGCCGACGTCCTGTCGCAAGCGGCCGCCGCTGTTCTGGTAGCCGTAGCTCAGCTGGCGGCTGTCGCCCAGCGGGATGCTGAGGCTGGCGTAGACCTGGTTCTGCGTCGGGCCGTGGAAGCTCTGGGTGCGCGCCAGCGCCAGCGACAGGTTGACGTTGCGCAGCGGGCCGAAACTGGAGGTCTTGTTGAACGACAGCATGTAGTGGTTGTTGGACGTCGCGTCGTTCCAGTAGTTGATCCGGCTCAGCGACAGCGAAACGCCCAGTTCCAGCGGCCGGACGTACTGGCTGTAGGAAACGGAGTAGCTTTGCTTTTCGTCGCGGAAGTCGCCGCCGCGCAGGGCCGAACGGGCGATGAATTCCCGCATCGACAGGAAGTGCCGCCCGGAGAAGCGGTAGCCCATGAAGGTCAGCGTGCTGCCCAGGTCGTCGAAGCTCTTGGCGTAGTTGATCCGATAGCTGTAGCCCGTGCGTCGCGGCGCCGAGGCATACGGCAGGCGCGCATCCGAACGCGTGACGTCGGCCGACAGCGCGCCCAGCCTGCCCAGGTTCTGCCCGGCGCCCAGCGCCAGCGACTGGTAGTTGTCGTCGGTGACGATCAGGCCGCCGTACAGCGAGGTGTTGTTGAACGCGCCCCAGATGGCCTCGCCCGCCATGAAGCGGGGCCTGGCCACGTGGTTGCCGCTGGCGCCGCCGAACAGCGGGCGTCCCAGCGATAGCTGGTAGCGCAGGTTGCCCTTGCGCGTCATGAACGGCACGCTGGCGGTGCTGACCTGCCAGCTGCGTTTGCTGCCATCGCTTTCCTGCAGCGTTACGTCCAGGCTGCCGCTGATGTTCTGGCTCAGCGCCGGCAGCACGAACGGGCCGGGCGTTACCCGGGTCTGGTAGAGCAGGCGGCCGTTCTGGCTGACCGTCACTTCGGCGTTGCTGTTGGCGATGCCGGTGATCTGCGGCGCGTAGCCTTGCAGCGACGGCGGGAGCATGCGTTCGTCGCTGGCCAGCGTCACGCCGGCGAAGCGGAACGGGTCGAAAATGGCGGACGACAGGTAGGTCTGGCCCAGCGTCAGTTTCGAGCGCCATTGCGGCAAGGCGCGGAACAGATAGGTCTGCGGCAGGCGGAAGCGCGTCTGCGACTGGCCGCCGCTGTCGTAGCGGTTGTACTGGTAGTCGCTGCGCAGTCGCCAGGCGCCCAGGTTCAAGCCGCCGGTGCCGTACAGCGTATAGCTCGCCGAGCCGGGGCCCTGCCGCGGCGTGTAGCGGTTGGCCAGCAGGCTGTAGTCCAGGATCACGCCGTTCACGCCGTCGCTCCAGCGTGCCGGCGGCACCCAGTCGGGGTCCTGGTATTGCAGCCAGGCCTGCGGCACGATCAGGGTCAGGCTCTGGTGTTCGGCGCTGTAGATGACCCGGCTGTCGGGGGTGTCAAGGTCGACGCAGGGGCCGCCCTCGGCCGCGTCGACCTGGGCCAGCCGCGCGCGGAACTCTTCTTTCAGGTCCAGCATGTCGACCATTTCCGGCGTGACACAGAACACGGTGCCGTCGCCGGTCACGGGCACGGCCCGGACCAGGGTCTGGCCCTGGATCAGCCGCCGATCGAGGTAGATGTCGAGCAGGTAGGCGCCGGGCGCGATGTAGCCGTCGCGGCTGAAAGTGGACAGATCGATGTTGCTCTTGTCGTTGGTATTGAGAAAGCCGCTGCTGAATTCTGTCGCCTGTGCCGCGCACGCGAAAAGACTGATCGCCACGAGGGGCGCCAAACGGGCTAGGGTCATGATATCTATCGCCGAATCTCCGGCCAGGGGTGCCGGACTGCTTCGGCGGGGTGCGGCGGCGCGGCCGCCTCGATGGGGGGATTCTCCGCGGCGCCCCGGCCCCTTTGCCGGGGCCGGGCGCGCGCGGCGGCGCGGAATCTGCTGATTACTTGTACTTCAGCATGTAGGCCACTTTGGACGAGACCGAACCCGCGGTGACATTGCCGGTTCCGGATTTGGCGATGCGGGCGAAAAAGCTCAGGACATTGTTGCCGTCATGCATCTGCACGCCGGTGCCTTCTGTGGTGAAGTCGTAATTCGTCGAGCCGTCGGCCTTCAAGAGCTGGATGCCGACGTTGGTGGCGTCACCCATGGTGTTTGGCACGATGCCGTTGGTGCTGGTTTGCCCGGGGAACGTGACCTCGATCTTCGAGGAGGGGGCGGTGCCGCCCCCGGTGGGGGCGGCGAAGCTGCAACCCGTCATGTGGATCTCGATCGGCACCGAATTGCCATGGCTGTTGGCAGTGCCCAGGGAGGTCTTGCTGACCTGGCCCAGGTCGACGGCCAAGTTGGAGTCCGCGGCCAGGATGGAGCATGGCGCCTCGGTGACCGAGCCGGTGAAGTTGATGAAGCCTTGGCCCATATCACCGGCGGCAAATGCCGCCACCGGGCCGAGCAGAGCGGCGGTGGCCGCGGTGGCGAGGAGCGTCTTCTTAAACATGGATAGTCCTTATGTGATATCCGTGGGGGATTGCCTGCGCTGAATGCCGCGCAGTGGTTGAAGAAATCGAAGAAACCGGGCGGAAAAATTATGGAGTTGGATGCGGTGCTTTTTTCCACGCATCCATGGCGGGATCTATGGCGTCCGCGAGGAAATGCGGGCCAGGGGCGGCAGCAATGCGAAACGCGCGATCAGCGGCGCGGAAGGTGGCGCGCGCGGCCGGTGGCGAGCCAATCAGGACCCGCCAGGCATGCGGATGGATATGAGAGGTTTTCGTCATGCAGGCCATCTTGCATGGCGTGCATTATCTGAGCGTTAACACGAATCAGAGACGAAGCCAGTGACTATCGTGCGTGCGATAGGCACGGCGTGGCGCGATAAGGCCTGCGCGAAGTTGGAAGCGGACCCGCTCAGGCGCGCCAGGCCAGCACGCCCGCCACCACCACGCACACCGCGGCGAACACGCGTTGCAGCACGGCCTGCGGCACGCGCGGCGCCAGCGCGCGCCCGCCCGCCATGCCGGCGATGGCCGCGGCCACGAAGGCCCATTGCGCGGCCGACAGCGTCAGGCCATGCAGCAGCGCGGAGCTGACCGTGGCGGCCGACACCAGCGCGATGACCATGAGCGAGGTCGAGACGATGCTGATCATGCGCGCATCGCTGAAGTGCGTCAGCGCCGGCACGATGATGAAGCCGCCGCCCACGCCCAGCATGCCGGTGCACAGCCCGGACACGGCGCCGATGCCGCCCAGCGTGGCGGCGGTCAGGCGATTCCAGACGAAGCGGCCGGTCTCGGGCGACAGGCGGCAGGCCTTGGGCGGCGCGTCGGGGGCGCCCGGTAGTGGCGCGCGGCGTCGCGATTGCTGCACCATGCGCACTGCCACCAGCAGCATCACGCCCGCAAAAGTCAGACTAAGCCACTGTGCCGGCACCTGGCGCGCCAGCGACAATCCCAGGGGGGCGGTCAGTGCGCCCACCGCGGCCATCAGCATGGCGGCCTTGTAGCGCACCAGGCCCCGCATCAAACCCTGCAGGGCGCCGACCGCCGAGGCGATGCCCACCGCGATCAGCGCCACCGGCGCCGCCTGCGTCAGCGTAAGGCCCAGGCCGAACATCAGCGCGGGCACGGCCAGGATGCCGCCGCCCGCGCCCGTCAGGCCAAGGGAGACGCCGATGCATAGTCCCAGCAGGGTCGCGGTCATCATTATTAATTACTTTTGGAAATTAACTTATTACTTCTAATAAGTATAACGTGCCGGGACTGGGATACTGCGATGCGCATTTTGTTGGTCGAGGATGACGCTTCCATCGCGTCGGCGATTCAAGCCGGGCTGGGGCTGCAAGGTTTCGTGGTCGATGCGGTCGGGAGCCTGCGGCAGGCCGACCTGGCGGTGGGAACGTCCCACGCCAGCGCTTGTGTGCTGGATCTCTGCCTGCCCGATGGCGACGGCGTGACGCTGCTGGCGAAGTGGCGCGCGCGGCGCCAGGACCTGCCGGTGCTGGTGCTGACCGCCCGGTCGGCAATTGCGCAACGCGTCGCGGCGTTGCGCGCCGGCGCCGACGACTACGTCCTCAAGCCGTTCGACCTGGATGAACTGGCCGCGCGGTTGCAGGCGCTGATACGGCGCGCGGCCGGCCATAGCGCCGATCGCATCGACCACGGCCGCCTCACGTTGTACCTGTCGCGCGGCGAAGTCCTGCTGGACGGCGCCCGCGTCACGCTGCAGCGGCGCGAACTGGCCTTGCTCAAGACGCTGTTGCAGCATCCCGGGCAGATCCTCACCATGGACCAGTTGCGCGACAGCCTGTATGGCTTTGACGACCGGGTCGAGAGCAACGCCGTCAACGTGCATATCCACAAGCTGCGCCGCAAGCTCGGCGCCGGGCTGATCGAGACCGTGCGCGGCTGGGGCTATCGGCTGGGGATGCCGCCGCCATGAGCCTGCGCGTTCGCCTGATGCTGATCCTGGGCGCCGTCTGGCTGGTGGTCGGCGGCGCGGTGACGCTGTGGATGTTCGAACTTGCCAGCGCCGAGCTGGACGCGGCGCTGGACTCGCGGCTGGCGGCGTCGGCGGCCATGGTGGCGCGGCTGGTGACGCAGCCGTCGCGTCCGGCCACGGCGGATGGCGGCGACATGCTGGCGATCGTCGGCCCGCCGGCGGGCGACGCCCGCTGCGCGGCCGGGCCGGGCGACGACGCGGCGCAGGCGTGCGCGCCGGACGGACAGGCGCTTGCCGCCGCGCCGCTCGGCTACGGTTCGCTCATGCGGGCCGGTGCCGACTGGCGCACTTATGCCTTCGAGACCGACGACCTGCGCGTGGTCACCGCCGGTCGCGGCGACATCCGTGCCGCGCTGCATCGGCAGATCGCCTGGACGGCGCTGCTGCCCAGCGTGGCCGGGCTGCTGCTGGCCATGGCGCTGCTCTGGTTCGGGGTCGACCGCCCGTCAATTCCCCAGACGCTGGCGCGGCTGTCGCGGCGCATGGAGGAAATGCTGCGGCGTGAGCGGCATTTCTCGGATCATGCGGCGCACGAAATGCGCGCTCCGGTCACCGCCATCAAGGCGCATCTGCAGGTGCTGCAACGGTTGCCGCAGGCGCCCCATGATGCCGCCAGCCGCCAGGCCATTGCGCATGCGCTGCAGGGCACCGAGCGCCTGGAGCGCCTGATCGAACAGCTATTGGCGCTGGCGCGCGCCGATGGCGACGAGGCGGCCGGCGTGCCGGCCTGCGACGCGCTGGCGGTGCTGGCGCGGGTGGCCGGCCGCAAGCCCGCGCGGGTGCGCTGGCGCATGCCCACCGGCCAGCCCTGGGTGGCGCTGCCCGATACCCTGCTGGATTGCGCCGTGCGCAACCTGGTGGACAACGCGCTCAAGTATTCCCCCGACGACAAACCGGTGGAGGTCGACGCCGGCATCGTCTCGGATTGGCTGGTGGTGACGGTGCGCGACCACGGTCCCGGCCTGACGCCGGCGCAGTGCGCGCAGGCGGCCGCGCCGTTCTGGCGCGGTCATCGCCAGGTCGAGGGCGCCGGCCTGGGGCTGTCGATCGTGGCGACCATCGCGGCGCGCCACGGCGGCATGCTGGAATTGACGCCAGCCGTCGGTGGCGGCTTGTGCGGCCGCCTCAGCCTGCCCCTGGTCAATCCCGTCCATGCTATTCCCATGACCTGGAATAGTGATGATCAAGGAACATCTCAGGCAGGCCGGACACCTGCTTGAAGCGCAGGATCTCGTCGGGGTCCATGCCGAGCTGGCGGGCGATGTCGGCATCGTTCCAGCCCGCCCTGACCAGCCGCACGACGATGTCGGTCATGGGCATGACGCCATGCACGCCGCGGGCGCGGTTGTGGCGGATGGTCGCGGCGATGCGGTCGGCCGTGGCATCGCGCCCGGGCCGGATGGCGACGACGGGCAGGTAGCCATGCAGCCGCTGCCGGATGGGCCCCTTCTTCTTGCCGACCCGCTGGCGGTGGAAACCGTCGACCACCACGTAGCCATCCTGCCCGTCCGGATGCGCCACGATGGGCTGGGTGTAGCCGTCGGCGTCGATCGACAACTCCAGCAAGCGCATCTCCGGTGGCGCAACGGTGTTGGGGTTGTAGTCGTTGGCCTGGACCCGTTCGCCGGGCACCCACAGCACGCAATCGACCGGCTCGGCGGCAAAGGGGCTGTGCTCATGCAGGCATTGGCGGATCTGGTTGATGGCTTCGATCCGCTCGCGCAGCGGCAGGCTCCGCAGTTCGTTGAACAGGAGCCGGGCCCGGCTCGTCAGGTCCGCTGCGTGTGGCATGCGTGTTCCTTTTCAAGGTGGCCCAGTTGCCACGGGTGAGATGGACCTGGAAGCCGTAAGGCTGCAGGCGCGCCGCGCAGTCCCATGGCACGCGCAACACGCATGGCTGGTTCAGCGCGTCGATGTACTCCAGCACCCGCTGCCGCAGCGCCCGGAACAGGCCGAGCTGGCGCGCCTCGGGGCGCACGTAGCCGTCGCGGATGCGGACCTCGCCGCTCAGGAGTTCGATGCTGATGAAACCCAGCACGCGCTTGCTGGCGTGTCTTCGGACGATGAACCAGAGATAGCGCGGGCCGTCGCTGAGCGGGTAGCCGCCGCAGTCGCGTCTGACGTTGGCGCTGGCGAAGAAGCGGCCCATCAGGGCGAAGAAGGCCGGCTCGTCGTCGTACGAGCGCAGTTGTTCGAATGCGTAGTGCTTCAGGGGATGGGTCATGGGACGGCGCGGGGCTTGGCGGGAAGCAGGGTATCGATATCGCGCCGGGCGGGACCGAACGACAGGGAGCGCGCCATGTCCTGCTTGAGCAGCGACAGGCCGATGCGCCGCCACGATGGTTGCGCCTTGCGGTTCTCGAGATCGGGAACGCCCGCGTCCGGCCACATCGACAGGGGATGGCCGCGTTGCTCCCACCACTGGATGAAGACATCGATGCGCCGCGCGTAGACCTGGCGCAACGCGGCCGGCATGCTGTCGAGCAGGAACTGGCAGTATTGGCGCCAGGTGCTGAAGGTGGGCGGCAGGCCCAGGCCGCCGCGGTAGCCGAGAAAGCGCTGGCGGCAATAGCGGGCCGCGTAGTTGGCGCCTTCGACGCGCTTGACCGTGCGGAACCAGGTGTCGGGTTCGAGCTTGTGGAACAGGTCCAGGCCCTTGCGTTGATCGTCGCCGTAGGGTTGGCAGATGCGCATCTGCGAAAACGCCACGCCCGCCCGCAGCATCTGGTCGTAGAGGCGGTTGTAGGCGTGGCCGTGCTCGCCGGTGTAGCGCCACAGGTCTTCGAATTTCCAGTCGTAGATCGGAAAGAAGGTGACGCCGCCGTCGCCGGATTTGTCGCTGGTGCTCCAGGGCAGCGGCTTGTGCGCGCCGGGGGGCGTCCAGGCGCATTTCTTGGTGCGGCGCTTGACCGCGAGGTAGCGGTTGAGCGATTCGTCGGAACGGATGCCGACCAGGAACGCGGTGGACGCGTCGCGCGCCAGCCAACGGTTGAATTCGGGCACGAATTCCTCGAACTCCATGCGGTGGCGATAGAACGGGAATCGGGCGGGGTCGCTGATGACCGAGGGATGGCTCGGCAGGGGGCGGATCCAGTCGGCCTCGCGGCCCGGTTCCCAGGCACACCAGTAGGGTTCGCGCAGGCTGGACGCGTTGCGCAGGTTGATCGGCAGGCAGACCCACCACGGCTGGACGTCGGGCCGGTCGAACATTTCGGTGACGTGTGCGATGGTGGCCTGGTATTGCCCTTCGAGGTCGATGAACACGGCGTGCACCGGGCCGCGCTTCATTTCGCGGGCGACCTCCAGCGCCAGGTGCAGCGTGACGGAACTGTCCTTGCCGCCGGAGAAGGCCACGCACACGCGTTCGAAGTGCTGGAACACCAGCCGCAGGCGCGCCTTGGCGGCATCGTGGACGTTGAGATCGCGGTAGTGCTTCACCGCCATTGTGCTGTTACCTATTCGCTTCATCCCGAGAGTCGGCGCGCGGCCGGAACCGCGGCGCGACGATGTGGCCGGCCAGGGAAAATTTATGCGAATCGGCCGCCGTAAGCCTTTGAGAATAGCGTGAAGGGCAGGCGCGGACAGGGTCAATATGTCCGACATTCACGCGACCCTCGGCGGGCATTTGCCGCGATTAAGCCGGCAGGCAGGGCTTCAGAGAGCGGGAGCTTGTGCGGGTGCGGTCAGGTGAGCCGGGCGCCATTGGGGACATCGAGCTCGGGCGTCACCAGCACGGTGTCGCCGGCGTCGTCGGCCAGGCCCAGCACCAGGACTTCGGAGCGCACCGGACCGACCTGGCGCGGCGGGAAGTTGACGACGCCCAGCACCCGTTTGCCGGGCAGCTGGTCCAGCGTGTAGCGGCCGGTGATCTGCGCCGAGCTTTTCCGCACGCCGACGCCGGCGCCGAAGTCGATGGTCAATTTATAGGCCGGCTTGCGCGCTTCGGGAAACGCGTCGGCGGCGACGATGGTGCCGACACGGATGTCGACTTGCATGAAGTCGTCGAAGCTGATGGTGGCGGCGGGCGGGGTGTTCGGGTCTTGGGTGTAGTGCATGGCTTGGCGTGACGAAGGGAATGGAACGGGGCCGGCCCGAAGGCCGGCGACAGGCCCATCATGCCAGATCGAGGTTGCCGTCCGCGCCGGTCCTGGCGGGCAGGTCGGCCAGCCTGGCCAGCGCGATGCGGCCGTCCAGCGTGCCGATCGCGAGGATGCCGTCGCGCGCCGCCATGGCGTAGATCACCGTGGCGATGCCGTCCAGGCGGACCTTGGCCGACAGGCGCAGGTCGCCGGTGCGGGCGTCGATCAGCATCAGGCTGCCGTCGAGGAAGGCCGCCGTCACCAGGCCGTCGGCCAGCACGATGGCGCTGGCCGACGCCGGCGTGGCATGGCGCCAGCGTTCCTGGCCGCGCGCCAGGCTCTTGCGGTAGATGAAGCCGCGGTAGGCGCCGTCGACCGTGGGCGAATAGTGCTTGCCGGCGATGACGACGCCCGCGCCGAGGGCGTCGTCGACGTAGGCGCCGCGGCATTCCATGGCATGGCTGGCCGGCGTGCGATCGGGCTTGAGCACGGGCCAGAGCCGTTCGATGCGGCCGTCAGGGTGGACGATGCACAGGTACTTGCCCTCGTGCGAGCCGGGCGGGGTGCCTTGCAGCGCGAACAGGCAGGGGGCGCCGTTGATGCCGATGTAGTGGTTGAAGCAATCGTAATGGCCGACGTCCAGCCGCTGTTCGCGGGCCAGCGCCGGATCCAGCAGGATGTCGGCGGCGCCGCGCGCGCGACTGCCGACGCGGTCTTGGCGGCCCAGCAGGCGGCCATCGGCGTCGACCGAGAATGTGTATGCGCCGCCGGCGTAGTCGCGCGCCGCCGCCAGTTGCCCGTCGCGCAGCACGTACAGGCGGGAATCGCGCCGGAAAATGTCGGCCGGATCGGGGGGCGCCAGCGCGTGCACCGTGACCGCCGCCGCGGGCAGGATTTCGCTGCCGCGGCCGCCGCCTTCGTGGCGCGACAGCAGCTCGCCGTTGCGGTCATAGCGGTCCAGCAGGCAGGCGTCGTGGGTGGCGCCAAGGGTATCGGCGTCGAGCCAGGCGAGGTCCCAGATCGCGCCGCGCAGGCCCAGGTCGGGCAGGCCGGACCAGTCGGCCAGGCGCGTGACCGCAAGACCATCGTCCGGCGGCGTGGCGTCGACCATGGCGGTGGTTTCGTCGAGGTCGAGCGCGGCGGGTTCGCCGGCGCGCCAGGCCGCGTCGGAATCATCGATCCGTATCCGCAGCAGCGTATCCGCGGCCGGCGCGGCGCGGTCGTCGTCCTCGTCCCAGGATTCATCCCATGGACGGACCCAGGCTTCGAGCTGCCCGGCATCGTCCAGGTAGCGGCAACGGACCACTTCCGGGACATGCAGGCAGGGACGGCGGCTGCGGCCGTCGGCCCAGTTCCAGATGACGAGGTCGCCTTCGAACAGATAGCCGCCATCGTAGCTGCCCGCGCCGATCGCAATCGCGGGCCGGGTGGGATGGAAGGCGACGTCGTTGACCGGCAGGCGCAGCGCGTCGAAGGTGGCGAACGGCGCGGCCTCGCCGCGGCGGTACAGGCCGACACGGTAGCGCAGGGTGGCGCCGCCATAGACGGCGCGCGCGCGCGGATTGATCAACAGCGGAAAGGCCGAGGCCACCGCCGCGAGCTCGCCGTCGGGACTGAAGAACACGGCGGTGATCTTGCCGGCGCCGCGCAGCGCCGGATTCATGAACGGGTTCACGATGGGCGGGGGCCGCGCGCGCCGATGCGTGGCGCGGCCGGACGTTTGGGTCCGCGCATGCCCGCGCCGGGGCGGCGGCAGGGCGGAACAATGGCGGGCGCGGGCATGGCGGATGCTGACGGTGTCAAGGGCGTGTCATATCAAGGGGGCGCGTCACGTCAAGGGGGCGCGTCACGTCAAGGGCGCGTCACGATTTGGCCGCGCCGGCGGCGGCCGCGGGCTTCTTGGCGCGAGGCTTGGCCGTGGTGGACGGCTTGGCCGCGGGGGGCGCGTCGAATTCCTGTTTGTTCCGTTCGCCCCGCGGGGTGTTTTCCGGGTGGGGTTTGGGGAAGGCCCAGGGTTTGGTTTTCTGATCCATTGCTTGTACTCCTTGCACAGGCCGAACAGTAGCATTAGCCGTGCCAGCGAGTAAGTGAGGGTTGACGTCAATATTCATCGCTTCGTGAGAGAGGACGCGGCAAGCGCGGATGGCCGGGAAAGGCGGCCACGTGGCGGGCTGGCTGACATACGACCGCGGCGGCGGCGCCGCGTTCACTCATGGGAGGCGCTTTATCCGGTATCGAATCGGGCCGCGCGATCGTTCGCGGGCGGGGTGGGTGGCGTGCATGGCCCCTGCGGGCCGCGGCCGGGTGGCCGCGCGGCCGCGATTTCGCGGGGCTGTCCGGCGTTGCCATCGTGCACGGACGGTCCGGATGCGCGAATTTTACCGTGTCGCCGCGCTCGGCCAAATGCAGCCATCCCGCCACGCATCGGACTCATCCATTTGCGTCGCTGAATGAATCACCGCAGCCGGCGCCAGCGGGGCTACGATCGGGGTGTGCACATAGGGAGGGAGCTATGGACACGACCAAGGAATGGTACGCCGCCGTCAAGGAATGGCAGCGCGCGCGCGACGAATTGACCGCCGCCGTCGCCGCCATCAAATGGCCCGATCCGACGTCGGCCTGTCTGGCCACATACGACCGCGCCTACGCGCATGAGACCGCGGCGCGCGAGCGCATGAACCAGGCCTACGAGCGCGTCCGACGATGACGGGCGGCGCGGTTGCTACACTGCCGCGCATGACGCAAACCCCGAACACCCTGACGATCCGGCTGGCGCGCCCCGACGATGCGGCGGCACTGGAAGACATATTGACCGCGACCTACGAAGGCACCTGGCGGCCGCAGATGACGCCCGAGAAATATCGGTATTTCCTGGACAGCGGCAAGATCCCGCGCTATGTCGCCGAACGCGGCGCGCGCTTTTACGTGTGCGAAGCCGAAGGCCGGGTGGCGGGCATGGTGGACTGGGAAAAGAACTTCATCTGGGCGCTGCACGTGCATCCGGCGATGCAGCGGCGTGGCGTGGGCGCGGCGCTGCTGGCGCTGGCCGAGGACGGCATGCGCCGCGCCGGTTTCGGCCAGGCGCGGCTGGAAACCGATACCTTCAACATGCAGAGCCGCGCGTTCTACGGCAAGCAGGGCTATGCCGAGATCGACACCTATCCCGACGAGGAATGGGACAGCGGTTTCACCACGGTGCTGCTGGTGAAGGCGCTGGCCTGACACGGACGGCGCGGCGGAGGGCGGCGCCACGTTGTGGCCCCATGAATTGATGGCTGGATGGCTCTGGCAATGGGGCCAGGGCGGCGCTATGGTGTGTTTTTCCTCCAGCCAGCCATTGCCGCCATGTATCTGCCGTCCGCCTTCCGCGAAGACTCGCTCGATATCCAGCACGACTTCATCCGCGCCCATCCCCTGGGGGTGCTGGCCACCAGCGGGGACGGCGGGCTGATGGCCAACCACATTCCCTGTCTGCTGTATCCCGAAGGGCCGCGGGGCGTGCTGCGCCTGCACATGGCGCGGGCCAATCCGCAGTGGCGGGAGCTGGCCGACGGCGCCGAGTGCCTGGTGGTGTTCCACGGCGCCCAGGCCTATGTCACGCCGTCCTGGTACGCCACCAAGGCCGAGACCCACAAGGTGGTGCCGACCTGGAACTTCGTGGCCGTGCACGTGTGGGGCACGCCGCGGATCCATGACGATCCGGCCTGGGTGCGCGCGCAGATCGGCGCCTTGACCGACGCGCAGGAAAAGGCGCGGGCCCAGCCCTGGCGCGTCGAGGATGCGCCCGACGATTTCATCGCCGCGCAGATGCGGGCGATCGTCGGCGTGGAAATCGCCATCACGCGCATCGAGGGCAAATGGAAGGTCAGCCAGAACCGCAACGCCGCCGACCGCCAAGGGGTGGCGCAGGGGCTGGCCGACGAGCAGGGCGACGCCGTCATGGCCGGCCTGGTGGCGCGTCGCGGCGGGCTGGACTGAGTCCGCGCCGCCAGGCCGCGCCGCGGCCCCATGCCAGGCAGGCGATCGCGGCGGCTTGCAGGCAGGCCGCCACCGCCAGGAATGCGAACATCGATTGGCCGTCCTGGCCGGCCATGGCGCGCAGCACGCCGAACACCGCCGGCGCAAACGCATAGGCGCCTTGCGACACGGCGACGATCAGCGGCACCACGCGCAAGGCGTCCTCGCGGCCGAATTCGCTCTGCGCGATCAATGGCGGCAGCGACGTGGCGTTGCCGATGCCGGCGCCGAACAGCAGCACGCCGGCCCACACCGCCCAGGCGTGGTCCGCCGCCAGCATCAGGACCAGCGAGCCGAGGATCTGCGCGCCATACGATACGCAGGCGACCTTGCGGCGGTCGGCGGACGGCGGCATCAGCCAGCCCACCAGGCTGCGCCCGGCGATGGCGCTTGCCGTGGCCAGGCCCATGGCGATGCCGGCGGTCTGCGCGCCCAGCAGTGGCGCCAGCAATGACAGCAGGTGGGCGATCAGGCCGATCTGCGCGAACAGGCCCAGCGCCATGCCGGCGCCCAGCGACAGGAAGGCGCGATCGCGCCACAGGCGCGGCACCGGCGCCAGCGTGGCGGCCGCGGCCGGTGACTGCGGGTCGGGCGCCACGCCGTCCGGGTGCTGGCCCAACTGGCGCGGCGTGACGGCGAATACTTTGCGCGCCAGGATCGCGATCACGATGACCATCGTCGCGCCGATCCACCAGGCCGCCTGCGCGAAACCGTAGCCGGAAATCAGGAAGACCCACAGCGGCGAAAACACGATGCCGCCCACGCTGGCGCCGTTGTAGGCCATGCCGAGCGCGGCCGGGCGCCGTTTCACGAACCAGGGCGCGATCAGCGCATTGACCGCCGCCGCGCCTAGCGTCACCCAGCCCATGCCGGAGAACAGCGCGGCCGCGTACAGCTGCCACGGCGCCGCCGCGCGCGCCCAGCCCGACACGCCCAGCGCCAGCGCAACGGCGCCCGCCAGGGTCACCGCCGGCACGCCCCAGCGCCGGTACAGGCGCGGCAGATTGGCCACGATCAGCGTGCCGCACAGGAAGTGCAGGCTGACCGCGGCCGAGACCAGCGCCACGCTCCAGCCGGTGCGCTGCACCACGGCGTGCAGGAAGACCGGCGGACCGTAGAAGCCCACGCCCCAGCCGAAGACGGCCAGCACGAAGGTGGCGTAGAGAACTTTCCAGCCGAAGAAAACCGGGGTGTCGCGCATGGCGGTGGCCGGCGGCGCCGGCTGTCTTGTTGGGATGACTCGCAGTATGCTTGTGCCTGTACACAACACTTTGGCCGGGACCGAATCATGGAATCCGAGTTCGCCGATATCAACCTGTCCGCCGTCGCGGGCGCCATCGCCGATCCGGCGCGGGCGCGCATGCTGTGCGTGCTGCTGGATGGCCGCGCCCGCACCGCCACGGAACTGGCCGCGGCCGCGGATATCGGCGCGTCCACGGCCAGCAGCCATTTCCAGCGCCTGCGCGAGCAGGGCCTGGTGGAGCAGGCGGCGCAGGGCAAGCACCGCTATTACCGGCTGGCCAATGCCGAAGTGGCGCGCGCGCTGGAAGCGTTGCTGGTGGTGGCGGGCGCCGAGCGCGCGCCGTTCAAGCCCAACACGCCATCGGCGCTGCGCGAGGCCCGCACCTGTTATGACCACATGGCGGGCACGCTGGCCGTGCGCGTCCATGATGCGATGCTGGCGCGCCAATGGCTGGCGGCCGATGGCCGCGACTATGTGTTGACGCCGCTGGGCGAGGCCTCGCTGGCACAGGTCGGGGTGGATGTGGCGCAGGCGCGCCAGCGCCGCCGCCGCTTTGCCTGCCCCTGCCTGGACTGGAGCGAGCGCCGCTCGCACCTGGGCGGCGCGCTGGGCGCCGCGCTGCTGGAGGCGTTGTTGCGGCGCGGCTGGGTCGACAAGGACCTGGACTCGCGCGCCTTGTCGGTCACGCGCAAGGGCGCGCGCCAGTTCCCGGCGTTTTTCGGCATGCCCGGGGAGGCGGCCGCCGACGCGGTGGACTGGAACCTGACGGGCGGCCACGCCGCCTAGGACCATTTCGAGGCGGATTTTCATCGCACCTCCCGCGGACCGGCAGGTCGCGGGCGGGCGCACATCTTTTTTTCATCGGGCATTTGCCCTGTACAGGAGGTGGCCTTGCCTACGCTGGCCCTGCACGTTTTCCGCCGCGCCTTGCCTATCGCGACGGAACTGCGCATCGACGTCAATCACGCTCCGCGCGAAGTGGAGACCGAACTTGATGCCATCCACGACCGCATGAATCGTCCTTCGGACCGCTTGCATGGATTGCCGGAGGTTCAAACCGACATCCCTGGCATGGTGCTTCGCTACCGCGAGGCCGATGGCGAGTATTACGTGTATGTGGTGGACGCGCGGCGCGGCCGGCTGGCGGGCTACACGGTGTTCAACCGGCTGATCGAAGTGGGGCGGCGCGCCGATCCCTACGTGCGCGCGCCGCATTCGAAGTACGCCGCGCCCTACCAGGGCATGGGGCTGGCCACCGCGGTCTATCGCTGGGCCCTGGACGCGGGGCTGTGCATCATGAGCGGGGCGCGCCAGTCGGTCGGCGCGCATCGCCTGTGGCTGGGGCTGGCGCGCGATTATCCGCTGGGCTATGCCGACCTGCGGCGCAAGCGGCTGACCTACCTGGGGCCGGCGGTGACGCCGCAGGTGCAGGGCGATCTGCACACCCGCATGTTCCTGCTGGGCCGGGGCTGGACCTTGCCCGACTACCTGCGGGCCACGGGCATGCAGCCCCCCGATAGTGCGCTTTCGCAACAGCTTTAGGGAAATCCCCGGGACGGATCGACGCGGCCCCGGCCGGGCGCGGGCCGCGTCCGGCTGTCAGCCGCGTCCTGCCTGCCTGTCGGCGTGGCGGGCAGGCCGCCAGGGAAACGGGGACGCAATTAGCGCGGTGCAACAATGTTTCTATCGGATGCCTGGGTTACAAAACTTATCCGAACTGTCATGAACAGGCGCGGTATGCTGGGTCGCAGATAGAGGGCATCCGAAGTGCATCAGAACAACTTGATCTACAAGGGATACCGGCTGACGGCCAAGGTGTCCCGGGGCGCGGGCGATGAAGTCCAAGCGTTGCCGAGCGGCCCCGTTTTCATCGCATCGGTCATGGTGGTCCAGGCTGGCGCCGTGCTGGAAGGTGGCGACGAATATCCCGTGCCACGCTTTGCCGAAGGTGGTTTTGTCTTCAGTCCGCGCGAAGCGGTGCATGCCGCCATCCTGCACGGCCGCGAAATCGTCGACGGCCTGACCAACATGCCATCCTGACGCCGCCGGCCGGCGCTGATGGGGCGCGGTCCGCGGCGGCGGCTATTCCGCGGCGAACACCGCCCGCCAGTCGCGGGTCTTGGCCAGCGTCAGCACGCTGGCCGACTGTTCCAGGATGGTCACGGCTTTCCTGAGTTCCTCGGCCGACGCGCCATCCTCCAGGATCACCATGCGCGAGTTGCGCGCATCGGCCATTTTCACGTCCGACATCTTGCCGTGGGTCTGGTAGACCTGCGTCCAATCCATTTTCTTGCCCGCCTTGAGCGCGATCGGTTCGATGTAGGTCAGCGCGGTGCTGCCCGCGGCGCGCACGGCGAAGGCGAAGTCGGCGGTATGGCCGCTGCTGCCCTTGGCGCGCGCGCCCTTGACCATGCGATTGGGGCCGACCCCGGCCGCCAGCGCCCGGCCGACCTGGGCGCGAAAGCGCAGCTGGCTGAAACGCGGCATCCACTTGGCGCACTGGAACGACAGCGCCATGGCCAGCTTGACCGCGTCCCACAGCGCTTCCTGCAACTGCTCGTTGGGGCCGCTGGCGACGATGGCGCCCGACTTGTCGAAGTGCGCCAGGCTCACGCCCGGCGTTTCGTTGAGGATGTCGATCCGCTTGGGCGCCAGTTCGATGCCGTAGCTGGAGGCATGCATCGCGGTTTCACAGGCGTCGGTGAGATAGAACGACGTGTCGTCCGGATGGGCGATGAAGAATGCCGCGTGCTGGCCGTCCAGGCCCAGCGTCATCGGCGAGATCGCGCGGATGGCGTGCTCGCCCGCCGGCAGGACGGTCCAGCCGGAGGCTTCCAGGAAATTGCTCATAGGATCAGTTCGATTTGTCGGCCTTTGAGGGGATGCGCGAAACCGCCGGTCAGGGTCAGGTTGGCCCTCGGCAGGAAGTACTGCATCAGCTCGGCGATCGTGTGCAGGGCGGGCACGATGGGTTCGGCGTAGCCTTCGCCTTCGTCCACCCAGATGTGTTCGTGGCTGCGGTCCGCCAGCGGCTTGCGGTATTGCGGCCGGCCTTCGCCCACCAGGCTGGTGTGGAAGGAGTCGTCGGTGTCGACGCCGAGGACGCGGTGCGGGCCGACGAACAGGCTGGCGCAGAACGCCTCGGCCAGGAAGATGGTGGCCTGGCCGTGCACGTCGGTGCGGGCGCCGCGGTAGGTGGCGCGGAAGATCACGTCGTCGCGCACTTCACCCTTGATGCGGCAAGGGCTGGCGAACTCCATCCACTGGATGCTGGTGGCGGCCGGCTTGGGGATCCAGGTGATCGGCTTGACGGTTTCCTTGGGCTCCGCGAGGATTTCTTGCACCTCATCAGCGGTGATTAACGGTTCGAACTTGTTGGCCATGGAACGGATCTGGTGTCTGGAAATGCGCCGCCGGGCCGCCCAGCGGGAAAAGCCCCCTTGCGGGAGCTCTGGCCCGCGCTTGGTCTGCGCGGGGGCGTAATCTTACAAGATGAAGACGCCCTCGGTCCGCGCGCTGTATGGATATACAGGCGCAATGGCGTCGCGGCCGGCACGCCGGGGCTACAGCGAGCTGGCGGCGAAGGTATCACATTGCTTGAGCTCGCCGCCTTCCAGGCCGCGCTTGAACCAGCGCACCCGCTGGGCCGACGAGCCGTGGGTGAAGGCGTCCGGCACCACGTAGCCCTGGCTCTGCTTTTGCAGCCGGTCGTCGCCGATGGCGGTGGCCGCGGCCAGCGCTTCCTCGACGTCGCCGCCCTCGAGGATGTTGCGGGCGGCGTTGGCGCGTTGCGCCCACAGGCCGGCGAAGCAGTCGGCCTGCAGTTCCATGCGCACGGACAGCGCATTGGCCTGCGACGGGTTGCGGCGGCGCAGGTTGTCGACCTGGTCGGAGATGCCCAGCAGGTGCTGCACGTGGTGGCCGACCTCGTGCGCGATGACATAGGCCTGGGCGAAATCGCCGGGCGCCTTGAAGCGGTTCTGCAATTCGTCGAAGAACGCCAGGTCGATGTAGACCTTGCTGTCGCCCGGGCAGTAGAACGGCCCCATCGCCGCCTGGCCGGTGCCACAGGCCGTGGGCGTGGCGCCACGGAACAGCACCAGCTTGGGCGGCACGTACTGGCGGTTCAGGTCCTTCTGGAAGATGGCGCTCCAGGTGTCCTCGGTTTCGCCCAGCACCTTGGCGACGAAGCGTGCCTGCGGGTCGTTGGCGGGCGGCCGGGCGGCCGGCCCCTGTTGCTGCTGCGCCGGCGGGCCTTCGGCCATCTGCAGCACCACGCTGGGATCGACGCCGAAATACATGGCCACCAGGGCCAGCACGATGGTGCCGATGCCGATGGTGCCTCGGCCGCCGATACGCGGGCCGCTGGCGCGGCGGTCTTCCACGTTGTCGCTTTCGCGGGAATCGTCCAGGCGCATACTGTGTCTCCGGGCGGGCCGGCATGGCCGCCATGTGTTGCCGTGGCCGCCCATGGTGAAGCGGCCTTCAAGAGTGTTAGGATAAACCCATGGCTCTCCATTTAGATATCCACCCCGCGAATCCCCAACCGCGCCTGCTCAAGCAGGCCGCCCAATGGCTGAACGACGGGGGCCTGGTGGCGGTGCCCACCGATTCCAGCTACGCGGTGGTCGCGCGCCTGGACGACAAGAACGCGGCCGACGGCCTGCGCCGCCTGCGCGGCCTGGACGAGCGCCATCACCTCACGCTGCTGTGCCGCGACCTGGCCGAGATCGGCCACTTCGCGCGCGTCGACAACCGCCAGTACCGGCTGCTCAAGGCCGCTACGCCCGGCCCCTGGACCTTCATCCTGGAAGCCACCAAGGAAGTGCCGCGGCGCGTTTCGCACCCATCGCGCAAGACTATCGGCATCCGCGTGCCGGATCACGCCGTGATGCTCGGCCTGCTCGAACAGATGGGCGCGCCGCTGCTGTCCACCACCCTCATCCCGAAGGACGAGACCGAAGCGTTGAACGACGCCGAGGACATCCGCGAGCGCTACGCCCACGAGCTGGCCGCCATCATCGACGCCGGCGCGTGCCCGCATTCGCCGACCACCGTGATCGACCTGACCGGCGCCGAGCCGGTGGTGGTGCGCGTGGGACGCGGCGACCCGGCCACGCTGGGCCTGGCCTGAAGTCACCGCCGCGCATGGCGCCCGGCGCGACCGCGCGCCTCCACTACAATCCGGTTCGCCATGAACGAACTCATCCAAACCATCGCGGTCTACGCGATACCGGTCATTTTCGCCATCACCCTGCACGAGGCCGCGCATGGTTATGTCGCGCGCATGTTCGGCGATCCGACGGCGTACCAGGCCGGCCGCGTCAGCCTGAACCCGGCGCGCCACATCGATCCGATCGGCACACTGCTGGTGCCGGTGGTGATCCTGCTGACCTCCAAGCTGCTGGGCAGCCCGGGCATGCTGTTCGGCTGGGCCAAGCCGGTGCCGGTGGATTTCGGCCGCCTGCGCCGTCCCAAGAAAGACATGCTGTGGGTGGCGCTGGCCGGACCCGCCGCCAATCTGCTGATGGCCATCCTGTGGGTGTTTTCGCTGCGCCTGTTCCTGGAATCGGGCATGCAGGAGAGCTTCTGGTTCGAGATGGCGATGGCCGGCGTGCAGGTCAACCTGGTGCTGATGGCGCTGAACCTGCTGCCGATTCCGCCGCTGGATGGGGGACGCATCCTTTTCAGCCTGCTGCCCAACCGCCTGGCCTGGCAATACTCGAAAATCGAGCCGTATGGGCTGGTGATCGTGGTGGTGCTGCTGGTGACCGACGTGCTCTGGATATTGATGCGTCCGGTATTGGCTTTGGGAACGACGATCGTTCAGTGGTTCCTCTAGGATTTTGGCCAATATCCGTTAAACTCAGCGGTTTCACTGATTCTGGCCCTGGGGCATCCCGCCGTGGGGCTTTGGAGCCCCTCATTTATGGCATCCCCTGCAACCGCCGCAGGCGTTAATTTCCAGGGCAGCATGGTGGCCCTCGTCACCCCGATGCAGCCCGACGGCAGCCTGGACTACGCTGCCTACCGGTCGTTGATCGATTGGCATATCCAGGAAGGAACCGATGCGCTGGTGGTGGTGGGCACCACCGGGGAATCGCCCACGGTCTCCATGGAAGAACACGCGGAACTGATCCGCGTGGCGGTCGAGCATGCGGCGGGCCGCATCCCGGTCATTGCCGGCGTGGGCGCCAACTCCACCGACGAAGCCATCCACCTCACGCGCCACGCCAAGGCGGTGGGCGCGCAGGCCGGCCTGTCGGTGGTGCCGTACTACAACAAGCCCTCGCAGGAAGGCCTGTACCGACACTTCCGCGCCATCGCCGAAGCCGTGGACCTGCCGACCATCCTGTACAACGTGCCGGGCCGCACCGTGGCCGACATGAGCAACGAAACGGTGCTGCGCCTGGCGCAGGTGCCGGGCATCATCGGCATCAAGGACGCCACCGGCGACATCGCCCGCGGCGGCCTGCTGTTGCGCGAGGCGCCGGCCAGCTTCCAGGTGTTCAGTGGCGATGATCCCACCGCCGCCGCCCTGATCCTGCTGGGCGCGCGCGGCAACATTTCGGTTACCGCCAACGTCGCGCCCAAGCTGATGCGCGACCTCTGTGCCGCCGCCCTGGCGGGCAATGTGCCGAAGGTGCGTGAACTTAATGCGCACCTGGCCCGTCTGAACAAGGCTTTGTTCGTTGAAGCCAATCCTATTCCCGTCAAGTGGGCGCTGGCCGAAATGGGCCGCACCGCACTGGGCTACCGGTTGCCGCTGGTGGAACTGGGCGCGCCGCACCACGAAACGGTGCGTCGCGCGCTCCAGGAAACGGGCCTGCTCTAAATATCGTGAGGATACGTATGAACAAGCGTCATGCCGGTCTGTCGGCATTGATGTCTCTGGTGTTGTTGGCCGGCTGCAGCGAGGTCAACCAATTCCTGGGCAATGAAGAGTCCGTCAACTACAAGAGCGCCGTCACGCAACGTGGCGAGCCGCTCAGCATCCCGCCCGACCTGACCCAGGCCGCCAGCGATCCGCGCTACCGCGCGCCGGCGTCGGGCTCGACCACCTACTCGCAATTCCAGCAGCAGGGCCAGGCCCAGGCCAACGCGCCCAAGGCCAGCAACGTGCTGCCCAACCGCCAGGACATGCGCGTCGAACGCGACGGCGACCTGCGCTGGCTGGTGGTCGACCGCGCGCCCGAGGACGTGTTCCCGCGCCTGGTCGACTTCTGGACCGAAAATGGCTTCACCGTCGCCAGCAACAATCCGGCCGCCGGCCTGATCGAGACCGACTGGGCGGAAAACCGCGCCAAGATCCCGGAAAGCTGGCTGCGCCAGGCCCTGGGCGCGGTGCTGGAATCGGCCTGGGACAGCGGCGAGCGCGAGAAATTCCGCACCCGCGTCGAACGCGTCAACGGCCACACCGAGATCTACGTCAGCCACCGCCAGATGCTGGAAAAGCGCGTTGGCAACGACGGCTCCCAGGTGCAATGGCAGAATGGCAAGGAAGACCCGGGCCTGAACGCCGCCATGCTGGCGCGCATGATGGTCTACCTGGGCACCGACGTCGACAACGCCCGCAAGCTGGTGCAGCAGGCCGAGGCCGCGCCGCAGAAGCCCGCGGTGCAGCAGGACGTCCGCACCCAGGGCGCCGCCCTGATCGTCAGCGAGTCGTTCGACCGGGCCTGGCGCCGTGTCGGCGTGGCGCTGGATGGCGGCGGTTTCTCGGTCGAGGACCGCGACCGTTCCGCTGGCGACTACTACGTGCGCTACGTCGACACCGACACCGGCGAGAAGATCGACCAGCCGGGCTTCTTCAGCCGCATGTTCTCGGGCGACAAGAAGGCCGAGGCGCCGCAGTACCGCATCCATCTGGTCGGCAGCGGCGAACAGACCACCGTCACGGTGCTGGATGCCAAGGGCGAACGCGACAACAGCGCCACCGCCCAGCGCCTGCTGAGCGTGCTGAAAGACAAGATGTGATCCACATCCCCCGCGAGCGCCACGGCGCTCGTATGGACCCGGAAAAGGCCCCTTGCGGGCCTTTTTCTTTGTGCGCGGGGCTGGCGCTCATCGGCCGCAGGACAAAGGGCATGGCCGTGGCGCGGCGGCTGCGCGCAAACAAAA
>NZ_QHHO01000022.1:1007525-1049811 GCF_003184165.1 Achromobacter sp. RW408
TGCTGCCGGTGCGCCAGGCCGGCGTGCCGGCGATGCTGAAGGTCGCGGTCGAGGAAGACGAACGGCAAGGCGGCGTGCTGATGACCTGGTGGGACGGCCACGGCGCCGCGCGGGTCCTGGCGCACGACGGCGACGCCATCCTGCTCGAACGCGCCACCGGCACGCGCTCGCTGGCCGGCTATGCCCGCAACGGCCGCGACGACGAAGCCACCCGCATCCTGTGCGGCGTGCTGCGCGAGCTGCACGCGCCGCGCGCCAGGCCGCTGCCGCCGCTGCGGTCGCTGGAAGAATGGTTCGTCGAGCTGTGGCCGATGGCGCGGGCGCGCGGCGGCATCCTGGCGCACAGCGCCCGCTTCGCCCGCGCGCTGCTGGACGACCCGCGCGACCAGGTGGTGCTGCACGGCGACGCGCACCACGACAATGTCCTGGACTTCGGCGAACGCGGCTGGCTGGTGATCGACCCCAAGCGCCTGTACGGCGAACGGGCCTTCGATTACGCCAATATCTTCTGCAACCCCGACCTGTCCGATCCGGAGCCCCCGGTGGCCATCGCGCCGGGCCGCTTCGAGCGCCGCCTCGGCATCGTGCTGGAGGAATCCGGACTGGAGCGCCGCCGGCTGCTGCAATGGGTGGTGGCCTGGTGCGGGCTGTCGGCGGCCTGGTTCATGGGCGATGGAGACGATGCGGCGATCGACCTGGAGATCGCCAGGCAGGCGCTGGCGTTACTGGACCGCTAGAACCGGCGTCCCCGCCTCAACCGCCGGCGATCTGCTCCAGATACCGCGTCGGCGACACCCCCATCACATTGCGGAACATATAGACGAAGGCGCTCGCGCTGGCATACCCCAGCGCCCGCGCCACGTTCACCACCGACTGCCCCTGCAACAACCGGCAGATGCCCTCGTCGATGCGTACCTGCAGCCGCCAGTTGTGAAAGCTCATGCCGGTCTCGTCCTTCATGCGCCGCGCCAGCGTGCGCGCGCTGGCGCCCATCCGTTCGCCCCACTGCTCCAGCGTGTCGTCGTTGCCGGGCGATTGCAGCACGGCGGCGCAGACCTTGCGCAGGCGCCGGTCGAACGGCAGCGGCAACTGGCGATGCTGCCGCTCGGTGCCGGCCAGCAGGTTCAGCAACAGCTCGGCGCTCAGGCGCTGCACGGGCCCGTGGCGCGCCGCCGGCTGGTTCAGCGCCAGGATCAGTTCGCGCATCAGCGGCGCCACGTCCAGCGCGCAGGTATCTTTCCACAGCCAGGGCGCGGCGTCCGGCGCGATGAAGGCCGAGCGCATCGTCACCTGGCCGACCATGCGCACCTCGTGCGCCACGCCGGGCGGAATCCACAGCGCGCGCATCGGCGCCAGCAGCCAGGCGCCGTCCTCGGTCATGACGCGCATGATGCCGGTGGGCGAATACATCAGCTGGATGCGCTCGTGCGAATGCGGCTCTTGCCGCTGGCCATCTTCGTAGTGGAACGAGCGCGCCACCACGGGCGGCGCATCGACGGGAAACTCACGCATTGGCGGGATTTCGATAGCAAGGGTTGATCGGCCCCCAATCCAGCCAGTTATGTCTGTTTTTCGACATTTTCTGTCCAGCAAACAGGGAACTTGCTTTTTATCATTAATGCAAATGATTCCCATTGTTTTCAAAAGAAAATGACGCCCGTCGCACTTCCCCCTGTCGCATTTGTCCCACGCCGCCTCCCCGCCTTCCGCCTGACCCTCGCCGCCGCCCTGCTGGCCCAGGCCGGCCTGCCCGTCCTGGCCCGCGCCGCCGACGAGGTGCCGCAACTGAGTCCCGTGCGAGTCACCGGTGCCGCCGAAAAGCTGTCGGACCCCGGCCAGACCGAGGGTTCGCAGTCCTACACCGCCAATACCGTCACCATCGGCAAGACCGGCGCCAACGTGCGCGACATCCCCAACTCGGTGTCGGTGGTGACGCGCCAGCGCATGGACGACCAGAACATGGTCACAGTGGAGGACGCGCTGCGCCAGACCACCGGCGTCAGCGCCATGACCTACGGCGACGGCACCGCCTACTTCACCGCGCGCGGCTACGAGACCGACGTGCAGTTCGACGGCGTGCCGGCCAACGGCGCGCTGCAGTACCTGCCCCAGTTCGACCTGGCGCTGTACGACCGCGTCGAGGTGCTGCGCGGCCCGGCCGGCCTGCTGCAGGGCTTCGGCAGCCCCGCCGGCACCGTCAACCTGGTGCGCAAGCGGCCACAGGACGCCTTCAGCCTGACCGGCGCGGTGATGGCCGGCTCGTGGAACAACTACCGCACCGAACTGGACGCGACCGGCCCGATCACGGCCGACGGCCGGGTGCGCGCCCGCGCCGGCCTGGCCGCGCAGGACCGCGACTTCTTCTTCGACAAGGCCCACAATCGCCAGGGCCTGGCCTACGGCTCGCTCGAATTCGATCTGACCGCCAACACCACCCTGACGCTGTCGGCGGCCTACCAACGCCAGCGCGAGGCGCCGTTCGACTACGGCCTGTCGATCTACTCGAACGGCCACATCATCGACTCGCCGCGCAAAGGCTTCTACGGCACCGACTGGTCGCGCGGCGACACCACCCTGTCGGAAATCTATTCGGAACTGAGCCACCGCTTCGCCAATGGCTGGACCGGCCAGGTGTCGATGAACTACCGCTCGACCGACATGGACAGCCGCTACGGCTACGTCAACGGCCCGGTCAATCCCGCCAACGACCGCGCCGGCTACCGCCTGCAGACGCAGAAGGACCAGATCCGCTGGATCGGCTTCGATACCCATGCCTCGGGCCCCTTCCGCCTGCTGGGCCGCACCCACCAGGCCATGATCGGCGCCAACTACGCCGAACGGCGCCAGGACAGCCGCTCCGGCGGCATGAACATCAGCAACGTGTCGATCCACGACATCGACGTGCCCGATCCGGACCTGCCCTACACCTCGGGCGACGACTCCAAGTCCAGCCAGATGGGCATCTACGGCCAGCTGAGCTTGAACGTGGCCGACCCGCTGACGCTGATCGTGGGCGGACGCCAGAGCTGGTACCGCAACGCTACCCAGGCCATCCTGCCGGTGGCGGGCGACACCCAGCGCGATCCCGAGGTGCGCAAGTTCGTGCCCTACTACGGCGCGGTAGCGCAGTTGAATTCGTGGCTGTCGGCCTACGCCAGCTATTCGGACATCTACGCCTTCTCGGAAGCCTGGCAGATGACGGCCGACGGCAAGCCGCTCAAGCCGCGCACCGGCAAGCAGTACGAGATCGGCCTGAAGGGCCAGTTCCTGGACGGCGCGGCCAATGCCTCGCTGGCGCTGTTCCGCATCCGCGACAAGGACCGCGCGGTGGCCGACGACGCCAACCCGGGCCGCTACCTGGCGCAGGGCGAGGCCCAGAGCCAGGGCGTCGAGGCCGAGATCAGCGGCCGCCTGCTGCCCAACTGGGACCTGTACGCCGGCTACACCTACCTGCAGACCCGCTACCTGTCCGACCCGACGCAGGAAGGCCAGATCGTCAACCCGGAAACGCCCAAGCACCTGTTCAAGGTCTGGACTACCTATCGCTTCACGCCCGATGTGCTGCCGGGCTGGCGCGTGGGCGGCGGCGTGCGCGCGCAGAGCCGCACCAGCCGCAACAACGTTTCGTGGCAAGGCGGCTACGCGGTGGTCGACGCGCAGGTCGGCTACAAGGTGAACCGCAACCTGGACGCCTCGCTGACGCTGAACAACGTCTTCGATCGCCACTACTACGCCCGCGTGCCGTCCAACTTCTACGGCATCTACGGCGAACCGCGCAACGTGATGCTGACGCTGCGCGCCACCTACTGACGCGCGCATGGGGTCCGGTCCGACAACGGGCCGGCATCCCGCCCTGTCAAACAGCCGCCGGGAACGATCGGTTAAGGTGTAGCCCCACACCCCTTGACCCTTCATTCCTGGAGTAACGAATGACCGGATTGTTTATCGTGGTGGCGGCGCTGGCATTCCTGATGCTGGCGGCGTATCGAGGCTACAGCGTCATCCTTTGCGCGCCCATCGCGGCCATGGGCGCGGTGCTGCTGACCGACCCGTCGGCGCTGGCGCCGGTGTTCTCGGGCATTTTCATGGAGCGCATGGCGGGCTTCGCCAAGCTCTATTTCCCGGTGTTCCTGCTGGGCGCGGTGTTCGGCAAGCTGATCGAGCTGTCCGGCTTCTCGCGCGCCATCGTGCAGGCGGTGCTGCGGCTGATCGGCGCCGAGCGCGCCATCATCGCGATCGTGCTGGTGTGCGCGGTGCTGACCTACGGCGGCGTGTCGCTGTTCGTGGTGGTATTCGCGGTCTACCCGTTCGCGGCCGAGATGTTCCGCCAGGGCGGCATTCCCAAGCGGCTGATGCCGGGCGCGATCGCGCTGGGCGCGTTCACCTTCACCATGACGGCGCTGCCCGGCACGCCGCAGATCCAGAACATCATCCCCACCACCTTCTTCGAGACCACCACCTGGGCCGCGCCCTGGCTGGGGCTGATCGGCGCGGCCTTCACGCTGACCGTCGGGGTGGCCTACCTGGAATGGCGCCGCAAGCGCGCCGCGCTGGCGGGCGAAGGCTACGGCACCGAACTGCGCAACGAACCGGACACGCCCGCCGGCGGACGCGAGCATCACCCGCTGGTCGCGCTGCTGCCGCTGGTGGTGGTGGGCGTGGCCAACTTCCTGCTGACGCGCTGGATTCCCGGCTGGTACCCGGCCGGCTCGCAGGTCGAACTGCCCGGCCTGCCGCAGCCCCTGCCGGTCAACGCGCATGACCAGGTGGCGCTGTGGGCGGTGATGGGCGCGCTGATCGCCGGCATCGCCACCATCCTGCTGTTCTCGTTCTCGCACATCAAGGCGCATTTCGCCGAAGGCAGCAAGAGCGCGGTCTCGGGCGCGCTGCTGGCGTCGATGAATACGGCGGCGGAATATGGCTTTGGCGGCGTGATCGCGGCGCTGCCCGGCTTCCTGATGGTGGCCAGCGCGCTCAAGGCGATTCCCGACCCGCTGGTGGGCGAGGCGGTGGCGGTGACCTCGCTGGCCGGCATCACCGGTTCGGCCTCGGGCGGCATGAGCATCGCCCTGGCGGCCATGGCGCAGACCTTCATCGACAGCGCCCAGGCGGCCGGCATCCCCATGGAGGTGCTGCACCGCATCGCCGCCATGGCCTCGGGCGGCATGGACACGCTGCCGCACAACGGCGCCGTCATCACGCTGCTGGCCGTCACCGGCCTGACGCACCGCCAGTCCTACGGCGACATCTTCGCCATCACCCTGATCTCGACGCTGTCGGTGTTCCTGGTGATCGCGGTGTACTACCTGACCGGCATCGTCTGATCGTCCTGGCCGAAGGCGCGGCCAAAGATGCCGGCCAGCCACTGGCTGAACACCCGTACCCGCGCCGACACCTGGCGGTTCTGCGGATACAGCACCGACACCGGCATCGGCGCCGGCGGCGCGCCGGGCAGCACCAGCTTGAGCCGGCCGGCGGCCAGGTCCTCGGCCACGCGGTAGCGAGGCACCTGGACCAACCCCAGCCCGGCCAGCGCCGCGCTGGCGTAGAGCTCGGCGCCGCTGACGCTGATGACCGAGCCCGGCCGCACCAGCACGTTGCGCCCGTCCACCGTGAAATCCAGCGGCAGGCTGCGGCCGCTGGACGAGGACACATAGTCCACCGCCCGGTGCCCTTCCAGATCATCCAGCGTGGCCGGTTCGCCGTAGCGCGCCAGGTAGGCCGGACTGGCGACGGTGACCTGCGGCATCAGGGCGATCTGGCGCCCCACCAGCGATGAGTCCTGCAGCGTGCCGGCGCGCAGCACGCAGTCCACGCCCTCGCGCACCAGGTCCACCAGACGGTCGTCTTCGCCCAGGTGCAGCACCAGGTCGGGATAACGCTCCAGGAAGCCCGGCAACGCCGGCATCACGAACACCCGCGCCAGGGTGCCCTGCATGTTGACCCGCAACAGGCCCTTGGGCGCGGTGTTCAGGAAGGCACCGTCCGCTTCCTCCAGGTCGGCCAGCAGGCGCACGCAGCGCCGGTAATAGGCCTCGCCGTCATGGGTCAGCCGCACCTGGCGCGTGGTGCGTTCCAGCAGGCGCGCGCCCAGGCGCTTTTCCATGCGCTTGATCAGATTGGTGACGGTGGCCCGCGGAATCCGCAGATCCTCGGCCGCCTTGGAGAAACTGCGCCGCTCGGCGATGCGGACGAACACCTGCATTTCCTGGAAACGGTCCATGCGCGGGCTCTATTATTAATACAGATGAAATTATGTTAGCAAAACTGGCGTAATTATCTTTGGTTTGGAATAGTCCATGATTCGTTCCACCGCATGATTCGTCCTACATTCCACCCAGGAGTCACCATGAATTCCCAAGCCTCCCAACGCGTTGCCCTGGTCACCGGCGCCTCGCGCGGCATCGGCGCCGCGATCGCGCGCCGCCTGGCCGCCGACGGTTTCGCCGTCGCCATCAACTACGCCGCCAGCGCGGCCGAAGCCGACGCCCTGGCCGGCGAGATCCGCGCCGCGGGCGGCCGGGCGCTGGCGGTGCGCGCCGACGTGTCCAAAGCCGCCGAGGTGCGCGCCATGTTCGACCAGGTCGAGGCCGGCCTGGGACGCATCGACGTGCTGGTCAACAGCGCCGGCGTGCTGAAGCTGCAGGCGCTGGCCGAGGCTACCGACGAGGTCTACGACCAGACCTTCGACATCAACACCCGCGGCACCTTCAACACCCTGCGCGAGGCCGGCACACGGCTGGCCGACGGCGGCAGCATCGTCAACGTCTCCAGCACCACGCTGGCGCTGAACCTGCCCACCTACGGCCTCTATATCGCCAGCAAGGCGGCCGTGGAAGGCTTTACCCGCGTGTTCGCCAAGGAACTGCGCGGCCGCCGCATCACGGTCAACGCCGTGGCGCCGGGCCCGGTCGCCACCGACCTGTTCAAGCAGGGCAAGAGCGCGGAACTGATCGAGCACTACGCCAAGATGCCGCCGCTGGAACGCCTGGGCGAACCCGAGGACATCGCCGGCATTGTGTCGTTCCTGGCCGGCGCCGACGGCGGCTGGATCAACGGCCAGGTGTTGCGCGCCAACGGCGGCATCGCGTGACGCGCCGATCCGGCGCGGATGCTACTGTTGCGCCCATGCCAGGAATCGACGCAATGGACCCGATGACAACGCCCCGCGCAATCCGCGCTCCTCATCCAGAAAGCGCCCGGCGCCGCGCGGCCGGCCTGCGGGCCAGCGCCGTGGCGGCCGCGGCGCTATGCCTGGCCCCGCTGGTCTCGCCCGCCGCCTGGGCCACGCCGCCGGTGCAGACCGGCGACCTGGTCTTCCAGCAATCCCGTTCCGCGCAGAGCCTGGCCATCCAGCAGGCCACCCGCTCGCCCTACAGCCACATGGGCATGATCGTGATGCGCCAGGGCGCGCCCTACGTGCTGGAAGCCGCCGCCACGGTCAGCTACACGCCGCTGTCCGCCTGGGCGGCGCAAGGCGAACGCGGCGCCTATGTCGTCAAGCGCCTGCGCGACACGGCGCGGCTCACGCCCGAGGCGCGCGAACAGCTGGCTCGCGTGGGCACGGACTATGTCGGCAAACCCTACGACCTGGTGTTCGGCTGGTCGGACGAACGGATCTACTGCTCCGAACTGGTCTGGAAGATCTACCAGCGCGCGCTGGGCGTGCGGATCGGCGCGCTGCAACCCTTGAAAAGCTTCGACCTGAGTCCGCCCGCCGTCCAGGCCAAGATGCGCGAGCGCTACGGCAAGGACATTCCCTGGGACGAGCCCATCATCTCGCCCGCCGCGATGTACGACTCGCCGCTCTTGACCACGGTCGCGGACCGCTAGGCGCGTGGCCGGCGTCGACGTCGTGGCGCTCGCGCGGGCCGTCCCGTTCATGGGCAGATTTATTCCAACCGGGACTCATTCCATGAAAATTACTTGTTTGTCGTGATCAACCGCGGGGCCTAGCATGAGTGGCATCCCCCGACTTCACGGAGACAAGCCCGCCATGAGCGCCCCGATTCCCGCCTTCCCCCACAGCCACATCGAGCGCGACGCGCGCGGCGTCTACACGCTGCGGATCGACGACGCCAAGAGCCTGAACATCCTGGCCTCGCCGGTCACGCTGGGCCTGACCGAAGCCGTGCGCTGGATCGCCGCGCAGGCCGACGCCCGCGCGCTGGTGCTGCGCGGCAGCGGCGACAAGGCCTTCGTCGGCGGCGCCAACATCTATGAGATGGCCGAACTCGATCCGGACGGCGGCCGCGCCTTCATCACCCGCCTGCGCGACCTATGCGAAGCGGTGCGCGCGGTGCCGGTGCCGACCATCGCCCGCCTGCCCGGCTTCTGCCTGGGCGCCGGCATGGAACTGGCGGCGGCCTGCGACATCCGCCTGGGTTCGCGCGACGGCGTCTTCGGCATGCCGGAGGTGCAGGTCGGCATTCCGTCGGTGATCCACGCCGTGCTGCTGCCGTCCCTGATCGGCCCGGGGGCCACCAACTGGCTGCTGCTGACCGGCGCCACGGTCGATGCCGAGCAGGCGCTGCGCTGGGGCTTCCTGCAATTCCTGTGCGAGGCCGGCGAGCTGGACGCGCTGGTCGAGCGCACCGTCGCGCCCATCGCGGCCAGCGGACCGCTGGCCGTGCGCTCACAGAAGGCGCTGCTGCGCTATTGGGAAACGTCCACGGTCGAGGCCGGCCTGGACCGCAGCGTCGACGCCTTCGGCGCGGCCTTCGCCACCGACGAGCCGCGCCGGCACATGGCGCCGTTCCTGGCCCGCAAGCGCGCGCGGGAGGCGCAATGACGGCGGCTGTCCCGGCCGCCGGCCCACTGGCCGGCGTGCGCGTGATCGACATGACCTCGGTCGGCATGGGCCCCTACGCCACCCAGATCCTGGGCGACATGGGCGCCGAGATCATCAAGATCGAAGCGCCCGAGGGCGACGTGTTCCGCGCCTCGGCGCCGGCCGCCTCGCCCGGCATGGGCGCCGTCTACCTGAACCTGAACCGCAACAAACGCAGCGTCACCCTGAACGCCAAGGACCCGGACGACCTGCGCCGCCTGCTGCGGCTGGTCGACGATGCCGACGTCTTCATCTCCAACGTGCGCCCGCGCGCGCTGGCGCGGATCGGCCTGGACGCCGCCAGCCTGCGCGCGCGCAACCCGCGCCTGGTCTATTGCTCGGCGGTGGGCTTCGGCCAGGACGGCCCCTACGCCGCCCAGCCGGCCTTCGACGACATCATCCAGGCCATGAGCGGCCTGGCCGACCTGCAGGGCCGCAACAACGGCGCGCCGGCCTACATCAACACCATCATGGCCGACAAGGTGGCCGGGCTGACGCTGGCCTACGCCATCCCGATGGCGCTGTACGAGCGCGAGAAATCCGGCCTGGGCCAGGCGATCGAGGTGCCCATGTTCGAGACGCTGGTGTCCTTCACGTTGATCGAGCACCTGGGCGGGCGCACCTTCGAACCGCCGCGCGGCGGCATGGGCTACAGCCGCGTGCTGTCACCCGAGCGCCGGCCCTACCGCACCCGCGACGGCTTCCTGGCGCTGCTGCCGTATACCGATGCCCAATGGCGGCGCTTCTTCACCCTGGCCGAACGCGCCGACCTGGCCGCCGATCCACGCTACGCCAGCGCCCGGACGCGCGCCGGCAACTTCGACGCGCTCTACCGCGACCTGGCGGACATCGTCGCGTTGCGCAGCACCGAAGACTGGCTGGCGCTGCTGGCCGACGCCGACATCCCGCACTCGCGCGTCAACCCGCCCGAGGCACTGTTCGACGACCCGCACCTGGCCGCCACCGGCTTTTTCCAGCGGGTCGAGCATCCCACCGAAGGCACGCTCACGGCCACCGCGATCCCGGTGCGCTTCTCGCGCACGCCCGGGTCGATCCGCCGCCTGGCGCCGCGCCAGGACGCGGATCGCGATATGCTCGATCCGGATTGATTCCCCGGGACGCGGCGGGCGCGTGCTTGCGCGTCCCGGGACCACCCGGGGCGCCCGCCCCCATTCCGTCGCGACCATGAACATCACCCTGAAGCAGTTGCGCGTGTTCTGCGCGCTCTACGAGTTGCGCAGCTTCACCGCCGCCGCCCGCGCCGCCTTCGTCACGCAATCGGCCGTCAGCAAGCTGTGCGCCGAACTCGAGGCCGAAGTCGGCCAGCCGCTGTTCGAGCGCTCGACCCGCAGCGTCACGCCCTGCGAGGGCGCGGCCGACTTCTACGCCTATGCCCAGGAAATCCTGGGCACGGTGCGCGCCGCCGAACGCAGCATGTCCGGCCTGCGCTCGCTGGAGCGCGGCGTGGTCGGCGTGGCTTGCTCGCCGATGATGATGGTCGGCCTGCTGGGCGGGGTGATCGCGCGCTACCACCGCCGCCATCCGGGCGTGAAGCTGGACCTCTTCGAACTGAACACCGACGAGACCATCGAGCACGTGCGCCACGGGCGCGCCGACTTCGGCATCGTCTCCACCGACATCGACGGCGACGAGCTGGCCGCGCGCGTAATCTACCGCGACACCATGCATGCCGCCTACGCGCCCGGCCATCCGCTGGCGCGCCGCAAACAGCTGCGCTGGGCCGACCTGGCCGCGCACGAGCACATCACGCTGCGCAACGTCTACAGCGTGCGGCGCGCCGTCGACCGCATCAGCGGCGAACTCGACCTGCAATTCCAGTCCGGCATCGAGGCCGGCATGCTGACCTCGGTGCTGAACCTGGCGCGGGCCGGCCTGGGCATCACGGTGGTGCCCGGCTACGTCTGCGCCTTCGCGCGCCAGCTGGGCCTGGTCACCGCGCCCATCGGCGGCGCCGGCCAGCGCGGCCATGCGCTGTGGCTGATCCAGCGCCACAGCGCGCGCCTGTCATTGGCGGCGGACGCCTTCCTGGCGGACCTGGAAAAAACGCTGCGCGCGCGCGAGGCCGCGCCCGACCCGACCCGCTACGACGAGGACGCCGCCGAACCGTGAGGCGGCGCCGGGCGTAAGGCGGCGGGCGCCGGGCCGATGCGCACGGCGCGGCACTTATCCGGATACGGAATAGGTCTATGAAAATTAGTCCCTTGTTGCGATAAGCCGCGCGGCCGCATCATGACGGAAATCGCGGCCGTTGCACGCCATCGCGGCCGCAGAAGAACACAGGAGACTCTCATGACCCGATCCCCGCAACGCAGCCGCATGCGCCGGTTCGCCGCCTGCTGCGCCCTGGCCCTGGGCACAGCAGCCAGCGCCGTCCAGGCCGACGACGCCTATCCCGGCAAGCCCATCACCATCGTGGTGCCGTTCTCGCCCGGCAGCGCCACCGACACCAGCGCCCGCATCCTCACGGAAAAGCTCGGCCCGCGCCTGGGCGTGCCGATCGTGATCGAGAACAAGCCCGGCGCGTCCGGCACCATCGGTTCGTCCACCGCCGCGCGCGCCGCGCCCGACGGCTACACCCTGATCCTGACCAGCAGCTCGACGCACTCGGCCACGCCCGCCCTGTTCCGCAAGCTGCCCTACGACCCTACCGGCGACTTCATCCACGTCATCCGCATCGCCACCATTCCCATGATGCTGGTGGTGCGCGCCGATTCCCCCTACGGCTCGGTGTCGCAGCTGGTGCAGGCCACCCGCGCCAAGCCGCTGAACTATGCCTACGGCTCGCCCACCAGCCAGATCGCCGGGGCCACCTTCAACAGCGTCGCCGGCGCCGCCGCCAACGCCGTGCCCTACAAGAGCCAGCCGCCCGCCGTCACCGACCTATTGGGCGGCCACGTCGATTACCTGTTCGCCGACCTGTCGGTGGTGACCTCGTTCATGCACAGCGGCAAGCTCAAGGGCATCGCCTTCACCGGCCAGGCGCGTTCCAAGGACTTCCCCGACGTGCCGACGCTGGCGGAACTGGGCTACCGGAATTTCGACCTGGTGGTGTGGGTGGGCGTGGCCGCGCCCAAGGACACGCCGGCTCCGGTGGTCGAGCGCCTGAACCGCGAAATCACGCGCATCCTGAGCGAGCCCGACAGCATCGCCAAGTTCGAGACGCTGGGCATGCAGGTCGCGCCCAACACGCTGGCCGAACACCGCGCCTTCGCGCAATCGCAACGCCAGATCTGGACCCAGCGCGCGATCGACGCGAAGATCGAACCGCAATAAACGCGCCGGACGCGGCCTCAGCCCATCCGGACCGGGGCCGCCGCGTTGGCCAGCGGCATCACGGCCAGCCGCAAGCCCATCGCCTTGAGAATCGCCAGCAGGCTGGCCAGCGATGGGTTGCCCTTGGGCGACAGCGTGCGGTAGAGCTGCGTCGGATTCAGCCGCGCCTGCTCCGCCACGGCCTGCATGCCGCCGAACGCCTGCGTCATCTGGCGCAGCACCACCAGCAGTTCGCCCTGGTCGCCATCGGCCAGGATGCTGTTGATCGTCTCCAGCGCAAGGGCGGGGTCGCTGCGATAGACCTCGACCATTGCTTCATCATGGGGCTTGCTTCTCATCATCCGTTCTCCGTTGCCAGTCATGCCAATATTCCACCGCGCGGTGGATGTCGGCATCCTGCGTGTGCTTGCTGCCTCCGGCCAGCAACAACACCAGCCGTTCACCGGATACCGCGTAGTAGACGCGCAGGCCCGGCCCCGTATCGATACGCAATTCCCACACGCCCTCGCGGCAGAACCGGTGATCGCCGAAATTCCCCGATGCCAGACGCGCCACACGGCGGATGACCGCCACCTTGTCGCGCATGCCACGCAGGCCGCGTAGCCAGGTGGCATAGGAATCCTTGAGTTTTCCAGGAGTGAGGTAGTGTTCGATTCGGTACATACGATATTCGTCCATAGACGAATTCCAGTCAAGTCAGTGCAGTCAGTTCGCCAACAAGATAGGACACTCCCCTGGTTCCTGCTGGACGGTGCGTGATCTTTTCCTCCCCCACTCATGCCTTCTCGCAACAAAAAACGGGCGCCAAAGCGCCCGTCCGTCCTGCCGGGATGTTGGCTACCCGTCAGAACCGATACTGCGCCGTGGCGATCACCGTGCGCGGCTCGCCCACGCGGATCTGGCCGGCGCTGGTGGCCGAGGCGTAGTAGGTCTTGTCGGTGATGTTGCGCACCGCCAGGCGCCAGTCCCACTGGCCGGCGCGGTAGCCGACCAGCGCGTCCCAGGTGGCGTAGCCGGGCAATACCGCGGTGTTGGCGTTGTCGGCGTAGCGCTGGCCGACGAAGGTCAGGCCGGTTTCGCCGTACAGGCCCTCGGCCGGCTTGTAGGTCAGGAACACGCTGCCGTTGCGCCGCGCCACGTTGCTGACGCGGTTGCCGGCCAGGCCGTTGTTGTCCTGAACGATGGCGGCGTTCTGCAGGCCGATGCCGCCGCGCAGGTACCAGTTGCCCGCGAGCCGTCCGGCGGCCGTCAGCTCGATGCCGCGCGAGCGCTGCTTGCCGGTCAGCAGCACGAGGGTCGGATCGACCGGGTCGGTGGTGCGACGGTTGTAGAGTTCCAACTGGTACAGCGCCAGCGTGGTGCTCAACTGCCCGTCGAGCCAATCGCTCTTGACGCCCACTTCGTATTGGCGCGTGTGTTCGGGGTCGACGTCGTTGGTGTTGCCGCGCGCGTTCGGCGTGATGCCGATCAGGCTGCCGCCCACGGGCGAGAAGGTCTTGCTGTACGAGGCGTAGAAGGAATGGTCGCGCAGCGGCGTCCACACCACCCCGGCGCGCGGGCTCACGCCACGGCTGTCGCGGCGGGCCGAGAGGTCGAGCATGCGATTGGTCGAATCGACGCTGAAGCGGTCCATGCGCAGGCCCAGCAACACCTGCCAGGCGTCGTCCAGCTTGATCTGGTCCTGCACGTAGTAGCCCTGGCTGCGGGTCTTGTGGCGGGCCGAACTGCTGAGCGTCATGGCGCCGTCGTGCTGCCGCGACAGGTCCGGGTCGTACAGGTCCAGCGCCGGCACCGGTTGCGCGCCCGGTCCCCGCGCCAGCGTGGTGTAGAGATCGGGCGTGCGGTCCTGGTTCGCCACGTCCACGCCGAACAAAACCCGATGCTCGACGCTTCCCGTGTGGAACAGGCCCTCGGCTTCAAGGTTGTTGTTGATGCTGCGCGTGGTCAGGTCCTGTTGCCAGCGGGTGCGGCTGACCTTGCCGGTGGCGGCGCTGTAGCCGGTCAGGTAGGTATTGTCGAACTTGCTGTCCAGCGCGAACACGCCCAGCGTGTAGCGCAGTTGCCAGCCCGGCGCCACGCTGTAGGCCAGCCGCGAGCGGAACGATTGCGCGCGGTCGTCGATGTAGTCGCGGTCGGGGTCGCCGTAGACGGTCGAGCGGCCGACGTCGGCCGGCCGGCCGTTGACGCTGGGGATGCCGCGGTCCGGGGTGCGGTCGTAGCGGCTGTACTCGTACTGCACCAGCCAGTCCAGGTCGGGCGTGATGCGCCAGTTCAGCGACGGCGCCACCAGTTGGCGGGTGCCGCCGATCTTGTGGCGGAAGCTGTTGCTGTCTTCCTGGCCGATGTTCAGGCGCACGCTGACGTCCTGGCCGGGGTCGGCGCTCAGGTCGCCGTAGAAGCTGCGCAGGTCCCAGCTGCCGGCCACGGCCTCGAGCGTCGATTCGCGCCCGGGCTGCGGCGCCTTGCTGACGCGGTTGACGATGCCGCCCTGGCTGCCGCGGCCATACAGCACCGCCGCCGGGCCCTTGAGCACCTCGATCCGCTCGATGTTGTGCAGGTCGCGCACGTACTGGCTGTCGTCGCGGATGCCGTCCAGGTAGAAATCGTTGCTGGCGTCGAAGCCGCGGATGCGCAGCGAATCGAAACGGGTGTCGGAGGCGTTGCTGACGTTGGGGATGCCGGACAAGGCTTCGCCCAGCGTATTGATGCCGTAGTTCCGCAGGTTCTCGACCTTGACGCTGTCGATGGCCTGCGGCACGTAGCGCGCGGCGGTCTGGGTGCGGGTGGCGGTGGTGACTTCGGGCACCCGCGGATCGTCGGCGTTGGCGCCTTCGACACTGATGGCGGGAAGCTGCGCGGGTTCGGCGTGGAGCGTGGCAACGGGGACCATCAAGGCCAGCGCGGCCCCAAGCGTGAGGCGGCGCGGTACAGGAAAAACGGGCATCGCAAGCTATCTGTAAGATTCATCGAGCCGCGATAATATCGATAATGAAACTTATTTGTAAATGAGAATCTTATCATTTACAAAACCCTTGCTTTGGCTGTTGCGGTGTCGCAACGACACCCGCGCGCCAGCACCTCGCCGGTCGCGCCACGCCATCCCCTGCCCTCCATTCGCATGAGCCGACGGCGTCGTGCGCGCGCCTTGCAACGCTCGCGAATCTGCGACGGTCCTCATCCATGCCGACGAGTCTCGGGTCATCCAGCCGCATGACATCGCGGCCCCGGACGCAATGTTTTCCAAACAATCACTCCGATGTTTGCACTACGGAAAACTCTAGCCGGCCGGACGAGGTTTGCATGAGAGGGACGGGGCGACACCTGTATTAGGCTGGCCCGGCAGTACTCCGACTCACCTTGATCGATTGGACGAAAGCAAATGAATCAACTCATTCATCCGGACTGCCATCCCTTTACCGCCGCAGGCAATTTGAAGCAAGTCTCCGCGTTCTATGAGGAAGGACGACGTGTCATGTGGATGATGCTGCGCGCCCAGCCGCGCCCCTGCTTTAACCATGAACTGATCGACGAAATCATGACCCTGGCGCGCGCCGCCAAGGACTCCGGCCTGCCCATCGACTTCTGGGTCACGGGCTCGCTGGTGCCGCAGATCTACAACGTCGGCGGCGACCTCAACTTCTTCGCCGAAGCCATCCGCACCGGCCGCCGCGAGGCGCTGCGCGCCTACGCCCGCGCCTGCGTCGATTGCGTGCATGCGGCCACCCGCGGCTTCGACACCGGCGCGGTGTCGCTGGCCATGATCGAAGGCACGGCGCTGGGCGGTGGCTTCGAGGCGGCGCTGGCGCACCACTTCGTGCTGGCGCAGAACAACGCCCGCATGGGCTTTCCCGAAATGGCCTTCAACCTGTTCCCGGGCATGGGCGGCTATTCGCTGGTGGCGCGGCGCTCGGGCATGAAGCTGGCCGAGGAATTGATCGGCAGCGGCGAATCGCACACCGCCGAATGGTTCCAGGCGCGCGGCCTGGTGGACGTGCTGTTCGAGCCGGGCGACGCCTACAAGGCCACCCGCACCTTCATCGACGTGATGCGGCCCAAGCTGAACGGCATGCGCGCCATGCTGCGGGCGCGCCAGCGGGTGCTGCAGCTGACGCGCTCGGAACTGATGGATATCACCGAGGACTGGGTCGACGCCGCCTTCTCGATCGATCCGAAGGACCGCGCCTACATGGAACGGCTGGTGATGGCGCAGAACCGGCGCTCGCCCGCGGGTCCCGATGGCCTGATCGACGCGACCATGCATTGAGGCCGGCGCGCGCCGGCCGCGTCAGGCGATCAGATGCAGCCGGCGCCGCTGCGCCAGCCAGGTGGTCAGCTCGGCCGCCGGCATGGGCTTGGCGTACAGGTAGCCCTGCTTGGCGTCCACCCCCAGCGTGTCCAGGAAGGCGGTTTCCTCCTGGGTCTCGACGCCCTCGGCGATCACCTGGAGTTCGAGCGTGCGGGCCACCGCCACGATGGCCCGCGCCAGCGCCTGCGACACCGGGTTCTCGTTGACGCCGCGCACGAAGCTGGCGTCCAGCTTGATCGCGTCCAGCGGAATGCGGGCCAGCTGCGACAGCGACGAATAGCCGGTGCCGAAGTCGTCCAGGTGGACGCGCGCGCCCAGCTGGCGGAACTGCTTCATCAGCTCGATCGCCGCGACTTCGTCCTCGATCAGGCAGCTCTCGGTCAGCTCGATGTCCAGCAGGCAGGGGGCCAGGCCGGCGTCGCCGACCGCCCGCATGAATTCACTGACCACGCCCTTGTCGTCCAGCTGCCGCGCCGACATGTTGATCGCGACACGCAGGTCCAGCCCGTCGCGCTTCCATGCCGCGGCCTGGCGCGCGGCCTCGCGCATCACCCACACGCCCAGCTGCGAGATCAGGCCGGACTCTTCCGCGTAGGGAATGAAGACGCTGGGGCAGATCATGCCGCGTTCGGGCGAGCGCCAGCGCAGCAGCGCCTCGACCCCGTCGACCTCGCCGCCGCGCCCGGCCAGCTTGGGCTGGTAGTACAGCATCAGGTGGCCTTCGGCCAGGGCCTTGCGCAGGTTGGTGTCGAGCCAGACGTAGTCGGCGTTGCGGCGGTCCATTTCGGGCTGGAAAACCCGATAGGTGTGGCGCCCGGCCTCCTTGGCCACGTACATGGCGATATCGGCGCTGCGCACCACGCTGTCCAGGTCGTCGCCATGCTCGGGATACATGGCGATGCCGATGGAGCAGCTGGTGTAGACCTCGATCAATTCCTGGCGGAACGGCTCGCGCAGGCGTTCGATGATGCGGCCGGCGGTGGCCTCCAGCTGCCACGCCTCGGCGTGTTCCTGCAGCACCAGGAATTCGTCGCCGCCCAGCCGCGCCAGCGTCTGGCCGGGCGCCAGGCAGCTGGAAATGGCCACCGACACCGACTTGAGCAGGCGGTCGCCGAAGCCGTGGCCGTAGTGGTCGTTGATGCGCTTGAAGTTGTCCAGGTCCAGGAACAGCACGCCGCCGCGCGCGCCCTCGCCTTCGGCCAGCGCCGTCTTCAGGCGCGTGGTGATGGCGTGTCGGTTGGGCAGGTTGGTCAGCACGTCGGTGTTGGCCAGCACCCGCAAGCGCTCCTGCGCCTGGCGTTCCTCGGTGATGTCGGTGCCCGAGCAGATCAGGTAGACGCGCTTTTCGCCGCTGCCGCTGGTGACGAACTTGTTGCGGAACAGGAACAGGCGCGGGCCCTTGACCGTGTTGATCAGGCGCTCGACCTCATAGGACTGCCCGCGCTTGTAGAACTCGGCGATGTTGCGGCGCGAGGCGGCGGCCTCCTCGCGCGTCATGAACATGTCGAACACGCTGCGCCCGACGATGTCCTGCTCGCGCTTGCCGGTGTATTCCTCGCTGACCTTGTTGAAGCGCTGCACGCGCCCGTGCTGGTCGACGATGACGATGACCGAGTTGGCCTCGGACACCACCGTCTCGGCGAACGACAGGCCTTCGACCAGGTCGCGCGCCACCGAGTCGGTGTCGCTGTGCGCCGAGGCCGTGCCGGCCCATTCGTTGGGATTGATCTTGCGGCCGACCAGCCGCAGCTGTATCGGATCGCCGTACAGGACGATGTCGATGCGCAGGCTGGCGGTGATGCCGGTCAGGGCGCGGATGGCCTGCGCCTGCTCGGGCTTGAGCGCCATCGCGATGTTGGTGGCGCCCTTGACCGCGGATAGTTCGATCGCGTCGCTGTCCGCCGCCAGCCTCCAATAGGGGCTCGGCGTACCGAAATGCAGGTACAGGATCGATTTTTCGTCCTGAGTCTCAGTCATTGGTGTCCCCCGCCGTCCTAGGAAGGCCTGCGAGAAACATACGGCCTAGCCAGTTCGGGGTCAACCACCCGTGCGAACAGCGTTTGGGCTGTATTGCGGATTATTTCACCGTCCCAGGCAACTGTAGCGTCATCATCGCCCTTGGCGCTATGGACGATTCACGGGAGGAAAGCCAACTTCACGACCGTTGCGCAACCCGGCATCCACCATGCAAACAATAACGCCGGAAATTTGTGACCATTTCCCGCATGTGGCGCAAATGAAGCAACGCGAGGGACGCGCCGGTGCCGCCGCGTCCCCCGCCCGCAAGGCCTTATTCGGGCTTGACCCCGGCCTCGTCGATCACCTTGGTCCAGCGCGCCACCTCGGCCGACACGCGCGCGCCGGCGTCGGCCGGGCTGGTCCATTCGGCAATGGCGCCCTGGTTCAGCAGCGAAGCCTTGACCGCTGGCTTGGCCAGGATCTTCTTGAGCTCGCCGTTCAGGCGGTCGATCACCGGCGCCGGCGTGCCGGCCGGCGCGACGATGCCGAACATGGAGCTGACCTCGAAGCCCGGCAGGCCGGCTTCGGCCGCGGTCGGCACGTCCGGCAGCGCCTCGACGCGTTGCGCCGAAGTCACCGCCAGCGCGCGCAGCTTGCCGGCCTTGATGCTGGCCTGCGAGGCCGGCACGGTCTCGATCATGCTGAGCACCTGGCCGCCCATCAGGTCGGTCATGGCCGGGCCGCTGCCCTTGTACGGCACGTGCAGGATGTCCACGCCCGCGGTGCGTTTGAACATCTCGCCGGCCAGGTGCTGCGGCGAACCGTTGCCGGCCGACGCCATGGTGACGTAGCCCGGGCGCGACTTGGCCAGCGCGATCAACTGCTTCAGGTCATTGGCCTGCACCGAGGGGTTGACCACGAACACCAGCGGCACGGTGCCGACGATGGACACCGGCGCGAAGCTCTTTTCCACGTCGTAGGTGACGCGGCCGCGGTACAGCGCCGCGTTGATCGAATGGCTGGTGAGCGCGCCCATCAGCAGCGTGTAGCCGTCGGGCTGGGCCTTGGCAACCTGGTCGGCGCCGATGTTGCCGGCGGCGCCGGCGCGGTTTTCGACGATCACCGACTGGCCCAGCGCGCCGGTCAGTTCCTGCGCCAGCACGCGGCCGATCACGTCGGTGGCGCCCCCGGGCGGGTACGGCACGATCAGGCGGATGGGCTTGTCGGGATAGGCGTCGGCGGCCAGGGCCGGCGTCGCCACGCCGGAACACAAGGCCAACAGGGAAAGCAGCAAGGCGCGGCGGGGCCGCAGACGCAGGTCTGACATGTAGGTCTCCTGCCGGGATGGGTATAGGAATGGAACGGACGCCCGGCTCGTCAACCGCGCCAGTGTAGGAGGCCAATCTTGATTGATGAATCAGAATTTTTCTATCGACTGATCTTATTTGGAGATCAATAAATATTTATCGCAAAAGCGCTTGCCGGGCATTTCCCAGGCTGTATATGATCTTCGCCCTGGATTATCAATAATATTATCGGGAAGCAAAATGACGGACGACACCAAGGGCGGCAAGCCCGCCCAGGGCCCCTTCGACAGCGACGGCGCGCGCAGCACCGGCGTGGCGCGCGGGCTCACCAACTACGGCGACACCGGCTTTTCGCTGTTCCTGCGCAAGGCCTTCATCAAGGGCGCCGGCCTGTCCGACGACGCGCTGGCGCGTCCCATCATCGGCATCGTCAACACCGGCAGCAGCTACAACCCCTGCCACGGCAACGCGCCGCAACTGATCGAGGCGGTCAAGCGCGGCGTGATGCTGGCCGGCGGCCTGCCGATGGACTTCCCCACCATCTCGGTGCACGAGAGCTTCTCGCAGCCCACCAGCATGTACCTGCGCAACCTGATGTCGATGGACACCGAGGAAATGATCCGCGCGCAGCCGATGGACGCGGTGGTGCTGATCGGCGGTTGCGACAAGACGGTGCCGGCGCAGTTGATGGGCGCCTCGTCCGCCGGCGTGCCCGCGATCCAGCTGGTGACCGGCTCGATGCTGACCGGCTCGCACCGCGGCGAACGCGTCGGCGCCTGCACCGACTGCCGCCGCTACTGGGGCCGCTACCGCGCCGAGGAGATCGACGCGCCCGAGATCGCCGACGTCAACAACCAGCTGGTCGCCAGCGTCGGCACCTGTTCGGTGATGGGCACCGCCAGCACCATGGCCTGCCTGACCGAGGCGATGGGCATGATGGTGTCCGGCGGCGCGTCCGCCCCGGCCGTCACCGCCGACCGCGTGCGCGTGGCCGAGCGCACCGGCGCCACCGCCGTCGCCATGGCGGCCGCGCGCCTGACGCCCGACCGCATCATCACCGGCAAGTCCATCGAGAACGCGCTGCGCGTGCTGCTGGCCATCGGCGGCTCGACCAACGGCATCGTGCACCTGACCGCCATCGCCGGCCGCCTGGGCATCAATATCGACCTGGCCGGGCTCGACCGCATGAGCCGCGAGACGCCCGTGCTGGTGGACCTCAAGCCCTCCGGCCAGCACTACATGGAAGACTTCCACCACGCCGGCGGCATGCTGGCGCTGCTGCGCGAACTGCGCCCGCTGCTGCACCTGGACGCGCTGACCGTCTCGGGCCGCACCCTGGGCGAGGAACTGGACGACGCCCCCGCGCCGTTCAAGCAGGACGTGATCCGCAGCGTCGCCGCGCCCATCTATCCGGTGGGCGGCCTGGCCGTGCTGCGCGGCAACCTGGCGCCCGGCGGCGCCATCATCAAGCAGTCGGCCGCCAATCCCGAGCTGATGGAGCACGAAGGCCGCGCGGTGGTGTTCGAGGACGCCGAGGACATGGCCCGCCGCATCGACGACGAGGCGCTGGACGTGACCGCCGACGACGTGCTGGTGCTCAAGCGCATCGGCCCCACCGGCGCGCCCGGCATGCCCGAGGCCGGCTACATGCCGATCCCCAAGAAGCTGGCGCGCGCCGGCGTCAAGGACATGGTGCGCATTTCCGACGGCCGCATGAGCGGCACGGCGGCCGGCACCATCGTGCTGCACGTCACGCCCGAGGCCGCGATTGGCGGCCCGCTCGCCTACGTGCAAAATGGCGACCGGATCCGCCTGTCGGTGGCGCGGCGCGAAATCGCCCTGCTGGTCGAGGATGCCGAGCTGGCGCGCCGCATGGCCGCCGGCCCGGTCGAGCGCCCCGCCGCCGAGCGCGGCTACCGCAAGCTGTTCCTGCAGACCGTGACGCAGGCCGACCAGGGGGTCGACTTCGACTTCCTGCGCGCCAGCGCCACCCGCGACACCGTGCCCAAGCAATAACCTTCCCGCCACGCCCATGAATGCCATCACCCCCGCCGCCCTCGAACCGCAAGCGCCCGACGCCCTGGCGGCGGCGGTCGCCGCGATCGAGGAAGACATCGTCTTCGGCCGGCTGCATCCGCGCGAGCGGCTGACCGAGGACGAGTTGATGGCGCGCTTCGACATGAAGCGCCACGCGGTGCGCCAGGTGCTGGTGGAGTTGGAACTGCTGGGCGTGGTTGAGCGCAAGCGCAACGTCGGCGCGGTGGTGCGGGCCTTCTCGGCGCGCGAGGTGATGGAGCTGTACGCGCTGCGTGAGGTGCTGGAGGTGCACGCCGCCAGCCTGATGCCGCTGCCGGTGCCGCCCGCGCGGCTGGCGGCGTTGACGGCGGTGCAGCGCGAGCACGACGCCGCCGTGGCCGATGGCGACGCGCGCCGCGTGTTCCGCAGCAACCAGCGCTTTCACCGCGAGTTGTTCGGGCTGCTGGACAACGCGGTGCTGGGCCAGGCCATCGAGGAATACGCGCGCCGCACCCATCCGATCCGCTTCGGTTCGCTGGCGGCCGCCAATTACCGCGAACGCGCCCGCCAGGAACACTGGGCCATGATCCACGCCCTGCGCGACGGCGACCGCGCCGCGCTGATGACGCTGTGCCGCGAGCACCTGCTGCCCTCGCGCGACGCCTACCTGGCGTCGGAACAGGCGCGCCGCGGCGCCTGACACCATACCCGCCGCGACCTCACCGCGCCTGTTCAGCCAGATACTGCCGCAGCATCGCCACCAGCGCCGCGGCCGCCGGCGGCAGGCTGCGGTTGCGCGCCGTCACCAACCCGATCGAGCGTTCGGCCACGGGGCCGGTCAGCGGCCGCTGCACGATGCCGTTCTGCGCCACCGCGCCGGCCGCGATTTCCGGCAATGCCGCCACCCCGAAACCGCACTCCACCATCGCCACGATGGTGGTCAGGTGTTCGGCCTCGAAGGCCGGCGTGAAGCGGATGCGGTTCTGCAGGAAGGCCCATTCGGTGTACTGGCGCACGCTGCTCGGATGCACCATCGACACGTGCGCCGCGCCGGCCGTGTCGGCCCAGCGCAGCGGCCCCGTGGATCGCGCCAGCGGATGCGCCTCGGGGATCAGCAGCAGGAAGCTGTCGGACATCAGCGGCTGGTAATGCAGGTCGGCGTGCTGCGGATCGGCGGCGGTCAGCGCGAAGTCCACGTCGCCGGCGCGCACCAGGTCGAAGGCCGGCCCCGACAGCGTGTCGCGCACCTTCAGCGCCACCTGCGGATGCGCCTGGCGGTAGGCCATCAACACCCGCGGCAACAGGCGCGCGGCCAGCGACGGCAGCGCCGCCACCGACACCTGGCCGTGCTCGGCGCTGGCGATGCCGCTGACCGCGGCAATGGCGTCGCGGAAGGCTACCTGCAGGGCGGCGGCCTGCTGCATGAAGACCTCGCCCGCCGCCGTCAGCCGCACGGTGCGGGTGGTGCGGTCGAACAGCCGCACGCCCAGCGCCTCCTCGATGCGCTGGATCTGCGTGGACAGGGCCGACTGCGACAGGTGCAACTGCGCCGCCGCCTGGCGGAAGTTGAGGGTGCGGCCCAGCACCAGGGTGGTGTCGATGTCGCGCATCGAAAGATTGATTTGCATGCCGTCCTGCGCCTGGCTCATTGATCCGAATTGTCGATCATTCTATCCAAAAAATCTGATTCATCAATCAAACAAGCTTCTCTACACTCGGCGCCCAATACAGTCATGCGCGCCGACACAAGCGCGGGCACAGACGAGAGATGCAACAGCGGGTTCAGAACAAGGAGCAAACCATGCAGACGGACGCGAAGGCCCTGCCCAATCCGGGCGCGGCGCATGCGGTGGTGGTGGGCGGCGGCACCATGGGCGCCGACGTGGCGGTGGTGCTGACGCGCGCCGCCTGCCGCACGACGGTGATCGAGCCGGACGCGGCGCGCGCGGCCGCATTGCCGGCGCGGGTGGCCGACAATCTCAAGACCATCGGCCGCGAGGCCCAGGTGGCGCAACTGGCCACGGCCGCCAGCCTGGACCAGGTGGACTGGGCCAGCGTCGATCTGGTGATCGAATGCGTGCCGGAACGGCTGGACATCAAGCAGGCGCTGTTCGCCGAGCTGGTGCGCCGCGCGCGGCCCGACGCCATCCTGGCGAGCAACAGTTCCAGTTTCCCGATCAGCGCCATCGGCCAGGGGCTGGCCACGCGCGAGCGCATGCTGGGCCTGCACTTCTTCATGCCGGCGCACCTGGTGCCGCTGGTCGAGGTGGTGATGGCCGAGACCAGCGACGAGGCCCGCGCCGACGCGCTGATCGCCTTCATGCGCCGCTGCGGCAGCGTGCCGGTGAAGGTGCGGCAGGACCTGCCGGGTTTCCTGGCCAACCGCCTGCAGCACGCGCTGTCGCGCGAGGCCTTCAACCTGATCGACCGCGGCATCGCCTCGCCCGAGGACGTGGACGCGGCGGTGCGCTTCGGTTTCGGTTTCCGCTTCCTGGCGGCCGGGCCGGTGATGCAGCGCGACCACGCCGGCATCGACGTGCACGCGGCGGCGGGCGCGACCATGTACCCGACGTTCTGCAATGACGACCATCCGGCGCGCTGCCTGACCGAGCGCGCCGCCGACGGCCGCCACGGCATGAAGGCGGGCGAAGGTTTCTATGCCTGGACGCCGGAGACCATCGCCGCCGAGCGCGCGCGCTATGACCGGCTGCTGCGCGCGGGCCTGGACCTGATCGCGCCGGAACTGCCGGAGATCCAGCCGTGAGCGCCGTCCAGTTCCCCCGCCCCGCCCTGGCCGAGTCGCCCGTCATCGTGACGGTGGCGCCCAACGGCGCCTACAAGAAGGCCGCCGACCATCCGGCGGTGCCGCTGACGGCCGAGGCCCTGGCCCAGGAAGCCCGCGCCTGCCTGGACGCGGGCGCGGCAATGATGCACATGCACGTGCGCAAGCCGGACGGCAGCCATCTGCTGGACGCGCAGGCCTACCGCGATGCGCTGGCGGCGGTGCGCCGCGCGGTCGGCGACGAGCTGCTGGTGCAGGTGACGAGCGAGGCGGCCGGCGTGTACAAGGCGGCCGAGCAGATGGCCCTGGTGCGCGAGCTGCAGCCGGAAGCGGTGTCGATCGGCCTGCGCGAGATCGCCGTGCCGGAGATTCCGGAAGACGAGCTGGCGGCGTTCCTGGCCTGGGTGGCAGAGCGGCGCATCATGACGCAGATCATTCTGTACGACGAGGGCGATGTGCGGCGCTGGCTGTCGCTGCGCGCGCGGGGGCTGGTGCCGCCGGGCGCGTGGTCGGTGCTGTTCGTGCTGGGGCGCTACAGCGTGGGACAGACGTCGTCGGCCTATGACCTGCTGCCGTTCCTGGCGGCCTACGATCATTCGCTGCCGTGGGCGGTGTGCGCGTTCGGGGCGCAGGAGAATGCCTGCGTGACGACGGCAGCGGCGTTCGGGGGGCATATGCGAGTGGGGTTCGAGAATAATCTGAAGCTGCGGGATGGTTCGGTGGCTTCGGGAAATGGCGAGTTGGTGCGGCAGGCGGTGGAAGGGGCGATTGCTTTGGGGCGGCCGGTGGCGGATGCCGCCGAGGCGCGGCGGATCTATGGGGCGATTGGTTAGCGGTTGATTGATACGGCCTGTATTTGATTGCTGGCCATGGACATCTTGCTTGGGCCGCCCTGCGCGGCCTGCATGGACATACGCGATCCGTTCGCGGTCGCGGGTCCCGGGGGCTGGGTTCGCGTTCAGTCGCTTATTGAGTGGGGATGAGTGGGGAGTGCGCTGTTCCTCTCGTTATATATATCAGCACATAATGCCACCGCGAATTATTGCGCTGTGGTGCAACATTGACGCGTCTGAAACGCATCTGCTAAAAACTTCGACATCCGCACGTTAAACGCAATACCCCGACTGTCTGGTGAGGTGGTGTGTGTCAAACGAGTCTGATGGCTACACTAAGCCGCAGGAACTGCGAAGTTTTCTGTTCCTGACGGCGGTCATGGCCCCCGTTCTTACGGTGATCATCGTCGCGGGCTACGGTTTCATGGTTTGGTTCTATCAGTTGTTTGCCGGTCCGCCGGGCAGCTGATGCGTACCGACGGAACCGACCCCATGTCCGCGCATCCTTCCCCGGCCGCCGCGCCGGCTTCCCCCGAATTGCATATCGCCAGCCTGGTCGTGCATGCCACGCCGCGGCGGCTGGACGAGGTGCGCCTTGCGGTGCTCGCGATCGCGGGCGCCGAGATCCATGGCGCGTCCGAGACGGGCAAGCTGGTGGTGACGCTGGAAGCCCCCTCCACTGACGACATGATGGCGCGGATCTCGCAGATCCAGCGACTGGATGGCGTGCTGGCGTCGGCGCTGGTGTACCAGCACGCCGACACGCTGGCCGCGATGAACGAGGAGATCGACGATGGCAATGGCCCGTAGGGATTTCATCAAGCAGTCCGCCGCCGCCGCGGCCGCCACGGTGGCGGGGATTCCGGTGGTGGGCTACACGCAGAACATCGTGACCGAGTCGGAGGCGGCCAAGCTCAAGTGGTCCAAGGCGCCCTGTAGGTTCTGCGGGACCGGTTGCGGCGTGAACGTCGCGGTCAAGGACAACCAGGTGGTGGCCACGCATGGCGACTTCAATGCCGAGGTCAACAAGGGGCTGAACTGCGTCAAGGGCTATTTCCTGTCCAAGATCATGTACGGCAACGACCGGCTGACGCAGCCGCTGCTGCGCATGAAGGACGGCAAGTACGCCAAGGATGGCGAGTTCGCGCCGGTGTCGTGGGACCAGGCCTTCGACGTGATGGCCGAGCAGTTCAAGCGCGTGCTCAAGGACAAGGGGCCGGAGGGCGTCGGCATGTTCGGCTCGGGCCAGTGGACGGTGTGGGAAGGCTATGCCGCGCTCAAGCTGATGAAGGCGGGGTTCCGCTCCAACAACCTGGACCCGAACGCGCGCCACTGCATGGCGTCGGCGGCGGTGGGGTTCATGCGGACCTTCGGCGCCGACGAGCCGATGGGCTGTTATGACGATATCGAGAACGCCGACGTGTTCGTCCTGTGGGGCTCGAACATGGCGGAGATGCATCCGATCCTGTGGACCCGCGTCACCGACCGGCGGCTGTCGGCGCCCAAGACCAAGGTGGCGGTGCTGTCGACCTTCGAGCACCGCTCCTACGAGCTGGCCGACCTGACGCTGACCTTCACGCCGCAGACCGACCTGGCGATCCTGAACTACATCGCCAACCACATCATCCAGACCAAGCGCGTGAACCGCGAGTTCGTCGACAAGCACACGGTGTTCCGCGAGGGCAATACCGATATCGGCTACGGGCTGCGGCCCGACCATCCGCTGCAGAAGGCGGCCAAGAACGCCAACGACGCGGGCGGCTCCAAGCCGATGACGTTCGACGAGTTCGCCAAGTTCGTGTCGCGCTACGACCTGGACTACACCGCCAAGCTGACGGGCGTGCCGAAGAAGTCGCTGCAGGACCTGGCCGAAATGTACGCCGACCCCAAGCTGCGGGTGACGTCGTTCTGGACCATGGGCTTTAACCAGCACACGCGCGGGGTGTGGGCCAACAACATGGTCTACAACATCCACCTGCTGACCGGCAAGATCTCGACGCCGGGCAACAGCCCGTTCTCGCTGACCGGCCAGCCCTCGGCCTGTGGCACGGCGCGCGAGGTTGGCACGTTCTCGCATCGGCTGCCGGCCGACCTGGTGGTGACCAATCCCAAGCACCGCGCCCACGCCGAGGAAATCTGGCAGTTGCCGGCCGGCACCATCCCGGAGAAGGTCGGGGCGCACGCGGTGCTGCAGAACCGCATGCTGAAAGACGGCAAGATCAACGCCTACTGGGTGATGGTCAACAACAACATGCAGGCGGCCGCCAACCTGATGAACGAGGGGCTGCCGGGCTACCGCAATCCGGACAACTTCATTGTCGTGTCCGACGCCTACCCGACCGTCACCACCATCTCGGCCGACCTGATCCTGCCGGCCGCCATGTGGGTGGAGAAGGAAGGCGCCTACGGCAACGCCGAGCGCCGCACGCAGTTCTGGCACCAGTTGGTCAACGCGCCGGGCCAGGCGCGTTCCGACCTGTGGCAGCTGATGGAGTTTTCCAAGCGCTTCAAGGTCGAGGAAGTCTGGCCGGCCGACCTGCTGGCCAAGAAACCCGAATACCGCGACAAGACCCTGTTCGACGTGCTGTTCGCCAACGGCAAGGTCAACCGCTATCCCAACACCGAGCGCGACAAGGACTACGCCAACCAGGAGGCCGATGCCTTCGGCTTCTATGCGCAGAAGGGGCTGTTCGAGGAATATGCCGAATTCGGCCGCGGCCACGGCCACGACCTGGCGCCCTTCGACACCTACCACGAGGTGCGCGGATTGCGCTGGCCGGTGGTCAAGGGCAAGGAAACGCTGTGGCGCTACCGCGAGGGCAGCGATCCGTACGTCAAGCCGGGCGCCGGCTTCGAGTTCTACGGCAACCCGGACGGCCGCGCCATCATCTATGCCCTGCCCTACGAGCCGCCCCCCGAATCGCCGGACAAGGAATATCCGTTCTGGCTGTCGACCGGACGGGTGCTGGAACACTGGCACTCCGGCTCGATGACGCGGCGGGTGCCCGAGCTGTACCGGGCCTTTCCCAACGCGGTCTGTTTCATGCACCCGGACGACGCGCAGGCCATGGGCCTGCGGCGCGGGGTCGAGGTCGAGATCATCTCGCGGCGCGGCAAGATGCGCACCCGGCTGGAAACGCGCGGGCGCGACAAGCCGCCGCGCGGCCTGGTGTTCGTGCCGTGGTTCGATGCCGGCCAGCTGATCAACAAGGTCACGCTGGACGCCACCGACCCGATCTCGTTCCAGACCGACTTCAAGAAGTGCGCGGTCAAGATCGTCAAGGTCTGACGCACCGGAGACAGCCATGAATCGACGCGCCCTCGCTTTCGTATTGTGCGCAGCCTGTAGCATCGCGGCCTGGGCCGCGCCGCCGTTCGAGGTACAGGACCCGATGCGCGGCCCCACGCCCATCGCCGACGAGACCGACCCGCCGCTGATCAGCCCGATCGAGAACAAGGACATCAAGCGGATGCGCACCTATTCGATGCAACCGCCCACCATCCCGCACAGCATCGACGGCTACCAGATCGACAAGAACTTCAACCGCTGCCTGGCCTGCCACGCCCGCGTCAACACCGAGGAGACCCAGGCGCCGCCGCTGAGCGTGACCCACTACATGGATCGCGACAGCAACGTGCTGGCCGAGGTGTCGCCGCGGCGCTACTTCTGCGTGCAGTGCCACGTGCCGCAGGCCGAGGCCAAACCGCTGGTGTCCAACACCTACCAGGACATCGACGTGATCCTCAAGCGCCTGACCGCCCCGGCGTCCGACAAGAAGTAAGGCACGGGGAACCGCCATGGTCAAACTCATCAAGCGCTACTGGAACATCATCCGCCGGCCCAGCGTGCACTTCAGCCTGGGTTTCCTGACGGTGGGCGGCTTCATCGGCGGCATCCTGTTCTGGGGCGCCTTCAACACCGCCATGGAATTCACCAACACCGAGAAGTTCTGCACCGGCTGCCACGAGATGCGCGACAACGTCTACGCCGAACTCAAGGGCACCATCCACTTCACCAACCGCTCGGGCGTGCGCGCCCTGTGTTCCGACTGCCACGTGCCGCACAACTGGACCGACAAGATCGCCCGCAAGATGCAAGCGTCCAAGGAGGTCTGGGGCAAGATCTTCGGCACCATCGACACGCGCGAGAAATTCGTCGACAAGCGGCTGGAGCTGGCCAGGCACGAATGGGCCCGCTTCAAGGCCAACGATTCGCTGGAATGCCGCAACTGCCACAACTACGACTACATGGATTTCACGCGCCAGAGCGTGCGCGCCCAGAACATGCATTCGACCTACCTGGCCGACAAGAGCAAGACCTGCATCGACTGCCACAAGGGCATCGCCCACAAGTTGCCCAACATTCCGCCCGGCGAACTGTCGTCGGTGCCCGGCCTGAACGGAACGGAAAGCCCGCATGCGGCCCGCTGATCCACCCTTCGCCGCCCTGGCCGGCGCCGGGACGGACAGCGCCAACGCCGCGGCGGACGCCGGCCTGCGCGCGTTCGGCCTGGTCGGCCGGCGCGGCGCGGCGGCCCCCATCGACCTGGCGCTGGCTCCCGGCCAGCTGCTGCGGGTGCGCGGCGCCAACGGCAGCGGCAAGACCAGCCTGTTGCGCATGCTGGCCGGCCTGCTGCGGCCGCTGGCGGGCGGCGTGCAATGGCGCGGCCGCGACATCCGCCGCGATCCGGCCGCCTACTATGCGCAGATGGCGTTCCTGTCGCACGGCAACGGGCTGTGCGGCGAACTGAGCGCGGCCGACAACCTGCGCTATGCGCTGGCGATCGCCGGCGCGCCCGCGGTCGACGCCGGCCCGGCGCTGCGCGCCTGGCGCCTGCAGGCCTGCGCCGACCAGCCGGCGGCGCGCCTGTCGCAAGGCCAGGGCCGACGGCTGGCGCTGGCCGCCACGGTGCTGGCGCGCAAGCCGCTGTGGCTGCTGGACGAGCCCGACGCGGGGCTGGACGCCGCCAGCCTCGCGCTGCTGGACCAGGCGCTGGCCGCGCACCTGGCCGGCGGCGGCCTGGCCGTGGTGGCCTCGCACCGCCCCCCGGACCTGGCCTTGGCCGACACGCAAACCCTGGACATGGACGACTACGCCGATGCTGGCAACGCTGTGGCAGTTGGCGCGCCGTGAACTGCGGCTGGCCTGGAGGCGGCCGGCGGAAACGCTGGGCGCGACGCTGTTCTTCGTGGTGGCGGGTTCGCTGTTCCCGCTGGCCATCGGCCCCGACCCGGCGCTGCTGGCGGCCATCGGCCCGGGCGTGCTGTGGGTCTGCGCCCTGCTCGGCATCCTGCTGACGCTGCAACGCCCCTTCGCCCAGGACTACGACAACGGCGCGCTGGAGCAGCTGCTGGTGTCGCCGCACCCCCTGCCCGTGCTGGTGGCCACCAAGCTGGCCGCGCACTGGTTCAGCAGCTGCCTGCCGCTGATCCTGGCCAGCCCGGTGCTGGCGCTGCAGTTCGGCCTGACGCCGGGCGCCATCGGCGTGCTGGCGTTGTCGCTGCTGCTGGGCACGCCGACGCTGGCGCTGGTCGGCGGGCTGGGCGCGGCGCTGACGCTGGGCCTGCGCGGCGGCGCGCTGCTGCCGCTGCTGGTGCTGCCGCTGTACGTGCCGGTGCTGATTTTCGGCAGCGGCGCGGTGGCGGCCGTCCACGCCGGCCTGGGCGCCGGTCCGCAATTGTCGTTGCTGGGCGCCGGCCTGTGCCTGGCGCTGCTGCTGTGCCCGTGGAGCGCCTCGGCCGCGCTGCGCGTGGCGTTGGACTGAGGACCGGCCATCATGCATTCGCCCCCGCATCTCACCCTGCTGCCGACCCCGCCCGCGCGTCCCGGCTGGCTGCGCTACGCCGCGCCGCAGCGCTTCTATCCTCTGGCCGGCAGGCTGATCCCGTGGCTGGGGCTGGCCGCGGCGCTGTTCGCCGCCGCCGGCCTCTACGTGGGCCTGGTCAAGGCCCCGGTCGACAGCCAGCAGGGCGAGGTCTACCGCATCCTCTTCATCCACGTGGCGGCGGCCTGGATGTCGATGTTCCTGTACCTGGTGATGGCGCTGTACGCCGCGCTCGGCCTGATCCTGCAGACGCGGCTGTCGTTCATGATGATGCGGGCGCTGGCGCCCACCGGTGCCCTGTTCACGTTCCTGACGCTGTGGACCGGCGCGCTGTGGGGCAAGCCGACCTGGGGCGCCTGGTGGGTGTGGGACGCGCGCCTGACCTCGGAACTGATCCTGCTGTTCCTGTACCTGGGCTTCATGGCGCTGCAGGCGGCCAGCGACGATCCGCGCCGCGGCGACCGCGGCGGCGCCATCCTGCTGCTGGCCGGCGTGGTCAACGTGCCCATCATCTATTTCTCGGTGCGCTGGTGGAGCACGCTGCACCAGGGCGCCTCGATCAACCTGACCACCGCCCCCAGCATGGCCCGCGTCATGCTGGCGGCCATGCTGCTGATGGTGGCGGCGTTCTGGCTGTACAGCGCGGCCGCGTCGCTGGCGCGGGTGCGCGGCATCATCGCCGAACGCGAGCCGGCCTCGGCCGAACCGCCCCGGGAGCGCCGATGAGCTGGGACGCGCTGTTCTCGTTGCAGGGCCATGGCCCCTACCTGCTGGGCGCCTACGGCGTCACACTCGCCCTGATTGCCTGGGAAGCCGGCACGCTGTGGCGCCGGGCGCGGGCGCGCCGCCGCGCCGCCCGCCTGCGCGCCGGGGACGGCCGATGAGCCCGCGCCGGCGCCGCGTGCTGGCGCTGCTGGGCGGCCTGGGCCTGCTGGCCGCGGCCGTCGCGCTGGTGCTCAATGCGCTGCAATCGAACCTGGTGTTCTTCTTCACGCCAACCCAGGTGGCGGCGCGCGAGGCGCCCGCCAGCGGCAGTTTCCGCGTCGGCGGACTGGTGCAGGAAGGCTCGGTTCAACGCGATGGCCTGCGGCTGCGCTTCATCGTCACCGACACCGCGCACGCGGTTCCCGTCACCTACCAGGGCCTGCTGCCCGACCTGTTCCGCGAGGGCAAGGGCGTGGTGGCCGCCGGCAAGCTCGACGCCGACGGCGTGCTCCATGCATCGGAGGTGCTGGCCAAACACGACGAGAACTACATGCCGCCCGAGGCCGCCGACGCGCTCAAGCGGGCCGCCGCTGGCGCCACCAGCAACACGGCGCGGGCGGACGCGCGATGATCCCGGAGATCGGCCTTTTCAGCCTGATCCTGGCGCTGCTGGCGGCGCTGGTGCAAGGCACGCTGCCGCTGGTCGGCGCCGCCACGGCCTGGCGGCCGGGCATGGCGGTGGCGCGGCCGGCGGCCGTGGCGCAGTTCGGCCTGGCCACCGTGGCCATGGGCTGCCTGGCCTGGTCGTTCCTGCAAAACGACTATTCGGTGCTGTACGTGGCGGCCAACTCGCACGCCGACCTGCCCGCCGCCTACCGCTTCGCTGCTGTCTGGGGCGGCCACGAAGGCTCGCTGCTGCTGTGGCTGTACCTGCTCAGCGCCTGGACCCTGGCGGTGGCGCTGCGCAGCGCGCGCCTGCCGCCGGCCTTCGTCGCCCGGGTGCTGGCGGTGATGGGCTGGATCAGCGCCGGCTTCCTGCTGTTCCTGCTGTTCCTGTCCAATCCCTTCGAACGCCTGATGCCGCCGGCCATGGCCGGCCGTGATCTCAACCCGCTGCTGCAGGACCCGGGCATGATCGTGCACCCGCCCATGCTGTACATGGGCTATGTCGGCTTCTCGGTGGCGTTCGCCTTCGCCATCGCGGCGCTGCTGTCGGGCGAGCTGGACGCCCTGTGGGCGCGCTGGGTGCGGCCGTGGACGCTGGCGGCCTGGACCTTCCTGACCATCGGCATCCTGCTCGGCAGCGCCTGGGCCTACTACGTGCTGGGCTGGGGCGGCTGGTGGTTCTGGGACCCGGTCGAGAACGCCTCCTTCATGCCGTGGCTGGCGGGCACCGCGCTGATCCATTCGCTCATCGTCACCGAGCGGCGCGGCGCCTTCCGCAGCTGGACGGTGCTGCTGGCCATCTGCGCGTTCTCGCTCAGCCTGCTGGGTACCTTCCTGGTGCGCTCCGGCGTGCTGACCTCGGTGCACGCCTTCGCGGTCGATCCGGGCCGCGGCCTGTACATCCTGGGTTTCATGACCCTGGTGGTCGGCGGCTCGCTCGCGCTGTACGCCTGGCGCGCGCCCAAGGTCGGCCTGGGCGGCGGTTTCGCCCTGCTGTCGCGCGAATCGCTGCTGCTGGCCAACAACGTGGTGCTGACCGTGGCGGCCGCCTCGGTGCTGCTGGGCACGCTGTATCCAGTGGTGCTGGACGTGCTGGACTGGGGCAAGATCTCGATCGGCCCGCCCTACTTCGAGGCCGTGTTCGTGCCGCTGATGACGCCGGCCATCTTCCTGATGGGCGTCGGCCCGGTGGCGCGCTGGAAGCAGGCCAAGGTGCCCGAGCTGGGCCGGCGCCTGGGCATCGCGTTCGCGGTCAGCGTGGCCACGGCGGTGCTGCTGCCGCTGGCCATGCCCGGCCCGGCGCGGCTGGGCTCGCCGCTGGTGGTCCTGGGCCTGTGGCTGGCGGCCTGGTCGGTCGCCAGCGCGGCGGCGCACGCCTGGCAGCGCCTGACCGACGGCGACGGCCACTGGCCGCGGCGGCTGGCGCGCCAGCCGCGCGCCTGGTACGGCATGCTGCTGGCCCACGCCGGCATCGGCGTCTTCATCGCCGGCGCCACCCTGGCCAACGGCTACGAGGTCAAGCAGGAACTGCGGCTGGAGCTGGGCGCCGAGCAGGAGGCTGGCGGCTACCGCTTCACCTTCACCGCGCTGGCGCCCGCCAGCGGCCCCAACTACAGCGCGCAGCGCGCCGAGTTCCGCGTCACCCGCGCCGACGGCCAGCCCGTGACCACGCTGTACCCGGAAAAGCGCCACTACACGGTGCAGGACATGCCGCTGAGCCAGGCCGCGATCGACAGCGGTTTCTCCCGCGACCTGTTCGTGGCGCTGGGCGAACCGGCCGGCGCCACGGCCTGGACGGTGCGCATCCAGGTCAAGCCGTTCATGGCGTGGATCTGGTCGGGCTGCCTGCTGATGGCGCTCGGCGGCCTGCTGGCGGCGGGCGACAGGCGCTACCGCCAGGAAACGGTGCGCGCGCCCCATCCCCGCGCCGGCGCCATGCCGGCCGCCTCGCGCGAGGGCTACTGACATGCTGCGCTACCTGGTGCCGCTCGCCGTCTTCCTGGCCATGGCCGTCTTCCTGGCCATGGGCCTGTCGCGCGATCCGCGCGCCGTGCCCTCGGCCATGATCGACAAGCCCGCTCCCGCCATCGGCCTGCCGCTGCTGCAGGCGCCGGGCGAGCGGCTGGAGGTGCAATCGATGCGCGGCAAGGTCTGGCTGCTGAACGTGTGGGCCTCGTGGTGCGCGCCGTGCCGCGAGGAATTGCCGGTGCTGCGGGAAGTTGCGCAGCGCCACGGCGTGCCGCTGTACGGCCTGAACTACAAGGACAAGCCGGAAGACGCGCGTGCCTGGCTGGCACGCCATGGCAATCCGTACCAGGCCTCCGCCAGCGACGTCGACGGCCGCGTCGGCATCGAATACGGTGTGTACGGCGTGCCCGAGACCTTCGTCATCGATGGCGCCGGCCGTATCCGCTACCGGCAACTGGGCCTGATCACGCCGGAGATCTGGCGCACGCGGTTGCAACCGATGATCGAGGCGCTGCAATGAGGCAGCGGCCAACCCCTCGCGCTGGCGCCTGGCGCCCGCCTCGATCTCCCGGCAAGACCGGCGGCCGGGCCGCGGGACGCCCTGGCCGCCGCCCGTTGCGCTGGTTGGCCGCGCCCTTGCTGGCGCTGTGGCTGGCGGCGTGGCTGGCCGCGCCGGTCCAGGCCCAGTCGCCGTTTCCCCCGCTGCCACCCGCGCTGGAGCAACGCGCCGAACGACTGGCGCACGGCCTGCGCTGCCTGGTGTGCCAGAACCAGTCGCTGGCCGAATCCAACGCGCCGCTGGCGCACGACATGCGCAACCTGATCCGCAGCCAGCTGGCCGAAGGCCGCAGCGACGCCCAGATCATGCGTTTCTTCGAAGACCGCTACGGCGATTTCGTGCGCTACGAGCCGCCCTTCAAGCCGATCACCTGGCTGCTGTGGCTCGGCCCGTTCGCGCTGCTGGCGCTGGGCTTCGCGGTGCTGTGGCGCACCGTGGCGCGACGGCCCCGCAGCCGCGCGCCGCTGACCGCCGATGAACGCGCCCGCGCGGCCCGCTACCTGGATACCGGATCATGACGCCGCTCTGGCTTGCCGTGCTGGGCTTGCTGCTGGCCACCCTGCTGTGCCTGGTGCCGCCGCTGTTGCGGCGCCCGCCACCGACGCGCGACGACGCGGCCGACAGCGGCCTGCGCGCCTTCTATCTGGCGCAGCGCGAACAATTGCGGCGCGACCAGCGCGACGGCGCCCTGAGCGCCGAGGCGGCCATGCGCGCCGACGAGGAACTGCAACGCGACCTGCTGCAGGACCTGGCCCAACGCCACCCCGGCCGCGCGGCGGTCGGCGGCCAACGCGCCGGCATCGCCGCCGCCTGCCTGCTGAGCCTGGCGCTGCCGCTGGCGGCGGCCCTGCTCTACAACCACCTGGGCAACCCGCGCGCCGCCGCCAGCGCCGCCACGGCCGTCACCGCCGAACCCCATGCCGGCGACGACGGCGACACCATGGCGCTGGCCATCAACGCGCTGGCCCAGCGCCTGCGCGCCACGCCCGACGACGCCGACGGCTGGTACACGCTGGCGCGCTCCTACGAAACGCTGGGCCGCTACGGCGACGCGGCCGCCGCCTATCGCGAAGTGCTGCGGCTGGTCCCGGCGCAGCCGCAGGTGCTGGCCGACCTGGCGGACGCGCTGCTATCGGCCAACCAGGGCGCGCCGGACGCCGCCTCGATCGCGGCGGTGGCGCAGGCGCTGGCCGCCAATCCGGACCAGCCCAAGGCCCTGGCGCTGGCCGGCATGATGGCCCTGCGCCGTGGCGACGCCGCCCAGGCGCTGGAATACTGGCAACGCCTGCAGGCGCTGCTGCCGCCGGACTCCGAAGCCGCGCGCCAGATCGAATCCAATATCGCGCAGGCGCGCGCGGTCGCATCGGCAAGCGGCGCGCCGCCTGCGACGCCAGGCCGGATGCCCGGCCAGATGCCAGCCCAAACCCAGGCAGCGGCAATGGCAGCCGCGCAGTCCTCGCCTCCTCAAACGTCCGCCGTCAAGCCGCCCGCGAGCCTGGCCGCCGCCCCGGGCAGCGTCAGCGGCCAGGCGCGCATCGCGCCCGCCTTGATGGCCCAGGTGCAAGCGACCGACACCGTCTTCATCCTGGCGCGCCCCGCCTCGGGGTCGCGCATGCCACTGGCCGTGTTGCGGCTGCGCGCCGCCGATCTGCCGCGCGCCTTCACGCTCGACGACAGCAATGCCATGTCGCCGCAGGCGCTGCTGTCCAGCGCCGGCCGCGTGCGCGTCGAGATCCGCGTCAGCCGCTCGGGCACGGCGATGCCGCAGCCCGGCGACCTGGGCGGCACGCCGGTGGCAACCGACGTGCCGGCCGGCGGGCTGGAACTGGTGGCCGACACCGTGCTGCGCTAGCGCGCCGGGGCCGCTCGCCGCCGCCAGCGGCGGCGTCGTCCCGGCATCACCGCGCGGCCTCAGGCCCGCTCGATGCGCGCCGGCAACCCTTGCCGCACCGCCGCGCCCGAGACCCAGTCGATCCAGACGTTGGCATGATCGCCGCGCGTCGCGTCGCCGAAGCCCAGGTCGTTCAGGTTCACGCCCGCCGCCAGCGCCGGATCGTGCGGCATCGGCTTGCCATCGACCAGGTGGGCGCGCGCGCCCAGTTCGGTGTGGCCATAGCCGTGCTCGATGCCGACCGCGCCCGGCTGGATGCCGTCGCGCAGCAGCGCCAGGCCGGTCACCGCGCCGCCCGGCGTGACGATGCGCACCCGATCGCCGTTGCGCAGGCCCAGCCGCTCGCCGTCCTGCCGATTGATCGACACCGGATTGTGCGGATGCACCTGGCGCAGCCGGTCCACGCCGATCGACATCGAACTCATCAGGTTGGACTTGAACGAACTCAACAGGAACGGCCAGTCCGCCCGCGGATACTGCTGGCGCACGTCGCGTCCGTCGGCCAGCCGCGCCGGATACCAGGTGGGGCAGCCGCTGTAGCGCTCGCCCGTCATGGCATGGCGGAACCCGGCCAATTCCTCGCTCCACACCTGCAAGGGCTTGGCCCAGGCCTGGCGGGTCTGGCCGGCATCGGTCCAGGCGTCGCGCACGCGATCGAAACGTCCGCCGCGGCTCATCACCATGGCCACGCGGCGCCACTCCTCGGGCTTGAGCTTGCCTTGCAGCGCATCGCGGTAGCGCGCCACGCCGGTCAGCTCAAGATCGTCGTCGCTGGCCTCGGGCACCGGCCGCCCGGCGCCGAAGGCGATGTTGGCGATGCCGCGCAGGAAGAAATCCTCGGCCGTGTCCAGCGGATAGCGGTTGCCGTCCGCATCGGCGATGGCGTTGGCGCCGAAGCCCGGCATGCCGATGCGCTTGGCGCAGGCGATCAGGAACGACTCCAGGCACACCGGGGCGCCGTCGGCGGTGCGCGCCACGCGGGGTTCGACCGCCGGCCAGCGCACCGTCGACGCCTTGGCCACCACGTCGGCCCACGGCGCCGACACGCCCCAGCTTTCGTAGGTGACGGTGTCGGGAACGATGTAGTCGGCCAGCGCGTTGGTCTCGTTGATGAACGGATTGATCGACACCGCCAGCGGCAGGATCTTCGGGTCCTTCAGCTTGTCCAGCAGCACGTTCCTGAACCCGGCAATGCCGTAGATCGGGTTGCTCATGTGGTTGAACCAGACCTTGGCGCGATACGGATAGCCCGCCAGCGCCGACGCCAGCATCTCGGAGCTCAGGCCGCCCGTGGCCGGATACCAGGGTGCGGCGGCCGGATAGACCGGCTGGCCGGCGGCCTGCTTGCGCTTGAACTCGCTCGACTTCTCGTACGGAAAGCGGTTGCGCGACAGGGCCACGCCCTTGGGCGTGGCGCGGTTGACGAAGCCCGCGATGTTGTAGCGCGGCCCGGCGCCGTAGGGCGGGAACGGGCCGGCGTCCAGCACCAGGCCGCCCTCGACGTTGAGGTTGCCCACCAGCGTGTTGAGCATGGCGATGGCGTAGGCGGTGTAGAAGCCCGCGCCGCTCATGGTGCCGCCATGCGCATCCGCCACCGCGCGCTTGCCGTGGCTGGTGAAGCGCTCGGCCAGTTCGGCGATCTTGGCCGCCGGCACGCCGCACAGGGCGGCGTATTCGTCCAGCGACTTGCGATGCGCCTCCTGGCGCAGCAGCGACAGCGCGCTGCACACGCGCAGCGCGGCCGGCGCGACCCCCAGGCCCGGCGCCGCCACCGCCTCGTCCACGAACAGCGTGGCAGGCATGGCGCCGGTATGCGGCGCCAGCGTGCCGTCCTCCAGGCGCACCACGTACACGTCTTCCCACTTTTCACCGGCATCGGCCGGCTTGGCCCAGCCCAGGTCGGCGCCGCGCAGGAAACTGCCCTGGCGCGGATGGCCGGGCTCGGCGATCACCAGGTGCGTGGCGTTGGTCCATGCCGCCTCGCCCGCCGCCTTCATGGCCGCCGGGCCGGGCTGCGCCAGCGCGCGCGCGTCGAAGCGCTCGTGGTCCAGGATCCAGCGGATCAGGCCCATCGCCAGCGCCAGGTCGCTGGCCGGATTGACCGGCACCCATTCATTGCCCGAGCCGGCCGACAGGCTGGAGGACGCGGGCAGCATCGGCGACACCACCACATAGGTGAAGCCGGCCTCCTCGGGCCGGGTGCGGGCCTCGGCCAGCTGGCGCGCCTGGCGCTGGAACGGGTTGCCGGCCTGCGCCGGCGCCGCGCCGATGAACAGGCCGAAGCGGGCGTTGTCCCAATCCGGCTTGCCGTGCGGCATGCCCTTCAGGTCGCCCAGCGCCGCGCCCGCGCCGACGCGGAAGCTCTGCCCGCAATAGGAACCATGGTTGCTGAAATTGACGGTGCCGAACGACTGGCCGGCAAAGCGCTGGATGAGCGGCGTGCGGCCTTCGTTGGAGGCATCGGTGAACAGGAACTGGTTGACCTTGGCGCCGTACTCCGGATTGGCCGGATCCAGCGGCGTGTCGCGGTCGAAGATGGCGCGCAGGCCATCGACGTGGCCCTCGCCGAACAGGTCGCCGCCTTCGCACACCTCCTGCACCAACTGCTCGAAGGAAATCGTCTGCCACTTGCCTTCGCCGCGGCCGCCGACGCGCTTGAGCGGCTGGAGCACGCGGTACGGGCTGTGCATCTGCTCCAGCATGGCCGAACCGCGCGCACAGGACGTGGCGCGGCCTTCCAGGCCGTTGTCGCCGCCCAGTTGCGCGTAGGTCTCGCGCACCGGCGCGTCCATCGCGGCCGGGCGCGTGGTGGCCAGCGGGTGATACGGGTTGCCGGCCACCCGCAGGATGCGGTTGGCCTTGGTATCGACGCGCAGCCGCACGCCGCACTGCGTCCAGCAGCCCAGGCAGCTGGAGGGGCTGACGGTCTGGCCCGGCTGGGTCGACAGCAGGCCCGTGACCGGGTCGATGCGGAATTCGGGCGTCAGCGAATTGCCGCGCACCGCATGCGCGGTGGGCACGCCGGCGGTGCCCTGCGCCAGGCCCTTGACGGCCTTGGCGACGGTCTCGCCGTAGCCGGCCGCGAAGGCGGCCATGCCGCCGGCGACCACGCCGCCGCGCGCGATCAGCTTGCGGCGCGCGGCGTTGTCGGGTTGATCGGGCCCGTCGGCATGGGCGGGGATATCGTCTTGGTGAGGCTTGTCCATGGTCATCTCGATGCGAATTCTTGTCGGGCCGGCGGCATCAGGCCGCCAGGCCGCGGGTGCGGGCCGGGAACAGTTCCAGCGCATAGGTCACGGCGGCCACCAGCGCGACGCACAGGCCCAGCACGCCGATCATGCCGAGCAGACCGTCGCTGCCCCAGGGCATGTCGTACAGGTACAGGCCGGCGCCGTACTTGGGCACGCCCTGCACGCTCATGAACACGACCCAGCGGAAGATCCACGCAGCCGCCAGCATGGTCAGCGCCAGCGCGGCCGACGGCAACGGCGCCGCCAGGGTGCGCGGCGCGCGCTGCAGCAGCGCGATCATGCAGAACGCGGTGGCCACGGCGCCGGCCAGGCTGGCGCGCCACACGGGGAACTCGCCGAACAGCCGCAACGCCGCGTCGAACGAGGCATCCACGCCCAGCAGTCCCAGCAGGATCCAGGCGCCCGCGCCGATGGCCATCATCACCACCGACGTCACGCCGAGGCGGCGCAGCAGCTCGACGGGCAAGGCCGCCATGCCGCCGGGCAGCCAGCGCCCCACCAGGAACATCGCCCCCAGCGCGCCCAGCCAGGCGGTCAGCGCGAAGTTCAGCGGCAGGAACGGCGTGTGCCACAGCGGACGGGCGCGCAGCACCATGACCTCGGCCCCGGTGTAGACCAGGATCGACACGGCCGACAGCGCCAACGCCAGCGCCAGCAGGCGCACCCAGACCATGCGCCCCCACCACCAGGCGGCGCAGAACAGCACGGCCAGCCCGGTGAAGACCGGCAGCAGCAGCGCCCCCAGCCACATCCACGACCACGGCGTGAGCCGGGTATAGAAGTGCCAGAAGCGGCCCGGCTGGTGCAGGTCGGCCAGCAGCGAGACCGGCGCGGCAATGGCGCACACCAGCAGCACGGTCACGGCGGCCGGCAGCAACCGGCGGGCCGGCGATCCCGCCTCGCCAAAGGCGGCGCCGGCGGCCGTCAGCGCGGCGGTGGCGGCGATGCCGATAAGAAAGAAATACTGCACCGCCCAGGGCAGCCAGGCGGCGTCGTAGACCGGGGTCAACAATTCGGTGATCTGCATGAGGCTCCCCTTCTCAATGGCCGCCGGCCAGGCGCACGCCGGCCTGGCCGTCGATGTGGTGCACGAAGGCATCGGGCAGGCCGATGTAATAGACGTGGGGATCGGTCTTCATCTCGGGCTTGAGCACCTTGATGTCGGCGCGATGCTCGGCCATCAGCCGCGAGATCGCGCTGTCGGGGTCGTTCAGGTCGCCGATGATGCGCGCGCCGCCCACGCAGCTTTCGACACAGGCCGGCAGCAGGCCGGCTTCGAGCCGGTGCTCGCAGAAGGTGCACTTGTCGGCGGTCTGGGTGTCGTGATTGATGAAACGGGCGTCGTACGGACAGGCCTGCACGCAATAGCCGCAGCCGACGCAGCGCTCGTTGTCGACCAGCACGATGCCGTCCTCGCGCTGGAAGGTGGCCTGCACCGGGCAGACGGGCACACAGGGCGGGTTGTCGCAGTGGTTGCACAGGCGCGGCAGCATCACCATGGCGCAGGGGCTGCCGTTGTCGGGCTGGACTTCGTATTGCAGGACGGTGGTGCGGAACTGGCCGACGGGCGGCAGGTTTTCCAGCGAACAGCTGACCGTACAGGACTGGCAGCCGATGCATTTGCGCAGGTCGACCAACATGCCGTAGCGCTTGCCGGGAATGCCGGGACGACGGGGAGGTTGCTGGTTGATGCCGGTGCCGGCTTCGGCACGGATGGGGATGATGGTGGCCGCGGCGCTCAGGCCGAGCAGGTTCTTCAGGAAACCGCGTTTGCCCGGAAGGGGGACTTCGGGTGGGGGGTGAGGCACAGACTTCTCCGCGAATTATGTCGTTGTGCCATTAACTTATCGCTTTTGGTTATATAGAGAGTTGATGCCGATCAATAGGGGACGGGTTTATTTAAGACCTTTCTTACCCCCCTGCCTCGAAAGACCGCAGGTAGTCCCGATCCAGGTGAAGAAACGCGACCAGCAGCCCCGCGACCGCCGGATAGAAGCGGAACGCCAGGGTGTCCACGCCGTCCACCAGGGCCTGCCAGTGCGCGACCCAGGGCATCAGCGCGGCGTCCAGATAGGCCGCCTGCTCCCCCGCGCA
>NZ_QHHO01000022.1:1049821-1089310 GCF_003184165.1 Achromobacter sp. RW408
ATCGTCCAGAGCAGGCCCTCGCGGATGGCGCGTAGCGCGCTGGCGCTGGCCAGGGCCGCCAACCGGTCTTTCGGATAGCGCATGAACCTTGATGTCGACATACCGGTATCGCCCAAAAAAGCCCGCTGCCGAAGGAGGGCCCGCCCCGGGGCTGGCGCTGCGGCCGTCCCGGGTTTGTAAGAATCCTTTGCCGCATCCTAGCGCCTGAGTTCCCGGCTTAGCAATCGCGCGGGGAAAAAATCCTAGGGATTCCCCTCTGTCAAGAAATGAAAAGCCGGCGCATCGTGCGCATATCAGGAGGACGGCGGCGCGCTACGATCGGACGCAAGCCCTGGTTGGGCGGACGCCGCGGCTTCATGACAGGCTAGACCCAGAGGGAGACACGATGTCGCAGTTGGAGTGGGTGCCCGGCGACAAGACGCCGGAACGGCAGGGCTATTACGAAACGCGGTTGGACACGGGCGGCACCGCGATCACGCTGTACAGCGTCCTGGGCTGGATGCCGGTCAAGACGCCGGGCAATATGGTGAGCTGGCGGGCCTTGCCACCCGCCGCCGAAAGGCAGGAGGCCGAGCGCCACATCCAGGAATTGCGCGCGGCGCAGAGCCACGTGCCGATGGACTACTAGTGGCAATGGCTCGGCGGCAGCGCCAGGAGTTCTTGCGGGAATGAGAATTATTTGTAAAATCCGCAGCGTTGCCACACTACGCCACCGGATCGATCCATGTCCCGCCCCGCTTCGTCCCGTCCCGGATGGCTCGCCTGCTATGACGAGCTGATCGGCGCCTGGAGCCGCCGCTCGGGCAACCGGCACGACGCCGAGGACGCCGCGCACGACGCCATCGAGCACCTGCTCAACGCCGACGCCAGCGTGGCGGCCAAGGCGCGCGGCTATCTGTTCCAGGTGGCCGGACACCGCCTGATCGACCGCTGGCGCCGCCAGCATCGCGAGCAGCACGTGCCGTTGGATGAACTGGACGAGCGCGACCAGCCGGTGCACGCCGATCCCGAGTCACCGGTTCGGGCCGCGCGGCTGGCCGACGACCTGGCGCGGGTGCTGGCCGAACTGCCACCCAAGTGCCGCCAGGCCTTCGTCCTGAACCGCATCGAAGGCTGGACCCAGGCCGAGGTGGCCACCTGCATGGGGCTGTCCAAGAATATGATTGAACGCTACGTCATGCGAGCGATCCAACACGTGCAGGAACGCCTGCGCGAACACAATCCATGACGCCGTTCCTGCTTACTTCATGTCCGCGTTCCGGCGTGGACGGCCACCGACGATGACCGAGTCCTTTTCCCGCGATGTCGATGACCCGCGCCAGCCCGCCAGCGCCGCCTGGTGGTTCGCGCGCTGGCATTCGGGCGACATGACGCGGCGCGAGCGGCGCGCATTCGCGCGCTGGCGGCGCGAGCAGCCGGACGCGGCGCGCGAGTTCGACCGCATGCAGCAGTTGGGACAGGCCGCCGCGCAGTTGCCGCCCGACCGCGTGCGCGACCTGCTGGGCGGCGCGGTGCCGCCTCGCCCGGGCCGCCGGCGCATCGCCGCGCCGCTGCGCATCGCCTTAGCCTGCGCGGTGCTGGCGCTGGTGGCGCTGGTCGCTTGGTGGAGCCTGCCGGGCGAGGCGCCGACCTACACCATCGTGGTGGGGGCCGACCGCGGAGAACGCAAGCAGGTGACCCTGCCCGACGGCTCGGTGCTCGAGATCAACGGCAGCACGCTGGCCGAGGTCAAGTTCTATGCCGGTCGCCGCGAGGTCGAACTGCAGGGCGGTGAAATCCTCTTCAGCGTCAGTCCGGAAGCGGAACGGCCCTTCATCGTGCGCGCCGGCAGCGGCGACGTGCGCGTGACCGGCACGGTGTTCGACGTGCGGCGCGACGAGGACGTGGTCACCGTGCTGGTGCGCTCCGGCACGGTGGAAGTGACCGGCGGCCATTGGTGGAACCTGGGGCTGGCGGTATTGCGCGATGGCCACGGCATCCGCGTGCCGGGCAGCGGCGCCATCGGTGTTCCGGCGCCCGCCGACGTCGAGACGGCGCTGGCCTGGCAGACGGGCAGGGTGGTGTTCAGGAATGCGCCGCTGGCCGAAGTGGTGAGCGAGATGAATCGCTACCTGGCCACGCCGTTGCGGCTGGCCGACAGTAAGGCGGGACGCCTGCGGGTATCGGCCTCGTTCAGCCTGGACCGGCCCGAAGCGTTGCTTGAGGCGCTACCGGCGGTGGCGCCGGTGAAGCTGACGCCTTCGGCATCCGGCGTCATCGACGTGACCGCGCGCTAGGCGTTACAAAATAATCGTCCCCGGCATTCAGGTTTTTTCGCCTCGGCATCGTTCTAGGAATGAAGGCGCGCCGCGCCCTGCCTTTGCAAGAAGGCTTTCCTCCTGTTCCTGAACCGAAACCGCCGCTGATCGTGAATGCTTCCTCCAGGCGCCGCGCGCGCGCCACGCCCCGTATCGTTCTTTCTTCCCTGATGCTGTCGCTGGCCCTGGCGACGGGTGTCTGCGGCGCCGCCGGGCCGCGGGCGTCCGCGGTGGCGGTGGACATTGCCGCCATGCCGCTGGACGAGGCGCTGTTGCAGTGGGCCGCGCAGACGCGCCAGCGCGTGTTCTATGCGCCTGAACTGGTGGCCGGCCTGCGCACGTCGGGCCTGCGCATGACCGCCAGCCCGGAGCAATCGCTGGCGCGCCTGCTGCAGGGCACGGGCGTGGGTTATCGCTGGCAGGGCGACAGCATCGTCCTGACCCGGGAAGGCGAAGTGGCCAGCCTGGCGCCCGTGACGGTGCTGGGCGCGGGCGACCCGGCCGTGACCGAAGGCACCGGCTCGTACACCACGCCCGCCACGGCGGCGGCAACCGGATTGTCGTTGTCGCTGCGCGAAACGCCGCAGTCGGTCACCGTGGTGACGCGCCAGCGCATCGAGGACCAGAACCTGCGTTCGCTGGACGAGGTGATGGGCAACGTGGTCGGGGTGCAGGTGGTTTCCGAAGACAGCGACCGCACCGATTTCTGGTCGCGCGGCTTCTACATCGACAGCCTTCAGTACGACGGCGTGCCCACCACGATCGGCCTGTCCATGTATGGCGAGTCCAACAACGATTCCATCATCTATGACCGCATCGAGGTGGTGCGCGGCGCGACCGGCCTGATGACTGGCGCGGGCAACCCCTCGGCTTCGATCAACCTGGTGCGCAAGCACGCCAACAGCCGTGAATTCACCGGCGAGGTCAACGCCGGCATGGGGTCCTGGAACCAGTATCGCGGGTCGGCGGACCTGACCACGCCGCTGAACGCGGCGGGCACCGTGCGTGCGCGCATGGTGACGCTGTACCAGAAGTCCGATTCGTACATCGATCGCTATCGCGCCGACAAGAAGGTGTTCTACGGTGTGGTCGACGCCGATCTGACGTCCGCCACGCAACTGAGCGTGGGCATGGACTACCAGGACAAGCGGCCGCGCGGATCGACCTGGGGCGGCCTGCCGGTGGTGTTCAGCGATGGCACGCCCACCGATTGGCGCCGCTCCAAGAGCAGCGCGGCCGACTGGACCTATTGGCACACGACGCAGCGCACGGCTTTCGCGACGCTGACGCACCGTTTCGACAACGATTGGGAGGCGCGGCTCGCCTGGTCGCAGCGCAAGAGCAAGTACGACGCCAAGCTGCTGTGGTTCAGCGGCAAGCCCGATCGCGCCAGCGGCGCCGGCTGGACCGGTTTCCCGGGGTACTGGAATTCCTATGCGCAGCAGACCGCGCTGGACCTGCAGGTCAAGGGCCCGTTCCAGTTGCTGGGCCGGCGTCACGAACTGGTGCTGGGCGCTTCGCGCAGCCGCTACAGCGAGGACTTCTACAGCTACGCGCGGCCCGCATCGATGGCGGACACCGGCTCGTTCTACGATTGGGACGGTTCCTATCCCGAGCCGGCCTGGGGGGCCTCGACGCTGCGCGACACCGTCACGCATCAGCGTGGCGTGTATGGCGCGGCGCGCTGGTCGCTGACCGACGACGTGACGCTCATCACCGGCGCTCGCCACGCCTCGTGGAAGTCGCGGTCGCCCACCCGCGACCAGCGCGATGCGCGCCTGTTGCCCTATGCCGGCGTGGTGGTCGACCTGGACCGCACCTATTCCGCGTACGCCAGCTACACCGACATCTTCCAGCCGCAGGACTACCGCGACCGCAACGGCAACTACCTGGATCCGGTCGAAGGGCAGAACTACGAAATCGGCGTCAAGGGAGAATACCTGGACGGTCGGCTCAATGCGTCGCTGGCCTTGTTCAAAGTGAAGGAAACCAAGACCGCCGTGCCGGATCCCGGCTATGTGGTGCCGGGATCGACCGATGGCGCTTACCGGACCGCCGACGGCGTCACCACGCGCGGCATCGAAATGGAGCTGACCGGCCAGCTGGCGCCGGGCTGGAACACCACGCTGGGTGGCACCTACTACACCAGCCGCGACGCGCACGGCGTGTCGGTCAATACCGAGCGGCCGCGTGCCTCGGCCACGCTGTTCACCACCTATCGCCTGCCCGGAGCCTGGAACAGGCTGACGCTGGGCGGCGGCGCCAACTGGCAGATCAGCACCTACAGCAAGGTGGAGCTGGACGAGGGCAGCGTCATCGCCAAGCAGAAGGCCTACGCGATCTTCAACCTGATGGCGCGCTACGACTTCAGCGCGCACCTGTCGGCGCAGTTGAACGTGAACAACCTGTTCGACAAGAAGTACTACCTGGGCGGCGTGGCCAACCAGGTGTACTACGGCGAGCCGCGCAACGTGTTCCTGAACCTGAAGGCCACGTTCTAGCGCGGCGGCCGTGCAGGCCGCGTGACTCGGGCCTGCTTCAGGCCTGCTGGCGCGTCGCCGCCAGCACGATCTCGCGGATGCACACGCCTTGCGGCTGCGCATAGGCGTAGTAGACGGCGTTGGCCACGTCCTCGGCGGCCAGCACCTTGCCGCCCATGCCGGCCTTCCAGTCCTGGTAGCCGCTCTTGATGCCCGCGTCCGTGGTGTGGCTGAGCAGTTCGGTCTCGACCGCGCCCGGGGCGATGGTCACCACACGCACATTGTGTGGCGACAGTTCCTCGCGCAGGTTTTCCGACAGGCCATGTACCGCGAACTTGGTGCCGACGTAGGCTACGTGGTTGGGGAAAGTCTTGCGGCCGGCCACCGAACTGATGTTGATGATGGTGCCGCGACCGCGCTCGGCCATGCCGGCGGCGACGGCGTGCACGCCGTTGAGCAGCCCCTTGACGTTCACGTCCAGCATGCGGTCCCATTGCGCCGGGTCCTGGCGCGTGATGTCGCCCAGCAGCATGACGCCAGCGTTGTTGACGATGGCGTCGGCCGGACCATGCAGGGCTTCGGCCTCGCGCAGGGCGGCGGCCAGCGCGGCGCGGTCGGTCACGTCGACCTGGCGCGCCAGCGCATTCGGCAGGTTCAGCGCCTGCATCGGTTCCAGCCGCCGCGCCAGCAGCAACAGCGGGTGGCCGTGGGACGAGAACAGGCGCGCGGTGGCCAGGCCGATGCCGGAACTGGCGCCGGTGATGACGACGAGGGGGCGTTGAGGGGTAGTCATGAGGGAAACTCCAGGTATCGATTATTCATATGCCTTAGGGGCTGGAGACCATTATGGGGCGGGCTTTTTTGCTTGAAAAATGGTTTATTCTTCTTGAATTGATCGGAAAAACTTATGGATAGCCGCCAGCTCAATGCCTTCATCGCGGTCTTCGAGGAACGCAACATCACCGCCGCCGCGCAACGCCTGCACCTGAGCCAGCCGGCGTTGTCGGGCACCATCAAGGCCCTGGAAGGCGTGCTTGGCACGCAGCTTTTCGAGCGCCAGGCGCGCGGCGTGTCGGTCACCGACGCGGCCCGCATCCTGTATCCGCAGGCGCGGCGCCTGGTGGCGCAGACCGAGTCGATGGCGCGCCAGTTCCGCCAGGACGCTCGCCTGGCGCAACTGCGCATCGGGGTCGAAGGCGAGATCGCGGGCGCGCACGTGCGCGCCTTCGTGGCGCAGGCCCGCCAGGCGGTGCCCAATCTGATGCTGCTCCTGCTGGAAGGCTGCGTCGGCGACGCCCGCCTGGCGACCGAGGACGAACGCTGCGAGGACGAGCTGTTCGTGCCGCTGTGGGACGACCCCTATGCCATCGCCATGCCCTTGGATGCGGGCACGGCCGCACCGGCGTGGATCGTGTGCCCCGACCACCCCAGCCACCAGCGCCTGTTGCCGTACTACGGCGCCGCCGCCAACGCGCCGGCCGGCCAGGCTGGCTCGCTGCGCCTGGCGCTGGAACTGGTGGCCGCCGGCGTCGGCGCCTGCGTTGCGCCGCATTCCCTGATCGCGCAGCAAGCGGACGTGGCGATCCACGACCTCGACGGCCTGGCGCTGTCGCGCCGCATCGGCCTGTGCTATGCGGCGCAGGCGCTGGACAAGCCGGCGCTGGCATTGCTGACGGAACATCTGCGGGAGGCAGGCCAGGGCTGAATGGCGCGCGGCTGCCTGGCAGCGGCGCGAATGGGATAAAATAGTAACAATTCCCATTTAGATTGCTCGCGAGCTGCGCCGTGTCCTCGACCGATACCCTGCCCACCGACACCGTCACGCAGATCTACCGCGAGCACCATGGCTGGCTGTCGGCCTGGCTGCGCAAGAAGCTCGGCAATTCCTTCGATGCGGCCGACCTCGCCCACGACACGTTCCTGCGCCTGATGGCGGCGCGCGTGAGGGCAGGCGGCGGCGACGAGCCGCGCGCGCTCCTCACGCACATCGCCAAGGGGCTGGTGGTGGATCACTGGCGCCGCCGCGCGCTGGAGGACGCCTATCAAGCCGCCGCGGCGCAGCTGCCGGCGCGCGAGGTGCCGTCGCCCGAGGTGCGGGCGCTGATCCTGGAGACCCTGTACGCGATCGATGCCACCTTGCGCACCCTGCCGGCCAAGACCCGCGAGATCTTCCTGTCGTCGCAGTTCGACGGCATGGCGTATGCCGACATCGCGCGCGCGCAACGCGTATCGCTGGCCACGGTCAAGCGCCACATGCAGAAGGCGCTGACGGCCTGCCTCATCGCCTACCAGGCGGGTCCCGCATGAGCGCGACGCCGGACCCCGCCCTGCTCGAGGAGGCCGCCGGCTGGCTGGTGCGCTTCCAGTCGGAAACCCTGTCGGTCGCGGACCGCGCGGCGTTCGAGCGCTGGCGCGATCGCAGCGCGGCGCATGCCGCCGCCTGGCGCCGGGTCGAAGACATGCTGCGCAGTTTCGGCCAGGTGCCGCCGGCGTTGGGCGCGCATACGCTGCGGCGGCTTGATCGGCTCGAGCGGCCCGCGCGCCGGCAGGTCCTGCGCACCGTGACCGGCCTGCTGCTGGCGGGCCCTGCGGCCTGGCTGGCCTGGCGCGAGGTGCCCTGGCGCGAATGGAGCGCCGACGCCCGCACGGCCATCGGCGAGCGGCGGCAGATGCTGCTCGCCGACGGCACGCGCCTGTGGCTGAACACCGCCACCGCGGTGGACATCCAGTACAGCGCGCGGCAACGGCTGGTCTGGCTGCGCGCGGGCGAGATCCTGCTGACCACCGGCAAGGACCCGGCGCCGGCGCCGCGGCCGTTCCTGGTGCAGACCGGGCTCGGCAGCGTGCAAGCGCTGGGCACGCGCTTCATGGTGCGCGACGAAGGCGCCGCCATCCAGGTCGCGGTGTTCGAGGACGCCGTGGAAATCCGCGCTGCCGGCGGCGCGCGCCGGGTGCTGCGCGCGGGGCAGCGGGCCCGCTTCGACGCGGACGCCATCGGGCCGGACCAGGCCGCGGACGCCGCGCAGGTCTCGTGGGAGCACGGCATGCTGGCCGCGCGCAATTGGCGGCTGGCCGATCTGGTGGACGAACTGGCGCGCTACCGGCGCGGCTTTCTGCGTTGCGATCCCGAGGTGGCCGGGTTGCGGGTATCGGGCGCGTTTCCCCTGGCCGACACCGACGCCAGCCTGCGGCTGCTCGAGAAGACGCTGCCGGTGCGGATCCAGCGCGTCACGCCGTATTGGGTCACCGTGGCGGCGCGGCCGGCGGGCGGCGAGACCGTCGTTACAAATTAATCGCCGCCGCGCTGACACTTTTTCCGCCTTCGTCCGGTGTACCGGGTGAATCGTCGCGGCCAGGCCGCGAAGCCCGCCCACGAAGGATCTTCCATGCCCGTCCGCCATTCCCGTCATCCGTTCCGCCGCGCGCGGCCCCAATCCCGCCCGGCGCTGGCCACGGCCCGCGCGCTCGGGCTGGGCCTGGCCCTGCTGCTGTCGAGCGCGGCGCCGGCCGCGCGCGCCGCCGACGACGCCAGCGCCGCGCGCGGCAACTCCTATGCGATTGCGGCGGGGGCGCTGGGCGACGTGCTGGCGCAGTTCGCCGCCGCTTCGGGCGTGCCGCTGTCGTTCGACCCGGCCTTGCTGGCCGGGCGCCACAGCGACGGCTTGAACGGCGTCTATACCGTGCGCGATGGCTTTGCGCGGCTGCTGGCCGGTTCCGGCTTCGCCCTTGCCGAGCAGGGCGATGGCGCCTACTCGCTGCGCAGGCTGCCGGCGTCGGGCGAGACCACCACCTTGCCGAACATCGTCGTGGCCGGCGCCGGCGCACCCGCCTCGGCCCTGCCGGCCAGCTATGCCGGCGGCCAGGTCGCGCGGGGCGGCCGGCTGGGCATGCTGGGCAACCGCGACGTGATGGACGCGCCTTTCAGCGTCGCGAACTATACCGCCGACCTGCTGGCCAATCGCCAGGCGGTGACGCTGGCCGATGCGCTCAACGTCGATTCCTCGGTGCGCTTCACCGGCCAGATCGGCGGGGTGACGGATTCGTTCTACATCCGCGGCTTCCCGATAGGCGAAGGCAACCTGGGCGAGATCGCGTTCGACGGGGTCTATGGCGTGGCGCCCAACTACCACGTGTTCACCGACTACATCGAACGCGTCGAGGTGCTCAAGGGTCCGGCCGCGCTGCTGTATGGCATGTCGCCCAACAGCGGCGTGGGCGGCGTCATCAACATGGTGCCCAAGCGCGCCTTGCCGCAAGACCTGACGCGGGTGTCGGCCGACTACGCCGGCACCTCGCAGTTCGGCGGCCGCGTCGACCTGAGCCGGCGCTTCGGCGATGATGGCGCCTGGGGCGTGCGCGTCAATGGCCTGCACCGGCAGGGCGACACGCCGCTGGACAACCTGCATTCGCGCACCGACATCGGCGCGCTGTCGCTGGACTACCAGGGTGAAAAGCTGCGGGCCTCGCTGGACCTGCTGACGCAGGAGGAAAAGGTGGACGCGCCGACGCGGCCATTCCTGGTGGCCGCCGGACTGCGCACGCCGGACGCGCCCGATGGCCGGCGCAACGCGACCCAGCCTTGGGGCTGGTGGAAATCTTCCGGGCAGTCCGCGCTGCTGCGGGTGGAGTATGACGTCGGCGAGCGCCTGACCGTGTTCGCCGACGCGGGCGGTTCGGATACCTCCATCGACCGGCTGTCCGACCAGACCCCCACCATCGTCAACGCCGCCGGCGACACCGTGGTGACGCCCAACCATTTCAAGTTCCAGGTCGACCGCAGCACCTACAACGCCGGCCTGCGCGCCCGGCTGGATACCGGCCCGGTAAGCCACGCCGTCACTTTCATGGGCACGCTGTACAGCGACCGCAACGCGCAGGCCAGCGTGAATGGAACGCCGCTGTCGTCCAACATCTATCACCCGGTGACGCGGGCGCGGCAGGGCATCGCCGCGCCCGCCAGCGTGCCCAAGGTGTCGTCCTCGGACCTGACCGGCTTCGCGCTGGCCGACACCATGAGCGTGCTGGACGAGCGCGTGCAGCTGACGCTGGGAGCGCGCCAGCAGCGCGTCGAGTCGCGCAATTTCAATCCCGTCAGCGGCGCGCGCACGGTCAGCTACGACGAAAGCGCCGTCACGCCGCTGGCCGGACTGGTGCTCAAGCCGTGGCACAACGTTTCGTTCTACGCCAACTACATCGAGGGCCTGAGCAAGGGCGACGTGGCGCCGGCCACCGCGTCCAACGCCGGGCAGGTGTTCAAGCCGTACAAGTCCAAGCAGAAGGAAGTGGGCGTCAAGGTCGACTTCGACAGCGCCATGCTGACCCTGAGCGCATTCGAGATCACCAAGCCCAGCGGCCAGTTGACGGGCACGGTGTATGCCGCGGACAGCGAACAGCGCAACCGCGGCCTGGAGCTGAACCTGTCGGGCGAGCCGCTGCGCGGCCTGCGCCTGCTGGGGGGCGTGACCTTCCTGGATGCCGAGCTGACGCGCACCAGCAACCCGGCCACGCGCGGCAACCGGCCGGTGGGCGTGCCGCGCTGGACGGCCAACCTGGGCGCGGAGTGGGATACGCCCTGGGTCGCCGGGCTGACCCTGACCGGCGGCGTGATCCACACGGGCACGGAATACGTCAACCAGGCCAACACCCAATCGGTGCCCTCATGGACCACCTTCGACCTGGGCGCGCGCTACGTCACGCGCATGCACGGCAACAACCTGACCTTGCGCGCCAATGTCGTCAACGTGTTCAACCGCGCCTATTGGTCGGGCGTGGCGTCCTACGGCACCATCTCGCAAGGCGTGCCGCGCACGCTGATGCTGTCGGCCTCGATGGACTTCTGACGGCGCCTGGCGCGCGCTACGGCGCCAGGATGCCGCGGATGCGGGCCAGGTTGTCGAGCGTGCTGCGCAGGTGATGCGCCAGCGCCCGGGAGGCCTCTTCGTTGCGTTCGCGTTCGAGCAGGTCGAGGATTTCCAGGTGCTGGTCGCAATGCTGGCGGTACCGGCTGCGATCCTGCATCGAGCGGTACGACAGCAGCCGGCGCACGCGGTTGACGCGCTTGATGGTCTCGATGAAGAACGGGTTGCCGGAGGCTTCGACCAGCGACTCGTGAAAGCGCACGCCGCGCTCGTGCAAGCGGTCGGGGCTGTCGCCGTCGATGCCGCCGTCGAGCAGGTGGCGTTCGGCGGCGCGGCAGCGCTGCAGCACGGCGGGGTCCAGGCGGAACGTCGGTTCCAGCAGCGCCGCCGGCTCCAGCGCCAGGCGCAGGCGGTACGACTGCAACAGGCTGTCGGGCGTGGTCATCATCGACGAGAACTCCCAACCGTAGCCGGGGCGCCGCTCGGCCCAGCCTTCCTGCGCCACGCGCGCCAGCAGGGCCTGGGCCTGGGCTTGCGTCAGGCCATAGCGGGCCCGCAGCTGGGCCTCGCTGCATTGCAGCGGCAGCGCGCCGCGCAGCAGCTCGTCGGCCAGGCGGAAATAGCTTTGCGTGACGATGTCGTCGGCGACGGGGGCCAACGCGGCCGGCGCGTGCGCCAGCGCGTCATGATCGAGTTGCAGGAAATAGCCGCGGTTGGGCTGGCGCGCCACGATGCCATGCCGTTCCAGCAGGACCAGCGCGTCGTTCACCGGCGAGCGCGACAGGCGCAGGCGGTCGGCCAGTTTCTGCGCGCTCAGGTGCGCGCCGGGGCTCAGGCGGTCTTGCTGGATCAGTGCCAGGATCTTGTTGGCGGTGTGGGTCTGCGCGCTCATGGGTGGACGGAAATCGGCGGGGGTTCGGCCCGGCGCTCCGGCGTCCGTGCGCGGTCGCCGAGCGTGTCCGCCAGGATAGCCGGAATCACGCCGCCCATCCGCAGCAAGCGCAGTTCCAGCTGGGTCTCCACGGCTGCCGTGGCGCGCAGCGATTGCGTGGCGCCGTTGGCGCGCAGCAGCCGCACGGTGATGGACTGGCGCGGCGCCAGCTCGTGCGCGGGACAATCGATCTCGATGCGGTCGCCGGGCCGCAACGCCAGGCTTTGCGGCCCGGCGTCCGCGGCCAGCCGCAGGGGCAGGATCCCCATGCCGATCAGGTTGGAACGATGGATGCGTTCGAAGCTCAGCGCCAGCACCGCGCGGATGCCGAGCAGCCGCTGGCCCTTGGCGGCCCAGTCGCGCGAGGAGCCGGTGCCGAAGCGTTCCCCGGCCACCAGCACCACCGCGTCGCCGTCGCGGCGATAGCGCTCGGCGGCCTCCCAGATCGGTGCGATGGCGCCGCTGGGCGCATGCACCGTGTGGCCGACCGGGGCGTCGGGACACAGCAGGTTGGCCAGGCTCCTGCTGTAGAACGCGGCGCGCATCATCACCTGCCAATTGCCGCGGCGCGAGGCGAATACGTTCAGGTCGTCGCGGTCATCGCCTTGGGCCACCAGGAAGTCGGCGACCAGGCTGTCGGGTGGAATGGCGCTGGCGGGCGAGAGGTGGTCGGTGGTGACGTCGTCGCCCAGCACCAGCAACGGGTGCGCGGCGTAGCGGCCCAGCTGGCTTGCCGGGCCGGCGGCGGCAAAGGGCGGCCGGCGCAGCGCGGTCGAGGCCGGGTCCCAGGGAAAACAGGGCGTGGCGGGCGACCGCAGGGCCTGCCAGCCCGGATTGGCGCTGGCCGCCTGGAACGCCCGCTGGAAATCGTCGGCGCGCACGCCGCGCGCCAGCGCCGCGTCGATCTCGTGGTCGTCGGGCCAGAGATCGCGCAGGAACACCGCGCGCCCATCGGGCGCGACCTGCACCGGCTCGCGCGCCAGGTCGCGCTCGGCGTCGCCGGCCAGCGCGAAGGCAATGACCAGAGGCGGCGACATCAGGAAGCCCAGGTCCAGGTCCGGGTGGATGCGGCCGGTGAAATTGCGGTTGCCGGACAGCACCGCCACCGGCCGGACGGCGCCGGCTGCCATGGCCTCGCGCACCACCGGCGGCAAGGGGCCGGCGTTGCCGATGCAGGTGGTGCAGCCATAGCCAACGATGCCGAAGCCGACCGCCTCCAGGTCATCGAGCAGGCCGGCGCGCGCCAGATAGTCGGCGGCGGCGGGCGAGCCCGGGCCGAGCGAGGTCTTGACCCAGGCGGGCGCCTTGAGCCCGGCGCGGCGCGCCTTGCGCGCCAGCAGGCCGGCCGCGACCAGCAGGCGCGGGTCGGAGGTGTTGGTACAGCTGGTGATGGCGGCGATGGCGATGGCGTGGCGCGGCAGCGGCGAGGCCGTCGCCGGCGTGAACGCCTGGGCGGCGAGAAGGGCGCGGGTATGTTCGTAGGGATGCAGGTCCTGCGGCCGCGTGGGGCCGGCCACCCGGGTGCCGACCTGGTCCAGCGCGATCTCGACCACGCGCGTATAGCGCGGCGTGGCCGCCGGATCCAGCGCCAGGCCCGCGCTGGCCGCGTAGGCGCCGACCCGCGCCACCTGGGCCGCGTCGCGGCCGGTCTGGCGCAGGTAGTCGAGCGTATTGCCGTCGATGGGGAAATAGCCGGTGGTGGCGCCGTACTCCGGCGCCATGTTGGCCACCACGCAGCGGCTGCCGGCCGACAGGGTGGCGACGCCGGGACCGAAGAACTCCACGAATTCGCCGGATACGCCGATGGCGCGCAGGCGCTGGGTAACGGTCAGCGCCAGGTCGGTGGCGGTGATGCCGGCCGGCAGCGCGCCGCTCAGCCGCACGCCGATCACGTCGGGAATGCGCAGCATGGTCGGCATGCCGAACATCACCGTCTGCGCCTCCAGCCCGCCCACCCCCCAGCCCAGCACGCCGATGCCGTTGATCATCGGCGTGTGGCTGTCGGTGCCGATCATCATGTCGGGGTGCAGCATGCCGTCCTGCTCGCACACCACGGTCGCCAGCTGCTCCAGGTTGATGGTGTGCATGATGCCGGTGCCGGGCGGATGGATGCGCACGTTGGACAGCGCCTGCGAGGCCCAGCGCAGGAAGCGGTAGCGCTCGGCGTTGCGGCGCAGTTCCAGCGCAAGGTTGTGCGCGGCCGCATCCGCTTGCGCATAGGCCTGCACCGCCAGCGAATGATCCACCGACACGTCCACCGGCAGCACCGGATTGAGCGCGCGCGGGTCCATGCCGGCCTCGTCCAGGGCGTCGCGCATGGCGGCGATATCCACCAGCGCGGGCGTGCTGGTGGTGTCGTGCATCAGGACGCGGCCGGGCTGGAAGGCGATCTCCGCCTCGCTGGTGCCGCGCGCCAGCCACGCGAACAGGGCCGCCACGGCCGCGTCGCGCTCGGCGCCGCGCATGTTGCGCAAGGCGTTTTCCAGCAGCAGCCGCAGCACCACGGGCAGGCGCAGGAAATCCGGACCGTACCGGCCCGCCATGTCGATGTGGGTATAGGCGACGCCGCCCAGCGTGAAGCCGGTGCGGCGGGGTGGGGTGTCGTCGGGGGTCTCCATGGCGGCTAGTTTTGCATATTGAAGTGTAAAAATGCAATGTGATTTCTAGCCAGCCCTGCCGGCGACCCGGCGCGGCAGGATCGCCCGGGCCGGTCAGGGCGGGGCCGACAAGCCGTCCAGCGGCAGCGACAGGCCCACCCGTTCGCCGCTGCGCACCCGACTGACGGCGTGGCGCAGCGTGGCGCGGTAGTCGCCGTTGGCGCCATGGATGGGGCGGTGCGCCACCGCGATCACGGCGGCGTCGCCCCGTTGCAGCGGCAAGACCATGGGACGCGACTGCTGGCGCGGGCGTTGCTCCGTCATGACGAATTCGCCGCCGGTGAAGTCCTGGCCGGGCTCGGACAGCAGCGCAATCAGGCCGAACGGGAACGCGGCGTCATCCGCGGCGTGGCGCAGGGGCAGAAAGCCGTCCTGGCGCAATCTGTTCAGGCAGGGCCGTGCCATTGCCGTGGCGGCGGGGGCGGCGCGTCCCAAGCGCCGCGCCCAGGCATCCGCCAGCGGCGCCAGCCGGGCGCGCAGCGCGCCTTGCAGGGCGTCCAACCCCGACGGCAGCGGCGGGCGCAGCGAGCGCCATGTGTCGCCGTCCACACCGCTTGGCATGGCCTGCGCATCGTCGAAGGCGCGCGCCATGGCAACCGCCTGGGCGGCGCTGAACAGCGCGGGCAGCGGCGCCCAGCCCTCCGCGTCCAGCTGCCGCTGGATATGGTCCCAGTCGTAGCGCCGCAGCGACAGGGGCGCGCTCATGGCGCCGCCGGCGACGGGGTGGCGGGCATGCGCCACAGATACCAGGCCGCGATCGTGCGGTACGGGCTGAAGGCCTCGCCGATGGCGCGCATCTGCGCCGGCGAGGGCGCCTTGTCCAGCCGCTTCAGGCGCCGGTAGCCCTCGCGCACGCCGAAGTCGTCCACCGGCAGGATGTCCATGCGTTCCAGCGTGTAGATCAGCAGCATCTCGACGGTCCAGCGGCCCACGCCGCGCAGCGTCACCAGGCGTTCGACCAGGGCTTCGTCGCTCATCGCCAGCGCTTCGTCGCGCGCCGGGATCAGGCCGTCCAGCGCGGCCTGCGCGATGCCGCGGATGGTGGCCAGCTTGGACGCGGAGAAGCCGCAGGCGCGCTGGACCTGCGGATCGGTGTCCAGCAATGCGCGCGGCGCGGGAAAGGCCTGTCCGGGATACAGCGCCAGCAGGCGGCCGAGAATCGCGTCGCCGGCGCGGGCGTGCAGCTGCTGGTAGGCGATGGCGCGCACCAGCGCCTCGTAGGGATCGCGCGCCGGCCGCGAAGCGTGTCGACAGGGGCCGATGGCGGCGACATGGCCGGCCCAGTCGGCATCCAGCGCGGCCAGGTGCCGGGCCGCGCGCGCGTAGAGGGCGGCGACGTCGTCGGCGGCGGCGGTCGCCTGGGGGGGCGCCGGCCGCGCGCGCTTCGGAGGGGAGGTCGGTGGCGTCATGAGGGGAAAGCTGCGGGTTGAATGGGGGCGCGGGGCCCGGGTTTGGCCGGCCGCGATACAGCATAGCGAAGCCTGCGGTGCGGCACACTCCGCTGCTTGCTGCCCCGGCCGCGGCCGGGTTGGCGCGGTGCAGTATGCTCTAGGGCTTCCCCGACCCTCCCCGTAGCCGCAATGACAGATTTTCCCTTTGACGCCGTGTTGTTCGATTGCGACGGCGTCCTGGTCGATTCCGAACCGATCACCGCCCGCGTCCTGACCGAGATGCTCAACGAGCTGGGTTGGGCCATCACCTTCGAGGAAGCCACGCGTATCTTCACCGGCAAGGCGGTGCGCGACGAACTGCCCTTGATCCAGGCCCGCACCGGCGTGGCGCTGTCGCCGGAGTGGTTCGCACAGTTTCGCGAGCGGCGCAATGCCGCGCTCGACCGTGAACTGCGCGAGATTCCGGGCGCGCCGGATGCGGTGCGCGCCCTGCACCGGACGCTGGCGGGCCGCATCGCGGTCGCCTCGGGCGCCGACCGCCGCAAGGTCGAGCTGCAGCTGGCCAAGGTCGGCATCGCGGACTGTTTCGGCGAACGGGTCTTCAGCGGCCACGAGATGCCGCGCAGCAAGCCGCACCCCGACGTCTACCTGGCCGCGGCCAGCGCGCTGGGCGTCGATCCGCGGCGTTGCGCCGTGGTCGAGGACACCGTCACCGGCGCCACCGCCGGCGTGGCGGCGGGCGCCACGGTGTTCGGCTACAGCCCCGATGCCAACGGCCACAGCAGCGCCGAAGCGCTGCGCGGCGTCGGCGTGACGCACGTATTCACCGACATGGCGCAGCTGCCGGGCCTGCTGGCGGGCTGGGCCGCGGCGCGCTGAGGCGCCGCGCGCGCCGTCAACGGCCGGCGTACTGCTCGCCGCCGTCCAGGTCGATCACCGTGCCGCTGAGATACCCGGCGCGCGGCGACGCGCCGAACACCACCATGTCCGCGACTTCCTCGGGCTCCATCAGGCGGCCGAAGGGCAGGTCGTTCAGGGTTTCCTGCCAGCGCGATTCATCGCCCCAGCGGGCCTGCGCGCGTTGCCTGGCCAGGGTCAGCACCCGGTCGGTGCGGGTGCGCGACGGATTGACGCCGAACACGCGCACGCCGTGGCGCGGCCCGTCGCCGCCCAGGGCGCGGGTGAAAGCGATCAGCGAGGCATTGGCGGCCGCGCCGCAGATGTAGTCGGCCCGCGGCGCCGAGCCTGCCATGCCGATGATGTTGGCGATGACGCCGGCGCCCGCCGCGCGCATCAGCGGATAGTAGTGACGCGCCAGGTCGATGTAGCCGTGCACTTTCAGGTCCCAGCCGGCGCGCCAGCGTTCGTCCTGCACCTGGTCCAGGGCCCCGCCGGGCACCGCGCCGGCGTTGTTGACCAGGATGTCGATCGCCCCGGTCCGCTCCAGCACCCGGGCCGCGGCGCCCGGCTGCGCCAGGTCCACCGCCACGGTGCGCGGCTGGCGGCCGGTCTGCGCCAGGATCGCCTGCGAGGCGGCCTGCAATGCGGCGTCGTCGCGCGCGGCCAGGATCGGCTCGGCGCCCTCGCGCGCGAAGGCGGTGGCGCAGGCCAGGCCGATCCCCTTGGACGCGCCCGTGATCAGGACGCGCTTGCCAACCAGTTGTAGATCCATCCAAAGCTCCTCGTCGTGCCCGTCTCGATGCGGACCTGCCTGATGTTGTAAACCAGATGGGCGCAGCCACGCCAGCGCGGCCCTGCTATGCTGGCGCAACCACCACGGGGAGACGACGATGGCGGATATCTGGCTGGAGATCTGGAGCACCTTGCGCAGCGAATTCGCCGACATCCCCGACGTCGGCGAGGCGACCCGCATCGTGCTGCGACTGGGCATGGCGGTGCTGCTGGGCGGCCTGCTCGGTTACGAGCGCGAGCGCAGCGGCAAGGCCGCCGGCCTGCGCACCCACATGCTGGTGGCGCTGGGCGCGGCGATCTTCGTGCTGGTGCCGCTGCAGAACGGCATGCAGGTCGGCGACCTGAGTCGCGTGCTGCAGGGCGTCATCGCGGGCATCGGTTTCCTGGGCGCGGGCGCCATCATCAAGCTCAGCGACGAACGCGAGATCCGTGGCCTGACCACGTCGGCCAGCATCTGGATGACGGCCGCCATCGGCGTGGCCGCCGGCATGGGCCGCGAGGCCACCGCGGTGGCCAGCACGCTGATGGCGCTGTTCGTGCTGGCGGTGCTGCGGCGGGTCGAGGCGCGCATCGCGGCCAAGGGCGACAAGCGCGTGATCGAGACCGAGCGCCCCTGAATCGACTTCAGATCCAGACGTCGTTGGGCGCGCTGCGCTCGCCTCCCTGGTCGCCGGTGTTGCGCACCCCGCGCGGCTCGATCAGCATGGCATGCACTTCTTGCGGCGCACAGGGCTTGTGTTCCTCGCCCCGGGGGACCACGGCCATTTCGCCCGGGCCCAGGTCGATGTGGCCGTCGCGCAGGTCGATGCGCAGCTGGCCCGCCAGCACGATGAAGGTCTCGTCGGTGTCGGCATGGGCATGCCAGACGAACTCGCCGTGCAGCTTGACCAGCTTGAACTGGTAGTCGTTCATCTCGGCGATGACCTTGGGCATCCAGGGTTCCTGGATCAGCGACAATTTGCGGGCCAGGTTGATGGCGGTGATGGCGGGCATGGCGACGTCCTCGGTGCGGCAATGAAAACCACAGCTTAGGGAGCGGCGCGCGCGGGGTCTTGTACGTTTGTGCGAAAGGCGTCAGCGGCGCAGGGTGCCGCGCCAGTGCGCGGGCGTCATGCCGAAGGCCTCGGCGTGGCGGCGCGTCATGTGGCTCTGGTCGGTGAAGCCGGCGGCCAGCGCGGCCTGCGCCAGGGGCTGGCCCGCGGCGATCAGGCGGCGCGCCAGGTCCAGGCGGCGCAGCAAGGCATAGCGATAGGGACTGGTGCCGTACAGCGCGCGGAAGTCGCGCGACAGGCTCCAGCGGTCGATTCCGGCGGCGCGTTCCAGCTCGTCCAGCGATACCGCCTGGCCGCGCGCGTCATGGATGTACTGGCGGGCGCGTTCGCAGGCGGCGTAGTCGGGGCGGGGCCGGGCGGGAACCTGGCCGGCCGCGGCGCAAAGCGCCTGCGTCAGGTCGTAGATTGCGTCGTCCTCGCGCAACGGGTCCGCCATGGCGTCGGCGTCGCCCAGCAGGGCGGCGCAGGCGGCGCGCAGCCGCGCATCGCTGGAAATGCCGTCGCGCACGAAGGGCAGCGGGCGGCCGCCCAGGATGCGCTGGATCAGCGCCGGCTGCACATACGCCATGCGGTAGTGGAAGCCGGCCTCGGTGCCGGCCTGGCCGTCGTGGGCCTCGTCGGGGTGCAGCACCAGCACGCCGCCAGGCAGGCTGTGCCGCAGGCCGCGGCGGTAGTGGAAGCTCTGCACCCCCGCCAGCGTACAGCCGATGGCGTAGGTGTCATGCCGGTGCAGCCCATAGCCGCGGCCGCCGAAATAGGCTTCGATGCGCTCGAACCGGTCGTCCGGCGCGTGGCGCACGATCCAGTCGCGCGATGCGGTGGCGGCAGCGGAGCGGGCGGCCATGGCGGGGGCGGACTACTTCAACTGCACCAGCACGAACTCGTTGCCGTACAGGTCGATGAAATGCGCATAGACGGCCGCGGTGTCATCGACGGGCTCTCGGGTGAAGCGCACGCCGCGCGCGGCGAAGCGGGCGTGGTCGCGCGCCACGTCGTCGGTGTAGAACACCCCCACCGGCTGGCCGCCGGTCTGGTCGCCGACGCGGTCGCGCTGGGCCTGGGTCTGCGCCTGCAACAGCCAGACGCCCACCGCGGGTTGCTCGGGCAGGCGCAGGTGCACATAGCGCTGCGGCCCCACCGCCATGTCGACGAACACCTCCATGCCCAGCTTGTCCTGGTAGAAGGCGATGGCGGTGTCGTAATCGTTGACCAGCAGGACGAGGCGGCCCAGCGAATGCATGTCGGACTCTTTTGAAAGTTAGGCTTGCGGCTATGCTAACCGGTCTTCATGGCGCCACTTCGCGCAGCAGCCGGAATCCGACCAGCGGATAGCGCGTTTCGGGAGTATTCCAGTTGCGGTAGGCCGAGCGCGTGTAGAGCGGCCAGGTGTGCCACGAGCCGCCGCGGCGCACCCGCACGTTGCCGCTGGCGGGGCCTTGCGGGTCGTCGCGCGGCGAGTGCGCGTAGTAGTCCTCGCCGTACCAATCGGCCACCCATTCCCAGGCGTTGCCGTGCATGTCGTACAGCCCGAAGGCGTTGGGCGCGTAGCTGGCGACCGGCGCGGTGTAGCGATGGCCGTCGCTGCGCGCCACCGCGTAGGCCTGCCACTTGGGCCAGAGCGGCGCGGCGTCGGCGTCGAAAGTGTTGGCCACTTCCGCCAGGGCGGCCGGATCGTCACCATGCTGATAGCGGCCCCGGCCGCCGGCGCGCGCCGCGTATTCCCATTCGGCCTCGGTCGGCAGGCGGTAGACGCGGCCTTCGCGCTGGCTCAGCCAGCGCGCCATGGCGACGGCGTCGTTCCAGCTGACGTTGACCACCGGATGGGCGTCGGTCTGGGGGAAGCCGGGATTGCGCCACGAATAGCGGCGATCGCGGCCTTCGAAGGCATCGCCGCGCTCGGACGCGTCGGGATCATAGGCCGCGTTGTAGCCATAACCGCCGGTGCCGTCCGCTTCGGATTCCGGCACGTAGCCGGAGGCTTCCAGGAAGCGGCGGAACTGGCCCACGGTGACCTCGGTGGCCATCAGCTGGAACGGCCGGGTGATGTGCACGGCATGCACCGGCGCTTCGTCGAACAATTGCGTGAAACGTTCCCGAGGGTACTGCGGATAGTCGCGCGCCAGCGTCTCGGGCGCTTCGTCGCTGCCCATCAGGAAGCGGCCCGCCGGCACCGCGACGAACGGCATGCCGAGCGAATTCTCGACGCCGGCGGCGGGTTCGGCGGCGCCGGCGGGCGGGAGGGCCGACAGGCACAGAACGGCAAGGGCAAGGCGCGGGCGCATGGGATTCCCAAGGGGCGAAAAGGGTGCTCGATAGTAGGGCCGCTCGCCGGCGGCCGCCAGTTCTGGGGAACCCGCATGCGGGCCAGGCGGCGCTAGCCGGCGGGCTGGTCGAGCCAGCCGCGCGGCGATGCGCCGAGCTTGCGGCTGAAGGCGCGCGACAGCGCCGAGGCGTTGGCGTAGCCCAGCTCGGCGGCGATGACCTTGACAGGCCGGCCCTGGCGCAGCCGGGCCTGGGCCAGGGCCAGGCGCCAGTCCGCCAGGTAGTCGGCGGGCGGTTGGCCGACCGCGTCGCGGAACGCGGCGGCGAAGGCGCTGCGCGACATGCCGGCTTCCTGCGCCAGCGCGGCCAGGGTCCAGGACGCGCCCGGCGCCTGGTGCATGGCGACCAGCGCGCGCGCCAGCCGGGGATCGGCCAGGCCCGCCATCAGGCCGGCCTGGATGCCGGCCTCGTCGGGGTGGTCGACCAGCCAGCGCAACAGTTGGATCAGCACGACTTCGAACAGCTTGTCGGCCAGCAGGCGCTGGCCGCAACGCACCGATTCGGTCTCGGCGAACAGCAACGCCAGCGACTGTTCCAGCCCGTCGATCCGCGCCAGCGGCAGCGCGATCAGGGGCGGCAGCGCGCGCACCAGCGGATTGCGCGCGCCGCCATCGAAATCCAGCGTGGCGCAGGTGAAGTCGCTGCCGTCGCGCGGCGGGTTGTGGAAGTCGTGCCGCACGGGCCGGGGGTAGAACAGCAAGGTCGGTTCATCCAACGCCAGGCGGCGTGGCAGGTCCTGACCCACCGGATGGCGGACCTCCATCCGGCCGCGCCGCAGCACGTGCAGGAATCCGCGTCCGTCCTCGGGCGGGAAGCGGGTCAGCCCGCACATCGGGCCGCTGTGGAACAGGCGCGCGCGGGCGCGGAACTGTTCCAGGAGGGCGGACAGGCGATCGACGGGTTGCGGCATGGTGCTTGGACGAATGGGTATGTTTGATGGACGTAAAGTATCCAATGATACTGCCGCAAAGGGAATACTGGATGCCAGGCGAAGGACCCTTCCGGTCAGCGCCGCGATGCCCTCCCACTTTCAAAGGAAACCATCATGTCCCGTGTACCCCTGCTCGACACCGCCACCGCTCCGGCCGCCAGCCAGGATCTGCTGCGCCAGATCCACGGGGCGTTCGGCGCCACCCCCAATATGTTCCGCGCGGTGGCCAATTCGCCCGCGGCCCTGGCCAGCATGTGGGCCGCCTTCGGCGCGCTCGGCGGCGGCACGCTGTCGCCGCAACTGGGCGAGAAGATCGCCGTGGCGGTGGCCGACAGCAACCGCTGCGAATATTGCCTGGCCGCGCACACCGCGCTCGGCCGCAAGGCCGGCGCCAGCGCCGAGCAGATGGCCGCCGCCCAGGCCGGACAGGCCGACGATCCGCGCACCGCGGCGGCGCTGGCGTTCGCGCTCAAGCTGGTGCGCGGCCGCGGCCAGGTCAATGATGCCGACGTCGTCGCTTTGCGCCAGGCGGGCTTCGACGACGGCGAGATCGTGGAACTGCTGGCGCACGTGGCGCTGAACCTGTTCACCAACTACGTCAACGTCGCCTTCGACGTGCCGGTGGATTTTCCCAAGGTGGCGCTGCGCGCCGCCTGAGGCGGGCCGCTTCAGCCAGCCTGGCGAATGGTGAAGTTGATCCGCACGCTGCCCAGCGTGGGATGGGGGCGGTCCTTGAGCGGCAGCACGCCGTGATAGCGCAGCCGGTCGACGCCGCCCCACACCACCACGTCGCCATGGAACAGCGGCACGTGCACGGCGCGATCGCCGCGCGCGTGGCCGCCGAACAGGAACACCGCCGGCATGCCGAGCGACACCGAGACGATGGGGGCGCCGTAGTCGCGCTCGTCCTTGTCCTGGTGCAGCGACAGCCGCGATCCCGGTTGATAGCGATTGACCAGGCAGGCGTCCGGCGCGAAGCCGGGAAAGCCCGCCGCCAGCGCGGCCGCGCGCGCCAGCGTGTCGAAGGCCTCGGGCATGGCGGGCCAGGGCAATCCCGACAGCGGATCCTCGCGCGTATAGCGGTAACCGTGTTCGTCGCTGGTCCAGCCATGGCGGCCGCAGTTGGTCAGCGCCACCGACATGGGCAGGCCGCCGGGGGTGACCATGTGGCGAAAGGGCGCCTGGCGGCGCACCGTGTCGACGCCGGCCAGCAGCGCCTGCGCCGCCGGCAGCGCGTAGCCGCGCAGCACCATCGACTGCGCGCCGATGCGCTCGAGGCCGGTCTGCGCGATCTCTTCGTCGTCAAACAGGTTCAGGCTGGTTCCCATGTCAGGTCGCGTCGTGGAAGATCACGCCGAGCGTGTGGCGCCGGCCGCCGCGCAAGGCGCTGACGCCGTGGCGCATGGCCACGCGGCGCCAGCCGCGCGCGCCGGCCACCGGTCGCTGGTTGACGGTGAACACCAGCGCATCGCCCTGGCGCAGCGGCAATACCTCGGCGCGTTGGCCGGCGCTGTCGGTTTCGGTCATGACGAATTCGCCGCCGGTGAAGTCTTCGTCCGGCCGCGACAGCAGCACCGCGACCTGCAAGGGGAACACATGTTCGCCATACAGGTCCTGGTGCAGGCAGTTGTAGTCGCCGGCTCCGTACCGAAGAATCAGCGGCGTGGGCCGGCGCTGGCCCGCCTGGTGGCAACGCGCCAGGAAGGCGGCATGCTCGGCCGGATATTGCACCGCGATGCCCATCTGCCGGTTCCAGCGGTTGGCGATCGGCGCCAGCCGCGGATACAGCGCGGTGCGCAAGTTGTGCAGCAGGCGCGGCAAGGGATAGGCAAAGTACTTGTACTCGCCGCGGCCGAAACCGTGGCGGCTCATGACGATGCGGCTGCGGTAGCGGTGCTCGTCGTCGTAGCCGGCCGCCAGCGCCTGGCATTGCGCGGGCGTGAGCAGGCCGGCGACCACGGCGTGGCCGCGCGCGTCCAGGTCGGCGGCGATGCGGGTCCAGTCCAGGGTGTCGAGCTTGCTCATGGGAAAAGCGGGGCGGGAAGTCGGCGGATATCCAGTCTACCGCCGGCGCGGCCGGCGTGAACTCCGTAATTTGCTCCGCCGCCCGCGTCGTGGCCTGTCCGGCAACCTGCGTGTTGGCTTGGACGGCTGCTTGCGGCCGGACTACAGCAGCGACTCGATCGGCAGCAGCGACACGAACCAGACCGAGAACCGCTGCCAGGCGGTGGTGCCGGGCTCGGTGTCGTGCCGGATCGTGCGGCCTTCGCGCTGCTCCAGCCAGTAGAGCCGGTCCTGGTCGTCCAGGCAGACACGATAGGCATTGCGCGGGATGTCCTGGTCGAAGGCCGTGGCGATGTGCCGCGCCAAGGTCGGGCTGTCGATGACGAAGCCCAGTTCGGTGTTCAGGCGGGCCGAGCGCGGATCGAAATTGAACGACCCGACGAATACGCCGCGCCCGTCCACCGCGAAGGTCTTGGCGTGCAGGCTGGAACCGGAGCTGCCGAACGGTCCCAGGCTCTTGTTGCGCCCGATCTCGCCCGCCTGCCGCTTCATCTCGAACAGCTCGACCCCGGCCGCCAGCAGCTCGCGGCGGCGCGTGGCGTAGCCGGAATGCACCACCGCCACGTCGGTGGCCTCCAGCGCGTTGGTCAGGACCCGCACCTTGACCCCGCGCCGCGCCATCGCCGCGAAGGCGGCGGTGCCGCTGGCGGTGGGCACGAAGTAGGGCGATACCAATTCCACGTCGGTGGCGGGCGTGCCGATGATGTCGTGCAACTGGTGCGACAGCATGGCGTCGGCCGGCGCGGTGCCGAGGGTCTTGCGCGGATCGTCGCTCACGATGCGGGTCGGGGCCCATTCCAGGGCCAGCTCGCCGCGCAGCAGCTGCTGGATGAAGGGCAGCTGGCGCATGGCTTCGGCGTAGGCCGCCGCCGCGGGCGACTGCTCGACGGCGGCCGCCCGCCGGGCCAGCGCAGCGAGCTGGTCAGGGCCGGCGGGCTTGAGCAGGCCGGCCACGGGGTAGGCCGACTGGCTGGCCCAATAGCGGTCGAAGTCGCTTGAGACGTCCTGCACCACGGGGCCCACGGCCAGCACGTCCAGGTCGGAGAACAGCACGCCTTCGGCCGCGCCGAAATACTCATCGCCGATGTTGCGGCCGCCGACGATGGTGGCCTGGTTGTCGGCGGTGAAGGACTTGTTGTGCATGCGCCGGTTCAGGCGGCGGAAGTCGGTCAGGTAACCGATGGCCTTGGGCCAGCGTACCGCGAAGGGGTTGTACAGCCGCGCCTCGATGTTCGGGTGCGCGTCCATGGCCGCCAGCACCGTGTCCAGTCCGGAGGTGCCGTTGTCGTCCAGCAGCAGGCGCACCCGCACGCCGCGGTCGGCCGCCGCGTGCAGGGCTTCCATCAGCATGGTGCCGGTCATGTCGTCGTGCCAGATGTAGTACTGCACATCCAGGCTGCGTTGCGCGGTGCGCGCCAGCATCATGCGCGCGGCGAACGCGTCGTGGGCGTCGGCCAGCGCGTGGATGCCGGACTTGCCTGGGTGTTCGGCCGCCAGCGGCGTAATGGCCCGGCCCAGCGGCGTGTCGCGCGCCACGTCCGGCGCCAGCGCCTGGGTCGGGTTGGTCGTCGCCCGGGGCGGCAGCCCGCAGCCGGTGAGAATGCCAAGGCACAGAGCGGTCATGGACAGGAAACGGAGGGTAGGCATGGGCCGTATTGTGCCGAATTGTCGCCATGGCCGTCGAAGGGCTCGGCTGCGTCGCAGGCAGGAACGCATTCGCGTGGCCCGCCAGCGGGCACCGTTGATGTATTTCCATATATGGGATAAATTCCCGAATATGGAAAATTCATCCGCTCCCGAAGCCGACCTGGACCAACGCCTGGCCGATCGCCTGAAAACGCTGCGTGTCGAACGCGGCTGGTCGCTGGACGAACTGGCCGGGCGCGCCGGCGTCAGCCGCGCCACGCTGTCGCGCCTGGAAAATGCCGAGGTCAGTCCCACCGCCAGCGTGCTGGGCAAGCTGTGCGGGGCCTACGGCATGACGATGTCGCGCCTGATGCGCATGGTCGAAGACGACTTCACCCCGCTCGTGCCGAGCGCGGCGCAGGCGCTGTGGGTCGATGGCGGCACGGGCTTCCGGCGCCGCTCGGTCTCGCCGCCCTCGCAGAAGCTGGCCGGCGAAGTGCTGGCCTGCGAACTCCCCGCGGCCACCCACATTGCCTACGAGCATTCGCCGCGCGCCGGACTTGAACATCACCTGGTCATGCTGGAAGGCGAACTGTCGGTCCGCGTCGACGGCCAGTCCCATACTCTGGCGCGCGGCGATTGCCTGCGATACCAGCTTTACGGCGCCAGCGCCTTCGATACCCCGCCGCACAGCGGCGCCCGCTACCTGCTGTTCATCATCTGAGTCCGCCATGTCTCCCTGCCTGCCTGCCTTGACCTCCCTGTCCGCCGACCAGGCGCGCGATCGCTTGCCCGAGCTGGGCGCGCTCTTGCATGCCTGTGTGCAGGACGGCGCCAGCATCAGTTTCGTGCTGCCGTATTCGATCGACGAGGCGCAGGCCTTCTGGCGCGACAAGGTGCTGCCGCCGCTGGCGGCCGGCCGCCTGGCCTTGCTGGTGGCGTGGCAGGACGGCCGTATCGCCGGTTCGGTGCAGCTCGATTGCGACACGCCGCCGAACCAGCCGCATCGCGCCGAGATCCGCAAGCTGATGGTGCATCCCGATTTCCGGCGCCAGGGCATTGCGCGGGCGCTGATGCGGGCGGCGGAAGCCGCGGCCGTGGCGGCCGGGCGCAGCCTGATCACGCTGGATACGCGGACCGGCGACAATGCCGAGCCGCTCTACGCCTCGCTGGGTTATCACACCGTGGGGGTGATTCCGGGATTCGCCCGCGACGCGCGCGATCCGTCCAGGCTGGACGGCACGACCATCATGTACAAGGCGCTCTAGGAGGGCCCGGAGACGGCCGGGCGGGCAAGGCCGTTCAGGCGAGCGGCTTCAGTCCCACGCTGTAGGGCGGGGCATTGCCGCGCGCGGCGGCCTTGATCTTCAGCATCGAGCCGCCCGGCGTGAATTCGAACTCCTGGAACGGCACTTCGAACCACTGGTGGAAGCTGGTGCGCGAGAATTCCGGCACCCAGACCTTGGGGCGCTTGGCATCGCAGTGGAATTCCACCAGCGTGCGATCGATGCCCAGCGGCCGGGTGTTGCCGATGCGGTAGCTGGCGCGCAGTTCGGCGCTCTCGGTGCGGCCGGGCTGCCAGGTCAGTCCGATGGACATCATGAATTGTTCGATCGCTTCAATGCCGCGATACATAGCTGACTCCGAATGCTGCCAGGCGCGGGCGCCGGCAGGAAACCGCCGCCCGTGGGCGGGAAATAGGCGGATTATCCGCCATTCCCCGTTTTCCTGCGCGGCGCCGGCTCGCCGCGTCAGCCTGGCGCCGCCGGCGCGGCGACGAAGTTCAGGATGGCGGCGGCCACCGCCTGCGGCGCCTCGCGCTGCGGGAAATGCCCCACGCCATCGAGCACCCGGCGTTCGTAGCGGCCGCTGAAGTAATGCGCCTTGCCTTCGGACGTGGCGGGTTGGTTGCAGGTGTCGGCGCCGCCATGCAGCACCAGGGTCGGCACGGCCAGCCGCGGCGCCGGCGTGAGCCGCGCGCCATCCTGCGCATAGGCTGGGTCGCCGGCTTCCAGGCCCCAGCGGTGGCGATAGGAGTGCAACACCACCGCCGCCCAGTCGGGGTTGTCGAACGCCTGCGCGGCCTCGGCGAATTCCTGCTCGGTGTACCAGCCAGGCGGCGACCAGGTGTCCCACAGGTAGCGGGTGAAGCCGCGCGCGTCGTCGCGCACGGCGGCGGCGCCGCGCGGGGTGGCCATGAACCAGTGGTACCAGTAGCTGCGCGCCTGGGGCAGCGGCAGGGCCTGCGCGGGATCGTTGGTGCCGTAGCCAACCGACAGCAGCACCAGCCGCGCGGCGACGCCCGCGTCCAGGCCGCAGGCGTTGGCGGCGGCTCGCGCGCCCCAGTCGTGACCCACCAACAGCGGTTGCTCCAACCCCAGGGCGGCGATGAAGTCCAGCAGGTCGCGGCCCAGCGCCGCCAGTTCGCCGCTGCGCGGCGTGGCCGGGTCCAGGAAGCGGGTCGGGCCGAACCCGCGCAGCGCCGGGCACAGCACCCGGTAGCCTTCGGCGGCCAGGCGTTGCGCCACCGGGCCCCAGCCGGCCGGGCTGTCGGGCCAACCGTGCAGCAGCACCGCGCTGCGGCGGCCGGCGGGATTCCACTCGAGATAGGCGATTTCGAGCAGGGGGGTATGGATCGTGGAGTAAGAGGGCATGGCGCCGTGTCCGGGGATGTCGGGAGTTCCACGATAGCGGCACGGGTAATCATGATTAGTGAATAATCCGGGTTTATTATCAAAGAATCGTGTACTGATTCCGCCCCATGGACACCCTCCCGACTTCCCCCGGCGCCGTGCTGGACCTGACGCTGCTGCGCACCTTTCTCGAGGTCGTGGACCACGGCGGTTTCGCGCTGGCGGCGGACGCGCTGGCGCTGACGCCGTCCGCGGTCAGCGGCCACATCAAACGCCTTGAATCGGCCGCCGGCGCCATCCTGCTGGCACGCACCACGCGCAGTTTCGAACTGACCGCCGCCGGTGAAACGCTGTACGCCTACGCGCGCAACATCGTCGAGCTCGAGCGCGAGGCCCGCGCCCGGCTGAGCGGCGCGGGCCTGAAGGGCCGCTTGCGCATCGGCTCCTCGGAAGACTTCGCCGGCGCCTGGCTCGCCGAGGTGTTGCAGGCATTCCATCGCGCGCATCCGGGGGCGTCCATCGAGCTGAAGGTGGGCGTGACGGCGGACCTGCTGCGCCAGCAGGCGCGCGGCAAGCTCGACGTGGTCTTCGGCAAGCAGTGCTCGCGCGTGCGCGACGAGGGCGAACTGCTGTGGGAAGAGGAACTGGTGTGGGCCTGGGGCGAAGACAAGGCCTGGCTGCCCGGCGAACGCGTGCCGCTGGCGGTGTTCCCCGAACCCTGTGTCTACCGCGAAGCCGCGATCGCGGCGCTGGGCAAGGCGCGGCGGGCGTGGTCGCCGGCGTTCGAAAGCGGCAGCATGGCCGGCTGCCTGGCGGCCGCGCAGGCCGGTTTCGCGGTGGCCCCGGTGGCGCGCAGCCAGCTGCGGCCAGGGCTGCGGGCGCTGTCGCGCGAAGAAGGCATGCCGGCGCTGCCGAATGCGCGCTTCTATGCCTTCGCGCGTTCGGCCGAGCCGGTGGCGCGGGCGCTGGTGGCGGCGGTGCGGCAGACCGGCCAGCGGCGCCGCTTCGCCGGCTGAGCCACGGCCTTGCGTTCCCTCAATCGCCCTGATTGAGTAAACCAAATGGACGCGCGCCATCGCGCCCAGCAATATGAGCCCCATGTCTTATATAAGACCGGCGCAACCGCCGCCGGCCTGGGCATTTGACTCAAAGGAATCATCATGGCGAATCTTCTGCTTGCATTGGTCACCGCTGAACTCTCCCTTTTCGGCGTCGATGCCGCCGCTCCCGCCGTCGTGCCGGCGGCCGATGCCGCGCCGGCCGACAGCGCGCCGAGCTTTGACAGCGAACACTACCGCAGCGCGCTGGGCTGATATCCGGGCCCGGCCGCCGGGGACGGGGCGCCGCGACGGCCCCGTCCGGCAAACCCGTAGAAATAGGCAGGTTTCACGCAAGAACGAGCCTGTTCTGCCCGACGCGCGATTCCTACACTTCCTCTCACGCTTGGGGGCGATGTATTCCGCGTGAATCCGTGGCCGCCAGCGGGCCGCCGGCGTGTTGCCGGCCGCCGCAAGCAGAGGGAGATCGCATGAGCACCGAAAAAATCTGGTTTGTGACGGGCGCCTCCGGCGGCCTGGGCCTGGCGCTGGTCCGGATGCTGCTCGACCAGGGCCACAAGGTCGCGGCCACGTCGCGCGACGTCGATGCGCTGATGGACGCGGTGGGCGCCAAGCTTGAAGGCCGCTTCCTGCCGCTGGAAGTGAACCTGGCCGACGAGGGCAATGTGCGCCGCGCGGTGGACACCACCGTGGCAGCGTTCGGCCGCATCGACGTGGTGGTCAACAACGCCGGCCATGGCCTGGCCGGCGCGCTGGAAACCCTGTCGGACGCCGAGCTGCGCGACAGCTTCGACATCAATGTCTTCGGCGTGTTGAACGTGGTGCGCGCGGTGATGCCGCGGCTGCGGGCGCAGCGCGGCGGCCATGTGTTCAACATCTCGTCGATCCTGGGGTTCGATGGCGGCAGCGCGGGCTGGGGCGCCTACAGCGCCGCCAAGTTCGCCGTCAGCGGATTGAGCGAAACGCTGGCCCTGGAAGCCGCGCCGCACGGCGTGCGCGTGTCGCTGGTCTACCCCGGCGCGATGCGGGCGCGGGCGGAGGGGGCGCATCCCGAGGCCGGCGCCGGCCTGGGGCATCCCCCCGCCGGCGACCCGTCCAAGGCGGCGCGCGCCTTGATCCAGGCGGCGCAGGCGCAGTACGCCCCGCTGCATCTGTTCCTGGGGCGCGACGCCTTCGACCAGGCGCGCGGCAAGATCCAGTCGGTGCAGCAGGAGCTGGCGCGCTGGCGCGAGATGTCCGTGTCGATCGGCTTCGTCGACGAACGGCGCCTGGCCGCCTGACGCCCGGCCAGGGCGCCTACCCGGCCAGGCCCTGCGCCACCTGGTAGGCGCCCAGCAGCGCCAGGCTGACCATGAAGCACTGCCTGAAGGCGCGCGCCGACAGACGGCCGCGCAACCACTGGCCCAGGGCCATGCCGGCCAGGGCCGGCAACAGCATCAATACCGAGGCGCCCGCGGCGCCTGGCGTATAGCTGCCGTTCAGCCACAGGCCCGCCGCCAGGGCGACGGTGGACACCGTGAACGAGATGCCCATCGCCTGGATCAGGCCGTCCTTGTCCAGGTGCAACGCTTGCAGGTAGGGCACGGCGGGAATCACGAACACGCCGGTAGCCGCGGTGATGAGGCCGGTGATCGTGCCCACCACGGCGCCCAGCGCGCCCTCGTGCCGCGCAGGCACCGCGGGCGGCGTGCCGAATAGCCCCCAGGCCGCATACGCCACCAGGGCGACGCCCAGGCACACGCTGGCCCAATGGCCGGCGGGGGCGCCGAACCATGCGGCGCCGGCCAGGGTGCCGGCGCAGACGCCCGCCTGCAGGGTGGCGATGCGGCGAAATAGCCGCATCAACGTCGGCCACGGCCGCGCCTGCCACAGGTTGGTGATGAGCGACGGCACGATCAGCAGCGCGGCGGCCTGCGCGGGCGCCATGATCAGCGCCAGCATGGCCATGGAAATGGTCGGCAGGCCCAGGCCGACCACGCCCTTGACCACGCCGGCCAGCACGAATACCGCGGCGGTCGCGGCCAGCAACGCGGGCGTGCCCGCGCCCAGCAGGTCGTTGGCGCTCATGCGGCCTCGCAGTGCGCGGTCAGCGCGTCGCGCGGCCGGCCGAACAGGGCGTAGGCGACGTCGTCGCCCGCGCCCTGGCCGGCTGCGCGCAGCAGCCATTGGCGGCCTTCGCAGAGGTCGGCGGGCTGCCCGGCGCCGTACAGGGCCGGACCGCCGATCAATGCAATGCCGAGCATGCGCTGGGCCGGTGCGTGGCCTTCGCGCGCCGCCGCCCGCAACCAGGCCAGCATGGCGGGGTAGTCGCCCTGTGTCTGGGCCTCCAGCGCCAGCGCATACTTCTGCACCGGCGTGGCATAGGCCGACAGGGCATTGTTGGCTTCGGCCCGGCCTGAGGAGTGCAGCGCCAGCGCCGCGAGCAGCGCCGCGCACCAGGCGCTGGCCGCGCGGCCGGTGATGGCATGTGTCATTGGAAAACCCCGTTTTCGATGATGGATGGCGCCATTCTGCGCCCGTGGCGCGACGTCTCCCTATCGGGATCTGGCGTAGGCAGCCTATGGAAGCGCCTGAGCCTGGCGTGCTACGCTTTTTGCCATGCGCTTCGACCTTACCGATCTGCGGCTCTTCCTCAATGTGCAGGAAACCGGTTCCATCACGGCCGGCGCGCGGCGTTCGCACATGACGCTGGCGTCGGCCAGCGAGCGTATCCGCGGCATGGAGGAAACGCTGGGCGTGCCGCTGCTGCTGCGCGAGCACCGCGGCGTGCAGGCCACGCCGGCGGGGCGCACGCTGGCGCATCACGCGCGCCTGGTGCTGGCGCAGATGGACCGGATGCGCGGCGAGCTGGATCATTACGGGCAGGGGCTCAAGGGCCATGTGCGAGTGCTGTGCAACACCACCGCCCTCAGCGAATATCTGCCGGCCGTGCTGGGCGACTTCCTCAAGGATCACCCGCGCGTGTCGGTGGATCTGCAAGAGCGCCTCAGCTACGAAATCGCCGACGCCCTGCGCGCCGGCACCTGCGACATCGGCGTGCTGGCCGATTCGACCGACCTGCAGGGTCTGCAGGTTGCGCGTTTTCGCCATGATCCGCTGGCGCTGGTGGTGCCGCCGGACCATCGCCTGGCGGGCCGCGAGACGGCGCTGCTGGCCGACGTCGCGGACGAGGAATTCGTCGGCCTGGTCGAGGGTAGCGCCTTGCAGGAACACATCGCCCACCATGCGCGCCGCGGCGGCAAGGTACTGTCGTACCGGGTGCGCCTGCGCAGCTTCGATGCGGTCTGCCGCCTGGTGGGCCAGGGCGTGGGCATCGCCATCATGCCGCGCGTCGCCGCCGTGCGCCATGGTCGCGCGGCGGGCGTGCGTCGCCTCGCGCTGGCGGACGACTGGGCCGGGCGCGACCTGGTGCTGTGCGTGCGCGGCGAACTGCCGGCCTACGCCCAGCAACTGGTCGCCTACGCGCTGCGCGACGCGCCGCGGTCGTAGCCTGCGCGGCTCAGCGTTGGGACAGCACGCCAGGCCGGCGCAGATGGCCGCGTTCGAACCACGACCCCGATGCCACGGCGGCCAGGATCACCAGCCCGTACACCGCCATGGCCAGCGCCGCGACCGCGAAGAACCCCGCGAGCGACCCTGTCAGGCGCAGCACCGCGCCGCCCAGGCCGATTGCGATGGCCAGGCGCAGCACGCCGGCCCACAGCGGCCACTTCAAGCGTCCCGCGCCCTGCGAGGCGAAATACATCGAGAATCCCAGCGCGAAGAAGCCGTAGACCGGACCCACGATACGCAGGTACGCGGCGCCCGCGGCCAGCATGTGGTCCTGCGCGCCGAACAGGCGCAGCCACGCTTCCGGAAAGAGCGCCGCCGCCAGGCCGATGACCTCGGCCAGCGCGAACGCCATGGCGCCGCCGGTCAGCGCGATGCGCAGCGCCCGTTCCGGCTGGCCGGCGCCGATGTTGGCGCCGACCATCGCCACCATCGGCGCGCCCAGGCCGAACGCCAGCGGAATCATCAGGTATTCCAGCCGCACCGCGATGCCGTAGCCGGCCACCGCCGCGGTGCCGGCGTAGGCGCCCACCAGCGCCACCGTCAATGCCACCAGGCCGTTGGTGAGCAAGGGGTTGAGCGTGGCCAGCGCGCCCACCCGCAGAATGCTGCGCATCAGGCTCAGGTGCAGGCGGCTGCGCGTCAGCCGCGCGGCATTGCGGCCGCTCAGGCAATAGCCGCCCAGCACCAGGGTGCCCGCCGCGTAGTACGTGACCAATGCCCAGCCGCCTCCCGCCACCCCCAGCGCCGGAAACGGTCCCCAGCCGAAGATCAGGCAGGGCGACAGCGGTACCAGCAGCGCCGCGCCGCCGCAGATCACCGCGCCCGGCACCAGCATGTTGCCGGTGCCGCGGATGACGCTGGCAAAGGCGTTCATCAGCCACATCAGCACGATGCCGCCAAAGATGACGTTGGAGTAGGCCAGCGCCGCGTCCAGCGTCGCGCCTTCGGCGCCCAGGGCGCGGTACAACTGCGGCCCGAACGCCAGCAGCAGCGCGCAGAATACGATTCCGAGCGCGGCGTTCAGGACGACCGCGTGCAGCACCAGCTGGTCGGCCTCCCGTTGCCGTCCCGCGCCCAGGGTACGGGCGACGGCCGCCGAAATGCCGCCGCCCATCGCGCCCTGGGACATGTTCTGCATCAGCATCAGTACCGGCACCACCAGCGCCACGCCGGCCAGCACCGGCGTTCCCAGGCGCGCCAGGAACCAGGTTTCGATCAGGCCGGTGGCGGACTGCGCCAGCATCATCAGGATATTGGGCCAGGCCAGCCGGGCCAGCGTGGGCGCGATCGGCGCGTGCAGCATCGCCTGCAGGCGCGCGTTGGCGGGGCGAGGCGTGGCGGCGGAGGTGGCGGACATGATCTGGCGGCCGGAGGGAAGGGTGCGTAAAATTTACGTGCATATGCCAATATATGTCAACATCGGGCTGGACTGGGACGGCGCGCGGCAGTAGCGTTATGGACTTGCCGTGCCCGGCTCGTCCGGTGAACCTGCCCGCTGGCGCGCGCCTTTCCTTTTGCCGTCCGTATCCGCCATGTCCGACGCCGATTCCTCCGCCATTCCCCAGGACCCGCTGGTCTGCAACGGTGCCGCCCTGCGCAAGGCCACCCGGCGCGTTTCGCAGCTGTACGACACGGTGCTGGCGCCCTGCGGCCTGAAGGTATCCCAGCATTCGATCCTGGTTCATATCGCGCGCGCCGGCACGCCCTCGATGACCGACCTGGCGCGCGCCATGGTGCTGGACCGCTCGGCGTTGGCGCACAATCTCAAGCCGCTGCAGCGCGACGGCTACGTGCGCATGGCGCGCGACGAGCGCGACGGACGCAGCCGGCGCGTGGCATTGACCGATGCCGGGCGCGACAAACTGGCCGAGTCCAAGCGCCTGTGGAAAGACGCGCAGCGCCGCTTCGAAGCCGCCTATGGCGCGGAGCGCGCCGCCGCCTTGCGGCAATCCCTTGCCGACATCTTTTCCGACGACTTCGCGTTGGCCTTCAGCCGCGGTTGACGCGGCGCCGGCGCGGGCCGGTTCATTCCCGCCGCACCTCGAATTCCGGCGCGCGCGCATCCAGCACCGCATGGCGCAACGGCGCCTGCCACACCTCGGCCAGCGCCGCGCGCAGTTCCCCGGTCAGCCGCGCGATGTCGCGCGCCGCGCCGTCATGCAGGGCCTCGGCCACGATCAGCACCTCGCGCGTGTCGTCATGCACCGCGGACAGGCCGCTCTGGCGATTGGTCCAGCGGCGGGCGTGCGCGCGGCCTTCGGGATCGGCATAGGTCACTTCGCCCGGTTCCGGATGCTCGGTGTCGCCGCCGAACGTGAGATACCGCTCGGTGCCGTCGGCGTAGCGCACCTCCAGCGCCGATCCCAGGCGCTGCGCATCCAGCACCGCGACCGGGATGGCGTAGGCCATGGAGACCGCGTTGCACAGTTCGATCAGCGGATGCAGCGGCGGCATCGAGCCTTCCTTGCGCAGGCGGCGCAGCAGCGCTTCCGACGCGCAGCGGTACTGGGTGGGCTTGATGCCCATGCTGGCAAAGGCGCGGCGCCAGGCCTGGATTTCCGGCAGGTCGGATTCGCTGGCGCCTGCCAGCCGCTGGCGAGCGCGCTCCAGGAACGGCGCGGCCCGGTCGCCGACCCCGGCGTGCCGATGAATGCCGCGCACGTGCAGGGCGCCGGCGGACAGTTGGGGATAATCGCGCCAGATGGCGCTCGCGTGGCGGAACAGCATGGCTTACCTCGCAACGGTGGCCGGTTTGCGGGTCCGGCCCAGGATGAGTACGGCGCCCAGCACGCAGGCCATGCCCGCGAGCTGGCGCGCCGACATGGATTCGTCCAGCAGCAGCGCCGCCAGCAGGACGGCCGATACCGGCGCGATGGCGGTGAACAGGGCGGCTTCCGACCCTGCGACACGCTCGGCGCCGGCGTACCACAGCACGAAGCCGGCCACGGTCGGCACCAGCGCGTAATAGGCTACCGCCAGCAGGGCCTCGCCGGAAAGCGCCAGCGTCCACGGCGCCTCCGCCAGGCTGGCCGGCAGGCACACGGCCAGGCCGATGGCGCACATCAAGGTCGACAGCGCCAGCGGCGGCACCGGCGCGCGCAACCGCTTCTGCAGCAGGATGAAAAGGCCCTCGCACAGCACCGCGCCCAACACCAGCGCATTGCCGGTCCACGAACCGGCGCCAGATGCCGCATCGCCGTGCGTCATCAACCAGACGCCGGCCGCCGCCGTGGCGATGGCCAGCAGCGTGGCCTTGCCCGGCCGCTCGCCCAGCACCGCGATGGCGACGGCGGCCGACACCAGCGGCAGGGTGCCCAGGATGACGCCGCCGTCCACCGCCGAGGTGCGCCGCAGGCCGGCGATCAGCAGGGTGGTGTAACCGACGCTGCCGGCGACGGCCTGCGCCGCCAGCAGCAGCCAGTCGCGCCGGTCCAGGCGCGGCAGGCGCGCGCCAGCCAGCCAGCCCAGCAGCGCGAAACACGGCAGCGCCAGCGCAAAGCGCATGGCGGTGGCGGTGAAAGGCGGCAGCCCGGCGGCGATGACCTTGCTGGCAACGACGGTGCTGCCCACCAGCGCCATGGCGGCGGCCAGGCAGGCATACCCTTGGGTTCGGTTCATGGAGAGGGCCGGAGTCGGGACAAGGCCGCAGCGTAGGCGCGGCCGGCGCTTGCGGTCTTGAACGAAATTGCAGCGTGGTCGCGCTTGCCAAGGCCCTCAGTGCGCAGCGGCCAAGGCGTAGCGTCCGGGCGACAGGCCATAGGCGCGCGAGAACAGCCGCGTCATGTGGCTCTGGTCGGAGAAGCCGGCGGCCGCGGCGGTGTCGGCCAGCGCCATCCCCTGGCGCAGCAGGTGGCGCGCCAGCAGCAGGCGGCGCTGCACCTGGTAGGCGTGCGGCGTCATGCCGGTGGCGCGGTGGAAGGCGCGCAGCACCTGGAAGCGGCTCAGGCCGCAGGCCCGGGCCAGGTCGGCCAGCGACAGCGCGGCGGCGGGCGCGTCATCGATCAGGCCTAGCGCGTGGCGGATGGCCGCGGGAGCGCCGGGCCGGGGCGCGCGGGCGCCCTGGCGGCCGGCGCGCGCCAGTACCCGCAGCAGCAGTGTGTCGCAGGCCAGCGGCTCGGCGGCGGCGGTGACCTGCGCATACAGCGCCAGCAGGTCCGCCGCCAGCGCCGGCGCGTCCAGCACCGGATGCTCGAATTCGAAGCCGGCCCCGGCCGGCAGGCCGTCCACCGCCTCGGCCACCACCGCCGGATCCAGGTACAGCATCTGCCAGGCGCGTTCGCCGCCGATGGGCGCGCCGTCGTGCACCTCGCCGGGATTCACGGTGATCACCTGGCCCGGGCCGGCCTCGACCTGGCCGCGGCCGCTGTGCGAGGCCTGGCCTCCCAGCCGCAACACCCCGATGCCGAACTGCTCGTGTGTATGCCGCGCAAACGTCCGGGCGCTGCGCGCGGCCACCGCCTGCACGCCGGCCAGGGCGCTGCGCTGCATGACGAATTGGTTGGCGTGCATGGCGGATTCCGTTGTGTGCCGGTATCTTGGCGAGCCGGCTCAAGCCCGTCCGTTGCGGCTGAAGACCTCGCGCAAGGCCGCCGCGAACAGGGCGTCGACATTGCGGCGCAAGCCGTCGGCGCGGGTGAACAGCGAAATCGGCGGCAAGGTCCAGTCGAAAGAATACGGCACGATCGCCGCGCCGGCGATACGCACCAGTTCATCGGCGATGTCGGCCGGCAGGATCGACACGGCGCGGTCGCTGGCGACGATCATTTCGCCGATCAGCTTGGACGAATCGCTTTGCACCGACGGCGTGGGCGGCGCCAGGCCGGCGCGCAGGAAGATGTCGGCCACCTGTTCACGGATCGGGCTGTCCGGCGTGCCCAGGATCCAGTCCAGGTCGGCCAGCATGTTCCATTCCAGCCGCGTGCGTCCCAGCCGCGCGGCCAGGCGCCGGCTGGCGATCAGGCGCGGCGGCTGGTGGTACAGCACTTCGAAGTCGATCTGCCCCAGGTCCACCGACGGAGTCGCCCAGCCCACCACCACGTCCAGGGTGTGGTCGCGCAACTGGCGCAGCAAGGCCGGGCCTTGGCCTTCGTGGATGGTGGCGGTGATGCCGCGTCCTTGCGGCATGGTGCGGGCGATGGCGGCCGACAGCAATTGCCCCGACACGAACGGGATCACCCCGATGTGCAGGTGCGCGGCATGGCCGGCGGCCACGGCTTCCATTTCCTGCACCAGGTGCCCCAGGTCGTGCACCAGCGCGCGGGCGCGCGCCAGCACCACCGCGCCCAGCGGCGTGGGCGTCATGCCGCGCACCGAGCGTTCGAACAGCGGCACGTCGAACATGCTTTCCAGTTCGGCCAGTGCATTGGTCACCGCCGGCTGGCTGGTGGCCATGTGCTCGGCCACCCGGGTGAGCGAGCCGTGCTGCTCGATTTGTAACAGCAGCATGAGGTGGCGCATCTTCAGCCGCGAGGTCAGTTTCCGGATAACCTCGTCCGGGGAAAACGGCGTCATAGACAAGCCATAAGAAAAAAGTGATGTGACAATATTAAATCTGAATGATCACCTTATGCCCGCCGACCTAGAATTTTCCCTGTTCAAGACTAGGAGGCGCCGCCCCATGAATTCGCAATCCGACCGCCAGGCCGCTCTGGATTACCACGAGTTTCCCACCCCGGGAAAGATCTCCGTCGTGGCCTCCAAGCCGCTCGTCAACCAGCGTGACCTGGCCCTGGCGTACTCGCCCGGGGTGGCGGCGGCCTGCGAGGAAATCGTGGCGGACCCGGCCAATGTGTTCCGCTACACCGGCCGCGGCAACCTGGTGGGCGTGATCTCCAACGGCACCGCGGTGCTGGGCCTGGGCAATATCGGTGCGCTGGCCTCCAAGCCGGTGATGGAAGGCAAGGCGGTGCTGTTCAAGAAGTTCGCCGGGCTGGACGTGTTCGACATCGAGATCAACGAGACCGACCCGGACAAGCTGGTCGAGATCATCGCCGGCCTGGAAGCCACCTTCGGCGGCATCAACCTGGAAGACATCAAGGCGCCGGAATGCTTCACCGTCGAGCGCAAGCTGCGCGAGCGCATGAAGATTCCCGTCTTCCACGACGACCAGCACGGCACCGCCATCACCGTTTCCGCCGCCTTCATCAACGGCCTGAAGGTGGTGGGCAAGGACATCGACAAGGTCAAGGTGGTCACGTCGGGCGCCGGCGCGGCCGCGCTGGCCTGCCTGGACCTGATGGTGGACCTGGGGCTGCCGCTGGAGAACATCTGGGTCACCGACATCGAAGGCGTGGTCTACGAAGGCCGCACCACGCTGATGGACCCGGACAAGGCGCGTTTCGCGCAGAAGACCGACGCCCGCAAGCTGGCCGAGGTGATCGAGGGCGCGGACGTGTTCCTGGGCCTGTCGGCCGGCGGCGTGCTCAAGCCGGAGATGGTCGCGGCCATGGGCCCGCGCCCGCTGATCCTGGCGCTGGCCAATCCCACGCCCGAGATCCTGCCCGAACTCGCCCATTCCGTGCGCGACGACGTGGTGATGGCGACGGGCCGTTCGGATTACCCGAACCAGGTCAACAACGTGCTGTGCTTCCCGTACATCTTCCGCGGGGCGCTGGACGTGGGCGCCACCACCATCACCCGTGAAATGGAAAAGGCGGCGGTGTACGCCATCGCCGAGCTGGCCGAGGAAGAGCAGAACGAGGTGGTGGCCGCCGCCTACGGCACGTTCGATATCTCGTTCGGCCCCGAATACCTGATTCCCAAGCCGTTCGATCCGCGCCTGATCGTGCGCATCGCGCCGGCGGTGGCCAAGGCCGCTATGGAAGGCGGCGTGGCCACGCGTCCGCTGGCCGACCTGGAAGCCTACGAAGAGCAGCTGCAGCAGTTCGTGTACCACTCCGGCGCCTTCATGAAGCCGCTGTTCTCGGCCGCCAAGCGCATCGTGCG
>NZ_QHHO01000023.1:0-779 GCF_003184165.1 Achromobacter sp. RW408
TCGCCTGGCGGCGACCCGCCACCCTGGCGGCCGCACGTGCGGCCGCCCCGGCCCGGCCAGGAGACGCTGGAGCAGACCCTGGCCGGCGTGCGCAGCAAGATCTATCCGCGCTCGGTCAGCGGCATCTTCGCGCGCTGGCGCATTGCCTTCGTCTTTCTCACGCAGCTGATCTTCTACGGCCTGCCCTGGCTGCAATGGAACGGCCGCCAGGCCGTGCTGTTCGACCTGGGCGCGCGCAAGTTCTACCTGTTCGGCCTGGTGCTGTGGCCCCAGGACGTGGTCTACCTGGCTGTGCTGCTGGTGATCTCGGCGCTGGCGCTGTTCCTGTTCACCGCGGTGGCCGGCCGGTTGTTCTGCGGCTACGCCTGTCCGCAGACGGTCTACACCGAGATCTTCATGTGGATCGAGCGCAAGGTCGAAGGCGACCGCGTCGCCCGCATCCGCCTGGACGAGTCGCCCTGGACCTGGCGCAAGGCGCGCCTGAAGGTCACCAAGCACTTCCTGTGGATCGCGCTGGCCTGGTGGACCGGCTCGACCTTCATCGGCTACTTCGCGCCGATCCGCGAACTGGGCCACGAGCTGTTCGCGCTGCAGCTGGGGCCGTGGCAATGGTTCTGGATGCTGTTCTACGGCTTCGCCACCTGGGGCAATGCCGGCTTCATGCGCGAGTCGGTCTGCAAGTACATGTGCCCGTACGCGCGCTTCCAGAGCGTGATGGTCGACCCCGACACCTTCGTGGTGACCTACGACAAGCGCCGCGGCGATCCGCGCGGCGGCCG
>NZ_QHHO01000003.1:0-74103 GCF_003184165.1 Achromobacter sp. RW408
GGCGGCAGGGGTTCGGGGTCGAAGACGTCCAGCAAGGCCTGGTGCAGGTGACCGCTGTCCAGGGCGTCGAGAAGGTCCTGCGTGACCATGTGGCTGCCGCGGCCGGCGTTGATGAGGCTGGCGCCGCGCGGCAGGTGGGCGAAGGTGTCGCGGTTGAGGATGCCGCGGGTGGCTTCGGTGGCGGGGAGCAGGCAGACCAGCAGGTCGGTGCGGGACAGGAATTCGGGGAACTGGTCGGGGCCGGCGTAGGACGGCAGGCCGTCGGGCAAGGTGGTCGCGCCGCGCGACCAGCCGCTGACGGGGAAACCGACCTTGGCCAGCAGGCGGGCGGCGGCGATGCCGAGGTGGCCCAGGCCCATGATGCCGACGCGCATGTCGGCGGCCACGCGCAGCGAGTCGTACAGTTCCCAGTGGCGGCGGGCCTGCTGGTCGATGGCGCGCTTGAGGTCGCGGGTCAGCATCAGGGCGCTCGTCAGCACGAACTCGGCCATCTCGGTTTCGGTGCGCGGGGTGACCATGCGGGCGATGCGCAGGTGGCGCGGCCAGGCGGGGTCGGAGACGATGTGGTCGACGCCGGCGCCGGCGCTGATGATGAGCTTGAGGTTGGGGAAGGTTGCCAGGCGGCCGGGGTCGGGGGCCCAGACCAGGGCGTAGTCGATCGAGGCGGGGTCGACGTCGTCGAACCAGCTGACAATCTCCAGATCGGGCGCGTGGCGCTTGAACTGCTCGCGCCATTCTTCCATGGCCGATTCGCCGCCGGACCTGATGATGAGCCGCATGCCTGGCCTCCTGCGTTGCGGGCGCGCGCGCCCTGGGTGTGATCGGCGCCGAGCCGCCCGCGATGCGCGGACGGCGCGGCGCGCCTGACGTCAGCGTTCGACCGTGCGGTTCCAGCGCGCGTTGAAGGCGGGACGGGTGGCGTTGATCTGGTCCCAGTCCAGGATCTTGGCGTTGGCCATGTAGCCCTGGAAGCGCTTGAGCGCCTCTTCGCTGCCGGCCGGCGGTTGAACGTTCTTATTGGACGGGAAATGGCCGCCCATTTCCAGTGCCTTGGCCTGCGCCTGCGGCGACAGCAGGTACAGCGCCAGCTTCTGCGCCAGTTCCGGCTCGCTGTTCTTGGCGATGACGCACTCGGCCACCATCAGGATCACCGAGCCTTCCTTGGGCTGGGCGTATTCCACCGGGATGTCGCGCTTCTTCAGGCGGGCGATGGCGGTGGGCGTGAGCGGGAAGATGGCGGCTTCGTTGGACTGGATCATCTCGGCCAGCTTGGCCGAGTTGGGGATGTATTCCAGCACGTTGGGGCCGATGGTGGACGGCCACTGCTTGAAGCCGGGCTCGGTGTTCTGGTCGTTGCCGCCCTGGATGCGGTTGAACATCAGGAAGCCGTGCAGGCCGAAGGTGCTGCCCGAGGCCGACTGGAACACCACCTTGCCCTTGAACTTGGGATCGGCCAGGTCCATCCACGAGGTCGGCGGCGCCCAGCCCTTGTCCTTGAACAGGCGGGTGTTGTAGCCCAGGCCGGTCATGCCGATGTCGATGCCGGCGGCCATGCGGTCCTTCATGACGGCGGTGGGGTACAGGTCCTTGAGCACCGGGTCGTCATTGAGCGGCTCGCACAGGCCCATGGAAATGGCGCGCGCCATGATGCCATCGTCCAGGAACATGACGTGCATCTGCGGCTTGTCCTTGAACGCCTGGGCCTTGGCCAGCACGTCGGTGGAGGTGCCGGGCACCACCACGATCTTGACGTTGTTGGCCTTCTCGAAATCCGGGAACACGTACTGCGTGAAGGCGCGTTCCATGTCGCCGCCGTTCATGCCGACGTACAGCGTCTTCTGCTGCGCCATGGCGCCCGCCGACAGCGCGGCCAGCGCCAGGCCCAGCAGCCACTTCCCCTTGGACGGGCGGCGAACGCCCTGTTTGTTGTGCTTCATGGTGACTCCAGCGTTTGCTCACGAACAGGCCCCAACCGAGCCACGGCGCCGTGAGCGGTCCCCGTGTATCGTCCGATGCCGAAGGCGTCGATGGGAATGGAAGACCGGCCGTTAACGACCAGTTCGGAAAGCACTTCGCCCACGGCGGGGCCGATCTGGAAGCCCGCGCCCGACAGGCCGAAAGCATGGAACAGACCCGGCACGGTGGCGCTGGGGCCCAGCACCGGGTTGTGGTCGGGCATGTTGCCCTCCACCCCGGTCCAGAAGCGGATGACCTGCGCGCCGCGCAATGGCGGCAGCAGGCGCGCGGCGTTGGCCATCAGCGGGCCCAGCGCCTCGCGGCCGGGACGGGCGTAATCGGGGCCGGCGGACACGGCGCGGCCGCCGCCGATGACGCAATTGCCGCGCGCCACCTGCCGCGCATAGATGCCGCCACCCTGCATGCCCAGGCTGACGTCCATGAACAGCGGCAACGGCTCGGTCACCATCATCAACGGATGGATGGAAGTCTCGGGCACGCTCTCGCCGAAGTCCTGCGCGAAGCGTCCGGCCCACGCTCCGGCGCAATTGAGCAGGAAGCGCGAACGCACCTCCAGCGCGTCGCCGGCACGCAGGATGAAGCGGTCGCCGTCATGGACCGCTTCGGTGACGCGGGTCGATTCGCGCACGTCTGCGCCCAGCGCGCGGGCCGCGCGGCCAAAGGCGGGCGAGACCAGGCGCGGGTTGGCGTGGCCGTCCTCGGGACAGAACGAGCCGCCCACCACGTGCGCGCCCAGCCAGCCGAAGCGCCGCGCCAGCACGGCGCGGTCCAGCATTTCCAGGTTCATGCCGAAGCCGCGGGTCTGCGCGCGATAGGCGTGCAAGGCGTCCAGGTCCGCGTCCGAGCACGCCAACTTCAAGTGGCCCGAGCGCACGTATTCGCCGTCGATGCCGATCAGTTGCGGCAGTTGGCCCCACAATTCGTGCGCGCGGCGCGCCAGCGGCATCTGCTCCAGGCCACGGCCCTGGCGGCGCACGCCGCCGTAGTTGACGCCGCTGGCGCGGGCGCCGCACAGCGCGGCCTCCAGCAGCACCACCGGCACGCCCAGCCGGCGCAGGAACAGCGCGGCGCTGCCGCCGACGATGCCGCCGCCGAGAATGGCGACTTCGGTGTCGATGCGTTCGGTCATGGCGCGGCCTTCTCCGTGCGATCGAGACAGACGATATCCACTGGAATCGGCTTGACCGGCGGCTGGCCGCGCAGGCGGCCGACGCCGTCCAGTCCGGCGCCGCAGGCGTGCGCCAGCACTTCGGCCGCGCCGGCGCCGCACATGCGGCCCTGGCAGCGTCCCATGCCGACGCGCGTCAGCGCCTTCAGGCGGTTCAGCTCGCGCGCGCCGGTGCCATGGATCACGGCGCGCAGTGTGCCGGCGGTGACTTCCTCGCAGCGGCACACCACGGTGTCGTCGGCGATGGCGGCGGCCCAATCCTCGGGAAACGGAAAGGCGCGTTCGAGCGCGTCGCGCACGCGGCCGTTGGCGGCCAGGCAGGCTTCGAGTTCGCGCGCCCGCTGCGCCGGCTGCGCATGGCCCGCATCCTCCAGCAAGGCGAGCGCGGCGCGCTCGCCGGCCAGCTCGGCCGCGTCGGCGCCGCCGATGCCGGCGCCATCGCCAGCCACGTACACGCCGGCCACGCTGCTGCGTCCGGCCGCGTCCAGGCGCGGCGTCCAGGCACGATCACGCGCGTTGAAAATGAACTGGCAGCCCACCAGGCTGGCCAGCTGCGTTTCGGAACGCAGCGACAGGCCGTAGCCCAACGCGTCGCAATCCACCCGCCGCTGGCGCGATCCCTGGCGGTAGACCAGCCCGGTGATGCGTGCCTCGCCCTCGACCCGCACCGGCCGCACGCCGCTGGCCATCGGCACGCCATGCGCGCGCAGCCAGGCCATGTAGTACAGCCCCTTGGCCAACAGGCCCGGCGCGCGCAGCATGGCAGGCAAGGCGGCCAGGCGGTTGGCGAAGCGCGAGGTATCCAGCACCGCCACAACACGGGCGCCGGCCTTGGCGTACTGGTAGGCGACCAGATAGAGCAGGGGGCCGGTGCCCAGGAACGCGACCCGCTCGCCGATGGCGCAGCCCTGGTGCTTCAACGCCACCTGCGAACCACCCAGCGTGTACACGCCCGGCGTCAGCCAGCCCGGGAACGGCAGCACGCGATCGGTGGCGCCGGTGGCCAGGATCAAATGGGTATAGGGCACGGGCGCGCTCTTGCCGTCGCGCAGCACGTCCAGCGTCTTGCCCTCGGCGTTCCACACCAGGCTGCCAGGCCGGTAATCCAGCTGCGGCGCCAGCTCGTCCATCTTGCGATGCAGCGCATCGGCCTTGCGGTGCTCGAAGCCATACAGCGACGCCTTGGAGCGCGCAAAGCCCGGCGGCGGCTGCCGGTAGATCTGGCCGCCGGCGCGCGGCGCCTCGTCCAGCACCACCGGCCGCAGGCCCTGCGCCGCCAGCGTCTGCGCGGCGCGGATGCCGGCCGGACCGGCCCCCACGATCACGGGCAGGATCATGATGCGTCGCCCTCCGCCGCCAGCGTGCCCGGCACGTGTTCCGCGCGCAGCGGCGCGCTGCGCAGGCGCATGCCGGCTTCGATGTAGGTGGAACAGGCGCGCAGCCGCGTGCCGTCCTCGCGCTGCATCCAGCAGTCCTGGCATGCGCCCATCATGCAGAAACCGGCGCGCGGGCCACCGCCGAATTCCGACACGCGCAGGCGTTCGGCCTGCGTCAGCACCGCCGTCAGCACGGTATCGCCGGCCAGCGCGGTGCAGGGTTTGCCGTCCAGCGTGAAGGCGACGGCGGGCCGGGCCGTTTCGGCCAGGCGTTTCAGTATTGCCATGATGGCGGGGTCTCCTGTTGCGTACCCGGCTTGATCGTCATTTCTGTCCCACCAGCACGCGGTCCAGGCCGTAGACGCGGTCCAGCAGCAGCATGGTCACCGCGGTCAGGCCGATCACCAGCGCCGACACGGCCGCCATCATCGGATCGATCGACTCGGTGGCATACATGTACATGCGCACCGGCAGGGTGATGGTCGACGGCGCGGTGATGAACACCGACATGGTCAGCTCGTCGAAACTGTTGATGAAGGCCAGCAGCCAGCCGCCCGACACGCCCGGAATGATGAGCGGCAGCGTCACCTGGAAGAACACGGTGGCGCGGCTCGCGCCCAGCGACAGCGCGGCGTGCTCGACCGAGCGGTCAAAGCCCACCAGCGCGCCGATCACCAGCCGCATCACGTAGGGCGTGATCACCACCACGTGGCTGAACACCAGCCAGCCGAAGCTGCCGGTGGTGCCCAGCAGCGCGAAAAAGCGCAGCAGCGCCACGCCCAGCACCAGGTGCGGGATCATCAGCGGCGACAGGAACAGGCCGTTGAGCGCATCGCGTCCCGGAAAGCGGTAGCGCGTAATGGCGATGGCCGCCGGCAGCGCCAGGCACACGGCGATGCTGGCCGACAGGAACGCCAGCCACAGGCTGTTCTTGAACGCCTGCATGAAGTTGGGATGCTCGAACACCGCGTGGAACCAGCGCAGCGAAAACTGCGTGGTCGGCACCGTCAGCGTCGACTCGGGGGTGAACGCCACCAGGCACACGATGGCCAGCGGCGCCAGCACGAACAGCACCACCAGCGCATTGAAGATCAGGGCGAAGGGACCGTTTTTCTGCATGATCGCTGTCCTCGCTCAACCCAGACTGCGCCGGTAGGAACGTTCCACCACGCGGTTGTACGCCATCATGATGACGACGTTGACCACCAGCAGCACAATGGCGATGGCCGCGCCCAGCGGCCAGTTCAGTTCGGTCAGGAATTCGTCGTAGACCACCGTGGCCACCATCTTCAGGCGGCGTCCGCCCAGCAGCGCGGGAATCGCGAACGAACTGGCCGACAGCCCGAACACGATCAGGCTGCCCGACAGGATGCCCGGCATGGCCTGCGGCAGCACGATGCGCAGCAGCGTCTGCAAGCGCGAGGCATTGAGCGACAGCGCCGCGTGCTCCACGGTCGGGTCCAGCTTCTGCAGCGAGGTCCACACCGGGATCACCATGAACGGCAGCATCACGTGCACCAGGCCGATGATGACCGCGGTGGGCGTGTACAGCAGCGGCCCCAGGCCCAGCGCCGCGGCCGCGCGGCCGATGGCCCCGCCCGGCCCCAGCAGCATGCTCCAGCCGAAGGCGCGCACCACCAGCGAGATCAAGAGCGGCGACAGCACCACCAGCAGGAAGATCGAACGCCACGGCTTGCCCATGCGCGACAGGATGTAGGCCTCGGGCGCGCCGATCAGCACGCAGATCAGCGTGGTCACGCCCGCGATCCAGAACGTGCGCCAGAAGATCTCCAGGAAATAGCCGTCGGTCACCACCGCCAGGTAGTGTTCGAAGGTGTGCCCGGGCAGGATGCCCGCGCTGTAGTCGAACGGGCGGAACGACAGCACCAGCGTCAACGCCAGCGGCGTCAGCACCAGCGTCAGGAACACGATCGCCAGCGGAATCGAACCGAGGATGGCCAGCAGGCCGTCGGTGCGCGGCTTGGGTGCGCTGGCGGCGCCGGGTTGGGTCAGCGTCGCCATGTCAGGCCTCTTCGGCAACGGCCGCGACGGGCAGCACGCGCAGCACGCCCTCGGCCCAGTCCAGGCCGATCTGTTCGCCATCGTCGTGCGGCCGGCGGCCGTCGTTGGGCGTCAGCACCGTCAGCGCCCCCACCGGCGAATCCAGCCCGTACATCCACTGGCTGCCCAGGAAGTAGCGGGTGCTGACCACACAGGACAGCTTGCCCTGGCCCGCCGGCACCGGCACCAGTTTCTCCGGCCGCAGCGACAACTGCACACTGTCGCCGTGGCGCAGGCCCGCGCCGTCGACCAGCACGCGCAGCGCGCCGGTCTCCACCTCGGCCTGCGTGCCGCAGCGCGTCACGCGGCCCGGCAGCAGGTTGGTCTTGCCGACGAAACGCGAGATGAACTCGCTCTGCGGATGCTCGTACATGCGGTAGGGCGCATCCACCTGCGTGGCGCGGCCGTCCTGCATCACCACCACGCGGTCGCTGATCGACAGCGCCTCGGCCTGGTCGTGCGTCACCATCACGGTGGTGGTGCCGATCTGCTTCTGGATGCTGCGCAGCTCGAACTGCATGTCCTCGCGCAGCTTGGCGTCCAGGTTCGACAGCGGTTCGTCCAGCAGCAGCACCGGCGGCCGGATCACCAGCGCGCGCGCCAGCGCCACCCGCTGGCGCTGCCCGCCCGACAGTTCACGCGGAAAGCGGTCGGCATGCTTGTCCAGCTTCACCAGCGCCAGCGCCTCGCGCACCCGAGCCTGGCGCTCGGCGCGCTCGACCTTGCGCATCTTCAGGCCAAATGCGACGTTGTCCGCCACCGTCAGGTGCGGGAACAGCGCATAGCTCTGGAACACGATGCCCAGCCCGCGCGTGTTCGGCTTGGCATGGGTGATGTCGCGGCCATCGAGCGTGATGCTGCCGCGCGTCACGTCGGCAAAGCCCGCGATCATCTGCAGCGTGGTGGTCTTGCCGCAGCCCGAGGGTCCCAGCAAGGACACGAATTCCCCTTTCTCGACCGCCAGGTTCAGGTCCGAGACGACCCGCAGGTCGCCGTAGTTCTTGGAGACGTTGTCCAGCCGCAGAAATGACATATTCCAAACCCCGTGCCCGGTGAGGAGCGCTGCGCGGGACCAGCCCGCGTTGCAATCGATGCAGGGCAGTCTAGGAGCGGCCGAAAAGGCCGGTCAATTAGGGTTTTCCGAATAATCGAATTTTCTATTTATTATTTCCGTCTGACTGAATTTCCTGATAAAAATACAGCCATATATTTTGATTATCGGAATTGATCAATGAAGAAATCAGAAGCCGCCGACGACGCCGGCGCCCAGGGCGTCCTGCAACGCGCCTTCGCCGTGCTGCGCGTCCTGTCCGACGCCAAGGGCGAAAAACTGCGCCTGACCGACATCGCCGCCCGCACCGGCCAGGCCCAGGCCACCGTCCATCGCGTATTGCAAGGCCTGGTGCAGGAAGGCATGGTCGAACAGCCCGCGCAGAGCAAGGGCTACCAGCTCAGCGTCGCCTTCTTCTCGCTCGCCGCCAACGCCGGCAACCACCAATCGACCCTGCGCGCGATCTACCGCCCCGCCATGCTGCGCCTGAGCGGCATGCTCAACGACACCATCTTCCTGCTGGTGCGCAGCGGCTTCGACGCCGTCTGCCTGGACCGCATCGACGGCGCCTTCCCGGTCCGCTCGCACACCGGCGACATCGGCGGCCGCGTCCCGCTCGGCCTGGGCCAGGGCGGCCTGCTGCTGCTGGCCAACCTGCCCGAAGCCGAACGCGAGGAAGTCCTGCGCTTCAACATCCCGCGCCTGCACCACCTCGGTTTCGTCGACGAAATCACCATGCGCGCCGGCATCAAGGAATGCCAGGAACTCCAATACGCCCGCAGCAAGGGCCAGGGCATCTTCCCCAACATCGCCGGCCTGGCCGTCCCCGTGCACGACCCCAACGGCGTCACCGTCGCCGCCCTCAGCATCGCCGCCCCCGTCGAACGCATCAGCGACGAACGCCTGCCCCTGATCGTAGAGATCCTGCGCCGCGAAGCCGCCGGCATCAGCGCCCAACTCAACCCCTTCGACCCGGCGCTAAGGCGCCCCAGCCAATTCCTTGGAACCGGCAACCGCGACTGAAACGGCCAGCCATACCCCCCTCTCTCCCCCCAGGCCGGGTCAACTCAGCCCCGCGTCAACGTCGCGCAGCGCACATCGCACCACCACAAGACACCGCGTAAGTCATGGCCGGCTGCCCGCGCAGCCGACCATGACGGGCAACACACACTCTTCATGCCCCCTCCGCTCCAACAACGCCTCAACTCTCGACATATGCAGGCCGGCGCGGCGAGGGGCGGGCGGGGCGCGCCGTGTAGATGCGCCCGAGGGAATCCGTAGGCAGCCGCCGCAGGCGGCAACGAGGATGACGATGGGGCAGTCCGGAGCGAAGGCTCCGGACCGCAATCGTAGGCGCGCCCCGCCCGCCCCTCGCCGCGCCGGCCGACCTACGAAGCACAACCCCCGCAAGCAAAAAGCAAAAAGCCGGCAAGCCGCAACAGCGACCCACCGGCTTCCAGCCGATCAGCGAAGTACTCAAACGGGATAAGTCCCTGGCAGCAGAATGCTCCGATCCCCGACTTCGATATTGCGCCGCCCGCAAAGCGCCATCGTCGTATCCATTTCCTTGTACAGGATCTCCAGCACGCGCTTGACGCCCGCCTGCCCATATGCGCCCAGGCCGTAAAGGAACGCCCGCCCGATCATCGCGCCGCGCGCGCCCAGCGCCACCGCCTTGAGGATGTCCTGCCCCGAGCGCACGCCCCCATCCATCCACACTTCGATCTTCGACCCCACCGCATCCGCGATCGACGGCAGCGCCGCGATCGAGGACATCGCGCCATCGAGCTGGCGCCCGCCGTGGTTGCTGACGATCAGCGCATCCGCGCCGCTGTTGACCGCCAGCTGCGCATCCTCGACATCCAGGATGCCCTTGATGATCAGCTTGCCGCCCCAACGCTGCTTGATCCATTCCACATCGTCCCAGCTCAACCGCGGATCGAACTGCTCGGCCGTCCACGACGACAGCGACGACAGGTCGCTCACGCCCTTGGCGTGGCCGACGATGTTGCCGAAAGTGCGGCGCTTGGTGCCCAGCATGCCCAGGCACCAGCGCGGCTTGGTCGCCAGGTTGATCAGGTTGCGGATCGTCGGCTTGGGCGGCGTCGACAGCCCGTTCTTGATGTCCTTGTGGCGCTGCCCCAGGATCTGCAGGTCCAGCGTCAGCACCAGTGCCGAGCAGCCAGCGGCCTTGGCGCGGTCGATCAGGTCGCCGACGAATTCGCGGTCGCGCATCACGTAGAGCTGGAACCAGAACGGCTTGCCGGTGGCCGCGGCCACGTCTTCCAGCGAGCAGATGCTCATGGTCGACAGCGTGAACGGCACGCCGAAATCGGCCGCCGCCTTGGCCGCCAGGATCTCGCCATCGGCGTGCTGCATGCCGGTCAGGCCCGTCGGCGAAATCGCCAGCGGCATCACCGCCTCCTGGCCCACCAGCGTGGTGCGCAGCGAGCGGCCTTCCATGTTCACCGCCACGCGCTGGCGCAGCTTGATCTTCTGGAAATCGCTTTCGTTGGCGCGGTACGTGCCTTCCGTCCAGGCGCCCGAATCGGCGTAGTCGTAGAACATGCGCGGCACGCGCTTGCGCGCAATCGCGCGCAGGTCTTCGATGCAGGTGATCGTGGAGAGGTCAGCGGTCATGGTTGTTTTTCTGGGGAAAGTGGAACGCGATTGCGCGGCGACCGGCCCCGCGCGAACCCGCTGCGCCGACCAGGGCGCCCGCCGTCCACGCCGGGTGCCAGGGCCCCGCGGCGCCGCCCAGTATACGCGCCGGGGCCGGCAAGCGCCCCTTGCCGGCCCCGTGTCCCCCATTCGTCGCGACCGCTTTCACGGCCACTGTGTGCCGACCGCTACCTCGGCCAGACCTTGCTGACCGCCCGTATCGTGGCCCACGCCACCCAGCGCGGGCTGGTCAGGCGCGCCCCCGGCAGGCGCCGCATCACGTCCACCGCCAGGCCGCCGCGGCGATGCCATTCCTTCTTGCGGGTCTGGCTGTCGGTCCAGCGGCCTTCGAGCCACGGAAATTCGCGCCGCCCCGGCTTGTAGACCGGCGGCGTGTTGTAGATCAGGATGTACGCCAGGCGCGGCTGCGGCGAGGTGTTTGCGCCGGTGAAATGCAGCGTGCGCGCATCGTGCACGGTGCAGCCGCCGGGTTGCAGCGGCTCGGCCACCGCCTGGTCGCGCGGAAAGTCAGCGCAGCATTCCAGCGGATGCAGCGTCTTGTCGCCGCCGGGCGACCGATGCTCCAGCACCTCGCCCTTGTTCGATCCCGGAATGAACTGCATGCAGCCGTTCTCCAGCGTCGCCGGTTGCAGCGCCAGCCAGATGCTCAACTCGTTGTAGACGAAATCCGGCGAACGGAATGCCTCGTCCTGGTGCCACGGCGTCTCGGGCCCGACCAGCGCCGGCTTGAGCAACGCGTGCTCGCCATACAGCGCGGCGTCCTCGCCCAGCAACTGGCGCGCCAGCTCCAGCGTGCGCTCGTGATAGGCGGTCTTCAGCAGGCCCGGGGCATAATGGCGCGGATCGTGCAGACTGGGAAACTTGGCCGGCTTGGACGGGTCGTCGCGGCTGATGAAGTCGTATTGCGCCCCCTCGTTGTAGCCGGTCTTGTTCGCGAACAATTCCAGCAGCGTGCGCCGGATATAGCCCACCTCGTCCTGTGGGCACATATCTTGCAGAGCCAGGTAGCCCTGTTCCCTGTAGCGCGCTGTTTCTGCTTCCGACAACAAACTGGTCTCTTCCATAATGGCTTCTCCAAGCTTTGCTTGCGGGCGTTCCCGTTGGCACGTTTTGACATGTGCTCTAACGTATCGCTTCGATGCCCGGGGGGCCTATCGATCATCCGCTGTAGCCGGAAGCGTCTAATGCACCGGCGCGCCGCGGCGCATCATCCGAAGGAATTTCAATGCAAGACACCCATATAGAAACCGTCCATGTCACCGTCAGCGGCACCGTGCAAGGCGTGGGCTATCGCCACGCGGCCGTCAGGCGCGCGCACCTGCTGGGCGCGCGCGGCTGGGTGCAGAACATGCTGGATGGCACGGTCGAAGCCCTGGTGCAGGGCACGCCCGACCAGGTGGACCACATGCTGGAATGGTTGCGGCGCGGCCCGCCAGGGGCCGAGGTCACCGAAATGGTCACGCGCCGCGAATACACCGACAAGCGCTACGCGCATTTCGAACAGCTGTAGCGCGCCGCGACGGACGCGCCGCTCATCCAAATGACGGAGCGAGAAAGAATGAGGGCCGCCGCGTGAGCGGCGCGGCAGGGGACCCGCGCAACGCCGTCAGCGGTTGCGCAGCCAGCGCCCGCCGACCTGGTTGATGACCAGGCCCGCCAGCACGCAGCCCGCGCCCGCCCATTGCAGCGGCCGCAGGTGCTCGTCGAAGGCCGCGGACGCGGCCCACAGGCCCACCACCGGCACCAGCAGCGAGAATGGCGCGATCTTGGCGGCCGGATGGCGCGTCAACAGCTGCGTCCACAGCGTATACGCCAGCAAGGTGGCCAGCACCGCCAGGTACAGCACCGACAGCGCCTCGCCCCAGCCGATGCCCAGGATCATGGCCGCCACCGCGTCCCAGCCGTCGGCCATCACCGCCAGCGCCAGGAAGGGCAGCACCGGCGCGGCGCTGCTCCAGGCGATGAAGGCGAATGGATCGTAGCCGGGCGCCTTGCGGCTGGCCAGCCGCACGATGATATTGGACACCGCCCACATGAACGCGGCGCCCAGCGTCAGCACGAAACCCACCATGGTCATCTGCCCCGGCCCTTCGCCCCGGCCGGCGGCAATCACCGCCAGGCCCAGCGCGGCCACCGCCAGCCCGGCCCAGTGATGCGGCCGGGCGCGCTCGCGCAGCATCGGCGCGGCCAGCAACAAGGTGAAGAACGCCTGGGTCTGGATCACCAGCGAGGCCATGCCCGCCGGCATGCCGAACTTGAGGGCCGTGAACAGCAGGCCGAACTGGCCCAGGCCCTGCACCAGCCCGTAGGCCGCGATCCAGCGCCACGGCAGGCGCGGCGGCCGTACGAAGAGGATGAGGGGGAACGCCGCCAGGGCGAATCGCAAGGCCCCCAGCATCATGGGCGAGAGGCCTTTGAGGCCGATCTTCATGACGACGAAGTTCAGGCCCCAGATCACCACTACCGCCAGCGCGCAGAGATAATCTTTCTTGGAGAGGTGGGTAGCGGACATCCCTGCATTATCGCATCGCCCGCCCCCGAAAACCGCCGATTCAGCGGCTTGCCAGCACCTTTTTGAAGGCCTCGATGGCGCGGTCGATAGCCTCGTCGTCGATATGGCGGTGAGTCACGCAGCGCAACCGCGTGCGGCCCCACGGACGCGTCAGCAGCCCCGCGCTTTCCAGCGCCGTGACCCAATGGGCATTGGTCATGCCGGTATCGGCGGTTTCGACCTGCACGATGTTGGTCTGCGGCACCGTCGCCGACAAGGACGGGTCCAGGCGGTTCAGGCCGTCGCTCAGGCGACGGGCGCGCGCGTGGTCTTCGACCAGCCGGTCGCCCATGGTCTGCACGCCTTCCAGCCCGGCCGCGGCCATGATGCCGGCCTGCCGCTGGGTGCCGCCCAACATGCGGCGCAGCATGCGGGCGCGCGCCATCACCGGGCGCGTGCCAGTCAGCACCGCGCCCACCGGCGCGCTCAGCCCTTTGGACAGGCACAGCGACACCGTGTCGGCGTGGCGCGTGATCTCGGCCGGCGCCACGCCCAGCGCGACGGCGGCGTTGAACAGACGCGCGCCGTCCAGGTGTACCGGCACGCCGCAGGCCTGCGCCATGCCATGGACCGCCTGCATGTGGTCCAGCGGCAGCACCGCGCCACCGGCGTTGTTGTGCGAGGTTTCCATCGCCACCAGCGCGGTCTTGAGCTTGTGGCCGCCGGATTGCATCGCGTCTTCCAGGCGGTTCAGGTCCATGGCGCCGTCGGTGCCCGGCACGCCCTGGTAGAACAGGCCGGTGAAGGTGGCGGCGCCGCGCTCGGACGTGTACATGTGCGCGGCGGACTCCAGCACCACCTGCTCGTTGCGCTGGGTCTGCGCCAGCACGGCCAGCAGGTTGGCCATGGTGCAGCTGGGCACGAACAGTCCGGCTTCCTTGCCCAGGCGCGCCGCCACGTGGGCCTCCAGCGCGCGCACGCTGGGGTCGCCGTCGAGCCCGTCGTCACCGATCGGGGCGGTGCGCATGCGCTCGTACATGGCGGCGGTGGGGTGGGTCACCGTGTCGCTGCGCAGGTCGACGAGTGCGCTGGAAGAGTCGACGGAAATCCGCTGGGTCATAACGATCAGTGCTGCAGAATTTTGGAAAGAAACTGGCGCGTGCGCGGCGCGCGCGCCTCGACATCGTCGAAGAACGCCGCCTTCGGGCAGTCTTCGACGATCTTGCCGCCGTCCATGAAGATCACACGGTCGGCGACGCGGCGGGCGAACCCCATTTCATGGGTCACCACCATCATCGTCATGCCTTCGCCGGCCAGGTCGGTCATCACGTCCAGCACTTCGTTGACCATCTCCGGGTCCAGCGCCGAGGTCGGCTCGTCGAACAGCATCACCACCGGGTCCATCGACAGGGCGCGGGCGATCGCCACGCGCTGCTGCTGGCCGCCGGACAGCTCGCCCGGATGCTTGTCCTTGTGCGCCGACAGGCCGACCCGCTCCAGCAGCGCCAGCGCGCGGGCGCGGGCCTCGTCCTTGCCGCGCTTGAGTACCTTGACCTGGCCCAGGCACAGGTTCTCGGTCACCGACAGGTGCGGGAACAGCTCGAAGTGCTGGAACACCATGCCGGCCACCGAACGCAGCTTGGGCAGGTTGGTGCGCGGATCGCCCACCTGGATGCCGTTGACCACGATCTCGCCCTTCTGGAAGGGTTCGAGCGCGTTCACGGTCTTGATCAGCGTCGACTTGCCCGAGCCGGAGGGGCCGCACACCACCACCACCTCGCCGCGGCCAACGGTGGTGCTGCAATCATCCAGTACCTGGAAATCGCCATACCATTTGCTGACCTGCTTGATCTCGATCATCGGGGGTTTCGAAGAGAGTTGCATCGTTGGACCTGTGGATAACCTGGGCGCCTAGCGCAGCACCCGCACGCGCTTTTCCAGCCGTTTGACCAGACGGGATGCCGTGAAGCAGATCACGAAATACACCACCGCCACGAAGAGATAGAGTTCCACCAGCCGGCCATCGCGCTGGCCGATCTTGGCGGCCGCGCCCAGGAAGTCGGTCAGCGACAGCACATACACCAGCGAGGTGTCCTGGAACAGGATGATGACCCGCGTCAGCAGCGCCGGCACCATGTTGCGAATTGCCTGCGGCAGGATCACGTAGCGCATGCCCTGCCAGTGGTTCAGGCCCAGCGCCATGCTGGCCGATACCTGGCCGCGCGCGATCGACTGGATGCCGGCGCGCATGATCTCGCAGAAGTACGCGGCCTCGAACAGCGTGAACGTGACCACCGCCGAGTTGAACGCGCCCACCCGCAGCGGCGTGGGCGAACCCACGATCCAGGCGGCGATGTAGGGCACCAGGAAATAGAACCAGAAGATCACCAGCAGCAGCGGCACCGAACGCATCACGTTCACGTAGATGCCCGCCGGCACCGACAGGATCCTGAAGCGCGACAGCCGCATCATGGCCAGCACCGTGCCCAGCGCCAGCCCCATCACCGCCGCCAGCAGCGTCAGGGTCAGCGTGAACGTCATGCCGGTCTGGAACAGGTACGGCAGCGCGCTGCCGATGACGTCGAAATCGAATTTGCCCATGTCGATTCCTAGCGCCCGTTCTTGGCCGCCGCGCCGATCAGGCCGGGAACCGCCACATGGCGTTCAAGCAGGCGCATGCCCAGCACCACGATGCCGTTCAGGATCAGGTAGATCACGGTCGCGGCGGTGAAGGCTTCGAAGATATGGAAGCTGAACTCCGCCATCGAGCGGGTCTGCCCGGTCAGCTCCAGCAGGCCGATGGTCAGCGCCACCGACGAATACTTGATCGTGCCCATGAATTCCGAGGTCAGGGGCGGCAGCACGATGCGATAGGCCTCGGGCAGGATGATGTGGCGGTACACCTGCGTCTCGGTCAGGCCCAGCGCCGTGCCCGCCTGGAACTGGCCGCGCGGCAGCGACTGGATGCCGGCGCGCAACTGCTCGGCCACCCGCGCCGAGCCATAGAAGCCCAGGCACAGCACCGCCGGCAGGAATTGGCCCCAGGGCTGCGGCATCTGCTTCATCGCCAGGCCCCAGGCGTGCGGCAACAGCTCGGGCAGCACGAAATACCACAGGAACATCTGCACCAGCAGCGGCACGTTGCGGAAAATCTCGACATAGGTCGCGCCGATGGCATTGGCCAGGCGCGACGAGGCGGTGCGCATCACGCCCAGGCACGACCCCAGCAACAGCGAAAACACCCATGCCGTCAGGGCCAGCGCCAGGGTCCAGCCCACGCCGATCAGGATCGTCTCCAGGAAGGTATGCACGCCGTCGGGCGACATCTCCAGGAAGATGCTCCAGCTCCAGTTGTAGTTCATGCTTCAGGACCTGTGGACAACGAAAGAAAAAGGCGCCGGCGGGCGGCGCCCTGGATCGCGCGGCCCCGCGGCGGCCCCGTCATGGAGCGCCGCGGCATGCCGGCTTACTCGTAGGCCTTGGGATCGCCGGAGTCGGTTGGATGCGCCAGCGCGCGCTTGAGCGCGTCGCTCATCGGGTACTTCAGGTTGATCTGCTTGGGCGGGATCGGAGAATTGAAGTACTTGTCGTAGATCGCGGCGACGCGGCCACTCTTCATCATGTCGAGCACGGCGTCGTCCACCACCTTCTTGAAGGCCGGGTCGTCCTTGGGCTGCATGATGCCGTAGGGCGCCAGCTCCAGGCCCTTGGTGCCGATCACGAACACGTCCGGGTTCTTGGACGAGGCCACCACGCCATAGGCGATGCCGTCGTCATTGGCCGAACCGGCGGCGCGGCCCGATTCCACCATCAGCAGCGTTTCCGCCGTATCCTTGGTGGGCGCCATGCTGATGCCCAGGTTGCCCTCGGCGTTCAGGCGCGAGATCAGCTTGAAGGTCTGGCCGCCGGCCTGCGCGGCGATGGTCTTGCCACGGAACGACGCCAGGTTGTTGGGATCGACGCCGCCGTCCTTGCGCGCCACCAGCACCACCTGCGCCACGAACGTGGTGGGCGCGAACGACACCAGCTTGTGGCGTTCCAGGTTGTTGGTGGTGTTGCCGCACTCCAGGTCGATGGTGCCGTTGGCCAGCAGCGGGATGCGCGTGGCCGACGTGGTCGGGTTGTAGCGCACGTCCAGCTTGGGCAGCTTGAGGGCGGTCTTGATGTGCTGGGCGATTTCCTGGCAGATCTCGACGGTGTAGCCGATCGGCTTCTGGTTGCCGTCCAGGTAGGCGAACGGCACCGAGGTCTCGGGATGGCCGATGGTGATCACGCCGGTATCGCGGATCTTGTCCAGGCGGCTGGGGCCTTCGGCGTGGGCGGCGGCGCTGCCGAACAGGGCGGCGGCGACCGAAATCGCGGCAAGTGCTTTCATCGTATTCCCTTGGCGCCGATCGTGCGGCGCGTGTTTATGTTCACGAACAGCGGTGCCGGATTGCAGGCGGCCCGCCGCGTCCCGCGATGAGCCCCGCGGCTGGCAAAAAGTATCAACTAGCGTTATGGTTTTATCCAGTTCCAATCGGGTATTCCTCTATACGGATTTGATATGGCCATTACACGAATGGGCTTGCGACACATCGAGGCTTTCCGGGCCGTCATGATGACCGGATCCATGACGGCGGCGGCGCGCCGAGTGCATACCTCGCAGCCGCACGTTAGCCGCTTAATCGCGCAATTGGAAGCAATCACCCAGTTTCCCCTGTTCGATCGCAATGGCAGCCGCCTGACCCCCACGCAGGATGGGTCGCGCTTCTTTCAAGAGGTTGAAAAAACCTTCATCGGCCTGGCCGGCCTGGAATCGGCGGCGGCCAGCATCCGCTCGTTCAGCGCCAGCCGCCTGAGCGTGGCGGCCATGCCGCGCCTGGCCGGCGGCCTGCTGGCGCGCATCGTGGCCGCGTTCAAGACCGAATACCCGGACGTCATGGTCTCGATCCATTCCGGCAACGCCAGCGCCGTGCACAACTGGATCAGCTCGGGCTTCTGCGACACCGGCCTGGCCATGCTGTCGGGCGACAGCCCGGGCATCCAGGTCGAGCCGGTGCTGACCATGAACTGCGTGGCGGTGCTGCCCAAGGGCCACCGGCTGACCAAGCTGAAAAAGCTCAAGCCCGCCGACTTTGCCGGCGAACCCTTCATCGCCTTCCCCAGCGCCACGCCGCTGCGCGAAAAGATCGACGCGGTCTTCAAGGCCGCCAAGGTCGAGCGCCAGACGGTGGCCGAGGCCGGCCTGGGTTCATCCGTCTGTGCGCTGGTCGGCGCCGGCCTGGGCGTGGCGCTGATCAATCCGCTGGCCGCGCGCGAGGAATACGAGGCCAACGGCGTCGAGGTCCGCCCCTTCAGCCCGGCGGTGCCGGTCACGGTGGCGCTGCTGTACCCGCCGTACCATACCCGCACCCGGCTGGTGAGCGTGTTCTCGCGCTATGCGCACCAGTTGATGCAGGAGGAAATGGCGGACCTGAAGGCGCGGCCGGGGCGATGAGGGCAGCGGCCCCGTCGCCCGGAAACGACAAGGCCCCGGAATCGGGGCCTTTTTTTGCCTGCGGCGGCCCGCCGTCAGGCGGTCGCGCCGTCCGGGCGCGGCTCGCGCAAATCCAGCCACGCCACCAGCAGCAATCCCCCCGCCAGCCCCAGATGCTCATAGAACGCATTGGCGGCCATGAAGCGCTCCTGCCCGGGCGCCATTTCCCAATAACGCAGCGCAATGCCCGTGGCCACCAGCGTGAAGGCGGCCAGCGCCAGCGCCCCCAGCCAGCGCAACCGCCCCACCAGGATCATGGCGGATGCCAGCAGTTCCAATACGATCACCAACACCGCGAACACCGGCCCCGGCGCCAGCCCAAAATGCGCCATCTCCGCCAGCGCGCCGGGAAAGTCGGTCAGCTTGACCAGCCCGCCCTGTAGATAGGCGGCGCACAGGCCCAGGTAGGCCAGGAACCGCACGGCGGGGGAACCGAACAACGGCCGGGCCAGGCCGGCCAGCCGCTGTTCCCATTGGAAGGTCGCGTTCATGGCCGGCCTCCTCAGACTGCCCAGCAGGAACAACCCAGGGCGCCGAAAAAGCCCTGCAGGTCGGAACTGGGCGCGTTCGAGGCCCAGGCCTTGGCGTGGTCATGCCCATGCAGCCCGCAGCTGCTGGCGCAAGCGCAGGCCGCCATGTTGCGGTAGCCCAGCGAATTGCGGCCGGCGCCGTCGGGATCGCCCCAGGCGGCATAGCCGCCGAACAGGCGCGTGGGCGACCAGTCCGGCATGGCGGGCGGCAGCGGGTTGTCATCGAGCGGCCCGAATTCGCCCGCGCCGTAGACCACGCGGCCGCCGACCACGGTCAGCTCCGACGTCAGGAACGAGATCTCATCCTCGCTGCAACGGAAATAGTCCTTGCTCGGCACGATGAAATCGGCCAACTGGCCCGGCTGGATGCGGCCGCGCTTGCCTTCCTCGTTGGCGAACCAGGCCACGTTCTCGGTCCACATGCGCAGCGCGGTCTCGCGGTCCAGGCAGTTGCGCGCCGGATAGAGGCGGGTGCCGCCCACGGTCTTGCCGGTCACCATCCACGACAGTGACACCCACGGGTTGTAGGAGGCGACCCGGGTGGCGTCGGTGCCGGCCGAGACCTTCACGCCGCGATCCAGCATCTTGGCGATGGGGGGCGTGGCCTCGGCCGCGGCCGCGCCGTAGCGCTCGATGAAGTACTCGCCCTGGTAGGCCATGCGGTGCTGCACGGCGATGCCGCCGCCCAGCGCGGCGATGCGGTCGATCGACTTGTCCGAGATCGTCTCGGCATGGTCGAAGAACCAGTTCAGGCCGGTCAGCGGCGTGTCCTGGTTGACCTTCTCGAACACATCCAGCGCGCGTGAAATGGTCTCGTCATAGGTGGCATGCAGCCGCCACGGCCACTTGTTCTGCACCAGCACGCGCACCACTTCCTCCAGCTCGCCTTCCATCTCCGGCGGCATGTCCGGGCGTTCGACGCGGAAGTCCTCGAAGTCGGCGGCCGAGAACACCAGCATTTCGCCGGCGCCGTTGTGGCGGAAGTAGTCGGTGCCCTGCTTGTACTTCACGCTCGAGGTCCACTTGAGGAAGTCTTCCTTCTCCTGCTTGGGCTTCTGCGTGAACAGGTTGTAGGCCAGCCGCACCGTCATCTGGCCTTCGTCGGCCAGCTTCTGGATCACGGCATAGTCGTCAGGGTAGTTCTGGAAACCGCCCCCCGCGTCGATCACGCCGGTCACGCCCAGGCGGTTCAGCTCGCGCATGAAATGACGCGTGGAATTGACCTGGTAGTCGAACGGCAGCTTGGGGCCCTTGGCCAGCGTGGCGTACAGGATGGTCGCGTTCGGCTTGGCCAGCAGCAGCCCGGTCGGGTTGCCCTGCGCGTCGCGGATGATCTCCCCGCCCGGCGGATTGGGCGTGGTCTTGGTGTATCCCACCGCGCGCAGCGCGGCGCCGTTGAGCAGGGCACGGTCGTACAGGTGCAGCAGGAACACCGGCGTGTCGGGCGCGATGGCGTTGATCTCCTCGATCGTCGGCAGGCGCTTCTCGGCGAACTGGTGCTCGGTGAACCCGCCCACCACCCGCACCCATTGCGGCGCCGGCGTGATGGCGACCTGGCGCTTGAGCATCGCCATGGCGTCGGCCAGCGAGCGCACGCCGTCCCAGCGCAGCTCCATGTTGTAGTTCAGGCCGCCGCGCACCACGTGCGTGTGGTTGTCGAACAGGCCGGGCAGGGCGCCGCGCTGCTTGAGATCGACGCGCCGGGTGGCCGGCCCGGCCAGCGCCATGACCTCGGCGTCGGTGCCGACCGCGACGAAGCGGCCGTCTTTGATCGCCACGGCGCTGGCCAGCGGCTTGGCGCGGTCCAGGGTCGTGATGCGGCCATTGTGGAAAATGATGTCGGGCGTGGTGTTTGAGGCGTTTGACATGGGGGGTTCTCCTTTGGAACGGGCAGGGGCGCATCCGCCCAAGAGGCTGCTCAGTGCAAGCGTGGAGGCAGCACCGATAAGGTCGCGGCGAGTCGGCATGCGATTATCTCCTTTGGTGACGGGAAGGAATCAGCTTTGGTCTTTGTCCTGCGCCTGGCGGCCGGGCAGCTGGCCGAACACGTGGCTGACCGCCTTCTCCCTGTCGCAGGCGGCGGCGAAGGCGGTGCCGTTCAGCAGTTGCTTGCCCACCGGCACGATCTGTTCGCCGACCAGGATGCCGAGCAGGCCGATCAGCGCCACCAGCGGCGGCGCGGGCGAACGCACCTGCAGCAGGCTGTACACCACGCCGACCAGCAGGCCGGCGCCCAGGGAAAGTAGATAGATCTTCATGTGCGTCCTCGTATGTGATGGGGTCATGCATGGGTATCGGCCAACAACACCTCGGCATCGTCCAGCGCGGTGATGCGCAGGTCGGTTTCGTCCAGGATGGCGGCGCCGTCGCCACTGCCGATCTCGACCTCGTTGACGGTCAGGCGGCCCTTGGACGACACCAGATAGCCACGGCGCCGCCCGCGCGCAAAGCGGTAGGTGGCGGCTTCGCCGGCCTTGAGCGCCACCGCCAGCACGCGCGCGTCGCTGCGGATCGGCAGGGCGTCGTCGTCGCCCTCGATGCCACTGGCCAGCGTGATGAACCGGCCGTTGCAGGCCTCGCGCGCGAACGACTTGCGGCCCCAGCTGGGCGGCACGCCGCGGCGGTCCGGCTCGATCCAGATCTGGAACACGCGCGCCGGCCCGCCTTCCATATTGAATTCCGCATGCGTCAAGCCCTTGCCCGCGCTCATGACCTGCACGTCGCCGGCGCGCGTGCGGCCGCGGTTGCCCAGGTCATCCTCATGCGTCAGCGCGCCTTCGCGCACGCAGGTAATGATTTCCACATCGGTATGCAGCAGCGGCGGAAAGCCCGCGCCTGGCGCGATGGTCTCGTCGTTCCAGGCCCGCAACGCGCCCCAGCGCATGCGCTCGGGATCCTGGTAATTGGCGAACGAGAAATGATGCTTCACGTCGAGCCAGCCGCGGCGGGCATGGCCCAGGGTGGTAAGGGGACGGCGCTCGATCATGGGCAGACTCCAGGTCGGGTTATCGAATCGTCAGTGCGGTCAGCGCTTCAACGCCAGGAAGTGATGCACTTCGGGCTTGTCCGGGCCGATATGGAAGCGCAGCGCCTCGGCCTGCAGGTCGGCGTCGGCATGCGAGACGCGGTGATGCTGGCGCAGATGCTCGGCCCACGACTCCACGAAGAACCACTCCATCACGCGCTCCGGATCGCCGGTATGCTCAACCACGCCCCAGGCGTAGGCGCCGTCGCGCAGCCGCTCCTGCGACAGGCGCTGCATCGCTTCCAGGAAGGCGGGACGATCCTCCTGCCGAACGCGATACTCGACCTGAATCAGCACCGGACCGCGGTCATTGGCCACCGGCGCGGACACCAGCGGCTCGGGCCAGTGGTTCGACGCCTGCAGGTCGGCCTCGCCCACCGGCAGCCGCGCCCGGTGGAACAGCAGCGCCACGGCCACCAGGCCGACCGCGCTGACCACCAGCGCATACGGCACGCCGATCTCCCGCGCCACCAGGCCCCAGCCCAGGCTGCCCGCCGCCATCGCGCCGTTGAACACCATCAGGTACACCGCCAGGCCGCGGCCGCGCACCCAGTTGGGCAGGATCGCCTGGGCCACGCCATTGAACGTGGTCAACGCGGTGATCCAGCCCATGCCCAGCAGCACCAGCATCAGCACCGCCAGCCACTTGGGCGGCGCGAACACCAGCACGCCCATCACCACCGCGCTGACCACCGAGGCCAGCAGCACCAGGCCGTCCGCATTGAGCTTGGCGCCCAGTTTCGGCATGACCAGGGCGCCAACGATGGCCCCTGCGCCCACCGCGCCGAGCAGCACGCCGTAGAAGCCGGAAGAGCCGCCCAGCATCTGCCGCGCCACCAGCGGCAGCAGGGCCCAGACCGCGCTGGCGAACAGGAAGAACACGGCGGCGCGCAGCAGCACGCGATGCAGTTCCTTGCTGGCCCGCGTGTAGCGCAGGCCGGCCCGGAACGCGCCGAAGAAATTCTCCGACAGGGCGCTATCGACCTTGGCCGGCCGCTTCCACCACAGCAGGGCCGCGATCACGAACACATAGCTCAAGACGTCCATGCCGTAGGTCACCGCCGCGCCGAAGCTGGCCAGGATCAGGCCGCCCGCCGCCGGGCCGATGGCGCGCGCGATATTGATGCCCAGGGAATTGAGCGCCACCGCGCCCTTGAGGTCCTCGCGCGGCACCAGCTCGGGCACGATCGATTGCCAGGTCGGCCCCATCAGCGCCGCGCCGATGCCGCCGACGAACGTCAGCGCGATCAGGTAGTCCACCGTCAAAGCGCCAAAGTGCGACAACAGCAGCAACGTGCCGCTGACCGACGCCAACAGCAACTGCACGAAAATCAGGAAACGCCGGCGGTCCAGGATGTCCGACAGCACGCCGGCAGGAATCGCCAGCAGGAAGATGGGCAGCGTCGCCGCTGTCTGGATCAGCGCCACCGCCGCCGGACTGGCCGACAGGTCGGTCACCAGCCACGAGCTGGCGACATCGCGCATGAAGCTACCGACGTTGCCCAGCACGGTGGCCGCCCACAGCACGGCAAAGACGGGTTGGCGCAGCGGCGCGAAGCCGCTGCCCGGAGAACGGGTGTTGTTGTTCGGCATGGAACGCTCCTGGATCGCTCGGGGTCGCCAGGGGCGTTCAGCATGCCGCCTGCCGTGATCGGAAAATGGCGGCCGGGCCGGCCGTGGCAGCGCCACCGCCGGCCCGGCACGTGGCTTACTTGGCCGGGTTGGGGCCGATGCGTTCGCCGTGCGTCACGCGCTCGGCCAGCTTGTGCACGTGGGTGACGGCGTAGTCGATGCCCATGCCGTACGCGCCAGAGTGTTCCTTGGCGATGCCGGTCACGGCGTCATAGGTTTCCTGGCGGGCCCAATCGCGCTGCCATTCCAGCATTACTTGCTGCCAGGTCACCGGCACCACGCCGGCCTGGATCATGCGGTCCATCGCGTACTTGTGCGCGTCGGCCGAGGTGCCGCCCGAGGCGTCGGCCACCATGTAGATCTCGTAGTCGCCTTCCAGCATGGCGCACAGGGCGAAGGTGGTGTTGCAGACTTCGGTCCACAGGCCCGCCACCACGATTTTCTTGCGGCCGTTGGCAGCCAGCGCATCGCGCACGTTCTGGTCGTCCCACGAGTTCATCGAGGTGCGCTCCAGGATCTTGTTCTCGGGGAACACGGCCAGCAGTTCGGGGTAGGTGTTGCCCGAGAAGCCATCGGTTTCGACGGTGGTGATGGTGGTCGGGATGTTGAAAGTGCGCGCGGCCTTGGCCAGGCCCACCACGTTGTTCTTGAGCGTCTGGCGGTCGATCGACTGCACGCCAAACGCCATCTGCGGCTGCTGGTCGATGAAGATGATCTGGCTGTTTTGCGGGGTCAGGACTTCGAGGTATTTGTTGACGGACATGGTGGCTCTCTCTTTCAAGGAATCGTTCAGGGAAATGCGGCTAGGTGAATTCGGGCACTGCGCAAACCGTTCCGGCCTGCCCCGCTGCCGTCGTGTCCGAATGCCGCTTGAGGGGTTTCGTTCACGTCGTCTGTCGGTATGGGCATATTAGGGATCCGCCCTTCGCCTGAGAATCCGCAACGGGGAATTGCATCCTTTCCATTTTTTGCATGATCCCCATGGCCCGGGTGTTTCCGGCCCGGCCGTCCCCGGGCGTTCTTGTTCGTCACATAGCCAGCCGCTATCATCGACGCCACTTTCTTTGCGAGAATCATCATGAACAAACTGCCGGATCTGGAAGGCTGGGCGATCTTCGCCAAGGTCGCCGACACGGGCTCGTTCGCCAAGGCGGCGGCCGAACTGTCCCTGTCCCAGGCCACGGTGTCCAAGACCATCACGCGTCTGGAAACCAAGATGAAGACCATGCTGTTCCACCGCACCTCGCGCAGCATGTCCCTGACCGAATCCGGCTACGCGGCGCTCGAGCGCGCCGCCCGCATCCTGGAAGAAGGCGAGGCGGTCGAGGCCGAGGTCACGGAAAAGTCCACCAGCCTGCGCGGCAAGATCCGCCTGGCCGCGCCCATGTCGTTCGGCGTCACGCACCTGGCGCCCATGCTGCCGCCCTTCATGCAGGCCCATCCCGACGTCGACCTGGAGATCGAATTCAACGACAAGCAATCGGACCTGGTGTCCGAACGCTTCGACCTGGCGCTGCGCATCTCCAATCTGGTGGACTCGACGCTGCTGGCGCGGCGCCTGTGTTCGGTGCGCATCCTGCTGGTGGGAGCGCCCGGCTACTTCAAGCGCGCCGGCCGGCCCAAGCACCCGCGCGACCTGGCCCAGCACACCGCGCTGCAATACATGTATGCGCGCAACGGGTCGAGCTGGCGCTTTCGCCACGACAAGCACGGCGAGTTCTCGCAGTCGTTGCCGGTGCAGTTGAACGTCAACAACGCCGAAGCCCTGTCACCCGCGCTGCAGGCCGGCCTGGGCCTGGCGCTGCAACCGGAGTTCCTGGCCTGGGAAGACCTGCAATCGGGCGCGCTGGAAACCGCCATGGACGACTGGCAGGTCGACCCGATCGCGCTGCACATCGTCACGCCGCCGGGGCGCCGGCGGCCGGCGCGGGTGCAGGCGCTGATCGAGTACCTGGCGGAACGGTTGACGGCGGAACCTTGGGCCAACGACGTGCAGGGATAGGCAACGCGCCGCGGCATTGGCGCGAGCAGGCCCGCAGGGGCATGGCAGCGACTACGTAGCCTTGCCCCTGCCCGGCGCGCAATCGGCGAAAGCTGACGTGATTGCCTCCACCACGACACGGACTCTGGCCGTGCGCGCCAGATCTTGGTGCAGCACCAGCCACGCCTCGTAAGGCTTGGCCCGATGGCGTTCCGGCCATAGCCGCACCAGCGCGGAATCACGCCGAGCCACGTACTCAGGTAACTCACCAATGGCCAAGCCGGCGCGCACGAAAGTCGCGAGCATCAGGCTCGAATCCAATTCGGCGACCACGCGCCCCTGCGCTCTTGATTCCCCCGCCAACGTGTCGTCCTGCCGGCCGGTCACCCCCTGCTGGTACAGCGCAATATCGTGATTCGCGAGGCCTTGCCCGGGCTGCGGTTCACCATGTTTCGCCAGATAGCCTCGGGTCGCGTACAAGCCAACTTCCCAGCAGCCGAGTTGGCGAACGATCAAATCCGGCTGCTCCGGCCGCAGGGTACGCACGGCGATGTCCGCCTCCCGCCGCGCCAGATCGAGCAACCGCGTCGTCGTGCTCAGGATCACCCGCAGTTCGGGATGGCTGGCACGCAGGTTTTCGATGGCAGGAACCACGAAGTCCATCGCCAGCGCATCGGTAGTGGTCAAACGCACCTCACCGGCCACGCGCGCATCGGCGCCTTCGCCGCGGCGCTCGAAGGAGACCGCCATGCGTTCCATGTCCTCGGCCATGTGCAGCACGTCCTGGCCGATGTCCGTCAGCGCCAAGCCCCCCGTGGTGCGCAAGAACAGTCGACTGCCCAGCGCCCGCTCCAACCCCGTCAGGCGGCGGCTCACCGTGGTCTGGTCTATGGCCAGCTCCTGCGCCGCCCCGCGCAAGGTGCCGGCGCGCTGAATCGCCAGAAATATCCGCACGTCGTCCCAATTCATCACGGCCTCGTCGCATGTGTATGCAAATACGCAGCTATGGGCTGCTTTTTTGTGCATTTTCACATGGAAGGCATCTCCGTAGCATGGGAACTCGCCTCTTCTGAACCTTGACGCGCAGCCAGCTCGCCTGGCTGCCGGGAACCACTATGCCTCGCTTATCGTTCATTCTGACCGTCGCCATGCTGAGCGCCTTCGGGCTGATCGCGTCGGACGTCTATCTGCCCGCCATGCCAAGCATGGCCAGGGAATTCGGCGTCGCCGACTGGCAGATGCCGCAGACCATCTCGTTCTACCTGCTGGCTCTGGCAATTGCCCAATTGACCTACGGGCCGCTGTCGGATCGCAATGGCCGCAGGCCCGTGCTGCTAGCCGGCATCGGCCTCTACATCGTCGGGTCGGTGGGCTGTGCCCTTTCCGACAGCTACAACGGGTTCCTGGCTTGGCGCATGCTGGAAGCGGTCGGCGCGGCTGCGGGCCTTGTCGTTGGCCGCGCGCTGATCGCTGACACCTGCGACAAGCGCGCCTGCGCCAAGGTCTATGCGGTCATCTACCCTCTGGTGTCGCTGTCGCCTGCGCTGGCGCCGGCCCTAGGCGGGCACCTGGCCGCGGCTTTCGGCTGGCGGGCTGATTTCCTTTTCGTCGTCGCGTTCGGTGTCGTCGCATTGCTGATGGTGATGACGCTGCTACCGGAAACGCTCCCCGTCGCCGCCCGCACCCGGACCTCTCCCTTTGCGGGCTTCAGCCATGTTCTGCGCGACCGCACTTTTCGCCGCTATACCTTGGTGGTCTGCGCGATCTATTGCGCCTGGTTCGTCTACTTGACCCAATCGCCGTTTCTTTTCGCGCGCCAAGGCTTGAGCGAGGAGCAAAGCGGTTGGCTGTACCTGCCGCTGACGGCCGGCATCATCAGTGCCAACCTGCTGGCCAGGCGGCTGCTCGATCGCTGGCCCTACGATCGCATCCTCGCCGCCGGCATCATGTGCTTCGTGCTTGGCGGAATGGCATTCCTGGCCGTGATGGCATTGGGACTCCATGGCGCGGCCGCGGTAGTGATGCCGATGTGCCTGGTCAGTCTCGCCAATGGCTCGTCACTGTCACTGGCCGTGTCCGGCGCCATCGCCAGCGAGCATGGGCATGCGGCGACCGCGTCCGGACTGGTGGGATTCTGCCAGATCGGCAGCGCCGCACTGGTCGCTATGGGTGTCAGCGCAGCCTTCGGCACCGGCTTTGGCGTGCTCGGCGGCACGGTGCTGGCGCTCGGCCTGATCGCGCTGTCCACCTGCCTGCCACGGCCTGGGCGCCAAACGGAAGTGGCCTGACAGGCTCTCTCGCACGGCCCGATGCGGAAACGCCCGGCAATGCCGGGCGTTCCATTCATGCTTGCGAGCAGCGAGAATACTTGCAAGGTCAATGAGAACCTGCGCGATCAGACGTCGATGTTCCCCGCCGACAGCGCGTGCGCCTCGATGAAATTGCGGCGCGGCTCCACGTCGTCGCCCATCAGCGTGGTGAAGACCTCGTCGGCCGCGATGGCGTCCTCGATCTGCACGCGCAGCAGGCGGCGCACCTTCGGGTCCATGGTGGTTTCCCACAGCTGGTCCGGGTTCATTTCGCCCAGGCCCTTGTAGCGCTGCTTGGAGATGCCGCGATCGGCTTCGCTACGCAGCCACTGCATGGCTTCGCGGAAGTCGGACACGGTCTGTTCCTTGCGCTTGTCGCCTTCGCCACGCGCCACCAGCGACTGCGGGCCGACCTTGCCGGAGAAGCTCTTGGCGGCCTTGGACAGGATGGCGTAATCCGAACCGCCAATGAAGTCGGCATCGATGATGCTGACGCGCACGTTGCCGTGGTGCATGCGCTGGATCGACAGGCGATGGCGTTCGGTGGCGGCGTCGAACTCGGGCACCACTTCCACGCCGTTGCCGCTGATCGGATCGCGCATGGCATCGGCCAGGCGCTTGGCCGAATCGGCGGCGGCCTCGGCCGTGTCCAGGTTGATCTCGACGCCCTCGGCCATGGCCGACAGCGCGGCCACGTCGAACACGCGCGACAGGCGCGCGATGACGCCGTCGGCGGCCACGTACTGGCGCGCCAGTTCGTTGAGCTCATCGCCGCGGATGATGTTGCCGCCAGCGATGATCTCGGCATCCTTCAGGGCCAGCTGCAGCATGAACTGCGCTTCTTCCTGGTCATCCTTCAGGTAGCGCTCTTCGCGGCCGACCTTGACCTTGTACAGCGGCGGCTGGGCGATGTACACATAGCCGCGCTGCACCAGCTCGGGCATCTGGCGGTACAGCAGCGTCAGCAACAGCGTGCGGATGTGCGCGCCGTCGACGTCCGCGTCGGTCATGATGATGAGGCGGTGGTAGCGCAGCTTGTCGACGTTGAAGTCCGGGCCGATGCTGGTGCCCAGCGCGGTGATCAGCGTGGCGATCTGCTCGCTGGCGATCAGGCGGTCAAAGCGCGCCTTCTCGACGTTCAGCACCTTGCCGCGCAGCGGCAGGATGGCCTGGAACTTGCGGTCGCGGCCCTGCTTGGCCGAACCGCCTGCGGAGTCACCCTCGACGATGTACAGCTCGCACAGCGCCGGGTCCTTCTCCTGGCAGTCGGCCAGCTTGCCGGGCAGGCCGGCGCCTTCCAGCACGCTCTTGCGGCGCGTCATTTCACGCGCCTTGCGGGCGGCTTCGCGCGCGCGGGCGGCTTCGACGATCTTGCCGCACAGCGCCTTGGCGTCGTTCGGATGCTCCAGCAGCCACGTTTCCAGCGTGCGGGCCACGGCCTCTTCGACCGCGGGACGCACTTCGCTCGAGACCAGCTTGTCCTTGGTCTGGCTGCTGAACTTGGGCTCGGGCACCTTCACCGACAGCACGCAGGCCAGGCCTTCGCGCATGTCGTCGCCGGAGGTCTCGACCTTGGCCTTCTTGGCCAGTTCGTTGTCGGTGATGTACTTGTTGATGATGCGGGTCATCGCCGCGCGCAGGCCGGTCAGGTGCGAGCCGCCGTCGCGCTGCGGGATGTTGTTGGTGAAGCACAGCACGCTTTCGCTGTAGCTGTCGTTCCACTGCATCGCCACTTCCACGCCCACCGGCACGCCGCCGGCGGTGGACTCGGTGGTGACCGAGAACACGTTCGGGTGCAGCACCGTCTTGGCGCGGTTGATGTATTCGACGAAGCCCTTCACGCCGCCGGAGAAGGCGAAGTTCTCTTCCTTGCCCTGGCGCTGGTCGATCAGGCGGATCTTGACGCCGTTGTTCAGGAACGAGAGCTCGCGCAGGCGCTTGGAGAGGATCTCGTAGTGGTATTCGACGTTGGTGAAGATGATCGGGTCGGCCAGGAAGCGCACTTCGGTGCCGCGCTTGTCGGTCGTGCCGGTCACGGCCAGGGGCGCGACGCGCTCGCCCTGGCGGAATTCCATCTGGTGCACTTCGCCGTTGCGGCGGATGGTAAGGCGCAGCCACTCGGACAGCGCGTTCACGCACGACACGCCCACGCCGTGCAGGCCGCCGGACACCTTGTACGAGTTCTGGTCGAACTTGCCGCCCGCGTGCAGTTCGGTCATGACGATTTCCGCCGCGCTGCGGTGGAATTCGTCGTCCTTGTGGATATCCGTGGGAATGCCGCGGCCGTTGTCGGTGACCGAGATCGAGTTGTCGGTGTGGATGGTGACGACGATGTCGTCGCAGTAGCCGGCCAGCGCTTCGTCAATGGCGTTGTCGACGACTTCGAACACCATGTGGTGCAGACCGGTGCCGTCCGATGTGTCGCCGATGTACATGCCGGGGCGCTTGCGCACGGCCTCCAGCCCCTTGAGCATCTTGATCGAGTCGGCGCCGTAGCCGCCGTTCTCGGGAGTGGTGTTCTGCTGATCTGACATGTCTGTATCGATAACGCTTTAAAGAACGGCCTGGCGGCCGGACCGCCGGCGGGCCATCGGGCCCGCGGGCGGCACAAACCCACAGCTGCGCGGACTCAGATCCGCATGGGCATGACGACGTACTTGAACTGGTCGTCTTCGGGCAGGGTGATGAGCGCCGACGCGTTGGCATCGGGCATGACCGACCACTGGATGTTGTCCACCTTGACGTTGGACAGCACGTCGAGCAGGTAGCCGACGTTGAAGCCCACGTCCAGCGGCTCGTGGCCGTAGTCGATGTCGATTTCTTCCTGCGCTTCTTCCTGCTCGGCGTTGGAAGAAGAAATCTTCATCTGGTTCTGCGCCAGTTGCAGGCGCACGCCCTTGAACTTGTCGGTGGTCAGGATGGCGGCGCGCTGCAGGCTGCCCTGCAAGGCTTCGCGGCCCACCAGGAAGTGGCGCGTGTAGTTGGTCGGGATGACGCGGGTGAAGTCGGGGAACTTGCCTTCGACCAGCTTGGACACCAGCTCGACGTCGCCGAAGCGGAAACGGATCTGGCCCGGCGCCACGTCGATCGAGACGGGTTCGTCGGAGTCTTCCAGCAGGCGCTGCATTTCCAGCACGGTCTTGCGCGGCACGATCACTTCGTGGCGTTCGCTGATGCCGTCGGCTTCGGTGGAGCAGTGCGCCAGGCGGTGGCCGTCGGTGGCGACCGCGCGCACGCGGCCCGGTTCGAACACCAGCAGCATGCCGTTCAGGTAGTAACGGATGTCCTGTTGCGCCATGGCGAAGTGCACCATGTTGAACAGGTGGCGCAGCGTGCGTTGCGGCATGCTCAGCGACACGTCCCACTGCTCGGGCTGGGCCACGGTGGGGAATTCGCTGGCGGCCAGCGTCTGCAGCGCGAAGCGGCTCTTGGCCGACTGCACCGACAGCTTGTTGCTGGCCAGCGCCAGGCGCACGTCGCCGGTGTCCGGCAGGGCTTTCAGGATGTCCAGCAGCTTGCGCGCCGCGACCGTGGTGGACTCGTTGTCGTGACCCACGCCGAAGTCGGCGTGCGTGGTGATCTGCACTTCGAGGTCGGTCGCAATGAAGGCGACCTTGTTGCCTTCCTTGCGCATCAGGATGTTCGCCAGGATGGGCAGGGTATGGCGTCTTTCGACGATGCCCGCCACGGTCGACAGCGGTTTCAGCAATGCATCGCGTGTGGTTTGTACGAGTTGCATGGTCATCCTTTTAGAGTTTGTTCCAACACGTGCAGGGTATGGTTGAGCTCCGCTTGCTTGGCGCGGGCGTCGGAAATCTTGCGCACGGCGTGCAGCACGGTGGTGTGGTCACGGCCACCGAACAGATCGCCGATTTCCGGCAGGCTTTTCTGGGTCAGCTCCTTGGCCAGGTACATGGCGACCTGGCGCGGCAAAGCGATATTGGCCGGCCGGCGTTTCGAATACATGTCGGCGACCTTGATCTTGTAGAAATCCGCCACCGTCTTCTGGATGTTCTCGACGGTGATCTGGCCGTTGGACACGGACAGCAGATCCTTCAAGGCTTCCTTGCAGACGTCCACGGTGAGCACGTCGCGGCCGTGGAAGCGGGCGTAGGCCAGCACCTTGCGCAACGCGCCTTCGAGTTCACGCACGTTGCTGCGCAGGTGCTTGGCGATGAAGAACGCCACTTCCTCGGGCATCGGCACGCCTTCGGACTCGGCCTTGCGCAGCAGGATCGCCACGCGCATCTCGAGTTCGGGCGGCTCGATCGCGACCGTCAGGCCGGAATCGAAGCGCGAGATCAGGCGGCTGTCGATGCCCGACAGTTCCTTCGGATAGGTGTCGCTGGTGATGATGATCTGCTTGCGCTGCGCCACCATCGCTTCGAACGCATAGAAGAATTCTTCCTGCGTGCGGTTCTTGCCGGAGAAGAACTGGATATCGTCGATCAGCAGCAGGTCGAGCGAATGGTAGTAGCGCTTGAAGTCATCGAACGCCTTGCGCTGGTACGCCTTGACCACGTCGGACACGTACTGGTCGGCATGCACGTAGCGCACGCGCACCCCGGTGCCCGCCGCCACCATGGCGTTGCCGATGGCGTGGATCAGGTGGGTCTTGCCCAGGCCCACGCCGCCATACAGGAACAGCGGGTTGTACGACGTGCCCGGGTTCTCGGCCACCTGCAGCGCGGCGGCGCGCGCCAGCTGGTTGGCCTTGCCCGTCACGAAGTTCTCGAACGTCAGGTCGGTGTTCAGGCGCGAGCGCTCGTACACGATGTTGGCGGCGTCCGCGTTCACGGCCGCGGCCGCCGCGGTGGTCGCGACGGGAGCGGGCGCGGCGGGCTGCGCCGGCATGCCGGGTGGCGGCGCGCCGCCCAGGGGCGCGGCGGCCGAAGGCGCGGTCTGCACGGGCGGCTGCGCGCGCACCGGCGCCACCGGCATGCGCGGGGTGGTGCCTTGCGTGGGCAATTCGAACAAAACCTGTACCGGACGCTCGAACCACTCCGCGGCCAACGCTTCGATCTGGTGGGAGAAGTTCTTGCGCACCCAGTCCAGCTTGAACCGGTTGGGGGCGGCAACGCGCAGCACCGCCTGCGTCTCGTCATACGCAAGCGGGACCAGCGGTCGTATCCACGCGCTGATTTGTTGGGGGGGGAGTTCCTGCTCAAGACGACTGACGCAGGTCTGCCAGAATTCTTTCATGTCGCTCTTATTCAAACCTCGATTCTACCTTGCCTGGGCACGGGTTATCCACAGGGTAGGGCATGGACGTGCACAATCCGCCCCCTTAACTGTTTGACAAGACAGGGAAAACTTGCTGAAATGGTGGGCTTTTCCGAATTCTGTCTGTCAGAAGGTTTCGCAGAAGGCCCAGATTCGCACGGGTAATAGGGTAATGGTTACACTTACCCCGTCCCCGGAACTGTGCCTTGCTGAATAGGTCGCCCGGGGATTACCCGGACCAGAGCCCCGTCTACAAGCCTGTCTTTGCCAGCGAATCCGCATATCACATGCGATTCGCAGCGAAACGCTTACTAGATACCCGCTACCGGATTTGCGACCAGGAACCCTCCGGGCAGGTCCCTTCTGACTTTTGTTCTTTTTGTGGATCGTCCATGAAACGCACCTACCAACCTTCCGTTACCCGCCGCAAGCGCACCCATGGTTTCCGCGTGCGCATGAAGACCCGCGCTGGCCGCGCCATCCTGAACGCTCGCCGCGCCAAGGGCCGCAAGCGTCTGGCCGTCTAAGTCTCGCTTTCTGCGCAGACACCCGACCCGCTGACCCGCAGTCCATGCCGCGCGCCACGCTTCCGCCGGAGGCGCGGCTGCATCGCCCCTCCGAGTTCGCCGCCGCCCTCAAAGGCCGGCGTCTGGCCCGAGGGGCGTTTTTCGTTGTGAGCGCCGCTTCCAACGATCTGCCTCCCGGCCAGGCTCCCTGTGCCCGGCTGGGCCTGGTGATCGCCAAGCGCTTCGCCGCCCACGCCACCACGCGCAACGCCCTCAAGCGGGTCATCCGCGAAGCGTTCCGCCACCGGCGGCTCGGGTTGCCGGCGAAAGACTACGTCGTCCGGCTGCACAGCAAGGTGACGCCCGCCACGCTCACCGCGCTGAAACAGGCGGCCCGGGCCGAAGCGGACGCTCACTTCGAGCGGATCGCGCGATGAACGGGCCATCCCCCCGGCAGGCAGGCCGCGCGCAGCGCGGGCGTTCCGTGGGGGCCGCAATACTCATTGCCCCGATCCGGTTCTACAGGTTTTTCCTGAGCCCCTGGATCGGCCGGCAATGCCGCTTCACTCCGACCTGCTCGGCGTACGCGATCGAGGCGATCGAACGCCACGGGCCCTGGCGCGGCTTCTGGCTGATGCTGCGACGCATCGGCCGCTGCCACCCCTGGTCGCCCGGCGGCTGGGACCCGGTTCCCCCGGGCAAGGGAACCAATGGCGGTGCCTGCTGTTCCCATGGCCACCGCACCGAGCATGATTGACGCTAAACTGGCGGGCTTTGCTGGCCCGTATTCACTTCAGTAGGCACCATGGATATCCGACGAACCGTCCTCTGGATGATTTTCTCCTTCTCGCTGTTGCTCCTGTGGAACAACTGGCAGATCCATAACGGCAAACCGTCGTTGTTCGGGGCGCCCACGCCCACGGCCAGCACGAACGCCAACGGCACGCCGGCCGCCGCGAACAACGCGACGCCCTCGGTGCCCAATGCGCCGCCGGCGACCGCCGCCGCGCCCTCGGCCGTGCCGGGCGCCGCCGCGCCGGTGCCGACGCGCTCGGAAGAAGTCGTCATCACCACCGACGTGCTGCGCCTGACCTTCGACACGCTGGGCGCCCAACTGGTGCGCGCCGAGCTGCTGAAGTACCCGGCCACCGGCCAGGCCGACAAGCCCACCGTGCTGCTCGACCGCACCGCGGGCCTGAACTACGTGGCCCAGACCGGCGTCGTCGGCGCCGCCAATGGCCAGAACTTCCCCACCCACCAGACGCCGTTCCGCGTGGTCTCGACCGACCGCCAGATGACGGGCGACAGCCTGGCGGTGGCGTTCGAAGCCGAATCGGGTGGCGTGAAGGTCACCAAGACCTTCACGCTGCACCGCGGCCGCTATGACATCGACGTGCGCCACGACCTGGCCAACGTCGGCGCCGCCCCCGTGACGCCGGCGCTGTACCTGCAGCTCGAGCGCGACGGCAACGACCCGGCCGACACCTCCAGCTTCTATCACACCTTCACCGGCATGGCCGTCTACTCGGAACAGGACAAGTTCCAGAAGATGACCTTCGCCGACATCGAGAAGAAGAAGGCCAACTACATCAAGCAGGCGGACAACGGCTGGATCGCCGTGGTGCAGCACTACTTCGCCACCGCCTGGGTGCCGCCGCAAGGCAAGCCGCGCAACAACGAAGTGCTGGAAGTGCAGAAGAACCTGTACGCCGCCCGCACCATCGAAGCCGTCGGCGAGATCGCCCCGGGCGCCGCCGCCCGCGTCGATTCGCACCTGTGGGTCGGCCCGCAGGACCAGAAGGCCATGGCGGCGCTCGCCCCCGGCCTGGAACTGGTGGTCGACTACGGCTGGCTGACCATCATCGCCAAGCCGCTGTTCACGCTGATGACCTGGCTGCATTCCATCCTGGGCAACTGGGGCTGGACCATCGTCGCCCTGACCGTGCTGATCAAGGCGCTGTTCTACCCCCTGGCCGCCGCCAGCTACCGCTCCATGGCCCGCATGAAGCAGGTCGCCCCGCGCCTGCAGGCCCTGAAGGAAAAGTACGGCGACGACAAGCAGAAGCTCAATGCGGCCATGATGGAGATGTACCGCACCGAGAAGATCAACCCGCTGGGCGGCTGCCTGCCGATGGTGGTGCAGATCCCGGTGTTCATCTCGCTGTACTGGGTGCTGCTGGCCAGCGTGGAAATGCGCGGCGCGCCGTGGATCCTGTGGGTGCACGACCTGTCGATCCGCGACCCGTACTTCATCCTGCCCGCCATCATGATGGCCACCATGTTCCTGCAGATCAAGCTGAACCCGACGCCCCCGGACCCCGTCCAGGCCAAGGTCATGATGATCATGCCGCTGGTGTTCGGCGGGATGATGTTCTTCTTCCCGGCCGGCCTGGTGCTCTACTGGTGCGTCAACAACACGCTGTCGATCGCGCAGCAGTGGTCGATCACCCGCGCCATGCAGCGCAAGACGGAAGCCGCGGCGAATCGCTGATTCCCGCTCGCGCCATGAAAAGCCGGCCCCCAGGGGCCGGTTTTTTTTTCGTCCAGGTTGCACGCGGGTTTGGCGGCGATGCGCGTCAGGTCACGCCAGTGATAGTTATTTTCAATCAAATTTGATGGATCAATCAACTTCACACTGCAAACAATGACCCCTATGATGTGTCGGAGATATCCCCCGGCCGGCAATGTTCCGGGACGGTATCCGATCACGTTGCGCGGCCCCGTCGCCGCGCATTCCAGGAATTACGTAGGGAGTGTGTGCCATGACCGACAAGAAGCATCTGACCACCGCCTCTGGCGCCCCGGTGGCCGACAACAACAACACCCTGACCGCCGGCCCGCGCGGCCCGGCGTTGTTGCAGGACTTCTGGCTGATAGAAAAGCTTGCCCATTTCGACCGTGAACGCATCCCCGAACGCGTGGTGCACGCCAAGGGCTCGGGCGCCTATGGCACCTTCACCGTCACCCACGACATCACCAAGTACACCCGCGCCAGCATCTTCTCCAAGGTCGGCAAGCAGACGCCGCTGTTCCTGCGCTTCTCGACCGTGGCCGGCGAGCGCGGCGCGGCCGACGCCGAGCGCGACGTGCGCGGCTTCGCCATCAAGTTCTACACCGACGAAGGCAACTGGGACCTGGTGGGCAACAACACCCCGGTGTTCTTCATCCGCGACCCGCTCAAGTTCCCCGACTTCATCCACACCCAGAAGCGCGACCCCAAGACCAACCTGCGCAGCGCCACCGCGGCCTGGGATTTCTGGTCGCTCAGCCCCGAATCGCTGCACCAGGTCACCATCCTGATGAGCGACCGCGGCATTCCGGCCAACCTGCGCCAGCAGCATGGCTTCGGCTCGCACACCTTCAGCTTCGTCAATGCCGAAGGCGAACGCTTCTACGTGAAGTTCCACTTCAAGTCGCAGCAGGGCATTGCCTGTCTGACGGACGAGGAAGCCGCGCAGGTCGTGGCGCACGACCGCGAAAGCTCGCAACGCGACCTGTTCGACAACATCGAGCAGGGCAACTTCCCGAAGTGGACGCTGAAGGTGCAGATCATGCCCGCGGCCGAAGCCGAGACCTATCACATCAATCCGTTCGACCTGACCAAGGTGTGGCCGCACGGCGATTACCCGCTGATCGAAGTGGGCGTGCTGGAACTGAACAAGAACCCGGAGAACTACTTCGCCGAGGTCGAGCAGGCCGCCTTCACGCCCGCCAACGTGGTGCCCGGCATCGACTTCTCGCCGGACAAGATGCTGCAGGGCCGCCTGTTCTCGTACGGCGACACGCACCGCTACCGCCTGGGCATCAACCACCACCAGATCCCGGTGAACGCGCCGCGATGCCCGTTCCACAGCTATCACCGCGACGGCGCGGCGCGCGTGGATGGCAATGCCGGCGGCACGCTCAACTACGAGCCCAACAGCGCCGGCGAATGGAAGGAAACCCCGTCGGCCGGCGAGCCGCCGCTGCCGCTGGACGGCCAGGCCGCCGCCCGCTGGAACCACCGCGTCGACGATGACTACTACTCGCAGCCGGGCGCCTTGTTCCGCCTGATGACGCCGGCGCAGCAGGAATTGCTGTTCGGCAACATCGGCCGCCACATGGCCGGCGTGCCCGAGGAAATCCAGCGCCGTCAGCTGGAACACTTCCGCAAGGCCGATCCGGCCTACGCGGCGGGCGTGGCCAAGGCACTGGGCCTGAAGCTGTAAGGGCGGCGCCCCGGCGCGGCCAACGCGCCGCGCAACACGCATCGGGCGGCCCGCGGGCCGCCCGTTTTCTTGCCTGCCGTGAGTGTTTTTGCCCGCTTTCACGAGCATTTTTGGTGGCGGTGCCCACGGTTTTCGCCTGTGTTTTGCTCCGAAAACCGCCGCAAGCGACTTCTCCACAACTGGGCGGCGAAAAGTTATCCCCATTCGTCCACAGCCAATTCACAGGCAATTCACAGGCAATCCACAGGAATTCCACAGGCGCTGGGGATAGCTTTCCCCGTGAAGGCTGTGGAAAACCCGCTTTCCTAGTATTTCAGGCCGGTATCGCACAGCACCGTGGCCACCGCCGCATCCGGGCGCAGCCGTCCCGAACGCAACAGCTTGGCCGCCGCGCACACGTTGGCGGCAGCGGAATAACCCACGTACAGCCCCTCGCGCACGGCCAGCAGGCGCCGCCATTGCTGCGCCTCGTCATCGGTGACCGCAATGCTCAGGTCCATCAGGGACGGATCCCAGTGCGGCGGCACCGCGCCATAGCTGGTGCCCTGGATCAGGTGGCGCGCCTTGGTCACCGGCGCCCCGGCCAGCACTTCGCAGCCCAGCGGCTCGACCGCCGCGCACACGGTCGCGGCGCTGGCCGCCTTGAGCGCGCGCGCCACGCCCATGAAGGTGCAGCCGGTGCCGACGGCCGCGGCCCAGCCATCCACGGGGGCGCCGAATTGTTCGAGGATTTCGCGGCCGGTGCCGGTCTCGTGCGCGGTGATGCATTCAACCGCGTTGAACTGGTCGACGTAGAAGCCGCCGCGCTCGCGCGCCAACTCAGCGGCGACACGGGCCGCCGCCTCGACGTCGGCGCCAGTGACCTGCCCCGGGGCGCCATCGACCTGCGGCACCAGCACCACCTCGGCGCCCAGTCCTTCCAGCATGCGGGCACGGGCGGGGCTGTTGCCCGCCGACATGGTGACGACCAGCGGATGCTCCAGCGCGGCGCAGGCCACCGCCAGGCCCGCCCCCATGTTGCCGCTGGTCATCTCGATCACCGGCATGCCGGGCCGGAGCCGGCCATCGGCGCGGGCGGCCAGCAGGATGGCCTTGGCGGCGCGGTCCTTGATGCTACCGCCCGGCTGCAGGAATTCGGCCTTGGCCACGATGCGGCCAGGGCCATCGTGCGCGCGGCTCAGCGCGATCAGGGGGGTGTTGCCGATGAGTTCAATCGAAGAGGTTGCCAGCATGTCGAGTCCGGTGGATGCCCCGCGCGCATCCGGCGGATGCCGGGGGCGTGGTTGCCGCGTACCGGACTATTTTAGGGATGCTGGGATATCCACAGGTCGGCGCGCGCGCCGATCAGTCGCGGCGGGGCGCGATGTCGGACGGCGCGACAGCCGCGGGCTGCGACGGCGCGGCATGGGCGCCGTCAGCCGCCAGCGCGGGCGTGGGCGAGGCCAGGGCCACCAGGGCCAACGCCAATGCCACGCCGGCCGCGGTGGCGGTGCGAACCAGTCGTTCGCGCAGGTCAGGTGACAGATTCATGGTGTTCCTTGTGGATAAGTCGCGCATCGGCCTAGAACGGCACGTCGCCCTCGATCGTGGTGCGGTACAGCTTGCGGCGCAGGTGGTCGGGCGTGCCGCCCGCCAGGTGGATGAGCGAGCGGTTGTCCCAGAACACCAGGTCGTGCGGCTGCCAGCGGTGGCGGTAGATGTGTTCGGGCCGCACGCTGTGCGCGAACAGTTCGTCCAGCAGTTGCCGGCTCTCGTCTTCCGGCAGGCCTTCGATGTGGGTGGTGAAGCCTTCGCTCACGAACAGGGCGCGGCGGCCATTCTCGGGATGGGTGCGCACCACCGGATGCGACACCGCCTGCACCTGCGCCACCTGCTGCGCGCTCAGGTTGGGCCGCCAGTTGCCTTCCTTCTGCAGCTGGCCGTACTTGGCCAGGTACGAATGCACCGCGCGCCTGCCTTGGACGGCGTTGCGCAGCGCGGCGGGCAAGGTGTCATAGGCCAGGTGCATGTTGGCGAACAGCGTGTCGCCGCCTTGCGCCGGCAATTCCTGCGCGTGCAGCAGCGAGCCCAGGCTGGGCAGTTCCTTGTACGAGATGTCCGAATGCCAGTACTTGCCCGCATCGCCCAGGCCGACCGGCTTGCCGTTCTCGACGATGTTGGAGACGATCAGGATCTCGGGATGATTGGCCAGGTGGAACTGGTGCAGCACGTGGATCATCAGCGGCCCGAAGCGGCGGCTGAAGTCGATGTGCTGCTGCGGCGTGATGCGCTGGTCGCGGAACACCAGCAGGTGGTGGTCCAGATGCGCCTGGTGCACGCGCTTGAAGTCGGCGGGCGACAGTTCTTGTCCCAGGTCCAGGCCGATCAGTTCGGCGCCCACCGGGCCCGGCAGCGGCCGCAACTCGAACGCCTGCGCGGCCGGGCGCGGCGGGACGGGGGCGGCCTCTTCGCGCCGCACGGCGTTGCTCTGGGACATCGGTCACTCCGGTTGGCGTGGCGGCGTTGCCGCCGGCGCTGAGATCCATCCGCGGATGGATCAGGAATGATCGATTATGGAAAGCGCGCCTTGTATCTCAAACGAAGTTATCGGCGTTTGAACAAAGCCTGGCGTCATATAGAAAAACCGCCCGGAGAACCGGGCGGCTTGGGGCGGCATCACGCATAAGCAAATAACCGCAATGCCTGAAGCGCCGTGGCGCGCTACTTGTGCTTGGACAGGTAGGCCTCGACCAGCTTGACCCAATACGTCGCGCCGACCGGCAGCAGCGCGTCATTGAAGTCGTAGTTCGGATTGTGCAGCTGGCAGGGCCCCATGCCGTGATAGCTCTCCATGCGATGGTCGCCATCGCCGTTGCCCAGGAACAGGTAAGTGCCGGGCAGGGCTTCCAGGAAGAAGGAAAAGTCCTCGGCGCCCATGAAGGGCGGCATGTCGCGCACCACGTTCTCGGCGCCGAAGGTGTCCTCGGCCACCTGCGCGGCAAACGCGGTTTCCTTGTCCCAGTTCACCAGCGGCGGATAGGCGCGCACGAAGTCCAGCGTGCCGGTGCCGCCGTACACCTGCGGCAGCGTGGTGGCGATACGGCGCATGTCTTCCTCGATCTTGTCGAGCACCTCCACCGAATAGGTGCGCACCGTGCCGCGCAGCACCGCCTCGCCGGGAATCACGTTGTAGGCGTCGCCGGCGTGGATCTGCGTGATCGACAGCACCGCCTGCTCCAGCGGATTCTTGCTGCGCGAAATCACCGTCTGCAGCGCGTGCACCATGTCGGCCGCGACGATGATCGGGTCGACCGACGCATGCGGCTGCGCGGCGTGGCCGCCCACGCCCTTGATGACGATGTCCCAGCGGTTGCTCGACGCCATGGTGGGGCCGGCGCGAAAGCCGAACTGGTTGACCGGCATGCCGGGCATGTTGTGGATGCCGAACACCGCGTCACAGGGGAATTTCTCGAACAGTCCATCCTGCATCATGGCGCGCGCGCCGGCGTTGCCGCCTTCCTCGGCCGGCTGGAAGATGAACACCACGGTGCCGTCGAAATCGCGATGCGTGGACAGGTATTGCGCCGCGCCCAGCAGCATCGTGGTGTGGCCGTCGTGGCCGCAGCCGTGCATGCGGCCGCTGATGGTGGACTTGTGCGCGAAGCGGTTGTGCTCGGGCATGGGCAGCGCGTCCATGTCGGCGCGCAGGCCGATGGTCTTGCCGCCGCTGCCGCCGCGCAGCACGCCGACCACGCCGGTTTTCCCCAGCCCCGTGTGGACTTCCAGCCCCCATTGGCGCAGCCGCTCGGCCACCAGGTTGGAGGTGCGCGTTTCCTGGAAGGCCAGCTCGGGATGGGCGTGGATGTCACGGCGCAGTTCGGTCAGCTCACCGTGGGCGCGTTCGATTTCGGCTAGGGTTTTCATGGCGGTGGATAGGCGGAAGGGAATAGGGAGGAAAGGGCAGGACGCAAACGAGAGAACGGATGTCGTATGACAGCGTATCGGAAAATTCTCGCGCCCGTCGCCGGCCGCGTCCAGCGTTGTTACGGATTGGCGCTAGCGCGCGTCGTTCAGGTGGCAGGCGCTGAACTGCATCGGCGCCACCTCGCGCAGCAACGGCCGTTCGGTCTTGCAGCGCGGCATGGCGTGTGGACAGCGCGGATGGAAAGCGCAGCCCCCGGGCGGATCCAGCGGCGACGGCAGCTCGCCCTTGATCGGCTGGTAGCTGCGGCGCCCCGGTGTGAGCGTCGGCAGTTCCTTGAGCAGCGCCTGCGTGTACGGATGGTTGGCGCGCTGGAACACGGTATCGGTCGGCGCCAGTTCGACCACGCGGCCCAGGTACATGATGGCGACGCGATCCGAGATATGGCTCACCACGCTCAGGTTGTGGCTGATGAACAGGTACGTCAGGTCCAGCTCGTCGCGCAGTTGCTCGAACAGGTTCAGCACCTGCGCCTGGATCGACACGTCCAGCGCCGCCACGGCCTCGTCGCACACGATCACCGAGGGTTTCAGCGCCAGCGCGCGCGCGATGCCGATGCGCTGGCGCTGGCCGCCCGAGAACTGGTGTGGATAACGCTGCGCGAAGGCCGGGTCCAGCCCCACCTGGCGCATCAGGCCGGCGACGTACTCGGCCTTGTCGCGCGCGCGGATCAGGCCGTGCGCCACCGGCGCCTCGCCGATGATCTCGCGCACCCGCATGCGCGGGTTGAGCGAGGCGTAAGGGTCCTGGAAGATCATCTGCACGCCCAGCTCGTAGGCGCGCCGCTGCGGGCCCGCCATGGCCTTCACCGCCTGGCCCTGGTAGTGCACCTCTCCGGAAGAGGGCGGCAGGATGCCCGAAACGATGCGACCCAGCGTCGATTTGCCGCAGCCGGATTCGCCGACAATGCCGATGACCTCGCCCGGCTGCACGTCCAGGTCCACGCCGGCCACGGCGTGCACCACCTGCGTCTTCAAACCCGCGCCCAGCAGGTTGGCGATGCGGCCGGCCAGGTCCACGCGTTGCGTGAAGCGCAGCTCCACGCCGCGCAGCGACAGGATGGGGGCGGCGTTGCGATCGGCGGCGCTCATTGGACCTCCGGCGCGCCGGCATGCCAGCAGCGCACCCATTGCGCCGGGCGCACCTCCACGGGCTGCGGTTCGGTCAGACAGGCCTCGCTGGCGCGCGGGCAGCGCCCGCGAAACGCACAGCCCTGCGGCAAGTTGAGCAGCGACGGCGTCATGCCGGGAATCGGCACCAGCGGCCGGCCGCGCGATTCCGGCGTGGGAATCGAGGCGATCAGGCCGTGCGTGTAGGGATGCATCGGATGGCTGATGACGTCGAGCGTGCTGCCGGTCTCGACCACGCGGCCGGCGTACATCACCGACACGCGGTCGGCCAGCCCCGCCACCACCGCCAGGTCGTGCGTGATCCACACCAGGCCGGTGCCGGTCTCGCGGCACAGCTTCTGCACTTCGAACAGGATCTGCCCCTGGATGGTCACGTCCAGCGCCGTGGTGGGTTCATCGGCGATGATGACGCGCGGCGAATTCAGCAGCGCGATCGCGATCGCCACGCGTTGCCGCATGCCGCCGGACAACTGGTGCGGATAGGCGCGCAGGCGTTCCTGCGGCGACGGGATGCCGACCATCGTCAGCGTCTGCAGGGCGCGTTCACGCGCCTGTTCGCGCGATACCTTGCGATGCGCCTGCACGGCTTCGATCATCTGCGTATCGACGCGCAGCACCGGGTTCAGCGTCATCATCGGGTCCTGGAAGATCATGGCGATCTCCTGGCCGCGCAACTGCCGCCATCGCGCGGGCGACGCGCCGCGCAGGTCTTCGCCGTTCAGGCGCAGCTCGCCCTCGACGATGCGGCCCGGTTCATCCAGCAGGCCCATCAGCGAGAAACCGGTGATGCTCTTGCCCGAACCCGATTCGCCCACCAGCCCCAGGATCTCGCCTTCGGCCACCGTCAGGTCGACGCCATCGACCGCCTTGACCACGCCGTTGCGAGTGAAGAAATGCGTCTTCAGTCCGCGCACATCGAGGACCGGCGACTTTTCCACAGCTTGTATCTGCATCGCGTCCGCCCTCAGTTCGCGTGGCGCGGGTTGAGCACATCGCGCAGGTGGTCGCCCACCAGGTTGATGGCGATGATGGCCAGCGCCAGCGCGATGCCGGGGAAGAACGAGATCCAGTACTGGCCCGACAGCAAATACTCGAAGCCGTTGTAGATCAGCATGCCCAGCGACGGCTCGGTCACCGGCACGCCCACGCCCAGGAACGACAGCGTGGCTTCCAGCGCGATGGCGTGCGCCAGGTCGATGGTGGCGATCACGATCAGCGGCGGCATGCAGTTGGGCAGCACGTGGCGGAACAATACCCGCCCCCACGACAGCGACATGCAGCGCGCCGCCTCGACGTATTCCTTGCCGCGCTCGACCAATGCGGCGCCGCGCGCGGCGCGGGCGAAATAGGCCCACTGCACCACGATCAGCGCGATGATCACCTTATCCACACCCTTGCCCAGGATCGCCAGCAGCATCAGCGCCACCAGGATCGCCGGGAACGACAACTGGATATCCACAATGCGCATCAGCAGCGCGTCGATGCGCCCGCCGAAGTACGCCGCGATCAGGCCCACGGTGGCGCCGATGCCGAACGCCGCCAGTACCGACACGGTGGCCACCAGCAGGCTGGTGCGCATGCCGTACAGGATCGCCGACAGCAAGTCACGCGCCTGGCCATCGGTGCCCAGCCAGTAATGCATGCTGCCGTCGCCGCTTTCGCTGCCGGGCTTGAGCTTGGAATCCATGATGTCCAGCGATGCCAGGTCATACGGATTCTGCGGCGCGATCCACGGCGCCAGCAAGGCGGCGCCGACGATCAGCACCAGCATCACCAGGCCCAGCGTGGCCAGCTTGCTGGCGAAGAAATCGCCCAGGAAGCGGCGCCACGGCGTCTGTTCCCTGGCGGCGGCGGGTACGGCAGCAGTCACGGGGGCGGTCATCGGCGGCTATCCAGGCGTACGCGGGGATCCAGCACCGTATAGATGATGTCCACCACGAGGTTCAGCATCACAAGGAAGAACACGATCAGCAGCAGGTACGCCACCACCACCGGCCGGTCCAGGTTGATGATGGAATCGATCAGCAGCTTGCCCATGCCGGGCCACGAGAACACCGTCTCGGTCACCACCGCGAAGGCCATCACCTGGCCGAACTCCAGGCCCGCCACTGTCACCACGGGGATCAGGATGTTCTTGAGCAGGTGCACGCCCAGCACGCGCTTTTCCGACAGGCCCTTGGCGCGCGCGAACTTGATGTAGTCCATCGGCAGCGCCTCGCGCGTGGCGGCGCGGGTCACGCGGATGATCATGGCGCACTTGGCGAAGGCGATGGTGGCGGCCGGCAAGGCCAGGCTCAGCCAGCCGTCCAGCGTCAGCACGCTCAACTGCAGCGAACCGATGCTGACGGTCTGGCCGCGGCCGCCGGCCGGCACCCAGCCCAGCATCACCGCGAACACCATGATGAGCATCAGGCCCACCCAGAAATTGGGCAGCGAGAACCCCAGCACCGATCCCGTCATGATGGCGCGCGAGCCGGCCGCCTTGGGCTTGAGGCCCGCGATGATGCCCAGCGGCACGCCGATCAGCACCGACAGCAGCATGGCCACACAGGCCAGCTCGACGGTGGCCGGCATGCGCTCCAGGATCAGGCGCATGGCTGGTTCGCCGGTCAGGAAGCTGTTGCCGAAATCACCGCGCACCGCCTGGCCCATGAAGATCAGGTACTGCCGCCACAGCGGCAGGTCCAGGCCCAGCGAGGCGCGGATGGCGGCGCGCTGCGCCTCGGTGGCCTCCGGACTGGCCAGCATCGACACCGGATCGCCGACCATGTAGATGCCGGCGAAGACCAGCGCCGACATGACCATCATGACGACGATGGTTTGCAGCAGCCTTCGTACGATTGTCGCTAGCACAGGATACCGCCCGCGACGTGCGTCACTTCTTCAGCGTAGCGAACTGCGCCAGCGTGACCTGGTCGGGACGGCCCTGGTAGCGGATGTCGTTCTTCATCGCCCACACCGACAACTCGAAGTGCACCGGCAGCATGGCGTAGTCATCCATGGCGATGTTGCTGGCCTTGGACAGCAGCTCGGCGCGCTTGGCGTCATCCATGGTGGACGAGGCTTCCTTCACCAGCTCGTCCATCTTGGGATTGGAATAGCGGCTACGGTTGGTGGTGCCCAGGCCCGCCTCGGGATTGCGCGTCACCAGGAGCGAGGTCAGCGCGTTCGACATCTCGCCGCTGGTCACCGACCAGCCAGCCAGGTAGGCCGAGAACGCATAGCTGTCGCGATTCTTGAAGAACACCGGCGGCGCCATGGCGTCGACGCTGGTCTTGACGCCCACGCGGGTCCACATCGACGCGATCGCCTGCGCCACCTTGGAATCGTTGACGTAGCGGCCCGACGGCGAGCCCAGCGTGATCGAGAAACCGTTGGGATAGCCGGCTTCCTTCAACAGCGCCTTGGCCTTTTCGACATCGGCCTTGGGCGCCTTGGAATGTTCCTTGCTGGAACCGAACATGGGGTAGGGCAGAAGATTGCCGGCGGGCAGCGCCACGCCCCCCATCACGCGCTCGACCAGCGCATCGCGGTTGAGCGCCAGCGACAGCGCTTCGCGCACGCGCTTGTCTTTCAACGGATTTTTGTCGGTGCCCTGGATGCCGGGCGAGGGCTCGGCGTACTGGTCCAGCGCCACGTACACCACGCGTACCGACGGCGTCTCTTCGACATACAACTTCTTGTCGCCCTTGAGCTTGGGCAGGTCATCGGTCGGGGGATCCTCGATCATGTCGACGTCGCCGGCCAGCAGGGCCGCCACGCGCGCCGCGGCATTGCTGATCGGGCGATAGATCACCTTGTCCCACACGGGCTTCTTGCCCCAGTAGTTTTCATTGCGCGCCAGCACGAATTCGGCGCCGCGCTTCCACGACACGAACTTGTACGGGCCGGTACCGATGAGGCCGTCGCCGCTGTTCAATTCCGTGGTGGTCTTGCCTTCGGCCGCGGGGCCGGAGGCGGCCTTCTTCGACATGATGGGCAACTGCGCCAGGTTCACCAGCAGGTTCGGCGCCACTTCCTTGGTGGTGATGCGCAGGGTCATCGGATCCACCGCTTCGGCCTTGGCCACCGAGCCCAGGTACAGCGTGAACGGCGACGGGCTGTTCGGCACCTTGGGCACGCGGTCATAGGTGAAGACCACGTCCTCGGCGGTGAACGGCGACCCATCGGAGAACTTCACGCCGGGCCGCAGCTTGAAGGTCCACACCTTGCCATCGACGGTCCAGGACTCGGCCAGCGCCGGCACCGGCTTGAGCTGCGCGTCGGTGGCCACCAGCGTGTCGAAAATGGTCTGGGAGATCTGGGTGTTCGGCGTCAACGCGTGGTACTGCGGATCCATCGATGATGGCTCGGTCTTCAGCCCGATCACCAGGTCGCGCGCCAGCGCCGAATTGAGGGTGCCGAAGGCCAGCAGAACCGCTACCGAACCACAGGCCAACACACGCGAAAACCGAGATGCCATCATGATCTCCCAGGGTTGTTTCGGGTTTTAAACCTCTGGCGCACCTTAACCAGCAAACAAGGCCCCGCGCAACAGTTATATTCCCCTATTGTCCTTGCCTCGCGTTGTCCCCGATATGTCCGTCCATGCCCCTATTGCCGCCATTGCAACCGCCCCCGGAAGAGGTGGCATCGGTGTCGTGCGCGTTTCTGGTGCGGACCTGTCCGAATTGGTGCGTCGCCTGTTCCAGCGCGAACTCACGCCGCGTCACGCGCACTATCTGCCGTTCAAGGCGGTCGATGGCGAACTGCTCGACGAAGGCATCGCGCTGTACTTCAAGGGGCCGCATTCCTACACCGGCGAAGACGTGCTGGAACTGCAGGGCCACGGCGGACCCGCGGTCCTGCGCCGCGTGCTCGACAGCTGCCTGGCGGCGGGCCGCGACCTGGGCCTGCGGCTGGCCGAGCCGGGTGAATTCACCCGCCGCGCGTTCCTCAATGACCGCATGGATCTGGCGCAGGCCGAGGCCGTCGCCGATTTGATCGAAGCCTCGTCGGTGGCCGCCGCGCGCGGCGCCATGGCGTCGCTGTCGGGCGACTTCTCGGCGCGCGTCAACGACCTGTCCGACCGCATCATCCACCTGCGCATGCTGGTCGAGGCCACGCTCGATTTTCCCGAAGAGGAAATCGACTTCCTCGAGAAATACCAGGCGCGCCCCACGCTGGAAAAGCTGGCCGGCGACCTCGGTCATCTCATCGCCCAGGCGCGCCAGGGTGTGATCCTGCGCGAAGGCCTGCATGTGGTGCTGGCCGGCCAGCCCAACGTCGGCAAATCCAGCCTGCTCAATGCCCTGGCCGGCGACGACGTTGCCATCGTCACACCGATCGCCGGCACCACGCGCGACAAAGTGGTGCAACAGATCCATATCGACGGCGTGCCGCTGCACATCGTCGACACCGCCGGCCTGCGCGAAACCGAGGACACCGTGGAAAGCATCGGCATCGCCCGCAGCTGGCAGGAAATCGAGCGCGCCGACGTCATCCTGCACCTGCAGGACGCCACCCAGCCCGGCGACGAACTGGACGCGCAGATCACCGCGCGCCTGCCGCCGCGCACGCCAGTGCTGAAGGTTTTCAACAAGGTGGACCTGTTATCCACAGCCTTTGCGGCCGGCCCCGGCGAACTCGGCATCTCGGCCAAGCGCGGCGCGGGCCTGGACGCGCTGCGCGCCGAGCTGCTACGCATCGCCGGCTGGAATCCCGGCGCCGAGTCGCCCTGGCTGGCGCGCGAACGGCACCTGCACGCGCTGCAGGATGCCGCCGATCACCTGGCGCTGGCCGCGGAACACGCTGAACAGGACGACCGCGTGCTGGACCTGTTCGCCGAGGAACTGCGGCTGGCGCATGACAGCCTGTCGAGCATCACCGGGAAGTTCACCAGCGATGATTTGTTGGGCGAGATCTTTTCCAGCTTTTGCATCGGGAAGTAGCGTTACCCGTTTCTGCCACCGTCTCGCCACCTGCGCTGAGAGCCCCGCCCCTCAGAGGGACAGCTTCAACTCCGCCGACATGTTGTAAAGGCGCCTGCCCACCGATTCGCCATGCTTATCGAACGGCATTACGGTCACATAGAGCGGGCCACCTCCCTTGGGAGCGGGGAGTTCTATATGGGTTGATTTAGTTTCCAGGAACGCGACATCCTTGGGCGGCGTTTTGTACAGACTGTCGTACATTTCCGGCTTCCAGCCACCCACGAAGTACTTTTTGACGCTCTCGGGCGCGTCGATGTCCTGATAATTCCATCCCCTGCTGCGCGACGACACATAGACACGATAGCCAAGAAGATCATTGTCCGAGTCGCGCGCGGGCAACCATTCAACGAGGAATTTTCCCCTTTTCACTTTCACGTTCTTGAAATCAGGTGGATCAGGTTCGTACTTCGGTCCAAAGTCGGTGAGTTTCCAGCGATTGGTAGTCGTCTCGTAATAGTTCCATCCATACCACTTGGAGTCCGCAGCCTCTTCCGGCGTGGCGGTCTTGTAGTAGTAAGCCGCGTCAAGGCCCGCCAGGGCTTGACTGGAGAAGTAGTAGTAGGACGGATAGACTGGAGATTTATCCCCCCCGCCACTTGGCCCCGGAGCCACGTACACCAGGAAATGAGAAGGGGACTTATCGATGAGAAATGGGTTGTTTGCGAGTTCGGCAACGGAAGGGATACGCCCATTGATCATTACGGGGGGGCCGCCCACAAGGTCAGCTTCAAAGAGGTGCCAACCTCCGTCGTAATAAATCTCCGTGGTGATATGGGCATGGGCTTGCACCAGCCTGGTCTTGTAGCCCGCCGCTTCGAACAAGTCTGCGGCAACACGGGCAACACCACCACAACGCATTTCGCCCAGCTTGAGAAGCACAATCGGATCGAATACTGCTTGTTTGTCTTCGTACATCGGTTGGACATACGGATTGTGGTACGCCGCCTTGTAGAGGAAGTCCAGGACGGCCAGGTGGCGTTCCTGGTTTGTTTTCGCGCCTGCGGTCAATTTCTTGAAGATCTCTCGCAGGGCAGTCAGACGGTCAACATCTGCCAGCTTTTTCTCGACCTTGGCAAGGTACGCAAATGGGTAGTCGTACGTTATGTCGATCTGATCAATCGGCTTATTGAGTCGACTCGGGCTGTATCTCGGATTGAAGTAGTCCGTCCCGATACGCATGTACCGTTCAGGATCAAAACGACTCAGGTACTCCTCAGTGGTAATGGATGCTTGTGCTGTTTGCTGTGAGGCCTGGCCGTTCTCCGGAACGTTTTTGTAGACATAGCCACCCGCGACGACAATGGCCGCCAAGGACAGCAACAGTCTGGATCTCAATTTCTTGAACAAAACTCAGGTCTCCAAATTTCCATCTATACAGCTGGTAGAAATAGTTAGCATATGCACGTATTTCAGGAAATTATAGGTCTGAAGGATTCAGTATTGGTTTTTTTTCGAAACCAACCGATTGGAGCCACGACATGGGACACATCATCCGCCCCGCCGTCGCGGAGGATCTGCCCACGGTGGAGCACATCGTCCACGATGCCTATCGCCATTACGTCGCGCGCATCGGCGCCACGCCGGGACCAATGCGCGACGACTACCGCGCACGTATCGTCCGGGGACAGGTGCAGGTAGTGGAGGACGAAGCCGGTATCCAGGCCGTGCTGGTCCTGGTGCATGAAAGGGACTGCCTGCTGCTGGACAACGTGGCGGTCTCGCCCGCTGCGCAAGGACGTGGCTATGGCCGCGAACTGATGCGATGGGCGGAGAGCGTGGCGCGGCAGGCGGGCTACCGCCGCATCCGGCTATACACACAGGAAGCGATGATCGAGAACATCGCCATCTATCAACGCTATGGCTATGTCGAGACCCACCGCGCCGAGGAAATAGGCTTGAAGCGGGTATTCATGACCAAGCAGCTTGATCCGTGACTCCACATTAAATGAGCAATTGCTCATTTATAGAATATGAGCTTTTGCTCATACCTATCTTCAAGGCACTTAAAGAGGAAATTCCAGGAGAGGAAATTCCAGAATCACGCATCTCGAGACTTTCCCGCCGTCAACGCGAGCGCCCCCTTCAAGGTCTCGCGCGCAAGACGATTGCTGGCCAATGACTTCGCGTACACCGAATCCGGTCGAATGCGCTGCGCAATGACAAAACCCGTGATGCACGCCAGCATCAACGGCAACATCACCTCATAGCTCAACGTCATCTCGAAAATCATCAATATCGACATCAGCGGCGCGTAGGTCGTGGCCGCCAGCAACGCCCCCATGCCCACCACCGCGTAGCTCGATACCGCGGACAGGTCGCCGGCGGGAAACAGCGCATGCAAACCGGAACCATACAGGGCGCCGACGGCAGCCCCCACGAACAGCGTCGGCGTGAATACCCCGCCGATCGCGCCGGAACCGACGCTGGCGCCGGTGGCCACGATCTTGAACAGCAGGATCGCCGCCACCGCCTGCCAGGCCCATTCGTCGGTATGCAGCATGCTGTTGACCACGCTGTAGCCGTTGCCCCAGACCTCGGGCTTGAACACCGACAGGGCGCCCACCACCAGTCCGCCGAGCGCCATCTTGGCCCACAACGGCAGCGTCAGCCGACGAAACAGCGCCTTCGATGCATCCAGGAACCGCAGGAATTGCGGCGCCACCATCCCTGCGATGAGGCCCAGCCCCAGGTAATTGGCCACTTCCCAGCCCGACACGAAATCGAACGGCGGCATATGGAACACCGCGTCGTAGTGCAGGATCTGGCGCGTCACGATGTTGGCGACCACCGATGACACCACCAGCGGCACCAGGGTGGCCGACGCTATGGCGCCATAGACGATCTCAGAAATGAACAGCGCGCCGGCAATCGGCGCGTTATAGGCGGCCGTGATCCCGGCGGTGGCGCCGCACGCCACCAGCAGCCGCAGATGCCGCGGCGGCAGCACCAGGTAGCGGCCCGACAACGACGAGAACATCGCCGCCAACTGCACCATCGGCCCTTCGCGGCCAATCGAAGCCCCGGAACCGATTGAAAACAAAGAAGAAATGCTACGCGCCACGGTCTGGCGAAAGCCGATCACGCCGCGGCCGATGGCAATGGCCTCCATATAGTCGGCGGCCCCGCGCGGCGGCAGCCGGCGAGCGGCCACCTGCAGGATCAACCCGGCGATCGCGCCGCCAGCCGCCGGCAGCAGCAGCCGTTCCCAGGACGACATGCCGCGCGCCAGCGACACCATGCCATGCGGCGAATCGACCCCGCCCAGCAGCATCTGGATCCAGCCCAGCAGTTCCCGAAAGATCACCGTTGCCAGCGCGCCGGCCAGTCCCATCAGGGCTGCCGCGCACAGCGTCGCAGGAAGATTGTCGGCCAGCAAACGGCCTCTCAGCCAGGTTGCCCAGGCCGGTTTCTTGATTCTGAGTTGTCTTGCCATGGGCGGATTCTACGGCGGAAACCTGCTCACTTTTTGTTCAGCCGGACGTCAACCCCGGCGGGACGCCACCCCTCACATGGCCAATTCCGGCAACGCCTCCAGGGGCCTATACAGGCCTGCAAAGAGGCGAAAACCAGGGTAGGCAACCAGCGTTTTTTCGGGGTAAAAGTGCCGCTGCCCGACCCGGTTTGGCAGAAGAGGGCTGTGGATAACTCCTAAGGCGGCAGGTTGTGCACATTGTGTGGAGGCGAGTTGAACAAGCAGGGGTTTTGGACGAGGTCCGAAATCTTGTCCAACTTCGGCTCTTTTTCCACACAGAGTTCTTGCACAGCCAAAAACGCCCGCAAGTCGATGAAAAAAAACGGGTTTCCAAGGTTAAGGTAGTTATCCACAGGCCTTATTAATCATTAGTCTTTATATAAAGAGAAATACAGGGAAAAGACAAACATGCTTTCTCCTATCTCCCAGCCACACCCCCCCGGACTCCGTCCATGCGCATCCTCCTGATAGAAGACGAAGCGGAACTTGCCCGCTGGCTGTCCAGAAGCCTGGCCCGACATGCGGGCTTCGTTGTCGAATGGGCTGACGACGGATTGGTCGCCGAAAGAAGGTTGGCCGTCGAAGAATTCGATGCGGTCATCCTCGACCTGGGACTTCCCGGCATGGATGGCCATACCTTGCTGGCGAAGATCCGCGCGCGGGACGACCGCACGCCGGTGCTGGTCCTGACCGCGCGCGATTCATTGGCCGAAAAAATCGGGACACTTCACGAAGGCGCGGACGATTTCCTGCCGAAACCGTTTGTTGTGGAAGAGTTGGAAGCGCGCCTGATCGCCCTGGTGCGTCGCAGCCGTGGCCGTGAACACCCGCGACTCACCCTGGGAAACCTGGTTTTCGAGACTTCGGGGCAAAAATTCACGGTCTCGGGACAGGCTTTGCAGTTATCCCCACGTGAACACGCCGTATTGCGGGTGTTGATCCAGAAAAGCGGCGAACCCATCAACAAGCAGCAGATCCTCGACCGCATCGTGACCGACGATGCCGACATCAACCTCGAAGCCATCGAGGTGCTGGTGCACCGCCTGCGCAAGAAATTGGCGGAAACCGGCGTGCAGATCACCACCATGCGGGGCATGGGTTACTGCCTGGAGAACGCTGTTGACAACTAGTTTTCCGGAAAAAACCCCGGTTTCCAGGAAAAAAAACCGCAATCGCACCCTGAAAACGCAGTTGCTCTGGTGGTTGATCCCCACCCTGGTCCTGGTGATGATGGGCGCGCTGTGGCTGTCCAATCACCAGCTGCGCAACCAGGTCGACATTGCCTACGACCGTTCGCTTGCCGGCGCGCTGCGCGCGATCGACCACAACATATCCACAGCCAGCGGTGGATTAGCCATGGAGCAGCCGTATCTGATGCTGGAATTTTTCGAGCTGACGGCCAATGGCAGCGTGTTCTACCGCGTGGCCACCGAGGACGGCCTGGCCGAGATCGGCCATCCCGGGCTGCCGATGCCGGCCCAGCCGCTGGTTTCGGGCGAACCGCAGTTCTTCTACGCCACCTACCAGGGGGCTCCCGTACGCGTGGCCGCGCTGGCGCGGGCCATGGATCCGCCGCTGTACGCAAACAAGGGGGGACGGGTTATCGTCCAGGTCGCCGAAGGGCTGGAAAGCCGCCAGGCCTTCCTGCACCAGGTGCTGGTGCGTTCGGTCGAACGCGACCTGGCCGTGATCCTGATCAGCGTGCTGGTGATCGTCCTGGGGGTTTTCATGGCCCTGCGCCCCCTGGAGCGCCTGCGCCAGGAAGTGGAAAGGCGCTCCGCGGACGATTTAAGCCCCGTCAGCGCGTCCGAGATGCCAGGGGAGGTCCTACCCCTGGTCGCCGCCGTAAACCTCCACATGGCCCGCTACGCGGCCCAGGCGAGGGTCCAGAGCCAGTTCCTGGACGACGCCTCGCACCAATTGCGCACGCCGCTGTCGGTCCTACGGACCCAGACCGCCTACGCCCTGCGTGAAACATGCCCCCAGGAGGTCCGTACAGCCCTTCTGGCGATGCAGGAGGGGTTGGACAGGGCGGTACGCACCACCAACCAGATGCTGGCCCTGGCGCGCGCTAAAGACGCCTCGCTGGCCGAAGGCGGCCTGGCGGCCGAACCGGTGGATCTGGCCGCGCTGGCCCACGGGGTCATCCGGACCCTGTTGCCGACCGCCCGGGCCCGCCAGATCGACATCGGGCTCGATGCCGGCGACGACCCGCTGGTGGTGCAGGGCGTGGACTGGCTGCTGCGCGAGGCCGCCAGCAACCTGGTCGACAACGCCATCCGCTACACCGCCCCGGGTGGCGTGGTGACCGTGGTGGTGCGCCGCCAAGCCGGTCAGGCCAGCCTGGCGGTGGAGGACAGCGGCCCGGGCATGTCGGCCGAGGACATTGCCCGCGCCGGCATCCGGTTCCGCCGGGGCGCGGCCGGCAAGAACAAGCCCGGCGCGGGATTGGGGCTGGCCATCGTCGATACCATCGCCGGATTGCTGGGCGCCCGCCTGGTGCTGGAGAACCGGACGCCGTTGGCCGGCCTGCGCGCGGCGCTGGTGTTTTCCCTGGAAACGGCCCCGTATGTTGCGCCGCACCAGGAAAATGGCGATTTTTGAAAGGTTCTGGAAAGCTTCGATTTTGTACGGTTGCATCCGCTGGAGTCCGATCAGGCGACAGACCACCTCGATCGCCAGCCCTGACTAGACCTATAAATTCGGAGACGCAAGAATGCAGACCAGCCTCAAGCTGCGCCTGGCCGCCGTCGCGGCGCTCGGCGCGATCACCCTGTCCCTGGGCACCGCCCACGCCGCCGACGAACCGCGCCGGCCGGAATGCATCGCGCCGGCCCAACCCGGCGGCGGCTTCGACCTGACCTGCCGCCTGGCCACCGAGGGCCTGAAGCAGAGCGGGGCGCTCAAGAGCGCCATGCGCATCGTCTACATGCCGGGCGGCATCGGCGCGGTGGCCTACAACAACATCGTCGCCCAACACCCCAACGAGCCCGGAACCATCGTGGCGTTCTCGGGCGGTTCGCTGCTGAACCTGGCGCAAGGCAAGTTCGGCAAGTACAACGTCGACGACGTGCGCTGGCTGGCGGCCATCGGCACCGACTATGGTGTGGCCGTGGTGCGCAACGATTCGCCGTACACCGACCTGAAGGGCCTGATGGAAGCCTTCAAGCAGGACCCGACCAAGATCGTGCTGGGCGCCGGCGGCACCGTCGGCAGCCAGGACTGGATGAAAGCCGCGCTGACCGCCAAGGCGGCCGGCGTCGATTTCAAGAAGATGCGCTTCGTTGCCTTCGAAGGCGGCGGCGAGGCCGTGACCGCGCTGCGCGGCGGCCATATCCAGGCCTACATGGGTGATGCCGCCGAGGCCTTCACCATGCTCGAAGGCGGCGCTCCCATCCGCGTGCTGGCGGTCTTCAACGACCAGCGCCTGCCGGGCAAGCTGGGCACGGTGCCCACCGCGAAAGAGCAGGGCTACGACATCGTCTGGCCCATCATCCGCGGCTTCTACGTCGGTCCCAAGGTGTCCGATGCCGACTACCAGTTCTGGGTCAACGCCTTCAATCGCGTCGCCGCGGCGCCCGAGTTCGCCAAGCTGCGCGAACAGCAGGGACTGTTCCCCTTCAACAAGACCGGCGCCGACCTCGATGCCTACGTGAAGCAGCAGGTCAAGCAATACGCCGAACTGGCCGACTCTTTCGGCCTGGTCAAGAAATAAGCCGCAAGGCTTGCCTACCGACCGCGCGCGGGTTAACGCGCACCTTGCGCCGCCGGCTCCCAGCCGGAGGCCGGGGCGGGCTTGCGCCGCGCGGTCCTTCTACCAACGGAAAGCTGATCATGAACGATCGAATCCTGGGCATCGCGGCGCTTGCGCTGGCGGCCTTCATGACCTGGGCGGGGTGGGGCATCGAAGCGCCGTTCGCCTATGAACCGGTGGGCCCGCGCGCCTTCCCGTTGCTGCTGGCGCTGATCATCGGCCTGTGCGGTCTGCGCCTGGCCTACAAGGGCGGCAACGCGGTCGAGCCGAACCCCGCCGGCGCCAACGGCCGCATCGCGTTGATGGTGGTGTTCGCCGCCGCGTATGCGTTCCTGTTCCAGTGGCTGGGTTTCATCATCGCCACCGCGTTGATGACGGTCTTCGTCGGCCGCCTGTTCGGCGGCGGCTGGGTCAAGTGCGCGATTGGCGGCATCGTCATGAGCGCTTTCTTCTACGTGCTGTTCGACAAGGTGCTGGACGTGGTCCTGCCCGGCGGGCTGCTGGAGAACCTGATATGAGCGGAATCCTCGATCATCTGTCGATCGGCTTTGGCGTGGCGTTCTCGTGGACCAACATTCTGGTGGCCGCGATCGGCTCGTTCTTCGGCACTATGGTGGGCGTGCTGCCGGGCCTGGGGCCGATCAACGGCGTGGCAATGCTGATCCCGATTGCCTTCGCCATGAACCTGCCGCCCGAGACCGCGCTGATCCTGCTGGCGGCGGTGTACGTGGGCGCGGAATACGGCGGCCGCATCACCTCGATCCTGCTCAACGTGCCGGGCGAGGCCAGCGCCATCATGACGACGCTGGACGGTTATCCATTGGCGCGCCAGGGCTTGGCCAACGTCGCGTTGTCGCTGTCGGCGTGGTCCGCCTTCTTCGGCGCGATCGTGTCGGTGGTGGGCATCATCCTGCTGGCGCCGCTGCTGGCCAAATGGGCATTGGCGTTCGGTCCGGCCGAGTATTTCGTGCTGATGATCTTCGCCTTCTGCTGCCTCACCAGCCTGCTCGGCAAGCAACCCATCAAGGGCGTGCTGGCGGCAATGATCGGCCTGTCGATCTCGGTCATCGGCGTGGATGCGAACTCGGGCGTATACCGCTATACCTTCGACTCCGTGCACCTGGCCGATGGCATCGATTTCGTGGTCGTGGTGATCGCCTTGTTCGCGGTCAGCGAGATGCTGGAAATGCTTGAGAAGGTGATGGCGGGCCACAGCGTCGAGGTCAAGCCCAGCGGCCGCAAGCTGTTCAATTTGAAGGAGCTGGCGTTCACCTGGTGGAGCGTGGTGCGCAGCGCATTGGTGGGCTTCGGTGTCGGCGTGTTGCCGGGCGCCGGCGCCAGCGTGGCCGCGGCCGTGGCGTACTCGCAGGAAAAGCGCATCATCGAAGCCAAGGATCCGGATGCCAAGTTCGGCAAGGGCGACATGCGCGGCCTGGTGGCGCCCGAAGCCGCCGCCACCTCGTCGGCCATCGGTTCGTTCGTGCCCATGCTGACGCTGGGCGTGCCGGGCTCGGGCACCACCGCGGTGATGATGGGGGCGCTGACGCTCTACAACATCACGCCGGGTCCAGTGCTGTTCGACTCCAAGCCGGAGCTGGTGTGGGGCCTGATCGCCTCGCTGTTCGTGGCCAACGTGCTGCTGTTCGTGATGAACGTGCCGATGGTGCGCCTGTTCTCGAAAGTGCTGTCGGTACCGGGCTGGCTGATGGTGCCGGGCATCCTGTGCATCAGCTACATCGGCGTGTATGCGATCAACGCGGGCACCTTCGATCTGCTGCTGGTGGCAGGCATCGGCACGTTGGGCTATTTCCTGCGCAAGTTCGGTGTGCCGATGGCGCCGCTGGTGCTCGGCGTGGTGCTGGGCGACATGATGGAACAGAACCTGCGTCGCGCCTTGTCGATGACCGACGGCAATGTGTCGGTGCTGTTCGCCAGCCCGGTCGCGATCGCCTTGTGGACCGCGGCCATCGCCGTGGTGATTGTCCCGCAGCTCCTGCGCCGTATGCGCAAGGCCAGGAAGGCAGTCGCCGAACCGGTGTGATGGATCCGCGCGCCGGCCTGTCCGCGAAGGCCGGCCGGCTGCGACCGAGGCACCGGTCATTGCAAGGGAGCGCCGCGGCGCTCCTTTTTTTCATGGGCGACATGCGGATGAAAAGAAAAACGCCCCGGCGGGGCGTTTCCAGTCGGCGTGTGTCGCGTGGCGTCAGACTTGCGCCAAGCGCTCCAGCGCCGCGTCCAGCGTCGCGTCTTTCTTGGCGAAGCAGAAGCGCACGATACGGTGGTTGGAGTCGGCGGCGTCGGGCCGTTGATAGAAGGCGGAAACCGGGATCACCGTCACGCCATGCCGCACTGTCAGATCGCGCGCGAAGTCCGCTTCGTTCTGTTTGGATATCTCGCTGTAGTCCGCCAACAGGAAGAACGTGCCCGGGCTGGGCAGCGGCTTGAAGCGCGTCTTGGCCAGGCCTTGCGAGAGGCGATCGCGCTTGGCCTGGTAGAAGGCTGGCAAATCCAGGTAGGGCTTGGGATCGCGCATGAACTCGGCCAGCGCGAACTGCATCGGCGACGGCACGGTGAACACCATGAACTGGTGCACCTTGCGCAGCTCCGCGCTGAGCTGGCGCGGCGCGCAGCAATAGCCGATTTTCCAGCCGGTGGTGTGGTAGGTCTTGCCGAACGACGAGATCACGAAAGCGTGTTCAGCCAGCAGCGGACGGCGCGCAATGCTCGCATGCGGCTTGCCGTCGAACACGATGTGTTCGTAGACCTCGTCCGACACCAGCAGCACGCCGGTGTCGCGCACGATGGCTTCGAGCGCGTCCAGGTCGCTGTCGTCCAGCACCGCCCCGGTGGGGTTGTGCGGGAAGTTCAGCATCAGCAGGCGGGTCTTGGAAGTGATGGCGTCGCGCACGCGTTGCCAATCGATGCGGTAGTACGGATCGTCCGAGGTGGGCGCGCGCAGCGGCACCGGCACCGCGGTGCCGCCGGCAAGGCGGATGGCCGGCAGGTAGGAGTCGTAGCAGGGCTCGATGACGACCACTTCGTCGCCGCTGCCGACCGCGGCCAGCACGGTGGCCATCAGCGCTTCGGTGGCGCCGCTGGTGACGGTGATCTCGGTTTCGGGATCGTAGGCGCGGCCGTACAGCGACTGCGTCTTGGCGGCGATGGCCTCGCGCAGCGGCGCCACGCCGGGCATGTAAGGGTACTGGTTGTGGCCGTCGGCCATGGCCTTGCTGACCAGCGCGCAGAGCGCGGGATCGGGATCGAAGTCCGGAAAGCCCTGGCCCAGGTTGATGGCCTTGTGCTCGATGGCCAGGCGGCTCATGACGGTGAAGATGGTGGTGCCGACGTCGGGAAGTTTGGATCGGATCATGGTGGACGCGAAAAGGAACGCTGGGTGTGCGCAAGAGTTTTCGTAAGTATCCCACTAACTCATAATTCGGGATTCTCATGAGCTTATGGCGTGGGCGGTATCGTGTTTCGGAACATGTTGTGGAGGGTGGCGGGCGGTTTGGCGATTGCACTGGCCGGCGCGTTGCTGGCGGTGTGGGCGCATCTGCCGCTGCCGTGGATGTTGGGCGCGTTGCTGCTTACCGCGGCGGTGCGGATCGCGGGCGGGGCAACGGTGTGCCCGCGGCCGGCGCGCAATGCCGGCCAATGGGTGATCGGCACTTCGCTGGGCCTGTATTTCACGCCGCAGGTGATCGGCCATATCGGCGCCAATGCCGGTCCCATCGTCGTGGGCATGCTGTTCGCATTGGGGCTGGCATTCATCGGCACCGCGCTGTTGCGGCGCTATACCGACGTCGATTTCAAGACCGCGTGGTTTGCTTCGGCTATTGGCGGTGCCAGCGAAATGGCCAGCCTGGCCGAACGCCACGGTGCCCGTATCGACCGCGTGGCGACCGCGCACAGTGTGCGCGTGCTGCTGGTGGTGGTGACCGTGCCGTTCATCTTCCAGTGGTGGGGCGTGGCGGGCCTGGATCCGACGGTGCCGGGTCCGCGTACGGTGCACGCTGGCGGGCTGGCAGCGCTGGTTGCGCTGACCTGCGTGGGGGGGCTGTGCTTCATGAAACTGCGCTGGCCCAATCCCTGGGTATTGGGACCGATGCTGGCGGCGATGACTCTGACTGCATGCGGCATCGAGCTTTCCGCCTTGCCCGATTACGTGCCGAAGGTCGGCCAGTTGCTTATCGGTTGGTCGCTGGGTGATCGTTATCGGCCGGACTTCTTTCGTGCCGCGCCGCGCTTCATCGCGGTGGTGGCGGCTTTCACCGTGGTGGCGCTGGCCTTGGCGTTCGGCCTGGGCGCCTTGTTGTCGCTATGGTCGGCGGCGCCGATACCGACGCTCATCCTGGGCACCACGCCGGGGGGAATCGCCGAGATGGCCATCACTGCCAAGGTGCTGCAGCTGGGCGTGCCCGTGGTGACTGCGTTCCATGTGACCCGCATGGTGTTCGTCGTGCTGGTCACCGGCCCGATGTACGCGTTCCTGGCGCGTCGCAACGCAAATTCCGCGTAGCGGTATTGGGTTCCAGTCAGAAAAATACGACATTGGGGAAAACAACTATATGAGTCTGTAATGCTGGATGAGTATGCTGGTTTCCGCAGTTGATTCAAGCAGCGCGCGGACTTGTCTGCCGCTTTTGCGGCAAGCGAGAACGCAGCAGCAACGCAGGTATCCCTACCGGTCGTTCAGTTCTCACGGCGTCCTTGATTCATTGCATCTCGTTAATTACAGGACGCTAGGAAAATGGCTCAGAAGGGCAAAGTTAAGTGGTTCAACGCTGACAAGGGTTACGGTTTCATTACGCCGGACGCCGGCGGTACCGATGTTTTCGCACACTTTTCCGCCATCCAGGGCCGCGGCTATCGCAGCCTGAACGAAGGCCAGGAAGTCGAATTCGAAGTCAAGGATGGTCCGAAAGGACCTCAAGCGGCCGAAATTCGCCCGCTCTAAATCGGGAAATCCCAATTTCCCGTGTGCCAGGCCAGGCCTGGCTACAACGCCCCAGAACCTCGCGGTCTGGGGCGTTGTTTCTTTGGGGCCGCGGCGCATTCTCACGCACTGCATAGAGACAGTTAGTAATCACTAACATATTCTCGGCCTTTGGATAAGTTTGTGGATAATTATTTTCGGGCATGAGCAATTCGTTGCGCAGTAATGAAGCAACGGCGCGTTCGGAATAATGGTTTTGCACATTTTTGGGTTGAATCCATGGTGTTGTCCTACCGCCATCGGCCGCGGGCTGGCAGCACTCTTTCCCCAAGGGCATGCAGGGGGAAATAACGCATTTCCCCAGGAAAACCAGGCATTTACGCCTTTTTTTCAATGCCGCCGCCGGCCATTCTCCCGCAGCCGGACGAGACGGCTTTTCACCAGGAACGGCATTTTTGCCGTTTCCAGGCACGGTTGTTCACAAAGATATCCCCATCCCGGTTATGCACAGAATGATGCCTGGATTAGCCAAAAGGCGAGCGTTCAACCTGTGGATAGAAATGGGGATAGCGGCTCTTTGCCGAAGGGGGAAGGCGCCCGCCGCGCGACGTCTGATGTCATGGACACTGGATTGCCGCGCGTCTTGAAGGACCGCGGCGGACTTCATGTGAAGGAATTTCACGGCGCGAATCGGCAAGCGACTTTTCCACAACCTGCGGTCCACATTGCCGGCGGGCGTCCGTGCCTCGGCCGAAAGGATGATGGCGCAAAGGACCGGCGAGGAGCAAGATGATTGTCCGCCCATCCATTGGCTTTGGGAGTTATGCACAAAGGGCGGTGGCCGACCGACACGTAAGAGTCTGTGGACAAGGTGATGGTCAGGCGCGGCGGTTGGACTGGCGCAGAGAATCGAAGTTCCCGCGCTTGCGGTCGAGAGGTGGGCAGGTTTGACTGCCTGGGCCGGCCGATCTGGAATGTCGTGACCTGGCTGCGAGGCTTGCTTATCGGATCGATAGTCGAAGCTTATCCACATTTTTGTCCACCGGAATGCGCATGTCGCACATGGTTAGGGCCCGGTGGGCGAAGTCAGTTCTTATGGGAATGGAAGGGCGTTACCTGAAGCGCGGATTTCCTCGCTTTCATTGCGGATTTGTGCGTTTTCCCGATTCTGGGTATTTGTTCTCCAACGCAAGAGTGCGCAGTCGCATGGCACCCCTCCCGCATCTTTCCGCCGACTTTGCAGGCGACTTATCCCCAGAGTTGTTCCACGTGAAACCGCCGCGCTGATGTGGATGGCTTGGTGGATAAGTCGCCGTATGAGAGCCTGGGACTCCGCCGGCATCGCTTTTTCTGCATTGAGTTCGCGACGATCTACCCGATATGGATTTCGGCGACGCAAACACGCATTGATCGCGGCGACAGAATCTCTTCGCCTCGAGTGTTTGTTTCTGATGCCGCTGCGAAGCGTGCCATACACTTTGTCGCTGCCCGGTGCCCCGTAAGTATTATCGAGCCGGTGTGACAAGTTGGTCCTAGGACTTCTATGTTTCAGCTGAATGACGGGTGACATTCATTTGATAGTCGACGGGGCAGGTTTGGGAAGGCATGGCTTGATGCTCCTACACTTGCCGCCGGGAAAGAACTTCACGTGAAACGGAAAAATTCTGTTTTCGCGGGGTAGGGTAGGGTAAGGGCTAGTAAATCACTTTTTTTGCTGATTTGGTTTCACGTGAAGCCGAAGTCAGGCTGTCATCCGTGGATATCGACGCATCCATCTGCAGGCGTCGGAAGTCGCCGGTCGACCGGGTGGGCAGGCGATGCCGTTGTTCGAGGGCGCACTAGGCAAGTGGCTTTGATGTTTCACGTGGAACACCCGCAGACGGAAAGCATAATTTGGCTTTCTACAGATGCGACGCACACTAGAGAAGATGGCGGTTTGCCCATGCTCTCCGCATGTTGTGCGGCGCGTAGATGCAAAGAACGGGCGTCAATGACTTCAGGAAAGGGACGACAGCCCGCCTCATAGTAGCGTTCCAGCTGTGGAGCTCGATGTTCCACGTGAAACAGTAAGGCCGAAGGCATGGCAGGGGTCGACGATGTGCCGATGGAAGGGCCGCTGTGAGGGAGCTTTTGCACGCGTGTTTGCAGATTTGGAGCATGCAATGTTCCACGTGAAACATCACCACGGCATAGAGACGACTGGTGAGTTCGACCGTAGACGGACCTCAGAGTGAGTTCCTAGAGGTATGACCGGAAAGGTGAACTGTATTGGACACTGCACGCCAATCTGCTATTCACCCTTTATGCGAGGCATAGCCTGCTCCTGCAGGAGTGGTGTTTCACGTGAAACATCGAACCGAAACACCGGCAAATGCCGACATATTCAAACGCCGTCAGCCTTAGGCGCGTTGCCAATTTGCAAAACCCAGTCCCTTCGCGGTTGGCTTTGCCCAGTCCAACCATGTTTCACGTGAAACATGCCCACCCTGCCTCTATAATGAGCACCGAACGCTCTCTTATCTCCCCATCATGGATTATCCCCGCGAATTCGATGTCATCGTCGTCGGTGGCGGTCACGCCGGTACCGAAGCGGCGCTGGCTGCGGCGCGTACTGGTGCCCAGACGCTGCTGCTGACCCACAACATCGAGACCCTAGGCCAAATGTCCTGCAATCCCTCCATCGGTGGGATCGGCAAGGGCCATCTCGTCAAAGAAGTCGATGCCCTAGGCGGTGCCATGGCGCTGGCGACGGACGAGGCGGGGATTCAATTCCGTATCTTGAACGGCTCGAAGGGGCCGGCTGTGCGCGCTACCCGCGCCCAGGCCGACCGGGTGCTGTACCGCAAGGCCATCCGTGGCCGCCTGGAAAACCAGCCGAACCTCTGGTTGTTCCAGCAAGCGGTGGAAGACCTGATGGTGGAGGGCGATCGCGTGGTTGGCGCCGTGACCCAGGTCGGATTGAAGTTCCGGGCAAAGACGGTGGTGCTGACAGCCGGTACGTTCCTGAATGGCTTGATCCATGTGGGCCTGCAGAACTATTCGGGCGGCCGAGCCGGTGATCCGCCCGCGATTTCCCTGGGCCAGCGCTTGAAGGAATTGCAGTTGCCGCAAGGTCGCTTGAAGACCGGCACGCCGCCGCGCATCGACGGTCGCAGCATCAACTACGGCATTCTGGAAGAACAGCCCGGTGACCTGGATCCGATTCCGGTGTTTTCGTACATGGGTAGTGTGGCCATGCATCCCCGGCAACTGCCGTGCTGGATCACGCATACCAATGCCCGGACCCATGACATCATCCGCGGCGGCCTGGATCGTTCCCCGATGTACAGCGGCGTGATCGAAGGCGTCGGCCCGCGCTACTGCCCGTCGATCGAAGACAAGATCCATCGCTTTGCGGACAAGGAATCGCACCAGGTCTTCCTGGAACCGGAAGGCCTGGACACGCACGAGGTCTATCCCAACGGCGTCTCCACCAGCCTGCCATTCGACGTGCAGCTCGCGCTGATCCATTCCTTGCCCGGCCTGGAGAACGCGCACATCCTGCGTCCCGGCTACGCCATCGAGTACGACTACTTCGATCCACGTGGATTGAAGAGCACCCTGGAAACCAAGGCGATTGCCGGCCTGTATTTCGCCGGCCAGATCAACGGCACGACCGGCTACGAAGAAGCCGCCGCCCAAGGCTTGCTCGCCGGAGTCAACGCCGCCTTGTCGGCACTGGACCGCGAGCAGTGGACGCCGCGTCGCGACGAAGCCTACCTGGGCGTGCTGGTGGACGACCTGGTCACGCGTGGCGTGACCGAACCGTACCGCATGTTCACCTCGCGCGCCGAATATCGCCTGAGCCTGCGTGAAGACAATGCCGATCTGCGCCTGACCGAAATCGGCCGCCAGCTCGGCATCGTCGACGATGCCCGCTGGGATGCTTTCAACCGCAAGCGCGACGCCGTCGCGGCTGAAGTCGAACGCTTGAAATCGTCGTGGGTCAATCCCCGCGTGTTGCCGCAGGAAGTGGCCGAGCCGCTGCTGGGCAAGGCAATTGAACGTGAGTACTCACTAGCAGACCTGCTGAAACGGCCCAATGTTTCCTATGAAGCCTTGATGGCCGCCCGCAATACCGACGGTACGCTACTGGCGGGCCCGGGTGTGGCCGCCGATGAGGTGCTGGCCGAACAGGTCGAGATCCAGGTGAAATACGCCGGCTACATCGCCCGCCAGCAGGACGAAGTCCAAAAGCAGATTGCCCACGAGCAACAGCCGATTCCGGCGGACGTCGATTACGACGCCGTCACCAGCCTGTCGTTCGAGGTGCGCCAGAAGCTCAAGACGCACCGTCCCGAGACCATCGGCCAGGCCGGCCGCATCTCGGGCGTGACACCGGCGGCGATCTCGCTGCTGCTCATCCACCTGAAGCGCCTGCACTACGGCTCGCGCAAGCAAGCCGCATGAGCGCCCACGCCAACCCGGCCGGCGCGGACATGGCCGGCCGCCTGTCCCATGCCTTCGGGCAGCTCGGGCTGCAGGCCGACGCCGCCGCGGCCGCCAAGCTGCTGGACTACCTGGCGCAAATGCAGCGCTGGAACCGCACCTATAACCTGACCGCGATCCGCGATCCGCAACAGATGCTGGTGCAGCACCTGTTCGACAGCCTGGCCGCCGTGGGACCGTTCAGCGAAGCGCTGGGCGCGCCCGGCACGCCGGCAAAGATCTACGACGTCGGGTCGGGCGGCGGCCTGCCCGGCGTGGTCCTGGCCGTCATGCGGCCCGAATGGTCGGTGACCTGCATCGACGCCGTTGAAAAGAAAACCGCATTCGTCCGACAGATGAGCGGCGCCCTGGCGCTGCCCAATCTGCAGGCGCGTCATGCGCGCATCGAGACGCTGGAACCCGCCGGTTGCAACATTGTGACGTCGCGGGCATTCGCATCCTTGGAGGATTTTGCGATGCTCGCAGGCAGACATGTGGACAACGATGGTACCCTCGTCGCCATGAAGGGCAAGGTCCCGGATGATGAAATCCAGGCGCTGCACGCGCGTGGGGAATGGCAAGTCGACCACATACAGCCGCTCCAGGTGCCGGAGCTGCAAGCGGAACGTTGCCTGATCTGGATGCGCCGCAGTCAAGGAACCCTATGAAGAACCTACCCCCCAGCTCGACCGCCCGCGTTTTCTGCATCGCCAACCAGAAGGGTGGTGTCGGCAAGACGACGACCGCCATCAACCTGGCGGCCGGGCTGGCCACGCACAAGCAACGCGTGCTGCTGGTGGACCTGGATCCCCAAGGCAACGCCACCATGGGCAGCGGCATCGACAAGAATTCGCTCGAGTCCAACCTGTACCAGGTGCTGATCGGCGAAGCCACCATCGAACAGGCCCGCGTGCGTTCGGAGTCGGGCGGCTACGACGTGTTGCCCGCCAACCGCGAACTGTCCGGCGCCGAGATCGACCTGGTGCAGATGGACGAGCGCGAGCGCCAGCTCAAGGCCGCCATCGACACCGTCGGCGGACAGTACGATTTCGTGCTGATCGATTGCCCGCCGACGCTGTCGTTGCTGACGCTGAATGGATTGGCCGCGGCGCATGGCGTCATCATTCCGATGCAGTGCGAGTACTTCGCGCTCGAAGGCCTGTCCGACCTGGTCAACACCATCAAGCGCGTGCACCGCAATATCAACGACGACCTGCGTGTCATCGGCCTGCTGCGCGTGATGTTCGACCCCCGCATGACGCTGCAGCAGCAGGTGTCGGCGCAACTCGAATCGCACTTCGGCGACAAGGTCTTCAAGACCGTCGTGCCGCGCAACGTGCGCCTGGCCGAAGCGCCCAGCTACGGCATGCCCGGCGTGGTCTACGACCGCGCTTCGCGGGGCGCGCAGGCCTACATCTCGTTCGGCGCCGAAATGATCGAGCGCGTGCGCGAGCTGAGCTGAAGCGCTGTATGTCCGCCGTCATGCACCTGTCCCCAGACGCCCGCACGCCGCCCGCCGATGCGCGCGACGCGCTGCGCGTGCGGCTGGAAGAGGCCGCGCTCAACGCCACGGCGGTGCGCGCGCAGGTGCTGTACGACGGCTGGCTGGTGCGCTATGCGCCATCGTCGGCCAAACGGGTACGCAGCATCAACGTGCTGGGGTTATCCACACGTCCGCTGGATGAACGGCTGGCGTATTGTTCAACGTTGTACGCGCGCCATGGCCTGCCCATGGTGTTGCGCCTGACCTCCATCGGTCCGGATTTCACCCTGGATGCCGAACTGGCGTCGCGGGGTTACCTCCTTGGCGAAGAGACCCGAGTCATGAGCATGCCGCTCGCTCCCAGGCTGGCCGCCCGGGGCGATCTGGTTTTCAGGACAGTGGACGCCGCGCGCTTTGCGGCGGCGGTCGGTCGCATGCGCGAGTCCCGGCCCGAGCACATCGCCGAGCACCAGGCGCGCCTGGAGGGCCTGGCTGTGGATATCCTGCCGGTGCTGGCATTCGATACCGCCGGCGCGTGCGTGGCCGGCGGCATGGCCGTGCGCGACGGCGAACTGGCCGGCCTGTTCGACGTGGTGACGGATCCCGGCCAGCGGCGCAAGGGACATGCCGCGACGCTGGTCGACCATCTGCTGGCGTTGTGCGTCGAAGACGGCGCCACCACGGCCTACCTGCAGGTGGAACCGCAAAACACCGCCGCGCGCGCTTTGTATGGCCGCTACGGTTTCAAAGACTGTTACGCGTATTGGTACCGCCTGCCCGCCGAGCAGGCGGCCGCCTGAGCCCGGCTCGGGATACCAAAAACAGAAGGAAAGAGGATTTAACTATGGCCACCAAGAAACCCAAGGGATTGGGTCGCGGACTCGACGCCTTGCTGGGCGCCGACGCGCCTGCAATCGACAATATCGGCAAGGCTCCGGCCAAGCCCGAGGGTCTGCCGTCCACCTTGCCTGTTTCGAAGATGCGAGCCGGCAAGTACCAGCCGCGCACTCGCATGGACGAGGGCGCGTTGGGCGAGCTGGCCGAGTCGATCCGCACGCAAGGCATCATGCAGCCCATTCTGGTGCGCGCGCTCGGCGACGCGCCCGGCCATTACGAAATCATCGCGGGCGAACGCCGTTTCCGCGCCGCCCAGCTGGCCGGCCTGAAGGAAGTGCCGGTGCTGGTGCGCGAGGTCGCCGACGAAAACGCGGCGGTCATGGCGCTGATCGAAAACATCCAGCGCGAAGACCTGAATCCGCTCGAAGAGGCGCATGGCGTGCGCCGCCTGCTGGACGAATTCGGCCTGACCCACGAGCAGGCCGCCCAGGCCATCGGTCGTTCGCGTTCTGCCACCAGCAATCTGTTGCGCCTGTTGAACCTGGCGTCGGCGGTGCAGACCATGCTGCTGGCCGGCGACGTCGACATGGGCCATGCGCGCGCGCTGCTGGCGGTGGATGCCGCCACCCAGATCCAGCTGGCCAACCAGATCATCGCGCGCCGCCTGTCGGTGCGCGAAGCCGAAAAACTGGTCGCCAAGACCGCCAAGGAAGCCGAGAGCGCGGCGTCGCCCAAGAAAAAGGCCAACGGCGTATCGCGCGACCTGACGCGCCTGGAAGAAGCCCTGTCCGATCACCTGGGCACGCGCGTGGCGCTGAAGGTCGGAGCCAAGGAAAAGGGCCAGATCGTCATCGACTTCCACGGCTGGGAACACCTGAATTCGCTGCTCGAGCGCCAAGGCCTGTCCGGAGTGGTCGATGCCTGAGCAGGCGCTCCCCGTCATCGCGGTGCTGGCTACCGGCGGCACCATCGCCGGCGCCCAGGCCGATGCCACGTCCGCCGGCTACAAGGCGGGTTCGTTCTCGGTGGGCGACCTGTTGGCCGCGGTGCCGCAATTGGCGGGCCTGGCCGAGATCCGCGCCGAGCAGGTTGCCAACGTCGGCAGCCAGAACATGACGCACGACGTGTGGCGCGCGCTGGCGCAGCGTGTCGAAGCCTTGTGCGCGGATCCTTCCGTTGCCGGCATCGTCATCACGCACGGCACCGACACGCTTGAGGAAACCGCCTACTTCCTCAGCCTGGTGATCCGCCACGACAAGCCCGTGGTGCTGGTGGGCGCGATGCGGCCGGCCACCGCGCTGGGCGCCGAAGGTCCGGCGAACCTGTACAACGCGGTGGCGCTGGCGCGCCATCCCGACGCGCGCGGCCGCGGGCCGCTGGTCGTCATGAACGAAGACGTGCACTACGCTCGCGAGATCCAGAAGATCGCCAGCGCAGGCATCAACGCTTTTGCCTCGCCCAACCGCGGCCGCGCCGGCGTGATGCATGGCGGCACGCCGTGCTTCTATTCGCGCAACACCACCACGCACGGCACGCAAAGCGAGTTTTCACTCGCATTGCTGGAGAAGGCCGGTTGGCCGCGCGTGGACATCGTCTATGCGCATGCCGACCTGCAAGGCGACGTCATCGATTTCATCGCGCGCCAGGCCGATGGCATCGTGCTGGCGGGCGTGGGCGACGGCAACGCCACGGACCTGGCCATCGACGCCCTGGCCCGCGCCGCCGCCGATGGTGTCGCGGTGCTGCGCTCCAGCCGCACCGGCAGCGGTTTCGTCGCGCGCGACGTCGAACTGGATGACGCGGTGCTGGGTTTCATCGCCGCCGGCGACCTGAATCCGCAGAAGGCCCGCATCCTGCTGATGCTGGCGCTGTGCGTCACGCGTGAACCCGCGGCGCTGCAGCGCTGCTTCGACCGCTATTGAGCGATGCGCACGGTGGCCTGTCTCGGGCCGCCGCGCTGCCTGCCGCGTCATGGATTGGGTGGCGCATCCGCGCCACGCGCCAATCCCAGGTTGCTGCGCAGCATGTCGTAGACCTGCCGTGTCAGCGGATTGATCAGGTCTCGCCTTATCCACAGGAAGTACGTCACGTCCGGTAGCGGTGGCAGGCCTTCCTTTTCCCCGAGCACCCGCATTTCCGGGGCCAGCAGTTCGACGCTGCGCGCGGTCACGCCCAGGCCTGCGCGCAAGGCGGCCTTGATGCTCACCAGGTTGGGCGCCACGTAGTTGGTGTGCCAGCGCACCTGCGCCTGTTCCAGCGCGGTCAGCGCCAGGCGGCGGAAGATGCTGGGTTCGTCGGCCAGCACCAGCGGCACCGGCGCGTTGAGGTCATGCACGTAGTCGGCCGAGGCCAGCCACACCGTGGGCGAGGTGCGCAGCGCCACGCCCTCGAACTCCTGGTCGAAGCGGGTCGAGATGGTCAGGTCCAGTTCTCCGGCGCGCAATGCGTCCATCAGGAATGGGCTGCGATCGGTGCGGATCTCCAGTTTCACGCGCGGCGCCGAGCGCGCGATATGGGTCAGCAGGGTCGGCAGGATGGTGTCGGCCACGTCCAGCGGCGCGCCCAGCCGCAGGTCGCCTTCCAGCGGGGCATCCTGCAGCGCGCGCAGCGCTTCATCGTTGATGGCCAGCATGTGGCGCGCGTATTCGACCAGGCGCCGTCCATGCGTGGATAAGGCTTTGTTGCGCCCCTGTTTCTCGAACAGCGGCAAACCGATGGCCGCTTCCAGCCGCTGCATCTGCTGCGTCACCGCCGATTGCGTCTTGTGCAACCGGTTGGCCGCTTCGGAAAACGTTTCGTAGCGCGCGATCGCGGTCAGCGTGCGCAGCAGGTCCAGGTCGAGATTGCGCATGGCAGCAGCGAGTCGAAAGTATTAGAGATGCTTATGGAATATTAAGGCAATTTAAATTGTTGGCGCTCGCGCGCGGCGATACAGTGACTGCAATAACTCATGAAACAAGAGGAAAAGTCATTGTGAGCACCACGCATCCCCAGCAACAAGGCATCGACAGCGCCATCGGAAATATTAAAAATACTTTAGGAAATAAGGGCCTGAACCGCGACAGCCTGAAGGTCGTGCTGGACGAGTTGATCGGCCTGGCCAGTCATACCGACTGGTGGGCCCAGGATCGCTACCCGGCGCCGGAAGAGGGCGAACGCCAGGCGCGCTACCTGATCGGCGAGGACGCCGACAAGAGCTACGCGCTCTACCTGAACGTGATGCGTCCCGGCAAGCAGATCGTGCCGCACAACCACACCACCTGGGCCTGTATCGCCGCCGTGGAAGGCGTGGAATACAACTACGTCTACGACCGCACCGACGATGGCTCCGTGCCCGGCGTGGGCCGCCTGGAAAAGACCGGGACCGTGGTGGTGGGGCCGGGCACCGGCATCGCGCTGATGCCGGACGATATCCATGCCGTCGAGATCCAGGGCGATAGCGTCATCCGCCACCTGCACATGTACGGCCGCGCCCTCGAAACGCTGACCGAGCGGCTGGCCTTCGACCTGGCCGCCGGCACCTGCAAGGTCATGCCGATCGGCGTGCAGACCCGCCGCTGACCATCATGAACAAGCCCCTGCGGTCCGCGACGCGCCTGCTGCGCGCCGGGCGTCCCCATGCCGGCTGGGTCAACACCCCGGTCACGCGTGCCAGCACCTATGTGTTCGACAGCGTCGCGGCCTGGCGCGACACCCGCGCCCGCCGCGAACAGGAACGCCTGCCGTCGTACGGCGCGCGCGGCACCGACAGCACGCACGCGCTGGAAGACGCGCTGGTCGAGCTGGAGCAGGGGCATCGCGCCCAGCTGTACCCCACCGGGCAGGCCGCCATCGCCATCGTGTTGCTGGCCTATCTGCGCGCCGGCGACCACGTGCTGGTGACCGATGCGGTCTACGAACCGGTGCGCCGCTTCTGCGCCGAGCACCTGTCGCGGCTGGGCATCGAATTCACTTTCTATCCGCCGGATGGCGCCGGCCTGGCGCAGCTGCTGCGTCCCAACACGCGCATGATCTATGCCGAGTCGCCGGGTTCGCTCACCTACGAAATGCCGGACCTGCGGCAGCTGGCTGAGTTGGCGCAACGCCATGATTGCTGGCTGGCTGTGGACAACACCTGGGCGTCCGGCTTGCTGTGCCAGCCATTGGCGCTGGGCGCGGACATCTCGATTCTCGCCGCCACCAAGTACCTGGGCGGCCACGCCGACGTGATGATGGGCGCGGTCGTGACCAATGCCCGCGCCTGGCGCGCGCTGGAACGCGCCAGCATCGATTTCGGCCAGACCGTCGGCGCCGACGATGCCTATCTGGTGCTGCGCGGCATGCGTTCGCTACCGCTGCGCCTGGCGCAACATGCCCGCAGCGCATTGCGCGTGGCGCAGTGGTTGCAGGGCAGGGCGGAAGTGGCGCGCGTGCTGTGCCCGGCCCTGCCTGACGACCCCGCGCACGCGGTCTGGCGCCGCGAGTGCAGCGGCACCAACGGCCTGCTGACGCTGGAGTTCGCCGCCGGCATCGCCGATGCCGACATGGAACGCGTCATCGACGCGCTGCGCCTGTTCGGCATCGGCGCATCCTGGGGCGGATTCGAGAGCCTGGTGATACCCGTCAATCTGGCCAAGGCGCGATCCCGGCCCGTGGCCCCGCACGGCGCCATGCTGCGCCTGCATATCGGGCTGGAGGATCCGGACGACCTGATCGCCGATCTCGAACAGGCATTCGGCCAATTGCGGCCCGTCCTGGCGGCCCTGAATTCCCATTCCCCCGATTCCCTGCGGATTTAACGATGCATTCCCATTCCGACCTGAAACTGGCCGATATCGACTCGCACACCCTCAAGGGCTGGCTGCATGATGGCGGCGAGATTGCGCTGCTGGACGTGCGCGAGCATGGCCAATACGGCGAGTCCCACCTGTTCTATGCGGCGCCGGTGCCGTTCAGCCGGCTCGAGGCCGATATCGCGCGCCTGGCGCCGCGGCGCGATGCGCGCGTGGTGGTCTACGACGCGGGGGATGACGATGACGTCGCGGCGCGCGCGGCAGCGGCCTTGCGGGCCGTGGGCTACACGCAGGTCCACCGCCTCGCAGGCGGCATCGCGCAATGGCAACGCGATGGCTACGCCGCTTTCGCGGGGGTCAATGTCCCGAGCAAGACTTTCGGCGAGCTCGCCGAAGAAGTCTTCCACACGCCGCGCATCAGCGCGGCCGAACTGGCCGAGCGCCAGCGTCGTGGCGACGACCTGATCGTGCTCGACGGCCGGCCCTACGCCGAATACCAGAAGATGAGCATCCCCGGCGGCATCTGCTGCCCCAACGGCGAGCTCGCGCTGCGCGCGCACGGCCTGGCGCCCGATCCGAAGACCACCATCGTGGTCAACTGCGCCGGCCGTACCCGCAGCATCATCGGCGCGCAGACCCTCATCAACCTGGGCGTGCCCAATCCCGTCTACGCGCTGGAGAACGGCACCCAGGGCTGGTACCTGGCGGATTTCAAGCTCGATCATGGCGCCAGCCGTCGATATGAGGATGCCATTGCCGCGGCCGATATACCGGCGCTGGCGCAACGCTCGGCCGGCCTGGCCGAACGCCATGGCGTGCCGTGGGTGAACGCCGCGCAGGTGCGCAGCTGGCTGGCCGACACGGGCCGCAGCACCTTCCTGTGCGACGTGCGCAGTGCCGAGGAGTACGCGCAAGGCTCGTTGCGCGGCGCGCAGCACACGCCCGGCGGCCAGTTGATCCAGGCCACCGACCAGTACGTGGCCGTGCGTGGCGCGCGCATCGTGGTGTTCGATGGCGAAGGCGTGCGCGCGCCGGTGGTGGCCAGCTGGTTGCGCCAGATGGGCTGGGACGCGAGCGTGCTGCAGGAAGGCGTGGGCGCCGACCTGCAAGCGCCTGTCGCCCCGATCGCCGAACCGCCGGTCAAGGTATTGGATGACGCGGCGCTGGCCGCCGCGCTGGACGCAGGCGCGCAACTCATCGACATCCGCCCCAGCATGCGCTATCGCGCCCAACACATCGCGGGAGCGCAATGGGCCATCCGGCCGCGCTTTGCCGGCCTGGCGCTGGACCCGGCACGTCCGTTGGTGCTGCTGGCCGAGGAACTCGCGGTGGCCGCCTGGGCCGCGGCGGACCTGCGGGCGCGCGGCGCGCGGGACCTTGCCGTCAACCTGGGCACGGCGGCCGGCTGGTCGGCGGCGGGCATCGCGCTGGAATCCACGCCGTCCACGCCCGCCGACCGCGATTGCATCGATTACCTGTTTTTCGTGCACGACCGCCACGACGGCAACAAGGCCGCGGCGCGTCAGTACCTCGCCTGGGAAACCAACCTGGTCAAGCAGATCGACGCGCGCGAACGCGCCG
>NZ_QHHO01000024.1:0-601 GCF_003184165.1 Achromobacter sp. RW408
CGGCGCAGCCTTGACGGGGGCCGCTTCGACGGCGGGCGCGGAGCCCGCCTTGACGGCGGCGGTGACCACCGGCTGCGCGACCTGGGCGTCGCGGCTGGCCAGGGCGGCCGCGGCCTCGGCCTGCTGCGCGGTGGCCGGCACCGGCGTGCGCGGCGTTGCGATGGCATCGTTGGCGGTGAGCGCGGCCTGCACCACGGCGGCGCCGCTGCCGATGGCCGTGGCGGCGGCCTGGGCATTGCCCCGCGCCAACTGGACCTGCTCGGCGGCCTGGGCGGCGATCTCGAGCGCCTGCTCCGGCAACACGACCGGCGTGGCCGGTTGCTGCGTGGCGGCGACGGCAAGCGCGCCGGCCTCGGCCTGGGCCGCGGTCTGCACGGCGTTGTCGATGGCCGAGGCGGCGGCGTCTTCGGCGTTGCCCGCGGCATCGCCGGAGGTCTTGCCGCCGGACGCGGGTGTCTTGACGCCGTTGTTATTGGCCGGTCGCGCGTCGGCGGACGGGTTGGGACGCTGCTGGGCCAGCACGTCGGAGAACGACGGGCCCTTCTTGGTCGAGGCGGCCGCGGACTTGGCGCCGAGCGTGTCGGCGATCGAGACCGGCCAA
>NZ_QHHO01000025.1:0-1061 GCF_003184165.1 Achromobacter sp. RW408
GGTATAGAACCCCACCCGCCCCGTCGGCACATATCCGAACACCGCCACATCCAACGGGTCGATCAACGCAAAAACAATCGCGCTGCCCACGGCCGCCGCCAGGAACGACGGCCACAGTATCCACATCAACGACCTCAACCCCATGGCGCGCCTCCGGAAATCATCAACGAACGCCGACCGCGGCCGGCGGCGTCGGCAGCGGCTCCATCTGCTCGATCACCAGTCCGCGCTTGACCACGCCTTCCTGGATCGGCTGGTTGCCGAACTGCGTATAGGCCAGGTAGATCGTGATGGCACAGCCGATCACCGCCAGGAACGGCCCGGCCATCAGGAACCACGGCCAGAACTCGCGGTACCAGGGTTTCGCCGGCATCGGCGCGGCAAGATGGACAGTATTCATCGTTGGCATCCTTGGTTCGGAATCACTCGGGGACATAAAAACTCGCGGCTTCGTCGGTTTCGACCGGCCGGTTCTCTTGATCGTGGGCGCGGGCCCGCAGCGTGATCGGGTGCGCGCCCGGCTCGGCCCCGGCCGGCGCGCGGATCACCATCGGCACCAGCTTGTTGGCCGCCGCCTCGACATCCACCACGTCCGACTCGCCCTGCCCGGCGCGCACCGCCAGTCCGGGCATGCCGTCGGCCGACAGCCGCAAGCGCAGCGGCGAGTCCGAGGTGTTGATGATCTGCAGCCGATACACGTTCTCGATCATGCCGCCGGCCACCTCGCGCCCCAGCACGCCGCGATCGCGGATCACGTCCACCCGCAGCGGGTTGCGCAGCGTCAGCGACACCACGAATGCCACCGCCAGCCCCAGGATCAGCGTGCCGTAGATCAGCACGCGCGGGCGCAGCAGGTGCGAGCGCGCGCTCTGGGTCGACAGCCCTTCCAGCATCGCCCGCTCCGAGGTGTAGCGGATCAGCCCGGACGGGTACTGCATCTTGTCCATCACCTGCTCGCAGGCGTCGATACAGGCGCCGCAGCCGATGCACATGTATTGCAGCCCGTCGCGGATGTCGATGCCGGTCGGGCACACCTGCACGCACAGGCTGCAATCGACGCA
>NZ_QHHO01000026.1:0-949 GCF_003184165.1 Achromobacter sp. RW408
GCGCCTTGCGCACGCCCACGCCCAGCCCTTGCAGATAGGCCACCAGCGCGTCCTCTTCGGTCTTGCCTTCGATGGCCTTGGGCGCGGCGGCGATCTCTTCGTCTGTATACGGCACGCCCAGGGCGCGCAGCGCGCGCATGCGCTGCTCGACGTTCTGGCCGGTGATCACCGTCTTTTCCAGCCACGGATAGGCCGGCATGTTGGACTCGGGCACCACCTTGCGCGGATCGCGCAGGTGGATGCGATGCCAGTCGTCGGAATAGCGTTCGCCCACGCGCGCCAGGTCCGGGCCGGTGCGCTTGGAGCCCCACAGGAACGGATGGTCGAACACCGACTCCGAGGCCAGCGAATACGAACCGTAGCGCTGCACTTCGGCCGCCAGCAGGCGCACCTGCTGCGAGTGGCAGCCGACACAGCCTTCGCGGATGTAGACGTCGCGCCCCATCAGGCGCAGCGGGCTGTAGGGTTCGACCCCCGCCACCGGCTGCGTGGTGCTGTGCTGGAAAAACAGCGGCACGATCTGCACCAGGCCGGCGAACGACACCACCAGGATGCTGGCGATGATCATCCAGCCGATGTTCTTTTCGAGCGTCTGGTGGGAGAAAAAGCCTTGTTGCTTGTTGGCCATGATGTCCTCGTCAAACAGTGGCCGGCGCGGCGGCGATGACCGGCGTGCGGGCGGCGTGGGGATCGTCTTGCGGAATGGGGGGATTGATCGCTTGCGCGCCGCTCACCGTCTTCCACACGTTCCACGCCATGACAAAGACACCCGACAGGAACAGCGTGCCGCCCAGCAGCCGGATCAGGTAATACGGCAGGCGCGTCTTGAGCTCTTCGACGAAGCTGTACACCAGCGTGCCGTCGGCCGCGGTGTCGCGCCACATCAGGCCCTGCTGCACCCCGGCGATCCACATCGCGGCGATGTACAGCACCACGCCGATGGTGGCGA
>NZ_QHHO01000027.1:0-9133 GCF_003184165.1 Achromobacter sp. RW408
CAACGTCTACGCCGCCATGAACATCCTGCTGCTCAACGAGCGCACGGTGGTGCTGGTGGACACGCACGTCAACGACGAACCGACGGCCGAGCAGATCGCCGAGTTCACCATCGCCGCGGCCAAGGAAATGCAGCGCATGTTCCTGGCGCCGAAGGTGGCGTTGCTGTCGCGCTCGAACTTCGGTTCGGGCAGTTCGGCCTCGGGCGCCAAGATGCGCCGCGCGCTGGAACTGGTGCGCCAAGCCGAGCCCGAACTGGAGATCGACGGCGAAATGCACGGCGACTGCGCGCTGGACGAAGCGCTGCGCCTGCGCATCCTGCCGTCCTCCACGCTCAAGGGCGAGGCCAACCTGCTGGTGTGCCCGAACGTGGACGCCGGCAACATCGCCTACAACCTGCTCAAGACGGCCGCGGGCGGCAACGTGGCGGTCGGCCCGATCCTGCTGGGCGCGAATGCGCCGGTGCACATCCTGACCTCCAGTTCGACCGTGCGCCGCATCATCAACATGACGGCCATGACGGTGCTGGACGCCAACCGCGTCGAAGGCTGACGCGGCTGCCGGCCCGCGCCACGGGCGCGGCCGGATGGCAAAACGCCCGCTTCATCCTGGGATGTCGCGGGCGTTCTCTTTGGCCGATGCAAGGGCCGCGATGCTCAGTTCGAGCTGGCCTTCCAGGTGCCGTCCGGTTGCTTGCAGAACCAGAACTTCCAGGTTTCGGTGGTGCTGGTGCGGGCGAAATCCCCTTCCAGCAGGCGGCAGGTGCGGTCGCCCGACAGCTTGCTGGTCTGCAGCGGGGTGATCTTGGCCGTGATCGGCGCGGCCTTGCGCTTGGGCGTGCTCGACCAGTTGACGCTCTGGCCATCGGCGGCATTGTTCAACGCATCCGCGACGGCCTGGTGGAAGGCGGGCTTGTCGGCCTTGGAAATCTGGGTGATGAGGGCATTGTTCAGCATGACGGCGGGCGCCGCCAGGGCCGGGCCGGCAGTGACGCCGGCGGCGAGCGCGAAAGCGATGAGACGGATGGTTTTCATTGCGGACTCCCTCATTGTTGTCACGGCTGCGCGGACAGCCTTTTGATGGTCAGGTCCGATGGTACGCGAAGCGCCCGTTTCTTGTCTCGATCCGCCGCGGCCGCATGCTCGCCGGGTTGTGCGGGCGCAAAAAAAGCCGCCCGGCAAGGGCGGCCAAGGTACAACAAGGGGAGGGGTAAATCGTCGGCCGATCAGTTGGCGCGATGGTAGGCGCCCGAGAACGGCAGGTCGTTCGGTTCGACGTTCGAGACCAGGCCGGCCGCCTTGGCGCTGGCCAGTTCGGCTTCGACCTGGGCGCGCGTCACGCCAGACTGGGGCGCGCCGTACACGCCCTGGAAGGGCACGTCGTTGGGTTCGACGTTCGAAACCTGGCCGGCGGCCTTGGCGGCGGCCAGTTCGGCCTGCACCTGGGCGCGGGTCGGGCCTTCATAAGGGGTGCCATAGACGCCCTGGAAGGGCACGTTGTTCGGTTCGATGTTCTGCGAGGCGTAGGCGCCGGCGCTCAGGGCGGCCAGGGACATCAGCAGGGCGGAAGCAAGGGTCTTTTTCATGGTGAATCTCCGATTTCAGAAGCCTGGGAGCGAATCCGGCGGCCTATCCGTCGTGGTTCGTTGTTGTTTCCCGATGGCTCCATAGTGCGCGCAAACGGCCTACGGATAAACCCTGATATCGGTAAAAGATTTTTCCACCAATGGAAAGAAATGGCGATTATTGGTAGTTAGTCGCCATTTATGGCGACGATAGCTGTCGCCATATTGCCAGCGCGAGAGACGCCCAGCTCAGTAATGGGGCGGCAGTTCGTCGCGCAGGCTGCGGAACGGCGCCGCGCCTTCGGGCGCCTGTTGGCGCAGTTCGGCCACCTCGCGTTGCAGGCGGTCGATCTGTTGTTGCTGGCGCACGATGATCTGGTTCAACTGTTCCAGCAGGTCGTCGGCGAAACTGGCCTTGACTTCCAGGTCCAGCAGCCGGCGTTCGATGTCTTGCGGATTTTCCATGGCGCTATTAGAACCCATTCGCCGCGGCGTCCGGGGCCGTATCGACATCCGCGCAATCCTGTGCGAGGCTCGGGGGCATGGTCACTCAGCGGGGAACTCGATTGGCGCAGCAACGACGCCGGCGCGGCGCCCTGGCCCGCCCCTTTCTGCAGGGCCTGCTGGGCATGGCGCCGGCGGTGGCGGCGCTGGCCCAATCGCAGGCGCCGCAGCAGCTGGCCCCGGTGGCGGTGACCGGCACCCGGATCGGCGCGCCGCCCTGGGAAACCCCGGCCTCGGTCGACATCGTGGAAGGCGCGGCGATGCGTCGCGGCCAGCCCGGGATCAACCTGTCCGAAGGCCTGGCCGGCGTGCCGGGCCTGCAGGTCCAGAACCGCCAGAACTACGCGCAGGACCTGCAGCTATCCAGCCGCGGCTTCGGCGCGCGTTCCACGTTCGGCGTGCGCGGGGTGCGGCTGTACGTGGATGGCATCCCGGCGACCATGCCCGATGGACAGGGCCAGACCTCGAACATCGACATCGGCTCGCTCGACCGGGTGGAGGTGTTGCGCGGGCCGTTCTCGGCGCTGTACGGCAATTCCTCGGGGGGCGTGATCCTGGCCTATACCGAAGACGGCGCGGTGCCCGCCGCAATCGGCGTGTCGGGCTGGGCCGGCAGCGACGGGACCTGGCGCTACGGCGCCAAGGCCTCCGGCGCCTCGGGCGACATCGACTACGTGCTCGCTCTGTCGCGCATGACCACCGACGGCTACCGCGACCACAGCGCCGCGCGCAAGAACCTGGGCAACGCCAAGCTGGGTGTACAGCTGGACGACGCGAGCCGCTTGACGATCGTGGCCAACAGCGTCGACCTGACGGCGCAGGATCCGCTCGGCCTGACCTACGCGCAATTCCAGGACGCACCGCGCAGCGCCGCGCTGGCCACGCAATACGACACCCGCAAGACCGTGCGCCAGACCCAGGGCGGGCTGGTCTACGAGCGCCACGTCGACGGCGCCAACACCCTGCGCCTGATGCTGTACTACGGCCAGCGCGACACCACGCAATTCCAGGCCATCCCGCCCGCCGCGCAGGCGGCGACGACCCAGGCGGGCGGCGTGATCGACCTGCGCCGCCGCTATGGCGGCGCCGACCTGCGCTGGACCGCGGAACTGGGGCCGGCGGAACGGCCCTTGACGCTGGTCGGCGGCTTCTCGTACGACACACTGCGCGAACAACGCAAGGGCTACCAGAACTACACCGGCGACGGCGCCGACCGCCAGATCGGGGTGCAAGGCGCGCTGCGGCGCGACGAAACCAACACCGTCTACAACGCCGATCCCTACCTGCAGGCATCGTGGCGCATGGCGCCGCGCTGGACCCTGGATGCGGGCCTGCGCTACAGCACGGTGGCGTTCCGCTCGCGCGACCACTACATCACGCCGGGCAACGGCGACGACAGCGGCGATGCGCGCTACCGCCGCGCATTGCCGGTGGCCGCGCTACGCTACCAGCCCGAGGCGCGCACCAGCCTGTACGTGTCCTATGGCCGCGGCTTCGAAACCCCCACGTTCAATGAGTTGTCGTACCGGCCCGGCGGCCTGCCGGGGCTGAACTTCGCGCTGGCGCCCGCGCTCGGCAACAATGCCGAAGCGGGCCTGAAGACCGACCTTGCCGGCGGGCAACTGACCGCCGCGGTGTTCCGCGTATCGACGCACGACGAGATCGTGTCGGCGGGCAGCGCGGGCGGTCGCGCCACCTTCCGCAACGCCGGGCGCACGCGCCGCGATGGCGTCGAGTTGGGCTGGTCGGCGGCCTTTGCCCGCCATGGGCGCGCGCAACTGGCCTACACCTGGCTGGATGCGCGCTATCGCGACGATGGCGCCGGCGGCATCCGCGCCGGCAACCGCATTCCGGGCATCGCGCGTCAATCGGCCTACGCCGCGCTGGGCTGGGCGCCACCACAGGGTTGGCAGGCGGGCATCGAGGCTCGCTACCTGAGCCGCCTGTATGCCGATGACGCCAACGACGCGGCCGCGCCGGGCTATGTGGTGGCCGCGCTGTCGGCGGGCTATGTCAAGCGCCTGGGAGACTGGGATCTGAGCGCCTACGCCCGCGTCGACAACCTGTTCGACCGGCGTTATGCCGGATCCGTCATCGTCAACGAAAGCAATGGCCGCTACTACGAGCCGGCGCCGGGGCGCAGCGTGGGCGTGGGGTTGGGCGTCATGTACCGTTATTGAGGTGGCATGCCCGGCCGGCTCAGGCGGCCCTGGCCGAGCCGTAGCAGAAGCCATGATCCTCACAGGCAGCGCAGCCCGGCGCGGCGGCGAGCGGCAGGCCGGCGTGTTCACAGGCGGAATACGCCAGGAACTTCTTCCAGCGCAGGTTGGCGGTGTTGCGCGCCACCAGGCCCGGGTAGTGGCGCGTCAGCAGCGCGGTGACGTCCTCGCGGCCGGTCAGGCCGAGGTCGCGCCACAGATGGTCCGGGCGCAGGCAGGCGTGCGCCAACACGCTGGTGACCCAGGCGGTGGTGGGCGCGGGCCCGCCGCAAGCCTGGAGCAGCATGCGCAGCAGGCGCGTGAAATCCGGTTGCGGATTGGCCAGGCCGCGCGCCGCGTAGGCGAGCAATTGTGCCCGCAGGTCGGCGAGCGCGGTGGTCGCGCCGCCCTGCGCACCCGGAAACACGCTGGCCAGCACCTCGGCCAGCTCGACGGGCGACAGGCCGGTGCGGGCCAGGTCATGGTGCGCCAGGCTCTTGCCGATCACGGTGGCGAAGAAGCGGGCGTCCGGATGGCCGGGCGACGCGTGGTCCAGCAGGGCGCGGGCCAGGGCATCGATGTCGCCGGTGGCAGGAGGGGCGGTGAGAAGGGCATCCATGGCGGTTGGCGAGGGAAGGATCGAAGAAATCGTTATAAGCCAGAATATATGACGAATGCCGGATGACCCTGCCTGCGTTGGGTCAATTCCGCCGTGGATTGATCGCGGGGGATCGTCGCGGCGAAATGCCTGCCACCCAAAAAAAACAGGCGCCTCGCGGCGCCTGTCTGTCGTCATCGGATGACGGGTCTTACATGGCGTGGCCCATGTTGACGTTCATGTTGTACAGCACCCAGGCCGAACCCCCGACGATGATGGCGATGATCATCACGGTGAAGACGAACGTGGCCAGGTTGTCGCGGGCCGATTTCGATGCGCCCATGTGCAGGAAGTACACCAGCTGCACCAGCAGCTGGAGCACGCACAGTGCCACCACGCCGATGATGGTGATGGTGTGGGACAGCGCGCCGCTCATCACCAGGCCGAACGAGCCGAAGGTGAGCAGGAGCGAGAGCACGAAACCGATGATGTAGGACTTCAGGCTGCCGTGGTCGGCGGCGTGATCGTCGTGGCCGTGTGCGGCCGCAGCGGAGTGCGACATCAGAGGGCTCCCAGAAGATAGACGAAGGTGAAGACGCAGATCCAGACGATGTCCAGGAAGTGCCAGAACAGGCTCAGGCACGCCAGGCGACGCTTGTTGATCGAGTCCAGGCCATGGCGGCGGATCATGTCGATCATGACGACGATCCAGATCAGGCCGAACGTCACGTGCAGGCCGTGCGTGCCGATCAGCGTGAAGAACGCCGACAGGTAGGCGCTGCGGCCGGGGCCCGCGCCTTCGGTGATCAGGTGATGGAATTCATAGACTTCCATCGCGATGAAGCCCGCGCCGAACAGGAACGTGACCATCAACCAGCCGATTGCGCGGCTCTTGTTGTTGGCGTGGACGTTCAGGTTGGCCATGCCGAAGGTGAAGCTCGAGAACAGCAGCAACAGGGTTTCGACCAGGACGAACTTCAGGTCGAACAGTTCCTTGCCGGTGGGGCCGCCCGCGGTGGCGTTGGCCAGCACCGCGAACGTCGCGAACAGCACCGAAAAGATCAGCAAGTCGCTCATGAGGTAGACCCAGAAACCGAAAACGGTCTTGGATCCATCGTCATGGTGCGCGTGATCGTCGTGACCCGCGTGGGGGTGAGTGGCTACGGCTTGAATCATGGCTCAGGCGGCCTTCTGCATTTTTTCAAAGTGGGCGTTTTCGATGCGTTCGACTTCCGCGGCCGGGACCCAGTAGTCGACGTCGCGGTCATAGGCGCGGACGATGAACGAACCGATCATGCCGACGAAACCGACGATCGACAGCCACCAGATGTGCCAGATCAGGGCAAAGCACATGACCAGGCCGAATGCGCCGATGAAGACGCCGGCGGCGGTGTTCTTCGGCATGTGGATGTCTTCGTACTTGGCTGGGCGCTTGTAGGCCTTGCCGTTCTGCTTGTCTTCCCAGAACTGGTCCAGTTCATCGACGTGAGGAACATGGGCGAAGTTGTAGAAAGGCGCGGGCGACGAGATCGACCATTCCAGGGTGCGGCCATCCCAGGGATCGCCGGTGATGTCCTGGTTCTGCTTGCGCTGGCGCACCGACACGAACACTTGCTGCAGCAGGAACCAGATGCCCAGCATGATCAGCGCGGCGCCGGCCAGCGCGACCAGCAGGTACGGCTGCCATTCGGGGTTGTCGTAGTGGTTCAGGCGACGCGTCATGCCCTTGAAGCCCAGGATGTACAGGGGCATGAAGGCCAGGAAGAAGCCGACGAACCAGCAGTAGAACGAGTAGCGGCCCAGGCGTTCGTTCAGCTTGAAGCCGAAAGCCTTGGGGAACCAGTAGGTCATGCCGGCGATGCAACCGAACACCACGCCACCGATGATGGTGTTGTGGAAGTGGGCGATCAGGAACAGGCTGTTGTGCAGCACGAACGACACGCCGGGGATGGCCAGCATCACGCCGGTCATGCCGCCGATGACGAACACCAGCATGAAGCCCAGCGTCCACAGCACCGGCGTGGTGATGCGCAGGCGGCCGCGGTAGATGGTGAACAGCCAGTTGAAGATCTTCGCGCCCGTCGGGATCGAGATGATCATCGTGGCGATGCCGAAGAACGCGTTGACGTTGGCCCCCGCGCCCATGGTGAAGAAGTGGTGCAGCCAGACCAGGAACGACAGCACGCCGATGGCGGCCGTGGCGTAGACCATGGACTTGTAGCCGAACAGGGTCTTGCGGGCGAACGTGGCGACCACTTCGGAGTACACGCCGAAGGCCGGCAGCACCAGGATGTAGACCTCGGGGTGGCCCCAGATCCAGATCAGGTTCACGTACATCATGACGTTGCCGCCCATGTCGTTCGTGAAGAAGTGCGTGCCCAGGTAGCGGTCCATCGTCAGCAGCGCCAGCGTGGCGGCCAGCACCGGGAAGGCGGCCACGATCAGGACGTTGGTGACCAGCGAGGTCCAGGTGAAGATCGGCATCTTCATCAGGCTCATGCCCGGCGCGCGCATGCGCAGGATGGTCACGATGAAGTTGATGCCGCTGAGTGTTGTACCCAGCCCGGAGATCTGCAGCGCCCAGATGTAGTAGTCCACCCCGACACTTGGGCTGTAGTCGAGCCCGGACAGCGGCGGATAGGCGAGCCAGCCGGTCGCGGCGAATTCACCGACGAACAGCGAGATCATCATCAGCGCGACGCCGGCGCCGAACAGCCAGAAGCTCAGCGAGTTCAGGAACGGGTAGGCCACGTCGCGGGCGCCGATCTGCAGCGGCACCACGATGTTCATCAGCCCGGTGATGAAAGGCATCGCCATGAAGAAGATCATGATGACGCCGTGGGCGGTGAAGATCTGGTCGTAGTGGTGGGGCGGCAGGAAGCCGGCGGAGTCGGCCGAGGCGACGGCCAACTGGGTACGCATCATGATGGCGTCGGCGAAGCCGCGCAGCAGCATGATCAGCGCGACGATGATGTACATCACGCCGATGCGCTTGTGGTCGACCGAGGTCAGCCATTCGGTCCAGAGGTACTTCCACTTGCGGAAGTAGGTGATGGCGCCGAAGACCGCTAGGCCTCCCAGGCACACGGCGGCCAGCGTGACCATGACGATGGGTTCATGGTACGGAATGGCCTCGAGGGTGAGTTTCCCGAGCATTATTGAGTCAATCCTGCGACAAGATTATTCGACGTGGGGGTGCACGTGGCGTCATCGACGCCGGCCATCTTGGACATGGTGCTGCCCAGGATGTAGTCGAACATGGACGGCGGCACCGAGGCGTACTTGGCGACCGGGTTGTGTTCGCTGCGCTTGGTCAGTTCCTGGTACACCGCCGGAGTCAGCGCGGTGCCGGAAGCCTTGGCTTCCTTGACCCAGTTGTCGAAGCCTTCCTGCGACGTGGCGATGGCCTTGAAGCGCATGCCGGAGAAGCCGGCGCCGCTGTAGTTGGCCGAGATGCCGGCGTAGGTGCCGGGCTCGCGCGCGTTCAGGTGCAGCTTGGTCTCCATGCCCGCCATCGAGTAGATCTGGCTGCCCAGTTGGGGGATGAAGAACGAGTTCATGACCGAGGCCGAGGTGATCCGGAAATTGACCGGGACGTCAACCGGGAAGGCGATCTCGTTGACCGTGGCGATGTCGTACTCGGGGTAGATGAACAGCCACTTCCAATCCAGCGACACCACCTCGATGGTGACCGGCTTGTGCTCGGAGACGAGCGGCTTGTAGGGATCGAGCGCGTGCGTGGAGCGCCAGGTGATCACGGCGAGGATCGCCACGATGATACATGGCACGGTCCAGACCACGACTTCGATCGCCGTGGAGTGGGCCCACTTGGGCTGGTAGTCGGCCTTGGTATTGGATGCGCGGTATTTCCAGGCAAACGTCAGGATCATGATGATGACCGGGATCACCACCAGGAGCATCAGACCGGTTGCCGTGAACAGCAGGGTCTTTTCCTGAGCGCCAATGTCTCCCTTGGGGGAGAGGATTTCCATGTTGCAGCCGCCAAGCAGCATGACCGCGCCGACGCCAAAAATGCGCGTAAGGGTCGCAAGGAGGGGGTGTTTCACGTACAGCCTTGGATGGAAGGTGGGAAATGCTGCGTAGCAGCAGACTGGAATGCTGCTAGGCAGCAACGTCCATCCTATCGGTTTGATTTGGGTCAAGGCTGCGACGAATGGTCGCATTGCCTAGCGGGCTTTTGCCCTCAAGGCTTCCCGTTAAGGGTTTTCCCAGGCGGGGGCGGGCTTTGCTGGAAGGGTGGGGGTGCGACG
>NZ_QHHO01000028.1:0-1469 GCF_003184165.1 Achromobacter sp. RW408
CGGAGGCCTTTGAATTCTTTGGTGGCGCATCCCTGATTCGAACAGGGGACCTGCGGATTATGATTCCGGTGTCTGAACAGCCCGCAGACCCGCGCCAAATATAGATATTCCTCCCGAAACTGTCCAAAATTTCCACATCTGCGCCGCCTCTGGCGGCCGCGTCTTTCCTGGCTTCGCCTGCTGATATTAGACGGCCGGCAACGCCGTTTTGTTGGGGCTGACTGTCCCCCTCCAGCGCGATTTCACATAGATTTCCGTCGTCCGCACGGACTCGTGCCCGCACAGCACCTGAATCTCGGTCAGTGGCACGTTGGCCAGCCACATGTCGGTCGCGCCCTTTCCCTTCAAATCGTAGAACCCGAACGGTTCCGTCAACTCCCCCTCTTTCACCGCCTTGTAAATGCGGCGCCGCAGCATCGCCGATATCCCGTCGTAGGTATACGGATCCCCGTTGCGCGTGCGCACGAGATGCAGGCCTGGCCCGAGGAGGGCATCCGCGGGCGCCGCTTTGGCCAGGATCGCCTCCATTTCCGGCGTGATTCGGATGTCGACTACCTGGCCCGTTTTCGCCTGCCGGTTGCGGATCACCCTTTGGATGGTGCCATCGGCCTCGCGCTTGTTGACCACGTTGGCGGTGGTCCAGGTGATGATGTCCTCGGGCCGTTGCAAGGTTCGGTAGATCAGCTCCATCAGAATCTGCTCGGCTTTGGAAGCCCTGCCATAGATCAGGGTGTACTCGTCGTGGTCGACGTACCGGTCACGCTTCTGCTCGGGGTTGCGCGCAATTCCGAAACAGGGATTGACCTTCACCCCGGTTTCCGGCTTCCGCATCATCCAAGAGAAGGCCGCCGACAGGCACGCCTTTTCCCGGTTCGCCCGTACGGCCCGGTTCGCGTGTGCGCCGGCGTCCAGGTACTGCGCGACGTGATATCCCTGGACTTGAGGCGGCTGCATTTTTCCGAAGAATGCCGTCAGCGGTGTGATGGCCGCCTCGTAGTCGTCATAGGTGCGCTGCGCGATACCGCGACGCAGCTTGGGCAGACCGATTCGCTTTTGGCAGTCGGCCAGGAACATGCCCAGCCAGTACGCCACGGTGCCGTATTCCCCGGCCGGGTCGTTGTACAGGTTGCCCCGCCGCTTCGCCTCGTTGATATCGGTTCCGATCCGCTCCCATTTTCCGCTGCCGGGGTGTACGTAGTAGAAGGCGCCATGCTTGAGGTAGACGCGCGGCGGTAGCCCCAGGTCAGCCGATTTTCGCTTGCGTCCCATGCTTCCGTTGTCGGTTGAAAAGTTGTTGCAGCGCGGCGTGATCCGGTTGCGGAGAAGCCGGCGGCGCATGCGTGTCGTTCGCGGCTTCCGCGGGGGCGCCGGCCATGACGCGGTCAAAGGCCGTGCGGCCCACCAGCGGCCGGCCGCTGGGCTTGCGGCTGACCGGGATGCCCAGGCCTTGTAGATACCGGATCTGCGCA
>NZ_QHHO01000029.1:0-1462 GCF_003184165.1 Achromobacter sp. RW408
GCACCAACGACGCTGCCGTCATCACCCCCAGCAAGCCGGGCGACGACAAGGGCACCGTCCAGGAAGACACCACCCTGACCGCCAACGGCAAGCTGGACATCGTCGACAAGGACGCCGGCGAAGCCACGTTCAAGCCGCAGACCGACTTCCATGGCCAGTACGGCACGTTCTCGATCGATGCCAACGGCAATTGGAGCTTCAAGCTCGACAACGACGCCAAGGCCATCCAGCAGCTGGGCGCCAAGGAAAGCCTGACCGAGACTTTCACGGTCACCAGCGCCGACGGCACCACGGGCCAGGTCGTCATCACCATCAACGGCACCAACGACGCGCCGACCATCACGGGCGCGGCCACCGGCGACGTCACCGAAGACGGCGCCAAGGCAGTGTCGGGCCAGTTGACCCAGCACGACGTCGACGTCAACGACAAGCACACCTGGTCGCTGGACAACGACGGCAAGGGCCAGTACGGTTCGTTCACGCTCGACCAGAACGGCAAGTGGACCTACACGCTGGACAACGACAGCGCCAAGGTGCAGGCCCTGGCCGAAGGCCAGAAGGCCACCGAAACCATCACCGTGACCGTCGACGACGGCAACGGCGGCAAGGCCACCCAGGTCATTACCGTGACGGTCACCGGCACCAACGACGCCCCGACCATCACCGGCACGGCCACTGGCCAGATCCAGGAAGGCAGCAACCAGGACGTGAGCGGTCAGCTGACCAAGCACGACGTCGACACCAACGACACGCACACCTGGTCGCTGAACAATGACGGCAAGGGCCAGTATGGTTCGTTCACGCTTGACCAGAACGGCAAGTGGACCTACAAGCTCGACAACGCCAATCCGGACGTCAAGGCGCTCAAGGATGGCGAACACCTGACCGACACCATCACCGTGACCGTCGACGACGGCCATGGCGGCAAGGCCACCCAGGTCATCACCATCACCGTCGACGGCACCAGCGACGGCGCCGTGATCACCCCGAGCAAGCCGGGCGACGACAAGGGCACCGTCCAGGAAGACACCACCCTGACCGCCAGCGGCAAGCTCGACGTCGTCGATCCGGATGCCGGCGAGGCCGTATTCCGTCCGCAGACCGACTTCCAGGGCCAGTACGGCAAGTTCTCGATCGACGCCAACGGCAATTGGAGCTTCAAGCTCGACAACGACGCCAAGGCCATCCAGCAACTGGGCGCCAAGGACCATCTGACCGAGACCTTCACCGTCGTGACCGCCGACGGCACCACCGGCCAGGTCACCATTACCATCAACGGCACCAACGACGCCCCGACCATCTCGGGCGTGGCCACGGGCGCGGTCAAGGAAGACGCGGCCGACACCACCGTGTCCGGCCAGTTGGCCAAGCAGGACGTCGATGCCACCGACAAACACACCTGGTCCGTCAACAATGAAGGCAAGGGCCAGTACGGCACCTTCACCGTCGACCAGAACGGCAA
>NZ_QHHO01000004.1:0-54004 GCF_003184165.1 Achromobacter sp. RW408
TGCGTTTCGCCATCCGTGAAGGCGGTCGTACCGTCGGCGCCGGCGTCGTCGCCAAGATCCTGAAGTAATCCGGATCACTTAAGCAGCACACAACCAGCGAGGGCCCATCAAAGCCCTCGCCTCTCGTTCTTTAGGAAACGCCATGAAAAACCAAAAGATCCGTATCCGCTTGAAGGCTTTCGATTACAAGCTGATCGATCAATCGGCCGCTGAAATCGTCGACACCGCCAAGCGTACGGGCGCCGTTGTCCGCGGCCCGGTGCCGCTGCCCACGCGTATCCGCCGTTACGACGTGCTGCGTTCGCCGCACGTCAACAAGACGTCGCGTGACCAGTTCGAAATCCGTACCCATCAGCGTCTGATGGACATCGTTGATCCCACCGACAAGACCGTTGACGCCCTGATGCGTCTGGACCTGCCGGCCGGCGTCGACGTCGAAATCGCGCTGCAGTAAGGCGCTGCCGGGTCCGCTACCTTCGCCGGTGGACTCGTGAAGAATGGCCGCAATCCCTCGGGACTGCGGCCATTTTGTTTTTGCGCCACAGCTTGGCGCGCTAGCAGCGGGCAGGGGCCCTTTTACGCTAAGTGCTTGTGCTGCCTGAAAAAAACGTGCTAATATGCCAAGCTTGCCATTTTGTGGCAGGTCTAACTATGGTGAAGGCGCGTGCAAACCCGGATTCCGGGGGTGTGCAACCCCGAGCCAGGTTGAACATAGTCGTAGGGCAAAGGCCGTTACCTTTTGCCTGATTAGCCCCGACCAATCGCAGTCGGGAATGGAGAAAACGATGTCGAATTCGACACCCACGCCCGCCGCTCACCGGCTGGGGCTGGTGGGTCGCAAGGTCGGCATGACCCGCATTTTTACCGAGGAAGGTGAATCCATCCCGGTGACCGTGCTGGACGTGTCGAACAACCGCGTGACCCAAGTTAAGTCGCTGGAAACCGACGGCTACGCCGCGATCCAGGTGGCTTATGGCACTCGTCGTGCCTCGCGCGTGCCGCAAGCACAGACGGGCCACTACGCCAAGGCCGGCGCTGAAGCCGGTAGCATCCTCAAGGAATTCCGCCTCGATCCCGCCCGCGCCGCCGAATTTTCGGCCGGTGCCGTGATCGCCGTGGAATCGGTGTTCGAAGCCGGCCAACAGGTCGACGTCACGGGCACCACGATTGGTAAGGGCTTTGCCGGTACCATCAAGCGCCACAACTTCGGCTCGCAACGCGCCTCGCACGGTAACTCCCGTTCGCACCGCGTTCCCGGCTCGATCGGTCAAGCTCAGGATCCGGGCCGTATTTTCCCGGGTAAGCGCATGGCGGGTCACCTGGGTGATGTCACCCGCACCGTTCAAAACCTCGACGTCGTTCGCGTTGACGTGGAGCGCGGCCTGCTGCTGGTCAAGGGCGCTGTCCCCGGCCACGCTGGCGCCGATATCGTCGTGCGTCCGGCCATCAAGGCCCCGGCCAAGAAGGGAGCGTAAGTAAATGGATCTCAAGCTCCTGAACGACCAAGGTCAGGCCGCGACTTTCAGCGCGCCCGACACGATCTTCGGCCGTGACTTCAACGAAGCGCTGATTCACCAGATCGTGGTGGCTTTCCAAGCCAACGCCCGTGCCGGCAACCGCGCTCAGAAGGATCGCTCGGAAGTCAAGCACTCGACCAAGAAGCCCTGGCGCCAGAAGGGTACCGGCCGCGCTCGCGCCGGTATGACCTCGTCGCCGCTGTGGCGTGGCGGTGGTCGGATTTTCCCGAACTCGCCGGAAGAGAACTTCAGCCAGAAGGTCAACAAGAAGATGTACCGCGCCGGGATCCGCTCGATCCTGTCGCAGCTGGCTCGCGAAGACCGCATCGCCGTCGTCGAATCGTTCGATCTGGAATCGCCCAAGACCAAGGCCGCCGCTGCAAAGCTGAAGAGCCTGGGCCTGGACTCGGTCCTGATCATCACCGACAACGTTGATGAAAATGTTTACCTCGCCACCCGCAACCTGCCGCACGTTGCCGTTGTCGAGCCCCGTTATGCCGATCCGTTGTCGCTGGTCCACTACAAGAAAGTGCTGATCACCAAGCCGGCCATCGCTCAACTCGAGGAGATGCTGGGATGAACGCTGAACGCTTGATGCAAGTCATTCTGGCTCCGATCGTGACCGAAAAGGCCACGTTCGTCGCTGAGAAGAATCAGCAAGTCGCTTTCCGTGTCGTGGCTGACGCTACCAAGCCGGAAATCAAGGCTGCCGTCGAACTGCTCTTCAAGGTGCAGGTCGAGTCCGTGCAGGTCCTCAACCGTAAGGGCAAAGTCAAGCGCTTTGGCCGATTCGTTGGCCGTCGTCGCGACGAGCGCAAGGCCTACGTTTCGCTCAAGGACGGCCAGGAAATCGACTTTGCGGAGGTGAAGTAAATGGCCCTCGTGAAAGTTAAGCCGACTTCGGCTGGCCGCCGTGGCATGGTGAAGGTCGTCAGCCCGAACCTGCATAAGGGTGAGCCCTACGCGCCGCTGCTGGAAAAGAAGACCCGTGGTTCGGGCCGTAACAACAACGGTCACATCACGATCCGCCACCGTGGCGGCGGTCACAAGCAACACTACCGTGTCGTCGACTTCCGTCGCGACAAGGATGGCATCCCCGCGAAGGTCGAGCGTCTGGAATACGACCCGAACCGTACGGCGCACATCGCTCTGCTGTGCTACGCCGACGGCGAGCGTCGCTACATCATCGCTCCGCGCGGCCTGGAAGTGGGCGCCACGCTGATCTCGGGCATCGAAGCCCCGATCCGCGCCGGCAACACGCTGCCGATCCGCAACATCCCGGTGGGTACGACGATTCACTGCGTCGAAATGCTGCCCGGCAAGGGTGCCCAGATGGTCCGTTCGGCCGGCGCTTCCGCCGTCCTGCTGGCCCGCGAAGGCACCTACGCTCAAGTGCGTCTGCGCTCGGGTGAAGTCCGCCGTGTGCACATCGAATGCCGTGCCACCATCGGTGAAGTCGGTAACGAAGAACACAGCCTGCGCCAAATCGGCAAGGCCGGTGCAATGCGTTGGCGCGGTGTCCGCCCGACGGTTCGTGGCGTGGCCATGAACCCGGTCGACCACCCGCACGGTGGCGGCGAAGGCCGTACCGGTGAAGCACGCGAACCGGTCAGCCCGTGGGGCACCCCGGCGAAGGGTTACAAGACCCGTCGCAACAAGCGGACGAACAATATGATCGTCCAACGGCGCAAGCGCAAGTAAGAGGCGAACACTATGTCACGTTCGATCAAGAAAGGCCCGTTTGTCGATGCTCACCTGATCAAAAAGGTGGACACGGCCGTCGCGGGCAAAGACAAGAAGCCGATCAAGACCTGGTCGCGTCGCTCGACGATCCTGCCCGAGTTCATCGGTCTGACGATCGCTGTGCACAACGGCAAGCAGCATGTTCCCGTTTACATCAACGAGAACATGGTCGGTCACAAGCTGGGCGAGTTCGCGCTGACCCGTACGTTCAAGGGTCACGCCGCGGACAAGAAGGCGAAGAGGTAAGCGATGGAAACTACTGCCATTATCCGTGGGGTTCACATCTCCGCTCAAAAGACGCGTCTGGTTGCGGATCTGATCCGCGGCCAGAAGGTCGGCCGTGCGCTCGAGATCCTCACCTTCTCGCCGAAGAAGGCCGCCGCCATCCTGAAGAAGGCTGTCGAGTCCGCCATCGCCAACGCCGAGCACAACGACGGCGCCGATATCGACGAACTGAAAGTCACCACGATCTTCGTGGACAAGGCTCAGTCGATGAAGCGCTTCTCCGCTCGCGCCAAGGGCCGCGGCAACCGTATCGAGAAGCAGACCTGCCACATCACGGTCAAGGTCGGAGCTTAAGGAGTCACGATGGGTCAGAAAATTCACCCCACTGGGTTCCGTCTCGCGGTCACCCGTAATTGGTCCTCGCGTTGGTTCGCCGACGACAAGGCCTTCGGCAGCATGCTGGCCGAAGACATCCGCGTCCGCGAGTACCTGAAGAAGAAGCTCAAGAGCGCCTCCGTTGGTCGCGTGATCATCGAGCGTCCCGCCAAGAATGCCCGCATCACCGTCTACTCGGCTCGTCCGGGCGTGGTGATCGGCAAGCGCGGCGAAGACATCGAAAGCCTGAAGGCTGATCTGCAGCGCCTGATGGGCGTGCCCGTGCACGTCAACATCGAAGAAATCCGCAAGCCGGAAACCGATGCTCAACTGATCGCCGACTCGATCTCGCAACAGCTCGAGAAGCGCATCATGTTCCGCCGCGCCATGAAGCGCGCGATGCAGAACGCCATGCGTCTGGGTGCCCAAGGCATCAAGATCATGAGCTCGGGCCGTCTGAACGGTATCGAAATTGCTCGTACCGAGTGGTATCGCGAAGGCCGTGTGCCGCTGCACACCCTCAAGGCCAACATCGACTACGGCACCTCCGAAGCCCACACCACGTACGGCGTGATCGGCATCAAGGTCTGGGTCTACAAGGGCGACATGCTGGCCAACGGCGAACTGCCGCCGGAAACCGCCGCCCCGCGTGAAGAAGAACGTCGTCCGCGCCGCGCTCCGCGTGGTGATCGTCCGGACGGTGCTCGCACCGGTCGTCCGGGTGGTCGTGGCCGTGGTCCCCGCAAGGCGGACGCTGCTCCGGCGCCTGAAGGAGAATAACCATGCTGCAACCCTCTCGCAGAAAGTATCGCAAAGAGCAGAAGGGCCGCAACACCGGTCTGGCGACCCGTGGCACCCACGTGTCGTTCGGCGAATTCGGTCTGAAGGCCACCGGCCGTGGCCGTCTGACCGCTCGCCAGATCGAAGCCGCTCGTCGTGCCATCAACCGTCACATCAAGCGCGGCGGCCGCATCTGGATTCGCATTTTCCCGGACAAGCCCATCTCGCAAAAGCCTGCCGAAGTCCGTATGGGTAACGGTAAGGGCAACCCGGAGTACTGGGTCGCCGAGATTCAGCCCGGCAAGGTGCTCTACGAAATGGAAGGGGTTAGCGAAGAGCTCGCGCGTGAAGCTTTCCGCCTGGCCGCTGCCAAGCTGCCGATTTCGACCACGTTCGTCGCGCGTCATATCGGTGCTTAAGGAGTACTAAGACATGAAAGCCAGCGAACTCCGTTCGAAAGACGCCGCCGAGCTCGGCAAAGAGCTCGAAAGCCTGCTGAAGGCGCAATTCGGTCTGCGTATGCAGAAGGCCACGCAGCAGCTTGCCAACACCAGCCAGCTGCGTAACGTGCGCCGCGACATCGCGCGCGTGCGTACCTTGCTGACCGAGAAGGCAGGGAAATAAAGATGAGCGAAACCCAAAACACCCAAGTGGCCAAGCGCCAGCGTACGCTGGTCGGCAAGGTCGTCAGCAACAAGATGGACAAGACTGTCGTCGTTCTGGTTGAGCGCCGCGTCAAGCACCCCATCTTCGGCAAGATCATCATGCGTTCCGCGAAGTACAAGGCGCACGATGAGTCGAACCAGTACAACGAAGGCGATACGGTTGAAATCGCTGAAGGCCGTCCCATCTCGCGCTCGAAGTCGTGGCGCGTGGTGCGTCTGGTTGAAGCCGCACGTATCATCTAAGTGAAGGTTTCGGAACGGTTCGCCGTTCTGAGGTAAAACGGCAAGGGTTCAGGCCCTTGCCGTTTTTTTTCGTCTTGCGGCTTTTCTTTGTTTCGGGAATCCGGGAACGTCATGCGCGCTTTCAGGAAAGCGATTTTGTTCGGATGGTTGATTGCCGCGGCATTGCCCGCCGTGGTCGCACGGGCGCAATCGGCGGAGTCCGGGCAGGGCCGCCCGGCAGTGCCAGCGACGGTTCCCGCCGTGGGGACCCAAGCCAGATCCCCGGGCGTGGTGGTGCCCAGCACCGATCCCGCCGCCATCGGCCGCAATGTGCTGAACGCGGGACCCGATCCGCGCGTACGCCTCGATGGCTTGTCGCGTGATCATGCCGCCATCTTCGGCACACAGGACGAAGATGAACAGGCACTGCTGGATAACGAACGCGCGCTGCAGGCGCAGCAAGAGCAACTGCACATCCTCGAGCGCCTGCTGACGCAGAAACCGGCCGCCCAGGATCCGTTTCCCCCGGCCACGATTCCCTTGAAACCCGGTACGCCCATGAATATGGCGCCCCTCGCGCCAACGCCGTCTGGCTCGCAATTGAGCGGCGGCGAGGCCCAGCGCGGCGTGGACCAGATGCAGCGGCGGGTCAATGAGATGCGACGCGGCGGCGAGGCCTTGAGACAAGCGCCGCGCTGAGCGCGGCATGACGTCGTAGGCAATCGACGTGTCCGGGCCGGAACGGGTTCAACGGCGCCTGGCCACTTCCCGCAACCGTCCGGCGACCCCGGTGGGAAAGTAATACACCGACAGCACGAACAGGATGCCCAGCCACAGCAGCCAGCGGTCCGGCTCGAACAGCAAGGCCAACGGCGCAATGCTGCCGACGGCATCGTGGATCACGTGCAGGCCGTCCTGCAGGTAGCTCTGTGCGAACACGAACAGGCTGGCGCCGATGACCGCGCCATACATCGTGCCCATGCCACCGATCACCACCATCAGCAGGATGTTCAGCATGATCTCGAACGACAGCGAGGTATCCGGGCCGTTGTAGCGCAGCCAGAGCGCATACAGCGCGCCGGCGAGCGTGGCGAATGCCGCCGCCAGCAGGTTCGACAGGCTGCGGTACAGCACCGTGCGATAGCCGATGGCTTCGGCGCGGAAGGGATTCTCGCGGATCGCCTGCAGCACGCGGCCGAACGGCGAATTGACGATGCGCAGCAACATCAGGAACAGCACGACGCAGGCCGCGGCGATGAGGTAGTAGGTGATGATGCGACCGTCGACGGTGACGCCGAACAGCGGCTCGGACAGGGGCCGGAAGGCCGGGCGCAATGCCTGCGGCACCTTGAAGTTCAGTCCGTCCTCGCCGCCGGTCAGGTCGGACAGCTGTGACACCAGCGTCTGGAACGCCGCCGCCACCGCCAGTGTGATCATGGCGTAGAAGATGGCGCGAACCCGCAGGCTGGCCAGGCCGATGATGAGCGCGAACACCAGCGATACCGCCAGGCCCGCGGCGGTGCCCGTCAGCACCGCCAGCCAGCCGGCCTCCATGCGCACGCTGGCGATGGCCACGCCGTAGGCGCCGATGCCAAAGAACATGGTGTGGGCGAAGCTGACGATGCCGGTGTAACCCAGCAGCAGGTCGTAGCTGGCGACCAGGATCACGAACACCAGGATCTTGGCCGCCACGGCCAGCGACTTGGGGCCGGGAAACAGGAAGGGCGCGGCGGCGAGCGTGAGGACGATGGCGACCAGCATGACCGCCAGCAGGGTGCTGCGCGGAGGATCGCCGGATAGCAGGCGGATGGACATGGGGCGATTCCTAGCGATTCGTGACCGGGTACACGCCCTGTGGGCGCCACAGCAGGATGGCGACCATCAGCGCGATGTTCGAGAACAGCGCCGCCTTGGGCATCAGGAAACCGGTGTAGTTGGCCATCAACCCGACCAGCAGCGCGCCGATCAGGCAGCCCACGGTCGAGCCCAATCCGCCGATCATGATGACGATGAAGATCAGCACGTTCACCTGCGCGCCCAGTTGCGGCACGATGGACTGCTGGTACAGCCCCCACAGCACGCCGCCCAGGCCGGCCAGCATCGAGCCGGCCACGAACACGCCGACGAACAGATGGCGGATGCGGTAGCCCAGGCTTTCGACCATCTCGCGGTCCTCGACCCCGGCGCGGATCAACAGGCCGAGCTTGGTGCGGTTGAGCAGCCACAGCATGCCGCCCAGCACCGCCACGCCGACTACCAGCGCGACGAGGCGGAATTTCTCGATGGCGGCGTCGCCGACCAGCAGCGCGCCGCGCAACGCGTCCGGCAACGGCAGCGACAGCGTTTGTGGCCCCCACAGCATCTTGATGATCTCTTCGCCGATGATCATGCCGCCCATGGTGATGAGGATCTGTTTGAGGTGCTGGCCATAGACCGGCCGCACGATCACGCGCTCGAACGCCACGCCCACCGCGCCGGCCACCAGCATGCCGACGATCATGGCGGGCAGCACCGCGGCCAGGTTCAGCCACAGGCTGCCGGACTGGGTCCAGTCGGACATCGCGCCGAGCACCGTGGCCGCCATGTAGGCGCCGATGGCAATGAACAGGCCGTGGCCGAAATTCAGCACGTCCATCAGGCCGAACACCAGCGTCATGCCGGAGGCCACGATGAAGATGATCATGCCCATCGCCAGCCCGGCGAAGGTCAGCGTCACCCAGGTCGAGAACGAACCGACCAGCGGCAGCGCGATGGCGGCCAGCGCCAGCACCAGCAGCACCGGGCGCAGGTCGGCGCGGGTCTGGGGCAGGGGTGTATCGATGTCGGCGGCGCTCACTGATGGGCTCCCAGCGACAGGCCCAGCAGGCGGGTCTGCAACGCGTCGTCCTGCGCCAGCTCGGCCATGCCGCCGGCGTGCACCACGCGGCCGTTGTCCATGACCGCGACGTGGTCGCCCACCTGGCGCGCGAAATTGAAGTTCTGCTCCACCAGCAGGATGGTGGTGGAGGCCTGCTTGAGTTCGATGAAGGCGTCGATCATGTTCTGGATGATGGCGGGCGCCAGGCCCTTGCTGGGCTCGTCGACCAGCAGCAGGCGGCGCGGCTCGATGATGGCGCGCGCGACCGCCAGCATCTGCTTCTGGCCGCCCGACAGCTTGCCGGCGGGGTACAGCCAGAATTTGCGCAGCGCGGGGAAGAAGCCGAAGATCCATTCCAGCCGCGCGGTGTCCAGTTGGGCGGCGCTGCGCGCCTGGCGCGCGGCCAGCAGGATGTTCTCTTTCACAGACAGGTCGGCGAAGATGCCCATGTTCTCCGGCACATAGGCGATGCCCTGGCGCGCCATGTCGGGCGGCGAGGTGCGCACGCCCGGGCCGCCGACCACGGCGCCGTCAAAGCCGATGTGGCCCTGCGTCGCCTTCCACAGGCCCATGATGGTGCGCAGCGTGGTGGTCTTGCCGGCGCCGTTGCGGCCCAACAGCATGGTGACGCCCGCGGCCGGCACCGACAGGTGCACGCCATGCAGGATGTGGTACGCGCCGATGTGCGTGTGCACGTCCTTCAGTTCCAGCAAGGTTGCCGCACTCATGGCGTCTTCTCCGGCAGGGCGGCGCCCAGGTAGGCCTGCTGCACGATCGGCGAGGCGATCACCTCGGCGGGCTCGCCGTCGGCCATCAATTCGCCGTTGTGCAGCACCACGATGCGGTCCGCCAGCTCGCGAACCACGTCCATCTTGTGTTCCACCAGCAGGATCGTCTTGGCTGCGTCAGCCTTGATTTCGCGGATCAGGTCCAGCACTACGGGCACGTCGTCCACGCTCATGCCGGCGGTGGGCTCGTCGAACATGAACACCTGCGGCTCCAGCGCGATCAGCATGGCGATCTCGAGCTTGCGCTGGTCGCCGTGCGGCAGGTCGGCCGCCGCCTGGTCGCGGCGGGCCGTCAGGCGGGTGCGTTCGAGCAGTGCGTCGGCGCGCGCCAGCAGCGCGTGGTCATCGTCCCAGGTGCGCCAGAAGCGGATCTGGCGCCAGCCCAGGCCCTGCTGGCGCGACTGCAGCGCCAGCCGCACGTTCTCGCGCACCGTCAGGCGCGGGAACAGCTGCGTCAGTTGGAAGGCGCGTCCCAGGCCGGCGTGCATGCGCGCCGGCGCCGACAGCCCGGTCAGGTCGCGGCCATTCAGGTGCACCGAGCCGGCGCTGGCGCGCAGCTGTCCCGAGATCAGGTTGAAATAGGTGGTCTTGCCCGCGCCGTTGGGCCCGACGATGGCCGTCAGGCTGCCCGGCGCGAAGCGGCAGCTCACCGCGTTGACGGCCACGTGGCCGCCGAAGCGGATCGTGAGCGATTGGGTTTCCAGCATGAAGGCGCGGCTCAGCGTTTGTTCTGGATCGGCACCGCCATCTGGTCGGGCGTGATTTCCTTGACCAGGTCCTGCACCGCCCACGGCACCGAGGCGTCGTTCTTGATGCGGAAGTGGTACATCGACTGCATGGCCTGGTGGTCTTCCGGGCGGAAGGTCATCTTGCCCTTGGGCGTGTCGAAGCTCATGCCTTCCATTGTCTTGATGAGCGTGTCGGTGTCGCTCTTGCCGGCGCTCTTGTTCAGCGCGGTGACGATGGCGATGGCGGCGGACATGCCGCCCGCGGTGAAGAAGTCCGGCGGCTGGCCGTAGCGCTTCTGGTGCTCGGCCACCAGCCAGTCGTTGATCGGGTTCCTGGGGATGCCGTAGTAGTAATAGGTCGCGCCTTCCATGCCGGCCAGCGACTTGAGCGGCGTCATCGCGGCCAGCGTGTTGCCGCCGGTGGCGATCTCGATGCCGAAGCGCTTCGGATCCAGGTCGGCGATCTTGAACGGATTGCCGGCGCCGGCCCACAGGATGAAGATGATCTTGCGGCCCGGCTTGTCCTTGAGCGCGTCGAACAGGCGCTGCGCGCCGGCGGTGAAGTCGGTGGCGTTGGCCGGCAGGTATTCCTCGTGCACGATCCTGGCCTGCTTGAGCGCGCCCTTGAAGGCCTTGACGCCGTCGCGGCCGAACGCGTAGTCCTGCGCCAGCATGGCAATGGACGTGTCCGGCTGGTCGAAGGCGACGGCGTTGGCGATGGCGTCCTGCGATGAATTACGGCCGGTGCGGAAGATGTACTTGTTCCACTTGTCGCCGGTGATCGAATCGGCCACCGCCGGTTCCACCAGCAGGATCTTCTCGTATTCCTCGGCGATCGGCAGCATCGCCAGCGCCACGCCCGACGAGGTCGGGCCCACCGCGATGTCGGCGTTGTCGTCGGCATAGGCCGAGGCGAGTTGGGCGCGGGCGACGTCGGGCTTGCCCTGGTTGTCCTTCTCGATCACGCGGATCTTGCGGCCGGCCACCGTCATGGTGCCTTGCGTGGCGTATTCCAGGCCCAGCATCAGGCCGTTGTGGGTCTGCTTGGCGTAGGCCTCGAGCGGCCCGGTCTTGTCGTAGACGTGCGCCACGACGAAGTCCTTGGCCATGGCGGTGGAACTCAGGCACAGGCCAGCCAGCGTGGCGAGCAGGATGCGTTTCATGGGAGTCTCCTTGGTTCTAGTAGGCGCGGGCGGCTGCGGCGGCGGCCGGCGTGGCGAGAAACTGGCGGACGGCCTCGATCTGCGGCGCGACGTTCAGCGCCGGCGCGTGGCCGCAGTCCGGAAAGTCGATGCGCCGCGCGCGCGGGCCGCGGCGGGTCATGGCGTCGGCGACCTCGGGCAGCAGCAGGTCGGAATCGGCGCCGCGCAGCAGCAGCAGCGGCATGCGCAGCGTGTCGTATTCCGCCCAGCGTTCATAGTCCGCCGGGTGGTGGTGGAACTGGCCGACGATGGCCGGATCGTAGTGCGCCGTGACCCGGCCGTCGGGCAGGCGCCGCATCGAAGTCTCTGCCATGCGGCGCCATTGCTCGTCGCTCTGCCAGCCATATGGTTTGTAGGCGGCGCGCAGCCAGGTTTCCAGTGCGGTGACGGTGTCGAAGGCCGGCGGGTTGCCGGCATAGGCCAGGATGCGGTCAATCGCCGGCTGCGGCAGCGACGGCCCGATGTCATTGACCACCAGGTGCGAGATCCGATCCTTGAGCGTGGTGGCGGCGGCGTACATGCCGGTGGCGCCGCCCATCGAGGTGCCGACCCAGCGCACGCAGTCCAGGGCCAGGCCGTCGAGCAGGGCGCGCGCCAGCCGGGCGTAGAAATCCAGCCGGTATTCGGCCACCGGATCGGGACTCCATTGCGACAGGCCACGGCCGATCGTGTCCGGGCAGATGATGCGGTAGTCGCCGGCGAGCGCCTGCGCCAGCTCGTCGAAGTCGCGGCCGGTGCGGGCCAGGCCGTGCCACATGATGAGCGCGGGGGCGTCCGGACGGCCCCATTCGGTGTAATGCAGCTCGCGGCCCTCGCAGCGCAGATAGCGCGAAGCCGGCGTATGGCGAGCGGCCTGTGCGGGCGCGTTGGCCATGGGTCTCCTCCCGGGTGGTCCAGGTTGTATGCTTGTGGCGCTGACTATAGACTTGCGCCAGGCGCGGCCACAATGCGCCGGACCGCCCGCGGCAGGGTGAGTCAAGAATATGTAGACGCAGGGTCACGAGCACCCCGACCCCCGCGAACCAGGAGACCGCGCCATGCCCGATACGGAATTCGCCACTTCGGCCATCGCCGGCGCCGATCGGTACGAGCAATGGCGCGCGGCGCTGTCGGACGCCTTCGGGCCGTTCGAGGTGCATCACGGCCAGGCCGGCCAGTTCGCCGGCCACGTGCGCTACGTGCGGCGCGCCAGCCTGCAATTCAACGACCTGCATTACCAGGGACAGAAGCTCGAACGCACCGCCGGCAACGTCTCGCGGCTGGACCAGGAGTTCTACACCTTCGGCCTGCCGTTGGCAGGGCCGCTGGCCGTGGTGCAGCAGGGGCGCGAATTCCAGGTCGAGCCCGGTTGCGTCTATCTGATGAACCAGAGCCTGCCGTACCAGGCCACCGCGCTCGGCGCCGGCGGCTATCGCAGCCTGAGCGTGTCGTTTCCGCGCAGCGCGTTGTCGCAGCGGGATTCGCGCATCGGTCCCTTCTACAAGTTGCGCGTCGACGACGGCTCGCCACGCGGCGCGATGCTGGCCAGCTACATGGATCATCTGTTCAAGGGATTGGACGGCTGGTCGCCGGCCGAGACAGCGGAGCTGGGCGAACGGCTGATCGACCTGATCGTGTTGTTCCTGGTGCAGCCGGGGCAGGGGCACGCCTCGGAAGCGGACAGCAGTGTGACGCTGGCGCATCGCCAGCGGGTGCTCGCATACATCCGTCAGCACCTGGCGGATCCGGCGCTGTCCCCGGCACGGGTGGCGCAAGGCTGCGGCGTGTCCGTGGCCTATCTGCATCGCATCATGCGCGGGGGCGGCATGTCGGTCGAATCGTTCATCTTTGACGAGCGGCTGGAGCGCTGCCGGGTTCTACTGCTGGATCCGCGCCATCGGCATCGCGGTATCGCCGAGCTGGCCTATCAGGTCGGGTTTTCGCATCCGGCCCATTTCAGCCGCTTGTTCAAGCGACGCTTCGGCGTATCCGCGCGCGAGTTGCGCGCGCGGACGTAGCGGGGGCGTCAGTCGGCTGCCGCGAGCGCGGTATCCAGATCGTCGATGATTGCGGCAGGGCTCTCGAAACCCACTCCCAGCCGGATCAGACCTGGCGGCAGCCCGGAGGCCGCCAACTGTTCCGGTGTCATCATGCCGGCCCACATCGCCGCCGGATGCACCACCAGCGTCGAGAACGACCCGAAGCTTGCCGAACGATGGGCCAGCGCAAGCGCGCCCACGACTCGCTCGGCCTGAGCCATGCCTCCAGCCACCTCGAAACTGAGAACGCCGCCGTGACCGCTCATCTGCGTTTGTGCCAGCGCCCGCTGCGGGTGGCTTTCCAGGCCGGGGTAGTGAACCGCGCAGACCGACGCGTGTGCTTCCAGGTGCCGCGCCACCTTCAGCGCCGTTTCATTCTGGCGCGCGACCCGCATGGGCAGCGTACGCAGGCCCCGCAGCACCAGCCAGGCCGCGAACGGGTCCAGCGTGGCGCCGAGCAGGTAAGCCTTTTCCCAGACGGCCTTGATGCGCCTCTCGTCTCCAACGAGCACGCCTGCCGACACGTCGCCGTGGCCGCACAGGTATTTGGTGGCGCTGTGCATGACGAGGTCGATGCCGAATTCAAGGGGGCGCTGGTTGATGGGCGACGCGATCGTATTGTCCACCAGCGTCGTGATGCCGCGTGCCCGCGCGATTTCCGCCAGCCGCGCCAGGTCGGTCAGTCGCAGCATTGGATTGGACGGGCTTTCCAGCATGAAAAGGCGGGTATTGGGCCGCACGGCCGCCGCGAACCCGGCCACGTCCGCCTGGTCCACGAAAGTCACGTCGATTCCCAGCTGCGGGGCGATGTTCTGCAATAGTCCTGTGGTGCCACCGTATAGCACGCGCTGCGCGACCACATGGTCGCCCCGCGCCGCGAACGCGAAGAGCGCCGCTGTGATGGCGCCCATGCCCGAGGCGGTCGCCAGCGCGCACTCGCCGCCTTCCAGGTCGGCCACCGCGGACTCGAACGCGCGGGTCGTCGGGTTGCCGTAGCGTGTATAGAATCCCGAATGCAGGGGCCGCGTCGCCATGTCGAGGAAGACGCTGGCCTCGTCCGTGGCGAAGCTGGCCGTCTGGTACAGCGGCGGGGCCACGGGATACGAACTTTCCGGCGGCGAAACGGCCGCCTGCGCCAAGCGGGTGTAGGAGTCGGAGTAGGGAGACATCGTCAATGACCTCGTCGGGTGATTTCAGGTCCTACGATCTTAGTGACGGCAACGCAGCTGTCTTGTCTGATCCTGCTGCGGTCGAGGGTGGCAGCCTCTATGCCGGCCTGCGCGACGGTGTGCGCGTGTGGCGCCTGGACGGCTGCGGCGCCGTGGCGACCGCGGCGCGTTTCGTGCGGCACGCGTTCCGGCCGCATACCCACGATACGTTCATGTTCGGTCTCATCGAACGTGGCGCCAAGACGTTCCAGCGCGAACGGGCCACGTATCTCGCCGCGCCGTATTCGGTATCGGTGGTCAATCCCGGCGACCTGCACACTGGGCAGCGGGCGGCCGGGGAAGAACTGCGATACCGCGCGCTGTACGTGCCGGCGCAGACCCTGTCGGATGCGGTCGGCATGGCGACGGCCGTCGGGTTCCAGTCGGGCGTGATCGAGGATGCCGGCGTTTTTCGCGCGATGGTGCATGCACATGACGCGCTGGTAGGCGGCGGAACGCGCCTGGCCCGGGACAGCCTGGTCCTGGGCGCGCTGGGCTTGCTGGCGTCGCGCCATGGCGGCGTGGCCACCGGCGACCGGACGGGCGCCGCCCGGCCCGAGATCGGGCGGGCAAGGGCATTGATCGAGGATCGCTATGCCGACGCGCTGTCGATCGCTTCGATCGCGCAGGAGGTCGCGCTGAGTCCATACCATCTGATGCGGCAATTCCGCAGGCAGGTGGGGATGCCCATGCATGCGTATCAGCTGCAGGTCCGGATAGAGCGCGCGCGGCATCTCCTGGCCAGGGGGGAGGCGCCTGCCCACGTGGCGTTGAGCGTCGGCTTCGCGGACCAGGCCCACTTTTCGAAACGGTTCAAGAGTCTGGTTGGCGCATCGCCCGCCTCATACCAACGCGACGTGCGTCGCGATCTGTCGGGCCGTTGAGAAGGCGCGAGGCAAGAAAAAGGGCTCCCCTTGGGGAGCCCGTTCATCATCGCCGTATGGCGGTCAAATGTGCGTGATGAATTTCGTCACCAGGTAGCCGTCGAAGGTTTCGAGGCCGCCTTCGCTGCCGATGCCGCTGTCCTTGATGCCGCCGAACGGCGTCTCGGCCAGCGCGCTGCCGAAATGGTTGATGTTGACCATGCCGGCTTCCAGGCCGTTGGAGACCTTGGTGGCGGTTTGCAGCGAATTGGTGAAGACGTAGGAAGACAGGCCGAACGGCAGGCTGTTGGCGCGCGCCAGCACTTCATCGGTGTCGGTGAAGCGGACCACCGGCGCCACCGGGCCGAAGGGCTCTTCGGTCATCAGCATGGAGTTGTCGGGCAGGTCGGTCACCACCGTGGGGGCAAAGAAGAAGCCCTTGCGGTCCAGCGGGCCGCCGCCGACCACCACCTTGCCGCCATGCTTCTTGGCGTCGTCGATGAAGGCGCTCATGGCGGGTACGCGGCGCTCGTGCGCCAGCGGGCCCATGTCGGTGCCGGCTTCCAGGCCGTCGCCGACCTTGATGTTCTTGAGCACGTCGGAGAAACGCGCCAGGAATTGCTCGTAGGCGCCGTTCTGCACGTAGAAGCGGGTCGGCGAGACGCACACCTGGCCGGCGTTGCGGACCTTGAACTTGGCCAGCATGGTCGCGGCGCGATCGATGTCGGCGTCGTCGAACACCAGCACCGGCGAATGGCCGCCCAGTTCCATGGTGACGCGCTTCATGTGCGCGCCGGCCAGCGCGGCCAGCTGCTTGCCCACCGGCACGGAACCGGTGAACGACACCTTGCGCACGATCGGCGAACGGATCAGGTAGTCGGAAATCTTGGCCGGTTCGCCCCAGACGATGTTCAGGCAGCCCTTGGGCAGGCCGGCGTCGTGAAACATGCGGGCGATCGCCATGACGGCGCTGGGCGAGTCTTCCGGACCCTTCAGCACTACCGTGCAGCCGGCGCCGAGGGCGGCGGCGATCTTGCGGATGGCCTGGTTGTAAGGGAAGTTCCAGGGCGTGAAGGCGGCGCAGACGCCGATCGGCTCGCGCACCACGATCTGGCGCACGTCCGGGTTGCGCGGCGGGATCACGCGGCCGTAGATGCGGCGGCATTCCTCGGCGTGCCAGTCGGCGTGCTCGGCGCAGGAGGTGACTTCGCCGATGGCCTCGGCCAGCGGCTTGCCCTGGTCCAGCGTCATGTTGCGGCCGATTTCCTTGGCGCGCTCGCGCGACAGGGTGGCGACCTTGCGCAGGATGGCCGAACGATCCATGGGAGAAGACTTCTTCCAGGATTCGAACGCGCGCTGGGCGGCGGCTAGCGCACGGTCCAGATCCGCTTCGGTGGCGTGAGGCAGCTGGCCGAGCACTTCCAGCGTGGCCGGGTTGATGACGTCCTGGGTGCGCCTGCCCTCGCCGGCGACGAATTCGCCGTCGATATACAGCGCCAACTGTTCATACATGCCTGTCTTTCCTTGCGAAATAGGAGTGGGTAGCGATCGCAATCGCCCATGCCAGTCTAAACCAGCTTGTCCGCCACGGGGAGGGCCAATCTCCGTCGCCGGCTAGGAGCCAATGGCGGCACTTGCGCCCGGGGGGCGCCATGGACAAAATGATGCATCTTTGGAAGTCTATATAGATACCTATTGTGCAACCTGCCGATACGCGTCCATCCAGCCAGCCCAGTGTCTATTCCCGCGTCTTCTTCCGTTTCATCGACTGGCTGCGCCACCGCATCGCGCGAGCCTCCCTGGTGGGGGACCACCCGATCTTCCAGAACCGCCAGTTCCCCTGGATCGCCCGCCTCGAGGCGCAGGCGCCCGCGATCCGCGCCGAGCTGATGGCCCTGCTGGCCGAGCGCGAGCAGTTGCCGTCCTTCCATGAACTGTCCCCGGATGTCGGAATGATCACTTCCGACGACCAGTGGAAGACTTTCGTCTTCATGGGCTACGGCCTGCGCTCGGACCGCAACCTAGCGCGCTGCCCGGCCACCGCCCGGGCGCTGCGCGAGATTCCGGGCCTGCGCACCGCCTTCTATTCGATCCTGGAGCCGGGCAAGCGCATTCCCCTGCACACCGGCCCCTACAATGGGGTGCTGCGCCTGCACCTGGGCCTCGTGGTGCCCGAGCCGGCCGAGCGCTGCTGGATCGAGGTGGGCGGCGAGCGCTACCACTGGAAGGAGGGCGAGGCCGTGGTGTTCGACGACCTCTATCCGCACCAGGTGCATAACGACACGGACGGCACCCGCGCGGTGCTGTTCATCGACTTCGAGCGTCCCTGTCGGGCGCCGATCCGTTGGCTGAACCGGCTGGTGCTGATGGCGGCGCCCTTCACCGACGAGATCCGGCGCGGCAAGGCCAACCACGACGCCTGGGAACGCAACTACTATCGGAATAAAACGGGGTCGGATTAAGCGGACCTACCGAACCGCGGCCAAGTGGCAGTTGTCCACAGGCACTGTCGTGTATTTGCTCTCTCTTTCACAAAGGGCTTGCGCTCAAAATCTAACCAGGATAGAATGGTCAGCTTTCCCAGATTGTCGATTGGCCTGGAACTAGCCGGGCCAACGTGTTGGGGGAATACCCGCAGGATTTCAACCCAGGGTCGTTGCGTTGCCACCAGCTGATGGTTTCAGGGCGAAAGCTCAAGACCAGCCAGCAACAAAGCAGGGCGGCTGACCTGACGGGACCAAAACTGGCAGGAATTGCAGTGTTCCCTTTTTTGGGGAAAACCGTATTTCCAGTTAAGTTGGAACAGGAAAAATCATGATCCAAATGCAGACCACGCTGGACGTGGCCGATAACACTGGTGCGCGTCATGTTATGTGCATTAAGGTGCTCGGTGGCTCCAAGCGCCGTTATGCCGGTATCGGCGACATCATCAAGGTGAGCGTCAAAGATGCGGCTCCGCGCGGACGCGTCAAGAAAGGCGAAATTTACAATGCCGTGGTGGTTCGTACCGCCAAGGGCGTGCGCCGTAAGGACGGTTCGCTGATTCGTTTCGGTGGCAATGCCGCCGTGTTGCTCAATGCCAAGCTGGAGCCCATCGGCACCCGCATCTTCGGACCCGTTACGCGTGAACTGCGTACCGAGAAGTTCATGAAGATCGTGTCGCTGGCCCCGGAAGTGCTGTAAGGAGCCCTACGATGAACAACATTCGTAAAGGCGACGAAGTCATCGTCCTGACCGGCCGCGACAAGAAGCGTCGCGGTACCGTGCTGGCGCGCGTCGATGCCGACCACGTCCTGGTCGAAGGCGTCAACGTCGTCAAGAAGCACGTGAAAGCCAACCCGATGGCCAACAACCCGGGTGGCATCGTCGAAAAGACCATGCCGATCCACATCTCGAATGTGGCGCTCTTCAACCCCGCCACCGGTCGTGGCGACCGCGTCGGCGTGCAAGAAGTCGAAGGCCGCAAGGTTCGCGTGTTCCGTTCCAATGGTGCCGTTGTCGGCGCCAAGGCGTAAGGGGCGATAGACATGTCTCGTTTGCAAGATTTCTACAAGAGCAAGGTCGCTGGCGACCTGCAGGCCAAGTTCGGCTACAAGAGCGCCATGGAAGTGCCGCGCATCACCAAGATCACCCTGAACATGGGTGTCTCGGAAGCCGTCGCCGACAAGAAGGTCATCGAGCACGCTGTCTCGGACCTGACCAAGATCGCTGGCCAAAAGCCTGTCGTGACCAAGACCAAGAAGGCTATCGCCGGTTTCAAGATCCGCGAAAACTACCCGATCGGTTGCATGGTCACGCTGCGTGGTCAACGCATGTACGAATTCCTGGATCGCCTGGTGGCGGTTGCGCTGCCTCGCGTGCGCGACTTCCGCGGCATCTCGGGTCGTGCTTTCGACGGCCGTGGCAACTACAACATCGGGGTGAAAGAGCAGATCATTTTCCCCGAAATCGAGTACGACAAGATCGACGCGCTGCGTGGGCTGAACATCAGCATCACCACCACCGCGAAGACCGACGAAGAAGCCAAGGCGCTGTTGACGGCCTTCAGCTTCCCGTTCCGTAACTAAGGGGCTGATGACGTGGCTAAACTTTCCCTCATCAATCGCGACATCAAGCGCGCCAAGCTGGCTGACAAGTTCGCCGCCAAGCGCGCTGAGTTGAAGTCGATCATCGACGACCAGTCGAAGACCGACGAAGAACGTTACCAAGCTCGGCTCAAGCTGCAACAGCTGCCGCGCAATGCCAACCCGACGCGTCAACGTAACCGTTGCGTGGTCACCGGTCGTCCGCGCGGTGTGTTCCGCAAGTTCGGCCTGACGCGCCACAAACTGCGTGAAATGGCGATGAAGGGTGAAATCCCCGGCATCACCAAGGCCAGCTGGTAGGAGAAAGAATATGAGCATGAGCGATCCCATCGCCGATATGCTGACCCGCATTCGCAATGCGCAGCAAGTGGACAAAGTTACGGTGAGCATGCCCTCCTCGAAGCTGAAGGCGGCCATTGCCGCCGTGCTGAAGGACGAAGGCTACATCGACAGCTTTGAAATCAAGGGCACCCAGGCCAAGCCTGAGCTCGAGATCACCCTGAAGTACTACGCTGGTCGTCCGGTCATCGAGCGCATCGAACGCGTTTCGCGCCCCGGTCTGCGTATCTACAAGGGCCGTACCAGCATTCCTCAGGTCATGAACGGCCTGGGCGTGGCTATCGTGTCGACCTCGCGCGGCGTCATGACCGACCGTAAGGCTCGCGCCAACGGCGTCGGCGGCGAAGTGCTGTGCTACGTGGCCTAAGGAGAAATTCGAATGTCACGTATCGCTAAGTATCCGGTCGACCTGCCCAAGGGTGTCGAAGCCGACATCAAGCAGGATCAGATCACCGTCAAGGGCCCGCTGGGTTCCCTGACCCAGGCCCTGACTGGCGACGTCACGGTTCAGTTGGACAACGGCAAGCTGACGTTTGTCGCCGCCAACGAAACCCGTCACGCCAACGCCATGTCGGGTACCGTGCGCGCGCTGGTGGCCAACATGGTCAACGGCGTGAGCAAGGGTTTCGAGCGCAAGCTGAACCTGGTTGGCGTGGGTTACCGCGCCTCGGTTCAAGGCGACGCCGTTAAGCTGCAGCTCGGTTTCTCGCACGACGTTTTGCACAAGTTGCCGGCCGGCATCAAGGCCGAATGCCCCACCCAGACGGAAATCGTCATCAAGGGCTCCAACAAGCAAGTCGTCGGCCAGGTGGCCGCTGAAATCCGCGCGTACCGCGAACCCGAGCCCTACAAGGGCAAGGGCGTGCGTTACTCGGACGAACGCGTCGTCATCAAAGAAACCAAGAAGAAATAACGGCGCACGCAAGGACGAATCATGGACAAAAAAGTTTCCCGTTTGCGTCGTGCGGTTCCGACCCGCCGGAAGATCAACGAGCTGCGCGTTCATCGCCTCTCGGTTTTCCGCTCGAACCAGCACATCTACGCCAATATCATTTCGCCGGAAGGCGATCGCGTTCTGGTCAGCGCCTCGACGGTGGAAGCCGAAGTGCGCGCCCAGCTGGCTGGCCAGACCGGCCAAGGTGGCAACAAGGCCGCCGCTTCGCTGGTTGGCAAGCGCGTGGCCGAAAAGGCCAAGGCTGCCGGTATCGAACTGGTCGCTTTCGATCGCTCGGGCTTTCGTTACCATGGCCGCGTGAAAGCGCTGGCCGACGCCGCGCGTGAAGCCGGCCTGAAGTTCTAAGCGAGGATCTGTCAAATGGCTAAAGTACAAGGCAAGAACGCCGCGGAAAAAGAGAACGATGACGGCCTCCGCGAAAAGATGATCGCGGTCAACCGCGTGAGCAAAGTGGTCAAGGGTGGTCGCACCATGAGCTTTGCCGCGCTGACCGTGGTTGGCGATGGCGATGGCCGCGTCGGCATGGGCAAGGGCAAGGCGCGTGAAGTGCCGGTGTCGGTTCAGAAGGCTATGGAACAGGCCCGTCGCGGCATGTTCAAGGTGGCCCTGAAGAACGGCACGCTGCATCACACCGTGGTCGGCAAGCATGGCGCCGCCACCGTGCTGATTTCGCCCGCTGCTGAAGGTACCGGCGTCATCGCCGGCGGCCCGATGCGCGCTATTTTCGAAGTGATGGGTGTGCGTAACGTGGTTGCCAAGAGCCTGGGCTCGAGCAACCCCTACAACATGGTTCGCGCCACGTTGAATGGCCTGCGCGCCTCCCTGACCCCGGCGGATGTTGCTGCCAAGCGCGGCAAGACCGTCGAAGAGATCCTGGGGTAAATCATGGCTCAGAAGCAGATCAAAGTGACCCTCGTGCGCTCCGTGATCGGTACCAAGCAATCGCACCGTGACACGGTTCGCGGTCTGGGCTTGGGCCGTATCAACAGCAGCCGCGTGCTGGTCGATACGCCCGAGGTGCGTGGGATGATCCGTAAGGTGGATTATCTCGTTTCCGTCTCGGAAGCCTAAGGAATCACCATGTCGGATATGCAACTTAATTCGCTGAAGCCCGCCGAGGGCAGCAAGCACGCCAAGCGCCGCGTCGGCCGTGGCATCGGTTCGGGTCTGGGTAAGACCGCCGGCCGTGGTCACAAGGGTCAGAAGTCGCGCTCGGGCGGTTTCCATAAGGTTGGCTTCGAAGGCGGTCAAATGCCGCTGCAGCGTCGCCTGCCCAAGCGTGGCTTCACCCCGCTGGGTCAGCACCTGTACGCCGAAGTCCGTCTGTCGGACCTGCAAGCCGTGCCCGTCGACGAAATCGACGTGCAAGTGCTGAAGGCGGCTGGCGTGATTGGCCAGGCGGTTCGTTACGCCAAGGTCATCAAGTCGGGTGAACTCTCGCGCAAGGTCGTGCTCAAGGGCATTACCGCGACGGCTGGCGCTCGCGCCGCCATCGAAGCCGCGGGCGGCTCGCTTGCTTGATCACGAGGTGACGAGTGGCTAACGCGCAGGCATTGGGTAAAACCGGAACGCGGTACGGCGACCTCAAGCGCCGCCTCGTGTTCCTGGTGCTCGCCCTGGTGGTTTACCGTTTGGGTACACACATCCCCGTTCCGGGTATCAACCCGGACGCGCTGGCGGACCTGTTCCGCCAGAACCAGGGCGGGATCCTGGGCCTGTTCAACATGTTCTCGGGCGGGGCGCTCTCGCGCTTCTCGATTTTTGCCCTGGGGATCATGCCGTACATTTCGGCATCCATCATCATGCAGTTGATGTCGGTGGTGGTGCCGTCGCTGGAAGCGCTCAAGAAAGAGGGCGAGGCCGGTCGTCGGAAGATTACCCAATACACCCGCTACGGCACGGTCGTGCTGGCGCTGGTGCAGGCTGTGGGCATTTCGGTGGCGCTTGAGTCCCAGCAGGGACTGGTGATCGATCCGGGCATGCTGTTTCGCTTCACGACCGTCGTGACGCTGGTCACCGGCACCATGTTCGTCATGTGGCTGGGTGAGCAGATCACGGAACGCGGTCTCGGCAACGGGATTTCCATCCTGATCTTCGCAGGTATCGTGGCGGGTCTGCCCGCGGCGCTGGCTGCACTGTTGGACCTGGTCCGCACCAACGCGATGTCCGTGCTGTCGGCACTGTTCATCGTGGCTCTGGTGGTGCTGGTTACCGCTTTTGTGGTGTTCGTGGAACGCGGACAGCGCAAGATCACGGTGAACTACGCCAAGCGTCAGGTCGGCAACAAGGTCTACGGTGGTCAGAGCTCGCACCTGCCGCTGAAGCTGAACATGGCCGGGGTGATTCCGCCGATCTTCGCGTCGTCGATCATCCTGTTCCCGGCAACGATCACGAGCTGGTTCTCCAGCAGTGAGAACATGCGTTGGCTCAGCGACCTGGCCGCGGCCCTGTCGCCTCGTCAACCGCTCTACATCACGCTGTACTCGGTCGCGATCATTTTCTTCTGCTTTTTCTACACGGCTCTGGTGTTCAACAGCCGCGAAACGGCGGACAACCTGAAGAAGAGTGGTGCGTTTGTTCCGGGCATCCGTCCGGGCGAGCAAACGGCGCGCTACATCGACAAGATCCTGATGCGTTTGACGCTCGCAGGTGCCATCTACATCACGTTGGTGTGCCTGTTGCCGGAATTCTTGGTGATGCGCTGGAACGTTCCCTTCTACTTCGGTGGTACGTCTCTGTTGATTATTGTGGTGGTGACGATGGATTTCATGGCGCAGGTCCAGGCCTACATGATGTCTCACCAGTACGACTCGCTGCTCAAGAAGGCCAACTTCAAGGGCGCGGGTTTGCCGATGCGGTAAGAGAAAATGCCCAAGGACGAAGTCATTCCGATGGAAGGCGAGGTTCTTGAGAACCTCCCGAACGCGACATTTCGCGTCAAGCTTGAAAGCGGCCACGTGGTGTTGGGCCATATTTCCGGCAAGATGCGTATGCATTACATCCGGATCCTGCCGGGTGACAAGGTCAAAGTGGAGCTCACGCCCTATGACCTGACGCGAGCCAGGATAGTTTTCCGCTCCAAATGAGCGGAACCGGATTACGGAAAATTAGGAGTCAACCATGAAAGTAATGGCATCGGTTAAGCGGATCTGCCGCAACTGCAAAGTTATCAAACGTCACGGCGTGGTGCGCGTTATCTGCACCGACCCGCGTCACAAGCAGCGTCAAGGCTAACTCGGGTTAGCGACTACGCAACGGATTTATTCAAGGAACAGTCATGGCCCGTATTGCTGGCATTAACATTCCGCCGCATCAGCACGCCGAGATCGGCCTGACCGCCATTTTTGGCATCGGTCGTACGCGCGCTCGCAAGATCTGCGAAGCGGCTAACGTCCCGTTTGACAAAAAGGTCAAGGATCTGAGCGACGCTGAGCTGGAACGCGTCCGTGAACACGTTGGTGTGTTCACGGTCGAAGGTGACCTGCGTCGTGAAGTGCAGCTCTCGATCAAGCGTTTGATCGACCTGGGAACCTACCGCGGCATGCGCCACAAGCGCGGCCTGCCCGTGCGCGGCCAGCGCACTCGCACCAACGCTCGCACCCGCAAGGGCCCGCGTCGTGCTGCTGCGTCCCTGAAGAAATAATCGAGGAACTGGATTATGGCGAAAGCTTCCACCAGCGGCGCTTCGCGCGTGCGCAAAAAGGTCAAGAAGAACGTCTCGGACGGCATCGCGCACGTTCACGCTTCGTTCAACAACACCATCATCACCATCACCGACCGTCAGGGCAACGCTTTGTCGTGGGCCACGTCGGGCGGTGCCGGCTTCAAGGGTTCGCGCAAGTCGACTCCGTTCGCCGCGCAGGTTGCCGCTGAAACGGCTGGCCGCGTTGCGCTGGAATACGGCATCAAGACGCTGGAAGTGCGTATCAAGGGCCCCGGCCCCGGCCGTGAATCGTCGGTCCGCGCGCTGAACGCGCTGGGCATCAAGATCTCGTCCATCGCCGACATCACGCCCGTTCCGCACAACGGCTGCCGTCCGCCGAAGCGTCGTCGTATCTAAAGGGAATCCACATGGCACGTTATATTGGACCCAAATGCAAGCTCTCGCGCCGCGAGGGTACTGACCTGTTCCTGAAGAGCGCCCGCCGCTCGCTGGATTCCAAGTGCAAGCTGGATTCCAAGCCTGGCCAACACGGCCGCACTTCGGGTGCCCGCACTTCCGACTACGGCCTGCAGCTGCGCGAAAAGCAAAAGCTCAAGCGCATGTACGGCGTGCTGGAAAAGCAATTCCGCAAGTACTTCGCTGAAGCCGAGCGTCGCCGTGGCAACACCGGCGAAACGCTGATCCAGCTGCTGGAATCGCGCCTGGACAACGTCGTCTACCGCATGGGCTTCGGCTCGACCCGCGCCGAAGCTCGCCAGCTGGTGAGCCACCGCGCCATCGAACTGAACGGCCACACCGCCGACATCGCTTCGATGCTGGTCAAGGCTGGCGACGTCATCTCGATCCGCGAAAAGGCCAAGAAGCAAGGCCGCATCAAGGAATCGCTCGACCTGGCCACCAGCATCGGCATCCCCCAGTGGGTGGAAGTCGACACGACCAAGCTGACCGGCACGTTCAAGTCGGCCCCCGATCGCGCTGACGTCGCTCGCGACATCAACGAATCGATGGTCGTCGAACTGTACTCGCGTTAATCACGCCTGCCGGCGCCTCCTTCGCAAGGTGCTGGCGAGCTGGTTTCGCGACCGGTTTGCAAGTCTCGCAGCAGCCCGCTTTCCGCCATTTGGCGGGGCGGGCTTTGCGGTAAGTATCGGGCGGCTTTTTCGTCGCCCGCGTTTCACGTTTCAACCTGTCCATCAGCCTTATCGGTGTAACGAGCCGAGGGTATTGAAAAGGAACACAGTACATGTCCACTCAAGGTTTCCTGAAGCCGCGCTCCATTGAAGTCGAACCGGTCGGCACCCACCATGCCAAGATCGTGATGGAGCCGTTCGAGCGCGGCTACGGCCATACGCTGGGCAACGCCCTGCGCCGCATCCTGCTGTCTTCGATGACCGGCTACGCGCCGACCGAAGTCCAGATGACGGGCGTGGTGCACGAATACTCGACCATCCCGGGCGTTCGCGAAGATGTCGTCGACATCCTGCTGAACCTGAAGGGCGTGGTCTTCAAGCTGCACAACCGTGACGAAGTCACCCTGGTCCTGCGCAAGACCGGCGCCGGCACCGTGCTGGCCAGCGACATCGAGCTGCCGCACGACGTCGAGATCATCAACCCCGGCCACGCCATCTGCAACCTGACGGACGCGGGCAAGCTGGAAATGCAGATCAAGGTCGAAAAGGGCCGTGGCTACGTGCCGGGCAACGTGCGCGCGCTGTCGGAAGACCGCACCCACACCATCGGCCGCATCGTCCTGGACGCCTCGTTCAGCCCGGTCCGCCGCGTCAGCTACGCGGTTGAAAGCGCCCGCGTGGAACAGCGCACCGACCTGGACAAGCTGGTGCTGGACATCGAAACCAACGGCGTCATCTCGCCCGAGGAAGCGGTGCGCCAGTCGGCCCGCATCCTGATGGACCAGATCTCGGTCTTCGCCGCCCTGGAAGGCGCCGGCGATTCGTACGAAGCCCCGGTCCGCGGCACGCCGCAGATCGACCCGGTCCTGCTGCGTCCGGTCGACGACCTGGAACTGACCGTGCGTTCGGCCAACTGCCTGAAGGCCGAAAACATCTACTACATCGGCGACCTGATCCAGCGTACCGAGAACGAACTGCTCAAGACCCCGAACCTGGGTCGCAAGTCGCTCAACGAGATCAAGGAAGTGCTGGCCGCACGCGGCCTGACGCTGGGCATGAAGCTCGAAAACTGGCCCCCGCTGGGCCTGGAGCGTCCGTAAGTCTTGAAGGGTGGCGCCCCTGTCGCGGGGGCGCTTCCCGCGGCGCCCGGCCTTGCCGCCGGGCGGTTTGCGAAACCGTCGTAAAATGCACCGTTTTCCACCGGACCGCGGCCTGGTTGCAGGTCGATAGAAGAGCCGGATAACCCGATGGCGGAAACGCCTTCACTAGATTCAAAGGATACTTATCATGCGTCACGGTAATGGCTTGCGTAAGCTCAACCGCACCAGCAGTCACCGTCTTGCCATGTTCCGCAACATGGCCGTTTCGTTGATCACCCACGAAGCCATCAAGACCACGCTGCCCAAGGCGAAAGAACTGCGCCGCGTCATCGAACCCCTGATCACGCTGGGTAAAGAACCCACCCTCGCGAACAAGCGTCTGGCTTTTGCCCGTCTGCGCGATCGCGACGCCGTGGTGAAGCTCTTCGCCGAAATCGGCCCGCGCTACGCGGCCCGCAACGGCGGCTACACCCGCGTGCTGAAGATGGGTTTCCGTCAAGGCGACAACGCTCCCATGGCTTTCATGGAGCTGGTCGACCGTCCGGAAGTCGATGAGTCCGCTGAGGACAGCGCCGAATAAGTTTCGGTGTCTAGATAAGCGACAAGGGCGGGTCTTCGGACCCGCCCTTGTTTTTTTTGCGCGGCGCGCGCGGGGCGCCCTGGCGGCGCAGGCGCGCCGATCGCTACGAAGCGTGCAGTTCGCCCCGCAACTGCGCGGCGGTGGCCGCCAGCGCCTCCTGGGGCGCCTGGGGCGGCATGCGGAAGGTCAGGTCCTGCTGCTCGATGTACTGCGTCGAGGTCACGTCCTGCGGATGGTGCATGGGGATCACGTGCGCATGGGTATGCGCGACGTGGATGCCGGTGAAGGCGAAGCCGACGCGGTCCACGCCATACAGCCGCTTCATGTGGCGGCCCAGCTTCTGCCCCAGGTTGACGATGTGGCCGGCCAGGTCGGCGGGCATGTCTTCGTAGTACGGATAGTGCTGCTTGGGAATGATGAGCGTGTGTCCGGGGCGCACCGGCTGGATGTCCAGGAACGCCATCAGGCGGTCGTCTTCGTGGATGATGTGGGCCGGTATCTCGTGGCGGGCGATGCGGCAGAACAGGCAGTTATCGGACATGCTTGCCTCGGTGGGAATGGAATGCGGTGGCCGCGGGTCCGATTGCGGGCGGACGCGGGCGGCAATATCGATAAAATACCCCGAGTTACATCCGACACGGGTATTCCCAGGAGGCTCCATGTTGCGCGATGACGACGTCGTGCTGGTCATCAGCAACGCGCCGGATCTGTTGCTGGCCAAGCGTATCGCCCACGTGCTGGTCGAAGATGGCCTGGCGGCCTGCGTGAACCTTGGCGCGCCGGGTCTGTCCATCTACCAGTGGCAAGGCGAGGTGGAAGGGGCCGAGGAAATCCCCATCCACATCAAGACCACCTACGCGCGCCACCAGGCCGTGGTCCAGGCCCTGGCGCAGATGCATCCCTACGACGTGCCCGAAATCATCGTGCTGCCGGTCATCGGCGGCGCCGCGCCCTATCTCGACTGGGTGCGCCAGCAGACGGCCGCCGTGCAGAACAAGAGAGACTGATGTTGCAACCCGCGGTCCGGCTCCACGCGCCGATGCGTGCCTTTTTTCCCAAGTTGCTGGCGGCGCTGGCCATGGCGCTGCTGTGGCTGGCCTGGAACGCGCCGGCGCGCGCCGAGGCCGAGTTCCTCGAGCCGGAAAAGGCCTTCGTCTTCAGCGCGGCGATGGCCACGCCGGATACCGTCGAGCTGCGCTTCCGGGTGGCGCCGGGCTATTACATGTACCGCGAGCGCTTCGGCATCAGCATCAGCCCCCTGGGCGCGGCTACCCTGGGCGAGCCGGTCTACCCCAAGGGCGAGGTCAAGTACGACCCGACCTTCGAGAAGGACATGGAGGTCTACCACCAGGACGTGGTGATCCGGGTGCCGGTGACGCCCGGTGGCCAGCCGTTCACGCTGACGCTGACCGGGCAGGGCTGCGCCGATGCCGGCCTGTGCTATCCGCCGATGGACAGCAGTGTGAAGCTGACGCCGGTGGCGGGCGGCTACGCGCTGGCGGGCGGCGGTGGCGCCTCGGCCGCGCCGGCGGCATCGGGCGGCGGCCTGAGCGCGCTGGTGAACGCGGGCGACACCGGCCTGGCCGATGCCCTGGGCGGGCTGGGCTGGATCAAGACGGCCGGCGTGTTCCTGGTGCTGGGCCTGTTGCTGGCGTTCACGCCCTGCGTGCTGCCCATGATTCCCATCCTGTCGTCGATCGTGCTGGGCGGCGCCAGCCAGGAACGCCCGACGCGCGGCCGTGGCCTGGCGTTGGCGGCGACCTACGTGCTGGGCATGTCGGTGGTCTACACCGCGCTGGGCGTGGCCGCCGGCCTGAGCGGCGCGGGCCTGGCCGCGTGGCTGCAGACGCCGTGGATCCTGACGCTGTTCGCGATCCTGCTGGCGGTGCTGGCGCTGGCGATGTTCGATGCCTTCACCTTCCAGATGCCGTCCGGCATTCAGGCGCGGCTGGCCGAGCGCTCGTCGCGCATTCCCGGCGGCCGTTACACCGGCGCGTTGCTGATGGGCGCGCTGTCGGCGCTGATCGTCGGGCCGTGCGTGGCCGCGCCGCTGGCCGGCGCGTTGCTGTACATCTCGCAGACCGGCGACGTGGTGCTGGGGGGCTCGGCCCTGTTCGCGATGGCGTGGGGCATGGGCGTGCCGCTGCTGATCGTCGGCGCCTCGTCGGGCGCGTTGCTGCCCAAGGCCGGGCCGTGGATGGATGGCGTCAAGCGGCTGTTCGGCATGCTGCTGCTGGCGACCGCGTGGTGGATGCTGATTCCGGTGGTGCCGACCTGGGTGCAGATGACCGGCTGGGCCTTCCTGGCGATCGTCGGCGCCGTGATGCTGCGCGCGTTCGACGCGTTGCCGGCGGGCGCCGGCTCGGCGCGCATGTTCGGCAAGGGCGTCGGCCTGTTGCTGGCCCTGGCCGCGGCCGCGTGGCTGGTCGGCGCGGCCAGCGGCGGCCGCGACGTGCTGCAGCCGCTGTCGCACTTTGCTTCCGGCGGCCCGGCGGCCTCGGGCGCCGCCGCGCATGCCGGCGAGGTGCAATTCAAGCGCGTGCGCAACAACGCCGAGCTGGACGCGCTGCTGGCCGCGAGCACGCAGCCGGTGATGCTGGACTTCTACGCCGACTGGTGCGTGTCGTGCCGCGAGATGGAGCGCTTCACCTTCACCGATCCGGGCGTGGCGCAACGCATGGCCGGCATGCTGCTGGTGCAGGCCGACGTCACCGCCAACAATGCCGATGACCGTGCGCTGCTCAAGCGTTTCCGCCTGTTCGGCCCGCCGGGGATCATGTTCTTCGCGCCCGGCGGCAAGGAGCTGCCGGACGCCCGTGTCGTGGGCTTCCAGGACGCCAAGCGCTTCGCCGACTCGCTGGACCGCGTGCTATTGCGCTGAGCGGCGGCCGGCCGCTACCATGAGGGTTCGCGCCGCGTGGGCGGCGCCTCCAACCCCTCAGGCCGGCGCCCGTGACGTCTTCGACAGTCGATGCAAGCCAGGACCGCACCGGTCTGATCTATCTGCAACTGATGTTCGTCATGGCCACCTGGGGCCTGAACATCGTCTCCATCAAGTACCTGACGCAGCACATGGATATCCGCGCCCTGGCGGCCTTGCGGATCGCCGTGGCGTTCGTTGCCGTCACCCTCATCGTCAAGGCGCGTCGCGGCCGCATTCCGAGGCTGGGGCGCGTGGAACTGGCCTGGGTCGCGCTGGCCGGCTTCCTGGTGGTGTATGCGCACCAGACCGCGCTGGTGTACGGGCTGCAGTTCTCGTCGGCCGCCAACGGCACGCTGCTGATGGCCACCAGTCCCTTGCTGTCGGCGCTGCTGGCGGCGCTGTTCTATCGCGAGCGGCTGACATGGCTGCGGATCGCCGGCGCCTTGCTGGGGCTGGCGGGCGTGGCCATGGTGGTGGTGGGCAGCGGCGCGCAAATCGGCCTGACCGGTTGGGGCGACGCCATCGTGTTCCTGGCGGTGGCGGTGTTCGTGTTCGGCGGGCTGGTGATCCAGCGCATCTCGCGCACGCTCGATCCGCTGGCGATGCTCTGGTACATGTACTTGGCCGGCGGCCTGATGTTGATGGCGCATGCGGCCATGACGCCGTCGTCCTATGACGCGGACAACTGGAGCATGACGTGGTGGCCGTGGCTGGTGCTGCTGTTCTCGGCGGTGATCGCCTCGGGCGTCAGCAACATCCTGTGGAACGCGGGCATTGCCAGGCTGGGGATCAGCCGCGCCGCGCTGTTCGTGAACTGGCTGCCGATCTTCGGCCTGCTGTTCGCCGCGCTGTTCCTGGACGAGCACGTCACGCTGGTGCACGTGGCGGGGCTGGCCTGCATTCTCAGCGGCACCTGGCTGGGCCTGCGCCGCTGCGCGCCGGCGTCGCGTTGAAACCGTGGCGGGCCGCAAGGGCCCGCCGGTAGTTGGCGCGTTGCATGGGCGCGTTTCGTGTGCGCGTTTCATGCCGGGGCGCGCGGATGACGAGCGGGGCAGGGCCGAGCAGGCCCCCGCCAGCCGCGATCAGCGCTGCTGCTTGAGCAGCCGCGCCGCTTCGATCGCGAAGTACGTCAGGATGCCGTCGGCGCCGGCGCGCTTGAATGCCAGCAGCGCTTCCATCATGACCTTGTCATGATCCAGCCAGCCATTGGCCGAGGCCGCCTTGATCATCGCGTATTCACCGCTCACCTGGTAGGCGAAGGTCGGCACGCGGAAGGTGTCCTTGACGCGGCGCAGCACGTCCAGGTAGGGCATGCCGGGCTTGACCATGACCATGTCGGCGCCTTCCTGCAGGTCGGCGGCCACTTCACGCAGCGCTTCGTCCAGGTTGCCCGGGTCCATCTGGTAGGCCATCTTGTTGGACTTGCCCAGGTTGGTGGCGGAACCGACGGCATCGCGGAACGGGCCGTAGAAGGCGCTGGCGTACTTGGCCGAGTAGGCCATGATCTGGGTGTGGATGTAGCCGTTGGCCTCGAGCGCGCGGCGCACGGCGCCGATGCGGCCGTCCATCATGTCGCTGGGGGCGACCATGTCGACGCCGGCCGCGGCCTGCGTCAGGGCCTGCTTGACGAGGATCTCGACGGTCGGCTCGTTGACGACGTAGCCGTTTTCATCGATGACGCCGTCCTGGCCGTGGCTGGTGTACGGGTCCAGCGCCACGTCGCACAGCACGCCGAGGTCGGGGAAGTGCTTCTTGAGTTCGCGCACCACGCGCGGGATCAGGCCCTCGGGGTTGGTGGCCTCGATGCCGTCGGGCGTCTTGAGCGCCGGGTCGATGGCGGGAAACAGCGACAGCACCGGGATGCCCAGGGCCACGCATTCCTCGGCCACCGGCAGCAGCGTGTCCAGCGAATAGCGCACCACGCCCGGCAGCGACGCAACAGGCTGCTTCAGGCCATTGCCCTCGGCCACGAAGACCGGATAGATCAGGTCGTTGACGGTGAGGGCGTTCTCGCGCACCAGGCGGCGGGTGTAGTCGTCGCGGCGCAGGCGGCGGGGGCGGGAAACCGGGAAGTCGGGGGTGATGATCTGCGGGTTCATGGTACGACCTTGGGAGAAATCCAGTTTTCTATGTGCGCGCCAGCTTCTTCCAGGCCGATGCGCTCCGGCGCCGAGAAGGGGATGGTGTGCAGGGCGCCGATGTCCGCCAGGTCTTTGCGCACCGAGAACACGGTGCGCACGCGCTGGCCGTAAGGCAGCTTGTCGGCTTTGGTGAGCAGCGCCAGCACCGGACGGCCGGTGGGGGCGATGAAGTTGGCCAGGCGGCGGTCCAGTTCGGTGACGCCGCGGCGGATGTCGATGAGCAGCACGATGCCGGCCAGCGATTCGCGGTCGCGCAGGTAGCCGCCCAGGATGTCGGCCCACTTTTCCTTTTCGTCGCGGGCCACGGACGCGTAGCCGTAGCCGGGCAGGTCGACGAGGTAGCCGATGTGGCCTTCCGGATCCAGCGGGTCGGGCAGGCCGAACATGTTGATGAGCCGCGTGCGGCCCGGCGTCTTGCTCGAGAAGGCGAGACGGCGCTGGTTGCACAGCACGTTGATGGCCGTGGACTTGCCGGCGTTGGAGCGGCCGACGAAGCAAACCTCGGGCGCGTCAGGAGGCGGCAACTGGTCGAGGCGAGCGGCCGACGTAAGGAAAGAGGCGCGATGTAGGAGGGACACGGGTGGCTTTGGATACGGTTGGTTTCGAGCCCTATTGTATAATCCGGCGTTTGCAACAGTGGTCCCCGTGCGCGGAGCCGTCTCTTTTGCTTACTGTTGAGGGTATTTCGTACCAGCCGGACATCCGGTTTCCCAGGTACTTGCGCCTTTGACGAGCAGGCAATCGGGCAAATCAGGTTCGATACGGTTTTCCAGATGTGCGGGCAGGCGTGGGCGCCTTTTTGCGCCTTGATCGATGTGATCGTCGAGGTCTTCATGAAGCGTGTGCTGTCCCGGATGTTGGTTGCGAGCGGGCTGTTGCTCGGCGCCTCCGCCTTTTCTACTACGAGTCTCGCCGCCGAAGGCGCCGCGGGTCCGGCCAAGCCAGATGCCGCCAAGGGCGGGCAGCTGTTTGACCAGGGCGACGCCTCGCGCGGCATCATCGCCTGTGCGTCCTGTCATGGCGCGGCGGGTAACAGCACCATCCCGGTGAATCCCAACCTGGCCGCGCAACCCCACGAATACCTGGTCAAGCAGCTGACCGACTTCCAGGTCAAGCAGGGCGCCAAGCTGCCTGTGCGCAACGGGCCCGGCGGCAATCCCACTCCCATGACCGCCATGGCGCAGAACCTGACGCCGGCCGACATGCAGAACATCGCGCTGTACCTGGCGCAGCAGCCGCTGAAAGAGCCGGCCACCGCCGGCCAGGAGAAGTTGGTTGATCTGGGTCAAAAGATCTGGCGCGGCGGTTTGCCCGAGCGCAATGTTCCGGCTTGTGCCGCATGCCATTCTGCCAATGGCGCGGGCATTCCGGGCCAGTACCCCCGGCTGTCGGGTCAGTTTCCCATGTACATCGAAGAGCAGCTCAAGCTGTTCCGCAGCGGCGATCGCGCCAACGACGTGATGCACGCCGTGGCCGACCGGATGTCGGATGCCGACATCAAGGCCGTGGCGGACTACGCGGCCGGCTTGCGGTAACCACCTGCCGGCAATGCGCGCGGCTGGTCCGCGTTCACGCAAACCTGAGCATGGCGGAACCTGGTCCCGCCACGCGCTGTCTACGAGGGGGGTAGCCGATTGCGCGGCCCCCCTTTTTTCATGAATTCGACTCAGACACACTCCCGTCCCTCCCTGCGCAGCCTGCCCCGCGATCTGTTCGAATTGCTGGGCTCGATGCGGTTCGCCGTCAGCCTGCTGATGTTCATCTGCGTGGCCAGCCTGGTGGGGACGGTCCTGCAGCAGAACCGGTCGTCCAATAACTACATCGACCAGTTCGGCCCGTTCTGGTTCGAGGTGTTCGACAAGTTCTCGATCTGGCACGTCTACAACAGCTGGTGGTTCCTGCTGATCATGGCGTTCCTGGTGATCTCGACTTCGGTCTGCCTGATCCGCAACGCGCCCAAGATGCTGCGTGATGCGCGTTCGTTCCGCGAACACGTGCGCGGCGGCAGCCTGCGGGCCTTCCCGCACCGCGTCGAGACCGACGCGCCCAGCGACGTGCCGCAGACCGCGGCCGGCCTGACGGCGCTGCTCAAGCGCATGGGCTATGCGGTGCGCGAGCGCCAGGACAGCACCGGCGTGCTGCTGGCGGCCAAGAAGGGCAGCGCAAACCGGCTGGGCTACGTATTCGCCCACGCCGCCATGGTCATCATCTGTGTCGGCGGCCTGCTCGACAGCGAGCTGCCGGTGCGCCTGCAGGTCATGTTCGGCGGCAAGAAGCCGATCGTCGAGAACATGCTGATCTCGGAAGTGCCGGAAAGCGGCCGCCTGTCGGTCAACAATCCCAGCTTCCGCGCCAGCGTGCTGGTCCCGGAGAACGGCCAGGCCAGCACGGCGGTGGTGATGGTGGGCGACGGCGCCCTGGTGCAGCCCATGCCCTTCACGTTGAAGTTGAAGAAATTCATCGTCGATTACTACTCGACCGGTATGCCCAGCCGCTTCGCCAGCGAAGTGGAAGTGACGGATCCCGATACCGGCAAGTCGTTCGACTCGACCATCGAAGTCAATGAGCCGCTGCGCTTCAAGGGCATGACGGTCTACCAGTCCAGCTTCGACGATGGCGGCAGCACGGTGGTGCTCAAGGGCTACCCGCTGGTGGGCGCGGACAGCGCCACGTTCAATGTCGACGGCACGGTGGGCAAGACCGCCGAAGTAACCGCTCACACTGCGCGCGGCCCGCGCAGCATGAACGTGGAAATCACGGCCCTGCGTCCGATCAACGTCGAGGACCTGACCGGTGGCGAGCCCAAGGGGGGCAACCAGAGCTTCGCCGAGCACGTCGCCTCGGTGGCCGGCAGCGCGGCGGGCAAGAAGAACGAAAACCTGCGCAACGTGGGCCCCAGCGTCGAATACAAGCTGATCGACGACGCGGGCCAGGCGCATGAATTCCAGAATTACATGTTGCCGGTGCAGCTGGACGGCGCCAGCGTGTTCCTGGCTGGTGTGCGCAACAACGCGTCCGAGCCCTTCCGTTACCTGCGGATCCCGGCCGACGACGACAGTTCGGTGGCGGAGTTCATGCGTTTGCGCGCCACGCTGGCCGATCCGGCGGCGCGGCAGGAGGCGGCGCGCCGCTTCGCCGAACGCAACAGCCCGAGCGGCGCGGACCGCCAGCCCTTGCAGACGGCCGCCGAGCGCGCCCTGGAAACCTATGCTTCCGGCGGCCTGCAGGCCGTCGCCGCGTTCCTGCAGGCCAACACGCCGGCCGCCGACCTGGAGCGCGCCGCGGACGTGGTCATCCGACTGATCGGCGCCAGCATGAACGAATTGCGGGCGGTCGAGCGCGAGCGCGCCGGATTGCCGCCGGTCCCGACCGAGGGCCCCGAGGCCGAGCGCGCGGCAGTGTGGTCGCGCCTGGCGGTGGCGGCGCTGTCCGACCTGACCGTCTATCCGGCGCCGGTGTTCTTCTCTCTGGCTGATTTCAACCACGTGCAGGCCAGCGTGTTCCAGGTCAGCCGCACGCCGGGCAAGAATACGGTCTACCTGGGCAGCCTGTTGCTGGTCCTGGGGGTGTTTTCGATGTTCTATATTCGGGATCGCCGCGTCTGGATCTGGATCAAGCCGCAGGAAGGCGGTAGCGGCATCCTGGCGGCGATGACGTCGCAGAAGCGTACACTCGACTTCAACCAGGAGTTCGATCGCTTCAAGCAGGCGCTGCTGCGCCAGAAAGGGTCTTAAGGTTTCCTATGTCCACGACGACCACTACGCATTCCCCCACGCCTGAAAACCTCTGGCAGGAAAGCCTGTCGGAAACCGGCGACGGCCGCGCGCAACGCGGTCGGCCCGACTGGACCGACATCGTCTTCTTCCTGCTGTTGGCGGCGGGCGCCGGTTTCGCGCTGACGCGCTTCAGCGGCGCCATGGACTATTACGAGAAGATCATCCTGTGCGGCACGGTGCCCGTGCTGGCCTGGATGGGCTGGCTCTGGCGCCCGTTGCGCCGCCTGATGGTGGCCTGTGCCATCGCGGCCGGCCTGGCGCTGATGCTTTACGGCAACGACCTGGCGCGGGCCGAGCAGGTGTTCTTCCTGAAATACCTGTTCTCGTCGCAGTCGGCCATCCTGTGGATGAGCGCGCTGTTCGCGCTGGCCATGGTCTGCTACTGGATTGGTTTTTTCAGCCCGACCGCGGCCTGGCTGGGTACCGCCCTGACCTGGGGCGCGGTGTTCGCGGGCGTGACCGGCCTGCTGGTGCGCTGGCGCGAAGGCCACCTCATGGGCCCCGACCTGGGCCACATTCCGGTCAGCAACCTGTACGAAGTGTTCGTGCTGTTCGCGCTGATCACGGCGTTGTTCTACCTGTACTACGAGCGCAAGTACGCCACGCGCGCGCTGGGTGGCTTCGTGCTGCTGGTGGTGACGTCGGCGGTCGTATTCCTGCTGTGGTATTCGTTCACGCGCGATGCCGGGCAGATCCAGCCACTGGTGCCGGCGCTCAAGAGCTGGTGGATGAAGCTGCACGTGCCCGCCAACTTCATCGGCTACGGCACCTTCTCGCTGGCGGCCATGGTCGGTTTCGCCTACCTGATCAAGCAGCACGGCCAGACCTCGTCGTGGCTCAAGCTGGCGCCGCTGTTCGTGCTGGGCGTGCTGCTGTGCGCCGAGCCCATGGTGTTCCGCACCGACGGCCTGTCGGCCACCTGGATGCTGTATTTCGGCATCGGCGCGGTGATCGTCGGCGCCATCCTGCTGGGCCGGCGCCGCATCGCCGCCGCGCTGCCGCCGCTGGAGGTGCTGGACGACATCATGTACCGCGCCATCGCCATCGGCTTCGCCTTCTTCACCGTGGCGACCATCCTGGGCGCGCTGTGGGCCGCGGACGCCTGGGGCGCCTACTGGCAGTGGGACCCCAAGGAAACCTGGGCGCTGATCGTCTGGCTGAACTACGCGGCCTGGCTGCACATGCGGCTGATCAAGGGTCTGCGCGGCACGATGGCGGCCTACTGGGCGCTGACGGGGCTGCTGATCACCGGCTTCGCCTTCCTGGGAGTGAACATGTTCCTGTCCGGGCTGCATTCGTACGGCCAGCTCTGATTGTTCCATCCATGTGAAAAGGCCCCATCCGGGGCCTTTTCACATGGCGCAGGGCAGGGATCAGGGCAACGTCGACTCGCCGCGCAGCAGGTCGTCGAGGGTCTCGCGCTGGCGCACCACATGGTAGTGGCCGCCGTCGACCATGACTTCGGCCGCACGGGGGCGAGTGTTGTAGTTGCCTGCCATCGTCATGCCATAGGCGCCGGCCGATTCCAGCGCCAGCACGTCACCTTGTTCGAGCACCAACGCGCGTTGGCGTGCCAGCCAGTCGGCGCTTTCGCAGACCGGGCCGACGACGTCGTAGTCGATCGTGTCGCCGGCGCGCGGGCGCAGGGGCTGCAGGCCATGCCAGGCGTCATACAGCGCCGGCCGCAGCAGGTCGTTCATGGCCGCGTCGACGACGGCAAAATTGCGCGCCTCGCCGTGCTTGAGGTACTGAACCGTGGTCAACAACACGCCGGCGTTGCCGACCAGCGAGCGGCCCGGTTCCAGTACCAGCCGCAAATGATCCTGGCCGCGGGCCTGCAGGCGTTGGAACACGTGATCCAGCAGCGCCTTGGGCGAAGGCGGCATTTCATCGTTGTAGCGGATGCCCAGGCCGCCGCCCAGGTCCAGGTGCGACAGGCGGATGCCGATGCCCTCGAGGTCGGCGACCAGATCGAGGAGTTTTTCCAATGCGTCGAAATAGGGACTGATGTCGGTCAGCTGTGAACCGATATGGCAATCCAGGCCGGTGATTTCCAGGCCCGGCAGCAGGCGGGCGCTGCGATATGCGCCCAGCGCCGCGCCGATGGGAATGCCGAACTTGTTTTCCTTCAGGCCGGTGGAAATGTAGGGGTGGGTTTGCGCATCGACGTCCGGGTTGACGCGCAGCGATACCCGGGCACGCTGCCCGGCTTCCTGGGCCACGTCGGACAGCCGCTGCAGTTCGGCCTCGGATTCGACGTTGAAGCACATGACGCCGGCAGCCAGGGCGGCGCGCATTTCCCAGACCTGCTTGCCGACGCCGGAAAAGACGATTTTGGCGGGATCCGCGCCCGCGGCCAGGGCGCGCTTGAGTTCGCCGCCGGACACAATGTCGAACCCCGCGCCCAGGCGGGCGAATTCCTTCAGGATGGCCAGGTTGGAATTGGCCTTCATGCCGTAGCAGACCAGGACAGGGCGCTGGCCAACGGCGCTGCGATAGGTGTCCCAGGCGGCGCGTAGCGCGGCGCGCGAGTATACGTACAGGGGCGTTCCCAGTTGTCCGGCCAGATGGTCCAGCGGCACGTCTTCGGCGTACAGCACGTTGTTGCGGTACTGGAAGTAGGGGTGCCCGGCCAGTTCGGGCGGAACCGGGAACGCGGCGGTCATGGCAGTGTGGGGGTGGCCGGTATCTGAGGCACCTGGGGCGTGGACTGGCGCTGCCCGGGTGGGGGCGGCTTGCCATCAGGCGTGGGCATGTACAAAGGACCCTTGTAGCCGCAGGCCGCAACCATGCCGGTCGCCACGAGCGTGGCTACAATGCGAAGAGACATGCGGCTGAATGCCAATTGGAACACTGGGAACTCCGTAATTCTTGCAGGCTCGATTATGACCGAATCCGAATTTCTTGCGTTGATCGACCAGGTGCTGGACAGCATCGAAAGCCAGGCCGATGACTGGGCGGCTTCGCTCGACGTCGACGTCGAAACCAGCCGCAGCGGCAATGTGCTGACCATGGTGTTCGAGGACAATACCCACGTGGTGGTGAACAGCCAGGCCGCCATGCAGGAACTGTGGGTGGCCGCGCGCAGCGGCGGCTTCCATTACCGCTACGACGGCCAGAACTGGAACGATACCCGAGGCGGCCCGAATCTGCCGGACGCGCTATCCCAGATCTGTTCGGCGGCGGCGGGCGTGCCCGTCACGATCCGCCTGTAGTCTCCAACGAAAAGGCCGGCGAATCGCCGGCCTTCTTTTTTCTTTCCGTTCAGAACGGGATCTTCTGCGACCAGGGCTGCGCGTTCTGCGTGCCCACGCCCGGCGCGACGCGGATGCGGTTGTCCTCGCCGCTGTCGCTGTTCAGGCCGTTCAGGAACTCACCCAGCGTGTCAGCCTGCGGCAGCCCCAGCCGCGCCACCGCCTGGCCGGGCGGGAATTCCGAGAAGTAGTACTCGCCGTTCTCGACGATGATGCCGTCGGGACGGGGGCGCGGCTTTTCTTCCGGCACGCCCTTGAGCACGTCCTGCATGTAGTCGACCCAGATCGGCATGGCCACGCCGCCGCCGGTTTCGCGCGAACCCAGCGACTTGGGCTGGTCGAAGCCGAGCCAGGCGGTGGCCACCAGCGAGGGCGTGTAGCCCGAGAACCAGGCGTCCACGGATTCGTTGGTGGTGCCGGTCTTGCCGGCGATGTCGTTGCGCTTGAGCAGCACGCGGGCGCGGGCGGCGGTGCCGTAGGTGGCCACGCCGCGCAGCACGTCGTCCATGATCCAGGCGGTGCGCGGGTCGATGGCGCGGGCCGCGGCGTCGCCGGCCACGGTGGGCTTGGCCTGCATCACGATCTTGCCGTTGCTGTCGGTGACGCGGTCGATCAGGTAGGGCGTGACGCGGTAGCCGCCGTTGGCGAACACCGAGAACGCGCCGGCCAGTTGCAGCGGGGTCACCGAGCCGGCGCCGAGCGCCAGCGGCAGCACCGCGGGCTGGCGCGCCTTGTCAAAGCCGAAGCGGGTCAGGTAGTCCTGCGCGTACTGCGGGCCGATGGCCTGCAGGATGCGGATCGAGACCATGTTCTTGGACTTGTACAGGCCCTGGCGCAGCGTCAGCATGGGCTCGTACTGGTTGCCGTAGTTCTTCGGGTTCCAGGCCTTGGAGCCGGTCTGCGCCGCGGTCAGTTCGAACGGCTGGTCGGAGATCTGCGTGGCCGGCGTCAGGCCGCGCTCGAGCGACGCGGCGTAGATGAACGGCTTGATGTTCGAGCCCGGCTGGCGCCAGGCCTGCGTCACGCGGTTGAAGTTGCCGCGATAGAAGTCGAAGCCGCCAACCATGGCGCGGATCGCGCCGTCCTGCGGCGACAGCGCGACGAAGGCCGCCTGCACCGACGGCAGGTTGATGATTTCCCAGTTGTCGCCCAGCTTGCGGATATAGACCACGGAGCCGCGCTTGATGCGCTGCTCGGGCTTGGCCTTGTCGTTGAGCGCGCGCGCCACCACGCCCAGCACCTTCTTGTCGGTGACGGTGATGATCTCGCGCGAGCTGCGCGCCAGCTTCACTTCGGTGGGGCTGGCCGACAACACCACCGCGGTCAGCAGGTCGCCGCTGTCGCTGAACTTGTCGAAGACGCCATCCAGGAATTCGTCCAGGGCCTGGGGGTTGTTCTCGGTGCCCGCGGGCAGGTCGAGCTGTTCTTCGGGGCCAGGGTAGGGCGCGCGGCGGGTGTATTCGAGCACGCCTTCGCGCACGGCGCGGTAGGCCGCTTCCTGGTCCTTGGACTGGACCGTGGTGTAGATGTTGATGCCGCGCGAATAGACGTTGTCCTGGTACACGTTGAACAGCAGCTGGCGCGCCAGTTCGGCCACGTACTCGCCGTGGATGCTGTAGCCGCCGGCGGGCGTGCCTTCGGCGGACTTCATGACGATCTGCTGCGCCATCGCCGTCTTGTACTCGGGCTCGGTCAGGTAGCCCAGCGACAGCATGCGGCCCAGCACGTAGCGCTGGCGCAGCTCGGCGCGGGGGCGGTTGGAGATCGGGTTGAAACGCGAAGGCGCCTTGGGGATGCCGGCCAGCATCGCGGCCTCGGCCGGTGTCACTTCCGACAGCGGCTTGCCGAAGTAGGTGCGCGAGGCGGCGGCGAAGCCGTAGGCGCGGTGGCCCAGGTAGATCTGGTTCATGTAGAGCTCGAGGATCTGGTCCTTGGTGAGCTCCGATTCGATCTTGAACGTCAGCAGCAGTTCGTAGAACTTGCGCGAATAGGTCTTTTCGGACGACAGGTAGAAATTGCGCGCCACCTGCATGGTGATCGTGCTCGCGCCCTGCGTCTTGGACATGTTGATCAGGTTGGTCAGGCCGGCGCGCACCACGCCGGTCCAGTCGATCCCGCCGTGCTGGTAGAAGCGGTCGTCTTCGGCCGCCAGCACCGCGGACTTCATCACGTCCGGGATTTCATTGAAGCGCAGCACATTGCGGCGCTCTTCGCCGAACTCGCCGATCAGCACCTTGTCCGCCGTATAGACGCGCAGCGGCACCCTGGGGCGGTAGTCCGTCATGGCGTGCAGGTCGGGCAGGTTGGGCCAGGCCAGGGCCAGCGCCATGCCCGCCAGCAGCACGCCGCACAGGAACAGGCCGGCAAAGAAAATGCCGGTCTTGACGAAAAAACGCAATATCGGGGAACCGTTATTGGCGGACTTGTCTTTTTTGGAGGAATTCTGCGGCTTGCTCATCGCGGCGATTTTACGGGTATCTCCGGCCCCACCTCAGCGTGGCGGATCGGTTTCTGTAACAAGATAGTTCAGTGTGGCGCGCGGGCAACTTGGCGGCAGATGTGATAATGCCGTCATGAACTTTTCCGCTCACTCATGTCCGGAGGCCGATCCGGACCTGGCGCCCACTGGCGAGGCGCCCGAAAACCCGCCCTGCGCTTCGGAGTGCGCAGGCAGGGCCGTGTCGTTGCCGCACGACCTGCCCATTTTCCTGGTGGGCATGATGGGGGCGGGCAAGACCACGATCGGCCGTGGCCTGGCGCGTGCCCTGGGGCGCGATTTTATCGATCTGGACCATGAGCTCGAGGCGCGTTGTGGCGTGCGGGTGCCGGTAATCTTCGAAATCGAGGGCGAGACCGGTTTCCGTCGCCGGGAATCCGCGGCCCTGGAAGAGTGTACCCAACGGCGCAACATAATTCTCGCCACCGGTGGCGGCGCCATCCTGGCGGCCGAGAACCGGGCGCGCCTGCGCGAGCGTGGCATCGTGGTCTATTTGCGGGCCAGCGTGGACGAATTGTTCCGCCGCACCTGCCGCGATCGCAACCGGCCCCTGCTGGCCACCGCCGATCCGCGCGGCACGCTGCGGGACCTGATGACCCTGCGCGAACCGCTCTACAAGGAAGTCGCCGATCTGGTGGTGGAAACCGGCTCCATGCCCATCCACACCCTGGTCAAGGCGCTGTTGCCGCAATTACAAGCCTTCGAGAAGCAGATATGAACGTTGTTGAGGTCGACACCCCGGGCGGACAGTACCCCATCCGCATCGCGCCGGGGCGCCTGGATGCCCTGGACGAGAGCATTCCCGCCGACGCCACCGCCATCGCGGTGGTGACCAATCCGACCGTGGCGGCGCTGTACGGCGAACGCGCCGAAGCCGCGCTGGCGCGCACCGGCAAGCGGGTGCTGCGCATCGAACTGCCCGACGGCGAGTCGTACAAGGATTGGCAGTCCCTCAACCTGATCTTCGACGCGCTGCTGGGCAATCGCCTGGACCGCCGCTGCGTGCTGGTGGCGCTGGGCGGCGGCGTGATCGGCGACATGACCGGCTTTGCCGCCGCGGTGTACATGCGCGGCGTGCGTTTCGTGCAGGTGCCGACCACCCTGCTGGCCCAGGTCGACTCGTCGGTAGGCGGCAAGACCGCCGTCAACCATCCGCTGGGCAAGAACATGATCGGCGCGTTCTACCAGCCGCTGGCGGTCGAGATCGACACCGCCGTGCTGGCCACGCTGCCGGCGCGCGAGGTATCCGCGGGCCTGGCCGAGGTCATCAAGTACGGCCTGATCCTGGACCCGGTGTTCTGGGAGTGGTGCGAACAGAATGCGCAGAAATTGCGCAGCCTGGATCCGCAGGCCGTTGCCTACGCCATCCGTCGCTCCTGCGAGCTGAAGGCGCAGGTGGTGGGCAAGGACGAACGCGAATCCGGCCTGCGCGCCATCCTCAATCTGGGCCATACCTTCGGCCACGCCATCGAGGCCGGCCTGGGCTATGGCGCCTGGCTGCATGGCGAGGCGGTGGGCTGTGGCATGGTGCAGGCTGCGGAATTGTCGGCGGATGTGGCGGACTTTCCGCGCGCCGACGTGGCCCGTGTACGCGGCCTGGTCGAGGCCATCGGCTGCCCCGTTGTCGCGCCCGACCTGGGGGCCGACCGCTGGCTGGACCTGATGCAGGTCGACAAGAAGACCGAGGGCGGCGAGATCCGCTACGTGCTCATGAACCGCATCGGGGCAGCGATGATGCGGGCGGCGCCGGCCGATGCCGTGCGCGCCGTATTGGCCCGAACCACGCAGTAAATACCGCAGGAGAGACGGTGTCGCAGATGAAAGAACTGGCTTCCTATGCATCCGACCCGTCCCGATCGCGCGGCCGGACCTATGCTGAACCCGCGCCGGAGAACCGCAGCGAATTCCAGCGCGACCGCGACCGTATCGTCCACTCGAGCGCATTCCGGCGATTGGAGTACAAGACCCAGGTCTTCGTGAACCACGAAGGGGATCTGTTCCGCACCCGGCTGACACACAGCCTGGAAGTGGCGCAGATCGCGCGCACCCTGGCGCGCAGCCTGGGGCTGTCCGAAGACCTGACCGAAGCCATTTCGCTGGCGCACGACCTGGGCCATACGCCGTTCGGCCATGCCGGCCAGGACGAGCTCAACGCCTGCATGCGCGAGCTGGCGCCCGAGGCTGGCGGCTTTGAGCACAACCTGCAGAGCCTGCGGGTGGTCGACGAGCTTGAAGAACGCTATGCCGACTTCAACGGACTGAACCTGTGCTTCGAGACCCGCGAGGGCATCCTCAAGCACTGCTCGGCGGCCCATGCGCGGCAGCTGGGCGCGGTGGGCGAGCGCTTCCTGGCGCGCACCCAGCCTTCGTTGGAGGCGCAGATCGCCAACCTGGCGGACGAAGTGGCCTACAACAATCACGATATCGACGATGGGCTGCGCTCCGGGTTGATCACGCTGGAGCAGCTGCAGGGCGTGTCCATCTTCCAGCGCCATTACGCCGAGGTGCTGGCGCGTTATCCCGATCTGGCTTCGCGCCGCGCGGTGGCCGAGACCATCCGTCGCATGATCAACACGCTGATCGGCGACCTGACGCGCACGTCGCTGGCGCGCATTCGCGACGCGGCGCCTGCCAGCGCCGACGACGTGCGCCGCGCGCCGCCGCTGGCCGGGTTTTCGGACGGCATACGGCGCGAGGCCGATGAACTGAAGAAATTCCTGTTCGACAATCTTTATCGGCATTACCGCGTGCTGCGCATGACCACCAAGGCGCGCCGTATCGTGCGAGAGCTGTTCGCCGCGTTCCTGGACGATCCGCGCCTGCTGCCGCCCGACTATCGCCGCGCGACATTCAATGACCAGGCGCGTGCCATCGCCGACTACATCGCCGGCATGACCGACCGCTATGCCATCCGCGAACACAAACGCTTGTTCGACATGGTCTAGGGCCTGTTGACGTTAAAAGGAGCCGCGCACAGGCCCCGGCCCGCGAGCCGGCCGGCCGCTGACGGTCCCACGCGATGACATCGGCGTCAGCGGTGCTTGCGGTAAGGCTCGTCGGCCTCGACGAAGGTGGCTTCGGCGCGCGCGTCGCGCATCCATTCCTGCATCGCCGGCAAGGCCAGGACCGCGTCCATGTAGTCGCGCACCGGGCCGGCCGCGGCAATGCCGTAGGTGACGAAGCGCGACACCACCGGCGCGAAGAACGCATCGGCGATCGAGAAGGCGCCGAACAGGAACGGGCCGCCCTTGCCGAACTCGGCGCGCGTGTCCTGCCAGATGGCATGCATGCGGGAAATGTCCTGGCGCGCGGCCTCGGGGATGTCGAGGCCGGGCAGGTGCGCCTCGATGTTCATCGGCAACGCCTGGCGCAATGCGCCGAAACCGCTGTGCATCTGCGCGGCCAGCGAGCGGGCGCGGGCACGGGCGCGCGCATCCTGCGGCCACAGGCCGGCTTCGGGACGCTGCTCGGCCACGTATTCGCAGATCGCCAGCGAATCCCAGACCGCCAGGTCGCCGTCCAGCAGCACCGGCACCAGGCCGGCGGGCGTGATCGTCTCCAGGTGGCGGGCGAAGGCCTCGGTGAACAGGCCGAGCTTCTGTTCGGTAAAGGCGACGCCGGTGGCGCGCAGCGCGAGCCAGGGACGCAGCGACCAGGAGGAGTAATTCTTGTTGCCGATGATCAAGGTGTACATGCCGATCCCCTAAAGTGATGCCGCGCCGCCTATCCGCCTGGCGTGCGGCGCAGCAGTTTGCCGAGATAGTGTCCGGTATGGCTTTCCGGCGCGGCCGCCACGTCTTCCGGCGTGCCTTGCGCCACCACGCGCCCGCCGCCGTCACCGCCTTCCGGACCCATGTCGACGAGCCAGTCCGCGGTCTTGATGACGTCCAGGTTGTGTTCGATGATGAGCACGGTGTTGCCGCTGTCGACCAACTGGTTGAGCACTTGCAGCAGCAACTCGATGTCGCGGAAATGCAGGCCGGTGGTGGGTTCGTCCAGGATGTACAGGGTGCGCCCGGTGCTGCGCCGCGACAGTTCCTGCGACAGCTTCACGCGTTGCGCTTCGCCGCCAGACAGGGTGGTGGCGCTCTGGCCCAGCCGGATGTACGACAGGCCGACGTCGATCAGCGTGTGCAGTTTGCGCGCGATCGCCGGCACCGATTCGAAATACTCCAGCGCCTGCTCGACCGTCAGGTCCAGCACTTCGCTGATGTTGCGGCCGCGATAGCGGATCTCGAGCGTTTCGCGGTTGTAGCGCTTGCCGTGGCACACGTCGCAGGGCACGTACATGTCGGGCAGGAAGTGCATCTCGACCTTGACCACGCCGTCGCCCTGGCAGGCCTCGCAGCGCCCGCCCTTGACGTTGAAGCTGAAGCGGCCGGGGTCGTAGCCGCGGGTGCGGGCCTCGGGCACGCCCGCGAACAGCTCGCGGATCGGCGTGAACAGGCCGGTGTAGGTGGCCGGATTGCTGCGCGGGGTGCGACCGATCGGGCTCTGGTCGACGCTGATGATCTTGTCGAAGTTCTCCAGGCCCTGCATCGCGACATAAGGGGCGGGTTCGCTCTGAGCGTGATGCAACTGGCGCGACACCGCCACCGCCAGCGTGTCGTTGACCAGGGTCGACTTGCCCGAGCCGGACACGCCGGTCACGCAGATCAGCCGGCCGGCGGGCAGGCGCAGGTCGACGTTCTTGAGGTTGTTGCCGCTGGCGCCCGTGAGCGTCAGCCAGGGCAGGTCGTCGGTGACCGGGCGGCGCTTGGGGATGGCGATGGCGCGCTGGCCGCTCAGGTACTGGCCGGTGAGCGAGTTGGGGTCGCGCTGCACGGTCTCGGGATCGCCCTGGGCCACCACTTCGCCGCCATGCTCGCCCGCGCCCGGTCCCATGTCCACGACCCAGTCGGCCATGCGGATCATGTCTTCGTCGTGCTCGACCACGATGACGCTGTTGCCCAGGTCGCGCAGGTGCTGCAGCGTGCCGATCAGGCGGTCGTTGTCGCGTTGGTGCAGGCCGATGGAGGGTTCGTCCAGCACGTACATCACGCCCGTCAGGCCGGAGCCGATCTGGCTGGCCAGGCGGATGCGCTGGGCCTCGCCGCCGGAGATGGTGTCGGCGCTGCGGTCCAGCGACAGGTAGTTCAGGCCGACGTTGTTCAGGAAGCTCAGGCGCGCCTCGATCTCGCGCACGATGCGCTGCGCGATCTCCTGCTTGGCGCCGGCCAGCGTCAGGTCGCGGAACCACGCCAGGCAGGTCGACAGCGGCATCGCCTCGACTTCATAGATGGCCTGGCCATGGCGTTCGCCGCCACGCGGATCCTGGCCGATCAGCACGTTGCGCGCTTCCGGCCGCAGGCGCGAGCCGCCGCAGTCGGGGCAGGTCTTGATGTTGCGGTACTTGCCCAGTTCCTCGCGCACGGTGGCCGAGTCGGTTTCGCGCCAGCGGCGCTCCAGGTTCGGGATCACGCCTTCGAAGGTGTGGCGCTTGACGGTGCTGCGGCCTTTTTCGTTCAGGTAGAGGAACGAGATCTCCTCGTCGCCCGAGCCGTACAGCACCTTGTCGCGCAGCGCCTCCGGCAGGTCCTCGAAGGGCGCCTCGATGTCGAATTCGTAGTGCGCCGCCAGGCTGGTCAGCAGCGAATGGGTGAAGGCGTTGCGGCGGTCCCAGCCGCGGATGGCGCCGGCCGCCAGGCTCAGTTCGGGGAAGGCGACCACGCGCTTGGGGTCGAAAAACCCCACCTGGCCGATGCCGTCGCAACTGGGGCAGGCGCCCATCGGATTGTTGAAGCTGAACAGGCGTGGCTCCAGTTCCGGCAGGCTGTGGCTGCAGACCGGGCAGGCGTAGCGGCTGGAGAACACCTGTTCGCGGCCGCCGTCCATGTCCAGCGCCAGGGCGCGGCCATCGGCCAGCTGCAACGCCGTCTCGAAGCTCTCGGCCAGGCGCTGCTTGCTTTCGGGCTTGATGCGCAGGCGGTCGATGACCACGTCGATGTCGTGCTTCTCGGTTTTCTTCAGCGGCGCCATGCCGTCGATTTCGACCATCTGGCCGTCCACGCGCAGGCGCACATAGCCCTGTGCCTGCAGGCTGGCGCATTCGTCCTCGAAGCTGCCCTTCTTGCCGCGGGCGATGGGGGCCAGCACCGCCAGCCGTGTTTCGGCCGGCCAGGACAGCACCGCGTCCACCATCTGGCTGACGCTCTGCGCCTGCAGGGGCAGGCCATGGTCCGGGCAATAGGGCGTGCCGACCCGCGCATACAAAAGGCGCAGGTAATCGTGGATTTCGGTGATGGTGCCGACGGTGGAGCGGGGGTTGTGGCCCGCCGCCTTTTGCTCGATCGAGATGGCCGGCGACAGGCCCTCGATCAGATCGACGTCGGGCTTGTCCATCAGTTGCAGGAACTGGCGGGCATACGCGGACAGGCTTTCGACGTAGCGCCGCTGCCCTTCCGCATAAAGCGTATCGAACGCCAGCGACGACTTGCCCGAGCCGGACAGGCCCGTGACCACCACCAGCTTGTGGCGCGGCAGGTCCAGCGAGACGTTCTTGAGATTGTGGGTGCGGGCACCCCGAATGCGTATGGTCACGTCTATCGGGCTCTTTTAAGCGGTTGCAAAGGCCAACTTGGTACTATAGCGCGCCGAGTCCTCAGGCCATAGATCAGACCGTAAGCGCATGACAATCACGCGCGGACGGCCCACGTCATCGTTGAACATTCCGCATGCCGGCAGACACGAAACTGAAATTGACCCCCTCCGAGCGCCGCGCCAGCGTGGCGCTGGCCGGTTTGTTCGCCGCCCGGATGCTGGGGTTGTTCCTGTTGCTGCCGGTGTTCGCCGTGGCCGCCCGTGGCCTGCCCGGGGGCGACGACCCCGCCCGGGTCGGGCTGGCGCTGGGCATGTACGGTTTGACCCAGGCGTTCATGCAGATTCCTTTCGGGCTGGCGTCGGACCGTTGGGGGCGCCGGCCCGTGGTGTTGTTCGGCCTGCTGCTGTTCGTGGCGGGCAGCGTGGTCTGTGCGCAGGCCGACGACGTGTTCTGGATCACCATCGGCCGGGCCATCCAGGGCGCCGGGGCCATTTCGGCCGCCGTGACCGCCTGGCTGGCCGACGCCACGCGGGACGAAGTGCGCACCCGCGCCATGGCCATGGTGGGCGGGTCGATCGGCCTGTCGTTTGCCGCTTCGCTGGTGCTGTCGCCGGTGCTGGTGGGCTGGTGGGGGCTGTCGGGCCTGTTCTGGACCATCGCCTGCCTGGGCGTGGTCTGCCTGGCGGTGGCGCGCTGGGTGGTGCCGGTGGTGCCGCGCACACAGGCCCGCAGCTTGCAGGCCGCCAGTCCGCGCCAGGTGCTGACCCACACCGACCTGCTGCGGCTGAATTTCGGCGTGTTCGTGCTGCACATGATTCAGGTGTCGCTGTTCGTGGTGGTGCCGGCGCTGCTGGCCAAGGTCGGCGGCCTGGATGCGCGCGAGTTGTGGAAGGTCTACCTGCCGGTGATCCTGGTGTCGTTCGTACTGATGGTGCCGGTGGTGTTCGTCGCCGAAAAGCGCCGCGCCCACCGGGGCGCCCTGCGCGCCGCCGTGGCCGGGCTGGTGCTGGTGTGCGCGCTGTTGCCGGCGGCCAGCCACGGTTTCTACACGCTGGCGGCGGCCCTGACCGGCTTCTTCGTGGCCTTCAACGTGCTCGAGGCATTGCAGCCTTCGCTGGTGTCGCGCGTGGCGCCGCAGGCCTACAAGGGCCTGGCGCTGGGGTTCTATAACACTGCCCAGGCCGCGGGCCTGTTCACGGGCGGCGCGCTGGGCGGCTGGGTGGCGTCGCATTCCGGCGCTGGCGCGGTGTTCATCGGCGCCGCCGTGCTGGCCGCCGTGTGGCTGGCCGTGACCTGGGCCCTCAAGCCGCTGGCCTGATCTGGCGCCATCGGCGAAAGTCGCGGATCGCGTCGCCAACGGTGTCCAACAGCGGTGAAATCGTTTCCCTGGGTGGACGGCTTTGTCACCATTCCTGTTTGGCGTGGCAAGCGCTTTTCGTCGATAATAGAAGGCAAACTAGGGCTTCACCGGCGTCGCCGGTCATCATGGCGGTGACCGGCGAGTTTCATGAAGCCGGTCTTCAACATCGCTATTTATGTTGTTGCCGGCGCGCTCGCGGCAACGCGTGGCACAGGCTGTCAACAACAGAGGGACAACGGCATGGCATCGGTTAACAAAGTCATTCTCGTGGGCAACCTGGGTCGCGACCCGGAAGTCCGCTACAGCCCCGACGGGGCCGCAATCTGCAACATGTCCATCGCCACCACCTCCACCTGGAAGGACAAGGCCTCGGGCGAGCGCCGCGAAGAAACCGAATGGCACCGCGTGGTCATGTACAACCGCCTGGCCGAGATCGCCGGCGAATACCTGAAGAAGGGCCGCTCGGTCTACATCGAAGGCCGCCTGAAGACCCGCAAGTGGCAGGACAAGGACACCGGCGCTGACCGCTACAGCACCGAAATCGTCGCGGATCAGATGCAGATGCTGGGCGGCCGCGAAGATGGCGGCGGCGGTGGCGGCAGCTACGGCGGTGGCGGCGGTTACGACGACGCGCCGGCACGCCAGCCGCAGCAACGCGCCCCGGCCCAGCGCCCGGCGCCGCAACAGCGTCCGGCACCGCAGGCCGCGCCCGCCGGTGGCGGCGCCAACCTGGCCGACATGGACGACGACATTCCGTTCTGATCGCGCGTTCGCGGCAGTCAACAACAAAGCCCGGCAAGCCTTGCGCTTGCCGGGCTTTGTGCCGTCTGGGCCCTGTCTTGGCTCGATCCAGCCCGGTTTCCCTGGGGAATCGCCGAGGCTGTCCACAGGCTGTGCACAGCATGTCAACAGCTTGCCCACCGATATTCAGGCCTTTTCCACAGCTTGTACACAGGTCTCTGCCACGACCGCTTCGAGTCGCCATGGCGGCGATAGTGCGCAACCACCTGCCGGGATCGCATTCTTCAAACCGCGCCTGTCCCGCAGCCGCATGCAGACTCGATCCACGCGCGTTCCGAGGGACATCTATCCACAGGCTGCGCACAGCATCTTCACAGCTTGTACACCGCTATCCGGGGCTTTTCCACAGCTTTTCAACAGGGGTCGAAGCGGCCCCCGGCTCGCGCTAGGATGATCGCTGTCCGTTCGCCGTGGCCGTGTCCACCGGCAACCCAGGAGCCCTCCATGACCCAGAACATTTACGACACGCCTGAATTCTTCGACGGCTACAGCCGCCTGGCCCGCTCGGTGCATGGTCTGGACGGGGCGCCGGAATGGCCCGCGCTGCGGGCGTTGCTGGCCGATGTCAGGGGCTGCGACGTGGTCGACCTGGGCTGCGGTTTCGGCTGGTTCTGCCGCTGGGCCGATGAGCAGGGCGCGGCCAGTGTCCTGGGGCTGGACGTGTCCCGGAACATGCTGGCGCGGGCACGCGCCACCACCATCAGTGCCACCATCCGCTACGAACGGTCGGACCTGGAACGTCTGCAGTTGCCGCCGCAAAGCGTCGACCTGGCCTACAGTTCATTGACCCTGCATTACCTTGAGCGCCTGCCAGCCCTGCTCGCCACTGTGCGCCAGGCGCTCAGGCCCGGCGGCCGCTTCGTGTTTTCCTGTGAACATCCCATCTACACCGCGCCGGCGCAGCCCGGCTTTATCCAGGATGACGACGGGCGACGGATCTGGCCGTTGAATCAATACGCCGTGCGCGGCGAGCGGCGCACAGATTGGCTGGCCAAAGGGGTGATCAAGCAGCATCGCACCGTGGCGGATTACGTGAACCTGCTGATAGGCGCCGGATTCACGCTGGCACACCTGGATGAATGGGCGCCGAGTCCAACCCAGCTTGCCCGCCAGCCGGCACTGGCGGAGGAACAGGATCGGCCCATGATGCTGTTGGTCTCGGCCAACCGGTGAGGGAGCCTCAACGGCGGCTGGCCACGAGGAAAAACGTGGAGAAAGCGTGGAATGGCACTATGAAATATTTAGTTTCACAAAACCCACTTGCGCTATCTATCTAGTAGTAGGTAAGATTCATCCATCGACGCAGCACTCAGACAACAACGCGGCGCCGCCCCAAACCAGAAATACAGTAGCACCCCTTTTTATTTACCTTGTTATCTACCTATAAGTAGATAGTTTAACCGAAACAACCTCACCATCGTTATCTGGAGATCCATCATGAAGACCCTCGTATCCGCCCTGATCCTGTCCGCTTCCTTCATCGGTGCCGCCCAAGCCGGCGAGCTCGACTACCCGCCCGCTCTGGACACCCACAGCACCGTGACCCGTGCCCAGGTGCAGCAAGAACTGGCCGCCGCCCGCGCCAACGGTGAACTGGTCAGCACCGAAGAGGGTTCGGCCGCCACCGCCTTTGCCAGCGCCGGCGACAAGAGCCGCGCCCAGGTCAAGCAGGAGCTGGCTGCCGCCCGCGCCCAAGGCCTGACCGACAGCGGTGAACTGGACTATCCGCCCGTCCAAGGCTGATTTTTTTCGGCATCAAACCTATCTACAGATAGATAGCATCTTCTCCATCGTGCAGTACTGATCCTTACTGGAGATCAACCATGAAGACCCTCGTATCCGCCCTGATCCTGACCGCTTCGTTCCTCGGCGCCGCCCATGCCGGCGAATTGGACTATCCGCCCGCCGCCGACACCCACAGCACGGTGACCCGCGCCCAGGTGCAGCAAGAACTGGCCGCCGCCCGCGCCAACGGTGAACTGGTCAGCACCGAAGATGGCTCCGCCGCCACCGCTTTCGCCAGCGCCGGCGACAAGAGCCGCGCCCAGGTCAAGCAGGAACTGGCCGCTGCCCGCGCCCAGGGCCTGACCGACAGCGGCGAACTGGACTACCCGCCCGTGCAAGGCTGAGTCCGATGCCGGCCACTGCGAACTCCGGGGGGCGGGAACATTCCCGGCCGGGGTTCGCACGGTTGCATCGGAGCGCCGCATAGGGATTACCGCCGATGACGTACCGACCTATTAGTAGGTAATATTCAGCCATGGACACTCCGACCCCCAACACCACCCGCGACCAGCTGCTGGCCCATGCCGAGAAGCTGATCCGTACCCGCGGCTGCAACGGCTTCAGCTATCGTGACCTGGCCGAGCACGTGGGCGTGAAGACGTCCAGCATCCACTATTACTTTCCCGGCAAGGACGACCTGCTCTACGAGGCCGTCGAAGCCTATAGCGCCCGCGCCCTGGCTTCGGTGCGCAGCATCGATACCGCGCAGCCGGCCCACGCCCAGCTCGACGCCTATCTGTCGATGATGGAATCGAAGGCCTGTGGCCACGGCGAACTGTGCCTGGGCGGCATGCTGGCCGCCGAAATGATGAGCTTGCCCGACCGCGTGCGCGGCGCGTTGCAGGGGTTTTTCCGCGCGCACGAAGCCTGGTTGGCCCGTGTGCTGGCGCAAGGCGCCGAAGAAGGCACCCTGAAGTTCTCGGGCAGCGCCGAAGCGGCCGGCCGGGCGGTGTTCGCCACGGTGCAGGGCTGCATGCTGGTGTCGCGCCTGTTCCAGGCGCCGCCGGCGTTGTGCGAGGCGATCAGCGCCTTGTACGTCGAATGCCAGGACAAGCCCGCCGCCTGACCGTCCCCAGGTTCACCGACACGGCCGCAATGCGCAAGCTTGCGGCCGTTGTGTTTGTTACCGTGGAAAAACGTGCGTAGGCATTCAAACGGGGGGCGAGCCGGGAATGTTTCCCGTAATCCGGGTGGCCAATTCGCGAAGTCCCCCCGGGTATTCCACGATTCAGAATAAGGCATACCGAATCCACACTCCCGACATGATCTCCCAACCTCATGGAGACGCCGGGCTTTGCCGGCCGACCTGACGCTATTCGTGTCAGGCCGACATGACACTCAGCCCGGCCGTAGGGACATCTGCACAGCGCGATCCAGGCAAGCCGAACCAAGAAAATGAACTACTTGGAGGGAGTGAGATGCGGGAAGCAATCAACCAAGGTGTCGGGCTGGCGCCCGAATCCCATTCGTTCGGCCGTGGGGGGGCGCAGAGTCGCCACTTCGCGGCTTGTCCATTGGTGCTGGCGATATTGGCAGCTGGCTGGTTGGGGCCGGTGGTCGCGCAAACGGCGGGCACGGGCGGCGGTGGCCTCGGAGGCGCGGGGGTGAGTGGTGGTGGTCACGCTGGCCAGGGCGGAGGCATCATTGGCGGGGATGGAGGTACGGGTGGCGCCGCGGTGCCCGGCGCGACATCTCCCTTTGGCGGAGGTGCCGGTGGGGGGGCGGTGCCGGTGCCCGGCGGAATACAAGGACAGCCCGGGTCGAGCGGGGGACCGCAAGGAGGCCAGGGCGGTATCCCCGGGCCTCCTGGACCGTTGGTGCCTATTAATGGCGGTGGGGGTGG
>NZ_QHHO01000030.1:0-281 GCF_003184165.1 Achromobacter sp. RW408
CGCAAGACTTTCTCCTTACCCCACGCTGCAGCAGCGTCACATTCCTCGACACCGGTAGCCCGGGGCGGTGGGCACACGGGTGGGCGCGCCGTTCAGATGCGCCCGACGGAAACCGTAGGGAGCCGAAGGCGGACGAGGTTGAGTATGGGGCAGTCCGGAGCGAAGGCTCCGGACCGCAATCGTAGGCGCGCCCACCCGTGCGCCCACCGCCCCGGGCGGCCTACGAAGAAAAAAGCTCAGCTCTTGACCGACCGATGCCGACTAATGCTCATCATGATCCC
>NZ_QHHO01000031.1:0-305 GCF_003184165.1 Achromobacter sp. RW408
AGCGCGTCGGATGTTGCCGAGCGCGGCGGTTCGGCGGTGGCCGAGGTGGTCAACACGATGCAGGGCATCTCGGCCAGCTCGCGCAAGATCTCGGAAATCGTGTCGGTGATCGACGGCATCGCGTTCCAGACCAACATCCTGGCGCTGAACGCGGCGGTGGAAGCGGCCCGCGCGGGCGAGCAGGGCAAGGGCTTCGCGGTGGTGGCGGGCGAAGTGCGCTCGCTGGCGCAGCGCAGCGCGCAGGCGGCCAAGGAGATCAAGGGCCTGATCGAGGACTCGGTGAGCAAGGTGGGCGCCGGTTCGCA
>NZ_QHHO01000032.1:0-553 GCF_003184165.1 Achromobacter sp. RW408
CAGCAGTTCGTGTACCACTCCGGCGCCTTCATGAAGCCGCTGTTCTCGGCCGCCAAGCGCATCGTGCGCGAAGGCGGCCCGGCCCGCATCGTGTTCGCCGAAGGCGAGGACGAGCGCGTGCTGCGCGCGGTGCAGGTAGTGGTAGACGAAGGCCTGGCCCGTCCCATCCTGGTGGGCCGTCCCTCGGTGCTGTTGACCCGCATCGAGAAACTCGGCCTGCGCCTGCGCCTGGGCGAGGACGTCGAAGTCACCAACCCCGAATACGACGAACGCTTCCATCAGTACTGGACCACGTACTGGGAACGCATGTGCCGCCGCGGCATCACCAAGGAGATGGCGCGCGTGGAAATGCGCCGCCGCATGACGCTGATCGGCGCGATGATGGTGCACCTGGGCGATGCCGACGGCATGGTCTGCGGTTCGGTCGGCGCGTATCACGACCACCTGCGCTTCATCGACGAAGTGATCGGCCGCCGGCCGGGCCGCAACGTCTACGCCGCCATGAACATCCTGCTGCTCAACGAGCGCACGGTGGTGCTGGTGGACACGCACG
>NZ_QHHO01000005.1:0-1673 GCF_003184165.1 Achromobacter sp. RW408
CCCCTTCGTCATCCTCGTTGCCGCCTGCCGGCGGCTGCCTCTCAAGAAACTCCACTTAAGTCATTGATACCTCGTTGGCTTCTCCTTAGGCGGTTAACGGCACCAAGCTGTAGCCCATGGTTTCTGCACGTTTTGTCAGGTGATGCAGGACGCGTTGGCGGTGGCGTTCTTCGTAGTACAGCTCACCTTGGTCGACGTATTCGGACCCTTTGGTCAGTAGGGTGTAAATCAGTCGAGCCAGTTTGTGCGCGGCTGCGGTGATGGCGCGCCGCTTGTCCAGGCGAGCGCACAGCCTTCGGTAGTAGGCGCCTAAAGCGGACTGGCTGTGACGTAGCGCCATGGCCGCCAGACGCAGGGCCTGTGCGGCGCGGTTGGGTGAGCGTTTGGTGGCGCCGTTCAGAACCTTGCCTCCGGAGATGCGTGTGCCCGGGCACAAGCCTAACCACGAAGCGAAGTGCTTGGCCGAAGGGAAGCGGTTCATGTCCGGACCGACCTCGGCCAGGACGGTAAAGGCAGTCATCTCGTCGATGCCGTTGATGCGGGTCAGGTCCACGCCGCACATGGCAAATAGATGCGTGCGCAGATCGAAGGCCATGGCCTTTTTGGGCCAGCGGCGCTGCGACTTGCCCGGATCGCCGTCATGGCGGTGCAGTTTGTGCAGTTCGGCTTGGATGTGCTGATCGCAATCGTTGAGCAGTTGTTGATAGGTGTCGTACAGGGCCAGCGCTTGCCGCAGCGCGAACAAGTGCTCGTGACGCCAGTTGCCTTGCAGCGCGGCAGCGATATCGTCCTCGCTGGCCTTGACCTGGCGCTTCTTCAGGCGGGCCAGTGCATGCGGGTCGCGCTCGCCGCCGACGATGGCGCGGATGATGGCCTGACCGGTGACCCCGACCACGTCCGACAGCACTTGCGTGAGCTGAATGTTCATCTGGGCAAGTGCCTTCTGCATGTGCTGCACGTGGCGCACCTGCGAGGCAAGCAGCATCTCGCGCTGGCGCGAGAACTCGCGCAAGACGCAAATCTCGTCAGAGGGACGGAAGGCGCCGGCCAACAGGCCATAGCTCATGAGCTGTTGCAGCCACTGGCAGTCCAGGACATCGGACTTGCGGCCCGAGACGTTCTTCACGTGACGGGCGTTGACTAGGTAAACGTTGAAACCCTGGCTATCGAGCAGCTCGTAAAGCGGGATCCAGTAAACGCCGGTGGACTCCATGGCCACGGCGGTAACGCCGCAGTCCTTGAGCCATTGCGCTAGGCGATACAAATCGGCCGTAAAGCTCTTGAACTCGCGGACAGGTTGGTCGTCGCGGTCATGAGGCACGGCGACGAAGTGGCTGGCCGACCCGATGTCGATGCCCGCGGCATCGGGATGGGCCAGGCTTAGGGTTGCATCGGACTTGCGAGGTGACATGGCTTGCTCCATCATCGCTAACGGAATGCCGCCAGGCATGGGTACGTCGTTGTACTCACTCTCTCAAACGGGATGCACGCGCTAAGCGTGTGCTCACCAATGTCGGTGACGTCACCCGGGGCCATGCTTCAGTACGGGCGTGGGCAAACACGCACCATTGGAAGGTCGGTCTTTACCTGAGCGGCATTCCACCTTGCCACAGGTGCAGCCACGAAGACAGTTTCTTCGTCACGGGCGTCGTGAATGACGACTATTGGGCTTC
>NZ_QHHO01000033.1:0-619 GCF_003184165.1 Achromobacter sp. RW408
TGGAGCGGGAGACGAGTCTCGAACTCGCGACCTCAACCTTGGCAAGGTTGCGCTCTACCAACTGAGCTACTCCCGCGGGGGCACTGCGTTCTGGTGTGTTGCCAGTATGTTGCCGGTATTGCTGCCGGCACATCGACACGTTCTGAAAGAGCCCGTGTCCACCAAAGACAGCGATTATACACAGTTTTTAGGACTTGTGCGGGCTCGGCGTTGTTCTATCGGAAAAAGCCGCCGCGGCATCGCGCGCGTTGCCAGCGAGCAGGTCTCGCTCGCGCATGGCGCGTCCATTGCCGCTCGTGGCTCGCCTCGTCTATCGCGGTCCACCCATTGCGGTTCGATCCTTGCGCATGTCGAATGGGCGGGCGCGCGACCAAGAGTTGCCGCTACGACGCGATGTTGCGGCGGGCATTGGTTTGGGGGCATTGCCTGGGAGCACTGCGGGGGGGGTAAGGGGGGGCTGCTGAGCGGACCCGATTGTGGTCCAGGCGGCTTTGGCGATCCCGGCGGTGGGGTCCAATGATGCGGTGGCATTCAGCCAACGACGCATCGACTGGAGCGGGAGACGAGTCTCGAACTCGCGACCTCAACCTTGGCAAGGTTGCGCTCTACCAACTGAGCT
>NZ_QHHO01000034.1:0-690 GCF_003184165.1 Achromobacter sp. RW408
ACCCCGATCGTGAAGGGTTCGGCCAAGCTGGCGCTGGAAGGCGACAAGGGCGAACTGGGCGAGCAAGCGATCCTGTCGCTGGCCCAAGCCCTGGACACGTACATCCCGACGCCCGAGCGTGCCGTTGACGGCGCGTTCCTGATGCCGGTCGAAGACGTGTTCTCGATCTCGGGTCGCGGCACCGTGGTGACCGGCCGTATCGAGCGCGGCGTGATCAAGGTCGGCGAAGAAATCGAAATCGTCGGTATCACCCCGACGGTCAAGACGACCTGCACCGGCGTGGAAATGTTCCGCAAGCTGCTGGACCAAGGTCAAGCCGGCGACAACGTGGGCATCCTGCTGCGCGGCACCAAGCGTGAAGACGTCCAGCGCGGCCAGGTTCTGGCCAAGCCGGGCTCGATCACCCCGCACACGGACTTCACCTCCGAGGTGTACATCCTATCCAAGGAAGAAGGCGGCCGCCACACCCCGTTCTTCAACGGCTATCGTCCCCAGTTCTACTTCCGCACGACGGACGTGACCGGCACGATCGACCTGCCGGCCGACAAGGAAATGGTCCTGCCGGGCGACAACGTGACGATGACCGTCAAGCTGCTGGCCCCGATCGCCATGGAAGAAGGCCTGCGTTTCGCCATCCGTGAAGGCGGTCGTACCGTCGGCGCCGGCGTCGTCGCCAAGATCCTGAAGTAA
>NZ_QHHO01000035.1:0-360 GCF_003184165.1 Achromobacter sp. RW408
AGGTACTTCACTTCTAGTGAGCACTTGATTTCATTGTGCTTGTGAAAGGGTTTAAAACCCAGTCACTGTGCACTCGCATCAAGCGCCCACACTTATCGGTTGTTTAATTGTTAAAGAGCGGTACTGCTAAATCTGTACTACCAAACCACTTACTGCATCTTCTGCTTTCTTCGGCGATTTCGCTTTCGCGTCGATCGTTGTGTCAGCAGCAGAGAAACGAGATTATGAAGAAGTTTTTATCGCTTGTCAAGTCAGCATCGCTTGCTTCACTTCGCTGCCTTGCCTACGACCCCTTCAGGTCTCACCAGGCTCGCACCCGGCTTTCTCTTTAGCAGCTATCGAAATATCAGGGTTAACCCT
>NZ_QHHO01000006.1:0-591 GCF_003184165.1 Achromobacter sp. RW408
CTGCGCCATGACGGCATCCCCAGGGACGCCCTGGAAACGCTGGACTGGGCCATCGTGCTGATGAACTGGGCCAGCCTGGCCCTGACCTTGCCGGTGGTGCTGTATTCGGCCTGGCCGATCTGGCGCCACGCCGGCGCCAACCTGCGCCAGGGCCGCGCCGGCATGGACGTGCCGGTGGCGCTGGGCATCGTCGCCGCTTTCGTCCCCAGCGTGCATGCCACCTATACGGGCCGCGGCGAGGTGTATTTCGATTCGGTCACCATGTTCGTCGCCTTCCTGCTGACGGCGCGCTACCTGGAACTGTGCGCCCGGCAGTCGTTCGGCGGCTCGACGGGCGGCCAACGGCATGCCCGGGTCGAGGCGCAGCGCCTGCTGCTGGGCGCCGGCGCCGACCGGCTGGCCTCGCGCTTCGTCATGGCGCAAGTGGCGCTGGCGCTGGGGGCGGCGGCCGCCTGGGCCTATATCGATCCGGCCCACAGCCTTCCCGTCATGGTCGCGCTGCTGGTGATGAGCTGTCCCTGCGCCATGTCGATGGCGGTGCCCACCGCCATGGCGTCGGCCCATTCGGCGCTGGCGGCCCATCCGTCGATG
>NZ_QHHO01000036.1:0-404 GCF_003184165.1 Achromobacter sp. RW408
GACATCGTCGACAAGGACGCCGGCCAGGCTGCGTTCAAGCCGCAGACCGACTTCCAGGGCCAGTACGGCAAGTTCTCGATCGACGCCAACGGCAACTGGAGCTTCAAGCTCGACAACGATGCCAAGGCCATCCAGCAGCTGGGCGCCAAGGAGCACCTGACCGAGACCTTCACGGTCACCAGCGCCGACGGCACCACGAGCCAGGTCGTCATCACCATCAACGGCACCAACGACGCCCCGACCGTCAGCGGCACGGCCACCGGCGCCGTCGCCGAAGACGGCACCACGACCACGTCCGGCCAGCTGACCAAGACCGACGTCGACGTCAACGACAAGCACACCTGGTCCGTCAACAATGAAGGCAAGGGCCAGTACGGCACCTTCACCGTCGACCAGAACGGCAA
>NZ_QHHO01000037.1:0-393 GCF_003184165.1 Achromobacter sp. RW408
CGCGCGCACCTCTCCCGCCAGGCTCACGATCTCCACCGCCGGCCCCTCCAGCTGCCGCACCTCCCCGCCCCGCGCATACAGGCAGGCATCCACCAGGCTCCCAAGCGCGCCGCGCACGAAGGCGTTGCGAAACCCCTCCGCCAGGCACAGCTTCTCCACCCCCTGCACCAGATCCTCGTTGGGCCCGATGCGCGCATACGCCACCCGCCCCATGCTCCCGCTTTCGACCTCGGCCGGCATCATCGTCAGATCTCCCGCGGCTGCAGTAGCCGCAAATTGGTTTCGGCGTCATAAGTGGCGCGCAGTTCGAAGCCTTCCAGCGCCGTCACCAGTACCGTCACCGGCCCCGCGCCCACGATCGTGGTCTGCGGGATCAGGTGCCCGCCCAGCAGC
>NZ_QHHO01000038.1:0-3645 GCF_003184165.1 Achromobacter sp. RW408
AACGGTGCCGTTCAAGCAGGAAGCCTATGCCTTGGCCTCGGGGCATCTGTCCAGCCGCGCGCGGCTGGCGGGCGCGGTCAATACCCTGTCCTGGCGCGACGGCGCCTGGCACGGCTGCAACACCGACGGCGTCGGCCTGGTTTCCGACCTGCTGCGCCTGGGCGTGCGCCTGAGCGGCGCCTCGGTGCTGCTGGTGGGCGCGGGCGGGGCCGCCCGCGGCGTGCTGCAACCGCTGGCGCAATCCGGTTGCGCCCGCATCCATATCGTCAACCGCACCGCTGCCCGCGCCCTGGAGCTGGCCGAAAGCTGGCGCGAGACGGGCGCCGAGCCGCAGACCCGCGTTACCGCCGGCGGCCTGCCCGACGCCGCCCTGCCCGGCGGCTGGAACCTGGTCGTCAACGCCACCGCCAGCGGGCTGCAGGACGCCGCCCCCGAGCTGCCCGCCGGCCTGTACGCCGAAGGCGCCGCCGCCTACGACATGATGTACGGCGCCCAGCCGACGGCGTTCATGCGCCAGGCGCGCCAGGATGGCGCCGCGCTGACGGCCGACGGCCTCGGTATGCTGGTCGGCCAGGCGGCCGAGAGTTTCTTCATCTGGCACGGGGTGCGGCCCGACCCCGCCCCGGTGCTGACGGCGCTGCGCGAGGCGCTCATGGCCGGGACCTGAGGGCATGGCCGCCCGCGGCAAGAGCGGCAAGCGCCGCTCCTGGTTCCGTATCATCACCGGCACGCTGATGGCGCTGGTGTGCGCGGTGCTGCTCTACCAGTTCTGGCTGTTCGGACTGGTGGTCTGGTACAACTACCAGAACCCCGGCAGCAGCGCCATCATGCGCGAGGAACTGGCGCGCCTGCGCGACGGCAACCCCGATTTCCAGCTGAAGTACGAGTGGGTGCCCTATGACAAGATCAACCGCAACCTGAAGCGGGCGGTGGTGGCGTCCGAGGATTCCAACTTCACGGAACACGACGGCGTCGAATGGGATGCCATCCGCAAGGCCTGGGAATACAACCAGAAACAGGAAGCGGCCGGACGCAGCAAGATGCGCGGCGGCTCGACCATCACCCAGCAGCTGGCCAAGAACCTGTTCCTGTCCAGCTCCCGCAGCTACCTGCGCAAGGGCCAGGAACTGGTGCTGACCTACATGATCGAACACGTCATGACCAAGGAACGCATCCTGGAGCTGTACCTGAATGTGGCGGAATGGGGCACCGGCGTGTTCGGCGCCCAGGCGGCCGCCAGGCATTATTTCAACGTGCCGGCGGCCAACCTGGGAGCCAGCCAGTCGGCCCGTCTGGCGGCCATGCTGCCCAATCCGCGCTTCTATGACAGCCACCGCAATTCCAACTACCTGAACTCGCGCGTGTACACCCTGACCCGGCGGATGCAGATGGTCGACATCCCCTGATACGGAAACCCGCCATCCGGACCGGTTCCCGCCCACCTTGGGCGGCCGGATTTGTTAAGCTTTCACGTTTACGCGCTCCTTCGTCCCTTACATGCGTACCGCCCGTCGCTACCTGGCCCGCGAGATCTATCGCTCTTGCGCAGTGGTCCTTATGGCCCTGCTGGGTCTTTTCACGTTCTTCGCACTGGTGGACGACCTGGACAACGTGGGTGACAAGTTCTCCATGATGGCCCTGCTGTACATGCAGGCGCTGGCCATCCCGACCCGACTTTACGACCTGCTGCCCATCGGCCTGCTGATCGGCGCCATCCTGGCCCTGGCCGGCCTGGCCCAGCGCAACGAGCTGGTGATCCTGCGGGTCTCGGGCGTCAGCGGCATGCGCCTGCTGCGCATGCTCTGGATCGTCACCATCCCGCTGATGATCGGGGCCGCCCTGCTGTCCGAGTACGTCACCCCCTGGGCCGAGATGAAATCCGGCGAGGCCAACCTGATGTTCCGCGGCAAGGCCGGCGGCGACCGCCTGAACAGCGGCTACTGGTTCAAGGAACCCACGGCCAACGGCGGCACCCGCATCATCAACATCGCCGCGCTGCAGGGCGACGGCCAGGTCACCGGCGTCACCCTCTACGAATTCAAGAAGGACCTGACGCTGTCGGTGCTGTCGACCGCGCCCAATGGCCTGTTCGCCCACGGCGACCTGGTCCTCAAGGACGTCTCGGAAACCCGCCTGGACGACAACGCCGCCGAAACGCTGGCCGACGCCCGTCCGCCCAAGAATCCCCCGGCGGTGGTGGTCAAGCTGCCCGAGCGCACGGTCGACACCACCCTGAGCGCGGAACGCCTGCTGGCGCGGGTCCTGACCCCCGAGCGCATGTCGATCGTGACGCTGCTGGACTATGTGGATTATTTGCGCAACAACCAGCTGCAATATGGTCGACAGGTGGTCGCCTTGTGGCGCAAACTGGCGTATCCGTTCACGTTGCTGGTGATGATCACCATCGCCGCCCCCATCGGCCTGATGCAGACGCGCCGTGGCGGCGTGGGCGCCAAGGTGTTCATCGGCATCCTGCTGGGCGTGGGCTTCTTCATGCTCAACCAGCTGGCGCTGAACGTAGGCATGCTGGGCAAGTGGCCGCCCTGGCTCACCGCCCTGGGGCCGAACATCGGCGCCATGGCCCTGGCGCTGGGCGCCATGAGCTATATGGAGTACCGCCACACCATCACCCGTATCGTCCAACAACGTTGGCCCTGGAGCAAGAGTCCCGCATGAACGGCAGTATCTGGATGATCGGCGACGTGCAAGGTTGCTGCTCGCCGCTGGATCGCTTGCTGTCCCACCCCGAACTGGTCGGCGATCCGAAGTCGCGCTTCTGGTTCGCCGGGGATCTGGTCAACCGTGGCCCGCAATCGCTGGCGACCCTGCGCCGCATCATCGACCTGGGCGACCGCGCCACGGTGGTGCTGGGCAACCATGACCTGCACCTGCTGGCGGCCGCCGCGGGCGTGCGCAAGCCGTCCAAGTCGGACACGCTGGACGAGATCCTGCGGGCGCCGGATTCGGCCGAGCTGATCGACTGGCTGCGCTCGCGGCCGCTGGCGCATTTCGAGCAGGACCACCTGATGGTGCACGCGGGCACGCTGGCCAAGTGGGACGTGGCCAAGACGCTGTCGCTGGCGGCCGAGGTGCAGGATGCGCTGCGCGGCCCGAACTGGCAGAAGGCGCTGCAGAAGATGTACGGCAACGAGCCGGCCACGTGGAAGGAAGACCACAAGGGCGGCAAGCGGATGCGGGTGATCATCAATGCGCTGACGCGCATCCGCCTGTGCACGCCGAATGGCCATATGGAGTTCGCGACCAAGGTGACGCCGGGCGCCTGGCCGGCGGGCCTGGTGCCGTGGTTCGACGTGCCGAACCGCGCGACGCGCAACGTGACGACGGTGTTCGGCCATTGGTCGACGCTGGGGCTGATGGTGCGGCCGGATGTGATCTGCCTGGATACGGGATGCGTATGGGGTGGGGCGTTGACGGCGTTGCGGTTGCAGGATCGGAAGCTGGTGCAGGTGAAGTGTTCGCAGTTTCAGGATCCGTTGGCTGAGTGAAGGCGCTTGCGGGGCGCTGGTTGCTGGGGTCTTGGGGGTTTTGCTTCGTTGGGCTGCTTCGTAGGTCGCCCCTCGGGCGGGCGGACCCGGTGGCGGGCGCCCACGATTGCGGTCCGGAGCGTTCGCTCCGGACTGCCCC
>NZ_QHHO01000039.1:0-638 GCF_003184165.1 Achromobacter sp. RW408
CTCAACCTCGTACGCCTTCGGCTCCCTACGGTTTCCGCCGGGCGCATCTACACGCCCCGCCATCCCCCACCGACCCCGCCACGCGCTCGCGATGAGGCTTAGCCTCGGGCGTTGGGACGGGTGGTGTGCTTGGCGTTTTGGCGCACATCGGGGCTGGAGGGAGGGTCCTTACGGGGCTCGCCGCAAGCCGGCCGCGCGGGCGGCCTTTTGCGGCTTACGCGGCGTCTTGCGTCGGGGTGATGACGCTCTCGCGTGTGGGCGCGGCGGAATAGTTTGCTATTGAAAGTCTGCTGGCACCACGCCTGTTTGTGGTCGGCGCGAGAGGTCGTCCCGCGCAACATGTCTGATGCCGCGCCGACCACCACCGCCCCTCCCTCTGACGTGCGGAATCATTAGAAAACCGTCCACCGCCAGCGCGCAGCGCACCCGCAACACTTTCAAATGAACAGACGCCAGTTGTGGCCGCCCGCGCGGCCGCAACTGGCAGCCCCGCAGATTCCATTCCCCGCACACAGGTCTAGCAGCGCGACAAGCCTAGACACACGTAGCCCCTCGGGCGGGCGGACCCGGTGGCGGGCAACCTCGATGCGCCCGAGGGAATCCGAAGGCAGCCGCCGCCAGGCGGCAACGAGGATGAC
>NZ_QHHO01000040.1:0-43476 GCF_003184165.1 Achromobacter sp. RW408
TCAGACGCGGGGTGGAGCAGTCTGGCAGCTCGTCGGGCTCATAACCCGAAGGTCGTAGGTTCAAATCCTGCCCCCGCAACCAGTTTCCAGCAGTACCCGGCGCCATCGGCGGCAAGGTTCCAAGCCTCTGCCAGCGCTGCGAAAAAACCGTGACACGCGTCGCGGTTTTTTTTCGTCCTTCGCTTGCCTTGCATCAAGCCATCGTTCCAGTCCGGAGTTTCCCTGGGTCCACGGACCGCACAGCCGGCGGGCGCTGCGCTACCATGGTTCAAGCGCGCGAGTCCGCCGCATACGAGGAGGGTCCATGGGCACGGCAAAATACGATCATCCCGGCTATGTCGCCGATACCGGCGCCGAAGGCAAGTACCACGTGGGCATCTGGTGCCCGCACGGCTATCCGGCCCACATCCATATCGGCCGGCCCGCCGAACGCGGCGATCCGCAGGCGCTTCTGCGATTGCGCATTCCCGATGGGGTGTTCCAGTCCTTGCCCGACGATCCCGAAACCCTCTGCCGCCGGGCTCTAGGCCAGGCCTTGGGGGCGGGGCTGTTGCGCGCCGTGGCCGTCGACGGCGAATACCAGGAGCTGCGTTTCCAACTCGATGCCGAACCCTGGTCGGGCCCGATGCAGGCGGCCGGCAACGCCTAGGCTGGAGTTACCCACAGCGATTGTGGACAAGCCTTGGGATAGACGCTGTGCATGTCTCGATATGGCAGCAATATCAAGGGCTTGGCCGCGGCGATGAAAAAATGCCCCATACGGGGCTTTTTTCATTCCGGCGGCAGGCGCCGTGACGCGTGCGACAATCGCAGCCCCGGCGGCGTGTGCCGCCTCGGTAATTCCGGATTCCTCCTCATGCATTGCAACCCGCATCCGTTCCGTGGCGGCGCGAAGGCGCCAGCGCCATGAGCGCGTCCTCCTGGCGCGTGGCCGTCATCGGCGGCGGGCCGGCTGGCCTGATGGCCGCCGAAGGCCTGGCCGCGCGCGGCATCCAGGTCGATGTATACGACGCGATGCCATCGGTGGGCCGCAAATTCCTGATGGCCGGCCGTGGCGGGTTGAACCTCACCCACAGCGAAGCCGCGGCGCCGTTCCTGGCGCGCTACGGCGCGCGCGCCGCGCAGATCGAACCCTGGCTGCGCGCGCTGGATGGCGATGGCCTGCGCGCCTGGGCGCGACAGCTCGGCATCGAGACCTTCGTGGGGTCGTCGGGGCGGGTCTTCCCCGCGGAAATGAAGGCCGCGCCCTTGTTGCGGGCCTGGCTGGCGCGCTTGCGAGCGAGCGGCGTGCGCTTCCACATGCGTCACCGTTGGCTGGGCTGGCCGCCGGCCGAGCGGCCCGACGCGGCCAGCCTGCGCTTTGATACGCCCGACGGCGTTCGCACCCAGGCGGCGGACGCCGTGGTGCTGGCGCTGGGCGGCGGAAGCTGGGCCAAACTGGGCTCCGATGGCGCGTGGCTGCCGGGACTGGCGGCGCACGGCATTGCCATGGCGCCCTTGCGGGCGGCCAATTGCGGCTTCGAGGTGGCGTGGTCCTCGCATTTTCGCCAGCGCCATGCCGGCCAGCCGGTCAAGTCGGTCACGCTGCGCTGTGTCGGCGACGCCGGACCCGGGCCGGCCCGCCAGGGCGAATTCGTGGTGACCGAGAGCGGCATCGAGGGCAGCCTGGTGTATGCGTTGTCGGCGCTTTTGCGCGACCGGATCGAAGCGGCCGGCCAGGCCGTGGCGCTGCTCGATCTGGCGCCGGACTGGAGCGACGAAAAGGTACTGGCCGCGATCAGGCATCCGCGTGGCGCGCGTTCGATGTCGAGCCACTTGCAAAGCCGGCTGGGGCTGACGGGAGTCAAGGCGGGGTTGCTGCGCGAATGCGCGGGCGCCGACGATTATCGCGACCCGGCGCGCCTGGGCCGATTGATCAAGGCCTTGCCATTGGTATTGCAGCGGACCCGTCCGATCGACGAGGCCATCAGCACGGCGGGGGGCGTGTGCTTCGACGCGTTGGCGCCCGGCCTGATGTTGCGCCAGGCGCCGGGCGTGTTCTGCGCGGGCGAGATGCTGGATTGGGAAGCCCCCACAGGCGGCTATCTGCTGACCGCGTGCATGGCCAGCGGCGTGATTGCCGCCGAGGGCGTGGCGCGGTTCCTGGCGAGCCGCTGAGCGGCTTCAGGAGCCGTTGGGATAGGGGGCGGCGCTTTGCGCCGGGCGCGGCGCCAGGTCGTTGACCACGTGGCCGACCACCGCCGGCCCCTCGGGTTGCGTGACGATGCCGATGACCCGGGTGATGGCGCTGGCCGGCATGCTGGTGCCCTGGCCGGGATCCTGCACCAATTGCCAGATCCTGGCGTCCCCGGAAAAACCATCGGTTTCCGTGCTGTCGGGGGCATCCAGACAGCTGCGGGCGAATACTGACCAGTCGGAGGCGCTGCAGGGCAGGCCGTGGGCGGTGGCCAGGCGGGCCAACGCCAGGGGCGCGTCCGCCTGGCTCGCGGCATGTTGCGCGGCCGCGCCCAACGAGACATCCAGCGACAGCAGGCGGAGGAACTCTACGACGTTGTCGGTATTCATGCTGCGGTCTCCCTCTTGTTGGAGCTGTTCTGGCCGGTCGCCGACAGGCGCGCCGGGGCGGGGTCAGCCGGGTGCTTGGCCAAGCATCGCGACCAGCGACTGTTTCAGGCGCGACGAAAAAATGGGTATCGTATGTGAGACGCCGCTGCGGTCGACGCCTTCCTTGAGCTGCACCGACTGCCCCAGGAAAATCTCGGGCGCCGCGGCGATGTCGTTGTATCGGACCAGCAATTGGTCGACTTGTTCCTGGGCATCCGCCAGGGTGCTGCTGGCCGCCAGTTGGCCGGCGGCGTGCGCCTGCAGGATGCGGTGCAGATCGTCGATGAAGAGCGCCAATGCGGCCTGGCCGCGGCATTGCGGCTGTTCCCAGCCCCATGCCTGGGGCCCGCCGCCCGTGTTTTCCGATAGGTGTTTCGTGGTCATTGGAGAATCCTAATCGATTGCCGGCAAATACGCGACAGGCCGCGCAAGGCCGGGCCATGTGACCGCGCGGTTGGCCAGGCCGGCGAGAGACGCCAGCGACACAGCGCGCAAAACGGCGGTCTTTGCGGTATGCTGGCTTCGGTTTTCACGCCTCGATAGGAGATGCCCATGAAGAACAAAGTCATTCTCGTGATGCTGCTTTCGATTGCCGCCATGTCGGCGGGGTGCAATACCGTGGCAGGGGCCGGCAAGGACATCCAGCGCGGTGGCGAGAAAATCGAGGGCGCCGCGACCAAGTAATCCGGGCAGGCGAGCCGGGCAAGCAAGTCTCGGCCGGCATGGGTTTCGCGCTTCGCGGCGCGGCCAGGGCCACGCAGGAATGTTGCGGCATTTCGGGCGTGGCCTTTTTGCGTGCGCTGGCATAATCGCGGAATCCGAATCCGATGGCAGGAAGAATCATGCGCAAGTCTGTGTGGGTGGGCGTCACGTTGATGGCCTTGTTGGGTGGTTGCGCCAGCACGGGCGTCTACGAGTCCGAAACCACGCTGAAGGAAACCTTCAGCGTGGATACCAATTACCAGGCTGCCTTCCGCCGCGCGGGCGAATTCGTGCGCACCTGCCACGTCAACGTGCAGCATCCCTACAACGTCGCCTATGCGTGGAAGCACGTCATCGGCGAGAAGGGCGCCCCCGACGAGGTGCAGGTCTACAAGGTGGGTGAAACCGCCAAGATCCTGGAGCTGGTGTCCGCCGAGTCCGACGGGCCGGCCAAGGCCAAGGTCACCGTGACGGTGCTGGGCGAGGGCCGCTGGGATGCGGCCGAGATCGCCGCCGCCCGCGCGTCGATCCAGAGCGCCACCCCCGTCTGCCGCAAGGGCGACTAGGCATGGACCCGCGCGCCCGGCAGATCCGCGCCGCCGGCTTGCCGTTCGCGCTGCTGACGGGCGCTTTTCGCCTGCTGGGCTGGTTGAACGGCGGCGCCGCGCTGGGCCTGGTGGCATTCGTGCTCGGCATGGTGGGCGGCGATATCGCCGCGCCCGATCTGCAATTGCCGCTGTTCTTCCTGCTGGCGGGCCTGCTGGTGGCTTGCCTGGGCGTGTTGTTCGCCTACCTGGCGCAGGTCAGTCTGTTGCGCCAGGGCTACACCGGTCGCCTGGGCCGCGGCCACCTGCCGGCGCAGATACTGGCCATGCTCTGCTACGTGGCCAGCGCCCTGGCATTTTGCGCCGCCTGCTGGCTGGCCGCCGGGCAGGGCGCCACCGATGCCGCCTCGCAAATGACGACTTACGCCACGCTTTGAATTTTCAGGGTAAACCCGTGTGCGCAAAAATGTTGGACTTGCGCATGCGTTGAGAATAATATGCGCAGTGCGTATACAAACCCATTCTCCGGGACCTGCCATGACCATTTCCCAGCAAGCCTTCCTGCGCGACGCGATGCGCCGCCTGAACCTCACGCGCGATGTGTTCGCCACCCGGATCGGCGTCAAGCGCCGGGCCCTGGATACGTGGCTGCTGCCGGAAGGATCGCAGGAATTCCGCGCCATGCCTGAAGTGGTGCAGCGCTTCGTCAGCGAAATCGTGCAGAACGGCGTGCTGCTCGAAAAATATACGCAAAGCGTACAAGAAGGGCCGCTGCGTGAACGCATCGCGGTGGAAGGCAAGCATCAACTGCTGTCGGTGGACCAGTTCACCCGGGAATCGGTGGAAGACCTGTTCCGTGTGGCCGACATGATGCAACCCATCGCGCGCCGCCAGAAGGTCTCGCGCGTGCTGGAAGGCGCAGTGCTGGGCAACCTGTTCTTCGAGGCCAGCACGCGCACCCGCGTCAGCTTCGGCTCGGCCTTCTGCCGCCTGGGCGGCTCGGTGTGCGACACCACGGGCTTCACGTTTTCGTCGATGGCGAAGGGCGAATCCATCTACGACACCAGCCGCGTCATGAGCGGCTACGTCGATGCGATGGTGATCCGCCACCCCGACCAGGGTTCGGTCGCGGAATTCGCGCGCGCCACCAACATCCCGGTGGTCAACGGCGGCGACGGCCCGGGCGAGCATCCCAGCCAGGCCCTGCTGGACCTGTACACGATCCTGACCGAGTTCTCGCGCCTGGGCAAGCTGCTCGACGGCGCGCACATCGCCATGGTGGGCGACCTGAAATACGGGCGCACGGTGCATTCGCTGATCAAGCTGATGGCGCTCTACAAGAACGTCAAGTTTTCGCTGGTGTCGCCCAAGGGACTGGAAATGCCGTCCTACATCGTCGAGCAGGCCAGCCGCAACGGCAACATCATCGAGCAGAAGAGTTCGTTGGCCGAAGGCCTTGCCGGCGCGGACGTGATCTACGCCACGCGCGTGCAGAAGGAGCGCTTCGCCAACGAAGAGAACGAAGGCTATACGCCCGACTTCCAGATCAACCGCGCCATCATCGACGCCTATTGCGGTCCGGACACCATCGTCATGCACCCGCTGCCGCGCGACAGCCGGCCGGGCGCCAACGACCTCAGCGTGGACCTGAACCACGATCCGCGCCTGGCGATCTTCCGCCAGACCGACAACGGTATTCCCATCCGCATGGCCATCTTCGCGGTGCTGCTGGGCGTGGAAGGGCTGGTGCAGCACTCGCTGCGCGATGTGACCTGGCAGCACCCGTCGCACATCGGTCCGGACGACTCGGTGTTCCACGGCCTGGAATAAGGCGTCCGCGGGCCGCGCGGCGGTGTGGTCATGACGGCCGCCGCCGGCGATTTCAAGCATAATCCGCGCTGGTTTTTCCCGTCGCGTGCCGCTCCAGGGCACGCCGTGGAATCTTCGGTCGGATGGTCTTATGTCTTCGAGTAGTCGCGCAGTCCCGTCTTCCCCTGATCCCGCCGGGCAGGCGTGCTACCTCAGCGCTTCCAATGCCCAGGCCTGGCAGGCGGTCTATTCCTCGGTCGATGCCTATACCCGCGGCCAGGTTGCCGCGGTGGTGTCCGACAGCGCCAACGAACTGGTCGACGCCTTTTATTCCACGCTGCTGGCCGATGCCGAGGCGGGGCCGCGCCTGTCCCACGAGATCGTTTCCACGCGCCTGCACAAAGGCATGAAGGGCTGGCTCAAGGGCCTGCTGTGCGTGCGCGAGCAGGGCGACATCGCGGCGTTGATGGCGACCCAGAAAAAAGTGGGCGAAGTCCATGCGCGCGTGCATATCCCGATCCACCTGGTGATGGCCGGCGCCCGCATTCTGAAAAATGAGATCGCCCAGCGACTGCGCGCCAGCGATCTGGATGGCATGGCTGCGTCGATCGCGACCCAGTACGTCTGCAACCTGTTCGACCTGGCGATCGAGCAGATGAGCCGCGCGTTCATGCGCGACATCAACCGCGGCGCCCGCAACGACGAGGCCTATCGCTTGTTCGCGTTGGGGCAGAACATATCGACCGAGCGCGAGCGCCAGCGGGCCGCGTTGCTCGAATGGAGCCAGGCGGTGCTGATCGGCCTGCACTATCGCGCCCCCGAGCAGGTGCTGCCGCGGCTGGCCGCTTCCGAGTTCGGCCTGTGGCTGCAACACAAGGGCGGGGTGCTGTTCGAGAGCGCGCCCGCGCTGGGACAGATCATCGAGGCAGTGGCGCGGCTCGACGACGTGGTGCTGCCACGCCTGCTGCAGGGCAGCCCCGAGTCGCTGCCGGACCAGGTGCGCGAACTGCAGGAACTGGTGGCGCGCATCAAGCATCTGCTCAACGGCCTGTTCGACATGGTGGCCGAGATCGAAAGCGGCAGCGATCCCCTCACCAATGTGCTCAACCGCCGCTTCCTGCCGTCGGTGATCGGCCGCGAGATCCTGATCGCCACGCGCGAGCATTCGACCTTCTCGGTATTGCTGCTGGACATTGATCACTTCAAGGCCATCAATGACAGTCATGGCCACGCTGGCGGCGACCAGGTGCTGCGGCAATTCGCCGAAGTCGTGCACCAGTCCTGTCGTTCCAGTGATTTCGTGTTCCGCTATGGCGGCGAGGAATTCCTGGTGGTGCTGGTGGACACGGCGCGCGAGGCGGCGCTGGCCGCGGCCGAGAAACTGGGCGGAGAAATCCGCCGCCACGCCTTTGCCATTCCGGAAGCGGGCAGCCTGCGGATCACCGCCAGCATCGGCGTGGCGACCTTCGACGGCCATCCGGACTACGCCTACCTGATCGATCGGGCCGACAAGGCCTTGTACCAGGCCAAGCAGGCGGGGCGCGACCGCAGCGTCGCCGGCTAGTTGCCCCCCCGAGGGGGGGCGTTTTCATCTTGAGGCGGCTCGGCGATGAAAAAGGCCGCCTCTTGCGAAGGCGGCCTGTGTCGGCGAGGCGGCTGCGTTCAGATCTTCTTTTCGCCGCCCAGCGCCTCGACCAGCTCGGCCAGCATCTTGGCCAGTTCACCGGTCATGAGCATCATGTCGGAGTCGAACTTCTCGTCGTCGTTGGTGGCGACGGTGTCGTTGCCTTCCTTGAGCACGTCCAGCGGCGCGACGCGCTTGACGTCCAGGCCTTCGGTCAGCACGAACGAAATGCGGTCGGCCCAGGTCATGGCCAGGCGCGTGCACTGCTTGCCCGACTGGATGTGGCGGCGCACGTCGTCGGCGTCGATCGAGTGCTTGACGTAGCGGATGGCCGCGCCGCTTTCACCGGACGAACGCAGCTCGGTGTCCTGGTCGATGCTGAAGTTGCTCGGCGCTTCGTCTTCCGCCAGCCAGCCGGTCATCGCGGAGGCGGGCGACTGCGCCACGTACAGGTTTTCGAGCGGGAACGGGTCCACGCACTTGGCCAAAAGGCCGATGACTTCATCGGCCTTGGCCGAGGCGGCGGCGTCGATCACCAGCCAGTGGTTCTGCGGGTCGATCCACACGCGGGTGTCGCGGTACACGCTGAAGGCGCGCGGCAGCAGTTCGTCGGTGACGCGCTCCTTGATTTCCTTCATCTGCTTGCGGCCCGGCTTGTAGCCTTGCTGCTCTTCGATTTCCTGGGCGCGCGCCTTGGCGACCTGGTTGACGACGGTGCTGGGCAGCAGCTTTTTCTCGGCGCGCAGATTCAGCAGGATCTGCCCGCCCACGACGTGGGCCAGCCCGCCGTTTTCGCGCGGCGGGACCCAGCCCAGGCTTTGCATTTCGAGGTTGTTGCCGGCCTGGTAGGCATGCCGCGCAAGCGTTTCTTCAAGCTGCTCGCCGGTCAGCGTCCACGGCGAGGAGAGACGGTAAATCTTGAGATTCTTGAACCACATGAGCGTCGGCCAAAAGGGTTGATTCTATACGACGCGGACCGCTTTGCCGTAGCGGCGCAATACGATGGGGCCAGGCGACACGTTCTGTCACTGACAGGGGGACGGCCTTGCGGTAATGTCCGCGACATCCCCGTGCAATAGGAGAAGAAGCATGAAGATCGTCGGCGCCATCCTGATCGTGCTGGGCATTGCCGCCCTGGCCTACAAGGGCTTCAGCTACAAGTCCGAGGAAACCGTGCTGCAGGTCGGCTCGGTCAAGGCCACGGCCGAGACCGAGAAGTCCGTGCCAATTCCGATGTGGGCCGGTATTGCCGCGATCGTGGCCGGCGTGCTGGTCATCGGGGTCGGCATGCGCCGTTGAGGCGCATCCCCCGGAAAACCGGAGGCGGCCATCGCGGCCGCCTTTTTTTGCGCCGGCGTCAGCCACCGCAAAAAAAAAGCGGCCCGGCTCAATAAAGGCCGGGCCGGTACGGGAGCACACAATACCGCGTCATAAAAGGCTCGCGGGGAACGCGGTATCGGTGTCAGAACACTAGCCCTGCAACCGCCTGGCAGGGGGATCAATCGCCGGGCGATGAGGCGCAAGGCCGTAATCTGAGGCGCCAGTCTAACGGCGGGGGTCTGACAGCGTCCTGAATCAGGATTGCGCATCGCGTGTCCGCGGTCCATCCAGGCCCGGTCGTTGCCAGGCTGGACGGCCGGCGAGGATTTCGGCGCAAAAAAAAAAGCTCCCAGGGGAGCTTTTGAAAGGCCGGGCAGGCGCAGCAGTCCCGCCCGGCGGGGGATGGTCGTTAAGCGTTGATGTCGTTGTCCTTGGACTCGCGCACGAAGAGCGTGCCGATGACCAGGGTCATGACCGCGATGATGATCGGGTACCACAGGCCGTCGTAGATGTTGCCGGTGGCGGCCACCACGGCGAAGGCGACCGGGGGCAGGAAGCCGCCGAACCAGCCGTTGCCGATGTGGTACGGCAGGCTCATCGAGGTGTAGCGGATGCGGGTCGGGAACATTTCCACCAGCATGGCCGCGATCGGGCCGTACACCATGGTCACGTAAATCACCAGGATGGTCAGCAGCACGACGACCATGACGTTGTTGCTCTGCGCCGGATCGGCCTTGGCCGGGTAGCCGTGGCTGCGGATCGCGGTGGTCAGGGCCTTGTCCAGCTCGGCGGCCTTGGCCTTGAAGTCGGCCGGGGCCATGCCCTTGCCGTCGAACGAGGCGAATTCGTCGCTGCCGATCTTGACCTTGGCCACCGAGCCGGCCGGGGCCGCCTCGTTCTTGTAGTTCACCGAGTTGCGTGCCATGAACGACTTGACCACGTCGCAGGAGCTGGTGAACGAAGCAGTGCCCACCGGGTTGAACTGGAACGAGCAGGTGGACGGGTCGGCGATGACCGTGACCGGCGCGCTGGCCTGCGCCTTTTCGAGCGCGGGGTTGGCGAAGTGCGTCAGGCCCTGGAAGATCGGGAAGTAGGTCGCGGCGGCGATCAGGCAGCCCGCCATGATGATGGGCTTGCGGCCGATCTTGTCCGACAGCGCGCCGAAGATCACGAAGAACGGCGTGCCGATCAGCAGCGCGATCGCGATCATGATGTTGGCGGTGTTGGCGTCGACCTTCAGCGTCTGCGTCAGGAAGAACAGCGCGTAGAACTGGCCGGTGTACCAGACCACGGCCTGGCCGGCGGTCAGGCCCAGCAGCGCCAGCAGCACGACCTTCAGGTTCTTCCACTGGCCGAACGATTCGGCGATGGGAGCCTTCGAGCCCTTGCCTTCATCCTTCATGCGCTGGAAGGTCGGCGACTCGTTCAATTGCAGGCGGATCCACACCGAGATGCCCAGCAGCACGACCGAGATCAGGAACGGAATGCGCCAGCCCCAGGCCTTGAAGTCGTCCTCGCCCATGAAGGTGCGGATGCCCAGGATCACCAGCAGCGACAGGAACAGGCCGAGCGTGGCGGTGGTCTGGATCCACGACGTGTAGAAGCCGCGGCGGCCGTGCGGCGCGTGCTCGGCGACGTAGGTCGCGGCGCCGCCGTACTCGCCGCCCAGCGCCAGGCCTTGCAGCAGGCGCAGGACGATCAGGATGGCGGGCGCGGCCAGGCCGATACTGGCGTAGCTGGGCAGCACGCCTACCAGGAAGGTGGACAGGCCCATGATCACGATGGTGACCAGGAAGGTGTATTTACGTCCGACCAGGTCGCCCAGGCGGCCGAACACCAGCGCGCCGAAAGGGCGCACCGCGAAACCGGCGGCGAAGGCCAGCAGCGCGAAGATGAAGCCGGCCGTGGGGTTCACGCCGGAGAAGAAGTGCTGGGCGATGATGGCGGCCAGCGAACCGTAAAGATAAAAGTCGTACCACTCGAACACCGTGCCCAGCGACGAGGCAAAGATGACGCGGCGTTCATCCTTGGTCATCGGGCGCGGATTCGCGGATGGACCGCGACCTGCCATGGTAGTTGTGCTCATGATGTCTCCTCGATTTTTCTGGCCGGCGGTTTTCCGCCGTGCTTGACCCTCCGCCGGCGGGGCCGACATCGAGCTACCGCAAGGTTGGAACGCCAGGCTGACGGGGTTCTGACGAGACCCTTACCTGAATCTTAAAATTGAAACAAAAAGTAATTTTCCCCTGGGGAGCTAGGGATAGTCCTAGGGACGGAGTGGGGAACCTTGCCTCGCCGGGCGCGAACCTGCCATGCGAAGAATGGGTCGGCAAGATGGGGCGTGCGCCTGTGCGCAAGGGGGAGCGTTGCATGGCGCCCGCGCGCCACGGCAGCCCTAGTCGCCGAGGTCCTCGACCGGTTCGGCGTAGAGCGGAAACACCACCCGGATGCGAGTGCCGGGCAGGTCGGAGTGCGGGGTCGGATGGTCGCTGATGAGGACGGTCGCCTGGTGCTTCTGGGCGATTTCCCGGACGATGGCCAGGCCCAGTCCGCTGCCGTCGGACAGGGTACCCAGCACGCGGTAGAAGCGGTCGAACACGCGTTCGCGCTCTTCGAGCGCGATGCCGGGGCCGGAGTCCTCGACTTCCAGCACGGCCTGCCCATCGAGGGCTTGCACGCGCACCGTGATGTGGCCGCCGCGGGGCGTGTAGCGCAGCGCGTTGTCGACCAGGTTGTTGAGCAGCTCGGCCAGCAGCAGCGGGTTGCCGTTGATCTCGACCGGGGTCTCCGAACCCTCGAAGCCCAGGTCGGTGCCGAGCGACAGCGCCTGCGGCACCCAGTGCATGGCCTGCTCATAGGCGATGGCGTTCAGGTCGGTGGCGGCCAGCCCGATGGCGCTGGGGTTTTCGGCCCGCGCCAGGAGCAGCAATTGGTTCACCAGGCGGGTGGCGCGTTCGGAACCGGTCACCAGCTGGCGCAGGCTGGCCTGCATTTCCTCGGGACTGGCGTCGCGCAGGGCCAGCTCGGCCTGGGTGCGCAGGCCGGCCAGCGGCGTCTTCAGCTGGTGCGCGGCGTCGGCGACGAAGCGGCGCTGCGCCTGCACGTTGGCGGACAGGCGGTCGAGCAGGTCGTTCATGGCCGCCACCAGCGGCGCGATCTCGGAGGGCGCGGCGCGTTCGTCGATGGGCGACAGGTCGTCCGGCCGGCGCGCCCGCAGCCGCTGCTGCAGCGCGTTCAGCGGCGCGACGCCGCGCGACAGGCCGAACCACACCAGCAACACCGCGATCGGCAGCACCACGAACTGCGGAATGATCACGCCCTTGATGATGTCGTTGGCCAGCTGGGTGCGCTTTTCCACCGTCTCGGCCACGATCAAGAGCGCCGGCTGGGTATTGGGCAGGTTCAGGTCGACCCAGGTGAAGGCCAGGCGCACGCCGAAGCCGCGCAGGGTGTCGTCCTCGTACTGGACTTCGCCGGGGCGCGGCTGGCCGACCGAGGCCGGCAGCGGCAGGGCGCGGTCGCCGCCCAGGTATTCGCCGCGGCTTCCCAGGGCCAGCCAGAACACGCTGTCGGTTTCATCGGCGCGCAGCACCTCGCGCGCCGGGTCGGTCATGCGCAGCACCGCGCGGCCATCCTGGGCATGGACCTGGCGCGTCAGCACGTGCAGGTTGTTGGCCAGCGCGCGGTCGTAGGGCACGTTGGCGATGTTCTGCGCCACCACATAGGTGATGGCGACGCTCATGGGCCACAAGAGGAACAGTGGCGCCAGCATCCAGTCGAGGATCTCGCCCAGCAGCGAGCGCTGCGGTGGCGCGAAACTGGGGCCGCGGGCCCCGGCCTGCATCACATCCAGCGCTTCCTGGTTGAGCGCCTCCGGCTGTGGCGGTTCAGCTTGCGAGGTAGGCCGCACCCTGGTCCCGTTCGAGGCAATAGCCCAGGCCGCGCACCGTCACGATCTTCACGCCGCTGGGCTCGAGCTTCTTGCGCAGGCGGTGCACGTAGACTTCGATGGCATTGGTGCTGACTTCCTCGCCCCATTCGCACAGGTGGTCCACCAGCTGGGTCTTGCTGACCATGCGGCCGCTGCGGGTCAGCAGGATTTCCAGCAGGCTGACCTCGCGCGCGGACAGGTCCAGCGTCTGGTCGTCGACCGTGGCCACGCGTCCGGTCTGATCGAACACCAACCGGCCATGCTTGAGCAACGTGGCGCCGCCGCCCGCGCCGCGGCGGGTCAGGGCGCGCACGCGCGCTTCCAGTTCCGACAGGGCGAAGGGCTTGGCCATGTAGTCGTCGGCGCCCAGGTCCAGCCCCTTGACGCGCTGCTCGATGCTGTCGGCGGCGGTCAGGATCAGGACAGGCAGGGCGGAATTGCGGGCGCGCAGCCGGCGCAGGACCTCCAGGCCGGCCAGTTGCGGCAGGCCCAGGTCGAGGATCAGCAGGTCGAAGGCCTGGGCCGCCAGCGCCGAATCGGCCGCCAGGCCGTCGCGGACGGCGTCGACCGCGTAACCGTTGTGGCGCAACGAGCGTGACAGGCCGTCGGCCAGGATGCTGTCGTCTTCCGCGATCAGGATGCGCATGGGCAGTCGAAAAGAAGAAGGGCGCCGGGTGAGCGGCGCACGCGTGCCGCCCTCGGTGGGATGCCGGGGCGGCGTGCCGGGAGCGCAATGGGGACATAGCGCCAGTTTTTTCCCCGATTCTGTCATATGGCACCGGGCTTGCCCACTCAGGGAATACGTGGAAAACTGTGGCACACTGGTTTTTTGTACAGTACAATCCGATGCCATAATCTGCGCTATCGCTTTACCGATCACCGCTTCAGCGCCACAGCTTTCACTGCCAATTTTCTGGCAACAGCTGTCAGCAACGGCCCGATCACCCCTTGCGACAACCCGCGCGCTGACCGACACACGTGCCGCGCCCCGATACGTTACAGACCAGACCTGACAGGACACTACATGGACGACAAAACCACCAAGGCCGCCGCCGCGGAAAAAGCCAAGGCGCTGGCCGCCGCGCTCTCGCAGATCGAAAAGCAGTTCGGCAAGGGCTCGATCATGCGCTACGGCGACAACGAGGTCTCGCATGACATCCAGGTGGTGTCGACCGGCTCGCTGGGGCTGGACATCGCGCTGGGCGTCGGCGGTCTGCCGCGCGGCCGCGTGGTAGAAATCTACGGTCCGGAATCCTCGGGCAAGACCACGCTGACCCTGCAGGTCGTGGCTGAAATGCAGAAGCTGGGCGGCACCTGCGCCTTCGTCGACGCCGAACACGCGCTGGACGTGCAGTACGCCTCGAAGCTGGGCGTCAACTTGTCCGACCTGCTGATCTCACAGCCGGACACGGGCGAGCAGGCCCTGGAAATCACCGACGCGCTGGTGCGCTCGGGTTCGGTCGACCTGATCGTGGTCGACTCGGTCGCCGCCCTGGTGCCCAAGGCCGAAATCGAAGGCGAAATGGGCGATTCGCTGCCCGGCCTGCAGGCCCGTCTGATGAGCCAGGCGCTGCGCAAGCTGACCGCCACCATCAAGAAGACCAACTGCATGGTCATCTTCATCAACCAGATCCGCATGAAGATCGGCGTGATGTTCGGCAACCCCGAAACCACCACGGGCGGCAACGCGCTCAAGTTCTACGCCTCGGTGCGCCTGGACATCCGCCGCATTGGCTCGATCAAGAAGGGCGACGAGGTCGTCGGCAACGAAACCCGCGTCAAGGTGGTCAAGAACAAGGTCGCGCCCCCGTTCAAGCAGGCCGAGTTCGACATCATGTACGGCGCCGGCATCTCGCGCGAAGGCGAAATCATCGACCTGGGCGTGGCCGCCAACGTGGTGGACAAGTCGGGCGCGTGGTACAGCTACAACGGCAACCGCATCGGCCAGGGCAAGGACAACGTCCGTGAATACCTGAAGGAACACAAGGAACTGGCGATCGAGATCGAAAACCGGGTCCGCGAGAACCAGGGCATCGTCAGCCGCGCCGCGGAATTCGTGCCCACCGCCGAAGACGACAGCGAAGAGTAATCGCGTCGCCCCTTCACCGGATAGCGCCGGGCCCGCCAGCCCGGCCGCCAGCGGCAGGCTCCCGTCCCGGGAGGCCTGCCGCTGGCACATAGAGGAAGCGCATGAGCTGGAAACCGCCCGTCACGTCCGCTGATCGCCTGCGCGCCAGGCTGGACGATGAATTCGAGACCGTGGCCAAGCCCGAAGGGCTGCGCCGCACGTCGGACCTGCGGCGGGCCGCCGAATCCACCGGGGCGTCCGGCCAGGAACCAGAGGGCGCCGGCGCGCCGGCGTCGCAGTGGCAGCGCAGTTCCGAACGGCGCGCGGCCGGCGGGCGCGGCCGGCGTGGCAAGGGCGGTGATGATGGCGATGGCGCGGGCGAGGGGGCGCAGCCATCCGAAGACAAGTCGCGCCCGCGCCCCAAGGGGCCGTCGCTGAAAATGCGGGCGGTGGGTTATCTGTCGCGGCGCGAGCATGCCCGCGATGAGCTGGCGCGAAAACTCGCGCCCCATGCCGAAGACCCCGATGAGGTCGAGCGCGTGCTGGACGCGCTGGAAAAGGAAGGCTGGCTGTCGACCGAGCGTTTTGCGCAAAGCCTGGTGCACCGCCGCGCCTCGCGCCAGGGGGCGGCCCGCATCGTGCAGGAATTGCGCCAGCACGGCGTGGATGATGCCCAGGTATCCGAGCTGCGCGAGCAATTGCGCGCCACCGAATACGAGCGCGCGCTCGAGGTCTGGCAGAAACGCTTCGGCGCCAAGCCCGAGGATCGCGCCGCCTATGCCAAACAGGCCCGCTTCCTGGCCAGCCGCGGCTTCGCGCATGACGTCATCCGTCGCATCCTGGGCGCGGGCGACGACGACTGAGCAGGCCGCGCGGCGAGGGCCATTGCCGGCCCGTCGTTGCCTTTTCCTATTTCGCCGACTTGATGCCGCTCAGCGTCTTGAAGCAGACGTCGCGCGTCAATGTCAGGAATTCGTCGATGTACGAGGCGTCGGTGTCCTCGCTGCGCACCGTCGCGTACAAGGTGCGCCACACGCCTTGGGGCCCCAGCCGGCACTGGCGCAGCCAACCCTGGTTCATGTATTCGGTCAGCGCCCAGTTGGGCAGGGCGGCCACGCCGCGGTTGCTGGCCACCAGCTGCGCGATGATGGGCGTCAGTTCCGCCTTGCGGATGGCGGCCGGTTCGACGTCGGCGGGGTCCAGGAAGGCCGTGAAGATGTCCAGGCGCTGCTTGTCCACCGGATAGGTGATCAGCGTCTGGTCGGCCAGTTGATCGGGCATGACGAACTTGCTGCCGGCCAGCGGATTCGATTCGGACACGGCCAGAACCAGCTCGTACTTGAACAGGGGCAGGTACTCGACCGCGTCCAGCGGCTGCGGGTCGGACGTGATCACCAGGTCGAGGTCGCCGCGCACCAGCGCGGGCAGGGGGGCGAACGAGAAGGCCGCCGACAGGTCCAGCGCCACGTCGGGCCATTGCGCGCGGAAGGCGTCGAGCGCCGGCATCAACCACTGGAAGCAGGAATGGCAATCGATGGCCAGGTGCAGGCGGCCGGTGCGGCCCGCGGCCAGCCGCTGCAATTCCCGTTCGGTGGCGCGCATGCGCGGCAGCACTTCGTCGGCCAGCGCCAGCACGCGCAGGCCCGCCGTGGTCAGGCGGGCCGGCCGGGTGCGGCGGTTCAGCAGCGGCGTGCCCAGCCGGGTTTCGAGGTCGCGCAACTGATGCGACAAGGCCGACTGGGTCAGGTGCAGGCGCTCGGCGGCTTCCTGCAGGCTGCCGCCTTCGCGGATGGCGGTCAACGTTTCGAGGTGGCGGATTTCCAGCATGGGGCGGCGGTAGCGGTGAGGATGGCGCCGTCGCCGGGGGGGCAACACGGCGGGAACTCCCGACCAGGGGCGGGAATGAACTTATATTCTATGAGATTTTTTCATCTTATGAATGTAGACATTGATTTTGATTCATTTTGCTTTGGGTCCAGAATAATCGGCACTTGAACAAAATTTGTCTAAGACGCGACTGCCATGACTACGATTCATAATTTGGGGTTCCCCCGCATTGGTGCCCAGCGCGAACTGAAGCGCGCGGTCGAAGCCTATTGGGCGGGCAAGCAGACCGGCGAAACGCTGGAGCAGACCGGCCGCGAGCTGCGCGCCCGGCACTGGCAGGCGCAGGCCGCCGCCGGCGTCAAATTCGTGCCGGTGGGCGATTTCGCCTGGTACGACCAGATCCTGGAATGGACCACGCTGTTGGGCGCCGTGCCGGCGCGGTTCGGCCAGAAGGACAACGAGCCGGTCTCGCTGGACACGCTGTTCCGCATGGGCCGCGGCCGCGCCCCGTCGGGCAAGCCCGCCGCCGCGTGCGAAATGACCAAATGGTTCGACACCAACTACCACTACATCGTGCCGGAACTGGTGCCGGGCCAGGCCTTCCGCATCGCGCGTGAATCGCTGTTCGAGCAGATCCGTGAAGCGCAGGCGCTGGGCCATGCCGTCAAGCCGGTGATCCCGGGTCCGCTGACCTGGCTGTTCCTGGGCAAGGGCGACGCCTTTGCCGGCGGCGCGGCCGACGCGGCCAAGCTGCAATTGCTGGCCAACCTGCTGCCGGTGTATCAGGAAGTGTTGGCCCGCTTCGCCAAGCTGGGCGTGGAGTGGGTGCAGATCGACGAACCCATCCTGGTGCTGGACCTGCCGCAAGCCTGGCGCGATGCCTTCAGGCAGGTCTACGCCACGCTCTCGGCCAGCCCGGTCAAGCTGCTGGTCGCCACCTACTTCGATGGCCTCAAGGACAACCTGGGGACGGCGCTGGCGCTGCCGGTAGCCGGCCTGCACGTGGACCTGGTGCGTGCTCCGGAGCAACTGGGCGACGTGCTGGCCGGCCTGGGCGCCGACAAGGTGCTGTCCGCCGGCGTCATCAACGGCCGCAACATCTGGCGCACCGATCTGGACGCCGCCATTGCGACGCTGGCGCCCGTCAAGCAGCAACTGGGCGAGCGGCTGTGGCTGGCGCCGTCGTGCTCGCTGTTGCACGTGCCGGTGGACCTGGCCAACGAAACCGAACTGGACGCCGAGCTCAAGAGCTGGCTGTCGTTCGCCGCGCAGAAGCTGGACGAGTTGAGCCTGCTGGGCCGCGCGCTGGACAGCGCCACCGAGGCCAGCGTGCAGGACGGCCTGGCCCGTCAGCGCGCCGCCCTGGCCGCGCGTCGCTCGTCCGCCCGCATCCACAACCCCGCCGTGGCGCAACGCATGGCCGCCTCGGCCGCGGTATCGCGGGACCGCGCGCCTTTCGCCGGCCGTATCGCCCGGCAGCAGGAAGAGCTCGGCCTGCCGGCGTTCCCGACCACCACCATCGGTTCGTTCCCGCAGACCGCCGAGATCCGCGCGTTGCGCCGCGACTGGAAGGCGGGCGCGCTGACGGATTCGGCCTACGAGAGCGCCATCCGCAAGGAAATCGAGGAGGTGATCCGATTCCAGGAGAAGGTCGGCCTGGACGTGCTGGTGCATGGCGAACCCGAGCGCAACGACATGGTGGAGTACTTCGGCGAGCTGCTGGCCGGCTTTGCCTTCACCAGGAACGGCTGGGTGCAGAGCTACGGTTCGCGTTGCGTCAAGCCGCCGATCATCTTCGGTGACGTGGCGCGCCCCGCGCCGATGACGGTGGGCTGGTCCTCGTACGCCCAGTCGCTGACCGACAAGCCGGTCAAGGGCATGCTGACGGGGCCGGTCACCATCCTGCAGTGGTCGTTCGTGCGCGACGACCAGCCGCGCGAACAGACCTGCCGCCAACTGGCGCTGGCCTTGCGCGACGAGGTGGTGGACCTGGAAGCGGCCGGCATCAGTGTCATCCAGATCGACGAGCCGGCCATCCGCGAGGGCCTGCCGCTGCGTCGCGCCGATTGGCAGGCGTACCTGGACTGGGCCGTGGATTGCTTCCGCCTGTCGACCGCCGGCGTGCGCGACGAGACCCAGATCCACACGCACATGTGCTATTCGGAGTTCAACGACATCATCGAGTCTATCGCCGCCATGGACGCGGACGTGATCACGATCGAGACGTCGCGCTCCAACATGGAACTGCTCAAGGCGTTCGAGGATTTCCGCTATCCGAACGACATCGGCCCGGGCGTCTACGACATCCACTCGCCCAACGTTCCGGAAGTGGACTGGATGGTCGGCCTGATGCAGAAAGCCGCCGCCCGCCTGCCCAAGGAGCGGTTGTGGGTCAATCCGGATTGCGGCCTGAAGACCCGCGCCTGGCCGGAAACCGAAGCGGCGTTGATCGGCATGGTGCAAGCCGCCCGCGCACTGCGCGAAGCCGCCTGACCGGCGGCGGCCGGCCCGCCGCGAGTTTGCCGGGGCCGGCAACCCGGAGCCCCTGTGTTGCGCGCCTGATGCACGCCACAGGGGTTTTTTTCGTCCCTGCTTGAACGAATTCGCACCGTGTGGGTCAATAGGCAAACATCCCATTTGCCGGATTGTCGCCGTACCTATGATTCTCCAAGGCCCCCGTCGGCCGGATCTGCTGCAAGCGGAAACGCTGCCCGATATCCTGGAAGCCACGATCCTGCGGCATCCCGCCGCCATTGCCATCCACTGGCTGGATCAATCCCTCACTTATGACGAACTCGGGCGCCGCGCCGACCTGGCCGCGCACCACCTGATCGAGGCCGGCGTGCGGCCGGGCGACATCGTCGGCCTGTGCCTGCCGCGCGGCGACGAACTGCTCGTCATGCAGGCGGCCATCGCCAAGGCGGGCGCGGCCTGGCTGCCGTTCGAATCCGACACGCCGCCCGAGCGCATGCTGGTTTGCCTGCAGGACGCCGGCGCCCACGGGCTGGTTGCCGGTGGCGAGGTCCGCCTGGACGGCATGGCCACCTGGACGCCTTGGGAATTGGCGGCGGCGGTCGACGCGCCATTGCGGCGCCGGGATGGCCTGCTGCCCGAACATCCCGCCTACGTCATCTACACGTCGGGGTCCACCGGCAAGCCCAAGGGCGTGCCGATCAGCCAGGCCAGCATCTGCCATTTCCTGCGCAGCGAAAACGAGGTGCTCGGCGTGCGCCACGGCGACAAGGTCTACCAGGGCTTCTCGGTTGCCTTCGATATGTCGTTCGAGGAAATCTGGATCAGCTACCTGGTCGGCGCGACGCTGTGGGTGGCGCCCAAGATGCTGACCACCGATCCGGAGGCGCTGCCCGATGCGCTGGCGCGCGAGGGCGTGACCGTGCTGCACGCGGTGCCGACGCTGCTGGCGCTGTTCGCGCGCGACGTGCCGGGCCTGCGCATCGTCAACCTGGGCGGCGAGATGTGCCCGGAGTTCCTGGTGCAGCGCTGGGCCACGCCCGGCCGGCGCCTGTTCAATACCTATGGTCCCACCGAGACCACCGTGTCGGCCAGCCTGGCCGAACTGCTGCCCGGCCAGCCGGTGACCATCGGCACGCCGCTGCCCAACTACGGCATGCTGATCCGCGGCGAGGACGGCGCGGTGCTGCCGCAGGGCCAGACCGGCGAGCTCTGTATCACCGGCCCGGGCGTGGCCGGCGGCTATCTGGGGCGCCCCGAACTGACAGCCGAGAAGTTCCTGGCCAACCCGCGTCCCAGCGGCGAACATGACACCCGCATGTACCGCAGCGGCGACCTGGCGCGCATCGACGAGAACGGCCAGATCCAGTGCCTGGGCCGCAGCGACGACCAGGTCAAGGTGCGCGGCTTTCGCGTCGAACTGGGCGAGATCGAGGCCGCGCTGTACCGCCAGGCTGGCGTTGGCGCCGCCGCCGTGGTGCTGCGCGACCTGGCGGGCATCGACCAGCTGGTGGCGTTCCTGACGCCGGAGGGCGATGTCCGTCTCGACCCGCACGCGCTGCGGGCGGCGCTGGCCGCCGAACTGCCGGCCTATATGATTCCGGCCCGTTTCGAGCTGGTGGCCGAGGTGTCGCGCCTGACCTCGGGCAAGATCGACCGCAAGGCCTTGAAGGCGCGCGAACTGGCCACGGCGTCCGAGCCCAGCGGCGAGGATGACGTGCCGGTCTCGGCGGGCGAGCAGGCCCTGTTCGAGGCGCTGCGGCCACTCTTTCCGGGCCAGCCGCTGCGGCTGGCGAGCGATTTCTTCCGCGACCTGGGCGGCCATTCGCTGCTGGCGGCGCGGCTGGTGTCGTCGTTGCGCACGCATCCGCAGTTCTCGGCCCTGACCATGCACGAGCTCTACCAGCATTCGGTGCTGGGGGCGCTGGCGGCCCGGCTCGATGCGCTGGCGCTCGCTTCGGACGAGGTCCAGGCCCCGGCGGCCGAGGCAGCGGAGGTCGAGCGCGCGCCGCAGTGGCGCCGCTGGGCCTGCGGCCTGGCGCAGCTGGCGGTGCTGCCGCTGTTGATCGGCGTGCGCATGCTGATCTGGTTGACGCCGTTCTTCACTTACCACTACTTCACCGGCGACGAGGGCGATTCGGTATGGCGCGCGGTGGCGCTGTCGATCGCCAGCTACCTGGCCTGCAACCTGCTCAGCTTTGGCGTGGCGGTGGTCTGCAAGTGGGGCATCCTGGGGCGACTCAAGGCCGGCCGCTATCCGCTCTATGGCTGGACCTTCTATCGCTGGTGGCTGGTCGACCGCATCCTCGACATCCCGCCGGCTCACCTGCTGGCGGGCTCGCCGCTGCAGGCCTGGTACCTGCGGGCGCTGGGCGCGCGCATTGGCCGCGACACCGCCATCAGCCGCATTTCGGTGCGCGCCCCGGATCTGCTGACGGTGGCTGACGGCGCCAGCATCGGCGCCGCCGTCAACCTGGAGAACTTTGAAGTGCGCGGCGCGCATTGGGAGGTGGCGCCCATCGCGCTGGGCGCGAATGCCTACGTCGGCTCCTACGCGGTGGTGCAGGGCGACGTCGTGATCGAGGACGACGGCCGGCTCGAGGGCCTGTCTTCGCTGCCCGCCGGCGCCCGTATCCCGGCCGGCCAGATCTGGACCGGCGCGCCGGCGCGGCACGATTCGCAGGCGCGCGCCCCCGAGCTACCCGCGCGGCCGGCGCGCGAAGGACGCTGGGCGCGGCTGGACGTGCTGGCCTATGCGGCCGGCGGCACGCTGATCGCGGCCCTGTTCTTCATGCCCGTGTTCCCGAGTTTCGTGCTGATCGACTGGATCGACGCGCGCTGGCTCGACCTGATGGGCTCGCGCGTGTCCTGGCCCTACGCGTTCCTGGTCTACCTGTTGCTGGCGCTGCCGGCCAGCGCCTTGCTGCTGCTGCTGACCGTGCTGGTGTCCGCGCTGTTGCGCTGGACGCTGCTGCCGCGCCTGGCCAGCGGCCGCTGGCCGGTGTATGGACAGATCTACCTGCGGCGCTGGCTGACCAACCAGATCCAGGAATCCAGCCTGAGCGTGCTGCACGGCTTGTATGCGTCGATCTACGCCGGCACCTGGTACCGGCTGCTGGGCGCCAGGGTCGGGCGCGGCACCGAAATCTCGACCGCGATGGGCATCGTGCCCGACATGTTGACCCTGGGCCGCGACAGCTTCATTGCCGACGGCGTGATGCTGGGCGACGAGGAGATCGACCGGGGCTGGATGACGATGCGGCCCACCGTCATCGGCAATCGCAGTTTCGTGGGCAACGGCGCCTATGTGCCGGATGGCTCGGTGCTGCCCGACGACGTGCTGATCGGCGTGCAGAGCCGGGCGCCGGCCAATGCCCGCATGGCCAGCGGCCAGACCTGGCTCGGCAATCCGCCGTTGGCGCTGCCGGCGCGCGAGCAGGCGGCCGGTTTTCCCGAGCACCTGACCTTCCGCCCCAGCCTGGGCCGCAAGGTCGCGCGCGGCGCGGTCGAGCTGATGCGCATGATCCTGCCGCTGGCGGTGGTGATCGCGGTGGGCTACCTGACGGTCATGAAGGTCATCCCGATCGCCGCGCGCGAGGGATTCCTGGCCGCCTTCGACGAACTGATGCTGGCCGGGGTGCTCTACGGCGTCGGCACCTTCCTGTTCCTGGTGCTGCTCAAGTGGCTGCTGGTCGGCCGCTACCGGCCGCGCGCCGAGCCCATGTGGACGCCGTTCGTGTGGAAGAGCGAGGCCGTCACCAGCCTGTATGAATCGATCGCGGTGCCCAATTTCTTCAATTTCCTGCGCGCCACGCCCTGGCTGCCGCTGGCGCTGCGCTGCATGGGGGCGCGCATCGGCAAGCGCGTGTTCATGGACACCACCGACGTCACCGAGTACGACTGCGTATCAATTGGGGACGATGCCGTCATGCACGCCTGGTCGGGCCCGCAGACCCACCTGTTCGAGGACCGCGTGATGAAAATCGGGCCGGTACGGATCGGCCATGGCGTCAACGTCGGGCCGCGCAGCACCATCCTGTACGACACCCGGGTCGAGGACGGCGCCCGGCTGGGACCGCTGACCCTGGTGCTCAAGGGCGAGAGCATCCCGGCTGGGCAGTCCTGGATGGGCAGCCCGGCCACGCCGTGGACGCGCCAATGAGCCGAGAGGCGCCGGCACGCCCGGCGCCGGGGCGAGCGCGACGCGTATTCTGACGGTCGGGGCAGGGCGGGCTGCGCTATACTTTGAAGGTTTTGTTGCCGCGCACCATGCGCCGGCCGTCTCTGCCCCGCAGGCCCCAAGCATGCCCTTGCCACCGCCGGATTGTCCTCGCCAGCCGCTGCACACGCGTTCCATACGCGTGCAGTCGTATGCGCGCGATGACGGCAACTGGGACCTGGAGGCCGAACTCATCGACGTCAAGGCGTACGATTTCCCCAAGCGCGACGGCGAGATGTTCAAGGCGGGGCAGCCCATCCACCATATGCACCTGCGCATCACCATCGATGGCGATTTCACCATCGTGGCGGCGCAGGCCGTCTATGATGCCGCGCCTTACGGCGAGCATTGCATGGCCATCGAATCCGCCTACGCTGACCTGATCGGCATGAACCTGCTCAAGGGGTTCCGCCGCCAGGTCAAGGAGCGCTTCGGCCATGTCGAGGGCTGTACGCACATGACCGAACTGTCGCAGGTGCTTCCCACCGCGGCGGTGCAGACCATGGCCAACCGCCGGCGGCAGGAAAGCAACCCGAACCGGCGTCCATTCCAGCTGGACGGCTGTCATGCCCTGAGCACCGACGGCCCGGTGGTGGCTGAGCACTATCCCAAGTGGTACACCGGGGGCAGCGCTGAGGCATCGGCCGATTCGACCTCCGATTCACCTTCTCTTTCTCATACGTCCTGACAGGTAACACATGAAAATCCACGAGTATCAAGGCAAGGAACTGCTGAAGCAATTTGGCATCCCGGTGCCGCGCGGGATCCCCGCTCTTTCCGTCGACGAGGCCGTGGCTGCCGCTGAAAAGCTGGGTGGACCGGTCTGGGTCGTCAAGGCACAGATCCACGCGGGCGGCCGCGGCAAGGGCGGCGGCGTGAAGCTGGCGCGCTCGCTGGACGACGTGCGCAAGCTCGCCTCCGAAATCCTGGGCATGCAGCTGGTCACGCACCAGACCGGCCCGGAAGGCCAGAAGGTCCGCCGCCTGTACATCGAAGACGGCGCCGACATCCAGAAGGAATACTACGTGTCGCTGGTCACCGACCGCGCCACCCAGAAGGTCGCCTTCATCGCCTCCAGCGAAGGCGGCATGGACATCGAGGAAGTGGCCCACTCCACCCCCGAGAAGATCGTCACCGAATACATCGACCCGCTGACCGGCCTGTCCGCCGAGCAAGCCACCAAGATCGCCAACGCGATCGGCCTGCCCGCCGACTCGACCGCCCAGGCCGTGGACGTGTTCCAGAAGCTCTACAAGTGCTACATGGACACCGATGCCTCGCTGGTCGAAATCAACCCCCTGAACCGCGACAGCAAGGGCAACATCATCGCCCTGGACGCCAAGTTCAACTTCGACTCCAATGCCCTGTTCCGCCATCCGGAAATCGTCGCCTACCGCGACCTGGACGAAGAAGATCCGGCTGAAATCGAAGCCTCGAAGTTCGACCTGGCCTACATCCAGCTCGACGGCAACATCGGTTGCCTGGTGAACGGCGCCGGCCTGGCCATGGCCACCATGGACACCATCAAGCTGTTCGGCGGCGAGCCGGCCAACTTCCTGGACGTCGGCGGCGGCGCCACGGCCGAGAAGGTCACGGAAGCCTTCAAGATCATGCTCAAGAACAAGAGCGTGAAGGCCATCCTGGTCAACATCTTCGGCGGCATCATGCGCTGCGACGTCATCGCCGAAGGCGTGATCGCCGCTTGCAAGGCCGTCAACCTGAACGTGCCGCTGGTCGTGCGCATGAAGGGCACCAACGAAGAACTCGGCAAGAAGATGCTGGCCGAGTCGGGCCTGCCGATCATCAGCGCCGACACGATGGCCGAAGCCGCCACCCGCGTCGTTGCCGCCGTCAAGTAAAGAGAAAAAATCCAAGGATTCACAAATGTCGATTCTGATCAACAAGGACACCAAGGTCATCACCCAGGGCATCACGGGCAAGACCGGTCAGTTCCACACTCGCATGTGCCGCGAGTACGCCAATGGCAAAGCCGCCTTCGTGGCCGGCGTGAACCCCAAGAAGGCCGGTGAGGACTTCGAAGGCGTGCCGATCTTCGCGTCGGTCAAGGACGCCAAGGCCGATACCGGCGCCACCGTGTCGGTCATCTACGTGCCGCCCGCCGGCGCTGCCGCCGCCATCTGGGAAGCCGTCGAGGCCGAACTGGATCTGGTGATCTGCATCACCGAAGGCATCCCGGTCCGTGACATGCTGGAAGTCAAGAACCGCATGAAGGCCAAGGGCAGCAAGACGCTGCTGCTGGGCCCGAACTGCCCCGGCCTGATCACCCCGGACGAAATCAAGATCGGCATCATGCCCGGTCACATCCACCGCAAGGGCCGCATCGGCATCGTCAGCCGCTCGGGCACCCTGACGTACGAAGCCGTGGCGCAAGTCACCGAGCTGGGCCTGGGTCAATCCAGCGCCGTCGGCATCGGTGGCGACCCCATCAACGGCCTCAAGCACGTCGACGTCCTGAAGATGTTCAATGACGATCCCGACACCGACGCCGTCATCATGATCGGCGAAATCGGCGGCCCGGACGAAGTCAACGCCGCCCAGTGGGCCAAGGACAACATGAAGAAGCCGGTCGTCGGCTTCATCGCCGGTGTCACCGCCCCTCCCGGAAAGCGCATGGGCCACGCCGGCGCGCTGATCTCCGGCGGCGCCGACACGGCCGACGCCAAGCTGGAAGTCATGGAAGCCTGCGGCATCCGCACCACGCGCAACCCCTCCGAAATGGGCAAGCTGCTCAAGTCGGTGCTGTAAGGTTGTCAGCCTGACCCAGAAGGCCCGCTTCGGCGGGCCTTTTTCTTGCCCGCTCACCGCAGGGCCTAGGGGAAATCCCGCGTCCATGATGCGGCCGGGTGAAACATACGGAAAGCTGAACGAAACTATAATGAAAGAAATTCTGCACGTACCCAGCAAGAATGCCGTCGGGCTCGCACCAAGACGGTCAGTACGTCTTTTTGTCTTTTCCACCCATTCATTTGGTTTGTCCTAGGGGGATCACGTCCTAGGAAAGAGAGGTATGGAACTCAGTTCAGCGGCATTCTGGTTAGCGTTGCTCCAGATCATTTGGGTCAACATTCTGCTGTCGGGCGACAACGCCGTGGTAATTGCGCTGGCCGCGCGCTCGCTGCCTCCGGCGCAGCAAAAGAAAGCGATCGTGATCGGCTCTGCCGCCGCGATCATCATGCGTATCGTGCTGACGCTGGTCGCCGCCAAGCTGCTGATGCTGCCGTGGCTCAAGCTCATCGGCGCGTTGCTGCTGGTCTACATCGGCGTGACGCTGCTGTTGCCCGAAGGCGAAGAAGAGGGCGATGGCAAGACCCACGGCAATCTGCTGACCGCAATCCGCACTATCATGATTGCCGACCTCGTGATGAGCCTGGACAACGTGGTGGCCGTGGCCGCTGCGGCCATGGGCGACACGACCCTGCTGGTGCTGGGCCTGGCGATCAGTATTCCGCTGGTCATTTTCGGCAGCACGCTGCTGCTCAAGGTCATCGAGCGCTTCCCCCTCATTGTCTGGGTGGGCGCGGCGCTGCTCGGGTTCATCGCCGGCGAACTGCTGGTGGGCGATCCGGCCCTGCAGGAGCCGGTGGCGCGCATCGACGCGGCCCTGGGCGTGACGCAGCACAGTTTCGCCCTCATGACCGGCGCGATGGGTGCGCTGCTGGTCCTGGCAATTGGCAAAGTTTTGTTGATGCGCCAGAAAGCTGACTGAAAGCTGAACTACAATAATATGTTGTTTTGAATGGGCCCGCCCGCGCCAGGCGCGCGGCGGGCTGGCCGGCACGGGGCCGGCCTTTATTTTGATAAATGCCTTCGGGGGTTCAAATTGCTTGAGTTTTTCCAGACGCTGAGTTGGGCAGCGGTATTCCAGATCATCCTCATCGACATCCTGCTCGGTGGCGACAACGCGGTGGTGATCGCGCTGGCGTGCCGCAACCTGGAGCCCAAGCAACGCATGCAGGGCATCCTGTGGGGCACCGCCGGCGCCATCCTGCTGCGCGTGGTCCTGATCGCCTTCGCGCTGACCCTGCTGTCGATCCCGTTCCTGAAGGTGGTGGGCGGCGCGTTGCTGGTGTGGATCGGCGTCAAGCTGCTGATCCCCGAAGACGACGCCCATGGCAACGTGAAGGGCGGGACGTCCATCATCAGCGCCATCAAGACCATCATCATCGCGGACTTCGTGATGAGCCTGGACAACGTCATCGCCATTGCCGGCGCTGCCCAGAACGCCCACGCCGATCACCAGATCGGCCTGGTGATCTTCGGCCTGATCGTGAGCGTGCCCATCATCATCTGGGGCAGCACGCTGGTCCTGAAGCTGATCGACCGCTACCCGCTGGTGGTGACCTTCGGCGCGGCGTTGCTGGGCTGGATCGCGGGCGGCATGCTGGTTACGGACGTGTTTGTCGAAAGTCAATTCGGCGTCCAGCCCACTGCGGTTAAAATCGGCGTAGAAATCTTCGGCGCCTTGCTCGTTGTTGTCCTTGGACGGTGGCTGGCAAGCCGCAAAACCGCCTCCAAGGAATCCGTACATGAGTCTGCGTAGATCCGCCGATCCCCAGCAATCCGAATCAGGCCTGAGCCTCCTGCAGGGCCTGTTCGTGCTGGCCATCCTCGGGGTCGTGGCGACGGTCATCGTCTCCAACTTCGTTTGATGGCGCGACGTGTCGCTACCGCAACGCTTGGTCATCGCGACCCGCGCCAGCCGGCTTGCCCTGTGGCAAGCCGAGCATGTGCGCGATCGGCTGCGCACGCTGTATCCGGCGTGCGCGGTTGAGCTTCTCACCCTGACGACCCGAGGCGACCAGATCCTCGATCGCACCCTCTCCAAGGTGGGTGGCAAGGGACTCTTCGTCAAGGAACTCGAAACCGCCTTGCTCGACGGCCGCGCCGATCTGGCCGTGCATTGCCTGAAGGACATGCCGGTCGACATGCAGGCCCCGTTCGAGCTGTGCGCGGTGCTCGATCGCGCCGATCCGCGCGACGCCTTCGTCTCCAACCGCTACGCCACGCTGGCCGACCTGCCGGCCGGCGCGGTCGTCGGCACCTCCAGCCTGCGCCGCGAATCGCAGATCCGCGCGCGCTATCCGCAGTTGCTGGTCAAGCCGCTGCGCGGCAACCTCGACACCCGCCTGGGCAAGCTCGATCGCGGTGAATACGACGCCATCGTGCTGGCCGCGGCCGGCCTGAACCGGCTCGGCCTGACCGACCGCATCAGCAGCCTGCTCGATCCCGCCGAAAGCCTGCCGGCGGCCGGGCAGGGCGCGCTGACCATCGAAATCCGTGACGATCGCGACGATATGCGCGCCTGGCTGGCGCCGCTGAACGACGCGGGCGCCACGTCGATTTCGCTGGCCGAGCGCGCCGTGTCGCGCCGGCTGGGCGGTTCCTGTCAGGTGCCGCTGGCGGCCTACGCTGAAATCGCCGATGACACCCTGACGCTGCGCGCATTGGTGGCGTCGCCCGATGGCACGCGCATGCTGCGCGCCCACGGCAGCGGCCCGGTGGCCCAGGCCCAGGCGATCGGCGAGGCGGTCGCCGCCGAGCTGTTCGACGCCGGCGCCCAGGCCATCCTCGACGAACTGCAGCAAGACGCCGCCCCCGAGTGATGGAAAGGGCCGCCGCCCGAGCGTCGCGCGTGGCCGTGCTGACACGGCCCGCGGGCCGCAATGAGGCGCTGGCCGACCGTCTGCGTGCCGCCGGCTGGACGCCTTGCGTCCTGCCGGCGCTTGCCATCCACGCCTTGCCGGTGGCCGCGGACGACCTGCCGCGGCCGGCCGACCATGACATGGTGGTGTTCGTCAGCGGCAATGCCGCCCGGCAGTACCTGGACCAGCTGGCGCGCATCGGAGCCTGCACGGCCTGGCCGCGGCAGGTGGTCGTCGCCACGGTCGGGCCGGCCAGCGCGGCGGGGCTGCGGGAAATGCCCGGTTTTGGCGCGAATACAACAGTTCTGCACCCTGGGGACGAGGCCGCCAGCCATGACTCCGAAGCCCTCTGGGAGGTCCTTCGCGGGCTGCCACGGCTGCCCGCCCGGGTTCTGCTGGTCCGCGGCACGCAGGGGCGTGACTGGCTGGGCGACAAATTGGCGGGGCATGGCGTTGTCGTGACACGTCATGCGGCCTATGCGCGGTCTCCCGCGCAATGGGACGAATCCGAGCTGTCGCGCCTGCGGCGCTGGGCCGCGGAAGGCGTTTTCCCCACCTGGCTCATCACCAGCGGGGAGGGCGCGGACGCGGTGCGCGCGCAACTGCGGGCCGCGGGGCTGGCCGACTGGTGGCAGCGCTGCCGCTTCGTCCTGACCCATCCCTCGCTCGGCGCCCGCGTGCCCGCACCGGCCGGTGGAGCCGGGCAGCAGGCAATGGTAAAAATCTGCATGCCCAACGACGAGTCGATTTTCCAGGCTTTTGTTGCTGCTTGATTCGTTGCTTCGGACTGACACCGAATACAATCGCGTCATGACAGACAAGACTCCCGCTACCGATCCGGCCGTTCACCCGGCCGCCCCGGGCGCCAGCGCGCCCGCATCGGCCCCGGCCGATTCCGTCAAGGCCCGTCCGGCCAAGCGCGGCAGTGGCCCCCTGGTCACCGCCCTCATCATCGTCATCCTGCTGGCCGTCGGCCTGGGCTACGCGCTGTGGCAACAGCGTACCCAGTTCGTCGCCGCCGGCCGCGAGGTCGCCTCGCGGCTCGATACGCTGACCGCCGACGTGGCGCAGGCGCGCAAGGACACGCGCGAAGCGCTGGCGCTGGCGCAAGCCCAGGCCGGTCGCCTGGGCGACCTCGAAGAAAGCGTGCGCGAGACCCAGAGCCAGTACAACGCCCTGCAACAGGCCTGGCAGAACTTCAACGACAGCGCCAGTGACGAACTGCTGGCCAACGACGTCGAGCGCCTGCTGACCATCGGCAGCCAGCAGTTGCGCCTGGCCGGCAACGTCTCCAACGCCATCGTCGCGCTGGAAACTGCGCAGTCGCGGCTGGCCCGCGCCGACCGTCCGCGCTTTTCCAGCCTGCAGCAAGCCATCAATGGCGACCTGGACCGCCTGCGCGCCGTGTCCACCGTGGACATCCCCGCCCAATCGGCGCGGATCGAGCGCCTGACCGCCTTGGTCGGCAAGGCGCCGCTGCTGGTGCCGGACGCTGCCGCGCCCGGTATCGCCGCCGCCGGCGACGCCCGTCCCGCGGCCCCGGCTCCGGCCGTGGCCGACCCACAGGCCGCCTTGCCGGCCGATGCGCCCTGGTGGCAACGCTGGCGCGCCGAAGTGGCGTCCTGGCCTGGCCGTGCCGGTTCGGCGCTGGCGCATGAACTGGGCGGCCTGATCACCATCCAGCGCGTGGACGAACCCGCGGCGCTGCTGTTGTCGCCGGAACAGGCCGACCAGGTGCGCGGCACGCTGCGCCAGCGTCTGCTGACCGTGCAACTGGCCATGTTGATGCGCCAGCCCGCGGTCTGGAAGAGCGAACTCGACAACGTCGGCACCACGCTGGCCAAGTACTTCGACAACCGCTCACCGGACACGGTCGCGGCCCAGAACCTGGCCCGCGAACTGGCGCAGACGGACATCGCCGTGCGCATGCCGGACGTCTCCGACAGCCTGAACGCCGTGGCCGCCCTGCGCGCCGCCGGCTTCAAGACCACCGACCAGGACTAGGCCCATGCGTACCTGGTTCTGGACCCTGCTGCTTGCCGTCATCGCCGTCGCCCTGGCGGTGGTGCTGCGTTCCCATTCCGGCAATGTGCTGCTGCTGGTGTGGCCGTGGCGCATCTCGATGTCGCTGACGCTGGCTGTGTTGCTGATCGTGGCGGCCTTCGTGGTGCTGTACGTGGGCCTGCGCCTGCTGGCCTGGCTGCTGGCGATTCCCGATCGCGTCCGCGCCTGGCGCGGCAAGCGCGCGCAGGCGCGTGATCACGAATTGCTCGAACGCGGCTGGATCGGCCTGCTGGAAGGCCGCTATTCGCATGCCGAGAAAGACCTGACCCGCCTGCTCGACCAGACCAAGGTGCAGACCCGCCGTGTGCTGGCCGCCTTGTCCGCCGCGCGCGCGGCGCATGGCCTGGGTGAATTCGACCGCCGTGACCGCCTGCTGGCCGTGGCCCAGGAACATGCCGGCGCCGAGCCGGGCCTGGTGGAGGCCACCGCCACGGTGTCGGCCGACATGCTGCTCGACCAGGGCCGCGCCGAACGCGCGCTGGCAGTACTGGCGCCGCTGGCCGACGGCGGCGCCCGTCATCTGCACACCATGCGCCTGCTCCTGCGCGCCCACACGGCCCTGCATCATGACGAGCAGGTCTTCACGCTGGCGCGCGGCCTGCTGCGCCGCAATGCGCTGGCGCGCAGCGAAGGCGACCAACTGATCGACGCGGCCGGCGCGGCGCGCCTGCGCGCGGGTGCGGCCAATGACGCCTGGCGCGCCATCTGGAAAGACCTGAAGGCCGAAGAGCGCCTGCTGCCGGAAATCGCGCTGGCCGGCGCCTCCGCCTTCGAGGCGGCGGGCGAGGCCAACGAGGCCGCCAAGGTGCTGGAAGCCGCCATCGCCGTGAAATTCAATCCCGCCCTGGTGGCTGCCTACGCCCGTTGTGATGCCGGGCAGGTCTCGCGTCGCCTGGCCAAGGCCGAGACCTGGCTGCAGCAGCGTCCCACCGATCCCGATCTGCTGACCGCGCTGGGCATGCTGTGCCTGAACGGCCAGCTGTGGGGCCAGGCCGAGCGCTACCTGCTGCGCAGCCTGTCGCGCCGCAGCGACGCGCAGACGCACGCGCTGCTGGGCAGCCTGTACGACCGCCTCGATCGGCCGGCCGACGCGGTGCGCCACTGGCGCCTGGCGACGGCCGCCAGCATGGCGCTGCCGGTGCTGGCCGCGGACGCGGCGCTGCCGGCCGCGGATACCGGATCGGATCCCTACCACGTCGACGCCGAGGGCGGCTACGCGGTGGGGCTGTCGGATGGCGACGCCGAGATCGGCGGCGACTATCCCGCGTTGCCGCCCGCCGTGGCGGCATCGGCGTCCGACTACGTGCTGGATCCGGATGCCCGCGCCAGCAAGGAGCAGCAGGCCCGCGCCCTGGCGCCCGAAGACGCGCCGGTCGTTGGCGGCAGCACCTCCGACATCGACGAGTATTTCGACAGCGCGCCAATTCCCGCGGCGGCTTTCGACAATCCCGTGCCGACCTATACGCCGGCCACGCCGGCCGCCCCCAAGCCGGCCGCGCCGCCCGCCGTGCCGGTGCCGACCACCAAGCCGCCGTTCAAGGACGACGGTTCGCTTTGATCCTCTTTTCAGACTGACAAGGTTCCATCATGAGTTATGACCGCGTGCCCCCCGGCAAGAAGCTGCCGGAAGACTTCAACGTCATCATCGAAATCCCCATGAACGCCGACCCGGTGAAGTACGAGGTCGACAAGGAATCGGGCGCGATCTTCGTCGACCGCTTCATGCTGACGGCCATGCACTACCCGTGCAACTACGGCTACATCCCGCAGACCCTGTCGGAAGATGGCGACCCCGCCGACGTGCTGGTGCTGACCCCGTTCCCGATCCAGATCGGCGCCGTGGTGCGCTGCCGCGCCATCGGCGTGCTGGAAATGGACGATGAGTCCGGCGGCGACGCCAAGCTGCTGGCCGTGCCGATCGAAAAGCTGTACCCCCCGTACCGCAACATCAAGTCCTACGAGGACCTGCCGGCCGAAGACACCGCCCGTATCCAGCATTTCTTCGAGCACTACAAGGACCTGGAAAAGGGCAAGTGGGTCAAGGTCAAGGGCTGGAAGGGCGTCGACGCCGCCCACGAGGAAATCACCAAGAGCGCCGAGCGCTACAACAAGGCCTGATCAGGCCTTGCCACGCCGCGCCGGTGTCGCACCGGCGGGCGTCTTCAGGCGGCGCGGCCGCGACGGCATGATGCCGATCGCCGCCGCGCCGTTGTCTTGCAGGCCCTGCAGATTCTGCGTCACCTGCGCCGCCGCGGCCTGGATGCGTTCCTGCAGCAGCACCAGCCGCTTGGCCGGGGTGCGCGCCTCGGCGGCGATGAACACCAGGCTGCCCACCACCTTCTGGTCCGGCGTGAAGATGGCCGAACCGATCCCCATCAACCCCGGGTCGACCTCGCCGTGCGACACGCACACGCCGGCCGCGCGCAATTGCTTGAGGTTGGCGCGGAACGCATCCCAGTCCTCGCCCAGCCCGGCCTCGCGGATCTCGGCGGCATGCCACAGCATCAGGTTGCGTAGCTGGTAGGGCGGCAGGTTGGCCAGGATAGGCTTGGCGGTGGCGCCGCGGAACATCGGGAAGGGGCGGCCGCGGGCGTAGCTGGATTCGATCGAATGGTCGGTCCAGTAGCGGTCCACGCACATGACCTTGTCGCCGTAATAGCTGCACAGCATCAGGTTGGCGTTGAGTTCGTCGCCCGTGGCGCGCATGACGTCGCGCGCCGCGCGCATCAGCGGATCGTGCCGGCGCAGGTGCCGGTCCAGCTCGATGATGCGCGAGCCGAGCACGTAGGCGCCGCCGGCGGTCGGCGCCAGCAGACCGCTTTCGGTGAGTGACTTGAGATAGCGGTAGGCGGTGGCGCGCGAGCACTCCAGATGCGCCATGACGTCCTCCTGGAAGGCGGCGGTGGTGTCGTCGCGGAAGAGGTCGAGGATGGACAACATGCGATCGGGAGTGCTCATTGCTGCTGACGCGCCTAGTGAATGTGGAAGCCGCCGTTGACGTCGACCACGATGCCGGTTGAGTAGGAGGACAGGTCCGAGGCCAGGAACAGAATGGCCTGCGCCACTTCGGCCGGAGAGCCGAAGCGTTGCAGCGGAATGCCCTGTTTGAGTTCTTGTTCCCAATTTTCGCCGAATTTGCCGAGCGTCATGTCGGTCTCGATGATGCCCGGCGCCACACAGTTGGCGCGCACCCTGCGAGGCCCCAGTTCGCGCGCCAGCGCCTTGGTGAAACTGATCACGCCGCCCTTGGACGCGGCATAGTGCGAACCGCCCAGCAGCCCGCCGCCGCGCAATGCGGCGGTCGAGCCCAGGTTGACGATGGCGGGACCGCGTCCGCTCTCGAACAGATGGGGCAGGGCGGCGCGGGTGACGTTGTAGGTGCCGGTCAGGTTGACGTCGAGCATGCGGCGGAACTCGTCCTCGGGCAGGTCCCAGATGCGGGTCGCGGCGACGATGCCGGCGTTGTTCACCAGCACGTCGATGCCGCCCAGCGCCTGCGCCGCCCGCGCCACGGCCTGCTCGCAGGAGGCGCCGCTCGACACGTCGCAGTGCAGGTTGACGCGGCCGCCGGCCAGCGCGGCGTCGGCGCCGGCCGGGTAGTCGCGGTCCAGCACCGCCACGCTGGCCCCCTGCGCCAGGAACTGCGCGACGATGGCCGCGCCGATGCCACGGGGGTTGGCGCCCCCCGTGACCACGGCGCGCTTGCCGGCCAGCAGTCCGAGTGGGCCGCCGCTCATTGCTTCACCAGCGCGCAGCCGCCCTGGTTCAGCGGACGGAACGCCTGTTCGGCGGGGATCTTGCGCACCAGCTTGTAGTAGTCCCAGTCGCGCTTGGATTCCGACGGCTTCTTCACCTGGAACAGGTACAGGTCGCGCATCACGCGGCCATCCTCGCGAACGCGGCCGTTTTCGGTCATGAAGTCGTTGATGGGCGTTTCATGCATCTTCTTGATCACCGCCTCGGAGCCGTCGGTGCCGGCCGCCTTGATGGCGTTCAGATAGTGCATGGCGGCGCTGTAGTTGCTGGCCTGCACCATCGAGGGCATGCGCCCGGTGCGCTTGAAGTAGCGTTCGGACCATTGCCGCGCCTTGTCGTCCTGGTCCCAGTAGAACGGCTCGACCAGGTTCAGCCCCTGCGCGTATTCCAGCCCGACGCTGCGCACGTCGACGATGCTCATGAAGAGCGCGGCCACGCGCTGCTTGCTGCCCATGATGCCGAACTCGAAGGCCTGCTTGATGCTGTTGATGGTGTCGCCGCTGCCGTTGGCCAGGCCGATCACCTGGGCCTTGGAGGCCTGCGCCTGCAGCAGGAATGACGAGAAATCGGCGCTGGCGATGGGGTGGCGCACGCTGCCCACGACCTGGCCGCCTTTGGCCTTGACCACCGCCATGGCGTCGCGTTCGAGCGAATGGCCGAAGGCATAGTCGGAGGTGATGAAGTACCAGCTCTTGCCGCCGTCCTCCATGACGCCGCTGGCCACGCCGGTGGCGTAGGCGTAGGTGTCGTAGGTCCAGTGCATGCCGTTGGGCGAGCACGCCTTGCCGGTCAGGTCGGCCGAGCCGGCGCTGGTGAAGATCACCACGCGCTTCATCTGGCGGGTCAGGTCCTGCACCGCCAGGGCGATGGCGGAGTTGGGCACGTCCAGGATCAGGTCGACCTTTTCGTTCTCGTACCAGCGGCGCGCGGTGGCTACGCCGATGTCCACCTTGTTCTGGTGGTCGGCGGACACCACCTCGATCGGCTTGCCCAGCACCGTGCCGCCGAAATCCTCCACGGCCATCTTCACGGCCTCGACGCCGAACTTGCCGGACAGGTCGGCCATCATGCCGGACTGGTCGCCCAGCACGCCGATCTTGACGACATCGTCGGACACCTGGGCCTGGGCCGACAGCGATACCGCGCCCAGCGCGCAGGCGGCCAGGCAATGCTTGAAACGGGTCTTCATGGGTTTGTCTCCTCGGGGGCTTGTATCTTGGCGCGCCATCCTGTGCCGGGCGGTCGCGCGGGTCTTGCCGGGGTGCGCCTGTTCCGGCGTCTATTCCAGCGTCTGGCCGGCGTAGGCGTCGATGAACAGATTGGGTTTCAGGAAGAAGCTCAGCACCAGCGCGCCGTGCGGCGCCCGCGCCACGTGGCGGTTGCCGCGCGGACGCCAGACGTAGTCGCCGGCGCGCACTTCGCCTTCGGCATCGACGATCGAGCCTTCCAGCACGTAGGTCTGCTCGACCTCGACGTGCTCGTGCAGCGGCAGCTCGGTGCCCGGCTGCCAGCGGAACAGGGCGGTCAGCAGGCCGGACTCCTTGTCCTGCATCAGTACCTTCATGTCGATGCCTGCCACTTGCGTGGGTTTCCAGGGCAATTCATCCACTTTCAAAAAGCGCGATGCCAGCGGCGGCAGCGCGTTGGCCGCAGGGCAGCCAGGGGTTTCGAGGGCCATGATGTCTCCTAGCCAAAACTCGTTATGGAAGAAAAACTAAAAATCTTGTTATTGAGTGTTTAAAAATAGTCGCGTATATTGAGATTTATGTCAATCACGTTTTCCAGCAAGGAAAGCGGAGCGACACGGGCCGGGCCAGGGCGCGGCGACCTTCAGGAGCCAGTCCCGAAGGTCGCCGCGGCGAGAGATCCGGCGCCTATAAAACAAGGAGACAAGCTTGAATCAGGACTATCTGGGCCAGGCCTTCGGGCTGGCCGGGCGCACCGCGCTGGTGACGGGGGCCGCGCGCGGGCTGGGCTATGCGATTGCCGCCGGCCTGGGCCGGGCGGGGGCGCGCGTGATCATCAACGATCTGTCGCAGGCCGCCTGCAACGGCGCCTGCGAACAATTGGCCGCGGCCGGCGTCACGGCGCGTAGCGCGGTGTTCGACGTGGCCGACGGCGCCGCCGTGGCGGCGGCCATCGCCCAGCTGGAAGCCGATGGCGTGGCCATCGACGTGCTGGTCAGCAATGCCGGCAACCAGAACCGCAAGCCGGTGGTCGAGATGACTCCGGCCGAGTGGCAGGCGCTGCAGAACGTCCACGTCAACGGCGCCTTCCATTGCGCCCGCGCGGTGCTGCCCGCCATGACGGCGCGCGGCTTCGGCCGCATCGTGCTGATGTCGTCGGTCGCGGGCCAGGCCACCATGCCCAACATCGCGGCCTATGCCACCGCCAAGGGCGCGATCGCGGCGTTCACCCGCGCGCTGGCGGTCGAGTATGGCGGCCGGGGCGTCACCTGCAATGCGCTGGCGCCGGGTTTCGTGCGCACCGACTTCACCCAGGGGCTGCAAGACAATCCGCAGTTCCAGTCGTTCCTGTCGACCGCGGTGCCGGCGGGACGCTGGGCCACGCCCGAGGACATCGCGCCGGCGGTGGTCTACCTGGCCTCGCCGGGCGCCGCGTTCGTCAACGGCCACGTGCTGGCCATCGATGGCGGCCTGCTGGCCCGCATGTAGGAGGACGGCCATGAGCACCCAAGCGGTTCTGTCCGCCCAGGGGCTGGTCAAGCGGTTCGGCGGCTTCAATGCCGTCGACGGCGTGTCCCTGGCCCTGCGGGAAGGTTCCATCCATGCCTTGATCGGCCCCAATGGCGCCGGCAAGACCACCTGCTTCAATCTGCTGACCAAGTTCCTGACGCCCGACCAGGGCACGATCCACTACCGCGGCCGCGACATCACCGCGCTGGCGCCGGAGCAGATCGCGCGGCTGGGCATCGTGCGCTCGTTCCAGATCTCGGCGGTGTTCCTGGGGTTGACCGTGCTGCAGAACATGCGCGTGGCGCTGATGCGCCAGCATGGCGACGGCATGCGGTTCTGGCGCAGCCGCCGCAGCGTCGATCGGCTCAACGACCAGGGCCTGGCCCTGCTGGAGGCCGTCGGCCTGGCGGGCCTGGCCGACACCACGGCGGCGCTGCTGCCCTACGGTCGCAAGCGCGCGCTGGAAATCGCCATGACGCTGGCCCTGGAACCCGAAGTGATGCTGCTGGACGAGCCGATGGCCGGCCTGGGCCAGGAAGACGTGGCCCGTATCGCGGCGCTGATCCGCCGGGTCTCGGCCAATCGCAGCATCCTGATGGTGGAGCACAACCTGTCGGTGGTGGCGGACCTGTCCGATTCCATCACGGTGCTGGCGCGCGGCGCGGTGCTGGCGCAGGGCGACTACGCCACGGTGTCGCGCGACGAGCGCGTCATTACCGCCTACATGGGCGCCGACGAGGGAGACGACTGATGCTGTCGATCAAGGACCTCAACGCCTGGTATGGCGAATCGCATGTGCTGCACGGCGTCGACATCGAGGTGCGGCGCGGCGAGCTGGTCACGATCCTGGGCCGCAATGGCGCCGGCAAGACCACCACGCTGCGCGCCGTCATGGGCATCCTGGAAAAGCGCCGCGGCTCGATCCGGCTCAATGGCCAGGAAACCGTGGGCATGGCGCCACACCGCATCCCGCGCCTGGGCGTGGTGTATTGCCCGGAGGAACGCGCGGTGTTCCGCAGCCTGGACGTGACCGAGAACCTGATGCTGCCGCCGCGCCTGGCCGACGGCGGCATGTCGCTGGACGAGATCTACGCCCTGTTTCCCAACCTGCGCGAACGCAGCGGCAGCTCCGGCGGCAACCTGTCCGGCGGCGAGCAGCAGATGCTGGCCATCGCCCGAATCCTGCGCACCGGCGCCCAGCTGATCCTGCTGGACGAGCCCACCGAAGGATTGGCGCCGGTGATCGTGCAGCAGATCGGGCAGGCCATCCGCACGCTCAAGGAGCGCGGCTTCACCATCGTGCTGGTCGAGCAGAATTTCCGCTTCGCCACCAAGGTGGCCGACCGCCACTACGTGATGGAGCATGGCCGCGTGGTCGACCAGTTGTCGGCGCAAGAGGCGCGCAACGATCCCGGGCGGATCGCGCGCCGCCTGGGTGTCTGAGGGGGAGAATCCTGTGTTCGAAATTTTCGGCGTGCCGTCCACGGCACTGTTCGGCCAGCTCCTGCTCGGCCTGATCAACGGTTCGTTCTACGCCTTGCTCTCGATCGGGCTGGCGGTGATCTTCGGTCTGTTGAACATCATCAACTTCGCCCATGGCGCGCAGTACACGGCGGGCGCGTTCCTGGCCTGGATGCTGCTGAACTACCTGGGGGTGAACTACTGGGCCGCGCTGGTGCTGGTGCCGCTCATCATGGCGGCGTTCGCCATCGTGGTCGAGCGCGTGCTGATCTCGCGCACCTACCGCATGGACCATCTGTACGGGCTGCTGCTGACCTTCGGTTTGGCCTTGCTGATCGAGGGCGGGCTGCGCCAGGCCTATGGGGTGTCGGGGCTGCCCTACACCATCCCCAAGGCGCTGACCGGCGGGGTCAACCTGGGTTTCATGTTCCTGCCCTGGTATCGCGGCTGGGCGGTGGTGGTGTCGCTGGTGCTGTGCCTGGCGGTATGGGTGCTGATCGAGAAGACCCGGGTCGGCGCCATGCTGCGCGCGGCCACCGAGAACCCGACCGTCGTGCGCTCGTTCGGCATCAACGTGCCGCTGCTGATCACGCTGACCTACGCGCTGGGCGTGGCGCTGGCCTCGGTGGCGGGCGTGATCGCCGCGCCCATCTACCAGGTCAGCCCGATGATGGGCTCGAACCTGGTGGTGGTGGTGTTCGCAGTGGTCGTGATCGGCGGCATGGGCTCCATCATGGGCGCCATCGTCAGCGGCTTCGGGCTGGGCATCATCGAGGGGCTGACCAAGGTGTTCTACCCGGAGGCCGCCAACCTGGCGATCTTCATCATCATGGTGCTGGTGCTGCTGTGCAAGCCGGCCGGCCTGTTCGGCAAGCCGTTGCAGGTGCAGAACGTGCTGGCGGCCGAAGCCACGCGCGAGCCGGTGCAGCTGGGCCGCCGCGCCATGCGCTGGTGCATGGCAGGCCTGGCCGTGGTGGCGCTGGCCGCGCCCTGGTTCGTCTATCCCACCTTCCTGATGAAGGTGCTGTGCTTCGCGCTGTTCGCCGCCGCCTTCAACCTGCTGGTGGGCTATGTCGGCCTGCTGTCGTTCGGCCATGCGGCCTTCTTTGGCGCGGCGGCCTACGCCACCGGCATCGTCATGAAGCTGCTGAGCGCGACGCCGGAACTGGGCCTGCTGGCCGGCGTGCTGACCGGCGGCCTGCTGGGGCTGGTGTTCGGCGCCATTGCGATCCGGCGCCAGGGCATCTACTTCGCCATGATCACGCTGGCGTTGTCGCAACTGGTGTACTTCATCGCGGTGCAGGCGGGCTTCACCGGCGGCGAGGACGGCCTGCAGAGCGTGCCGCGCGGCAAGCTGTTCGGCCTGTTCGACCTGGACAGCGTGATGCCGATGTACTACTTCACGCTGGCGGTGTTCGCGCTGGGCTACGCCTTCGTGCTGCGGGTGTTGAACTCGCCGTTCGGCGAGGTGATCCGTTCCGTGCGCGACAACGAGCAGCGTGCCCGCTCGCTGGGCTATTCGACTTCGCGCTACAAGCTGCTGGCCTTCACGCTGTCGGCCGCGGTCGCGGGGCTGGCCGGCGGGCTCAAGGTGCTGGTGTTCGGCGTGGCTTCGCTGACCGACGTGCATTGGCACGCCAACGGCGAAGTGGTGCTGATGGCGCTGCTGGGAGGCATCGGCACGGTGTTCGGGCCGCTTGCCGGCGCCTTCACCTTCGTCTCGCTGCAGAATTACCTGGCGCCGCTGGGTTCCTGGGTCTTAATCGTGCAAGGCGCCATTTTCATCCTCTGCGTCCTGCTGTTCCGCGACGGCATCATGGGACTGGTGTCCCGGGCCTGGCTGGCCGTCGCCCGTTCGAAAAAGGAGTCCTGATGTTCCTGCATGTCGTGATGCTGCAATTGTCCGGCGCCGCCGATGCGCGCTTCCATGACCGGGTGCAGGGGTACTGCGACCGCATCCTGGCCGAATGCGACGGGGTGGCCGGCTACGCCTTCCGGCCCAATCTGGCCAGCCGCGCGGACGGCCTGACCCACGCCGTGGTGGCGGCTTTCACCGATGCCTCCGCCCACGACCGCTACCAGGTGTCGCCCACCCACCAGGAAATGAAGGCCTACATGGCGGATTTCATCGAACGCCTGGTGGTGTTCGACGGGGAAATCCCTACAATTTCCTGAATATTCGCGTTCCCGGAAAGGGATACACTCGCGGATGATTTTTGCCATCGGACCGTCCCACCCGTCATAGGTTGATAGATCATGGACTACGTATTGCCTCCCCAGCCGCTGACCGCGGTTCCCGTTGCCGGCAGCGCCGCGCTGTTTCCGGTGCGCCGCGTCTACTGCGTCGGCCGCAACTACGCCGAGCACGCCAAGGAAATGGGTTTCACCGGCCGTGAAGATCCGTTCTTCTTCTGCAAGCCCGCCGACGCGGTGCTGAGCGTGGCCGACGGCGAGACGGGCAAGATGCCGTACCCGCCCAAGACCTCCAACCTGCACTACGAAATGGAGCTGGTGGTGGTGCTGGGCAAGGGCGGCCGCGACATCCCCGTTGAAGAAGCCAACGACTGCGTCTGGGGCTATGCCCTCGGCCTGGACATGACGCGCCGCGACCTGCAGGGCGAGATGAAGAAGCAGGGCCGTCCCTGGGAAGTGGGCAAGGCCTTCGACCTGTCGGCGCCGCTGGGCCCGATCCATCCGCGCAGCGTGGTCGGCACGCTCGACAAGGGCGCCATCTGGCTCGACGTGAACGGCCAGCGCAAGCAGGCCAGCGATATCTCCCAGATGATCTGGAATGTGCCGGAAAGCATCGCCTACCTGTCGGGCCTGTTCGAGCTGCAACCGGGCGACATCATCTTCACGGGCACGCCGGAAGGCGTGGGCGCCGTGGTGCAGGGCGATGTCATCACCGGCGGCGTGGAAGGCCTGGGCGAACTCCGCGTCCAGATCGTTTAAAGTACGCCCCGGAACCGTTTCTTCACTTCAGGAGCGCCAGCATGCGCAGCAAGATCGTGCTGACCGCCTTCGTCGTGTTCGGCTTCGTACTCGCCGGTTGCAATACCGTGGCGGGCATGGGCAAGGACATGTCGCGGGCCGGCAACGCCATCACCAACGCCGCCGACAAGTAATCGTCCGACCCCGGTGATAAAAAAGCCCCTTGATCGCTCAAGGGGCTTTTTCTTTGGAGACGCCATCCCGGGGAGGCGGCGCCCGTCCACGGCAGTGGGCGCGGCGCGGAGACTCACCCGCGAGGGTTCACAACACGTCCCCGGCATAGTCCGCCAGGCGCGAGCGTTCGCCGCGCTGCAAGGTCACGTGGCCCGAGTGCGGCCAGCCCTTGAAGCGGTCGACCACGAACGTCAGGCCCGAGCTGCCTTCGGTCAGGTAGGGGGTGTCGATCTGGGCGATGTTGCCCAGGCAGATCACCTTGGTGCCGGGGCCGGCGCGGGTCACCAGCGTCTTCATCTGCTTGGGCGTCAGGTTCTGGGCCTCGTCGATGATCAGGTACTTGTTCAGGAAGGTGCGCCCGCGCATGAAGTTCAGCGACTTGACCTTGATGCGCGAACGGATCAGGTCCATGGTGGCGGCGCGCCCCCAGTCGCCATTGCCTTCGCCTTCGCCCATGTTCAGCACGTCGAGGTTGTCTTCCAGCGCTCCCATCCAGGGCAGCATCTTTTCTTCCTCGGTGCCGGGCAGGAAGCCGATGTCTTCGCCGACGGGCACCGTGACGCGGGTCATGATGATCTCGGTGTAGCGCTTGGTTTCCAGCACCTGCGTGATGCCGGCCGCCAGCGCCAGCAGCGTCTTGCCCGTGCCCGCCTGGCCCAGCAGCGACACGAAGTCGCATTCCGGGTTCATCAGCAGGTTCATGGCGAAGTTCTGCTCGCGGTTGCGCGCGGTGATGCCCCAGACGTTGTTCTTGCCGTGGGTGTAGTCACGCAGCGTCGCCAGCACCGCCATCTTGCCGCTGACCTCGCGCACCTGGGCATACAGGGGCATCTGGCCTTCGAAGTAGACGAACTGGTTGACCACGAACTGCGAACACAAGGGGCCGTGGATGCGGTAGAAGGTGGTGCCGCCCTGTTGCCAGGACTCGACGTCCTTGCCGTGCTTGTTCCAGAAGTCCTCGGGCAGCTGCATCACGCCCGAGTACATCAGGTCCGAGTCTTCCAGGACGTGGTCGTTGAAGTAGTCTTCCGCGGCCATGCCCAGCGCGCGCGCCTTCAGGCGCATGTTGATGTCCTTGGACACCAGCACGACTTCGCGCTGCGGGTATTTTTCCTGCAAGGCCCGCACCACGCCCAGGATCTGGTTGTCGGCCTTGCCCATGGGCAGGTCCGACGGCAGGGTGCTGTGGATGGCGGTGGTCTGGAACATCAGGCGCCCGGTGGCGTCCTTGTTGCCCAGCTTGGCCAGCTCCAGGCCGTCTTCGAGTTGGGTCGCGTCCTGCACCAGCGCGTCGAGCGAGCGGCTGACCTGGCGGGCATTGCGCGCCACTTCCGACATGCCCTTTTTCTGGTGGTCCAGCTCTTCGAGCGTCATCATCGGCAGGAAGATGTCGTGCTCTTCGAAGCGGAACAGCGAGCTGGGGTCGTGCAGCAGCACGTTGGTGTCCAGCACGAACAGCTTGCGCGGGGCGTTCTGGGCACGCGCCTTGGCGCGCTTGGCCGGGGCCGGCGCGGGTTTGGCCTGGCGGGCCTGGGGGCGCGGCGCCGGCC
>NZ_QHHO01000040.1:43486-98351 GCF_003184165.1 Achromobacter sp. RW408
GGCGTTCAGCGTCATGGACAAACAGACGTCCTTCGCTGATATCACGTCATACAACAACTACTATGAATTCGGGGTCGACAAGGGCGAGCCCGCGGCCAACGCCGGCAAGCTGCAGACCCGGCCCTGGACGGTCAGCGTCGAGGGCGAGGTCGGCAAGCCGCGCACCTTCGATATCGACGAACTGCTCAAGCTCGCGCCGATGGAAGAACGCGTCTACCGGCTGCGCTGCGTCGAGGGGTGGTCCATGGTGATTCCCTGGGTCGGCTATTCGCTGTCGGCGCTGCTCAAGCAGGTCGAGCCCACCGGCAATGCCAAGTACGTGGAATTCGTGACCGCCGTGCAGCGCGAGAACATGCCGGGCGTGCGCGCCGCCATCCTCGACTGGCCCTACGTCGAAGGGCTGCGCATCGACGAGGCCATGCATCCGCTGGCCATGCTGGTGTTCGGCGTCTACGGCAAGATGCTGCCCAACCAGAACGGCGCGCCGCTGCGGCTGGCCGTGCCCTGGAAATACGGCTTCAAGTCGGGCAAGTCGCTGGTCAAGATCCGTTTGGTGGAAAAGCAGCCGGTATCGTCGTGGATCAAGGCCGCGCCGCAGGAATACGGCTTCTATGCCAACGTCAACCCGACCGTGCCGCATCCGCGCTGGAGCCAGGCCACCGAGCGCCGCATCGGCGAGGACGGCCTGTTCTCGCCCAAGCGCAAGACCTTGATGTTCAACGGTTATGCCGAGCAGGTCGCGTCGCTCTACCAGGGCATGGACCTGAAGGCCAACTATTGAAGCCGCCGGTGGCCGATGGCGCGGCCGCGGCCGCGGCGTGCAAGCCGCAATGGTCGGCGCGGGCCGTGGGGCGCGCCAAGCCCTGGCTGTTCCTGTTGGGCCTGGCGCCGTTCGCGCGCTGGATCTGGCTGGGTTTTTCCAACGGCCTGACCGCCAACCCGGTTGAATTCCTGACCCGTTCGTCGGGCACCTGGACGCTGGTGTGCCTGCTCGTGACGCTGGCGATCACGCCCTTGCGGCGCTTGACCGGGCAGCCGGCGCTGGTGCGCGTGCGCCGCATGTGCGGCCTGTTCGCCTTCTTCTATGGCGCCATGCACTTCATGGCCTGGGTCTGGTGGGACCGTGGTCTCGATCCCGTCGCCATGCTGCAGGATATTGGCGAGCGGCCCTTCATCACGGTGGGCTTCGCCGCTTTCGTGCTGATGGCGGCGCTGGCGGCCACCTCCACCCAGTGGGCCATGCGCAAGCTGGGCAGGCGCTGGCAGCAATTGCATCGCGCCATCTATCTCATCGGCCTGCTGGCGGTGTTGCATTACTGGTGGCACAAGGCCGGCAAGAACGACCTGTCGCAGCCGATCCTCTATGCCTCGGTGCTGGCGCTGCTGCTGGGGTGGCGGCTGGTCGCCTGGTGGCGCCGCCGCCCGGGGTGAACCCATCTCGTCGGGCGTGTCGTGTCTTTCGCGGTCACCGCCCGGGGCGTCGGGCTACAGCATGGCAAGCATGATCGCCGCGGTCTCCGCGTCGGGCTGGCCGTCGTGCAGGGCGGGCCGATAGTGCATCTGGAAGGCCGCCAGCACATTGATGGTGGCGCGGTCCAGGGTGCCGGTTTGCGGGCTGGTGTAGCCCAGGCGTTGCAGTTGCTGCTGGAACCAGGCCACGTCGGGCGTGCCCTGGGCCTGCAGCCGTGCCAGGTGCGCGGCGGCGCCGGCTTCGTCGTACCAGCGGCCGATGCCCGCCGCGGCCAGTTGCTTCCAGGGGAACAGCGGGCCGGGATCGACCTTGCGCTGGGGCGCGATATCGCTGTGGCCGACCACGTTCCGGGGCGCGATGCCGTGGCGCTGGATGATGTCGCGCAGCAGGATGGTCAGCGCCCGGATCTGGCGGTCGCCGTAGGCATGCCATTGCGGTTTGCCGTCATCGCCGTCGGTCCAGCCGGGGTTGACGATCTCGATGCCGACCGACGTGCTGTTCATGGCGTTCAGGCCGTACCAGGCGCTTTCGCCGGCGTGCCAGGCGGCGCGGGACTCATCGACCAGCCGGTAGGCGCGGCCGGGCGTATCGATCAGGTAATGGGCGCTGACCTTGCCCTGCGACAGCAGCTTCATCGACAGCGCGTCGTCGGTCGAGGTGTAGTGCAGGACCACGAAGCGCACCCGGCTGCTCTGGCTGGCCGCGGTGATGGAGGTGTCCAGGTCCAGGCCCGCGGGGCCGCGCTGGGCGCAACCGGCCAGGGCCGCCAGGGCCAGCAATACCGCTGCAGATCGGATCATCGTCAGCGCGCCAGGTACAGGAACAGGGTGGGCATCTTGTCCAGCTGCGGGGCGGGCTGCTTCTTCCAGTCGGCGATGGTGCGGGTGACGATCCATTCGTCGGCGGTGGTCAGCGCGCGCGCCACGCACAGCTTGGTGTCGCCCTTCAGGCTGGCCAGCAATGTGGCGAACATGGCGGCGTTGCGGTAGGGGGTCTCGATCAGCAGTTGCGTCTGGTTGTGCCGCGCGGAGTGCTGTTCCCACGCCTTGAGCTGCCTGGCGCGCTCGCCGGCGTCCACCGGCGCGTAGCCGTGGAAGGCGAAGCGCTGGCCGTCCAGCCCGCTGGCCATCAGGCCCAGCAGGATGGAGGAGGGGCCGACCCAGGGCTTGACGGTGATGCCGAGCCGGTGGGCGGCGTCCACCACCTTGGCGCCAGGGTCGGCGACCGCCGGGCAGCCGGCCTCGGATACCAGGCCGATGTCGGCGCCGCGGCGCACCGGCTCGAGCCAGGCGCCGATCTGGGCGGCGTCGGTCTTGTCGCTCAGGGTATGGATGGTGATTTCCTGCAGCGGCCGGGTGGTGCCGACCTGCTTGAGGAAGGCCCGCGCCGTCTTGGCGTTTTCGGCGATGTAGGTGTCCAGGCTGCCGGCCCGCTCGCGCGCGTCGGCGGGCAGCCAGCTTTCGGGGGCGGCGTCGCCCAGCCCCACGGGGATCAGGTGCAGCGAGCCACTCATGCGGCCGCTCCGGGCGCCGTCAGGGGGTCCAGGCCGAAGCCGGCCAGCATCCGGGTCAGGGCGATCAGCGGCAGGCCGATGATGGCGGTGGGGTCATCGCTCTGGATGCTCTCCATCAGGGCGATGCCCAGGCTTTCCGCCTTGGCGCTGCCTGCGGTATCGTAGGGTTCCTCGGCGCGTAGGTAAGCGTCGATGGCCTGGTCGCTCAGGCGCCGGAATCTGCACCGCGTCACGATATCGGCTTTTTCCACGCGATGGCCGTCAGTCACCGCCAACGCGCTGTGAAATTCCACGATCTGCCCGGAAAGTGCGCGCAATTGCGCCTGGGCGCGCGTAAAATCGCCAGGCTTGCCAATGGGTTGGCCGTCCACCGTGGCAACCTGATCCGACCCGATGACGACGCTGCCGGGGTGCCCGCCGGCCACCGCCATGGCCTTGGCCACCGACAGGCGCAGCGCCAGCGCTTCGGGTGATTCGCCTTGCTGTGGCGTTTCGTCCACATCGGGCGAAATGGCGGTGAAGGGCAGGCGCAGGCGGGTGAGCAGTTCTTTGCGGTAGCGCGAGCTGGAGGCGAGGATCAGGCTGGGTTGTGAGGGCATTCGATATTTGACGCTGGGACGTAAGTCACAGTATTATCTAACGTTTTGCGGCATTTTTGCAGGGCAGCATGACCTTTGGGCGGGGCGCACCCCGCGTCAGTCATCGGTTTGGCGCCCTGGGATGGCCGCGAATGCACGGGATGTGCGGGTTGTGCGCGAATGCGCATTTCCGGCGGCCTCGTGCGAAAGGACAGAACATCAAGCCCATCGACGCATTCGCATTCGCCCATTCGGGCAAGGAAGCGCAAGGCACCATACCTCTTGTGCGGTTGACGCGCGCGGTTGACGGACTTCCCGAGCAACCGGCGGGTGAGGCCGGCCTTGTGACGTGGTCCGTGCGCGGCGAGATGGGCAAGGCCGGGCTGCTGCAAGGTCAGCCGCTCCTGCGCATACATGTGCGGGCGAATCCGGTCGTGGTGTGTCAGCGGTGCAATGAGCCGTTCGCCTATCCGGTGGACAGCGAGGTCCTGCTGCAACTGGTCAAGTCCGAAGCCGACCTCGACGACGGCTTTGCCTCCGGCGATCACGCCGCGGGTTTCGACGACGAGGACGAGGACGGCGAGGCAGGAAACGCAGGAAATGGTTTTGTGTCCAACCAGCCTGAAAAGGTGGTGGGTTCGCATCACTTCGATCTGTTGGCCCAGATCGAGGATGAGCTCATTCTGAGCGTTCCGTATGTGCCCAAGCATGATGTATGCCCGGGCGCGCAGGCCAAGGACGGCGAGGCTTCCCAAGAGCCCGTTGTCAAGCGTCCGTCGCCGTTTGCGGTGCTGGAACAACTGAAGCACAAAGATTGAGATCAACATCGGGCCGCATCGCGTACAATGCGCCCCGTTTCTAGGAGTCATCATGGCCGTTCAACAAAACAAGAAGTCCCCGTCCAAGCGCGGTATGCACCGCTCGCACGATTTTCTGGTGAATCCGTCGACCGCGATCGAACCCACCACGGGCGAAACGCACCTGCGTCACCACATCAGCCCCAACGGCTTCTACCGTGGCCGCAAGGTCCTGAAGACCAAGGCCGACGAATAAGGCCCCCGGGCCGAACTCGTACTCGGACCATTTCGGCTGAGCGCTGATACCTGGCACCCGTGATACGCATCGCCATAGACTGTATGGGCGGAGACTTCGGTCTGCCCGTCACGATTCCGGCTGCGATCGAGTTCGCCCGGCAATTTCCGGACACCCGGCTGTTGCTGGTCGGGCTTCCGGACGCTATCGAAGCGGCGCTCTCCGAGCATCGCGGCGTCGAGCGTGATCGCTTCGAGATCGTGGCGGCTTCCGAAGTCGTCACCATGGACGACCCGGTCGAGGTCGCCCTGCGCCGCAAAAAAGACTCCTCCATGCGCCTGGCCGCCCAGTCCGTCAAGGACGGGCGCGCCGACGCCTGCGTTTCCGCCGGCAACACCGGCGCATGGATGGCCATTTCCCGCTATGTGCTCAAGACGCTGGACGGCATAGACCGCCCCGCGATCGCCACGTCCATTCCGAACCAGACGGGCCGCGCCACCACGGTGCTGGACCTGGGCGCGAACGTGGACTGCACGGCCGAGCACCTGCTGCAATTCGCCATCATGGGCGCCGCGCTGTCGCAGGCGGTGGACCATCGCGACAGCCCCACGGTGGGGCTGCTCAACATCGGCGAAGAAGTCATCAAGGGCAACGAGGTCGTCAAGGAAGCCGCCGAGCTCCTGCGCGCCAGCCCGCTGAACTTCTACGGCAACGTGGAAGGCAATGACATTTTCAAGGGCACGGTCGATGTCGTCGTCTGCGACGGTTTCGTCGGCAACGTCGTGCTCAAGTCCGTGGAAGGGCTGGCCAAGATGTTGTCCAGCGTCATCCGCGAAGAGTTCAAACGCAACCTGATCACGCTGCTGGTCGGCGCCCTGGCCAAGCCGGTACTCAACCGCCTGCGCAATCGCGTCGATAACCGCCGCTACAACGGCGCGGCGCTGCTGGGCTTGCGTGGCGTGGTCATCAAGAGCCACGGTTCGGCCGATGCCTACGCTTTCGGCTTCGCCTTGCAACGGGCCCGCGAGGCCGTGGTGAGTAAACTGCTGGAGCGCACCGCTCAGACGGTGGCGCAGATCAACCAGCGCGTCCAGTCGGCTTCGGGGGTTTCGGCGCTCGAACCGGGCGCGGCTGGGGACACCGCTTGATGGATACCGCAATGAAATATTCCGCGATCGCGGGCACCGGCAGCTTCCTGCCGGAACGCGTGGTTTCGAATGACGCCCTGGCGGCCGAACTGGCGACGCGCGATATCGCCACGTCCGACGAGTGGATCGTCGAACGCACCGGCATCCGGCAGCGCCACCTGGCCGAGCGCGGCGTGACCACCAGCCAGTTGGCCACCGAGGCCGCGCGCCGCGCGTTGGCCGATGCCGGTGTCGACGCGTCCGAGGTCGATCTGATCGTGCTGGCCACCTCCACGCCCGATTTCGTGTTCCCCAGCACCGCCTGCCTGGTGCAGGCCAACCTGGGCGCCAAGGGCTCCGCGGCCTTCGACGTGCAGGCCGTGTGCAGCGGTTTCGTCTACGCCCTGACCACCGCCGACAGCTTCATCCGCGCCGGCCGCGCGCGTTGCGCGCTGGTGATCGGCGCCGAAGTGTTTTCGCGCATCCTCGACTGGAACGACCGCAGCACCTGCGTGCTGTTCGGCGACGGCGCCGGCGCGGTGGTGCTCAAGGCTTCCGACAAGCCCGGCATCATGGCCGCGCAGCTGCATGCCGATGGCAGCCAGATGAAGATCCTCAGCGCCGCGGGCAACGTGGCCTATGGTGACGTCACCGGCGATCCGTTCCTGCGCATGGACGGCCAGGCGGTGTTCAAGCAGGCCGTCACGGTGCTGGACCGCTCGGCCCGTGATACTTGCGCGGAAGCCGGGATCGAGATCGCCGATGTCGATTGGTTGATCCCGCACCAGGCCAACGTCCGCATCCTGAATTTCCTGGCGCGCAAGCTTGCCGTGCCGGTCGAGAAGGTTGTCATCACCGTCGACAGCCACGCCAACACCTCCGCGGCCAGCGTGCCGCTGGCGCTGGACGCCGCGCGCCGTGATGGCCGCGTCAAGGCCGGCCAATTGGTCCTGATGCAGGGCGTGGGCGGCGGATTCACCTGGGGTTCGGTACTGGCCCGCATGTAAGGGCGAGTCCGGCATGGCGCGGAGTGCCGCGCCTGCCGGATGGCACGCTCGACATTCCACAGACTCAGAATCAATCCACACGGTCAATCATGAAAATCGCTTTTGTCTTCCCCGGCCAGGGTTCGCAAGCAGTCGGCATGCTCGATGCCTGGGCCGACGTCGCTGCCGTGACCGACACCGTGGCGCGCGCCTCGCAGGCGCTGGGCCAGGACCTGGGCGCGCTGATCGCGCAGGGCCCCACCGAACAGCTCAACCTGACCACCAACACCCAGCCCGCCATGCTGGCGGCCGGCGCCGCGTTCTTCGCGGCCTGGCGCGCGGCGGGCGGCCGTAACCCCGATGTCGTCGCCGGCCACAGTCTGGGCGAATACGCCGCGCTGACGGCCGCCGGCTCGCTGGCGCTCGAAGATGCCGTGCGCCTGGTGCGCGTGCGCGCCGACGCCATGCAGGCCGCCGTGCCGGTCGGCACTGGCGCCATGGCCGCCATCCTCGGCCTGGACGATGACGCCGTGCGCGCTGCCTGCGCCTCGGCGGCCCAGGGTGAAGTGGTCGAAGCGGTCAACTTCAATGCGCCGGCGCAAGTCGTGATCGCTGGCCACAAGGCCGCCGTCGAGCGCGCCTGCGAGTTGGCCAAGGCCGCCGGCGCCAAGCGCGCGCTGCTGCTGCCGGTGTCGGCGCCGTTCCACTCCAGCCTGCTCAAGCCCGCCGCCGACGTGCTGGCCGGCGCGCTGGCCGCGGTGACGGTGGCGGCGCCGCAGATGCCCGTCATCAACAACGTCGATGTCGCCGCCCCGACCGAACCCGGGGCAATCCGGGATGCGCTGGTGCGCCAGGCGTGGCATCCTGTGCGTTGGGTCGAAACGCTGCGCGCCATGAAGGCCCAGGGAGTGACCCACGTCATCGAGTGCGGTCCGGGCAAGGTCCTGACCGGCCTGACCAAGCGTATCGACCCCGAGCTCACCGGCCTGGCCATCACGGATCCGGCCTCGCTCGAAGCCGCGCTGGCCGCGGTCAACGGAAACTAAGACCATGGAAAACACCTCGATCGAACTGCAGGGCAAGATCGCCCTGGTCACGGGCGCCACGCGCGGCATTGGCCGCGCCATTGCGCAGGAACTGGCCGCGCGCGGCGCGGTTGTCGTCGGCACCGCCACGTCGGAATCCGGCGCTGCCGCCATCACCGAGGCGCTGGCCCCGTTCGGCGGCCGTGGCGTGGTGCTGGACGTGACCAATGCCGAAGCCTGCGACGCCTTGATCGACGCGCTCGGCAAAGAAGGCGGTGGCCCCCATATCCTCGTCAATAATGCAGGCATCACCCGCGATACGCTGGCAATGCGCATGAAAGACGACGATTGGTCCGCCGTCATCGACACCAACCTGGCGTCGGTTTTCCGCCTCTCGCGCGCGGTGCTGCGCAACATGATGAAGGCCCGCTGGGGACGCATCATCAACGTCACCTCCGTGGTAGGCTCGAGCGGCAATCCCGGCCAGGCCAACTACGCCGCGGCCAAGGCCGGCGTGGCGGGCATGTCGCGCGCGCTGGCGCGTGAGCTGGGCAGCCGCAACATCACCGTCAATTGCGTGGCGCCCGGCTTCATCGATACCGACATGACGCGCGCCCTGGGCGAGAGCCAGACGGCGGCGCTACTGCAGCAGATTCCGCTGGGCCGCCTGGGTTCGCCGACGGATATCGCCCATGCGGTGGCCTTTTTGTCCGGGCCGCAGGCGGGTTACATTACCGGCACCACCCTGCACGTCAACGGCGGGATGTACATGCAATAAGTCACGAAGCGCGTGGGCGGCCCAGGCCGCCGCGCCGCAGCCGGGCTTTCCGGCGCGGGGCAACGCGCGCTTCATCCGGAAACGCCGCATATCGGCACTCCTGCGCCCCGTAGGCGACAGATCAAAGTGTGCGGTGTTATTTTTGTCACGGCCTGGCGTTTGCAGTACTCTGCGCTTGGCTATAATTCGCGGGATTTTTCCCATTTGGAGATCTGCATGGAAAGCATCGAACAGCGCGTCAAGAAGATCGTCGCTGAACAACTTGGCGTGAACGAAGCCGAGATCAAGAACGAATCCTCCTTCCTTGACGACCTCGGTGCCGATTCGCTCGACATGGTCGAACTGGTCATGGCGCTCGAAGACGAATTCGAGACCGAGATCCCCGACGAAGAGGCCGAAAAGATCACGACCGTGCAACAAGCGATTGATTACATCAATTCGAACGGTAAGCAGTAAGCTCAGCCTATATCCTTCCGGTTGCCCCGAATTCGATTTCGGCGCCAACCGGGAACCGGGGCGGTTTCAGGAATTTGCCGTGTGGTCCACGCGCGGGAAGGGCATTGACGCCCGACCCGCTGTTGCGTGTGCCGCACGCGCAGTGCATCCCGAAAACCGCCTTTCTTTTGTCTGTTTGAGGAGTCATCCGTGAAGCGACGAGTCGTCATCACTGGCCTTGGTATCGTGTCGCCTGTCGGCAACGACCTGACCACCGCTTGGGACAATATCGTCAACGGACGTTCTGGCATCAGCCGCATCACCCGTTTCGATCCCTCGGCCATCACCACCCACATCGCCGGCGAAGTCAAGGACTTCGACATCAGCGCCTATATCTCGGCCAAGGAAGCCCGCCAGATGGATACCTTCATCCATTACGGCCTGGCTGCCGGGATGCAGGCCTGGCGCGACAGCGGCCTGGAAGTCACCGAAGCCAACGCCGAACGCATCGGCGTGATCGTCGGCTCGGGCATCGGCGGCCTGCCGCGCATCGAGGAAACCCAGGTCGAATACATGGCCAAGGGTCCGCGCCGCATCTCGCCGTTCTTCGTGCCGGGTTCGCTGATCAACCTGATCTCCGGCCATCTGTCCATCGCCTACGGCATGAAGGGCCCCAGCTACGCCGTCGTATCGGCCTGCACCACGGGCCTGCACTGCATCGGCGACGCGGCCCGCCTGATCGAGTACGGCGATGCCGACGTCATGGTGGCTGGTGGCGCCGAATCGACCGTGTCGCCGCTGGGCATCGGCGGTTTCGCCGCGATGCGCGCGCTGTCGACGCGCAACGATGATCCTCAGACGGCCTCGCGTCCCTGGGACCGCGACCGCGACGGCTTCGTGCTGGGCGAGGGCGCGGGCGTGCTGGTGCTGGAAGAATACGAACACGCCAAGAAGCGCGGCGCGCGCATCTATGGCGAGTTCGCGGGCTACGGCATGAGCTCCGATGCGCATCACATCACGGCTCCCGACAAGGACGGCCCGCGCCGCGGCGTGCTCAACGCGCTGCGCAACGGCGGCCTGAACCTGGAAGACGTCCAGTACGTCAACGCGCACGGCACCTCGACGCCCCTGGGCGACAAGAACGAAACCGATGCGCTGAAGCTGGCTTTCGGCGACCACGCCAAGAAGCTGGTGGTGAACTCGACCAAGTCCATGACCGGCCACCTGCTCGGCGCCGCCGGCGGCATCGAGGCCGTGTTCACGACGCTGGCCGTCTACAACCAGGTCTCGCCTCCGACCATCAACATCTTCAACCAGGATCCGGAATGCGACCTGGACTACTGCGCCAACGAGGCGCGGCAGATGAAGATCGATGTCGGCCTGTCCAACTCCTTCGGCTTCGGCGGCACCAACGGCTCCATGGCCGTTCGCCGGATCTGATTTGGAAGGCCCAGGCAAGGGGCGCTGGACGTTTGGCGTGCCTGTCCTGCGGCCGCGCGGCGTCGCGGCGTTGCCAGTCCTGGGGCTGGCCGCCGCGGTGGCCAGCATCGTGACCGCGGCTTTCTGGCACGGCACGGCCTGGCTGGCCGGCGCCGCACTGGCCGCATTGCTGTTGGCGGCGGGGCTGTTACACTCGATCCGTTTCAGCCCGTCCCCGGTATCGGCTTTGCGCACGGCAGCCGGGGCTGGCCGCTGGCAGGTACGCCTGCCGGGCGGCTGGCGGGAAGCGTCGCTGGTGGATCAGCGACGCGGACCGGCATGGCTCACTCTCACCCTGCAGCCCTTGCCCTCCGGGAGTATGGCCTTTAACGACCAACAAGTAACTTTTACCGTCTGGCAGACGGCCTTGCCGGCCGACGGCTGGCGGCGCCTGTGCCTATTGGCTGGCGCGGCGCGGCGCGAGCCTGCGGCGGTGCGCTTGCGGGAGGCTCCATGAGCGAGCGCGAAGTCGACGCCGAGCTTGTCGCCCGTGTCCAGCGCGGCGACAAGAAAGCGTTCGATCTGCTGGTGCTCAAATACCAGCGCAAGATCCTGCGCCTGCTGGCTCGCATGATCCGCGATCCGGCCGAGATCGAGGACGTGGCCCAGGAAGCGTTCATCAAGGCCTATCGGGCCCTGCCCCAGTTCCGGGGCGAGAGCGCGTTCTATACCTGGTTGTATCGTATCGCCATCAATACGGCCCGAAATTGGCTCGCCTCGCAGGGGCGGCGGCCGAGCGCGCCCAACGCGATAGAAACGGAAGACGGTGAAACTTTTAACGAAACCGACAACCTAACCGATATAAGCACGCCGGAGTCGATGGTTGCCAGCCGCGAGATCGCCGAGACGGTGAACGCGGCCATCGAGGAATTGCCCGAGGAACTGCGCACCGCAATCGTCCTGCGTGAAATCGAAGGTATGAGTTACGAAGACATCGCCCAGAGCATGGACTGCCCCATTGGTACGGTGCGCTCCCGCATTTTCCGTGCGCGAGAGGCCATCGCGACCAAGTTGCGCCCATTGCTAGGCACCGATGCCGAGCGTCGCTGGTAAGGAGTGGCAGTCATGCAGACTACAGCAGCCAAGTCCGTCGTTTCCTCGGAGTCCTCCTGGGAGGAATCCGTTTCCGCCTGGATGGACGGAGAAGAAACCGACGATATTCTTCCCGGCCTGTTGACCCGCGAGGGGCGGCAGACCTGGGATACCTATCACCTCATTGGTGATGCCCTGCGCAACAGTGATCTGGCGCTGACGCCCAGCGCCAGTTTCCATGCCCGCCTGTCGCGCGCGCTGGATGCCGAGCTGCCGATCGTGGCCGCGCCGCGGCGCCGCTCGCCGCTGCGCCTGGGCCTGTCCGGCCTGGCGGTGGCGGCCGCGGTCGCCACGGTGGCCTGGGTGGCCCAGCCCTACCTGGCGGGCGGCAATCCGGGCGCTGAAACCCGCGTGCTGGCCGACGCCAGCCTGGGCAGCTCCACCGACACTTCGGGCCTGAGCGACTACCTGGAGGCCCATCGCCAGATGGCCGGCCCCAGCGCGGTGCGCCAGGTGTCGTTCGATGTCGGAGCGGGGCGCTGATGGCCCTTGTGCTTCCGACCCGTTGGCCGGTGCTGGGAAGGGCTGCCTCGTGGCAGGCCCACCGCGCCGGCTGGTTCGCCGCTACGCTTCTGACCGCTTTTCTGGCCGCGCATGACCCCGCGCGCGCCGCCGACGCCGCTCCCGCCCAGCAGGGCGATGACGTGGTCCAATTGCTCTCGCGCATCCAGCAGGCTGCGCGCAAGCAGGACTACGCCGGCGTATTCATGTATCAGCAGGGCGAGACGATCCAGTCGTCGCGCCTGGTGCACGTCGTCGACGGCACCGGCGAGCGCGAGCGCCTCGAGATCCTCGATGGCCAGCCGCGCGAATACCTGCGCCACAACGAAGACGTGCAGTGCCTGATTCCCGAGCGCAAAACGGTGTTGCTCGAACGCCGCCGCGGCGATCGCTTCCCTGGGCTGCTGCTGGGCGATCCCGCCAACCTGACCGAACACTACAAGATCCGCACCGAGTCGGCGCTGCACCGCGTCGCCGGGCGCGAATGCCGGTTGATCACTATCGAACCGCTGGACAAGTTGCGCTATGGCTATCGCCTCTGTGCCGATGTCGAAACCAATCTGCTGCTGAAGGCCCAGACCCTCAATGCCGCCCGCGGCGTGGTCGAGCAGGTGTCGTTCACGTCCCTGCGCCTGGGAGCCGACGTCGACCCGCAATCGCTGTCGTCGCGCTGGAACACGCGCGACTGGCGCGTGCTCGAGCCTTCGATGAAGTCCGTGGACCTGAGCGCCCAGGGTTGGCGCATCCCGGCGCCCAAGGGCTTTGTGGTGGTCATGCAGGTGGCGCGCTCGATGGGGCGCGGCGCGACGGTCAACCAGATGGTGCTGTCGGATGGACTGGCGGCCATTTCGGTGTTCATCGAGCCTTACGACAGCCAGCGCGGCCATCATCCTCCGCCTGGCGCGGCGCAGCGCGGTTCCATTACCGTGTATGGCACGCGCATCGCCGACTACTGGCTGACGGCCGTGGGCGAAGTGCCCGTGGCGACGCTGGAACAATTGGCGGAAGCGACCGAATACGTACCCGTGACGAACGCTCCGGCGGCCGATTCCAAGTGAAGCGCGGCCGCCGCGGCAAGAAGTGATTTCGGAGCAACATATGAAAGCATTGATGGTGTCGAACCCCGGTCTGCGCCGCTTCCTGGCGGCCGCGACGGCGGGGCTCCTGATGTCGGCCGCGTTCGCGCCCGTCTCCCTGGCGCAGGCCCCGGCGGCCGACACGCCGACTCCGACGGTGGCGCTGCCTGACTTCACCAGCATCATCGAGAAGGCCGATCCGGCGGTCGTGAACATCCGCACCACGGCGACGGTGCCGATCCGCGGAGTGGGCCCGGGCGGCAACGATCCCGCCGAGCTGTTCCGCTGGTTCTTCGGCCCCGATTTCCAGCCGCCGGGCCAGGCGCCCGGTCCGCGCCAGCGCCCGCAGCCGCAGCAACCCGAGGAGCGTACCGTGCCGCGTGGCGTGGGCTCGGGTTTCTTCATCTCGGATGACGGCTACATCATGACCAACAACCACGTGGTCAGCGACGCAACCGACATCTACGTCACCCTCACCGACGGCCGCGAGTTCAAGGCCAAGGTCATCGGCACCGACGAGCGCACCGACGTGGCGCTGATCAAGATCGAAGCCAAGGACATGACGCCGCTGGTGATCGGCGATCCCAAGAAGCTCAAGAAGGGCCAGTGGGTGCTGGCGATCGGCTCGCCGTTCGGCCTGGATTCCACCGTCACGTCGGGTATCGTCAGCGCCATCGGCCGCGATACGGGCGAATACCTGCCGTTCATCCAGACGGACGTGGCGGTCAACCCGGGCAATTCGGGCGGTCCGCTGATCAACCTGGCGGGCGAGGTGGTGGGCATCAACTCCCAGATCATCTCGCGCAGCGGCGGCTTCATGGGTATTTCGCTGGCCATCCCGATCGACGAGGCGATGCGGGTGGTGGACCAGCTGCGCGCCACTGGCAAGGTCACGCGCGGCCGCGTGGGCGTCCAGATCGGCGAAGTGGGCAAGGACGTGGCCGAGGCCATCGGGCTGCCCAAGGCCGAAGGCGCCCTGGTGAGCAGTGTCGAGGTCGATGGTCCGGCCGAACAGGCCGGCGTGCAGCCGGGCGACGTGATCCTGACCTTCAACAAGGAACCGATCAAGCGCTGGACCGATCTGCCCCGCATCGTCGGTGAAACCAAGCCGGGCACGCGCGCCGACATGGAAGTGTGGCGCAAGGGCAAGAAGATGACCCTGTCGGTCAAGGTGGGCGAGATTCCCGTGGACAAGGCGGTGCCGGGCAAGAAGGGCGCGACGCCCGCGCCGGAAGTCACCAATGCGCTGGGTCTTGGCGTGGTGGACGTGCCCGCCGACGTGCAGAAGAAGCTGCGTATCAAGGGCGGCGTGCAGGTCAAGGTCGCCGAAGGCGCGGCCGCCAAGGCCGGGCTGCAGGAAGGCGATATTGTGTTGGCTCTGAACGACACCGACGTCACCGGCGCCAAACAGTTCGCGGAGCTGGTCGGCAAGCTGGACAAGGGCCGCGCGGTCGGTCTGCTGGTACGCCGCGGCGAGCAGACCCAGTGGGTGGCGGTGCCCGCAAGCAAATAAGGCCCAAGACCGGCTAAAATGGCTGGTTGCCGCAAGAGGGGGCGCCTGGCGCCCCCTCGTTTTTGCCCGTGCCGCCGTCGATCGCGGGCGGGCAGGGCGGCCGGGCGGCGCGACCGCGGGCATCCGCCCTTGACGCGCCAGCCGCAACCCTGTCAGCCGTGCCTACCCTGGTGGCGGCGTCTTCCGGCAGTTTGCCGAATGTTCCGTCCCTTTTAAACTCAAGCATGCAGCATATTCGCAACTTCTCCATCATTGCCCACATCGATCACGGCAAATCGACCCTGGCCGATCGCCTGATCCAGCGCTGCGGCGGATTGGCGGATCGCGAAATGTCGGCCCAGGTGCTCGACTCCATGGAGATCGAGCGTGAGCGCGGCATTACCATCAAGGCCCAGACGGCCGCCCTGCACTACAAGGCGCAGGACGGCAAGATCTACAACCTGAACCTGATCGACACCCCGGGGCACGTCGACTTCTCGTACGAAGTCAGCCGCTCGCTCTCTGCCTGCGAGGGCGCGCTGCTGGTGGTTGACGCCTCGCAGGGCGTCGAAGCGCAGACCGTGGCCAACTGCTACACCGCCATCGAGCTGGGCGTGGAAGTGCTGCCGGTGCTGAACAAGATGGACCTGCCGCAGGCCGATCCGGACGGCGCGCGCCAGGAGGTCGAGGACGTCATCGGCATTGACGCCTCGCAGGCGGTGCTGGCCAGCGCCAAGACCGGCATGGGCATCGACGAGATCCTCGAGGCCATCGTGGCGCGCGTGCCGGCTCCCCAGGGCGATCCCGAGGCGCCGCTGCAGGCGCTGATCATCGATTCGTGGTTCGACAACTACGTGGGCGTGGTGATGCTGGTGCGCATCGTCAACGGCATGCTCAAGCCCAAGGACAAGATCCTGCTGATGGCTTCCGGCGCCACCCACCTGTGCGAGCAGACCGGGGTGTTCACGCCCAAGTCGCAGCAGCGTCCGCACCTGTCGGCGGGCGAGGTGGGCTTCATCATCGCCGGCATCAAGCAACTCGAGGACGCCAAGGTGGGCGACACCGTGACGCTCGCGAGCAAGCCTGCGGCCGCGCCGCTGCCCGGCTTCAAGGAAGTCAAGCCGCAGGTGTTCGCCGGCCTCTACCCGGTCGAAAGCTCCGAATACGACCAACTGCGCGATTCGCTCGAGAAGCTCAAGCTGAACGACGCCGCGCTGATGTTCGAGCCCGAAGTGTCGCAGGCGTTGGGCTTTGGCTTTCGCTGCGGCTTCCTCGGCCTGCTGCACATGGAGATCGTGCAGGAGCGCCTGGAGCGCGAGTTCGACATGGACATCATCACCACCGCGCCGTCGGTGGTGTACGAGGTCGAGCAGCGCGATGGTTCGGTGATCACCGTCGAAAGCCCGTCGCGCATGCCGGAGATCGGCAAGATCGCCGACATCCGCGAGCCGATCGTGAAGGTCACGCTGTTCATGCCGCAGGACTACGTCGGTCCCGTGATGACGCTGTGCAACAACAAGCGCGGCGTGCAGATCAACATGAGCTATCACGGCCGCCAGGTGCACCTGGTGTACGAGATCCCGCTGGCCGAGATCGTGCTGGACTTCTTCGACAAGCTCAAGTCGGTGTCGCGCGGCTATGCCTCGATGGACTATGAGTTCCTCGAATACCGCTCGGCCGACGTGGTGCGGGTGGACCTGCTGATCAACAACGACCGCGTCGACGCGCTGGCCGTGATCGTCCACCGCAGCAACGCCCGCCACCGCGCGCGCGACGTGGTGACGCGCATGCGCGGCCTGATTCCGCGGCAGATGTTCGACGTGGTGATCCAGGCCGCCATCGGCGCCGAAATCATCGCCCGCGAGAACGTCAAGGCGCTGCGCAAGAACGTGCTGGCCAAGTGCTATGGCGGCGACATCTCGCGCAAGAAGAAGCTGCTGGAAAAGCAGAAGGCGGGCAAGAAGCGCATGAAGCAGGTCGGTACCGTGGAAATTCCGCAAGAGGCCTTCCTGGCCATCCTGCAGGTGGAAGACAAATAGAACCCGAGAAGGCGGTTAGCTGATGAGTTGGAACTTTGCCCTGATCCTGTTTGTTCTGCTGGTGCTGACCGGCATTATCTGGGCGCTCGATCTGGCCGTATTGCGGCGCGGCCGCGAGCGCCGGGCGCAAGAGGCGATGGCGCAGTACGACGCGGCGCTGATCGGCGATTCGCAAGAAGCCGAGCGCCTGCGGCGCGAGGCCGGCGACAAGGCCCGTCGCGTGCCGTGGTGGATCGAATACGCGGTCAGCTTCTTCCCCGTGATCCTGTTCGTGTTCGTGCTGCGATCGTTCGTGGTGGAACCGTTCCGCATTCCGTCGGGTTCGATGCTGCCGACGCTGCAATCCGGCGATCTGATCCTGGTGAACAAGTTCAGCTACGGCCTGCGCCTTCCGGTCATCGACAAGAAGGTGGTCGATATCGGCAAGCCGCAGCGCGGCGACGTGTTCGTGTTCCGCTACCCGGTGGACCCGGACGTCGACTACATCAAGCGCGTGGTGGGCCTGCCGGGCGACGAAGTGGCGTACATCGACAAAAAGCTGTACGTGAACGGCCAATTGGTGACGCATGTGCGGGATGGCGATTATTTCGAACCCGACCGTGTCTCTTATATCGCACAATATAAAGAAAAATTAGGCGAAGTTAGCCACAATATCCTGCTTGATGAAGGCAGGCCGCAGGAATATCGCCCGCAATACCAATTTCCCAACCTCGGGAACTGCCAATATTCCCGCGATGGGGTACGCTGCAAAGTACCGGAGGGGCAATACTTCGCCATGGGCGATAATCGGGACAACAGCGCCGACAGCCGATACTGGGGTTTCGTGCCGGAATCCAATATCGTCGGAAAGGCGTTCTTCATCTGGATGAATTTCAGCGATCTCAGCCGCATCGGCCGGTTCAACTGATTATGTCGCTAGCCACGCTAGAAAACCGGCTGGATCACCACTTCGGTGACCCAGCACTGCTTGAACAGGCGCTGACCCACCGCAGCCACGGTGCGCGCCACAACGAGCGCCTGGAGTTCCTCGGGGATTCCGTGCTCAACTTCGTCGTCGCGGCGATGCTGTTCGAGCGTTATTCGAAAATCGACGAGGGAGACCTGTCGCGCCTGCGCGCCAATCTGGTCAAGCAGGCCTCGTTGGCGGATATCGCCCAGCGCCTGGAACTGTCCCAATACCTGCGCCTGGGCGAGGGTGAATTGAAGAGCGGCGGTTTCCGTCGTCCGTCGATCCTGGCCGACACGGTCGAGGCCCTGTTCGGCGCCGTGTTCCTGGACGCCGGTTTCGATGCCGCCCGCCGCGTGATCGTGCGCCAGTACCAGCCGGTGCTGGCCTCGGTCGATCCCAAGACCCTGGGCAAGGACGCCAAGACCTTGCTGCAGGAATTCCTGCAAGGCCGCAAGCTGGCCTTGCCCGTGTACACCGTGGTGGCCACGCATGGCGCGGCCCACAGCCAGCAGTTCGAGGTCGAATGCGCCATTCCGGCGCTCGAGATCAAGGTGAACGCGCCCGGCGCCAGCCGCCGCGCGGCCGAGCAGTCGGCCGCCAAGCTGGCGCTGGAGGCGGCGCAGGCCATCAGCCCGGCGTCCAAGGCCGCCCGCAAGTCGGGCAAGGCGCGCAAGACCGCGCAGTTGTCGCTGCCCGTGGCAGTGTCCCAAGAGACTAAATGAGCGATACCCCTTTCCGTACCGGTTTCGTGGCCATCGTGGGCCGCCCCAACGTGGGCAAGTCCACGCTGACGAACGCGTTGATCGGTTCCAAGATTTCCATCGTGTCGCGCAAGGCGCAGACCACGCGCCACCGCATCCACGGGGTGCTGACGCGCGACCACGAGCAGTTCGTGTTCGTCGATACGCCGGGCTTCCAGACGCGTCATGGCGGCGCCATGAACCGCATGATGAACCGCGTGGTGACGCAGGCGCTGGCCGACGTCGACGTGGTGGTGCACGTGGTCGAGGCTGGCAAGTGGTCGGAGGGCGACGCCAAGCTGCTGCCGTTGCTGCCGGCGCCGGAGCGCACCATCCTGGCCGTCAGCAAGATCGACGCGCTCAAGAACCGCGATGAATTGTTCGCCTTCGTCTCGAAGATCATGGCGCTGCATCCGTTCGGCGCCGTGGTGCCGGTCAGCGCCACCAAGAACCAGCAGCTCGACCAGCTGCTGCAGGAAATCGCCGCGCGCCTGCCGGAAGGCGAGCCGATGTTCGAGGAAGACACCCTGACCGACCGGCCGATGCGCTTCATCGCGGCCGAACTGGTGCGCGAGAAGATCTTCCGCCTGGTGGGCGACGAACTGCCCTACGGCTGTACGGTCGTGATCGAGCAATGGGAAGAGACCGACAAGGGCGCGCGCATCGCCGCCTGCGTCGTGGTGGAGCGCGACAGCCACAAGCCCATCCTGCTGGGCACCGGCGGCATGCACATGAAACGCATCGCCTCCGAGGCGCGGCAGGACATCGCCAAGCTGCTGGACAAGCCGGTGCACCTGGAGATCTACATCAAGGTGCGCAAGGGCTGGTCCGACCGCGAGAGTGCGCTGCGCGACCTTGGCTATGAGTAGACGGGCGCCTCGCGTCCAGGACCGCCCGGGATACATGCTCCACGCCACGGCGTGGCGCGAGACGTCCCTCATCGTTCAGACTTTCTCGCGCGACCACGGCTGTGTGGCCATGGTCGCCAAGGGCGCCAAGCGCCCGTATTCCGTGCTGCGCCCGGTGTTGTCGGCGTTCCAACCGCTGCTGCTGTCCTGGACCGGCAACGGCGAGGTCAAGACCCTGACCCGCGCCGAGATCATGGGCGTGCGCGCCCTGAACGGCACCGCCCTGATGTCGGCTTGGTACATGAATGAACTGTTGCTGCGGCTGTTGCCGCGCGAAGACGCCCATCCCCTGCTGTTCGACGCCTACGACATGGCCTTGCAGCAGTTGTCGGGCGGCACGCGCGCGGCCGGCGCCTTGCGCCGCTTCGAATGGACGCTGCTGCGCGAAACCGGCTATGGCGTGGACGAGGCCGAGCCCGACTTCGACGACCCCGTCATCGAGCCGGCGCTGCGCCGCGATCTGCGCGAGCGGCTGGCCGAGAACCTGGCGGGCCGGCCCCTGGCCACGCGCCGGGTGCTGATGGATCTGCAACGCATCTGAACCCGCGGCGCGCCCGGCCATGACCTTCACGCTCAAACAGGTCGAGACTTTCCGCACCGTCTACGAAACGGAGAGCGTCACCGCCGCGGCCCGGCGCCTGGATGTGTCGCCGGCCACCGTCAGCGCCACCCTGGCCGCGCTCGAAGCCGCGATTGAACTGCGCCTGTTCGAACGCGTGCGCCAGCGCATGCAGCGCACCCCCGAGGCCACGCTGCTGTACGAGGAAATCCGCCGCCTGAACGTGGGCCTGGAAACCCTGGGCCGCAAGATCCGCGCCATCCGCGGCGCGGCCCAGCCGCGCCTGCGCATCGGCTGTATCCATGCCTACAGCGGCGCGATCGTCAGCGACGCGATCACGCGTTTTCGCCAGCGCTATCCCGATACGCCGCTGTACCTGCAGATCCGCGATTCGAATACCTTGCGCGACATGGTGGTTTCGGGCGAGCTGGACCTGGCCGCGGTCGCCGATGAGTCCGAACTCGAAGGCCTGCGCGGCCATCGCCTGGCAAGCCTGCGGGCGGTGGCGGTATTTCCCGATGGGCATCCCCTGGCGCGTCTGCAGCAGGTCGGCCTGGCCCAACTGGCCGAAGCCGATGTGATTGCGCTCAATGCGGAGGACGCCTCGCGCCAGCGCCTGGACGCGCTGTTGCTGCAGGCCGGCCTGGGGCTGAAGATCGCGATCGAGACGCCGTATTCGAGCACCGTGTGCCACCTGGCGCTGGCGGGACACGGCGTCGGCATCGCCAACCCCGCCACGGCCGTGGGCCTGGAGGCCGCGGGGCTGTGCCACCGGCCGCTGGCGGCGCCGGTGCATTTCGAATGCCACATGATCGTGCATGGCAGCCGGCCATTGTCGGAAGCCGGCAAGTTCTGGGCGACCTGCCTGCGCGCGGCCCTGGCGCCTTTGGTGGAACGCTACGGCCTCAAGCGCGGCTGAGGCCGAAGGTCGATCGTAGGCCCGGGAGGCGGCCGATCCGGCGCGACGGGTCCTCGCGCCGGCCTTGGCGGTCAGCCGCGGCGGCCGTCGGACGTCAGGATCAGCACCACCGACGATTCGGCGTCCAGTTGGCCGGCGCGCCGCAAGCGCGTGACCGCCGCCAGCGCCGCCGCCGACGACAGTTCGGTGGCCACCCCCATGCGTTCCAACCGCTGCTGCGCCTGGGCGGCGGCGGCGTCGGAGACTTCGACCGGCGAGCCGCCCGAGCGCTTCAGCGCTTCCAGCGATTGCAGCGTGACGGTGCCGCCGGCGATCGAGTACTGGTCGGTCGCGCCTTCCCACAGGCCGCGCGCGTCGCCGGTGCTGCGCGCCCGCGACAGGCGGGCATAGGGCTCGACCGCGTGCAGCCGCGGCAGCCGCGGGATGCGGCCGGCGTGCAGCAGGTGCTGCCAACCCAGCAGGATGCCCCACAGCAGGTCGCCGCGCGCGGTCGGCACCACGATATCGGTGGGCAGGCCGCAGGCATCGAGGATTTCCTGGGCAATGGGTTTGTAGCCCTCGACCCCGTACGGATGCGTGCCCACCGGCGGATTCAGGTAATTGGTGCCGGCGAAGGCGCCTTGGTTGCGGCACAGGTCCGCCACGTGCGGCCAGCGCGCCAGGCTGTCGTCGAAGGCCGTGAGGCGGGCGCCGAAGCGCTGCATGGCCTCCCGTTGCAGGGGCGGGCAATTGCGGGTGATGGCAATGTCGGCCTGCAGCCCGGCTGCGGCACAGTAGGCCGCCAGCGACACGCCGGCATTGCCGCTGGAGGCCGCCGCCACGCGTGTGGCGCCGGCCAGGCGCGCGCGCGACACCAGCTGGGCCGCCATGCGGTCCTTGTGGCTGCCGGTAGGATTGGCGCTTTCGCACTTGAGCCACAACCGCCCGACGCCTTCGGCCTGCGCCAGGGGCCCGGCCTCCAGGCAGGGCGTGGCGCCCTCGCCAAGGGTGGCCGGAGACCAGACCGGCAGGTCCATGGCATCGCCGGGCGCCGCATCGTAGCGGCATTCCAGCGACGCGGGATGGCCGGCTTCAAGGCAGTGGGGGCAGCCTTCGGGATAGTCGGCGGGAGGCAGCAGGGCTTCGCAGCGCAGGCAGCGCAGTCCGGACAAGCGGGGATTCATCTGCATGGGTCAGTACAACGAGGCTAGGGAGTCCAGGGAAAGGGCGGGGGCCACCTGCAGCAGGCAGTCGCCGTCGTCGCTGCGGGCGATGGCGCGCAGGCAGACGACGGTGCCGGCCTGGGGGCTGGCCAGGTTGCGCGCGGGCAGGTCGGGCCGCGCCGGTTCGATCAACTGGCCGATGGTCTGGCCCGCCGTCACGGTCTGGCCCAGGTCGACCGCGGGGATGAAGACGCCGCTCTCGCGCGCACGCAGGGTGGCGGCGGGGGGTTCCAGGTTGTGCAGTGTGGGACTGGCCTGGCGCGAGGAAGCGCCGGCCAGCAGGCCGAGTTCGGCCAGGCAGCCGAGCAGGCCGTCGCGGCAGCGTTCGACCAGTGCGCGGGTGGTTTCGCGGCCGCCGCCGATCTCCGCGCTCAGCCGCAGCACGCCCAGGCGACTGGCGGCGGCCGGCAGAGAGCCGCTCTCGGTGCCGCGAAAGAACACGCAATGCGGCAGGCCGAAGGCGCGTGCCAGCGCAGGCACGCGCTCATCGAGCGCATCGTCGCCGTAGCGGGTGATCACCGACGACGGCAGGTAACGCAGCGAGGCGCCGCCGCTGTGCACGTCCACCAGCGCCTGGATGCGCGGCAGCAGCCGTGCTTCCAGCGCGGCCGCCACGCTTTCGGTATAGCCGCGCGCCGGGGCGCCCAGGAAGGCGCGATTGAGGTTGCCGTCATCCGACGGCGACAGGCGGGTGCCGGCCAGCGACGCCTCGGCGTTGGCGGCGGGCAGCAGATAGACCGTGCCGCGTTGCAGGACGCCGGGCAGCAGTTGCCACAGCTGCAGGATGGCTGCCTGGCCTTCCCATTCGTCGCCATGCACACCGGCCATCAGCGCCACGGCGGGGCCGGGCCCGGCCTCGATCTTCAGCACCGGCACCGTGATGCGCCGGTAGGCCGAGGCATTGGTGGCCGCGGCGCAGGTGAAATCCTCTCGGCTTACCTTGGCCATGGCGCGTCTCCGGCGTGGGGGCGGGCCGTCATCAGTCCAGCGTGGTGCCGGCTGCCTTGATGATGTTTTCCCATTTGGGCAGTTCCTTTTGAATCTGGGTCTTGACGTCGGCGGGTGTGCCGCCCAGCGGTTCCTGCGAGCGGCTGCGCAGTTCGCGGGCGACGGCTTCCGAATGCAGCGCCGTGTTCATGGCGGCGTTCAACCGCGCGATGACGGCGGGCGGGGTGCCGGCCGGCGCCACCAGCGCGCTCCAGGCCGATTGCTCGTAGTCCGGGTAGCCCTGCTCGGCCACGGTCGGCACGTCCGGATTGGAGGCGGCGCGGCGCTTGGTGGTTACGGCCAGGGCGCGCAGGCGGCCATCCTTCAGGTTGCCGATGAGGGGGGGCAGGTTCTCCATCATCGAGTCCACGTGGCCGCCCAGCAGGTCGGCCAACTGGGCGGCGGTGGCCTTGTACGGAATCTGGCGCACGGCGGCGCCCGTCTGCGCGATGAACAGCTTGACGCCGACCTCGCTGGTGGTGCCGGGGTCGGCCGAGGTCATGGTCAGCCGGTCGGGCTGGGCGCGGCTGGCGTCGATGAAGCTCTTGAGATCGCGGTACGGCGAGGCTGCGTTGACGACGATGACGTTGGGGGTTTCTGCCACCAATCCGACCGGCGCGATATCGCGGTCCAGGTCGTACAGCTGTTGCTTGAAGAGGTAGCGATGCAGCACCAGCGTGCCGACGTGGGCGTAGCCGATGGTGTATCCATCGGCCGGGGCGCGCACCAGCGCCTGCGTGCCGATGCGGCCCCCGGCGCCGACGCGGTTTTCCACCACCACGGCCTGGCCCAGCACGCGCGCCATCTCCTGGCCGATGAGGCGCGCGGTGATGTCGGCATTGCCGCCGGCGGCGGCGGGCACGATCAAGGTGATCGGACGTTCGGGGTAATCGGCCAGCGCGGGCGCGGCGGTCAGGCTGAGCAACAGGGCGGCAAGGCTGGCAATGCGTGTCATGGCGATTCCCGTAACGTGGATGGGCTGCGCTATTGTGCGGCGGCCGCGAGGGAAATCCGTTCGCCTTGCTCAGATGGATGTTTGGAGAAATCTAATGGCTATCTGGCGCCCGCCGGTCCGCCTGGCGGCCCAATCCATAGCCGAGCGCCGCGGCCGCCAGCGCGCACAGCGCACCCAGCAAGGCAATCAGCGCCACGCCATGGCCGAGCGCGTCGATGCCGGCCTTGACCCAGCCGCTGGCCGCGTCGCCGGCGCGGTAGACGACGGTGTCAATGACGTTCTTGGTCTTGTACTTGTCTTCGGGCGGCACCGCGGTGAACAGCATCTCGCGCCCCGGCTTGACCAGGGCGTATTCCCCCACGCGACGCAGGATCATCGCGCCCGCCAGCACGGCGAACACCGGATGGATCGCCAGTACCAGGAAGGCCAGCGCCATGGCCAGCGGCACCGCCGCCATCAGGAAGCGCACCCCTAGCCGGGCGGCGAGGCGGCTGGTGAGGAACAGTTGCGACAACAGCGACAGCGCCTGGACCGTGAAGTCCAGCGCGGCGAAGACCCGGATGCGCTGCGCCGTGTCGGTGAAGGCGCCGGCCACCAGCCGCGCCTGTTCCATGTAGAGAAAGGTGTTGAGGGTGGCCAGCAGCAGCACCAGCACGGCGACGCCCAGCAGGAAGGGCGATTGGAACACCCGAGCCAGGCCGGCCAGCGTCGCGCCCGCAATCGGCGTCGCCAGTTCGGCGGTGTCGGCCTCGGGGCGAACGGCGGCGCGCCAGCGCAGCAGCCAACGCTTGAGCGGCAGCGTGGCCGTCAGCAGCAGGGCCGACAGCAGCAACAGGCCCGCCGGACCCAGCGCGCCGGCCAACAGGCCGCCGAGCAAGGGGCCGCACAGCCCGCCGGCGCTGGCGCCGGCGGCGATGAAGGCGAACAGGCGCTTGGCCGAGTCCATGCGGAACACGTCGGCCATCAGGCTCCAGCCAAGCGAGACCACGAACAGGTTGAAGACCGACAGCCAGACGTAGAAGCTGCGCGCGGCCCAGACGCTGTCCGGCCGCCAGTGGAACAGTGCAGCGTAGCCGGCCATGGTGACGGCGAAGGCGGCGTAGGCCCACGTCACCAGCGTGGCGCGCGCCACCCGGGCCGAGAGCCAGCCGAACAACGGCACCACCGCCAGCATGGCAAGGAAGGTGGCGGTGAAGAGCCACTGCAACTGGTCGACGCCGGCCTGGATGCCCAGCGTCTCGCGGATGGGCCGCAGCATGAAATAGCCGCAGAACAGGCAAAAGAAAAACGCAAAGCCGCAGGCGCCCGCAGGCAGTTCGTCGGGTTGAATCCCCAGCGCTTGCGCCGCCCGCTGGCGCCAGGATCCGGCGGCGCGCATGGCTTCAGCCCAGCAGGGCGGCGATGCGTTCGCGCAGCGCCGCGTCCGGTTGCGGCCCGAAACCGGCCCGCGCGTTGTCCGCCATGTTGGCCGGCTTGGAGGTGGCGGGGATGACTGCGGTGACGGCCGGGTGGCCGATGATGAACTTCAGGAACAACTGGGCCCACGAGGTGCAGCCGATTTCGGCGGCCAGCTCTGGCAGCGGCCGGCCCTTGACCTGGCGGAACAGCGCGCCGTCCTGGAAGGGCCGGTTGATGAGCACCGCGACGCCATTGGCCTGGCAGGCCGGCAGCAGGCGCTTTTCGGCGTTGCGGGCGCCGACCGACAGGTTGATCTGCAGGAAGTCGGGCTTCTCGCGTTCGACCAGTTCGGTGAGTTCGTCGTGGGCGTGGTCGGTGTAGTGGGTGATGCCGATGTAGCGCGTCAGGCCTTGCCGCTTCAGGTCGCGCAACAACGCCAGTTGGTTGCGGGTGTCGATGAGGTTGTGCACCTGGATCAGGTCGAGCTTGTCGGTGCGCAGCGCGCGCCGCGACTGTTCGATCTGGCGCCTGGCCGCATCGTGTCCCTGGACGCTGATCTTGGTGGCCAGGAATACCTGCGGACGCCGGTCCGGCTCGCGCGCCAGCAGCGCGCCGGTGACGGTCTCTGCCAGGCCATAGCTGGGGGCGGTGTCGATCAGCGAACCGCGCCCGTCCAGCAGCGCGTCCACCACCTGGGCCAGCGGCGCCATCGCGGCCGCATCCGACGGCGATACGTTGAAGGTGTCGGCCGTGCCGAGTCCGACCACAGGCAGCATCTCGCCGGTCGACCAGATGGGGCGGGCCAGCATCGGCTGTCGCGTGGTCAGCGCCCGTGCCGCCCACGGCTGGGCCAGCAGGGAAGCGCAGGCGGCGGCTTGCAGGAATCGGCGGCGGTCGGGCATGGCTCGCTCCAATGAAAAAGGGCCTGCATGTTGCATGCAGGCCCTTGCGACTGTAGCGCGGCGCGCTTATTCGCGGTTGCCGCCGAAGATGCCCAGCAGCATCAGCAGGTTCGAGAAGACGTTGTAGACGTCCAGGTAGATGGCCAGCGTGGCGGACACGTAGTTGGTTTCACCGCCGTTCACGACGCGCTGCAGGTCGACCAGCATGAACGCCGAGAAGATCACGATGGCCAGCACCGAGATGGTCAGCATCAGCGCGGGCAGCTGCAGGAAGATGTTGGCCAGGGCCGCCACCAGGATCACGACGGCGCCGATGAACAGGAATTTCTGCAGGCCGGACAGGTCGCGCTTGATGGTGGTGGCCAGCGTGGCCATCGTGCCGAACACGATCGCGGTGCCGCCGAAGGCCGTCATGACCAGCTGCGAGCCGTTGCTGAAGCCCATCACGAAACCGAGCAGGCGCGACAGCATCACGCCCATGAAGAACGTGAAGGCGAGCAGCAGCACCACGCCCAGCGAGTTGTTCTTGTTCTTCTCGATGGCGAACATCATGCCGAAGGCGCCCACCAGGAACACGATGGCGGACAGGCCCGGGCTGGCGCCCATGACCCGGTTGATGCCGGTGTACAGGCCGACGGCCGCGCCCAGCACGGTCGGGATCAGCGAGAGCGCCAGGAGCCAATAGGTGTTGCGCAGCACTTTGTTGCGCACGACCTCGCCCGGCGCGCCGGCGAGGGCGCCGGAACGGTTGAAGGGGGACGGACGATATTCGTTCATGGAGGACTCCTGTGTACGGCAGAAATTGATTTGCCTAGAAGGCTTAGATGCCAAGGATACCTTACAGTTCCCTGAAGAATCCAGTTTTCGAAGGAATTAACGCATCGGGCGGACCCGCATGATCCTGCGGTATGACCCCATTATGGGGACGCTTGCGCCGGTTTCAACCTGGCCTGACGTCCCGCAGCACCCGGGCGACGATGCGGGGCAGTTCTTCGTCCATGTGCGCCTGGATCCGGGTGATGGCGTCGGCCAGGGCGGCGCGCATGGCCTGCTCGACTTCCGCCTGCAGGCGGGCGGCCAGGATCGCGGGCGGGGGCGTGTCGGACGGCATGGCCGTGCCGGCGCCGTCATCCGGGGCGTCCGTGAGTAGCGGCACGCCGTGGTCGTCGACGGGGTCGGTGAGCAGCGGGAAATCGTCGCCGCCGGCCGGATCCGTCAGCACGGGGACATCCGCGTCGGCCACTTCCGTCAGCAGGGGAAAGGCGTCATCGGGGTACGCATCGGTGGCGCCGTGCGCCGCGCCGACCGGCGGCGCGGATGGCGACAGCGTCGGTTCGGCCCGCTGGGTCAGGGTGGGGATGCCGGGATCGGAAGGGTGGTGGGGCATGGGGGCTCCCGAGGATCGAGATGGCGCCGCCCGGGGCGGCGCGAGGGGCGTAAAGGGCGCTCAGGCGCCCGACTGGCGCTGGCTCAGGTCGTGGCTCTGCGGCGTATGGCCGGCGCCCTGGTAGGCGCGCCAGCGCTGGCGCGCGGCCTGCTTGTCGTCGGGATCGTCGGAGACGATTTCGAGCAGGCGCTCGAAGGCGTCGAAGCCCGGGGGGCAGGCATCGTCGAGATTGAGCAGCCAGGGCTGGGGCTGGCCGTCCGCGACGGCGGCCTGGGCCGCCTGCCAGGGATCTCCGGCGGTCAGGATGACGGGCGTTTCGGCCGCCAGCGGATCGTTGGCCAGGACGTGCGGCACGAACGAGGTGTCGTCGAAGGCCCAGAGCATGCGATCGAAGGCCGCCAGGCGCGAGCCTTCCTTACAGTACACCACCAGCCGCTGACCCGCCAGGTAGCGCTTGCGCACCACCTGGCAGGCCATGCGCAGGCGGTCGGGCGCGCCGAAGGCGAAATCGATGCGCGTCATGCCGGTTTCCGTGCGCGGCGGTTCAAGCCTGGTCCAGCAGGAACTGCATCAGCAGCGGCACGGGACGGCCCGTGGCGCCCTTGTCCTTGCCGCTCTTCCAGGCGGTGCCGGCGATGTCCAGGTGGGCCCAGCGGTACGACTTGGTGAAGCGCGACAGGAAGCAGGCGGCCGTGACCGCGCCGGCCGGGGGGCCGCCGATGTTGGCCAGGTCGGCGAAGTTGGACTTGAGTTGATCCTGGTAGGCGTCGTCCATCGGCATGCGCCAGGCGGTGTCAAGGGACTGGCGGCCGGCGGCGGACAGGGCCTCGGCCAGCGCATCGTCCTTGGTGAACAGGCCGGTGTTGACATGACCCAGGGCCACGACGCAGGCGCCGGTCAGGGTGGCGATGTCGATGACGGTGGACGGCTTGAAGCGCTCGGCGTAGGTCAGCGCGTCGCACAGCACCAGGCGGCCCTCGGCGTCGGTATTGAGGATCTCGATGGTCAGGCCGGCCATGCTGGTGACCACGTCGCCCGGCTTGTTGGCCTTGCCGCTGGGCAGGTTTTCGCAGGCCGGGATCAGGCCGATCACGTCCAGCGGCAGTTCCAGTTCGGCCAGCGCGCGGAACGAGCCGAGCACGCTGGCGGCGCCGCACATGTCGTACTTCATTTCGTCCATGGTGGCGGCGGGCTTGAGCGAGATGCCGCCGGCGTCGAAGGTGATGCCCTTGCCGACCAGCACGATGGGGCCGTCGGACGCCTTGGCGCCCTTCTTGGCGGGTTTGCCGCCGTGGCGCAGGACGATGAAGCGCAGCGCTTCCTCGGAGCCGCGCGCCACCGACAGGAACGAGCCCATGCCCAGGGCCTCGACCTGCTTGCGGTCCATGACCTCGACCTTGAGCGACTTGAATTCGCGCGCCAGGCGCTTGGCGGTGTCGCCCAGGTAGGTGGGGGTGCAGATATTGCCCGGCAGGTTGCCCAGGGTGCGGGTCAGTTCCATGCCGTTGGCGATGGCGGCGCCTTCGCGCAGGCCCTTCTGCGCCTGGCTGGCGTCGGCGCGCTCGACGATCTGCACGATCTTCTTGAGCTTGGGACGGGCGTCGCGGTCGGGCTTGCCGAAGCTGGCGTCGTAGTGATAGGTGGCGCTGCCGGCGGCGATGGCCGCGCTGCGGGCGCGGGCGATGAGGGCCACGTCGGCGATGGGGTTGGCGGCCAGGGTCGACACGCCTTCGGTCAGTTGCGCGGCGACGCAGGCGGCGGCGAAGGCCTGTTCGGCGGAGGCGTGGGCGCGGGCCGAGTATTCGTCCTGCTTGCCCAGGCCGACCAGGACCACGCGCTGGGCCGACACGCCCGGCAGGGAACGCAGCACCAGGGTCGAGCCGGCACGGCCGCGGAACTCGCTCTTGGCGACGGCGCGCACGGCGCCGTTGGAGGCGCGGTCGATCAGGTCGGCGGCGGGGCTCAACACGCCGTCGGCGTAGATCCCGACCGCCAGCGCGGCGGTTTTGATCTGGTGCAGGGAAGCGGTGGTCTGTGTGCTAAATTCCATGAGGGTTTCCCGTGTGCGTCTGTATGATGCGGTCGATTATCCCGCATATTCTCCCATGTCTCTATTCAAACGCTCTGTCGTCAGCGAGATCACCAGTCACGCTGGCGTTGTCTTTTCCACGTTGCTCATCGTATGGCTCAGCGTGCTGCTGGTGCGCCTGCTCGGTGAGGCGGCGGGCGGCAACATCGGGGCGGACGTCGTGCTCGTGCTGGCCGCGCTGTCCACCATCACGGCCTTGCCGACCATCCTGGCGGTGTCGGTCTTCATCGCGGTGCTCACCACGGTCACGCGCAACTACCGGGAATCCGAGATGGTGGTGTGGTTCGCCAGCGGCCTGTCGCTGGCAGACTGGCTCAAGCCGGTGCTGCGCGTCGCCGTTCCCGTGGCCATCGCGGTCGCGGGCCTGACGCTGGTGGCCGCGCCGTGGGCTTATCGCCAGATCGGCGAATACCATGAACGCTTCGAGCAACGCTCCGACCTGTCCAAGGTGACCGCGGGCCAGTTCGCGGAGTCGGCTGGCGGCAATCGCGTGTTCTTCGCCGAGGACCCGGCCAAGCCTACCGACGAACTGGGCAATGTGTTCGCGCGCGAAACCGGCCCCGAATGGCTGAGCGTCCTGACCGCCAGCAGCGCCCATAGCGAAACCCTGCCCAATGGCGACCGCTTCCTGGTGCTGGGGGAAGGGCACCGCTATGACCTCAAGCCGGGCACGCCCGAGATCCGCCTGGTGCACTTCGAGAAATACGGCCTGCGCCTGGAGAGCAAGGGCGGCGATGACCCGGTCGCCGAGGCCCGCGCGGCCGCCGAACGCTCGTCCAAGGCCCGCACCACGCCGCAGCTGATGGCCGACAACACCAGCAGCAGCTGGTCGCAGGTGATGTGGCGCATTTCGCTGCCGCTGGCCGCGCTCAACCTGGCGTTGCTGGCGATCCCGCTGGGGGCGGTGAATCCGCGCCTGGGCCGTTCCGGCGACCTGCTCATCGCCGGCCTGGTGGGCCTGCTCTACATGAACCTGATCAACCTGTCGCGCGCCTGGATTTCCAATGGTAAGCTCAGCTTCGGCGTGGGCACGGTGGCGATCCACGTCGTCGTGGCCATGTTCACGGCATTCCTGCTGATGCGCCGCCTGCGGGTCAAGGCGCCCAAGAACAGCTAGGGGCGGAAAGCGCGGCCCCGCCACGCAATCATGGCGGCCGGCCGAGGGTGGCCGCGCCGCGCTTGCGGCGCGGCTGCCCCGGTCCCGGATTGCCAGGCCTGCTCAGGGCAGGTATTTCATGGTGCCGCGCTTGCCGGCCAGCAGGTCGGCGTTCCGTAGCACCGACTTGCGGATGAATTCCCACAGCACCGTCACGCGCTTGAGCTTGCGCAGGTCCTCGTGGCAGTACATCCAGAACGATCGCGTGATCTCCACTTCCTTTTCCAGCACCGGCTTGAGCCGCGGATCCTGCGCCGCGATGAAGCAGGGCAGGATGGCCAGCGACTGGCCCTGCAGCGCCGCGTGGTATTGCGCCACCACGCTGGTGCTGCGCAACACTACGCGGCTGGCGGGCAGCAGGTCTTCCAGGTAGCGCAGGCGTTCGCTGAACAGCAGTTCGTCGACGTAGCCGATGAAGCTGTGCCCGGCCAGGTCGGCGCGGCCCCGGATCGATGGATGACGGGCCAGGTACTCGGGCGTGCCGTACAGGCGCAAGGTGTAATCGCACAGCTTGCTGCAGACGTACGGGCCGCGCTGGGGGCGCTCGATGGTGATGGCCAGGTCGGCCTCGCGCTTGGACAGGCTGACAAAGCGCGGCACCGGCAGGATGTCCAGCGTGATGTGCGGATAGCGCCGCTGGAAGTCGGCGGCGAGCGGCGTCAGCACGTAGCTGCCGAAGCCCTCGGTGGCGCCGATGCGCAGGTGGCCGGACAGCGCCTGCCCGATCCCCGACAGGGTTTCGCGGGCGCTGTGCACCGTGCTTTCCATCTGCTCGGCGTGCACGAACAGGCGCTGGCCGTCCTCGGTCAGCACGAAGCCGGCGCTGCGCGACTTCTCGAACAGCAGCGTGTCCAGCTCGGTTTCCAGCGCGCGGATGCGGCGCGATACCGTGGTGTGCTCGACCCCGAGCCTGCGCGCCGCGGCGCTGACGCGCTGGGTACGGGCGACCTCCAGGAAATACCGCAGACTGTCCCAATCCAGCACGTTTTTCGCTCCTGACAAGCTTGTGCATTGATGCACAAGGAATGTGCATTTCTGGTGTTGCTTGTTGATTTTCACACATCTACACTGGGTCGGCAGCCCTGGGGGACAACCGCCAGGAGCCGCAGGCCGCAAAGACGGCGCCATAACGCATAAAACTCAGGAGACAAATCCATGGAATTGCACGCACGCGGGCTGGCCGCAGGCTTGTGTCTGGGCGCTGCCCTGTTGAGTCAGGCGTACGCGGCGGATAAACCGCCCGTGAAGATCGGCATCCTGACCGACATGTCGGGCACCTACGCCGGCATGGGCGGGCCGGGTTCGGTGGCGGCGGCGCAGTTGGCCATCGACGATTGCCTGGCCGCGGAATGCAAGGGCATGAAGATCGAACTGGTGTCGGCCGACAACCAGAACAAGGCCGACGTGGGCGCGGCCAAGGCGCGCGAGTGGTTCGACCGCGACGGCGTCACTGCCATCGCCGACCTGACCAACTCGGCCGTGGCGCTGGCGGTGCAGGGCATCGCGCGCGAAAAGAACAAGGTCGTGATGTTCTCCGGCCCGGCCACCACGGCGCTGACCAACAAGGAATGCTCGCCGGTCGGGTTCCACTGGATGTTCGACACCTATTCGCAGTCCGCCGGCGGCGCCAAGGCCACGGTCAGGGCGGGCGGCAAGTCCTGGTACTTCATCACCGTCGACTACGCTTTCGGCCATTCGCTCGAGGCCGACACGGCCAAGGCGGTCAAGGCGCTGGGTGGCACTGTCGCCGGTAGCGTGCGCCATCCGCTCAACGCCCCCGACTTTGCCTCGTACCTGCTGCAGGCGCAAAGCTCCAAGGCGCAGGTGGTGGCGCTGGCCAACGGCGGCCAGGACACCGTCAACGCGGTCAAGCAGGCGCGCGAATTCGGCATCGTGGCCGGCGGCCAGCGCCTGGTGTCGCTGCTGATCTTCCTGTCCGACCTGCGCGCGCTGGGGCTGGAAAGCGCCCAGGGGCTGTCGTACGTGGACGGCTTCTACTGGGATTACGACGACGCCACGCGCCAGTGGTCGACGCGCTTCGAGAAGGCCTTCCGCGGCCTGAAGCCGACCATGACGCAGGCCGGCGTGTATTCCAGCGTGCTGCACTACCTGCGTTCGGTGGCGGCCTCGGGCAGCACCGACGGCAAGGTGGTGGCCGACAAGATGCGCGAGCTGCCGATCAAGGATCCGATCATGCGCAATGCTTCGATCCGGCCCGACGGCCGCGTGATCCACGACATGTACCTGTATGAGGTGAAAAAGCCGTCCGAATCCAAGGGCGGTTGGGATTATTCCAAGCTGGTGGCCACCATCCCGGCGGCCGAGGCCTTCCAGCCGCTGGCCGATTCGGCCTGCCCGCTGGTGCAGAAGTAAGGCGCGGCGCGCCGCCGGCAGACCCGGCGGCGCGCGCGCGAGATCCAAGAACGCGGATTCCATCCGCATCGACTATGCAGTTGTGAGGAGCATCAAATGAGTGAAGTCCCCCGCGTTCCGCTATTGATCGGCGGCAAGCTCGTGCAGTCCAAGACCACCGAATGGCGCGACGTGATCAACCCCGCCACCCAGGAAGTCGTGGCCAAGGTGCCGTTCGCCACGCGCGCCGAACTGGACGAGGCCATCGCCAATTCCAAGGAAGCCTTCAAGACCTGGCGCAACAGCGGCCAGGGCCTGCGCATGCGCGTCATGCTGAAGTTCCAGGAACTGCTGCGCGCCAATACCGCCAAGCTGGCCGAGATGATCACCCGCGAGCACGGCAAGACCCTGCCGGACGCCGAGGGCGAAGTCGGACGCGGCCTGGAAGTGGTCGAGCACGCCTGCTCGATCGCCAACCTGCAGCTGGGCGAGTACGCCGAGAACGCCGCCTCCGGCATCGACGTCTACACCCTGATCCAGCCGCTGGGCGTGTGCGCGGGCATCACCGCGTTCAACTTCCCGGTGATGCTGCCGTGCTTCATGTTTCCCATCGCGGTGGCCTGCGGCAATACCTTCGTGCTCAAGCCGTCCGAGCAGGATCCGACCTCGTCGCTGTTCCTGGCGCAACTGGCGCTGGAAGCCGGCCTGCCGCCGGGCGTGCTGAACGTGGTGCATGGCGGTCCGGAAACGGCCAACGGCCTGTGCGAGCATCCCGACATCAAGGCGGTGTCGTTCATCGGTTCGACCCGCGTCGGCACCGAGATCTACAACCGCGCCTCGGCCGCCGGCAAGCGCTGCCAGTCGATGATGGGCGCCAAGAACCACTGCGTGATCCTGCCGGACGCCGATCCGGAAGTCGCGCTGAACCAATTGCTGGGCGCCGCGTTCGGTGCCGCAGGCCAGCGTTGCATGGCCTCGTCGGTGGCCGTGCTGGTGGGCGAGGCTCGCAACTGGCTGCCTGATTTCGTCGAGCGCGCCAAGAAGCTCAAGGTCAATTCCGGCACGGACCGCGCCGCCGACCTGGGCCCGCTGGTGTCGCCGAACGCCAAGAAGCGCGTCGAAAGCCTGATCCAGAAGGGCGTGGACGAAGGCGCCAAACTGCTGCTGGACGGCCGCAATCTGAAGGTCGCCGGTTTCGAGCAGGGCAACTTCGTGGGCCCGACCGTGTTCGAGGGCGTCACCGAGAACATGACCATCTACACCGAGGAAATCTTCGGCCCGGTGCTGTGCGTTGTCGGCGCGGAAACGCTGGAAGAAGCGGTGGAATTCATCAACCGCAACCCCAACGGCAACGGCGTGGCCCTGTTCACGCAGGATGGCGGCGCGGCGCGTTACTTCCAGAACAACATCGACGTCGGCCAGGTCGGCATCAACGTGCCGATCCCGGTGCCGGTGGCATGGTTCAGCTTCACCGGTTCGCGCGGTTCCAAGCTGGGCGACCTGGGTCCCAACGGCAAGCAGGCGGTGCAGTTCTGGACCCAGACCAAGACCGTCACGGCGCGCTGGTCCGCCCATGCCAAGACCGTGAACACCACGATCTCGATGCGCTGAAACAGGGACGCCTTGTCCTAAGCTTATATAAATAAGTCATATAACAAGGCGTCCTTATTACTTATAATTGGCCCGTCTATCAGGGGCCAATTCATGAACCTGCAGCAATTTCGTTTCGTGCGCGAGACCATCCGGCGCGACTTCAACCTGACCGAAGCCGCCCGGATGCTCTATACCTCCCAGCCGGGGGTGTCCAAGGCCATCATCGAGTTCGAGGACGAGCTCGGTATCAAGATCTTCGAGCGCCACGGCAAGCGCATCAAAGGGCTGACCAAGCCCGGCCTGGCGGTTTCGCAGGTCATCGACCGCATCATGCGCGAGGTCGACAACCTCAAGAAGGTCAGCGACGAGTTCGCGCGCCGCGACGAGGGTGGCCTGGTGATCGCCTGCACCCACACCCAGGCGCGTTATCTGCTGCCGCGCGTGATCCCGGCATTCCGCAAGCAATTTCCCAAGGTGCATCTGTCGCTGGCCGAAGGCAGCCCGGCGCAACTGGCCGAAATGGTGCTGCACGAGCAGGCCGACCTGGCGCTGGCGACCGAATCGCTGGCGCTGACGCCCGGCCTGGCCACCCTGCCGGTCTACGCCTGGGAGCACACCGTGGTGGTGCGGCCCGACCATCCGCTGGCCGAGCTGACCTCCAGCGCCGCCAAGCGCCTGTCGCTGGCGCAATTGGCCGAATACCCCATCGTGACCTACGACCGCGCCTTCACCGGCCGCAGCACGATCGACGAGGTCTTTGCCAACCAGGGCATCCACCCGGACATCGTCCTGGAAGCGATCGACGCGGACGTGATCAAGACTTACGTCGACGTGGGCCTGGGCATCGGCATCATCGCGGGCGTGGCCTATGACCCGCGTCGGGATTCCAGCCTGGTGGGCTTGCCGGTGGGGCACCTGTTCGGCACGCACACCACCCGCGTCGGCGTGAAGGCCGGGGTGTTCCTGCGGGACTATGTCTATACGTTCCTGGAAATGCTGGCGCCGTCGCTGACCCGCGCCGTCGTCACGGAAGCGGTGCAGGGCACGCCGAAATAGGGCTGCCCGCCGCGCGCCGGAGCAGTCGGACGAAAGGCGGCGCCCCTTCCGGGGAGCCGTTTTTTTTGCCCGCGCGCCCGTGGCAGGGGCGTGGCGGGTGGCCGGAGAGGGGGGGCTCGCTATCCCTTTCCACGAGCTCATAAAAATTATTAAATAAGAACTGATCTCATTTGAGTTGACTAAAAAATAGGAATCATTATCATTACATCCAGTCTCAACGACCCAGTGAGGTTCAACATGACGGCAGGATTGAGTGCAGTGGTAGTGGGCGCCGACAGGCTCGGCAACATCCCGGATCTGCTCAAAGGACACAATATTTCGATCACCCACCACATCAGTGGCCGTGATCCTTCGCATCAGAAGAAGACGTTGCAATTGCCCTCGGGCACCCAGCTGGTCATCCTGCTGACCGACTTCCTGGGCCACAACGTCATGAAGACCTTCCGCAACGCGGCGCAGCGCGGTGGCATCCGTGTCGTGGCTTGTCGCCGTTCGGTGTGCAGCATGCAGCAGGCCCTGCAGCAATGCGGCCTGTGCGCAGGAGCTGCGGGAGCCGCGGTTCACTGATACCGCGCCTGACCGTCGTACGGACCGCCGTACACACCGATTACTGGGGAGGCCGAAACGGCCTGCGGCCCCAAAGGTCGCGAAGAGGAATGTAAAACGCCGCCGGACTGGAATGGTCCGGCGGCGTTTTGCCGTATGGAGGATTGCGGGCAGCGCGCGAGGGCGCGAGAATGCTTGCGCGGGCTTGGGTTCAGTTGGCGGCGCGAGCCGTGGCGAGCAGGCTGTTGTCGATGCGGCGGGCGCCGTTGTAACGCTTGGACCAATACGCCATGGTCATGTTCTCGACGCGCACCACGCCGCCGGAGCTGGGCGAATGCACGAAGCGGTCGTCGCCCAGGTAGATGCCGACGTGGGAATAGCGGCGGCCCATGGTGTTGAAGAAGACCAGGTCACCGGCCTTGAGCTCGTTCTTGGCGATGGAAACGCCTTGCTGCGCGATCTCGGCGGCGTTGCGGGGCAGTTTCAGGCCCAGCGAGCGCTCGGCGGTGTAGGCCACCAGGCCGCTGCAATCGAAGCCGGTATCGGGGGAGCTGCCGCCGAAGCGGTAGCGGATGCCCAGGTAGTTCAGGGCTTCGCTGACCATGGCGTTGTCGCTGCTGACACCGCTGTGGCTGCGTTGGCGCTCGCGCTTGAATTTCTGCACCACCAGCATGCCGATGGGATCATCGGCGGTGGCAACCCATTCCGTCTCGTAGGGATCGATCTCGGACGTATAGGCGGTGGACTTTTGATTGGTGCTTGCACAACCCGCCAGACCCGCGACGCACGCCACCAGCGCCAGCAAACGCAGACCGCGGTTCGCCTGGCCAGAGGATGAATTCAGTCGCGCGCTTTTGGAGTGTCGATGCATTCGCCTGGGGAAGGTTGCCGCCTGTTTCGCATTTTTCGGGGTAATAAAGCGTCAAAAACGCTAAAAAACACCTGAATAGCTGAAATCAAGCAGCCAACCAACAGATATGTTGTGTACAACTTCGCGGGGATTCTACCAAACTTTTAAGACTGGTTCGTTACTGTAACCAGCCCGGCGCCCGTGCGGCGTAGACGCGTGGCAGAATTTTTTGACCTGCGGCAAGCCTGGTGCAAGGTTTGCCGACCAAAATGACCGAAGGATTCAAAAAGAAAGCAATCAGCCATAAGGCGTATGCACAATAACAGGAGACAAAAATGCAAAAAACCAGGGATTTCCATTACCGCTCGGTGCACGACCGCGATGCCTTCTGGCGCGAGCAGGCCGATCGGGTGCACTGGGAAACGCCGTTCGAATCCGTCCTGGATTTTTCGCGGCCCCCATTCGCCAAGTGGTTCGTGGGCGGCACGACCAACCTCTGTTACAACGCCGTCGACCGCTGGTTGCCGACCCAGGCCGACAAGCCGGCGTTGATCTGGGTCTCCACCGAGGTCGAGCGCGAACGGGTCTACACCCGCCAGGACGTCTATGAAGAGGTGAACGCGGCAGCCGCCATGCTGCAGGACCTGGGCGTGGGGCGCGGCGATCGGGTGCTGCTCTACATGCCGATGGTGCCCGAGGCGGTCTTTACCATGCTGGCCTGCGCCCGCATCGGCGCGGTGCACTCGGTGGTGTTCGGCGGATTTGCCTCGGTCAACCTGGCGCAGCGCATCGACGATGCCGCGCCCAAGGTGGTGGTGTGCACGGACGGCGGCTCGCGCGGCGGCAAGGTGGTGCCCTACAAGCCGCTGCTGGACCGGGCGCTGGCCCTGTGCAAGACGCCGCCGGCTTCGGTGGTGGTGTTCGACCGCGGCCTGGCGCCGTTCGAACCGGTGGCCGGCCGCGATCTGGACTATGCCACCCTGCGCGCCGCCCAGCGCGGCGCCCGCGTGCCGGTGGCATGGCTGGAGTCGTCCGAGCCCAGCTACATTCTGTACACGTCCGGCACCACCGGCAAGCCCAAGGGCGTTCAGCGCGACACCGGCGGCTACGCCGTGGCGCTGGCGTCGTCGATGGAGTACCTGTTCAACGGCAAGGCGGGCGACACGTTCTTCTGCACCAGCGACATCGGCTGGGTGGTGGGGCATTCCTATATTGTGTATGGCCCGCTGATCGGCGGACAGGCGACGGTGCTGTACGAAGGCACGCCGGTGCGCCCGGACGGCGCCATCCTGTGGAAGCTGGTGGAGCAGTTCGGCGTCAACACGCTGTTCTCGGCGCCGACGGCGGTGCGGGTGCTCAAGCGCCAGGACCCGGCCTTGCTGCGCAAGCACGACCTGTCTTCGCTGCGGGCGGTATACCTGGCCGGCGAGCCGCTCGATGAACCCACCGCGCAGTGGATTTCCGAAGGCCTGGGCAAGCCCATCATCGACAACTATTGGCAGACCGAGTCCGGCTGGCCGATCCTGTCGGCGCAGCCGGGCGTGGAAAAGGTGCCGACGCGCTTCGGCAGCCCGTCGTTCCCGGTCTATGGCTTCGATGCGCGCATCGTCAGCGAATCCAGCGGCGAGGACCTGGGACCCGACCAGAAGGGCGTGGTCGCCATTGTGCCGCCGTTGCCGCCGGGCGCCATGTCGACCATCTGGGGCGACGACGAGCGTTTCGTCCAGACCTATTTCACGTCGATCCCGGGGCGCCAGGTGTATTCCACCTTCGACTGGGGCCTGGTCGACGCGGATGGCTACTGGTTCATCCTGGGCCGCACCGACGACGTGATCAATGTGGCCGGCCATCGGCTCGGCACGCGCGAGATCGAGGAATCCGTCAACAGCCACAGCGGTATTGCCGAATGCGCGGTGGTGGGCGTGGCCGACGCGCTCAAGGGGCAGGCGGCGATGGCGTTCGCGGTGCTGAAGAATCCCGCCGCGGCCGAAACGCCGGAGGGCGCAAAGCAGCTGGAAGCGGATATCATGCGGCTGGTGGAAGATCAGCTGGGAGCCGTGGCGCGGCCCGCCCGCATCCGGTTCGTGGGCGCGTTGCCCAAGACCCGCTCGGGCAAGGTGCTGCGCCGCGCGATCGTCGCGGTATGCGAAGGCCGTGATCCCGGCGACCTGACCACGATCGAAGATCCCACCGCCCTAGAACAGATCAAGGAGTCGCTGCAATGAACACCAAACCCGTGCTGACCGCCGAAGACGTCAAGAAGATCCTGGCCGCGGCCGAGGCACACGCCCTGCAGAACAAGTGGGCAGTCACCATCGCCGTGTCGGACGACGGCGGCCACCTGCTGGGCATGCTGCGACTGGACGACGCCGCGCCCATTTCCTCGCACATCGCCCCGGCCAAGGCCAAGACCGCGGCCCTGGGCCGCCGTGAATCGCGCGTCTACGAAGAGATCATCAACAATGGCCGCTATTCCTTCCTGTCGGCCCCGCTGATCGAAGGCATGCTGGAAGGCGGCGTGCCGATCGTGGCCAATGGCCAGGTGGTGGGCGCGGTCGGCGTGTCGGGCGTGAAGTCGACCGAAGACGCCCAGATCGCCCAGGCTGGCATCGCCGCGCTGGGCCTGTGAGCCAGGAAACGCCGCGGCAGGCGCCCGCCGGCGCCGCCGCGTCCGCCGGCGGGGAGGCGGACGGCAGTCCGCTGAACCCCGGCGTGGCCAAGCGCGAGGTCTGGGCCTGGGCCATGTACGACTTCGCCAATTCCGGCTACACCACCGTGATCCTCACGGCGGTGTTCAGCACGTATTTCGTCGGTGTGGTCGGCGGCCGCGCGCCGTGGGCCACGCTGGCCTGGACCGCGGCGCTGTCGCTGTCCTACCTGCTCATCATGTTGACGATGCCCACGCTGGGCGCGCGCGCCGACGCCCGCGCCGGCAAGCGGCGGCTGCTCTACAGCAGCACCATCGGTTGCGTGGCGGCCACGCTGGTGCTGACCCAGGCCGGGCCGGGCGACGTCTGGCTGGCGCTGGCCGCCATCGTTGTCTCCAACTATTGCTACTGCGTCGGCGAGTCCGTGGTGGCGGCGTTCCTGCCCGAACTGGCCAAGCCGTCGGCGCTGGGGCGGGTGTCGGGCTGGGGCTGGAGCTTCGGCTACTGCGGCGGCATGCTGACCCTGGGCCTGTCGCTGGTGGTGGTGAAACTGGCCGAGGCCGACGGGCTCGACGCCGAGCACTTCGTGCCGCGCGTCATCCTGGTGACCTGCGCGGTGTTCGCGCTGGCGGCGCTGCCCTCGTTCTTCCTGCTGCGCGAACGCGCGCGGCCATCCGGCGAGCCGCAGGCGGCGCTGGCCATGCTCAAGCGGCTGGCCTACGCCTGGCGCGAGACAGGCCAGCATTTTCCCGAGTTCCGCCGGCTGCTGATGTGCATCGCCTGTTATCAGGCCGGCATCTCGGTCGTGATCACGCTGGCGGCGGTGTATGCCTCCGAGGTCATGGGGTTCACCACGCCGCAGATCATGCTGCTGGTGTTCACCGTGAACATCGGCGCGGCGGCCGGCGCGTTCTCGTTCGGCTATGTGCAGGATCGCATCGGCCACAAGCCGGCGCTGGCGATCACGCTGTGCGGCTGGATCCTGATGGTGCTGGTGGCCTACGCCGCGGTGACGGCGCCTGTGTTCTGGGTGGCCGCGACGCTGGCTGGCTTGTGCATGGGCACGACCCAGAGCGCGGGCCGCGCCATGACCGGCGCGCTGGCGCCGGCGGGGCGCCTGGCGGAGTTCTTCTCGCTGTGGACGTTCGCGGTGCAACTGGCCGCGGTCATCGGACCGCTGACCTACGGTCTGGTGACCTGGGGCACGCATGGCAACCACCGCCTGGCGATCCTGGTGACCGGACTGTTCTTCGTCGGCGGCCTGGTCCTGCTGTCGCGCGTGGACATGGCGCGCGGCCTGGCGCGCCGCGCCGCGTAAGGGCGCGTGCGGTCGCCGCAACTGATATTCTTATGAAGTCCCGGATGCCGCCGCGGCGCCTCGCGGCGCGGCGGCATCCGGCGGGTTGCGTATTGCGTTGTCGGTTGTCGATGCCGTTGCCGTCACGATTGGCGCGCGTTCCTGCGGAATACGGGCTTATGGCCCGTATTTTGCGTAAGGTGCCCGTAAGAGCGCGGCGATACGGTTGCGAGTGGCAGTCAGATAAAAGCGGCATCAACAACAGAATCACAGATTGGAGACAAGATCATGTCGAATGCTATTGAGTCCGTACTGGTGGAAACCCGGGTGTTCCCGCCGCCCGAGCGCGCGGCGCAGGGCGCCGCGATTCCCAGCATGGACGCGTACAACGCGCTGTGCGCGCAGGTCGAGAAGGATTTCGACGGTTTCTGGGCCGGCCAGGCCCGCGACAACCTGCAATGGACCAAGCCGTTCACCGAGGTGCTGGACGAGTCCAACGCGCCGTTCTACCGCTGGTTCGGCGACGGCGAACTGAACGTCTCGGCCAACTGCCTGGACGTGCACCTGACCAACGGCAACGCCGACAAGACCGCCATCATCTTCGAGACCGATGACGGCAAGGTCACCAAGGTCAGCTACCGCGAACTGCTGGCGCGCGTGTGCCGCTTCGCCAACGGCATCGCCAAGCTGGGCTACAAGAAGGGCGACCGCGCCATCATCTACATGCCCATGTCGATCGAGGCCGTGGTGGCCATGCAGGCCTGCGCCCGCCTGGGCGTGACGCATTCGGTGGTGTTCGGCGGCTTCTCGGCCAAGAGCCTGCAGGAGCGTATCGTCGACGTCGGCGCCTCGCTGGTCATCACCGCCGACGAACAGGTGCGCGGCGGCAAGACCATCCCGCTCAAGCCGGCGGTGGAGGAAGCCATCGCCATGGGCGGCTGCGACGCCGTCACGCGCGTCATCGTCTACCGCCGCACCGGCGGCAAGGTCGCCTGGAACGAAGGCCGCGACCTGTGGATGCACGACGTCGAGGCCGGCCAGTCCGACACCTGCGAACCGGTGCCGGTCAACGCCGAGCATCCGCTGTTCATCCTGTACACGTCCGGCTCCACCGGCAAGCCCAAGGGTGTGCAGCATTCGTCCGCCGGCTACCTGCTGTGGGCGCTGCTGACCGTCAAGTGGACCTTCGACGCGCGCAAGGACGACGTCTACTGGTGCACGGCCGACGTGGGCTGGGTCACCGGCCACACCTACATCACCTACGGCCCGCTGGCCGCGGGCCTGACGCAGGTGGTGTTCGAAGGCGTGCCGACGTTCCCCAACGCCGGCCGCTTCTGGGACATGATCGCGCGCCACAAGGTCACCACCTTCTACACCGCGCCCACCGCGATCCGCTCGCTGATCAAGGCCGCCGAAGCGGCGCCCGACACCCATCCGTCCAAGTACGACCTGGACAGCCTGCGCATCATCGGCACGGTGGGCGAACCCATCAACCCCGAGGCCTGGATCTGGTATCACAAGAACGTCGGCCGCGAGCGCTGCCCGATCGTCGACACCTGGTGGCAGACCGAGACCGGCGGCCACATGATCACGCCGCTGCCGGGCGCCACCCCGACCAAGCCGGGCTCGTGCACGCTGCCGCTGCCGGGCATCGCCGCCGCCATCGTCGATGAGACCGGCGGCGACGTCGACCAGGGCAATGGCGGTTTCCTGGTGATCAAGCGCCCGTGGCCGGCGATGATCCGCAACATCTGGGGCGACCCGGAGCGCTTCAAGAAGAGCTACTTCCCGTCGGAACTGCGCGGTTATTACCTGGCCGGCGACGGCGCGCAGCGCGACGCGGACGGCTACTTCTGGATCATGGGCCGCATCGACGATGTGCTGAACGTGTCGGGCCACCGCCTGGGCACGATGGAGGTGGAGTCGGCGCTGGTCGCGCACGAACTGGTGGCCGAGGCCGCCGTGGTCGGCCGTCCCGACGACACCACCGGCGAGGCCGTGGTGGCCTTCGTGGTGCTCAAGAGCGCTCGTCCCGAAGGCGCCGACGCCCAGGCCATCGCCAAGACGCTGCGCGACTGGGTGGCCAAGGAAATCGGCCCGATCGCCAAGCCCAAGGACATCCGCTTCGGCGACAACCTGCCCAAGACCCGCTCCGGCAAGATCATGCGCCGTCTGCTGCGCGTGGTGGCCAAGGGCGAGGAAGTGACGCAGGACGTGTCGACGCTGGAAAATCCCGCCATCCTGGAACAGCTGTCCAAGCCGCTGTAATGCGGGGCGCGCCGTCCGTCATGCGGACGGCGTGGACGGTTCCCGCCTCGACGGGAGCATAATGTGAGGTGCCCATGCCGGTTTGCCGGCATGGGCATCGTCGTTTTTTCCATTCAAGTTTTCCCGTTCAATCTTCCACCGGAGACGCCGCCGTGAGCCGCAGCAGTTTCGATCGCGCAGGGCTTGCCCTGATGTTCAGCACCATCCTCGTGTGGGCGGGTAGCTGGATCGCGATGAAGCTGATCGTGCCCTACATCGGCCCCTTCGATTTCGTGGCGCTGCGCTACGTGACCGGCGCGCTGGTGCTGTTCGCGCTGGCCGCCGCCACTCGGCGGCCGCTCGGCTTGCCCTCCTGGAAGCTGACCTTGCTGATCGGCCTGACCCAGACCGCCGGCTTCCAGGGCTTCGTGCAGACCGCGCTGGTGTCCGGCGGCGTCGGCAAGGTGTCGTTGATGGCCTATACCATGCCGTTCTGGGTGGTGCTGTTCGCGTGGGGCCTGCTGGGCGAGCGGCCGACGGCCCGCCACGGCGTCGGCATCGGCCTGGCCGCGATCGGCCTGGTGCTGTTCATCGAACCGTGGCACGGCGTGGGCGAGTTGCGGCCGGTGCTGCTGGGACTGGGCAGCGGCCTGTGCTGGGGCGTGGGCACGGTGCTGTCCAAGCGCATGTTCGATCGCCATGCGCCCGACGTGATGACCTTCACCGCCTGGCAGATGCTGTTCGGCGGGCTGGTGATGACGCCGGTGGCGTGGCTGGTGCCGCAGATCCCGGCGCAGTGGGGCTGGCAACTGTGGACCGGCATGGTCTATATCGTGCTGATCGCCACGGCCGCCGGCTGGCTGTTGTGGCTGCAGGTGGTGCGGCGCGTGCCGGCTTCGATCGCCGGCCTGTCCAGCCTGGGCGTGCCGGTGGTGGCGATGCTGATGGCGTGGGCGATGCTGTCCGAGCGTCCGTCGCCGGTCGAGTTGGGCGGCATGGCCTTGATTCTCGCCGGCATTTTTGTCGTGAGCCGAGCGGCGCCCGCCGCGCGCGCGGGCTGACCGGCCCGTTTACCGGATTCCGTTTTCCCTCAAGGAAGCTTCATGATCGATTTGCGCAGTGATACCGTCACCCGGCCGTCCCCGGCCATGTTGCAGGCCATGGTCAGCGCGCCGCTGGGCGATGACGTGATGGGCGATGACCCCACCGTCATCCAGCTGCAGCAAGCCGTGGCCGAACGCGCGGGCAAGGCCGCCGGGCTGTTCTTCCCGTCGGGCACGCAGAGCAATCTGGCGGCGCTGATGGCGCATTGCGAGCGGGGCGATGAGTATCTTGTGGGCCAGCAGGCGCATACCTACAAGTACGAAGGCGGCGGCGCGGCGGTGCTGGGCAGCATCCAGCCCCAACCCATCGAACACGCCGAGGACGGTACGCTGCCGTTGGAAAAGCTGGCGGCCGCTCTCAAGCCCGAAGGCGATCCCCACTTTGCCCGCACCCGCCTGCTGGCGCTGGAAAACACGTTCCACGGCAAGCTGATTCCCGCCGACTACGTGCGTGCCGCCACCGACTGGGCCCGCGCCCATGGCCTGGCCACGCACCTGGACGGCGCGCGCGTGTTCAACGCGGCGGTGGCCAGCGGCAAGCCGCTGGCCGAGATGTGCGCGCCGTTCGATTCGGTGTCGATCTGCTTTTCCAAGGGGCTGGGCGCGCCGGTCGGCTCCGTGCTGGCGGGCAGCGCCGAACTGATCGCCCGCGCCCGCCGCTGGCGCAAGGTGCTGGGCGGCGGCCTGCGCCAATCGGGGGTGCTGGCGGCAGCCTGCCTGTATGCGCTGGAACACAATGTCGAGCGCCTGGCCGAAGACCACGCCAACGCGCGCCTGCTGGCCGAAGGACTGCGCGGCATCGCCGGCGTGCGGGTGCTGAGCCAGGACACCAACATGGTGTTCGCGGAGTTCGAGCCGGCGCGGTGCGATGCCTTGACCGCCGCGCTGGCGGCCGACGGCATCCTGATGCGCGCCGTCTATGGCGGCCCGACGCGCATGGTGACGCACCTGGACCTGTCCAGCGACGACGTGCGCCGGGTGATCGAGGCCGTGGCGCGTCACCTGGCTTGATGCCGCCGTGGCCGGCCGCGCGGCCACGAGGGCTGGCGTCAGGCGCCCGCGCGCAGCACGTCGGCCAATACCGAGAACAACTCGTCGATCTGCGCGCGCTCGATGATGAGCGGGGGCGACAGCAGCATGGTGTCGCCGGCGGCGCGGATAAGGCAGCCGCGTTCCAGGCAGGCCTGGTGCGCCGCATAGCCGCGCTGACCGGGCTTGCCGGCCTCGGGCGCCAGTTCGATCGCGGCCAGCAGGCCGATGTTGCGGATATCCACCACGTGCGGCAGGCCCTTGAGGCTGTGGGCCGCGTCTTCCCAATAGCGTCCGAGTTCGCGGCTGCGCTGGAACAAGCCTTCGCGATGGCAGATGTCGAGCGTGGCCAGGGCGGCCGCGCACGCCACCGGATGGCCCGAGTAGGTGTAGCCATGGGCCAGTTCGATGGCGTTGTCTGGGCCTTGCATGAAGGCGTCGTGGACGTGCTGGCGCACCAGCGTGGCGCCCATCGGGATGGCGCCGTTGGTCAGGCCCTTGGCGCTGGTGATGAGGTCCGGCGTGACGCCGAAATGGGCCGAGGCGAAGGCGCCGTCGACGCGGCCGAAGGCGCTGATGACTTCGTCGAAGATCAGCAGGATGCCGTGCCGGTCGCAGATCTCGCGCAGCTTCTGCAGGTAGCCGCGCGGCGGCACCAGCACGCCGGTGGAACCCGCCACCGGTTCGACGATGACGGCGGCGATGGTCGAGGCGTCATGCAGCGCGACGATGCGTTCGAGCGCATCGGCCAGGTGCGCGCCCCAGTCCGGTTGGCCGCGGCTGTAGGCCATCTGTTCGCGGTCATAGGTATGCGGCAGGTGGTCGACATAGGGCAGCAGGTTGCCGAAGGGCTTGCGATGCCCGCCGATGCCCGACACCGACAGGCCGCCGAAGCCCACCCCGTGATACGAACGTTCGCGGCCGATCAGGCGCACGCGCTGGCCCTCGCCGCGCGCGCGGTGATAGCCCAGCGCGATCTTGAGGGCGGTGTCGACCGCCTCGGAACCGGAGTTCGAAAAAAACACGTTGGAGAAGCCGGACGGCGCTTGCTGGCACAGCCTTTCGGCCAGTTCGAATGCCAGGGGATGGCTCATCTGGAATGACGGCGCATAGTCCAGGTCGTGCGCGGTGCGCGCGATGGCCTCGATGATCTCCGCGCGCCGGTGGCCGGCGTTGACGCACCACAGGCCGGCGATGCCGTCCAGCACGCGGCGGCCGTCGGGGCGGATGTAGTGCATGCCCTCGGCCGCGCTGAACAGCACCGGATCGCGCTTGTAGCGCCGGTTGGCGGTGAAGGGCATCCAATAGGCGTCGGTATTGAGGGGAGACGACGAAAGAGGCGCGGACGAGGGCATGGGCTTCCTGCTTCAAGGGAGTTCAGGTGTGCCTATTTTGTATTAATAAAAATAAAAATACAATTTTGGGTGTGCGAGCCGGATCTGGCGCGACCGTCGTCTCCGCAGTCCCCGCGGAGGGTGGCCCGCTGGTGAATGCGTAGACGAAGCAGGTGGAACGGAAAAAGACGGGGCGATGGCCCGGGAGTTGGGGGGATCAGGATTGCCGCAGCGAGGTCTGCAGGTGTTCGCGCATGAGTTGCGAGGCGCCTTCCTGGTCGCCGGCCTCCAGCGCGGCGATGATGCGCAGGTGCTCGTTGCTGGAATCGAGAAAGCGCGCATCGCGGTGGAACGCGGCGTGTTCCTCCAGCCGGCGCAGCTGGTTCTGCTGCTGCACCGCCTGCAGGATGTAGCGGTTGCCGGAGCAGCGCGCCAGCATTTCGTGGAACGAGGCATTCAGGCCGAAGAATTCGGTGGCCGAGATCTCGCCATCGCCGCGCTGGACCAGCGCTTCGTGGGCCGCGCGCATGCGCGCCAGGGCGTCGCGGTCGAGCTTGAAGGTCGGCTCCAGCAGGCCGGCGCATTCGATGATCATGCGGTAGCGGTAGCTTTCGTCGAGCGCTTCGCGGTTTTCCAGCGATGGCGCGAACTGCCAGCCGTGGCCCTTGCGTTTTTCAAGCAGGCCGTCGGCCGACAATTGCAGCAGGGCCTTGGCCAGCACACTGCGGGGCGCGGGATAGCGCTGCAGCAGCTCGCGTTCCGTGAACTGCTCGGGCAATGCGCGCGTGGCGCGGTCGGCGATCAGGCGGCGGTAGAGTTCATCCTGGGTCGGACCCGCACCGGTGATCGCGGGCGAGGCCAAGGCGGCGTTTTCGGCTACGGTGTAGCCGCTGTTGGGGCGGTGCGTGATCAATCCCTGCGCGGCCAGCAGCCTGAGCGCGCCGCGCACCGGCGTGCGCGAGACCTCGTAGCCTGCCGCCAACGCTTCCTCGGACAGGTGGGCGCCGGGGGCGTGGCGCCGCGCCACGATGTCCTGCGCGATCAGGCGCGCCAGATCGACTTGCAGCGCAGTGGGGCGGGCGGGAGCGGCAGGAGGCATGGATGGGCGTGGCAGCGACGGTGCAGCAATGGTAACGGACCGGCGCGCCGTCAGCCATGGCGGGCGCGGCTGTCGCCCGGCGCCTGGTCGCGTTCCTGCATGCCGTAGTCGCGCAGCACCTGGGCAACGCGCAGGCGATAGTTGGCGAACACGCCGCCCCGTCCTGCCTCCTGGGCGAGGCGGTGGGATTCCAGCGTGCGCCAGCGCTTGACCGCATCTTCGTCGCGCCAGAACGACAGCGACAGCAGCTTGCCCGGCGTGGCCAGGCTCTGGAAGCGTTCGACCGAGATGAAACCGTCGATCGTCTTCAGTTCGTCGATCAGGCCCGCGGCGATGTTCAGATAGGGCGCGGGGTCGCCGGCGGCGGGCTCGACTTCGAATATCACGGCGATCATGGGGTGGGCTCCTCGGTGAAATCAAATTGGGGAATGCGGGCATTGGGCAGGGGGCGGTAGCGAAAGCGCGCCCCCAGGGCGGCGTCGTCGACGCCGGCCCGCAGCAGATGGACCAGCGCGCCGGCCGCATCGCGGCGCGCCGCGTCGCGCCCGGGACATGCATGGCCCTGGGCGCCGAAGGTCCAGTGCGCCTCGGGCTGCGCCATGGCCGCCGCGGCCAGCACCAGCAGCACGGTCTCGCCGGCCTGCATGAGTTGGCCTTCCAGTTCGATGGGGCCGGCCAGGAAGCGACGGGTGTTGTGAATGGGGGGATCGTGCCGCAGCGTCGCGTCGACCAGTTCCCATGCCTGCGCCAGCGTCAGGGCGGCGCCCGCGCGCTGGCGGCCCGCCCGCAGCAGCGCATTGCCCAGCAGGCCGGCGCCGGCTTCACAGGACTGGAACAGCAGGCCCGCCAGATTGGCGGCCAGCAGCGCCGGCTCCAGGCCGGCATCGGCGCCCTGGCCGCGCAACTCGCGCAAGGCCGGGCTGGCGGCGCGATCGTCCAGGTGGGCGCCCAACCGTGCCAGGAGGCGCTCGGCGGCCGTGTGCCCTGCGGCGACCCGGTCTTCAGGCGCGGCCGGCGGCAGGGCGGCGAGGAACGCGCCGACCTCGCGCGCGCAGTCGGCGGCCACGGCGCCGGGCAGTCCGAGGGCACAGGCTTGCGCAAAAACGGGCGCGGCATGCAGGTAGCGGTCGATGGCGCCGGCCGATCCGGTGTCCATCTCCAGCCGCGGCCAGTCGGGCGCGGGCGCCAGCGGCGCCTGCCGCGCCAGGAACGCGCGGAACAGCGCCTTGAGACGGGCCTGGCGCGGACCATCGTTCATCCGCAGGAAGCGGCCGAACAGCAGGCCCGCCGGTCCCGCGGCGATGCCCCTGGGCACCGGCTCGGCCATGGGCCGCACGCGGGCGGCGGGATGACGCATGATGTCGCGGATCGTCCCCGGGGCGCTGGCCACCCACAGGCCCAGCCGGGCGTCCCGGTACAGCGGCCGGTCACGGGCCAGGCCGGCGTAATAGGGATAGGGATCGGCGTGCGTGACCGCCTGCAGCGGATCGGTCGGGAAAGGCGTGGACATGGGCGGCGCGGCGGGTGGAGGGCAGGCCAGTATCGCCGCGTCGCGCCCTCGACGATTCGGCCGTGGCCGAACTATGCCTGCATGCTGTCGGCCAGCAGCGCGGCGTAGCCGGCGCGCGAGTCCGGCCATTGCAGCGCCAGCCCGCTGGCGCGCAGGCGGGCGTTGCTGAGCTTCTTGCTGCCCACGCCCGCGGGCGCCGGGCCGTCGGCTGGCAAAGGCGCGCCGATCATCCGCGCCAGTTCGGCATAGAGTTCATGCAGCGGCAGGGGGGTGTCGTCGCAGCCGATGTAGACCGGCGATGCCTCCGGCAGCAACGCCACGTGCGCGATGGCGGCCGCGGCGTCGTCGATGTGGATGCGATTGGCCCAGTGCGGCGGCTCAACCGGCGCGCTGGCCTTGCCCGCGCGCAACCGCTCGAGCAACTGGAGGCGGCCGGGACCGTAGAGGCCCGCAAACCGCAAGGTAGTGTGCGGGATCGCGCGCGCGGCAAGCGTCGCTTCGGCCTCGAGCAGGATGCGGCCGTTGAAGCCCTGGGGCGCCGGCGGGGTGTCTTCGTCGACCCAGTCGCCGTGATGTTCGCCATACACCGCGCTGGATGACACGAACACGATGCGCTCGACCCGGTTCGTGTCGAGCGCATCCAGCACGTGGTTCAGTCCGTCGACGAACACGCCGCGATAGGCGGCCGGATCGCGCGCGCCGGCGGTGGCCACATGGATCACGCGGGTGATGCCCGCCGGCAAGGCCGGCAGGCCGTCGGGGCGGGTGATGTCGCCTTGCAGCCAGTGGATGCCGCTGCTGTCGTGCGCCGGTGGATGGCGGCGCAACGCGTAGACCGCGTCGCCGCGCGCCAGCAGGCGGCGCGCGGCGCGTTGGCCGAGGTCGCCGCAACCGATGAACAGCACGCGTTCCGCCATGGCCGGGCGCCTGCTACATGCCGCTGTAGACCGGCCCTTCGCCGCCTTGCGGCGCCACCCAGACGATGTTCTGGGTCGGGTCCTTGATGTCGCAGGTCTTGCAGTGCACGCAGTTCTGCGCGTTGATTTGCAGGCGATCGTCGCCGTGATCGTCCTTGACGAACTCGTAGACGCCGGCCGGACAGTAGCGCGATTCCGGACCGCCGTACTTGGCCAGGTTGACCTGCACCGGCACCGAGGGATCCTTCAGCGTCAGGTGGACGGGTTCGTTCTCGTCATGGTTGGTGTTGGAGATGAACACCGAGCTGAGCTTGTCGAAGGTCAGCTTGCCGTCGGGCTTGGGATAGTCGATGCGGGCGCACTGCGAGGCCGGCTGCAGGCAGGCGTGATCCGGCTTGCTGTGGCGCAGCGTCCAGGGCATCTTGCCCTTGAACACCAGTTGCTCGATGCCGGTCATCAGCGTGGCCACGGTGCGGCCCTTCTTGAACCACTGCTTGAAGTTGCGTGCCTTGTTCAGTTCGGCGTGCAGCCAGGAATTCTTGAAGGCTTCCGGATAGGCCGCCAGTTCGTCGTGGCGGCGGTCGGCCACCAGCGCGTCGAACGCGGCTTCGGCTGCCAGCTTGCCGGACTTGATGGCGGCGTGGCTGCCCTTGATGCGCGAGGCGTTCAGGAAGCCGGCCTCACAGCCGACCAGCACGCCGCCGGGGAACGTCAGCTTGGGCAGCGACAGCAGGCCGCCGGCGGTGATGGCGCGCGCGCCGTAGGCAATGCGCTTGCCGCCTTCGAACGTGCCGCGGATGGCGGGGTGGGTCTTGTAGCGCTGGAATTCGTCGAACGGCGACAGCCAGGGGTTGGCGTAGTCCAGGCCGACGATCATGCCGACCGCGACCAGATTGTTGTCCAGGTGATAGAGGAACGAGCCGCCGTAGGTGTCGGCGTCCAGCGGCCAGCCGGCGGTGTGGATCACCAGGCCGGGCTTGGACTGGGCCGGGTCGACCTCCCACATTTCCTTGATGCCGATGCCGTAGGCCTGCGGGTCGCGGCCGTCGTCGAGCTTGTAGCGTTCGATCAACTGGCGGCCGAGCTGGCCGCGCGCGCCTTCGGCGAACACCGTGTAGCGCGCGTGCAGTTCCATGCCGGGCTGGTAGTGGGCGGTGTGGCTGCCGTCGCGGGCCACGCCCATGTCGCCGGTGGCCACGCCGCGCACGGCGCCGTTCTCGTCGTACAGCACCTCGACCGCGGCAAAGCCCGGGAAGATCTCGACGCCCAGCGCCTCGGCCTGTTCGCCCAGCCACTTGACCACGTCGCCCAGGCGGACGATGTAGTTGCCTTCATTGTGGAAACAGGGCGGCAGCAGCCAGTTGGGCGTGGCGCGCGCGCCGTTCTCGGACAGGAACAGGAACTTGTCCTGCGTCACGGGTACGTTCAGCGGCGCGCCCTTGTCCTTCCAGTCGGGGATCAGTTCGGTCAGCGCCAGCGGGTCCATCACGGCGCCGGACAGGATGTGGGCGCCCAGCTCGGCGCCTTTTTCCAGGACGCAGACGCCGATTTCCTGGTTCTTTTCAGCGGCCAGCTGCTTCAGACGGATAGCGGTGGCCAGACCGGCGGGACCCCCGCCAACCACGACCACGTCATATTCCATCGACTCGCGTTCAGACATTGCAAAGCTCCCCGTATGTATTCCATATATGGCTGGAAGTATTATCGGCGATTGTATTGCAGGCGGAGACCTTGCACGTCTTCGCATTTCTTTCAGCCATCAGGAGTATTTGGTGAACCCGGACACACTGTCTGCGCGGATTCTGACGGTGGGCGATACCCACCAGGTGGATTTGCCTTTGCGTTGGGGCGATTCCGACGCCTTGAACCATCTCAACAACACGCTGTATTTCCGCCTCATGGAAGAGGCGCGCATGCGGATCCTGTATGACGCGGGCTTCGAATTGCCGGCCGACGACGGCGCCATTCTGGCCCACGCATCCTGCGATTTCCTGCGCCCGTTGACCTATCCGGCGACCGTGCGCGTGACGCACAAGGTGACGCGTATCGGCCGTTCCAGCGCCGAATTCGAGCTGCTGCTCGAGAAGGTCGGCGATGATGGCGGCCCATACGCCCGCGGCCGCAACGTACTGGTGTGGATGGATTACGTGGCCAATACGTCCGCCCCGTGGCCGCCCGAAGTGCTGGCGAAAATGGCCACGCAGTTCCGGCCGGCCGCCTAGCGCAAGGGAGCGGCGGCAGTCCGACTTCAATGCGGCGTTTGAAACGGCGCCCGCATTTGCCGGCCATGCCGTTAAAATCCACGACAGAACCACAATACGAATGACAGGGCGCGCCACCCTCGGCGCCGCGAACCAGCAGGCATCGGGCCACGCCGCGATGCCGCCGGGCCGCGAAACCGGCAGCCGCGCCCCAAGTAAAACAGGGTCCACCCAGGATCGCCCGCCTCCTTCTCGAGGCATGCGTTCCGGCAGGCGGGCGGACTCTCTTCAGTTCGACCTTAACTAGGAGTTGGAGCGATGGACAAGGTTTTTGCAAGCGCCCAGGAGGCGCTGGCAGGCATCGTCAAGGACGGCCAGATGATCGCCGTCGGCGGTTTCGGCCTCTGCGGCATTCCCGAGGCCCTGATCGCCGCGCTGCGCGATTCGGGCGTGAAGGATCTCACGTGCGTCAGCAACAACGCGGGCGTCGACGGCTTCGGCCTGGGCCAGCTGCTCAATACACGCCAGGTCCGCAAGATGATCGCGTCGTACGTGGGCGAGAACAAGGAATTCGAACGCCAGTACCTGTCGGGCGAACTCGAGCTCGAATTCACGCCGCAGGGCACGCTGGCCGAGAAGCTGCGCGCTGGCGGCGCCGGCATCCCGGCCTTCTTCACCCGCACCGGCGTGGGCACCATCGTCGCCGACGGCAAGGAAATCCGCGAATTCGACGGCCAGCAATACGTGATGGAACGCTCGCTGGTGCCGGACGTGTCGCTGGTCAAGGCGCACATCGCCGACCGCAGCGGCAACCTGGTGTTCCGCAAGACGGCGCGCAACTTCAACCCGAACGTGGCGATGGCCGGCAAGTTCACCGTGGTCGAGGTCGAGCAGATCGTCGACACCGGCAGCCTGGACCCCGACCAGATCCACCTGCCCGGCATCTATGTGCACCGGATCGTGCTGAACGCCAATCCGGAAAAGCGCATCGAACAACGCACCACTCGCCCGGCCTAAGGAGAAGACGACATGGCATGGTCCCGCGATGAAATGGCGGCGCGCGCCGCGCGCGAGCTGCAAGACGGTTTTTACGTGAACCTGGGTATCGGCCTGCCGACCCTGGTGGCCAACCACGTGCCTAAGGGCGTCGAAGTCTGGCTGCAGTCCGAAAACGGCCTGCTGGGCATCGGCCCGTTCCCGACCGACGCCGAGGTCGACGCCGACCTGATCAACGCCGGCAAGCAGACGGTCACGACGCTGCCCGGCTCGTCGATCTTCTCGTCGGCCGACTCGTTCGCGATGATCCGCGGCGGCAAGATCAACCTGGCCATCCTGGGCGCGATGCAGGTGTCCGAAAAGGGCGACCTGGCCAACTGGATGATCCCGGGCAAGATGGTCAAGGGCATGGGCGGCGCGATGGACCTGGTGGCCGGTGTCGGCCGCGTGGTCGTGCTGATGGAACACGTGGCCAAGAAGAAAGACGGCACCGAGGACATCAAGCTGCTGCCCGAATGCAACCTGCCGCTGACCGGCGTGGGCGTGGTCGACCTGATCATCACCGACCTGGGCGTGATGGAAGTCACCGACAAGGGCCTGAAGTTGCTGGAAACGGCGCCGGGCGTCACCGTGGACGAGATCCAGTCCAAGACGCTCGCCAAGCTGGACGTGTCGGCGGTCAAGTAATCCGCCGCCAAGGCATCATGAATAACGCCCCGCAAAGGGCGTTTTTCATTTGGGACGGCGGCGCGCGGGATGGCCGTTCAGGCCGATTCCCGCAGCAGCATGCCGACGTGCGGGATGCCGTCCTCGATGTATTCGTCGGTCACCGGCACAAAGCCGTGGCCGCCGTAGTAGCCCTTGAGCCGGGCCTGCGCGCCCAGGTAGACCGGCGCGCCGGGCCACAGCCGCGCCACTTCGTCCTTGGCGCGGCGCATCAGCTCGTGGCCCAGGCCCGTGCCGCGTGCCGCAGGCGCCGTGATGACGCGGCCGATGACCGCCTGGCCGTCATTGAGCGCCGGTTCCAGCAGGCGGCAATAGGCCAGCAGCTCGCCGTTTTCCCATGCCATCAGGTGTTCCGTCTGCCCCAGCAGGTCCTTGCCGTCCAGGTCGAGGAAGACGCAATTCTGTTCCACCACGAAGACTTCCGAGCGCAGGCGCAGCACGGCGTACAGCTCGGCCAGGGTCAGTTCGGCGTGGGGTTTGCAGGTCCAGACGGGCATTCGAGATAGTCCGAAAAGGGTGGGTGGGGCAGGGCGGTTAGCGTACCTCAAACCGACCCCGTTTCTTTTGATGCACTGTTACATAAATT
>NZ_QHHO01000040.1:98361-107002 GCF_003184165.1 Achromobacter sp. RW408
ATCAAGGCCTAAAAATAGCAGCGACCCGCCCCAAGCTTCCGGGCCGCACTTCTTGGAGCGTTACGGCAATGAAAATCGTATGCATTGGTGGTGGTCCCGCCGGCCTGTACTTCGGTCTGCTCATGAAGCTGCAAGACCCGGCCAACGAAGTCACCGTGATCGAGCGCAACCGGCCCTATGACACCTTCGGCTGGGGCGTGGTGTTCTCGGATGCCACCATGCAGAACCTGCGCGAAGCCGATCCGGTTTCCGCCCAGACCATCGGTGACGCCTTCAACCACTGGGACGACATCGACATCCATTTCAAAGGCCGCAGTATCCGCAGCGGCGGCCATGGCTTCATCGGCATCGGCCGCAAGAAGCTGCTCAACATCCTGCAGGCGCGTTGCGAAGACGTTGGCGTCAAACTGGTGTTCGAGAACTTCGTCCAGGACGACCAGGCCATCGCCCGCGAATACGACGCCGATCTGGTCATCGCCTCCGACGGCATCAACAGCCAGGTCCGCACCCGCTACGCCGACACCTTCCATCCCGATATCGACCAGCGCCGCTGCCGCTTCGTCTGGCTCGGCACCAAGAAGGTGTTCGATGCCTTCACCTTCGCCTTCGTGCAGACCGAGCATGGCTGGTTCCAGGCGCATGCCTACCGCTACGAAGACGGCATGTCGACCTTCATCGTCGAAACGCCCGAGGAAACCTGGCAGGCCGCCGGCATCGAGCAGATGAGCCAGGAAGAAGGCATCGCCTACTGCGAAAAACTGTTTGCGCCCTGGCTGGACGGCAATCCCCTGGTCAGCAACGCTTCGCATCTGCGCGGCTCGGCCATCTGGATCCGCTTCCCGCGCGTCATCTGCAACACCTGGGTCCACTGGAACCAGCTGGAAACCAGCCGCGGCAAGCGCGCCGTGCCCGTGGTGCTGATGGGCGACGCGGCGCATACCGCGCACTTCTCCATCGGCTCGGGCACCAAGCTGGCGCTGGAAGACGCCATCGAACTGGCGCGCTGCCTGAGCGGCGCCGAAGGCAGCGTCGAGCGCGGCCTGAAGCATTACGAGGAAGTGCGCAGCGTCGAAGTGCTGAAGATCCAGAACGCCGCCCGCAACTCCACCGAATGGTTCGAGAACGTGGCGCGCTACGCGGAACTCGAACCCGAACAATTCGCCTATTCGCTGCTGACCCGCTCGCAGCGCATCTCGCACGAGAACCTGCGGCTGCGCGATCCGGCCTGGCTGGAAGGCTTCGAGCGCTGGATCGCCGAGCATGCCGGCGCCCAGGCGCCGGCCGGCCAGCGGCCGCCGCTGCCCATGCTGACGCCGTACCAGGCGCGCGGCGTCAAACTCAAGAACCGCATCCTGGTGTCGCCGATGGCCATGTATTCCTGCACCGACGGTGTGCCGGGCGACTTCCACCTGGTGCACCTGGGCGCCCGCGCCATGGGCGGCGCCGGGCTGGTGATGGTGGAAATGACCTGCGTCTCGCCCGATGGCCGCATCACCCCGGGGTGCCCGGGGCTGTGGAACGACGAGCAGCAGCAGGCCTTTGCCCGCATCGTCGGCTTCGTCCACGGCAACAGCGACGCCCGCATCGGCGTGCAGCTGGGCCATGCCGGCCGCAAGGGCTCGACGCAGTTGGGCTGGCAGAAGATCGACCATCCGCTGGCCGAAGGCAACTGGCCGCTGCTGTCGGCCTCGGCCCTGCCGTACATCGAAGGCGTGTCGCAGACGCCGCGCGCCATGACGCGCGCCGACATGGACGACGTGCGCGACAACTTCGTGGCCGCCGCGCGCCGCGCCCAGGCCGCCGGTTTCGACTGGCTCGAACTGCACTGCGCCCACGGCTACCTGCTGTCCAGCTTCATCTCGCCGCTGACCAACCGGCGCGACGACGAATACGGCGGCAGCCTGGAAAACCGCCTGCGCTTCCCGCTGGAAGTGTTCCGCGCGGTGCGCGCCGTCTGGCCCGAGGACAAGCCGATGTCGGTGCGGATCTCGGCCAGCGACTGGGTCGAGGGCGGCATCACGCCCGACGACGCCGTCGAGATCGCGCGTCACTTCAAGGCCGCTGGCGCCGACATGATCGACTGCTCGTCGGGCCAGGTCAGCAAGGAAGAAAAGCCGGTCTACGGCCGCATGTTCCAGACGCCGTTCGCCGACCGCGTGCGCAACGAGGCCGGCATCCCCACCATCGCGGTGGGCGCCATCTTCGAGGCCGACCACGCCAACGGCATCATCGCCTCGGGCCGCGCCGACCTCTGCGCGCTGGCCCGTCCCCATCTGGCGGACGCCTCCTGGACGCTGCGCGAATCGGCCCGCGTGGGCTATCGTGACGTGAGCTGGCCGAGCCAGTACTTCGCCGGCAAGCGCCAGTTGGAAACCAATTTCGAACGCGCCGCCGCCATGGCGCAACTGGACATCAAATGAGCACGTCCTCCCTTCCCTTGGCCGGACGCCACGCGCTGGTGACGGGCGGCGCCCGCGGCATCGGCCTGGCCAGCGCCCGCGCGCTGCTGGCGCGTGGCGCCCGCGTCACGCTGCTGGGCCGCGACGGCGGCGCGCTGGAGGCGGCCGTCGACAGTCTGGCCAGCCTGGGCCAGGTGCAGGCGGTCAGCGCCGACATCGCCGACGAGGCCTCGGTGCGCCAGGCCTTTGTCCAGGCCGAGGCCGAACTGGGTCCGGTGCTGGTGCTGGTCAATAACGCCGGCCAGGCCGTCAGCCAGCGCTTCGACCGCACCGACGCGGCGCTGTGGCAGTCGATGCTGGCGGTCAACCTGACCGGCACCTTCCACTGCATCCAGGCGGCCTTGCCCGGCATGCTGGCCGCCAAGTGGGGCCGCGTCATCAACGTGGCCAGCACCGCCGGCCTGATCGGCTACGCCTACGTCAGCGCCTACTGCGCGGCCAAGCACGGCGTGATCGGCCTGACCCGCTCGCTGGCGCTGGAGACGGCGCAGAAGGGCGTCACCGTCAACGCCGTCTGCCCCGGCTATACCGAGACCGACATCGTGCGCGGCGCGGTCGCCAATATCGTCGAGAAGACCGGCATGACGCCGGACGCCGCCCGCGCCAAGCTGGCCGAGCGCAATCCGCAGGGCCGCCTGGTGCAGCCCGAGGAAGTGGCCGAGACGGTCGCCTGGCTGGCGCTGCCGGCCTCGTCGTCCATCAACGGCCAGGCCATCGCCGTCGACGGCGGCGAAGTGATGACCGGCTGAGCCCCCGCCCACCCCTAAGATTCCAGAACGGAGACACCATGAGCACGCAGCCCGAAGAGCACACCATGAAGCACCACAAGCGCCCGCTGGCCGGCTACCAGGCCCGGACGTTCCTGTGGCAGGTGTCGGCCGACGGCAAGGTCGCCACCATCACGCTCAACCGGCCCGAGCGCAAGAATCCGCTGACCTTCGATTCCTACGCCGAGCTGCGCGACCTGTTCCGCGCGCTGGTGTACGCGACCGACATCAAGGTAGTGGTGGTGACGGGCGCCGGCGGCAACTTCTGCTCCGGCGGCGACGTGCATGAAATCATCGGGCCGCTGACCAAGATGAGCATGCCCGAGCTGCTGGACTTCACCCGCATGACGGGCGACCTGGTCAAGGCCATGCGCGCCTGCCCGCAGCCGATCGTGGCGGCGGTGGACGGCGTCTGCGCCGGCGCCGGCGCGATGGTGGCGCTGGCCTCCGACATGCGCCTGGGCACGCCTGCCGTGCGCACCGCCTTCCTGTTCACGCGGGTGGGCCTGGCGGGCGCCGACATGGGCGCCTGCACGCTGCTGCCGCGCATGATCGGCCAGGGCCGCGCCTCCGAACTGCTGTACACCGGCCGCGCCATGACGGCCGAGGAAGGCGCCAGCTGGGGCTTCTTCAACGCCCTGCACGAGTCCGACGCGCTGATGGAGGCCGCCGCCAAACTGGCCGCGCAGTTGGCCGCGGGCCCCACCTTCGCCCACGGCGTGACCAAGAAACTGCTGCACCAGGAATGGAACATGGGCGTGGACGAGGCCATCGAGGCCGAAGCCGAGGCCCAGGCCATCTGCATGCAGACGCGCGATTTCCATCGCGCCTACGAGGCCTTCGTGGCCAAACAGAAGCCGGTCTTCGAGGGGAACTGATGATGCGCGACGCAAGCTGGCTGGACTGGCCCTTTTTCGACGACGCCCACCGCAAGCTGGCGCATGAGGTCGACGGCTGGTGCGAAAGCGCCCTGGGAGACGTCGACCACCACGACGCCGATGCGGCCTGCCGCAAGCTGGTCAAGGCCATGGGCCAGGCCGGCTGGTTGCGTTACGCGGTCGCCGGCGGCCCCGGCGGCGCCTGGGGCGGCGCGCTGCCCGAGGTGGATTCGCGTTCGGTCTGCATCCTGCGCGAAACGTTCGCGCGCCACGAGGGCCTGGCGGACTTCGCCTTCGCCATGCAGGGCCTGGGCAGCGGCGCGATCTCGCTGATGGGCTCGGACGCGCTGCGCCAGCGCTACCTGCCGCGCGTGGCCCGCGGCGAGGCGATCGCCGCCTTCGCGCTGTCCGAGCCGGATGCCGGCTCGGACGTGGCCGCGCTGGCCTGCGAGGCCCGGCTGGAGGGCGATCACTACGTGCTCAACGGCGCCAAGACCTGGATTTCCAATGGCGGCATCGCCGACTTCTATTGCGTGTTCGCCCGCACCGGCGAGGCGCCGGGCGCGCGCGGCATCAGCGCCTTCGTGGTGGATGCCGACACCCCGGGCTTCGAGATCTCGGAGCGCATCGAGCTGATCGCGCCGCACCCGCTGGCCACCATCACTTTCGACAACTGCCGCATCCCGGTGTCGCAGCGGCTGGGCGAGGCGGGGCAGGGCTTCAAGCTGGCGATGATGACGCTGGACATCTTCCGCGCCTCGGTGGCGGCCGCCGCGCTGGGCTTTGCGCGCCGCGCGCTGGACGAAGGCCTGGCGCGCGCCAGGTCGCGCCGCATGTTCGGCCAGACCCTGGCCGACCTGCAACTGACGCAGGCGGCGCTGGGCGACATGGCCACGGCCATCGACGCCTCGGCGCTGCTGACGTATCGCGCCGCGTGGATGCGCGACGTGCAGAAACAACGCACCACGCGCGAAGCGGCCATGGCCAAGATGACGGCCACCGAATCGGCGCAGGGCGTGATCGACCGCGCGCTGCAGATGTTCGGCGGCGCGGGCGTGGTGTCGGGGATGCCGGTGGAGAAGCTTTACAGGGAAATCAGAGCGCTGCGTATCTACGAAGGCGCCACCGAAGTGCAGAAGTTGATCATCGCCCGGGAACTGCTGAAGGCCTGAAGAAACCATCGAGTTTCCGCTTTCGGCAGTCAACTACACCGCATCAGCAAGGGGAATTTCATGGAAGTATCCGCCCACATCGACACTTTCGCCCGGGACAATCTGCCCCCGGGCGAACAATGGCCCGAGTTCCTGCTGGACGGCCCCGACGTGGCCTATCCCAAGCGCTTCAATTGCGCGGTTGAGCTGGTGGACGCCATGGTCGGCCGTGGCCACGGCGAGCGCGTCGCGCTGCGCTGGGCGCAGGACGGCAAGCCGGCCACCATGACCTACCGCGAGCTGGCCGCGCTGACTAACCGCATTGCCCGCGTGCTGGTCGAGGACATGAAGCTGGTGCCGGGCAACCGCCTGCTGCTGCGCGGCCCCAACAATCCGATGATGGCCGCTTCGTGGCTGGCCGCCATCAAGGCCGGTCTGGTGACGGTGCCGACCATGCCGCTGCTGCGCGCCAAGGAGCTCAAGCAGATCATCGACAAGGCGCAGATCCAGGCAGTGCTGTGCGACGTGCGCCTGAAGGACGAGGCGCAGTTCTGCGCCCAGCCGGACCACGAACACCATTGTCCGGGGCTGGCGCAGATCGTGTATTTCAACGACACGGCGCCCGAGGCGCTGGACACGCTGGCAGCGGGCAAGCCGGATGATTTCACGGCCTGCGATACCGCCGCCGATGACGTCTGCCTGATCGCCTTCACCAGCGGCACCACCGGCGCGCCCAAGGGCTGCATGCATTTCCATCGCGATGTGCTGGCGATGTGCGACCTGTTTCCCAAGCATGTCATCAAGCCGGGTCCGGATGACATTTTCTGCGGCACGCCGCCGCTGGCGTTCACCTTCGGCCTGGGCGGCCTGCTGTGCTTTCCGCTGCGGGTCGGCGCCAGCACCGTGCTGGCCGAGCGCCTGACGCCGGAAAGCCTGCTGCAGCTGATTCAGGACTTTCGCGCCACCATCGTCTTCACCGCTCCGACTTTCTACCGCCAGATGGCGGCGCTGGTGGGCAAGTTCGACCTGTCCTCGCTCAAGAAGAGCGTGTCGGCCGGCGAGGCCCTGCCCGACGCGACGCGCCAGTTGTGGAAGGAGGCCAGCGGCATCGAGATGATCGACGGCATCGGCGGCACCGAGATGATCCACGTGTTCGTGTCCAGCCCGCCGGAGTCGGTGCGCCGCGGCGCCATCGGCCGCGTGGTGCCCGGTTACATCGCGCAGATCGTGGACGACGACATGAACCCGGTGCCCAACGGCACGGTGGGGCGCCTGGCGATCAAGGGGCCGACCGGCTGCCGCTACCTGGCCGACGAGCGCCAGCGGCGTTTCGTGCAGAAGGGTTGGAACCTGCCGGGCGATACGTTCGTGCAGGACGATGACGGCTATCTGTTCTACCAGGCGCGCAACGACGACATGATTGTCTCGGCCGGCTACAACATCGCCGGGCCGGAGGTCGAGGACGCGCTGCTGCGCCACGAGGCGGTGGCCGAATGCGGCGTGGTCGGCGCGCCCGATGACGAGCGCGGCCAGCTGGTCAAGGCGTTCGTGGTGCTCAAGCCCGGCTTCGAGCCGAGCGAGGCGCTGGTGGCGGCGCTGCAGCAGTTCGTCAAGGCCAACATCGCGCCCTACAAGTATCCCCGTGCCATCGAGTTCGTCTCCGCGCTGCCGCGCACCGAGACGGGCAAGCTGCAGCGTTTCGCGCTGCGCAAGATGGCCTGATTCCGCATCAAGGAAATTCCATGGCAGCTCCGTTCGTCAGCCAGGTTGAAGTCCGCTTCCGTCATTGCGATCCGGCGGGCATCGTTTTCTACCCGCGCTATTTCGAGATGATCAATGATTTTGTCGAGGAGTGGTTCGACAAGGGCATGGGCTTGCCATTCCACGCGCTGCACGTGGAGCGCCATATCGGCACGCCGATGGCGTCGGTGACGTGCGATTTCAGCGCGCCGAGCCGCTGGCACGAGAAGCTGCGGCAGACGCTGCAGGTGCAGCGCATCGGCGGCGCGTCGTTCAAGGCGCTGGTGCGCTTCGAGGGGCCGGACGGGCAGTTGCGGCTGTCGGCGACGTTGACGATCGTGACGGTGGATCTGCGCACGATGAAGTCGATGCCGTTGCCGGCGGATCTGCGCCAGCGCATGCAGGATTATCTGGTTGCCGCCGAGTGAGTTCGGCGGGGGCCGCCCTGGTGTTTGTTTTTTGAAAATAGGATGAGACGTTATGAAGATTCTGCAACCGCCGGATTGGATGGCGCCGCGGGGCTATTCGAATGGGATCCTGACCGAGATGACGGTGGGGAGCAAGCTGGTGTTCGTGGGCGGGCAGGTGGGCTGGAACGGGCAGCAGCAGTTCGAGTCGGATGATCTGGCCGATCAGGTGCGGCAGACGTTGGCGAACATCGTGGCGATTCTCGCCGAGGGCGGGGCCAGGCCGGAGCATATCGTGCGCATGACGTGGTATGTGACGGACAAGGATGCGTATGTGGCGGCTTATCCGGAGATCGGGAAGCACTATCGTGAATTGATCGGGAGGCATTTTCCGGCGATGACGGCGGTGGAGGTGGCGGATCTGGTGGAGGATCGGGCCAAGGTGGAGATTGAAGTTACTGCGGTGGTGCCGGCTTGATGGTGGGCCGGCCTTGACGTGTTGATGCGCGTCGAGGTGGGTTCTTTAGCCGCGGGAGCCGGGGCAGGCGGGGGATGGCGGGGCTACGATTGCGGTCCGGAGCCTTCGCTCCGGACTGCCCCGTCCTCATCTTCGTCCAGGCCTTCGGCCTTCCCTTCAGATTCCGTCGGGCGCATCTACACGCCCCGCCATCCCCCGCCTGCCCCGTCACCCGCTCACGATAAGAATTAATGGCGGGTGCTGGGGAAGGGGGCGTTTCTTGGCGTTCTGACAGGCGGCAACGCGGGTTCAGAGCGATTTGCGGGGCCCGCTTCAAGGCGGCCGCGCGGGCGGCCTTTTGAAGCTTACTTGGTGTCTTGCGGGGGCGGATGACGCTGCGCGCTCGCCGGCGGGGCGCTTTATCACATATGTGTTGGTTTAACTACGTTTGTGATTCTCCGCTTGTGGCTGCGGGGTTGGCGCATGGCGCCAGAATTGTCAGGCCTATCTGCGGGCCTGGAAGGTTTCGCGGGGGAGTTCGCCGAAGCGGTCGCGGTAATACTCGGAGAATCTGCCCAGGTGGCTGATGCCTACGGATACCGCCACCTCGGTCACGCTTTCGCAGGCGCCTTGTCGCAGCTTTTCGCGGGCGGCGTCCAGGCGCAGGACGCGTAGCGCCTGCATGGGGGTGGTCTCGCGGTGTTGCTGGAACAGGCGGGTGAGGGCGCTGGGGCTGGCGCCGGCGCCGCGGGCGATGTCTGTCAGGGTCAGGGGGGCGGCCA
>NZ_QHHO01000040.1:107012-173423 GCF_003184165.1 Achromobacter sp. RW408
GGGCATGGGTGACGTCGAATATCACGGGCCGGTTGCCTGTCACCTTTTTCATGACCCCGAAGCCCAGCATGTCCACCACCAGGTTGTCGTAGCCGAAGCTGGTGCCGCGATCGCACAGGATGATCTGCTGGTTGCCGGCCTCGGTGAATTTCTCGACGATATTGAGCATCTGGGTAGGACTGAGGAACTGCGGCTTCTTGATGTTGACGACGCGGCCGGTCTTGGCCAGCGCCACCACCAGGTCGGTCTGGCGGGCCAGGAACGCCGGCAACTGCAGGATGTCCGCGACCTCCGCCACCGGCGCCGCCTGCCAGGGCTCGTGCACGTCGGTGATCACCGGCACGCCGAAGTTCTGCTTGACCGCCTCGAAGATCTTCATGCCCTCTTCCAGCCCCGGCCCCCGGTAGGAATGGATCGAGGAACGATTGGCCTTGTCGAACGACGCCTTGAACACGTAGGGAATGCCCAGCCTGGTGGTCACGCGCTGGTATTCCTCGCAGGCGCGCAGCGCCAGGTCCTTGGATTCCAGCACGTTGATCCCGCCGAACAGCACGAAAGGCTGGTCGTTGGCGCACGTGATCGAGGGCGAAATGATGACTTCCGGGGCGGTCATGATGGGGCTGTCCTGTAGGGATGAAGCAGGTAATAGTGCGTAATGTACAACCTGCCCACCCCGGTTCCGGCCGCCGCCGCCGCTTTTTTGCCTCGGTCCGGCGACAGGACGCCATGTGGCGCCGCCGCGGCGCTGCGCCGTCCGATCCGCGCGGTCGGGACGAACGCAAGATACACTCGCTGACGGGGGACGATACCCGCGAGCGTATTGACAACGGACTTACGACGACCTGATTCATGGACACCGACACCCTGTCCCGCCGACTCGAATTCCTGCGGCAAGCCGAGAAGCTCAAGGACGTGCTGCGCAGCGCCCGCAGTTCGGGCGGACGCCAGGAAAGCACCGCCGAACACACCTGGCGCCTCTGCCTCATGGCCATGATGCTGGAGGAAGACCTGGCGGACCTGGATTTCACCCGCATCCTGCGCCTGTGCGTGATCCATGACCTGGGCGAAGCCATCCACGGCGACATTCCGGCGACGCAACAGTCCCCCGGCGCCGGCAAGGGCGCCCAGGAACGGCTGGACCTGCTGCAACTGGCCAGCCCGCTCGATGCCCCGGCGCGCGAGCGGTTGCTGGCATTGTGGGACGACTACGAGAATGCCGCCTCGCCCGAAGCCCGCGCCGTCAAGGCCATGGACAAGCTGGAGACGCTGCTGCAACATAACCAGGGCGCCAACGCGCCGGACTTCGACTACGCGTTCAACCTGGACTACGGCCGCAAGCACACCGATGCCCTGCCGCTGTTCCGCGAGATCCGCCGGCTGCTGGATGCCGATACCGAAGCGCGCATCCGCCAGCAGGCCGCCGAACGCGCCGCGCGGCCCGCGCCCTCGCCCTCGCCGGCCGATGTCGTGCAGCGCCAGCTGGACGCCTACAATGCCCGGGACATCGATGCCTTCATGCCGGCATGGGCGCAGGACTGCGAGTATTACGCGTTCCCCGACACCCTGCTGGCGCGTGGCAGCGCCCAGGTCCGCGAACGTCACCTCGAACGTTTCAAGGAACCCGATCTGCACGGCAGGCTGGTCCATCGCATGGTCAACGGCGACATGGTGGTGGACCAGGAAGTCGTCACCCGCAACTTCGCCGACGGCCGCGGTGAAGTCGACGTCGTCGCGATCTACGAAGTGCGCGACGGCCAGATCGCCAAGGCCTGGTTCAGGCTGGGCGCGCCGCGACTGCACGGCGGGCCCGCATAGCGGCCGCAAGGCCCGGGAAAAGCATGGGATTACTCGACTCGCTGTTCCGGCGCAAGCCCACGCAAGACCAGTTCGCCCGGCTTTTCATCGACGCCGTCCGGCAGCGGGGCTACACCGGCACGCTGGACTACAAAGCGGATGAATTCCGGCTGCTTCACGGCGAAGGCTCGTACTTCAACCTGCACAACGCCTATAACGCCTATTGCGAAGCCCGAAGCGGCCAGCGCCACGGCGCGTTGCAGGGCTATGTCTCGACCCTGCTGACCAGCGACCAGGCCAGGCCGGCCTCGCTGGCCGAGGCCCGCCCGCTGCTGCGGCCGGTGATCCGGGCCCGGGCCATGATCGAGGCGATCCGCATGCACCACCTGCGCACGGACGGCAACGACACCGACTTCCGCCCCGCCCTGCGGCCGTTCGGCGACGACTGCGTGGTGCTGCTGGCGCTAGACCATCCGGAATCCATCGCCACGCTCACCAACGGCCCCGATGCCGACTGGGGCCTGTCGTTCGAGCAGTCGCTGGCCATCGCCATCGACAACCTGCGTGACTCGGCCGACCACTTCGTGGAAGTGGCGCCGGGCGTGCATGGCGGGGCCTGGGAAGACGGCTACGACATCAGCCGCGCGCTGCTGCCGGACATGCTGGAACGCGTCGCGGTCCGCGGGCGTCCGGTGTTCATGATGCCCACGCGGGATCTATTGCTGGTCAGCGGCGACAACGACGACGCCGGCCTGTTGAAGATGATGGAACTGAGCCAGCAGGTGGTGGCCCACGGCCGCCCGGTGTCGCCATACATGTACCACTATGGCGAAACCGGCGTCGAACGCTACCTGCCGCGCCAGGAGCGCATCATCCACCTGCAGGCGCACCTGGCGCGAGTGCTGGCGCAGGGCGATTACGACGCGCAGAAGGAAGCGCTGGACCGCCTGCACGAGGAACGGGGCATCGATGTGTTCGTCGCCACCTACAATCTGTTCATGCAGAACGACGATTCCGCCACGTCGTTCTCGCTGGCGACCTGGACGCGCGGCGTGGACACCTCCCTGCCCAAGGTCGACCGGCTGGCGCTGGTGCGCCCGGAGGCCAACGACGATATCGGCGAAGTGCGGGTTGTCAGCTGGGAGCAGGCGGCGCCGGTGCTGGCGCCGTTGCTCGAACCCGAAGATCTCTATCCGGCGCGCTACCGCACCCGGGGATTTCCCAGCGACGCGCAATTGGCGCAATTGCCCGAAGCGGATTGAGCGCAACCGGACGGTCGACCCGTCCGGCGGGCGCATCATCACCTCAGGGCTGCGCTTCCGATTGGCTCACCAGGCGATAGGCGATCGCGCCGATGATCGCGCCCACGATCGGCGCCACCCAGAACAGCCACAGCTGCTCCAGCGCCCAGCCGCCCACGAACAGCGCCGGGCCGGTCGAACGCGCCGGGTTGACCGAGGTGTTGGTGACCGGAATGCTGACCAGGTGGATCAGCGTCAACGCCAGGCCGATCGGAATCGCGGCGAAGCCGGCCGGCGCGCGCTTGGAGGTCGCGCCCAGGATCACGAACAGGAAACCGGCCGTCATCACGACTTCGGTGACCAGCGCGGCAGCCATCGAGTACTTGCCCGGCGAATAGGCGTCAAAGCCGTTGGCGGCGAAACGGCTGGCCTGCAGGTCGAAGCCCTGTTGGCCATTGGCGATCACCGCCAGCACCGCGGCCGCCGCAATGGCGCCCAGCACCTGCGCCACCACGTAGGGCAGGATTTCGCGGGCGGGGAAACGCCCGCCGGCAACCAGGCCGACCGTGACCGCGGGATTGAAGTGCCCGCCCGAAATGTGGCCGACGGCGAACGCCATGGTCAGCACCGTCAGGCCGAACGCCAGCGCGACGCCGGCAAAGCCGATGCCCAGTTGCGGAAACCCCGCCGCCAGCACCGCCGCGCCGCAGCCGCCCAGCACCAGCCAGAAGGTGCCGAAGAATTCCGCGCCGCAGCGCTTGGATAGTGGGTACATGTTTCGCCCTCCGCGATTGAAAACGCGAAGGTAGCGCGGCGCGGGCGTTACGATTTCAAAGCAATGCAAATTCCGCGCGATTCTTGACGTTGCTTGACGATGTCGGCCGGTATCGGGCCGGCCGGCGTCGCGCGAGCCCCGCTCATCGCGGCGTTCTGGGGTCCACGCTCCACAACGCGACGTCGCTGGTCGACACCGCCACCGCGCCCTGGCGCAATGCGGCCGCCACGTCGGCCTGGTTGCAGACGAAGCCCGACGCCACGATCGGCGGCAGTGCCTTCAGGTCCTGCGGCGCCATGTGGGCCAGCATCGGCGCCGGCATGATCTGCACCAGGTTGGGATCGCTCTGCTCCAGCGCCTTGACGCTGCGCGGCCAGGTGGAGCGGTCGGTCACGAACACCTTCTGCATCGTCACCATGCCGGCGCGGTTGGCGCGCTGGATGGTGGCCACACGGGTCGACACCAGGCTCGCCACGCCGATGTCCGCCAGGTATTCGACGCCGCCCTTGTCCTGCGACAGGCCTTCGCAGCTGTCGATATTGACAATGACGTACTTGCCCGCCCGGTTCAGGGCGGAGATCACCGGCGCAAGCCGGCGCAGCTCGACATTGGCGACGATGCCGATCTCGGCCACGCTGCCGACGAAGGCGTTGACCTGCTCCGGTCCGTAGAGCGTGGCAATGACCGGATGCCGCGCCAGGCATGCGCCGAGTGACCTGTCCATGTTATCGCCTGCCTTGATCGTAGGGGCCTTCGTCCGTCAGGCCGAGCTTGCCGGGGTTGAGGATATTGTGCGGATCCAGCGCCTGCTTGACGGCATGCAGCACGGCGAAGGCCGGCCCGAGCGATTCGCGCATGTAGGGCGAGCGCAGCAGGCCCACGCCATGGTGGTGGCTGAGCGCGGCATTGTATTTGATCAACACCGCGTTGGCCGCGTCCCAGGCGCGCCGATACCACTGTGCCCGCTCGTCGACCGCGACCTCGCCGCGCAGCGAAAAATACAGGCAGGCGCCATCGACGTAGGCATGCGACTGGTGCGCCGAACCGGCCAGCGTGCCGGGCACGGCATTGACCGCGGCAACGACCTCGTCGTAGATGGCGGACAGGTCGCTCCAGCGCCCCGCCATCTCCAGCGTGTCCGCCACGAAGCCGGGGCTGCGTTTGAAGCCTTCGGCGCTCTTGCCGGTCAGGTAGCGCGTATCCAGCCAGCGCTCGAACACCTCATTGCCATCCAGCGCCACGCCGGATTCGCGGCAGACCTCTTCGCTGATGCCCATGACCGCGTCGACGATCGGGCGCGGCCCCTCGTCGGCCACCAGCAGCACGTTCAGGTCGGGCCGGTTGAACTGCACGCCGCTTTCCAGCGCGTCGTACAGTCGCAAGGCGGCGGGGTTGGCGCCGCGCTGCATGATCTGGCGGCAGGCATCCAGGCCGGCCGCGAAGGTCTCGAAGCCGTAGGCGATGGCGCGGCCGTAATCGGGCAGGCGATGCAGCTTCAGGCGGACCCGCACCACCACCCCCAGCGTGCCCTCGGAGCCGATGAACAGCTGCAGCAGGTCGGGGCCCAGCGCCGCGCGCGAATAACCGCCCACCGTGATCAGGCTGCCATCGGCCAGCACCACGTCCATGCCGAACACCATGTCCTCGATCTTGCCGTAGCGCGTGGACAGTTGTCCCGCGCCGCGGCATGCGACCCAGCCGCCGACGGTGCTGATGCCGAACGAGGACGGCCAATGGCCCATGGTCAAGCCATGCTCGCGCTGGATGGCCTGCTCGAACACGTCGCCGAACATGCCCGCCTCGACCTCGACGATCTGGCTTTCGCGGTCAATCCCGATGAAGCGGTTCAACTGGCAGACGTCCAGCACGATGCCGCCGCGCAGCGGCAGCGCCGCCCCGGTGACGTTGCTGCGCCCCGCCGACACGGTGACGGGAATGGCGGCCGCGTGCGCGATGCGCATCACGGCCTGCACCTGCTCCACCGTCGACACCTTGACGATCACCGCGTGCGGCGTGGCCGGGCGGCCGGCGGTCTCGGTCATCATCGAGCCGGCCCACCAATCGCGCGTCCAGGCCACGGCGTCGGCGGTGGTGGTCAACACCTCGTCGGCGGCCGCTCGCAGCGCCTCGACCTGCGCGGCCGATACGGACACGGGATCGCGTTGCAGGCCCGGCTCGGTGCCAGCCTGCGTCAGGCCCGCCGCGTAGGCCGGCGGCGTGTGCGCGCCCACTACGTAGTTGCCGCGGTTGTAGCCGCGCTTGATAGCTTCTTTACTGATCACGAGTCGTCTCCCATTAGTACGGACTTTTCATGCTCGATGGCGGCGCGGTAGCTGCGCACCTGTTGCGCCACCGCGGCGTCGGACAGGCCCAGTTCGGCCTGCAGTATCTTGCCCACGCGTTCGGCGGCCTCGGCGGAGGCGTCGCGCGCCATCAGCCTTGCCCGCATGCGGCGCGAGAGCACGTCTTCGACCGTGGCCGCCAGCTCGTGGCGCACGGCGTACAGCGCCTCGGCCTCGGTGTACGGCAACCCCGGCACCAGCGGCGCCGCCAGCGCCGGCGTCTGCTGCATCAGGTCGCTGACGAAGCGCGCCTCGGTGCCATAGCGTTCGCCCAGGTGCGCGGACAGGCCGCCCGAGGCCACGATGGCCTGCGGGTCGTAGCCGGCCGCGCCCAGCAGGAAGGCGCTGGCCGTGACACAGCGCGCCTTGCGCCCCAGCACCTTCTGCGCGGCGTCGATGGTCTGCTCGGCCATGTGGCGCGAGGTCGTCAGCTTGCCGCCGACGATGGTGACCAGGCCATCGGCCGCGATCCGGATTTCGTGGTTGCGCTTGATCTCCAGCGTCTTGCCGCCCGGCGGCGCGACCAGCGGCCGGCAGCCGGCGATGCTGCCCACCACATCCTCGGCGCGCAGGTCGGTCTTGAGCGCCGAACGCGCCCCTTCCAGCAGGAAATCGAGTTCGCGGCGGGTGCAATGGACATCGTCGAGGTCGCCCGCGTAGTCTTCGTCGGTGGTGCCCAGGTACGAGACATTGCCCCAGCGCGTGATGGTGGCGCGGCGGCTGCGGCCCGGCACCGGGATCGTCACCGTGCAGTCGTTGCGCACCTTCAGCCAGGGCACGGCCACGTGCACGCCCTTGGCGGGGCGGATGTGCAAGGCCTGGGGATCGCCCTTGCGGCTGCCGTTCCAGTCGCGCAGCCAGACGCCGGTGGCCATGATCACCACGCTGGCGCGCACGCGGATCTCGGCCTGCCCGGCGTGCACGATGGCGCCGTCGACCTTGCCATGCGTGTCGCGCGTGACTTCAATGGCCCGGGCGTGGTTCAGCACCGCCGCGCCGTGGAACGCCGCGGTGCGCGCCACCGCCAGCGTCAGGCGCGCGTCATCGACCCGCGCGTCGAAATACAGGAAGCCGCCAAGCAGGCCGTCCTGCTTGAAGGTGGGGCAATGCGACAGCACTTCCTCGGGGGTCAGCTTCTGGTGCAGGATGCCCTCGCGCCAGCCGCCGGCCAGGTCGTAGGTCCAGAGCAGGCTCTCGAACGCCTTGGCCAGCCGCTTGTCGAAGACGCCGTCGCGTTCCAGCAGCGGAAACAGGAACGGCAGGCGCTGCACCAGGTGGCGGGCGTTGCGCCGCAGTCGCTGGCGTTCGTGCAGGGAATGGCGCACCAGGCCCAGGTTGCCCTGCTCGATGTAGCGCAGTCCGCCATGCACCATCTTGGACGACTTGGACGAGGTGCCCGAGGCGAAGTCGTCCTTTTCGACCAGCGCGACGCGGTAGCCGCGCAGGCTGGCGTCCAGCGCCGCGTAGGCGCCCGTGATGCCACCGCCGACGATGAGCATGTCGAAGTGTTCGCCGCCCAGCCGGTCCGCCTGTTCCTGCCGCGCCAGCCGCAACGGTTCGCCGCGGGTCATGCCGGCCCGATCCTTCCTGGGCTTTCTCGATGGCAACCCGATCATGTCCGCAATGCCTCCTGCTTGTCCTGGGAATACAGGCCCGCGTGGGCCAGTTCGGATTCGACGCGCGAATGCCACAGCGCGCGGCGGCGGGCGCGGGCCTCGGCCGCCAGGGTGGGTTGGAATACCGCATCGGTGGCGGCGGTCTGGCGCGCGGCCTGCAACGATGGCCACAGCAGGCCCGACGCCCCCGCCAGGAACGCCGCGCCGCGCAGGCTGGCGCGATCGGCCTCCTGCATGCGGCGGATCGGTATCCCCAGCAGGTCCGCCTGGATGCGCAGCAACGGATCGCTGCTGGACAGGCCTCCGCCCACCACCAGTTCCGACACCTGCACGCCCGATACTTCCTCGTCCGCCTCGATGCAACTGGCCACCGAATGGGCGATGCCTTCCAGGATCGCGTAGGCCACTTCGGCCTGCGTGGTAGCCATGGAGATGCCGGTGAGCGAGGCGCGCGCGCCGGCCGCCATGCGCGGCACGCGCAACCCGGTCAAGGCCGGGATGAATGTCACGCCGCCCGCCGATTGCGCGGTGGCGGCCAGTTCACTGATCTCCTGCGCGTTCCTGAACCACTTCAGCTTGTCGCAGACCCAGTTCAAGGCCGAACCGGTGGTGGCGACGAAGGTCTCGACCGCGAAATGCGACACCTGGTCCTGGCGCCGCGCCGTCATCGTCAGCGAGCCTTCGTAGCGGCCGCTGTTGACGGGCGCCTCGGGGCCGATGATCAGGTCGACGAAACTGCCCGTGCCATGCACGCACATCGCCTGCCCGCGATCCAGGCAGCCCAGGCCCACCGCGCCCGCGTGCTGGTCGCCGGCCGACGCCCGTATCGGCACGGCAAGGCCCAGGAGGTCCGCGCGCGTCTGGCCGAAATCGTCGGCTTCCTGGCGCAAGGCCGGCAGCAGCTCGCGCGGAAACTCCAGCGCGTCGATCCAGTCCAGGTAGTAGCGGTGCCCGGACAAAACATAGGCGCCGGCCGAGGTGGCATTGGTGGGCGTCGTCACGCATTCGCGGCGGTCCGACATATGCCACAGCAGCCAGGTGTCGACGGTACCGAACGCCAGCCGGCGCTCGCGCCAGGCCTGTGCCACGGCCGGTGAATCGCGCAGGTGGCGCGCCGCCCACAGATACGGCGAACGCACACCGGCCGGGCGGCCCACCTGCTCCAGCAGGCGCGGGTTCCAGGCGGGCGCCAGGCGATCGAGTTCATCGACATAGCGCGTGTCCTGCCACACCATGGCCGGCACCAGCGCGCGGCCCGTGGCGGTATCCCACAGCACCGCGGTGGCGCGCTGCGTGGCCAATGCCAACGCCACGATGGCCTGGCCGTCGCGACGCGCCTGCGCGATCACCTTGCGGCACACCTGCAGCGTTCTTTCGAGAATCGCATCGGCATCCTGCTCGACCACGCCGGGGCGCGGCGTATCGACCTGCAGGGCCAGGTATTCCTGGCCCGACACGTGGCCGTCGCCCGACACCAGGGCGGCGCGTGTCCCCGAGGTGCCGGCGTCGATGGCCAGGATCACGTTGTTCGACATGTTGTCTCCGTGCGTCATCTTGCGGTTTTCCCCAGCGCCGGATCGAGCGCGGGCAGGTTCTCGTCCCCCTTGAACTGCGGCGCGCCGGCTTCGTTGTCCGGATTGATGCCGCTGCGGGTGGGATCCCATTTGATGGCAAAGCAGATGATGCTGGCCGCCAGCGGGACGGCAGACAGGATCAGGAAGGTCTTCTCCAGGCCATAGCTTTCGCGGAACAGCGGGAACACCAGCAGGCCAACCGCCGCGCCGATCGAGCCGAGCGCGCCGATGACCCCGTTGGCGCCCGCCCGCAATTCACCGCGGAACGACAGCGACGACAGGCTCTTGCCGTTGGCGCCCGGACCGCCTGAATGGAACAGGATGAACAGCGACGGCACCGCCACCGCCAGCCACAACGGCATCTTGCCGTGGAAGGTGCCCAGGATCAGCAGCATCAGGAAGACGGCCGCAAAGCCGAACGCCGAGGCGCGCCGCAGGCCCAGCTTGCGACCGATGTAGGGCGACATGAAGCCGCCGAAGATGCCGAAGATGTTGAACACCAGCGCGCCCACCGTGGCGTAGACGAAGTCCTTGCCGAACAGTGCCGCGCTGATGAGCGGCAGGTACCAGCCCACCGCGAAATACTGGATGGACTGGCCGATCTGCACCGTGGCCGCCAGTATCGTGCGCGGCAGGTACACGCCGCGGAAGATCAGCAGCACATTGGCCAGGCCGCGCCGCGCCTGGTTGACCACCGGCACGCGCTCGTGCGGCGGCGCCGCCGTGAACGGCTGGCCGTAGATGCGGGTCATCGCCACGGCCGCCTCGTCGACGCGCTCCTTGCGCGCCAGCCAGATCGGGCTTTCGACCATGTAGCGCAGTTGCAGCACCAGGATGGCCAGCGCGAACACCGCGGTGGCCGCGACCGAATAGCGCCAGATCGCGTCGCCCACTTCCCATGAATGGAACAGCAGCGCCAGCAGCAGATTGGAGCAGACCGCCGTGTACCACATGCCCTGCCAGGTGTTCAGGCGGCTCTTGAGCCTGACGGGCGTGAATTCCGCCAGCACCGCCATCGCGATGGCGAAGTCGATGCCGTAGGCCGCGCCCACGAAGAAACGGCCCGCCAGGATGACGTCGAACGACGGCGCGAACACCACCAGCAGCGCGCCGATCAGCGCCAGCAGCTTGGCCGTGATGAGAGGCCGCATGCGGCCCCAGCGATCCGCCATCCAGCCGCCGATGGGATTGAAGGCGATGGCCACCCAGGACGCGAAGGACGTCATCAACGCGACCTGGCCCGCGCTCAGGCCAAGGTCGCGCGTCATGGGCCCCAGGCCCGCGCTGAGCGCGGAATTGGCGAACGCATCCAGGAACAATCCGCCCAGGGCGAGCCACCATATCAGGCCGGCCCGGCCGACGATGCCCGGACATGAATCGATATACGCGATGACATCGTCGATGCCACGCAGCTTGACGGGTAATGATTGCACGGCGGTCTCCTCTTGGAATTATTTCTGTAAGAGGTCGACGCAGCGTGCGCGCGATAAAAGACCATCTTACAGATGGTCTTTTATCTAGATCTGTGCGAGTGACTTTATGGACTATCCAGCATAGTGTCAACCGGGAAAACACCAAGCCGGGACTGGCGGTATGCTTGCGCTGCGCGCCACTTCCAGCGCACCCGATCCGTTCACTTCCACCTTCGCGCCACCATGATCCGACACGCCCTCGCGCTTTCCCTGATGCTGTCTCCCGCCCTGGTCCTGGGCGCCTCCACACCGGACTACATGGGCCAGTACGACCGCTGCCTGCGCGATGCCGGCGTCACCAACAACGGCACCGTCGGCGCCTGCGCAGAAGGCGTCTCGGCGGCGGCCAAACGTGAAATCAACACGCTCTACGCCCGGGTCCAGGCACGCCTGGCCATCGACTACCCGGACGACGCCGCCAAGCTGGAACAGACCCAGAAGGCCTGGCTGGCGTACCGCAACGGCCATTGCGCGCTGGCCGGGGCGCATGTCGGTTCACCCATGTATGAGTATTGCCCGATGCTGCTGAACATCAACCGCGCCGACGAACTGCGGGAATTGGCGGGCGACTGAGCCCGCGGCGCAACGCGCCGGCGCTTGCCGTGCCACGGCCACGTTGGTAACTTTGCCGTGCCCGGCCTCGCGTTCCCAATTTTTCGCATAGGACAGCGCCCACCATGACCATCGTCGTATACGCCGCCAACGCCCGCGCCCTTTGGGAAACCATCCAGGCGGACATCGCCCCCATCGGCGCCCGCGCCACGACCAGCGGCAACAGTTGGCGCAAGGACGACAGCGGCCGAGCCACCAAGATCTATCGCGCCACGCCCACCGGCCAGCATGACGAACGCGCCTATTTCGTCGGCACCGTGCGCACCGGCCAGCTGATGCTGCTGGACCTGCTGCCCGGCAGCGAGGCGCTGAGCTGGCCGCTGTTCGGCGCCTTGCACGGCCACCTGTCGGGGATGCTGCTGGCGACCTATCCCGATGCCATCCTGTCATTGAACCTGTTCCCCAACCGACCCACCGACACTTGAAAGGCACGCCGTGCTGTTGTTATCCGTATGTGTGCTGGCCGCCGCGTCGCTGGGCGTGCTGACGTGGCGCATCGTGCGCCGGCCCGCTGGCAAGACGCGCGGCGACATTGCCCGCGCAGGCGCCGCTGGCGCCGCCCTGTTCGCCGCGCTGGGTCCCCCCGTAGGCACCCTGGTGTTCGCGCTGTTTCTGGCCACCGCCGCGATGAGCCTGGAATCGCTGTTCACGTCGGTCTTCCTGGTGCCCTGGTCGTACCTGTACGGCGGCGTGCCCGCGCTGCTGTGCGGCCTGGTGACGGGCGCCTGCCGGCCCGCCGTCGTGACATGGCGCTCGTATTGCTGGCCGGGGCTGCTGGGCGGTCTCTATGCCTTCGTTTTCCTCGCGGGCTTCGCCGTGCGCGAGAACACGCTGTCCGAACTGGGCTTTCCGCTGTTCCTGGGCGGCGTGCCCGGACTGATAAGCGGCGTGGTCTGCGCTCGGGTGTTCTACGGCAAGCCGCAAGCCACCGCCCCCGCGGCCGCTTGAGCGCCGGCCCCGCCTTCGACCTTTCCGAAGGCGCCGCATGCGGCGCGCCGCCGATGGCGGCATCAACGCCCGCCAGCCGGCGGGCATTTTCACCCCCCCGGCTCAACCGCCGAAAGCGCGGCGCAACCGTTCCATTTCGGCCCGATTCAAGCGCTTGGCCTCGTCTTCGGCATAGTCACGCTCGCCCGCCTCGTATTTGCCTTCATAGATGCAGCTGCTGCGGCTGACCCGGCATTCCAGGCTGACCCGTGACGAGTCGGAGCCGGAACCGGGGGCAGCGGGCGAAGACCAGGGATTGATGGACGAGGAGGAACAGCCGGACAGGAGCGCGACAAGCAACAACAGGCCGCCGCGGCTAAGCATTTGAATCGACAACATTTATCCTCGCTCGACAAGAAAAGCTTCAGGGCTCTTTATAACAAGCAGGGGATCGGCGGTACAGGCGCTGGGTCCGGCGCTGGGTCCGGCGCGGGGCTCCGGCCCTCAATACGGGGATTCAAGAGCGGCAGATGGCCCGCCAAATGAAAAACCCCGGGACACAAGGATGTCTCGGGGTTTGGGGGACACTGCTGCCGGCGTATCGCCAGATCAGTGCCTGAATGGGGTTGGTGCGAAGGAGGGGACTCGAACCCCTACACCTGTTACGGCGTCAGGACCTAAACCTGGTGCGTCTACCAATTTCGCCACCTTCGCGTTAAGCCAAGCCCGCTATTGTAGCTTGCTTGTTAAAATCTTGCGTCATGAATCCGCGCCTCGATGCCCTGCACCCCTACCCGTTCGAAAAATTGCGCGCCCTGCTGGCCTCGGCCAGCGCGCAGCCGGACGGCCTGACGCCCATCAACCTGTCGATCGGCGAGCCCAAGCACGCCGCGCCCGAGCGCGTGGGGCAGGCCATTCGCGATCATCTTGGCGGCTTGTCGGTGTATCCGTCAACCAAGGGCGATCCCGCACTGCGCCGGGCCATCGCCGACTGGCTGGCGCGGCGCTACAGCATCCCGGCGCCCGATGCCGAGACCCAGGTGCTGCCGGCGCTGGGCTCGCGCGAGGCCCTGTTCGCCTTCACCCAGACGGTGATCGATCCGTCGGCCGGATCGGTGGTGATCTGCCCCAACCCGTTCTACCAGATCTACGAAGGCGCCACCCTGCTGGCCGGCGCCACGCCCTACTACGTCAACGCCGACGCGCTGCGCAATTTCGCCTGCGACTGGAACCAGGTGCCGCAAGACATCTGGAAAAAGACCCGCCTGGTGTTCGTCTGCTCGCCGGGCAACCCGGCCGGTAACGTCATGTCGCTGGACGAATGGAAGGACCTGTTCGCCCTGTCGGACCGCTACGGCTTCGTGATCGCCTCCGACGAGTGCTATTCCGAGATCTACCTGGACGAAGGCAATCCGCCGCTGGGCGGCCTGCAGGCGGCGCGCCGCCTGGGCCGCGACGACTACCGCAACCTGGTGGCGTTCTCCAGCCTGTCCAAGCGTTCCAACGTGCCGGGGCTGCGCTCGGGCTTCGTGGCCGGGGATGCCGCGCTGATCGGCCGCTTCCTGCTGTACCGCACGTATCATGGCAGCGCCATGAGCCCGCTGGTGTCGGCCGCCAGCATCGCCGCCTGGACCGACGAGACCCACGTCAAGGACAACCGCCGCCTGTACCGCGAGAAGTTCGAGGCCGTGCTGCCGATCCTGCAGAACGTGCTGGACGTCTCGCGGCCGCAAGCCTCGTTCTACCTGTGGGCGGCCACGCCGGGCTCGGATACCGCCTTCGTGCGCGACCTGTACGGCCGTACCGGTGTTACCGTGCTGCCGGGCAGCTTCCTGGCGCGCGAAGCGCATGGCGTGAATCCGGGACAGGGCCGCATCCGCCTGGCCCTGGTGGCGCCGTTGGCCGACTGCGTGCAGGCGGCCGAACGCATCGCCCATTTCGTACATACTTCTGTTTGATCAACCTTTTTTGAAAAGCTGAGCCGCTATGACTCTCGACCTGCAGACCACCATCGAAAAAGCCTGGGACGACCGGGCCAACCTGTCGCCCGTCGACGCCAGCGCCGAAGTGCGCGAAGCCGTCGAACACACCATCGACGGGCTGGACCTGGGCCGCCTGCGCGTGGCCGAGAAAATCAACGACGACTGGGTCGTGCACCAGTGGATCAAGAAGGCCGTGCTGCTGTCGTTCCGCCTGTACGACAACGCCATCATGGGCCAGGCCCCGCTGCAGTTCTACGACAAGGTGCCGCTCAAGTTCTCGGAATACGGCGACAACGCCTTCAAGCAAGGCGGCTACCGCGTGGTGCCGCCCGCCGTCGCCCGCCGCGGCGCCTTCATCGGCCGCAACGTGGTGCTGATGCCCTCCTACGTCAACATCGGCGCCTACGTCGATGAAGGCACCATGGTCGACACCTGGGCCACCGTCGGTTCGTGCGCCCAGATCGGCAAGAACGTCCACCTGTCCGGCGGCGTCGGCATCGGCGGCGTGCTCGAGCCGCTGCAGGCCAACCCCACCATCATCGAAGACAACTGCTTCATCGGCGCCCGCTCGGAAGTCGTGGAAGGCGTGATCGTCGAAGAGAACTCGGTGCTGGCCATGGGCGTGTACCTGTCGCAAAGCACCAAGATCTATGACCGCGCCACGGGCAAGGTCACCTACGGCCGCGTGCCGTCGGGTTCGGTGGTGGTGCCGGGCTCGCTGCCCTCGGCCGACGGCTCGCACAGCCTGGCCTGCGCCGTCATCGTCAAGCGTGTCGACGCGCAGACCCGCGCCAAGACCAGCATCAACGATCTGCTGAGGGCGTAATGCGCACGACCGCACGGCCGCCCGAAGGGCGTGCACCCTCCCTTGGGGAGGCAGCCGCGCAGCGGCAGGAGGGCCAACCTCCCTCGGTTGTTCTGGATCTGGTCAAGGACCTGATCGCCCGTCCGTCGGTCACCCCGGCGGACGCCGATTGCCAGGCGACGCTGGCCGCGCGCCTGGCGCGCATCGGCTTCACCTGCGAGACCATCGCCCAGGGCGGCGTCACCAACCTGTGGGCGCGCCGTGGCGACACGGCGCCGCTGGCGGTCTTCGCCGGCCACACCGACGTGGTGCCGCCGGGCCCGCGCGAGAAGTGGGAAAGCGATCCGTTCGTGCCCACCGAGCGCGATGGCTACCTTTATGGCCGCGGCGCCGCCGACATGAAAAGCTCGATCGCCGCCTTCGTGGTGGCGGCCGAGGAATTCGTGGCGGCCAACCCGCGGCACGGCGGCTCGATCGCCCTGTTGATCACGTCCGACGAGGAAGGCCCGTCGATCGACGGCACCGCCATCGTCTGTGACGCGCTCAAGGCGCGCGGCGAGCAGATGGACTATTGCATCGTCGGCGAACCCACCTCGGGCGACGTGCTCGGCGACACCTGCAAGAACGGCCGCCGCGGCTCGCTGTCGGGCAAGCTCACGGTCAAGGGCATCCAGGGCCACGTGGCCTACCCGCACCTGGCGCGCAACCCGGTGCACCAGCTGGCGCCGGCGCTGGCCGAGATCGTCGCGATCGAATGGGACCAGGGCAACGAATACTTCCCGCCGACCACGTTCCAGGTCTCGAACCTGAACTCGGGCACGGGCGCCACCAACGTGGTGCCGGGCGAGGCGGTGGCGCTGTTCAACTTCCGCTTCTCCACCGCCAGCACGCCGGAAGGCCTGAAGGCGCGGGTGCACGAAGTGCTGGACCGCCATGGCCTGGAATACACGCTGGACTGGGAACTGGGCGGCGAGCCCTTCCTGACCCCGCGCGGTTCGCTGACCGATGCGCTGGTCAAGGCCATCCGCGACGAGACCGGCGTGACGGCCGAGCTGTCGACCACCGGCGGCACGTCCGACGGCCGCTTCATCGCCAAGATCTGCCCGCAGGTCATCGAGTTCGGCCCGTGCAACGCCACGATCCACAAGGTCAACGAGCGTATCGAGCTGGCCTCGCTGGACCCGCTCAAGAACATCTATCGGCGCACGCTGGAAAACCTCCTCCTGCCCGCCAAGTAAAAAGCCTCTCATGCCTCAAAACGCCCGCCAAGAACTGCTGACCCTGCGCGACCTGATCCGCTACGGCGTATCGCGCCTGAACGCCGCCCAGGTGGCGCTGGGACACGGCAGCGACAACGCCTGGGACGAGACGGTCTACCTGGTCCTGCACGCGCTGCACCTGCCGCTGGACACGCTGGAACCCTTCCTGGATGCCCGCGTGCTCGACGAAGAACGCAACCGCGTGCTGGACCTGATCGACCGCCGCGTCACCGAGCGCGTGCCGGCCGCCTATCTCACCAACGAGGCCTGGCTGCGCGGGCATCGCTTCTACGTGGACGCGCGCGTCATCGTGCCGCGCTCGCCCATCGCGGAACTGCTGGACGAAGGCCTGTCGCCCTGGGTGCAGGACGCGCAGGCCGTCGACAGCGTGCTGGACATGTGCACCGGCTCGGGCTGCCTGGCGATCCTGTCGGCGCTGGCCTTCCCGTACGCGCAGGTGGACGCCGTCGACGTGTCGCCCGACGCGCTCGAGGTCGCCCGCCGCAACGTCGACGACTACGGCCTGGCCGACCGGCTGGCGCTGCACCAGAGCGATCTGTTCGACAGCCTGCCCGAACGCCAGTACGACGTCATCGTCTGCAACCCGCCCTACGTCAACAGCGGCTCGATGGACGTGCTGCCGCAGGAGTACCGCCATGAGCCGCAGCTGGCCCTGGCCGGCGGCGCCGACGGCATGGACCTGGTGCGCCGCATCCTGCAGGCGGCCCCGCGCTACCTGTCGGAGAACGGCGTGCTGGTGCTGGAGATCGGCCACGAGCGCGATTTCTTCGAAGCCGCCTTCCCTGAACTGTCGCCGGTGTGGCTGGATACGGAGCAAGCCTCCGACCAGTTGCTGTTGCTGACCCGCGAGCAGTTGACGACGTGATCCGCGCCTCTGGATTGACCCTGCGTCGCGGCACCAAGGTGCTGCTGGACGACGCCGAATTCGTGGTGCACCCCGGCGAACGCGTCGGCATCGTCGGCAAGAACGGCGCCGGCAAGTCGTCGCTGTTCGCGCTGCTGACCGGCGCGCTGGACCTGGACGCCGGCAACCTGGCGCTGCCGGCCGGCTGGCGCATCGCCAGCGTCGAACAGGAACTGCATGCCGACGACCGCCCCGCGCGGGAATTCGTCATCGACGGCGACACGCCGCTGCGCGCCCTGCAGGCGCGCCGCGCCGAGCTGACCGACGACCAGGGCACGCAGATCGCCGAGGTCGAGGCGGCGCTGGTGGAGGCCGGCGCCTGGAGCGCGGCCTCGCGCGCCGAGCAACTGCTGGCCGGCCTGGGCTTCAAGCCGGCCGAATGGAGCCAGCCGGTGGCGAGTTTCTCCGGCGGCTGGCGCATGCGCCTGGCGCTGGCGCGCGCGCTGATGGCGCCGTCCGAACTGCTGCTGCTGGACGAACCCACCAACCACCTGGACCTGGACGCCATGCTGTGGCTGGAGAAATGGCTGGCCGCCTATCCCGGCACCGTCATGCTGATATCCCACGACACCGAGTTCCTGGACGCGGTGGCCAAGTCCATCCTGCATTTCGACCACGCCAAGCTGGTGCGTTACCGCGGCGGCTACGGCGATTTCCTGACGCAACGCGCCGAGCGCCTGCGCCAGACCAACATCGCCTACGAACGCCAGACCCGCGAAGCGGCGCGCCTGCAAGGCTTCATCGACCGCTTCAAGGCCAAGGCCTCCAAGGCCAAGCAGGCCCAGAGCCGGGTCAAGGCCCTGGCGCGCATGCAGGTGCTGGCGCCGCTGCACGCCGAGGCCGGCATCGACATCCGCATCCCCTCGCCCGAGCAGGTGCCGGATCCGCTGCTGACGCTGGAGCACCTGTCGGCCGGCTACACCGACGCGGCCGGCAACGAGGTGCCGATCCTGCGCGACGTGACGCTGATGGTGCGCGCCGGCAGCCGCGTCGGCGTGCTGGGCGCCAACGGCGCCGGCAAGAGCACGCTGATCAAGACCCTGGCCGAGGAACTGCCGGTGCAGGCCGGCGAACGCCGCGCCTCGCGCGGGCTGGCGATCGGCTACTTCCACCAGCACCAGCTCGACATGCTGGACGTGGACAGCACGCCGCTGGCCCACCTGGCGCGGCTGTCGCCGGAAACGCGCGAGCAGGAATTGCGCAATTACCTGGGCGGCTTCGGCTTCTCGGGCGACACGGTCAACAGCAAGGTCGGCCCCATGTCGGGCGGCGAGAAAGCCCGCCTGGCCCTGTCGCTGATCGTCTGGCAGAAGCCCAACCTGCTGCTGCTGGACGAGCCCAGCAACCACCTGGACGTCGAAACGCGCGAGGCCCTGGCCGCGGCGCTGGCCGAGTTCGGCGGCAGCATGCTGCTGGTGTCGCACGATCGCCACCTGCTGCGCACCACCGTGGACAGCTTCTGGATCGTGGCCGACGGCGCCGTGCGCGAATTCGACGGCGACCTGGAGGACTACCGCGACTGGCTGGCGGCCCGCAACGCCGGCGAACGCGCCGAGGCCGCCCGCGAAAACGCCGAGAACGGCGAGGCCGTGGTCGACCGCAAGGCGCAACGCCGCGCCGAGGCCGAGCAGCGCCAGCGCCTGTCGGCGCTGCGCAAGCCGCTGGAAGCCAAGCTGGCCAAGGTCGAGGCCGAGATGGAGAAACTGCGGGCCAAGCTGCAGGCGCTGGACGGCGTCATCGCCGACCCGGACCTGTATTCCGACGCGCGCCGCGCCGAGCGCCAGAAGGTCATGGCCGAACATGGCGAACACGGCAAGCGCATGGAAACGCTGGAAGAACAGTGGCTGGAGCTGCAGGGCTCGCTTGAAGAGATCGAGCAGGGCGAAGCCTGAGCCGCGGGCGGACGGCATGCGCCGTCCGCCCTTGCCATCGGCAGGCAATACTCAATAACAATAATAATTATCATTTATAATTTGACGCGAATCTGACTCTATCTGGCGCGAGGCGTCAGCGACATGTCTTCGCTTACCGACGTATTTCTCCGGCACTACCGCGAAGTGCTGGGCTTTCTGGCCATGCGCACGGGCTCGCGCGACGTGGCCCAGGACTGCGCCCAGGACACCTGGATCAAGCTGGCAGAGTTCCAGGACAAGACCCTGCCGGACAACGACCGCGCCTATGTGTTTCGCGTGGCGGCCAATATCGCCACCGACTGGCACCGGCGCCGCGGCCGCGAACTGAGCACGGTCGCCGACTACGCCGCGGCGCAGCCGCCGGCCTTCGAGGCCGACACGCTGGAAGTGGCCTCGGCCAACCAGCTGCTGCGCCGGCTCGAAGCGGCGCTGCTGCGCCAGCCGCGCCGCAGCCTCGACGTGTTCGTCCTGCATCGCCACGAAGGGCTGACCTACCGCGCCATCGCCGAGCGCCTCGCGATCTCGGTCAGCGCGGTCGAGAAACACATGATGCGCATCCTGCTGGCCTGCGACCTGGCGCTGTCGGCGTGAGCAGGACTGACGCCCTTGGCCCCGCCGCGAGCGCCGACGAGCAGGCCTCGCGCTGGGTCATCCGCCGCAGCGGCCAGCCGCTGGACCCGCAGGCGCAGGCCGAATTCGACGCCTGGTATCACGCCGATCCGCGCCATGCCGCCGCCTACGAGCGGCTGGCGCGGGTGTGGCGCCGCATGGGCGAGATCGATCGTGGCAAGCTGGCCGCGCGCCCGCCCCGCAAGCGCCGCACGGCGCTGGCGCTGGCGCTCGTCGCCGCCGCCGGCATCACCGCCTATACGCTGCGCGACTTCCAGCCCGGCGCCGACTACGCGAGCGACACGCAGCCGCTGCGCGTCGCCCTGCCCGACGGTTCACGCGCCATCCTGGACGCGCATTCGGCGATCGCCCTGGACTTCGGCCCCGCCAGGCGCGAGGTGCGCCTGCTGGCCGGCCGGGCGCTGTTCGAGGCCGCGCCGCGCAGCGCCGACGGCCCCGCCTTCACCGTCGTCACGGCGGACGCCACCGCCACGGCCCTGGGCACCCGCTACACGGTCGCTCGCGACAGCGACACAACCCGCATCACCGTCTACACGCACCAGGTGGCGGTGCAATGCCTGGCCTGCGCGGACCGGCAACCGCAGACACTGGACGCCGGGCAACGCATGAGGGTTTCGGCCAACGGCATCGATCGCGACCCGGCAACGCCCGAAACCGCGCCCGCCTGGAGCCAGGGGCTGCTGGCCTTCAACGACACCGCGCTGCCCGACGCTGCCGCGCAGCTGGCGCGCTACACCGGCAAGCGCATCCTGGTATGGGGCGAGCGGGCGCGCGCCACGCGCGTGTCCGGCACGGCCGGCATCGCCGATCCCAGGCGCGCGCTCGACCTGCTGCTGGCGCAGACCAAGGTCGAGATCACCGACCTGCCCGGCCTTCTGATCCTGCGCTGACCACGGCTCCGCCGCGGGCCTTCCCGGCCGGCGGCGATTCCCGTCGCGGGCATGGCGGGCATTTCCCAATCGGTAAATAAGAATCAATATAAATTATTCATCAATTCCGCAATGAGGGGTTTCGTCCTACGTCGCGTCCTACGGCTGACATCACCACAGCGTAGGACGTTTTCATGCCTTTTCCTCTTGACGGCAGGCGCCGGTCCGGCGTCCCGGCCGCCCTTCTTTGCCTCATGCTGGCCATTGCCGCGCCCGTTGGCGCCCAGCCGCCGGCGCGCACGCAAACCTACGACATGCCGGCCCAGCCCCTGGGCAATGCGCTGCTCGCGCTGGGACGCCAGTCCGGCCTGGAAATCTCCTTCCCGCCGGCCGCGGTGGCCGGCAAAATGGCCCCCGCCCTGCACGGCGAATATTCGGCGCTGCTGGCGCTGGATCGCCTGCTGGCCGGCTCCGGCCTGGCCCTGCGCGCCGACGGTCCTGGCCGCTACATCGTGTTCGTCGACAAGGCCAACCCATTCTCGACCTCGCGGCTGGAGCCCGTGCGCGTCTATGGCGAGCAGACCGGCGAACGCGTCTTCGACAAGGAGGAGATCGCCACCACGCCCTCCTCCAACCACGACCTGAGCACACTGGTGGCGAACCATCCGGCGGTGCGCACCAACCCGGGCGCCGCCGGTTCGCAGAATCGCGGCTCGCTCAACGTCGAGGACATTTCCTTCCACGGCGCCAGCCCCTACCAGAACCTGTTCCAGATCGACGGCATCGACGCCACCAACCGCGTCGACCCGGCCAGCAAGAACCTGAACCTGCAGGTCGGCAACGTGCCCAGCAATCCGCAGTCGTACTTCATCGACACCAGCCTGCTGGAATCGGTGCGCGTCTACGACAGCTTCGTGCCGGTCGAGTACGGCCGCTTCACCGGCGGCGTGGTGGATGCGCGGCTGCGCCGCTTTTCCGGCGAGAACCACCTGAAGTTCGACTACCGCTGGAACACGTCGAAGATGACGCGACAGCGCGTGTCCGAGGGCGAGGAGAACAGCTGGGCGCAGGGGCAGCCGGGCTATTCCCCCGAATGGAAGAAACGCTTCTATTCGGCCGTGGGCGACTTCGCCTTCAACGACAAAGCCGGCGTGGTGCTGGCCATGTCGCGCCGCGAATCCGACATCACGCGCTGGAACATGGGGGTGGACGACGACGGCCAGCCGCAGCAGGGCCAGGACACCTATCGCGACCGCGTCGACAACTTCCTGGGCAAGTTCAGCGTGCGCGCCAGCGCCGACACCACCGCCGACCTGACGCTGAAATACAGCGACCGCAGCGAGACCCTGTCCAGCTACCTGTTCCGCGACACCCGTTGGGACAACAACCACGGCGCCTACGGCCTGAGCGGCAACCTCGAGCACCTGTTCCAGGGCGGGCGCTTCGCGCTGCAGGCCGGCTGGGACCACGCCACCAGCGACCGGCAGTCCGTCGGCGACGAGCTGGTGACTTACCAACCCTACAGGCTGCCGCGATACACCGCGGGCGGCTTCGGCAAGGAGCAGACGCGGCAGGACACCTGGACCCTCAAGGGCCGCGTCGACCTGGATCCGGTGCGCACCGGCATCTTCACCCACAGCCTGTACGCGGGCGCTGACCTGCAGCAGGTCGAGGCGGGCTTCAAGCGCTTCCAGGACTCGTATTCGTTCCGCCGCGTCTACGACAACAAGGGCGCCTACCAGGACTTCAGCAAGGTCCACTATCTGCCCGGCACGGTCAACGTGAAATACAGCATGGCAAGCGTGTACCTGTCCGACCGCATCGAGTGGCAACGGCTGGCGCTGGACGCCGGGCTGCGCTACGACCGCGAGACCTTCCTTGGCAACACCAACGTGTCGCCGCGTACCCGCCTGGAGTGGGACGTGCTGGGCTCCGGCGACACGCTGCTGAGCGCGGGCTGGTCGCGCTACTACGGCAGCGAGGTGCTGGAGACGGCGCTGGAGGCCGAACGCAGCCGCCTGCGCCGCCAGGTGCTCGACAGCAAGGGCAGGCCCGTGGCCGATGGCGGCAAGGAGTACTTCGTCGATTACCGCGGCCTGCGCATGCCGTATGACGACGAATGGGCGGTGTCGCTGCGCCAGCGCATGGCGGGCATCGAAGGCCTGCTGAGCTACGTGCATCGCAACGGCCGCGACCAATGGACCAAGAGCGGCACCGACGCGGCCGGCTACACCTATGCCAACGACGGCTTTTCCACCACCGACGGCGTCAGCCTGACGCTGCGCACGCTGGAGCCCTGGCGCCTGGGGCCGACGCGCTGGAACATGCAGGCATCGTGGAGCTGGCAGAAGCGCAAGACCAACGGCGACCTGGTCACGGGCTACACCGCCGATGCGCGCGACCCGGACGACCGGGTGATCTACAACGGCTCGGAGATCCGCGCCATCGACCTGCCGCCCAGCACCTTCTACCAGCCCCAGGTCGCCTCGCTCACACTGATCGGCGCCTACCCGCGCATGGGACTGACGTGGAGCAACAAGCTGAACTGGCGCAGCAAGCGCGACGCCACCATCTACGTCGGCGTCGGCCCGCGGCCGCAATCCCTCGACCGCTACGAATCGGGCGAATTGCCGTCGTACTGGACCTGGGACACCAAGCTGGCCTGGCAGCCGACGTTCGCGCGCAACCTGGAATTCACGGTGGAAGTGCTGAACCTGCTGAATCGCATGCCGGCGGTCACCGCCAGCAACCCGAACCTGAAGACCAACCGCAGCACCTTCCAGTCGGGACGCGAACTGTGGCTGCAGGTGGGATATCGGTTCTGAAACGGGCCTGACCAGCGGGACCGACAAACGGGCCTGAAAAACGGACCTGACAAATGGGCATTACATTCGGCGCGAGCATTCATCTGGTCTGACTTCGACACGCCACCGCGCACATTCGCCGTTTTGGCGCTGAGGTACTGCGCCGACCGCGGCGTCCTATGGCTGGTTTTCATTCAGCCAAGGACGCTTGCATGCCCCGCTCTTTCAACGGCCGTTTCCGCCCCTCCGCGTCGATCGCGATCTTCTGCGCCATGCTGGCCACGACCGCGCCCGCCCTGGCCCAGTCGCCCGACCGCACCTTCGCCTACGACATTCCAGCGCAACCGCTGGGCGACGCCTTGCTGGCGCTGGGCCGCCAGTCGGGCCTGCAGATTTCGTTTCCGCCGGCCGCCGTGGCCGGCAAGGTCTCGTCCGCCCTGCGGGGCGAAACCTCGGCGCTGGCGGCGCTGAACCAGTTGCTGGCAGGTTCCGGCCTGGCGCTGCGCGCCGACGGACCGGGCCGCTATATCGTGTTCGTGGACAAGACCAATCCGTTCTCCGTATCGCGGCTGGAGCCGGTGCGGATCTATGGCGAGCAGATCGGCGAACGCGTCTACAGCCGCGAGGAAATCGCGCAAACGCCATCGTCGAACCGGGATCTGAGCACCTTGGTGGCCACGCATCCGGCGGTGCGCACCGACCCGGGCGTGGCCGGTTCGAAGAATCGGGGATCGTTGGACGTCGAGGACATTTCATTCCATGGCGCCAGCCCTTACCAGAATCTGTTCCAGATCGATGGCATGGACGCCACCAACCGCGTTGATCCGGCTAGCAAGAATCCGAACCTGGTCGTAAACAACGTACCCAGCAATTCGCAGTCCTACTTCGTCGACACCAGTCTGCTGGAAGCGGTGCAAGTGCATGACAGCTTTGTGCCTGTGGAATACGGTCACTTCACTGGCGGCGTGGTGGATGCAAAATTGCGCCGCTTCTCCGGGCAGAACCATCTGAAACTGGACTACCGTTGGAACAACTCCAACATGACACAACAGCGCACGGCGCATGGTGACGAACAGAAGTGGTCACAGGGCCACTTCGACTATTCACCCAGGTGGAAGAAGAGCTTTTACTCGGCACTAGGCGATGTCGCATTCAGCGAAAAGGCCGGCATGGTATTGGCATTATCTCGTCGCCAATCCGACATCACGCGAGCAGCCATGGGCGTTGACGGCAAGGGCCAACCGGAGTTGCGCGAAGGAACCTACAGCAACCAGATCGATAATCTCCTGGGAAAATTCAGTGTGCGTCCGTCCTCAGACACCGTCGCCGACCTGACGCTGAAATACAGCGAGTATCACCAGGCTCTGGCCGACGCCTATTTCCGCGACACAACCTGGGACAATTATCACAGCGGACGCGGCGTCAACGGCAAACTGGAACATCGATTCCAGGGTGGGCGCTTCTCACTACAAGCGGGATGGGATCGCGCCACCAGCCACCGGCAGTCCGTTCGTGAAGAGTTCGTATCCTATTTCACTCCGCCGATCAAAAAAGTGCAGTACTCGGTGGTGGGCTTTGGCAAGGAACAGACGCTGCAGGACACGGAAGTTCTCAAGGGTCGCGTTGACCTGGATCCGCGACGCACCGGCATGTTTACCCATACGGTCTACGCAGGTTCCGAGCTGGAGCAGACCCACGCCCGATTCAAGCGATTTCAGGACGCGTATGCGTACCGCCGCAGCCAGTTCCCCGATGGCACTGTCCAAGATAGCAATAGAACCCACTACCTGCCCGGCACAGCTGAGGTAAAGCATCACACTGCCAGCCTGTATCTGTCGGATCGTATCGAATGGAAACGGCTGGCCCTGGATGCCGGGCTGCGCTACGACCGCGACAGTTTTCTTGGCAACAACAATCTGGCGCCCCGCACGCGCCTGGATTGGGACATGTTCGGAACGGACAACACCGTGCTGAGCATGGGATGGTCCCGCTACTACGGCGCACAGATACTGGGCATCGCCATGGAGGCGGAGCGTGCGCGCCTGAGAATAAACGAGACGGACAAGGACGGAAACCCGAGGGCGAATGGCCGCAAACCGTACACGGTGGACTACAAAGGGCTGCGCACGCCGTATGACGATGAATGGGCGATATCGCTGCGCCAACGATTGGCGGGTTTGGAGGGCGCGCTGAACTATGTGCATCGCGACGGGCGGGACCAGTGGACAAACGTCAACATCGACGCCAATGCTTCCCGCTACAACAGCGATGGTCGTTCCACGACCGACGGCATCAACCTGACCGTACATACGCTTCATCCGATGGCCCTGGGAAGAACCCGCTGGACCATGCGCGCCACTTGGGGCTGGCAGCGGCGCCGGGCCAATACCGAGTTGGCCAAGGGCTATAACGACCACGCGGGGGACCCTGATGAACAGGTGCTCTATAACAATGCGCAGATTCGCGCCTTCGACCTGCCAACCAATTCATTCTTCCAACCGCAAGTCGCCACCTTGACCGTGACCGGCGCGTATCCGGGAGCGGGCCTCACGTGGAGCAACGCATTCAACTGGCGCGGTGCCCGCGACGCGATTTTCTATGCAGGCAAAGGACCGGCTCCGGACTTTCTCAACAGCTACACATCGGAAAGGTTGCCATCCTACTGGACCTGGGACACCAAGTTGAAATGGCAGCCCACCTTCGCGCGCAACCTGGAACTGACGATCGAAGTTCTGAACTTGCTCAATCGCATGCCAGCAGTCACGGGCAATAGACCCAGACTCACGGCGGACCATCGTACCTATCAATCTGGGCGCGAACTCTGGGTGCAAGTCGGATACCGCTATTGATCCAGGCTGGTCATTCATCCTATGCGCCGGGCGAATCTTGCACTCGGGGGAATCAGACCGCATGCCGTAGCGTACTGATCCCTCGGCCCCTACCATCACATACGGTCGCTCTCACATGGAACGCGCCGCGCGCTCCTGCCGGAATGACCGCATCGCGTCGCGATGCCCCGCGGGAGCATGCAAGTGGAACTCAACGAATCTCAAGCCGACACCAAGGCCACTATCGTGGAATATGGCCGACAACACGGGTTTTCCGACGACCTGATACAGATAGCGTCGGACATCGCTTATCTTGAATCGTCGTTTGGCTCATCGTTGGCGAATCCCAACTCAACCGCTTCGGGCCTATTCCAGTACACGGACGGCACCTGGGACGCATTTCACAGCGCCCTGGGGGGCAAGGCTGATCCAATGAACCAGATCGCAGCTTTGTACAACGATCTCGAAACCTACTCATCCTGGTTCAACGACCCAGCCACCAACGGCAATATCCCGGATGGCTTGTCCCTGGGAGAGTACGCCTACGTGAAGCACCACGACGGGCGTTCCACCACCGACTTCATTGGCGCCCCCGGTCTGAAAGTTTATCGGGATCACCTCAAAGCCCTTCCTCCAGAGATAAGGCTGGCGAATCCCGGACCATACCCCGGCGCATTGGCGGTAGATGCCGATACATACATCGACGACGGCTACGCCAAGGACCAGTACGACAGAGTGGGGTGCATCAAGAGCGGAGATGACGGTATCGTGTATATCGACTACAACCTCGAACCCTTCCTCACGGATGACGAGCGGCAGGGAATAGTCGACAGCGATCCGACAAACTCTTTCTATATCTACCGATGATGCCTGGCGGCAATTGGATATATACGCGCGATACACGATAGAAACGCAATAGAAATCCTGCCTCGCGCCATGCATGGTCGGCGCAAACCGTTGCATCACCTACTGCACCCGCCCGAGGCGGCCATGTCTCACATAGGAATCCCGTGCGCCAGCCTCTGCCGGGACCTGTGCCGGCTCGCAGGTGTCGATGTCAACAACTGACTCGATACAGTCAACAAGAATCCACTCGCGAACTCTGGTTGCAAGTCGGCTACCGCTTCCAACGGAATCGGACGATATGACCGACCGTTCGTTGCTTCACACTGAGGTCCTGGCTGGCTTGCTGCGTCCCACTGCCGACATCCACGGAGCCAGGGACGCCCTCATGCCACGCCATTTCCACCCCACACGCACATCGACGCTTCTTTTCTGCACCTTGCTGGGTCTGGCCATTCCCGCGGCCGCCCAGCCGCTGACCGACACCCTGCGCCTGTGCATCCCCTCCCTGCCGCTGGGCGACGCGCTGGTCGAACTGGGCCGCCAATCCGGGCTGGAGATCTCGTTCCCGCCCGACGCGGTGGCGAACAAGATGTCGCCGGTCGTGCGGGGCCGGTTTCCGGCCCGACTGGCGCTTGACCAGATGCTGGAAGGCTCGGGCCTGGCGCTGCGCGCGGACGGCGAAAACCGCTACATCATCTACGTCGACAAGCCGGACCCGGCCAGCACCTCGCGGCTGGAACCCGTGCGCGTCTATGGCGATCAGGTCGGCGAGCGCCTCTACGACCAGGAAGAGATCGCCGCCACGCCATCGTCCAACCGCGACCTGAGCACGCTGGTGGCCAACCACCCGGCGGTACGCACCAACCCGGGCGCGGCCGGCTCGCGGAATCGCGGCTCGCTCGATGTCGAGGACATTTCGTTCCACGGCGCCAGTCCCTACCAGAACCTGTTCCAGATCGATGGCATCGACGCCACCAATCGCGTCGACCCGGCCAACAAGCAGCTGGCCCAGGTGGGGGGCAACGTGCCCAGCAATCCGCAGTCGTACTTCATCGACACCAGTCTGCTGCAAGCCGTGCAAGTGCGCGACAGTTTCATCCCGGTCGAGTACGGGCGTTTCAACGGCGGCGTCGTCGATGCGCGGCTACGCCGCTTTTCCGGCGAGAACCACCTGAAGTTCGATTACCGCTGGAATACGTCGAGCATGACCCAACAGCGCGTCTCGCCCGGCCAGGAGAACAAATGGGCCCAAGGAGAACCCGGCTTCACGCCGCGATGGAAAAAACGCTTCTATTCGGCCGTGGCCGACATCGCCGTCAACGACAAGGCCGGCCTGGTGTTGGCCATGTCGCACCGGCAGTCCAGGATCGAACGCTGGATCATGAGCGTGGACGACAAGGGCAAGCCCCTGCGCACGCCCAACATCTATGGCGATCGCATCGACAATTTCCTGGGAAAATTCAGCGTGCATGCCAGCGCCGACACGGTGGCCGACCTGACGCTGAAATACAGCGACCGCGGTGAAACGCTGGCCAGCAACATGTTCCGCGACACGCATTGGGACAACAACCCTGGCGCCTATGGCGTCAGCGGCAACCTGGAACACCGCCTGGGCGCGGGACGCCTGATGCTGCAAGCCGGCTGGGACCACGCCATGAGCAACCGCCGCTCCATGAGCCGCGAGTGGGTGACGACGCGCCCGTATGGGTTGCCGTCGTATTTCAAGGGAGGCTTCGGCCGCGAACAGAAGCAACAGGACACCCTGGTGCTCAAGAGCCGTATCGATCTCGATCCGCTGCACACCGAAGCGTTCACGCACAACGTGTACGCGGGGATCGACATGCAACAGGTCGACGCGGCCTTCAAGCGTCCGCAACTGTCCACGGCCTACACGCGCACCTACCGCAGCGCGGACACCTACGTCGATACCAACCTGTCGCTGTGGCGGCCGGGCAACGTGCGCGCACGCTCCCGCACGGCCGCCCTGTACCTTTCCGACCGCATCGAGTGGCGTCGCCTGGCGCTGGATGCCGGGCTGCGTTATGACCACGAGAGCCTGTTCCGCGGCAACAACGTGGCGCCGCGCACGCGCCTGGACTGGGACGTGTTCGGGTCGGGCAACACCTTGCTGAGCGGCGGCTGGTCGCGCTACTACGGCGGCCCCGTCCTGGAAACCGCGCTCGAGGCCAGGCGCCTGAGGTTGTTGAAACGCGTGACGAACTTCGAGGGCAAGCCGGTACCCGCGGACGAGCAGGATTTCTCGGTCGACTACAGCGGCCTGCGCATGCCGTATGACGACGAATGGGCGCTGGCGCTGCGACAGCGCGGGGCGGGATTGGAGGGCTCGCTGAGCTATGTGCGCCGCAACGGCCGGCAGCAGTGGATCAAGACCGGCAAGATCAATACGGGCTTCAAGTACCGCAACGGCGGCGGCTCCACCACCGACGCCGTCAGCCTGACATTGCACACGCTGGAACCCTGGCATGCCGGCCCCACCCGCTGGACCATGCAAGCTTCGTGGAGCTGGCAGAAGCGCAAGACCAACACCGATCTGGTCACGGGCTATGGCGGCGACGCCCGCGGCCCCGACGAACGGGTGATCTACAACGGCTCGGAGATCCGTGTCATCGACCTGCCGCCCAGGAGTTTCTACCAGCCCCAGGTGGCCACCCTCGCGCTCACCGGCACCTACCCCAAGGCCGGGCTGGCCTGGAGCAACATGCTGAACTGGCGCGGCAAGCGCGACGGCGTCATGTATGTCGGCAAAGGTCCCGCGCCGCACCTGTTGGACAGCTACAAGTCGGGCGGCCTGCCGTCCTATTGGACCTGGGACACGCAGCTCACCTGGCAGCCGACCTTCCTGCCGCGCCTGGAACTGACGGTGGAAATCCTGAACCTGCTCAACCGCATGCCCGCGATTGTCGCAAGCAATCCCAACCTGGCGGCCGACAACAGCACCTATCAGTCGGGGCGCGAACTCTGGCTGCAGGTCGGCTACCGCTTCTGACGACAAATCAGACCATGCGCCATGGAGCGTCACAGCCTTCATCCCTAACATGCGCCGTGGCCATACCGGCCACGGCGCGGGTTCTCCATCGGGACGCCTGCCGCGCCGTCACGCAGGAGCATTTGCATGGCATTGAGCCGATCCCAGACCGAAGTCAAAGCCGCCATCGTGGACCATGGCCGACAGCGCGGCTTCAGCCCCCCGACCATCCAGATCGCGGCGGACATAGCCTATATCGAATCGGCGTTCGGCGCCTCGCCGCGCTCCGCCGACGCCGGCTCGAGCGCATCGGGCCTGTTCCAGTACACGGACGAGGCCTGGTACGCGCACCATCAAGCCGCCGGCGAAAAGGACGCCCCCGGCAGCCAGATCGCCGCCTTCTACACCGACCTGGCGACCTACGTGGCCTGGTACCACAGTCCCGCCACCAATCGCCATATCCCCGACGACATGCCGCTGGGGGAATTCGTTTTCGTCATGCACCACGGCGGGCGGGGCGGGCCGGTCCTGTTCAAGGACACCGCGCGCGATCTCTACCGCAAGCATGTCACCGACGACACCCGGTTGCTGACCGCCGCCCATCCCTCCCCCTGCCCCGGCGCGCTCGTGCTCGACGCCGAGGCCTACACCGGCTATCCGGTGGCGGGTGACAGCGCGGGATGCATCAAGATGGGCCCGGATGGCATGGCGTATATCGACTACATCCTGGAACCCCTGCTGTCGCGAGCGGAACGGCGCGGAATCGTCGAACGGGATCCCGACGGGGCATTCCGTCTTCTTGGCGAATGAGGGACCGGCAAGGCAGGACCGGCCACGACGGGGCGCCAATCAAAAGGCGCCTGGCACGGGTCATCGATCGAATCTCACGCATCAATCAAAAAATCGAAATCCATATAGATTATTCATCGATTGCGTGCTGAGGTATTGCAATCGTCGCAGCGTCCTACGCCTGACACCAACGCGACACGGAACGTATCGATGCCTCTGCGTGGCAAATCCCGGCTCCGGCCGAACGCCCTGGCCACCGTCCTGCATGCCATCCCGCTGGCCCTCCTGCTGGCCACCGCGTCCAGCGCTTCTGGCCAGCAGCCCGCCTCCACGCCATCCGGCATGGCGTCCAACGCCGCTTGCCACGACCCGACGGGCTGGAACATCGCCTGCCTGCGCGCGCGCTATTCCGGACCCGCGGCCGCCTGGCCCGCGCCCACCATCGACGCCGGCGTGCAATGGCATGAATGGGCGCCGGTCCCTCCCGTCGCCAGCCCCCCGCTGCAATGGACCGCCGCCAATCCCGGCCAGGCCGAACTGGCCGCCGACGTGGCGCGGCCGGCAGTCGTGGCGCTGGGCCAGATGCTGTTCTTCGATACCCGCCTGTCGCGCAAGGGCGAGGTGTCCTGTGCCTCCTGCCACCAGCCGCAGCGCGCCTTCACCGACGGCCTGCCGCTCGCGGTGGGCGAGGACAAGCTGATGGGCCGACGCCGCTCCACGCCGCTGTATGCCGCGCCGTTCGCGCCACGGCTGTTCTGGGATGGCCGCGCGGCCAGCCTCAGGGAACAGGTGATGGGGCCGCTGCACGACCCGCGGGAAATGAACCACGACGCCGCCGGAGCGGTGGCGCGACTGCGGCAGACCGACATGTATCCCAAGCGCTTCCTGGAGGCGTTCGGCGGCGCGCCGGTGGCGGCGTCTCCAACGGCTGCATCGGCTTCACCAATAGTTGCATCGGCTTCATCGGCGGCTACCTCAACGGCATCCACGACGGCATCGACGCCGGCATCCGCGATCGACGCCGACCACCTGGCGCGCGCACTGGCCGCCTACGTGGCCTCGCTGCGCCCCGAGAAGACGCGCTTCGATGACTTCCTGGCCGGCCGCGCCGATGCGCTGGACGACACCGAACTGCTGGGCCTGCACCTGTTCCGCACCCAGGCGCGCTGCATGAACTGCCATAACGGCCCGCTATTGACCGACCACCAGTTCCACAACATCGGCCTGTCGTTCTACGGCCGCCGCAACCAGGACCTGGGGCGCTACGAAGCCACGCGCGATCCCGCCGACCTGGGCAGGTTCCGCACGCCGAGCCTGCGCAACGTGGCGCAAGCCGGCCCATGGATGCACAACGGCCTGTTCCCGGACCTGCGGGGGCTGCTGCGGATGTACAACGCCGGCATGGGCCGCGAAGCGCCGCCGGCCGATCCCCCGGACCCGCATGCGCCGCGCAAGTCGGCGCACATCAAGCCGCTCGACCTGAGCCCGGCCGAGATCGACGCCCTGCTGGCGTTCCTGAAGACCTTGTAGTGCGCTCCGCCGACAGCGCGGCGCTGGAAAAAAGAATGGCCGCGGCAAAAGCCGCGGCCATTGGACCTTTCGCTGCGCGAACGGCCGCGCCCTGGCGGACAGCGGCCGTCAGGCGCGCATCACGAATAGGGACGTTCGCGCAGGCGCGTGTGGTGATCGACCACGGTGTCGATCACTTCGCGCAGAATGGTCTCGGCCAGGGCCGGCGGCACGCCGGCTTCTTCGGCCAGGCGCCGGATGCGCTGGACCTGCTGGTCCTCGCGCACCGGATCCACCAGGTCCATGTCGTTGGCCTGCTTGAGCTCACCGATCATGTCCGTGCAGCGAAAGCGCACCCCCAGCAGCAGGATGATCTGCTGGTCGATCTCGTCGACTTCGGCGCGCAGCGATGCCAGTTCGGCTTTCGGGGAATCTTGATTGGCCATGTCTTTCAACCTTGAACGATATCCAGCTTGGCGATGCCCAGCGCCAGCGTCTTGGACCCGACATCGCGGAAATGGATCTCCGCCTGGGCGTCCTGCCCCGCGCCGCTCAGGCTGACGATGGTGCCGTCACCGAAACGGGCGTGGTGCACGCCCTGCCCTACACGATACTGCTTGTCGCCGACGGTGACGCCGGAGGCCGTGCCGCGCGGTTGACGCGGCGCAATGGTGTTGGTGGGCTTGCGGCCGAAGGCGTCGCCGCGGTTGCCGTTCCAGCCGCCACCGGCGCTGAGCGCCGGCGCCAGGCCGGCCTTGGGCGACAGCCACTTGAGATGCTGCTCGGGAATTTCGTCGAGAAAGCGCGAACGCATGGCGTAGCGCGTCTGGCCATGCAGCATGCGGCTTTGCGCCAGGCTGATGTACAGGCGCTGGCGCGCGCGGGTGATCGCCACGTACATGAGGCGGCGTTCTTCTTCCAGGCCGGATTGCTCCAGGATGCTGTTCTCGTGCGGGAACAGGCCTTCCTCGAGGCCGGTGATGAAGACGGCGTCGAACTCCAGGCCCTTGGCCGCGTGCACGGTCATGAGCTGCACGGCGTCCTGGCCCTGCTGGGCCTGGTTGTCGCCGGCCTCGAGCGCGGCGTGCGACAGGAAGGCCGCCAGCGGCGTCAGGCCGTCGGACGCCACCGGCGCCGCATCGACCACCCCGGGCATCAGCGTGCTGGAGGTGGCCTGCTCGGGCACCACGCCGGCGGGCATGCCGTCGTAGTTTTCCTCGGACGCGAACACCGCCGCGGCCGTGATCAGTTCGTTCAGGTTTTCGAGGCGCTCGGCGCCTTCGCGCTCGGCCTTGTAGTGCGCGTTCAGGCCGCTGGCCTCGAGCATGTGCTCGACCATTTCGGGCAGCGGCAGGTCGCGCGTTTCCTCGGTCATGCGATGGATCAGCTGGGCGAACTGGGCCAGGTTGGAGCCGCCCTTGCCGGCCACCAGCGCCACGGCCGCGTACAGGCTGGAATCGTGCGCGCGGGCCGCGTCGGCCAGCTGTTCCAGCGTGCGCGCGCCGATGCCACGCGTGGGGAAATTCACTACCCGCATCCACGAGGTGTCGTCGTGCGGATTGGCCATCAGACGCAGGTAGGCGAGCGCGTGCTTGATTTCCTGGCGCTCGAAGAAGCGCAGGCCGCCATACACCTTGTAGGGTATGCCGGCCGAGAAGATGGCGTGTTCGATCACGCGCGACTGCGCGTTGCTGCGGTAGAGCACGGCGATCTCGCGCCGCAGGCTGCCTTCGTGGATCAGCGAGCGGATCTCGTCGACGATCCATTGCGCTTCCATGCCGTCCGAGGGCTGCTCGATGACGCGCACCGGTTCGCCTTCGCCCTGGTCGGTCCAGAGGTTCTTGCCCAGGCGGCCGCTGTTGTGGCCGATGAGCGCGTTGGCCGAATCCAGGATGTGGCCGTACGAGCGGTAGTTCTGCTCCAGGCGGATGACGGTGCCGTGCGCGTAGTCGCGCTCGAAGTCGGACATGTTGCCGACGTTGGCGCCGCGGAACGCGTAGATCGACTGGTCGTCGTCGCCCACGGCGAAGATCGCCGCGCCGCCGCCGGCCAGCAGCCGCAGCCACTTGTACTGCAGCGTGTTGGTGTCCTGGAACTCGTCGACCAGGATGTGGCGGAAACGGCGTTGGTAGTGCTCGCGCACCGGCGCGTTGCGCGACAGCAGTTCGTAGGCGCGCAGCAGCAGCTCGGCGAAGTCGACCACGCCTTCGCGCTGGCACTGGGCTTCGTAGAGCTGGTAGATCTCGATCAGGCGGCGGCGATGCGCGTCATAGGCTTCGACGTCGGCGGGGCGCAGGCCCTCTTCCTTGGCGCCGTTGATGAAGCGCTGCACGTCGCGCGGCGGGTATTTTTCGTCGTCGACGCCGTTGGCCTTCATCAGCCGCTTGATGGCGGCGAGCTGGTCGGTGACGTCGAGGATCTGGAAGGTCTGCGGCAGGCCGGCGTCGCGATGATGCGCGCGCAGCATGCGGTTGCACAGGCCGTGGAAGGTGCCGATCCAGAGGCCGCGCGTATCGATCGGCAGGATGGCCGACATGCGCGCCAGCATTTCGCGGGCGGCCTTGTTGGTGAACGTGACCGCCAGCAGCCCAAAAGGCGAGGCCTGGCCGGTTTGAATCAGCCAGGCCATGCGGGTGGTGAGCACCCGGGTCTTGCCGCTGCCCGCCCCGGCCAGGACCAGGGCGTGCTGCGGTTCTAACGTTACTGCGGCGCGTTGTTCAGGATTGAGTTTCTCTAGCATCATGCCGCGTAGCGGCGCAGACGTTGAGCGAATTGCTCGAGCCCGGCGATGCCGCTTTGCTGGGCGCGCTGGCACCAGGCCTGCAGGTCATGGAGAAGCTGTTCGCTGCTGGCGCTGGAGCTTTCCCAGATGCGGCCGAGTTCGCGGCGCATCTGCACCAGCGTCGACAGCGACTTGTTCTGGGCGATGGCCTTGTCCACGGCTTCGAGTTGCTCCGGTTGCAGGATGTCCTCGTTGCGGTGGATGGCGCGGCGCACCTTGTGCAGCTTGTTCCAGCCGCATTCGGCGTTGCCGTCCTGGCGCGAGGCCTTCAGCTTGGCGAGCTCCTCGCGGGCGGCGCTCTTGATCACGTCCGCGTAGCGGGCCATGACTTCGTAGCGGTGCGTGATCACGCCTTGCAGCGTGCGCAGGTCGATGCCGGTCTTGGAGTCATCCAGCTTGAGCTTGGGCGCGACCTTCTTGATCTTGGCCAGGCCCAGGAACTTCAGGATGTTGATGTAGCACCAGCCGATGTCGAACTCGTACCACTTGGCCGAGAACTTGGCCGACGTGCCGTGGGCGTGGTGGTTGTTGTGCAGCTCTTCGCCGCCGATCACGATGCCCCACGGGAACACGTTGGTGCTGGTGTCCGGGCTGTTGTAGTTGCGATAGCCCCAGTAGTGGCCGATGCCGTTGACGACGCCGGCCGCCCAGAAAGGGATCCAGGCCATCTGCACCGCCCACACCGTGACGCCGATCGCGCCGAACAGGGCGATGTCGATGGCAAGCATGGTCAGCACGCCCCACAGGCTGTGCTTGCTGTAGACGTTGCGTTCGAGCCAGTCGTCAGGCGTGCCGTGGCCGAACTTGGCCATGGTTTCCTTGTTGTTGGATTCTTCGCGGTAGAGCTCGGCGCCGCGGAACAGCACCTTCCAGATGCCGAACAGAATGGGCGAATGGGGATCGCCTTCCTTTTCGCACTTGGCGTGATGCTTGCGGTGGATGGCAACCCACTCCTTGGTGACCATGCCGGTCGTCATCCAGAGCCAGAAGCGGAAGAAGTGCATGACGGCCGGATGCAGATCCAGGCCCCGGTGCGCCTGGCTGCGGTGCAGGAAGACGGTGACGGACACAATGGTGATGTGCGTCATGACCAGGGTGAAAACGACGATCTGCCACCAAGTGGCTTGGGTCAAACCGCCGGCAATGAAGGAGAGGATGTAATCCATAAAGCTGTAGTGAGCCTCGCTTGAAGAGTGCCTGAAGTTTAGCTTACCTTTGCCGCGTTATGACAACGGAGTTTCAAAATAGTTGTTGAGCGAAATCAAGGACTAAGCCCTGCTTTTGACATTTTGACGGCAAGCTCGCGGCCGGGTTGGCGGCCCGTTCGCGACGCGACTGGCGCTTTCCTGGCAGGGAATCGTCTTCGCGCAGTCACTGGGTTTTGGCCTTCTTTCGCGATTAAAGTTCCTGTCAGGCTGGGCCGCTGTCTTGCAGGCGCCACGCGCCTGGCGCACACTTCGGTCCGCCGTCACTGCTCCCACCGTCATACGATGTTCCGCAAAATAACCCGTCCCCATTTCGTTGCCACCTTGAGCGCCGCAATCGCGTCCGTGGCTGCACCGGCCGCCGCGCAGTCGCTGAAAACCGGGGACATAGCCGTATTGGCGTCCTATTACGAGATCCGCGGGTCGGACTGCCTGGCGCTGCGCGCGCCGCGCGTGACCATCACCCTGCAGCCGCGGCTGGGCACCGCCAGCATCGTGCAGACCCGCGGCCAGTCCAGCGACTCGGGACGTTGCGCATATAAGACAGTGCCGATAGCGCAATTGGTCTACCAGGCCAGGCAGCCTGGGTCCGATTCGCTGGCGTGGGAAGTCAAATACCAGAATAAGACGGTGGGAACACGCCGCTACAGCGCCACGCTCGGCATCGCGCCGGCTCCCTGAGCGCTTCCCCACCCCGAACGCCCCCGAGCGGTGCGTAAGCGGCACCCTGAGCTGCTCTTTCAGCGCCTCCCCGCATGGCCGCCGTGCGCGGCTACCGCGCCGCTTCCTCAAGTCATCCGCCGGGAAGGCGGCCGTGCCGCCGCCGGCGGGCCCATCGATGGACCCGCCGTTGGCCTGACCGGCAGCGGATTCAAGCCGAAGGCTTGTCCTGGTCGGCGGCAGCGCTTGCGGGGACAGTCTCATCCGCATCCGCAACCGCCGCTTCGGCCCCTTCTTCCGGCAGCGCCTCGGCATCGGCCTCGATGGCGGCCTGCGTCGCGTCCTCGCCCGCGGCGGCGTTCTTCTTGCGGCGCTCGAAAACGGCGGCGAAGAAGCCGTCGGTGCCGTGGACGTCCGGACGCAGCTGGACGTACGGCCCTTCGAGCTTCAGGTTGTCGCAACGGCCCGCCAGGATCTCGGCGGCGTCCAGGCGCTCGAAGTCCGGATGGCTGGCCAGGAAGCGTTCTGCCTGCACTTCGTTTTCCTCGGCCAGCAGGCTGCAGGTGGCATAGACCAGCCGCCCGCCGGGCGCGACGCAGCGCGCGGCGCTGTTGAGGATGCGTTCCTGCAGTTGGCCAAGCTCGGCCAGCGCTTCGGGGTGCTGGCGCCATTTCAGGTCGGGATTGCGGCGCAGCGTGCCGATGCCGCTGCACGGCGCGTCGACCAGCACGCGCTGGGCCTTGCCGGCCAGGCGCTTGACGCGAGCATCGTTTTCGCTGTCGATCGCCACCGGCACCACGTTGGACAGGCCGCTGCGGGCAAAGCGCGGCTTGGCGCGCGCCAGGCGGGCGGCCGAGACGTCGAAGGCGTAGAGCCTGCCGGTGGACCGCATCAGCGCGCCCAGCAGCAAGGTCTTGCCGCCCGCGCCGGCGCAGAAGTCGATGATCATTTCGCCGCGGCGCGGGGCCACCAGCAGGGCCAGCAACTGGCTGCCCTCGTCCTGTACTTCGATGCTGCCGTTCTCGAACTGCGGCCAGCGGTTGATGGCCGGGCGGCCTTCCATGCGGATGCCCCAGGGCGAGTACGGCATGGCCACGGGTTCGTAGCGGCCGGCGCTCTGTTGCAGTTCGGCGAGCATGGCGTCGCGCTCGACCTTGAGCGGATTGACGCGCAGGTCCAGGCTGGCCTGGCGGTTGAGCGCCTCGATCAGGGTTTCGGGGCTGTCCATGGCGCCCAGGCGCTCGTCGAGCCAGTCGGGGATGCTGCCACGGACGGCGCGCGGCAGCGTCGCCAGGTCGATCTGCAGGACGCGCTGGAGCCATTCGGCTTCGGCCGGGTCCAGGCCTTCCTGCAGCGTTTCCTTGCCCAGGGTGGCGGCCAGGCCCAGGATGGCCAGGCGGCGCGAAGCCGGCCCGACGCCGCTTTCGCCGAACTGGCGGTAGCGGCGCAGGTGGCGCAGCACATCGTAGACGGCTTCGGCCACTTCCGAGCGGTCGCGCGCGCCCAGGCCGGGATGGCCACGCAGCCAGTGCGACAGGGCCGCGTCGGCCGGGTAGGTCCATTGCAGGATCTCGCCCAGCACGCGCTGCACCTGGTCGATGCGGCTGGCGGCATACGACAGGCGCGGCCGGTTGAATTGCGGCTTCTGCGGGGCGGCGTCACGCTGGCCATGGCCTTCGCGGCGGTCGGAACCGTGGAACCCACGCTCGCCATCGCGGCCTTCGCCACGCGGGGAGCCATAGGAGGGACGTGAATCCGGGCGGCCCTGGCCTTCACGGCGGTCCGAACCGAAGGAGCCGCGCTCGCCGCCACGGCCTTCGCCACGCGGAGCGCCGTAGGACGGGCGCGAATCCGGGCGGCCCTGGCCTTCACGGCGGTCCGAACCGAAGGAACCACGCTCGCCGCCACGGCCTTCGCCACGCGGGGAGCCATAGGAGGGACGTGAATCCGGGCGACCTTGGCCTTCGCGACGGTCCGAACCGAAGGAGCCGCGTTCGCCGCCACGGCCTTCGCCACGCGGGGAGCCATAGGAGGGACGTGAATCCGGGCGGCCCTGGCCTTCACGGCGGTCCGAGCCGAAGGAACCCCGTTCACCGCCACGGCCTTGGCCTTCGCGGCGGTCCGAGCCATACGCGCCACGCTCGCCACGCGGCGCGTCATAGGAAGGGCGCGGCGTCGGGCGGCCCGCGCCTTCGCGCCGGTCGCCGCCGAAGGAACCGCGTTCGCCGCGGCCTTCGCCACGCGGCGCGTCGTAGGACGGACGCGGGGTCGGACGGCTGTCGCGGCGCTCGTCCGAACGGCCTTCGCGGCCTTCCCGGCCACCGGCGGCGCGCTCGGGGCGCGGCGCCCGCTCCTGGGCGGCGCGGGCCTCGCCCTTGGGGCGCGAGAAGAAGGACCGGCCGTCACGCTCTCCGGGGGCTGCCGGGCGGGAACGCGGAGATTGGGGTTTGCTCATGGTGTATTCCAGTGGGGCGGACAGGTGCCGCCCGATAAAAGCGATTCAGGGCCGTCGGCGGCCCGGCTGCGCGGCGGGCGTCGGCTCAGGCCGCCGCGGACCAGGTGAACAGGCGGTCGGGATCGCCCTGCACGTCCACCCGGTGGTCATTCGTCAGGGTAACCCGGCCTTCGGCCAGCCAGCGCACGGCGGCCGGAAAAGCCTGGTGTTCGACTTCCAACACGCGCTCGGCCAGCCTTTCCGGCGTATCGCCGGCCAGGATCGGCACGCAGCCCTGGGCGATGATGGGGCCGTGGTCCAGCACCGGCGTCACGAAATGCACGGTGCAGCCATGCACGCGCACGCCGGTGGCCAGCGCCTGCGCGTGGGTGTGCAGCCCCGGAAACGCCGGCAGCAGCGACGGATGGATGTTGACGAGCCGGCCGCTGTAGCGGTTGACGAAGCCCGGGGTCAGCACCCGCATGAAGCCGGCCAGAATGACGTAATCCGGCGCGTGCAGGTCGATTTCAGCGGCCAGCGCGGCGTCGAAGGCCTCGCGGCTGGCGTAGTCCTTGTGGTAGAGGGCCGCGGTGGCGATGCCCTGCGCAGCGGCCCATTCCAGGCCTGCGGCGTCCGGGCGGCTGGCGATCACGGCGGCGATCGTGGCGGGCCAGCCCTGTTGGCGACAGGCCTGGACCAGCGCCTGCATGTTGCTGCCTCGTCCCGAGATCAGGATGACGATGCGACGCGGTGGTGTAGAGGTTTCCGGCAAGATGAGCGATCCAAATTGGGGATGACGAACAATCCCGTAATCCAAAATTGTAAACTCTCGCTCGTGAAACCACCGCTGCGCATCCACCGATCCCTTCCGCCGCCCGCCCAGCGCGCTCCCAGCGCGCTGACCATCGGCAATTTCGACGGCGTCCACCGAGGACACCAGGCCATGCTGGCGCGCGTCTGCCAGGTCGCGCGCGACCGGGGCCTGACGCCCGCCGTGATGACCTTCGAGCCGCACCCGCGCGAGTACTTCGCCACGCTCAACCAGCGCCCCGAACTGGCGCCGACCCGCATTTCCGGCTTGCGCGACAAGCTGGCGGCGCTGGCGCGCTACGGCATTTCCCAGGTCGTGGTCGAGCGCTTCAACGCCCGCCTGGCCGAAATGTCGGCCAACGCCTTCATCGAGAACCTGCTGGTGCGGGGGATGGATACCAAGTGGCTGCTGGTGGGCGAGGACTTCCGCTTCGGCCACAAGCGCAGCGGCGACATCGACCTGCTGCGCGAAGCCGGCCTGCGCCATGGCTTCGAGGTGCAGACCCTGGCCGACGTCACCGACCGCCACGGCCACCGCATTTCCAGTTCCGAGGTGCGCACCGCCCTGGCCGTGGGCGACCTGGACCGCGCCCGCCACCTGCTGGGCCACCCCTTCCATATCAGCGGCCACGTGATCCACGGCCAGAAACTGGGCCGCACCCTGGGCTTTCCAACCATGAACCTGCGGGTGGCCGAACGCTGCGCGGCCCGTTCCGGCATCTACGTGGTGCAGGTCTACGGCCTGGCCGAACGCGCCCTGCCCGCGGTGGCCAGCCTGGGCGTGCGCCCGACGGTCGAGGACCGCGGCCGCGTGCTGCTGGAAGCGCACCTGCTCGACGAGACCGTCAACGCATACGGTAAACTCGTGCGTGTCGAATTCCTGCAAAAGCTGCGGGACGAAGAAAAATTTCCTGATCTCCCTTCCCTGACTGCCGCCATCGCCGAAGACGCGCGAAACGCGCGCGCCTATTTTGCCGTTCATGGACTATAAAAAGACCCTCAACCTGCCCGATACCCCCTTCCCCATGCGGGGCGACCTCGCCAAGCGCGAGCCCGCCTGGATTGCGCAGTGGGAGGAAAACCACGTCTACCAGGCCATCCGCGCCGCCAGCCGCGGCCGTCCGCGCTTCGTGCTGCACGACGGCCCGCCCTACGCCAACGGTGACATCCACATCGGCCACGCGGTCAACAAGATCCTGAAGGACATCATCGTCAAGAGCCGCAACATGGCCGGCTACGACGCGCACTACGTGCCGGGCTGGGATTGCCACGGCATGCCGATCGAGATCCAGATCGAAAAGAAGTACGGCAAGCACCTGCCCGTGGCCGAGGTGCAGTCCAAGGCGCGCGCCTACGCGCTCGAGCAGATCGACCGCCAGCGCAAGGACTTCAAGCGCCTGGGCGTGCTGGGCGAGTGGGATCGTCCCTACATGACGATGAACTTCAGCAATGAAGCCGACGAGATCCGCGCCCTGGGCCGCATCCTGGACAAGGGCTACGTGTTCCGCGGCCTCAAGCCCGTGAACTGGTGTTTCGACTGTGGTTCCGCGCTGGCCGAGGCCGAGGTCGAATACGCCGACCGCGTCGATCCGGCGGTGGACGTGGCCTTCCCGTTCGCCGAGCACGGCAAGCTGGCCAAGGCCTTCGGCCTGGACAAGGTCGACGATGGCGCCATCGTCATCTGGACCACCACGCCCTGGACCATCCCGTCCAACCAGGCGCTGAACCTGCACCCCGAAATCGAATACGCGCTGGTGCGCGTGTCGCCCGCGCCCAAGTTCGGCCCGCTGCTGCTGGTCGCGCGCGAACGCGTCGAAGCCTGCCTGAAGGCCTGGAACCTGGAAGGCGAAGTCATCGCCACCGCCCCCGGCGCGGCGCTGTCGGGCATCGAATTCCGGCATCCGCTGGCGCAGTTCGAAGCCGCCTACGACCGCAAGGCCCCGGTCTACCTGGGCGACTACGTCACGGCCGACTCCGGCACCGGCGTGGTGCACTCGGCCCCCGCCTACGGTATCGAGGACTTCATCTCGTGCAAGGAGCACGGCATGAAGGACACCGACTTCATCAGCCCCGTCATGGGCGACGGCAAGTACGTCGACAGCCTGGCGCTGTTCGGCGGCCTGTCGATCTGGGACGCCAACCCCAAGATCGTCGAGGCCCTGCAGGAAGCCGGCGCGCTGATGCACGTGGAAAAGCACAAGCACAGCTACATGCACTGCTGGCGCCACAAGACGCCCATCATCTACCGCGCCACCAGCCAATGGTTCGCCGGCATGGACATCAAGCCCAAGGACGGCGGCCCGACCCTGCGCGAATCGGCGCTGGCCGGCATCGACGCCACCGCCTTCTACCCGGCCTGGGGCCGCGCCCGCCTGCACGCCATGATCGCCAACCGTCCGGACTGGACCCTGTCGCGCCAGCGCCAGTGGGGCACGCCGATGGCTTTCTTCGTGCACAGGGAAACCGGCGCGCTGCACCCGCGCACTTCCGAGCTGCTGGAACAGGTCGCGCAACGCGTCGAGCAAGGCGGCATCGAGGCCTGGCAGACGCTGGACCCGCGCGAGCTGCTGGGCGACGAAGCCGATCAATACGAAAAGAACCGCGACACGCTGGACGTGTGGTTCGACTCGGGCAGCACCCACGCCACCGTGCTGGGCGGCAAGGACGGCGATTTCGCCGGCTCGCACGGCGCCGAACTGGGCTGGCCCGCCGACCTCTACCTGGAAGGCTCCGACCAGCACCGCGGCTGGTTCCATTCGTCGCTGCTGACCGGCTGCATGCTGTATGGCCAGCCGCCCTACAAGGCGCTGCTCACGCACGGCTTCGTGGTGGACGGCCAGGGCCGCAAGATGAGCAAGTCGGTCGGCAACGTGATCGCGCCGCAGAAGGTGTCCGATTCGCTGGGCGCCGAGATCCTGCGCCTGTGGGTCGCCTCCACCGACTATTCGGGCGAATTGTCGATCTCCGACGAGATCCTCAAGCGCGTGGTCGAGGGCTACCGCCGCATCCGCAACACGCTGCGCTTCCTGCTGGCCAACCTGGCCGACTTCGACGCCGTGTCGCAGTCCGTGCCCTACGGCGAGCTGTTCGAGATCGACCGCTATGCGCTGGCCATGACCGCGCAGATGCAGGCCGAGGTGCAGGGCCACTACGAGCGCTATGACTTCCACCCGGCGGTCTCGCGCCTGCAGACGTTCTGCTCGGAAGACCTGGGCGCGTTCTACCTGGATATCCTGAAAGACCGCCTGTACACCTCGAAAGTGGACAGCGTGGCCCGCCGCTCGGCCCAGACCGCGCTGCTGGACATCACCCAGACGCTGCTCAAGCTGATGGCGCCGATCCTGTCGTTCACGGCCGAAGAGGCCTGGAAGGAACTGGTCGGCTCGGCCCTGAAGCACCAGGCCGACGCGGCCCGCGTCACCATCTTCACCGAGGTCTACCACGCGCTGCCGCCGTTCGCGGACGCCGAGGCCCTGTCGGCCAAGTGGGCGCGCCTGCGCGCCATCCGCGCCGAGGTCCAGCGCAAGCTGGAAGAAGTGCGCACGGCCGGCGACATCGGTTCGTCGCTGCAGGCCGAGGTCGACCTGTACGCCAGCGGCGAAGACCAGCAACTGCTGGCCAGCCTGGGCGACGACCTGCGCTTCGTGCTGATCGTCTCGCGCGCCACCGTGCACGCCGGCGAAGGCGAGACGCGCATCGAGGTGACGCCCTCCAAGCACAAGAAGTGCGAGCGCTGCTGGCACTGGCGCCTGGACGTCGGCCAGGACCCGGACCACCCCGAGATCTGCGGCCGGTGCGTGTCCAACCTGTTCGGCTCGGGCGAAGCCCGCGACAAGGCCTGAGCATGGCCGGCCCTCAAGGCACGGCCACCGCGGCGTCCGCCGGCGCGCCCCCCGCAAGGGTGGGCCGCTGGCTGGGCATCGCGCTGGCCATCATCGTGCTGGACCAGCTGACCAAGGTGTACTTCAACACCTCGTACCAGTATGGCGAGCGCCTGAACCTGCTGCCGTTCTTCGACTTCACGCTGCTGTACAACCGCGGCGCGGCCTTCAGCTTCCTGGCGTCCGAGGAAGGCTGGCAGCGCTGGCTGTTCACCGGCCTGGGCATCGTTGCCGCCGTGGTCATCACCGTGATCCTGCGCCGCACCCGCGGCCAGCCGCGCTTCTGCCTGGCGCTGGCGATGATCCTGGGCGGCGCCATCGGCAACGTGATCGACCGCGTGGTGTATGGCCACGTGGTGGACTTCCTGCTGTTCTACTGGCGCGACTGGTATTTCCCGGCCTTCAACCTGGCGGACGTGGGCATCAGCTGCGGCGCCGTGCTGCTGGTGCTGGACGAGCTGCTGCGGGCCCGCAAGCCGCGCGCCTGACGCGCCTCCCCACCCCTTCGAAACCCGGCCCTCGGCCGGGTTTTTGTCTATTTGAGCCCCCCTGCATGCATGGCGAACGGCGCGATGCGGCAATGCGGAATAAAATCACTGTCCGTTCCCTGATTCGACGGTATCCAAACGCCGTCCGACGCCCATGCTCGACCTCGCCCGCAAACGCATCGTCCTCGGCCTGACCGGCGGCATCGCCTGCTACAAAATCGCCGAGCTGGTGCGGCGCATGACCGAACAAGGCGCCATCGTCGACGTGGTGATGACCGAAGCCGCCACGCACTTCATCACGCCCGTGACCATGCAGGCCCTGTCCGGCCGCCCGGTGTTCGTGGATGCGTGGGACCCGCGGGTGCCCAACAACATGGCGCACATCGACCTGACGCGCGGCGCCGACGCCGTGCTGATCGCGCCGGCCAGCACCGACTTCATGGCCAAGCTGGCCCACGGCATGGCCGACGACCTGCTGTCGACGCTGTGCGTGGCGCGCGCCTGCCCGCTGCTGGTGGCGCCCGCCATGAACCGCGAGATGTGGGCCAACCCGGCCACCCAGCGCAACGTGGCGCAACTGCGCGCCGACGGCATCAGCATCCTGGGCCCGGCCGCCGGCGAACAGGCCTGTGGCGAGACCGGCGACGGCCGCATGCTCGAAGCCCACGAGATCCTGGCCGACCTGATCGCGTTCTTCCAGCCCAAGCTGCTGGCCGGCCGCCACGTGCTGCTGACCGCCGGCCCCACCTCCGAGCCGGTCGATCCGGTGCGCGTGCTGAGCAACCGCTCGTCGGGCAAGACCGGCTACGCCCTGGCCCGCGCCGCGCGCGAGGCCGGCGCCCGCGTCACGCTGATCACCGGCGCCACCGCCCTGCCGGTGCCGCGCGGCGTCACCGCGCTGTCGGTCATGACGGCGCGCCAGATGCACGACGCGGTGATGGCCAGCGCCGCCGATGCCGACATCTTCATCGCCGTGGCGGCCGTGGCCGACTGGCGCGTCAAGAACGTCAGCAACCAGAAGCTGAAGAAGACCAGCGAAGGCGGCGGCGCGCCGCAGATGGAGTTCGAGCCCAACCCGGACATCCTGGCCGAAGTAGCCAAACTGAAGGACGGGCCCTGGTGCGTGGGCTTTGCGGCAGAGACCGAAAAGCTGGCCGAGCACGCCGAGGCCAAACGCCAGCGCAAGGGCATCCCGCTGCTGGTGGGCAACCTGGCGCACAAGGTGATGGACGCGGACACCACCGAACTGGTGCTGTTCGACGCGCAGGGCGCGCACCCGCTGCCGGCGGCTGACAAATTGGACGCCGCGCGCCGCCTGATCGCCGAGATCGCGGCGCGGCTGCCGGCCTGATCCCGCCCATCCGCGAACCGCCAAAAAAAAACGCCAGACGCGAGTCTGGCGTTTTTGTTTGCGGCGCGCGCCGCGCCTGCCGGCAACGGCGGACGCGACAGCCTGCTTATTGCTCCAGGCTGATGTTGGCGGCGCGCACGATGTCGGCCCACTGCTTGCGGTCGTTCTCCAGGAACTGGCCGAACTGCTCGGGCGTCATGCCGGTGACGGGTTCCGAACCCAGGCCGGCCATCTTTTCCTTCACGGCGGGTTGCTTGAGCACGTCCTGCAGCGCCGCGTAATAGGCAGCCAGCACGTCCGCCGGCAGGCCGGCCGGGGCGAACACGCCCTGCCAGGTGGGCATATCGAAGCCCTTCAGGCCCTGCTCGTCGAGCGTGGGCACGTTGGGCAACTGCGCCGAGCGCTTGAGCGAGGCCACGCCGATGGCCTTGACCTTGCCCTGCAGCGCCAGCGGCGCGGCGGTGGAGATGTTGTCCATCGTCATCGCGATGTGGCCGCCCAGCAGGTCGGTGATGACCGGCGCCGCGCCGCGATAGGCCGCGTGCGGCACCTTCACGCCCAGCTTGTACAGCATGGTTTCGGCGATCAGGTGATTGGAGATGCCCACGCCGGCGGTGCCGTAGGTGGCGGTCGGCGTCTTCTGGAAGTAGTCCTTCAATTCGGCCAGGTTGTTGGCCGGCACGTCCTTGTTGACGATGACCACGTTGGGCTGCACCGCCGCCAGCGTGATGGGCGTGAAGTCGGTCGGCTTGTAGCTGGTGCCCTTGGCGTTGAGCACGTGGGTGATGGCCATGGAACCGGCCGCGGCGATGCCGATGGTGTAGCCGTCAGGCTGCGATTGCGACAGGCGGAAGGCCATGATGTTGCCGCCGGCGCCCGCCAGGTTTTCCACCACCACGGTCTGGCCCAGGCGCTGCGACAGCGGCTCGGCCAGCAGGCGCGCCAGCGTGTCGGCCGAACCGCCGGGCGCAAAGCCCACCAGCAAGCGCACCGGCTTGGTCGGTTTCCAGGCGTCGGCGGCCAGGGCCGGCGCGGCCGCCAGGGTGCTGGCGGCGAACAGTGCGCCCGCGGCGCGTTGCAAAGTACGGCTGAACATGAAGTCGATTCCCTTATTCCAATATTTGCGCGAGCGCCTGCGCGACCAGGCGGTTGGACAACAGCACCGGGCGACCCGATGCCTGTGCCACCGCCTGCCGCATGCGCTCGGCGTAACCCATGCAATGCATGACGACAAAATCACAGTCGGCCAGGTCCTGGCCGGCCTGCTTGAAACTGGCCGCCGCGCGTCCCGCGTCGGCCTCGTAGGGCGAGGCGTGCGCCACCGTGGTCGCGCATTCCAGCGGCACGGCCATGTGGAAGGCGTCGACCTGGGCTTGCAGCGGCACCACCAGGCCAACCTTGCGGCAGTGCTGCGCCAAACCGGCGACCAGGTGGTCGACGACCTGCTGCGGCTCGACCACCAGCGTGCGCATCGGCGCGATCGCGGTGCCAGTGCACAGCGGCACCAGCACGTCGTAGCCGGCGGCGTCGGCCTCGCGCATCACCTCTGCCAGCCGCGCCTCGGCGGCGGCGGCGTCCAGTTCGACCTGGGCGCCGTCGCGCATGCGCGTGGCGAAGCGATACTCGCCCGGGCGCGGCGCCAGCGCGGCCAGCGCCGCCGCATCCAGGCCGTCGAGCGCGCCGAACTCGTCGATGCGCACGTGTTCGCCCAGCAGCGGCGCCATTTCCGGCACCACGTCGCTGCGCGGCGACTGGCCGATGGTGAAGAACGCCACGCGGCGCGGGCGACGCGCGCTCATTGCGCGGCGCCCGGTTCGCGGCCGGTGGTCTGCAGATGCGCCATCGAGCCATAGCGGCCCTGCAGCGCGTCCCATTCAGCGGCGTCGAAGAAGGTCATGGCGCCCTGCCCGAAGAGCTTGGCGATCTCGATGCAGAAACGCATCGCCACGTCGGCGTCGACGGCGTTGGTCACGCCGGTGGCGCAACCCGGCACGGCGGTCTGCGCGGTCAGCGCCACGCCGACCACCGGCGCGTCGGTGACGATGGCCGGCTGCATCAGCGAATTGACATGCCACAGGCCGTTTTCGTAGGGCGTGATGTCCTGCGTGGTCAGCGGCAGCGTCAGGGGCAGCTCGCCGCTGACCCAGCCCATCACGTCCAGCATGGTCTCCGGAATGCGCAGCAGATAGCCCTGTTTGGCCACCGGCGTCAGCGCCACGCCGCGGCGGTTCACCAGGCGGTTGCCGCGGGTGGTGTCGACGGACAGGATCGCGTCCATGCGCGGATCGACTTCGTGCGACATCATTTCGCGCATCGGGAACGGCGAGCGCATCATCGGCACGGGATGGTGCGGACGGGTGCCGGCGCGCGGGCAGATGTGGGTGCGGATGCGCACGGTGCCGGGCAGCACGTCGCCCTGGCGCGCCATGGCCATGATCTTGAGCGCGGCGGCGATGGCGACCACGGCGCCGTCGCTGTCGGACACCAGGCCGGTGACGGCCGGACGCGCGCCGATGCCGCCCAGGCGGCCGACGATGCCCAATTGCGGCGCGGCGGGGTCGGCGCCCGGAATGACGATGGAGAGGAACTCGGTGGCCGCGCCGTCGCGCTCCAGCGGCGTGACCTCGACCTCGCAGTCGCCGGCCGCGCGCAGCGCCTGTGCCACCGCCTCGCCCGTGATGTGGGCCGAAGACAGCAGTTCGATGGTGTCGATGACCTGCTTCATGCCGGGATCTCCAGCGGGCCGGGCGTGAACACGCGCGGCTCGGCGGCGCCGATGAACAGCGGCGCATCGTGCGGGCCGACAAGCGTGATGGCGGCCCCGCGCACGCGCAGCCCGGCGCCTTCGGGCAGGCCCAGCACCGGCATGGTCGGGTTCAGCGTGCAGAACTCGGCCAGGCGCTGCGCGCGCGTTTCGCCGCGATGGCCGGGAGGATGGGCATTGGTGTAGTGCGGGTTGATCTGGAAGGACAGCAGGCCGAGCGCATCGAAGCCTTCGGGGTCGGTGATCGGCATGTCGTTGGTGGTGCAGATGCTTGGGCACGCCAGGTTGGAACCGGCGCTCCAGCCCAGGTAGGCGGCGCCTTCGCGCACGCGGCGCGCCACCACGCTCAGCAGGCCCTGGCGGCGCAATTGGCCGAGCAGGTTGAAGGTGTTGCCGCCGCCGACGATGATGACGGCGGCATTCTCCAGCGCGGCCACGGGATCGGCGGCGCGATGCAGCGGCTGGATGTCCAGGCCCGCGTCGGCCAGCGCCGTGGTGACCAAGGTGGTGTAGTCGTCCCAGTTGCGGGTGACGCCCGCGTACGGCACGAACACCGCCGGCGCGCCAGCCGGCAGCGCGGCGATCAGTTCGCGGATGTCGGGCAACGCGTGCACCAGGTAGCCGGCGTCGCTGCTGGAATTGCTGAGAAGCAGAAGGTTCATGAGTGGAGTTCCGTGGAATCGGGAAAGTCGGGGTGTCGCGCACGCGCGGCTGGATAGGGCAATACGGTCAATCGGGTTCGCGCCGGCGCGTCAGGCCAGCCAATAGGGATCGTTCAATTCGCGGCCCAGCGCCGCGACCTGCCGCGTCAGCGACTCGCGCAGCGCCGCCACGCGGGCGGCGTCGACCTGGAACGACACGAAGGACAGGCACAGGCCGCGCAGTTCGCCGCTGGAGGGATCGCGCACCGCCGCCGCCACGGCGCCGATGCCAGGCATGGCCTGGTCGATGGCGACGCCGTAATGGTCGGCGCGGATCTGCGCCACGCGCTGCGCCAGTTCGCCCACGGTGGCCGGGCAATCCTTGCCCTCCATCGGCAGGGGGCGGGCTGGATCGGTGCCGTACAGCGCGTCGAACTCGTCCTGGGTCAGGCGCGACAGCAGCGCGCGTCCCATGGCCGTGTCCGAGGCGGCGCGGCGCGAACCCGGCGGCGACAGCACCTGCACCGGATGCGAGCCGTTCAGGCGTTGCAGCACCACGGTTTCGCGCTGGTTCAGGGTGGACAGGTAGGCGGTCAGGCCACTGTCGTCGGACAGGCGCGCCAGCACCTTGCGGCAGGCCTCGTCCAGCGGCGTCGCGGCCTGCCCGGCGCGCACCGCCTGCGACAGCAAGGCGCCGGCGCGATAGCGGCGCGTGGCCGCGTCCTGGTCCAGCAGGCCGTAGTGCTGCATCTGGTTCAACAGGCGCGAAGCCGTGCTTTTGGGCATGGCCAGGCGCTGCGCCACGTCGGTGAAGCTCAGTTCCGCCTCGCCCTGCGCGTAAAGCGCCAACACCCGCTGGACGCCATCGAGAATGCTCATTATTGTTCCAATAATAGGAACTACTGTTCCTTAATCGGGAACAAGAATAATGCAACGGCGGATTTCCGGTCAATACGGGCGGTCCCTCGGGTTGGCGGCAGCACCGTCCGCGAAGCGCGGCCTCTCACCAGGCCCCATGCCGACGGGACGAAAAAAAGCCCGCCATGTCGGGCGGGCCTTCCCGATGGCGCCGATCGGCGCGCTCTAGCGCGTCGCGGTCTCGGCCCATTGCGCCAGCGGCAGCGGCGGTTGCGCGTGCAGGATGCGTCCCAGCACCAGTTTGAACTCCGCCCAGCCGCCACGGTCGCCCGGCCAACTGGACGGGGTCACCGGCCGCCAGCCGCCGTCGGCCTGCCGCTCGGCCATCTTGAAGCGGAAGTTGTAGTGCCCGGCCACGCCCATGCGCAGGTCGGTCACCACCAGCGCATCGCCCACGGCGTCATAACGCAGCCAATCATCGGTGAACCAGCGCAGGCGCTGCAGCAGCGGCATATCGGCCAGCGCCTGTCCCAGTTCCGGGTTGAGCGGCAGGCGCAGCCATTCCGGTGGCTCGCGGTCGAACCAGCTGCTGACGGCCTCGTAGTAATGGCCGTCGGGCGTCTTGGCGACGACGCGCCACAGCAAGGTATTGAGCGGCATGGGAATAGCCCGCAGCTCGGTAATGGCGATGCCCTGCGCCTGCATCGCATCGCGCACCCGGTGTTCGGCGGCGATGCGGCCGGCGAGCCCGAACCCGAGGTAGGCGGTGCTGAAGATCAGCGCCCCGGCCAGGAAGCGGCGGGCGTTGCGGGTCATGCCGACGATCACCGCGTACACCGCCCCCAACAGCAATGGCACGGTATAGACGGGGTCGATGATGAAGATGGCCGACCAGCTTTCCGGGATCGATGGCAATGGCCAGAACAGCTGCGTGCCATAGACGGTGAAAGCATCCAGCAGCGGATGCGTCACCAATACCAGCCACAGGGTCAGGAACAGCCGCCCCGCGCTGTATTGCGCCTGCGGCCAGTACTTGCGTATCAACCATGTCAGCAGCGCCGCCAGGCCGGTCAACACGAAGATCGAATGCGAGAAGCCCCGGTGGTAGGTCATCAGCGAGACCGGATCCGGGTAGCGCATCAGTACGTCCAGGTCCGGCACGGTGGCCAGCGCCGCGCCGTAGATGAGCGCCCGCCGCCCCTGCACGCGCCCCAGCAGCGCCCCCTGTATGCCCGCGCCCAGCACGGCTTGTGTAACCGAATCCATAGAACTCCGACGATAGCCTTCTGTGGCGCACCGCTTTCACGCGGCGTCCACAATGCAGGCGTTAAGATACCCGATTGCGTTCAGCTAATTTTCAACTTCCGCCTCATGGACCAATACATCGACAAGATCGGCGTGCTGATCGAGACCAACCAGGCCTGGGCCGGCCCCATCACCTTCCTGCTGACGCTGGGAGAATCGATGGTGCTGCTGGGCCTGTTCATTCCCGCCACCGCGCTGATGCTGCTGACCGGCGGCCTGATCGGCGCCGGCACGCTGGATCCGTGGAGCATCATGGCATGGGGCATCGCCGGCGCCATCGTCGGCGATGCGCTGTCCTACGGGCTGGGGCGCTGGGCCGGCCCCAACGTGCTGCGGCGCTGGCCGCTCAAGCAGCAGCGTACCGCCGTGGCACGGGCGCGCCTGTTCTTCTACCGCTATGGCTTCGCCTCGGTGCTGGTCGGCCGCTTCCTGGGACCGATCCGCTCGACCATCCCCACGGTGGCCGGTGTCATGGGCATGGCCCACGGCCGCTTCCAGATGGCCAACGTGCTGTCGGCGATCCTGTGGATGCCGCTGATGCTGGCGCCCGGCTACATCACCGCGCGCAGCCTGGGCGCGGCCGAAAACGCGCAACAGATCGCCATGATGATCGGCGCGGGACTCTCGGTGCTGCTAGGATGCGGACTCCTGGTCGCGATGATGCGCAAACGCCGGCAGCCGGCGCGCATCCGTCGCGGCAATTAGCGGAGAACAGCATGGCCATCGACATGGAGCCGAAGAACGGCGACTTCGCGCGCTACATCGAAAACCTGTCGCGCGCGGGCGGCGCCACGCCCGGACGGGTGCCGAGCAAGGCCGAGACCAGGCGCCAAGCGACCGCGCCGGTCGCCACGCCCACGCCGGCGCCCGCCCCGAGCCCGGGATCCCTGAATGACCTGGCCTGGGGCAAGACGGCGCCGCCGCAATCGCACCGCGCCGACAGCGTGCCGTCCACCGTCGCCCCGGGCCAGACCGACGCCGAAGCGGTCTCGCTGGCCAAGCGCGCGCGCCAGCGCAAGCAGGGCATCTTCCTGACCATCGCCGGCGCCGTGGCCGGCTGGGCCGCCGTCAACGTCGCCTTCAAGGCGCTGCACGCGCCGCGCTTCGACCTGGACGACTTCATGCCGGCGGTGTTCCTGGGCTTTTTCGCGCTGATGCTGTTTAAGGCGGCCAGCGGCGCGCGCGACCCGCGCAAGCGACCGCTGGAAAAGCTGCCGCCGCTCAAGACCTCGTCGTACCGCAAGGACGGCTGAAGCGGCCCGGCCTCGGCGGCAATGGTGCTAACATTTCCGCCGCCCTCGCATAGACCCCATGAATACCCGGAGTGAAAGTGAATAACGTTGTCGGATTGAACCAGGCCCAGGCGGCCACGATGCTGAAGCTGCAAGGCGACCTGAACAGCATGATCAATCCGGACTGGATCAACGGCGGCGCCCGCTTCCTGCGCGCCGCCTTCGTCGAATCGGCCGAGGCCCTGGAACACTACGGCTGGAAGTGGTGGAAGAAGCAGACCATCGACCTGCCCCAGGTGCAGATGGAACTGGTCGACATCCTGCATTTCTACCTGTCGCACACCATCGTGCAGGCCAAGGGCGACGTCAACGCCGCCGCCGCCGCGCTGGTGGCCGACCTGGCCGGCCCCGCCTCGATCACGCTGGACGGCAAGAGCTATGCGCTGGCCAGCCTGAACGTGCCCGAACTGCTCGAACTGATCGGCGGCCTGGCGGTGTGCGGCCGCGCCAGCTTCAAGCTGCTCGAGCAGAGCATGACCGCCTGCGAAATGAGCTGGAACGATGCCTATACCCAGTACGTTTCCAAGAACGTGCTGAACATCTTCCGCCAGCAGCATGGCTACAAGGAAGGCACCTACATCAAGATCTGGAACGGCGAGGAAGACAACGTGGTGCTGGCGCGCCTGCTGGCGCAGCACGACGCCGCCCGCGCCGACTTCGCTGACGTCCTGCACCGCGAACTGGAAGCGGCCTATTCGCGCCTGTAGGCGCAACGCCCGCCCGAAAAAAACGCCGCGTCACGCGGCGTTTTTCATTGCGCGACAGCTTCGGCCGCTAGCGCTGGCCGAAGCGCGTCTCGCCGAACAGTTCCTTCAGCTCGCGCGGCTGCGACCGCCAGTACTGGCGCGGCGCGGCGACCTGCCCGCCCAGTTGCGCGGCGGCATGCCAGGGCCAGCGCGGGTCGTACAGCATGCCACGCGCCAGCGCCACCATGTCGGCCTGGCCTTGCGCCAGGATGTCCTCGGCCTGTTGTGCCTCGGTGATCAGGCCCACCGTGATGGTGGGCAGGCCGACCGCGCGCTTGAGGGCGTCGGCGAACGGCACCTGGTAGTTCGGCGCCACCGGGATCTTCTGCAGCGGCGACACGCCGCCGCTGGAGACGTCGATGAACTCACAGCCCAATTCCTTGAGCCGCAGCGCGAACGCCTCGGTCTGCGCCGGATCCCAGCCGCCCTCGACCCAATCCGTGGCCGATACCCGCACGCCCAGCGCCACCGACGAAGGCGTCACCTCGCGCACCGCGCGGAACACTTCCAGCGGGAAGCGCATGCGGTTCTCCAGCGAGCCGCCGTAGTTGTCGTCGCGCTGGTTGGCCAGCGGCGACAGGAACTGGTGCAGCAGATAGCCATGGGCCGCATGCAGCTCGATGGCGTCGAAACCCAGGCGGATGGCGCGGCGAGCGCTGTCGACGAAGGCGTCGCGCACCCGCGCCAGGCCGGCCGCGTCGAGCGCGCGCGGCGCCGGCTCGGACGCCTTGTGCGGCAGCGCCGACGGCGCCCAGCCCTGCCAGCCGCCCTGCTCCGGCGGCACCAGTTGGCCGCCCTCCCAGGGCGCATGGCTCGACGCCTTGCGGCCGGCGTGGCCCAGCTGGATACCGAGCTTGATCGGCGAATAGCGCCGCACCGCCTGCACCACGCGGCCCAGCGCGGCTTCGGTCTCGTCGGACCAGAGGCCCAGGTCGCCCGGGGAAATGCGGCCATCGGCCTCGACCGCGGTCGCCTCGGTAAACAGCAGCGCCGCGCCGGACAGGGCCAGGTGGCCCAGGTGGATCATGTGCCAGTCGGTGGCGCGGCCCTCGTCGGCCGAGTATTCGCACATGGGCGCGATGACGATGCGGTTGGCCAGTTCGACATTGCCGACTGACGTGGGACTGAAAAGATGACTCATGCGTAAGGCTCCGGGCGATGGACGCGGATGCACAGCATAGCGCCGGCATCCGCCCGCGCCGCCAATCCCGACGCCCGCGTGGGGGTTTAGGGCGGGACGAGGCCCGCCCTTTATTACCGCGGCTTATTGCCCCTCGATCACGCTGTCCAGGAACTGGCGCGTGCGCGCTTCCTTGGGCGCGCTGAACAGCGTCTGCGACTCGGCGTCCTCGACGATGTTGCCCTCGTCGAAGAACAGCGTGCGGTCGGAACTGCGTTCGGCGAACTTCATCTGGTGGGTGACGATGATCATGGTCATGCTCTTGCGCGCCGACAGGTCGCGCAGGATCTGCAGGATGCCGCCCACCAGCTCCGGGTCGAGCGCCGAGGTGACCTCGTCGAACAGCATGATCTCCGGGCACATCGCCAGCGCGCGGGCGATGCCGACGCGCTGCTTCTGGCCGCCCGACAACTGCGCCGGGTAGACGTCGAGCTTGTCGCCCAGCCCCACCATCTCCAGGTATTCCACCGCGCGCTCGCGCGCCTGGTCGCGCGGCAGGCCCAGCACGTGCACCGGCGCCTCCATGGCGTTGCCCAGCGCCGTCATGTGCGGGAACAGGTTGAAGTGCTGGAACACCATGCCGATCTTGCCGCGCACCTTGCGCAGGTGCTCGGAATTGGGGCCGGCTGGACGGCCCTGGGCGTCGGTCCACATCGGCTCGCCGTCGATCTCGATCTCGCCGCTGGTCGGCCGGTCCAGCGTCATCAGCACGCGCAGCAGGGTCGATTTGCCCGAACCCGACGGCCCGATCACGGCCACGGTCTGCCCTGCCGGAATCTCCAGGTTGATGCCCTTGAGCACCTCCAGCTCGCCATAGCGCTTGTGCAGGTTCTTGATGGTGATGCTGGAACTCATCGCTTTCCTCCATATCGTTGCAGGCGGGCCTCCAGGCCGCGCACGCCCCAGGCCGCGATCAGGCTCAGCGCCAGGAACAGCACGCCGACCAGCGTCAGGGGCTCGGTGTAGCGGAAGGTGGTGGAGCCGATCATCTTGCTCTGTTGCAGCAGCTCGACCACCGTGATCGCCGACAGCAGCGGCGTGTCCTTGAACATGGCCACCAGGTAGTTGCCCAGCGCCGGCACCACCGGCGGGATCGCCTGCGGCAGCACCACGCCGACGGCGGTGCGCCACGGCGACATGTTCAGCGCCCGCGCCGCCTCCAGCTGGCCGCGCGGCACCGCCTCGATGCCGGCGCGATAGACTTCGGCGCAATAGGTGGCGTAGTGCAGCCCGAGCGCCACGATGCCGGTCGCCAGCGGCGACATCTGCACCCCGGTCAGGGGCAGCACGTAGAACAAAAAATACATCTGCACCAGCAGCGGCGTGCTGCGCACGAACTCGATCACGAAGGCCGTGGGCAAGGACAGCACCGCCAGGCGCGAGCGCCGCAGCAGCGCCAGCGCCAGGCCGAGCGTCACGGCCACCAGCATGCCCAGCACCGTGGCCTGGATGGTGATGACCAGCGCCGAGCCCAGCGTGGGCAGGATCTCCAGCGCGAAGGACCAGTCGAATATCGGTTTCATCGGACGCGGACCCTCCGTTCAAGCAGGCGCACGCCGGCGGTGATGAGCAGCGCCACCGCGAAGTACAGCAGCAGCATGAGCGTGAAGATCTCGGTGGTGCGCAGGGTTTCGCTGCGCAGCAGTTGGCCGCGGAAGGTCAGGTCGGTGATCGTGATGAGCGACACCAGCGCGGTGTTCTTGAGCAGTTCGATCAGCAGGTTGCCGGCCGGCGGCAGCATGGCCGGAATGGCCTGCGGCACCACGATGCGGCGCATGATCTGGCCACGCGTCAGGTTCAGGGCCACGCCGGCCTCGCGCTGGCCCGGCGGCACCGCGCGGATCGCGCCGCGCACCACCTCGGCGCCATAGGCGCCGGCATTGAGCGCCAGCACCACGATGCCCACCAGCATGGCCGGCAGTTGCACGCCGAACAGCGGCAGCACGAAATAGAACCAGAACAGCTGCACCAGCGCCGAGGTGCCGCGAAACACCTCGACGTAGATGGACGCCAGCCAGCGCACGGGGCGCACGGTCGACAGGCGCCCCACCCCGGCCACCAGCGCCAGCGGCACCGCCAGCACCACGGCGCCCGCCATGATCTCCAGCGTCACCACCAGGCCTTCCAGCAGTGGCGGCACCAGCTCGGCGATATGTTCGGATATGAGCTGCATCGGCGCCCCCTAGTTCGCGGCGCAGAGCTTGGCGGCCGTGACGTCCTTGGGCAGTTCCTCGGGCGTGAAGCCGAACGGCGCCACCAGTTTCTTGTGTTCCTCGGTGCCGATGAACTTGGCCAGCTCGGCATTGAAGGCATCTGCAAAGGCCTTGTCGTCCGTGCGGAAGGCATAGGCGCCGTAGCCGCGCACGCCCTTGCCGTCGATCACCGGATCGGTGAACGGCTCGGCCTTCTCCAGGCCGCTGCCGGCGTCGGTCTTGCCCATCAGGTCGTTGACCGTCAATGCCGTGGCCGCGTAGGCGTCGGCGCGTCCGGCCTGCACGCCGGACAGCGCGCTGACCGCATCCGGGAACACCACGATCTGGCCGGCGGGCACCTTGACCTTGGCGGCGTATTCGGCCTCGATGGCGCCGACCACCACGCCCAGCTTGGCGTCGGGGTTCTTCACCACGTCCTCGTAGCTGTGCAGGTTCTTCGGGTTGCCCTGCTTGACCAGGAACGCCTGGCCCACGCCATAGGTCGGGTTCGAGAACGCCACCTGGCCGCAGCGCTCCGGCGTGACGTACATGCCGGCCGCGATGATGTCGAAGCGCTTGGCCTGCAGGCCGGGGATCAGCGAGCCGAATTCGGTCAGCACGCCTTCGACCTCGTTGATGCCCATGCGCTTGAGCACTACCCGGGCGATTTCCACCGATTCACCGGTGACCTTGGCCTCCTTGCTGTCCATGAAGGCGAACGGCGCTTCATTGGCGTAACCGATACGGATCTTGCCGGCCGCCTTGGCGGCTTCCAGCGTGCTGGCGCCGGCGGCGGGCGCGCTGGCCCCCTGGACGGGCTTGTCCGAACCGGAGTCTGAGCAGGCTGCCAGCAGGCCCAGGCCCAGGGCCAGCAGGACGCGGCGGGTGCGTTGGACGATCATGGTTTTTTCTCCCTGATTTATTTCTAGGTACATCGCTTCGCTAAAAATGATACGACATTAAATCATTTCACCTCTAATGATATGGACGAAAAAAAGCAGGCCGAAGCCTGCTTTTCCCTATCTCCACCCTATGGCGGGTGAAAACTCGTTACGAAGGGTAGACGACTATGTCGTCCCCTATTTCTGCGCCGGGGCCGCCTCCGCATACGAGAATTTGCCGTTGCGCACCACGCCCATGACGCGGGCCCGTTCGTCGAAGCCCTGGTGGTTGTCCTTGGAAATATTGAGCACGCCGTTGGGCACGACCAGGTCGCGGGTGCTTTCCAGGGCGTCGCGCAGCGCGGCGCGGAACTCCGGGGTGCCGGGCTTGGCGCCGGTCTTGAGGGCGCGCGCCACGGCCGAATCCAGCAGCATCCAGGCGCCGTAGGCGTCGCCGGCGAACTGCGTCAGGGTGTTGGCGCCATACTGACGCTCGTACTTGTCGGCGAAGTCCACCGCCACCGTCTTGACCGGGTTCGAGTCGGGCAGCTCGCGCGCCACCACGCCCGGGCCCGTGGGGAACAGCGTGCCTTCGACATCGCGCCCGCCCACCTGCAGGAATTCCAGCGTGCCGATGCCGTGGGTCTGGTAGATGGCGCCGGTGTAGCCCCGTTCGAGCAGCGTCTTCTGCGGCAGCGCCGACGGCGTGCCGGCGCCGGCGATCAGCACGGCATCGGGCTTGGCGGCGATCACCTTGAGCACCTGGCCCACCACCGACGCGTCGGTGCGCTGGAAGCGTTCCTGCGCCACGACCTTGACGTCGTTGCCGGCGGCCGCGGAGAACTCCTTCCACCAGCTGTCGCCGTAGGAATCGGCGAAGCCGATGAAGGCCACATTCTTGAAGCCCTTTTTCTTCATGTCCTCGACCAGCACGGTCGCCATCAGCGAATCGTTCTGCGGCATCTTGAAGGCCCAGGCGCGCTTGGGGTCGGACAGCGGCTCGACGATCACGCTGGAGGCCGCCAGGGCGATCATCGGCGTACGGGTCTCGGCCAGCACGTCCAGCGCGGCCAGCGCCGCGGCGGTGGTGTTGGGACCGACGATGGCGTCGACCTTGTCTTCCGAGGTCAGCTTGCGCAGGTTCTTGACCGCGCGGCTGACGTCCGTGCCGTCGTCCAGCACCACGTAGCGCGCCGGCTCGCCGCCCAGCGTGCTGGGCCACAGGCGGATGGCGTTGTTGGTCTGGATGCCGATCGCCGCGGCCGGGCCGGTGGTGGAGACATCCACGCCGATCACGATCTCGGCTTGGACGGACAGGGCGGGAACCGCCAGCGCGACAGCGCAGGCGTAGCGAAGGAAGAAACGGGACATGACGACAGCTCGCAGGATGGAAAAACAGCGGATGGCGTTATTTTGCCTGACCGCTGCAGGCCTCGTAGACCAGCGCGGCCAGCGTCAGGTCCTCCAGCGCGCTGCCGACGGCCTTGAACACCGTCACTTCGCTCGCCTGCGTGCGGCCGGGCGCGCGTCCCAGCACCAGGTCGGTGAGATTGCCGCGGATCTCGTCGCGGGCCAGCACGCCGGACTCGAACGCGGCCAGCAGGTCGCCCGCCTTGGTGGGCGCCTCGTCCGTGTCCACGTAGACCGTGGTGCCGTCGAAGCAGGCGGTGTCGGTCTCGATCATGTCGGGCTTGAAGCTGCCGATCAGGTCCAGGTGCGTGCCCGGGCGCAGCCAGTCGCCGCGCACCAGCGGCACGGTCGACAACGTCGCGCAGCTGACGATGTCGGCCTGGCGCACGGCCTGTTCCAGGTCGACGGTGCTGCTGGCGTCGAAGCCCTGCTCGCGCAGCGCCGCCGCCAGCGCTTCGGCGCCGGCCGGACGCACGTTCCAGACCCACACCTTGTCGATCGGCCGCACCGTGCGCATGGCCTGCGCCACCAGCCCGGCAATGCGTCCCGAGCCGACGATGGTCAGCACCCGCGCATCCTCGCGCGCCAGGTAGGACGCGCCCAGCGCCGCCGCGCCGGCGGTGCGGAACACCGTCACCAGGTCGCCGTCCACCTGCGCCAGCGGCACGCCGGTGCGGGCGCTGTACAGGTTGTAGGTAGCATGCAAGCCAGGCAGCGACTGGCGCGTGTTCTCGGGAAAGATGTTGATGACCTTGACGCCGAAATACCCCTGCTCGTTCCAGGCCGGCATGATCAGCGTGGTGCCGTGCGCGCCGCCCGACTCGATGGCGTGGACGTGGCGCGGGGGCACGTGGGCGCCCTGGCGGAACGCCTCGCGCAAGGCCGGGATCGCCGCGTCGAACGACAATGCGCGGCGGGTTTGTTCGGTGTCGATCACTACCATCTGTATCCAATGCCTGTTCGGGTTGATCCAGGGGCGAAGTGTGACGGCGCCACGCGGCGCTGGCAAGGCGGCGCAAGCGGCGGTTACATCGGCTTGCCGGATGCGGGTGCCAGGCAGGCGACGCCCCGGCGCGCGCGCCGTATCATGGTCCGTGCCCCTTCCGGCAACGCGCGCCGCCGCCAGGCGGGCCGCGCTCTCCCCCAACCGGACGCGTCCGTCGCGGGCGCGTTCCCTCAACAGGAGTCACGCATGAAGAAAACCGCAACCGCCGCCTGGTCGGGCGATCTGAAAACGGGCAAGGGTACGATTTCCACGCAGAGCGGCGCGCTCAAGAACCAGCCCTACGGCTTCAATACGCGCTTCGGCGACACCCCGGGCACCAATCCCGAGGAACTGCTCGGCGCCGCGCACGCCGGCTGCTTCACCATGGCGCTGTCCAACATCCTGGGCGAAGCCGGCCTGACGGCGCAAAGCCTGGACACCAAGGCCGAGGTCACGCTCGACAAGGTCGAGGGGGGCTTTGCCATCACCGCCGTCCACCTGACCGTGGAAGCGGTGATTCCCGGCGCCAGCGCCCAGGCCTTCGAGGGTGCCGCGCGCAAGGCCGAAAAGGGTTGCCCGGTCTCCAAGGTGCTCAACGCCAAGATCACCATGGACGCCAAGCTCAAGGCCTGAACGGCCGCGGCCGGCCCGCGGCACGGGCGGCGCCATTGGCCCGCCCTATCCCGCGCTTGCTGAAAATCAATTTGACGGTCATGCCCGAGAAATGGAAAATGAGAACCATTCTCAGGAAATCACCATGACCCGATTCATCTACGCGATTTCAGGCGGCAATGCGGCCTACGGCCAGGACGCCCAGGTCACCGCCAACCTGCGCCGCGTGGTCGGCTCCGGCATCCTGGTGGCGGTGGGCTACATCGATCCGGGCAACTGGGCCACCGACATCGCCGGCGGCAGCGGCTTCGGCTACGGCCTGCTGCTGGTGGTGATCGCATCGGCGATCCTGGCGCTGGGCTTCCAGGTGCTGGTCTCGCGCCTGGCGCTGGCCACCGGCGAAGACCTGGCCACCCTCACCGCCCGCCACCTGTCGCCGCGCACCGCCAAGGCGGCCTGGCTGGCCGGCGAGGCCGCCATCCTGGCCACCGCGCTGGCCGAACTCATCGGCGGCGCCATCGCGCTGCGCCTGCTGTTCAACCTGCCGCTGCTGGGCGGCGTGGCCGTCACCGGCGTCGGCACCTTCGCCGTGCTGGCCCTGACGCGCGGCAACGCCGACCGCCACGAGCGCGTCATCGCCGTGCTGCTGTCGATCGTGGCGGCCTCGTTCGTGTTCCTCCTGTTCAAGGCCAATCCCGCCTGGACCGACGTCGCCCACGGCATGGCGCGCACCGGCCAGGCACTGCGCGATCCGCAGGGCTTCCTGATCGCGCTGGGCATCCTGGGCGCGACCCTGATGCCGCACAACCTCTACCTGCACTCCGGTTCGCTGGCGCAACGCGCCCGCGTGCTGCCGGCCGACGCGCGCGACCTGGCCATGCGCGTGGCGCGCAACGACACCGTGCTGTCGCTGGGCGTGGCCATGCTGATCAACTCGGCCATCATGATCGTCGCCGCGGCCTCGCTGTCCGGCTCCGGCATCATCGTCTCCAGCCTGGACGACGCCCATGCCGTGATCGGCCAGACTTTCGGCATCGGCGCCGCCATCGTGTTCGCGATCGCGCTGTACGCGGCGGGCCAAAGCTCCACCATCACCGGCGTGCTGGCCGGCCGCATGCTGTCGCAAGGCTTCCAGATCAACAGCGGCTGGTCCGACCGCCGCCGCGCGCTGGCCACGCGGCTGATCGCCGGCGCCGTGGCCGCCGCCCTGCTGGCCTTCACCGGCGGCCAGGACCCGGACCAGTTGCTGGTGCTGAGCCAGGTCATCCTGAGCCTGGCCCTGCCTTTCGCGCTGGGTCCGCTGGTGGTGCTGGCCCGCCGCAGGCAGGTGATGGGCCGCCACGTATTGCGCGGCGCCTGGGCCTGGGCGGCCGTGGTCGCCACCGTTGGCATCATCCTGCTGGACGGCTACCTGCTGGTGGACATGGTGCTGTGATCCTCACCAGCGGCCGTCGCGCGGGGCCGGCCCCGGCAGCGACGGAAAATGCGGCAGCACCTCCTCGGCCAGCTCATGGATGATCTCGGCCGCCGGCCGTTCCGAGAACTGGATGCCCAGGGCCACGTGGTTCACCCCCGCGGCCTGCCACTCCCGCAACAACGCGATCAAGCCGTTCCTGCCCGTGCGCAACACGAAGCCGCCCTGCAGCGGCGTGCGCGGATGGTCGGGGTCGTCGACCAGATCCAGCCACTCGTTGGTCATGTGCGGCCGGAAACCGCCGTCCGGAATGCCCTGGCGCCAGATACGGATCTTGTCGGCAAGCCGCGCCGGCCCGCTCTTGTCGTGCGACGGACCGGGATAGCTCAACCAGCCGTCCGCATGTTCGCTGATCCACGCCGGCGACTGGCCGGAGCCGCCCGTCACCATCAGCGGGATCACGCCCGTTGCCGGCTTGGGCAGCAACAGCGTGCCGCTCAGGGTGCGGCCCAACGGCGATTCGATGGTGCCGCCCGCGCTGCCCAGCAGCCGCCGGAAGTACGCCACCGCATCGCGGAAGCGCTCAGCCCGCTGCTCGTGTTCGATGCCATAGGCCGGAAACTCCGAGGGCCGGTCGCCCGAGGCGATGCCCATCACCAGCCGGCCGCCCGACAACTGGTCGATGGTGGCGGCGGCCTTGGCCAGGTCGATCGGATGGCGCAACGAGAAAATGGCGCTGCCGGTGGCCAGCGCGATCGAACGGGTTCGGGCCGCCAGGAACGACAGGTAGGTGAAGGGATCGAACACCTGTCCGGCATCGCCGAAGCCCAGGTCCATCAAGGGCACGTCCCGTACCCAGACGGCGGCAAAGCCGAGCCGGTCGATCTCGGTCACGAGCTCCGACTGCCCCGCCAGCACCTGCATGTCGCCGTTGTAGAAGCGCAGCGGCAGGAACATGCCGAGGGTGAGCTGGCCGGGCGCGAACATGCGGCAATAACCCGGATGGGCGGCGAACGCCGGCGCGGAAGCGCCGGTGGGGATGGATACGGAGGACGTCGTGGTGGATTCAAGCATTTTGCGTTTCCATGATTGAGCAGGTTCAGGCGCCGACGGCCGGCGCGGGCAAGGTGACGCCACGCTGGACCGCCGGCCGGGCGGCGATGCGTTCGTGCCACGCGCTCAAATGGGCGTGGGCGCTGAAATCGAAGCCGACGATGCGGGCGATATGGGTCCAGCCGAAGTGCGCGATATCGGCAATCGAATAGTCTTCGCCCGCGACATGGGAATGCCGCGCCAGCTGCCCGTCGAGCACGCCGAACGCGGCGTCGCACAGGCCGCGGTAGCGTTCGATCGCCTCGGGCTGCGGGGTGGCGGAGAAAATCTCGAAGTGCACGCGCTGGCCGATGATGGGACCGACGCTGGCCGCATGGAACATCAGCCACTGGATCGCTTGCCAGCGCGCCGGGGGATCGATCGGCAACAACTGGCGCGTCTTGTCGGCCAGGTACAGCAGGATCGCCGCCGACTCGAACAGGGTGATGCCGGTGGCATGGTCGACCAGCACCGGGATGCGGCCGTGCGGATTGAGCCGCAGGAATGCCGGCCGCCGGTTTTCCCCCGCGTCGATATGCACGTGCCTGAGGGTATAGGGCAGGCCCAGTTCCTCCAGCGCGATGGTGATCTTGAAACCATTGGGGGAGCTGTCGGTATACAGGTCGATCATGGCTGTGCCCCGACCTGGACAGGCTGCCGGACACGGGCTGCAGGGGTCATCAAAGCGATCCTCTCGGTTTAGTTTTCGTGGCGTCGGAAATTCAAGCCGACCGCGCCATGATGGCAACAAGCTCCTATAATCAGAAGCGATGATTTCTGCCCTCATGCTTTAGAAAAACTAAACTCGATGTCCTCCGTCCCGCTTCAGACCCTGCGCACCTTCGTCGAAGTCGGCCAACGCGGCAGCATCAAGGCCGCGGCCCAGGCGCTGCACGTCACCCCGGGCGCGATCAGCCAGCAGATCCGCCTGCTGGAAGACCGCGTCGGCCTGGCGCTGTTCACCCGCGAACGCCAGGGCCTGCGCCTGACGCCGGCCGGCGCCACGCTGCATCCCGCCCTGTTGCAGGCCTTCGCGCAGATCGACCAGGCCATGGCGGCGCTGGAGGCCAGCAAGGGGCAACACACCTTGACCATCAGCACGGTCGCCACCTTCGCCGCCTCGTGGCTGGTGCCGCGGCTGGGCGCGTTCAAGCAATTGCATCCCGGAATCGAGATCCGCGTGGAGGCAACCTCGGCATTGACCGACCTGCGCCGCGACCGGGTCGATGTCGCCCTGCGCCACGGCCTGGGCGACTACCCGGGACTGGAAAGCGTGCGCCTGATGGCGCCGGTGCTGGTGCCCGTGGCCAGTCCGCAACTGGTCGCGCCGGGCGCGATCCGCGAACCCGCCGACTGCCTGGATTACCCGCTATTGCATGACTCGGACCGCGCCGACTGGCCGCTGTGGCTGGCAGCCAGCGGCGTGGCGGCGGATGCGCGCGCCGAACGCGGCAATGCCTTCGAGGATGACTTCCTGCTGATCCGCGCGGCGGAATCCGGCCAGGGGCTGGCCCTGGTGCCGCAGCAGTACGCGCAGCAGGAGATCGCCGCCGGCCGGCTGGCGCAGGTGCTGGACAAGCCGTGGCCGGCGCGATTCGCCTACTACGCCGTCACCGTGCCGGGCGCGGCCGAACGGCCGGAAGTCAGGGCCTTCCTGGATTGGATCATCGACGCCGCGGCGGGCACGGCCTGAAGGCTGTCGGGCATAAAAAAACGCCAGCGAAAGCTGGCGTTTTTCTCCTGGCGCGGATGCGCCGCTCAACGGTGGGCGGAAATCACAGGATGCTGGCGGCGGCCGGCGTCCATGTCGTGCAGCACTTCACCGATGGCGCCGCCGAACCGGCGCATGCGCAGCTTGAGCCGGCGCCAGCCCGAGCGCGAGAACGGCCCGGACAGGGTTTCCGCCTTGATGGCCTCGCGGATCAAGGACTGCTCCAGCGCATCCGACATGCGGGCATTTTTCAACGCGGTATCGCTCATGATTCTCTCCTTGAGAAAGCGCGATGGGGAACAACACGAATTCATCTTAGATCCGTGGTTGCTGCGTTGCAATAAAAATGCCTAGCATTATTTTCGGCGTTGCGAAATGGGTACAAACACCACCACATCGGTGCATCCGGCACCGTATCCGGCACCATTATTGTGCATCGCAGCAATCAACGGCGGCCGAGATGAGCGTCGATCATCATGTCCGCCATGTCCGCCACCCGGCCGGCCGGCCCACCCTCGCCGAACAACTGGCTCGACACGAAGGCGCCTTCGATCAGGAGCAGCAAGCCGTCGCCCAGGGCCTGGGCATCGGGCGCGCCCATTTCGGCCGCCATCGCGGTCAGGCGCCGGCGCAGTTCCAGCTTGTGCGCGACGGCGACTTCCCGCGCCGGATGGCCGGCCTCCGGATACTCGACCGCCGCGTTGGTCAGGCCGCAGCCCCGATAGCCGCTTTGCACCGCCCGCACGCTCAGGCCCGACAGGTAGGCGCGCAGTTGCGCCTGCGGGTCGCCCGGGTGGGCATCGCAGGCGGCGTTGAAACGCGCCCAGAATTCGGCGTCGTAGTCGCGCAGATAGGCCGCCGCCAACTCGTCCTTGGACGAGAAGCTGCGATACAGGCTGGGCTTGGTGACGCCGGCCTGGTTGACGATGGCGTCCACCCCCACCGCGCGGATGCCGTCGCGGTAGAACATCTCGCGCGCCGTCTGGCGGATGCGGTCGGCCGCCAGGGGCGGCTTGGCGGCGGGTGTGGCGGCAGATTTGACGTCGTTGCCGCCCGCGGGGGATTTGCTGGCCATTCGAAAACTCCTTGCTGAGACCGGTCGTCATACGCCGGCAGCCCTGAAAACCGGCCGTCAGAAAATATCGCTTGACGGCGTTACTGACCGGTACGTACCATTCGCAGACCCAATTACGTACCGGTCAGTAACATGAGTATAGCC
>NZ_QHHO01000040.1:173433-228714 GCF_003184165.1 Achromobacter sp. RW408
AAGACCGTGGTCGCCGCCATCGCCGCGGCCCAGGCCATTGCCGGCGGCGCGCAGGTGGCGTTGATGGCGCCCACCGAGATCCTGGCCGAACAGCATTTCCGCAAGCTGGTGTCGTGGCTGCAGCCGCTGGGCGTGAACGTCGCCTGGCTCAGCGGCAGCCTGACCGCCAAGGCGCGCCGCGAGGCCGCCGCCGCCGCGGCCGACGGCAGCGTGCAACTGGTGGTGGGCACGCAGGCGCTGATCCAGGACCATGTCGAATTCCAGCGCCTTGGCCTGTCGATCGTCGATGAGCAGCACCGCTTTGGCGTCGGCCAGCGACTGGCGCTGACGCGCAAGGGCGAGACGGTGCGCGGCCGCATCGTGCCGCATCAGCTCAACATGAGCGCCACGCCGATCCCGCGCACGCTGGCCATGACCTTTTTTGCCGACCTGGACGTGTCGGTGATCGACGAACTGCCGCCGGGGCGCACGCCGGTGCTGACCAAGCTGGTGTCGGACGCGCGCCGCGAGGAAGTCATCGCCCACATCGCGCAGGCCGCGCGCGGCGGACAGCAGGCGTATTGGGTCTGTCCGCTGGTCGAGGAAAGCGAAGCGCTGGAACTGCAGACCGCCGTCGATACCTACGAAGGCATGCGGGTGGACCTGCCGGACCTGCGCATCGGCCTGGTGCATGGCCGCCTGCCGCAGGCCGAGAAGGCGGCGGTGATGCAGGCGTTCCGCGAGGGCGAGATCGACCTGCTGGTGGCCACCACCGTGATCGAGGTCGGGGTGGACGTGCCCAATGCCTCGCTGATGGTCATCGAGCACGCCGAACGCTTCGGCCTGGCGCAACTGCACCAGTTGCGCGGCCGGGTGGGGCGGGGCACCGCCGAATCGGTCTGCGTGCTGCTCTACCAGACGCCGCTGTCGCAGGTGGCGCGCGAACGCCTGCGCGCCATGTTCGAAACCTCGGACGGTTTCGAGATTGCGCGCCGCGACCTGGAGCAGCGCGGCCCCGGCGAATTCCTGGGCACGCGCCAGTCGGGCATGGCGCTGCTGCGCTTTGCCGATCTGGAAACCGACGCCGAGATCGCCGAACAGGCGCGCGATGCCGCCGTCTGGCTGCGCGCCGAACATCCCGCCGCCGTCGAGGCGCACCTGGCCCGCTGGATGCGGGGCCGGGAAGACTTCCTGCGCACCTAGGCCCCAGCGGATGAATGCCACCATGACCTTCCCATTTTCCAGCGCCGCCCGCCGGGCGCGCGCTCAACTCCCGGGGGCGTAGTCCACCATGACTCTCACCGAACTCAAATACATCGTGGCCGTGGCGCGCGAGCGCCATTTCGGCCGGGCGGCCGAGGCCTGTTTCGTCAGCCAGCCCACGCTGTCGGTGGCGATCCGCAAGCTCGAGGACGAACTGGGCGTGACGCTGTTCGAGCGCGGCGGCGCCGAAGTGGGCGTCACGCCCATCGGCCAGCGCATCGTCGCCCAGGCCCAGAAGGTGCTGGAAGAGAGCGCCAGCATCAAGGAGATCGCGCGCCAGGGGCACGACCCGCTGGCCGGCCCGTTGCGGGTCGGGGTGATCCATACCATCGGCCCGTACCTGCTGCCGCGCCTGGTGCCGGTGCAGATCGGCCGCACCCCGCAGATGCCGCTGCTGCTGCAGGAGAACTTCACCGTGCGGCTGGTGGAGCTGCTGCGCCAGGGCGAGATCGATTGCGCCATCATGGCGTTGCCGCTGCCGGAAGCGGGGCTGGTGATGCAGCCGCTGTACGACGAGCCATTCGTGGTGGCGGTGCCGCAAGACCACGAGCTGGCGCAGCGCGAATCGATCGACGCGCAGGACCTGAAGCAGCAGACCATGCTGCTGCTGGGCAGCGGCCACTGTTTCCGCGACCAGGTGCTGGAGGTGTGTCCGGAACTGTCGCGCTTCTCGGCCGCCAGCGACGGCATCCAGCGCACCTTCGAGGGCTCTTCGCTGGAGACGATCCGCCACATGGTGGCCGCGGGCATCGGCGTGACGGTGCTGCCGGTGACGGCGGTGCCGGAGCAGCCGCCGTCCAACAGCCTGCTGCGCTACCTGCCGTTCGAGGGCCACGTGCCCGAGCGCCGCGTGGTGCTGGCCTGGCGCCGCAGCTTCCCGAGGCTGGCGGCGATCGAGGCGCTGGCCCAGGCGGTGTACGAATGCGAGCTGCCCGGCGTGCGGATGCTGTCGGACGAAGCCGCGGCCGTGCAGGATTGAAATTGCGAGCGCATTTGCGCTCGATCAAGCCGCCTCGCGCCGGCCGGCCTTTGGGCCGGATTGTCGCAATCGCGGTGTTATCCTCGTTTTGTCTACCAACCCCACAGGGAGCTAGCAATGGCAAAGTCCTCCAAGAAGACCCCCAGCGTTCCGCGCATCAACATCGGCATTTCGGACAAGGACCGCGCCGCCGTCGCCGGTGAACTGTCCAAGCTGCTGGCCGACTCGTACACCTTGTACCTGATGACGCACAACTTCCACTGGAACGTCACGGGGCCCATGTTCAACACGCTGCACTTGATGTTCATGACCCAGTACACCGAGTCGTGGAACGCGCTGGACAGCATCGCCGAACGCATCCGCGCGCTGGGCCACTACGCCCCGGGCACGTATCGCGAATACGCCAAGCTGTCGTCCATCGCCGAGCCCGAGTCCGTGCCGGAAGCCCTGGAGATGGTGCGCCTGCTGGTCAACGCCAACGAATCGGTCGCCAAGACGGCCCGCGCCGCCTTCGAGAAGGCCGATGCCGCCAATGACCAGCCCACCGCAGACCTGCTGACCCAGCGCCTGGACGTGCACGAAAAGAACGCCTGGATGCTGCGCAGCCTGCTGCAATAGGCCGGGCGGCGCCTGGCCGGCGCCAGCGGCATGCCAAGCCCCCGGGGACCTTGCGGTTCCCGGGGGCTTTTTCATGCGGCCGCGCTCCGGTTTCCCGCCGGGACGCCGGGCGCATTATCCGGAAGGCGGGGCGGGTATATGCGCGGATCGGCGGCCACCCTTTGGCGCACTTGTTCGAATGTGTAATCCACCGGCCTGTCATCGGTGGAAGTCATTTCAATATCAGGACAGATTTCCGGGTACGCCACTCGCGGGCGCATATGCCACGGCCTTTGGAAATGGTCAATCGGCGTGAGTATTTTCGATTCCCTTCTAGCACGATATTTTTTGGAAATTCGGACGCCATCCGTGACTTGAAGTTGCAATAAAGACAGTTATCCCAGGGCGCTTACTGCTGCTCCCGAACGAATGCTCATTCCTTGCAGTTTTATTAAGCCAAGATAAGAAAACGACTTTATATATTTGCTAACAAGACAAACGATCTCATTCATTTCAAATTGTGTTGGAAAAGAGATTATTTCAGGGATTTCCCCACGTTTATTACGACCTCGGCGACTTATTTCCATAGCATCGAAAACTTTTAGAAAAAAATTTGCTGTCTGCCCGGCCTACGATTCGTTGGCTCGCTACCCGACCGTATGACGGGGTATCGAGATGTAATCAATTTTGAGCAACGCGTCCACCCCGGGCAGGCAAATGCGGTGCGATTCCGCATCGATTCGGTAATGCCCGGGTGTCGGTTTCTAGTGTCTTCGACACGACGAAAACAGTGAGGTCCCCCGTGGTAAAGAGAATCGCAGTGTGCGGTCTAGGATATGTCGGCCTGCCCGTGGCCGTGGCATTTTCCAGGCGTTTTGATGTCGTCGGCTTTGATGTGGACAAGCGGCGGATCACGAGCCTGAAAGAGGGTGAGGACTGGACCGGCGAGATCGAGCGTGATGCATTGCTGGCTTCCCCCATGCAGTTCACCGACCAGGTGAGCGAATTGGAAGGGTGCGATTTCTTCGTCGTGGCCGTGCCGACGCCGGTCGACGAGAAAAACAATCCTGATTTTTCCCTGCTGGTGCGCGCCTGCCGGTCGATCGGCCCGGTGCTGCGTCCCGGCTGCATCGTGGTTTTCGAATCCACCGTGCACCCCGGCGCGACCGAGGAAATCTGCGGTCCGGAGCTGGAAAAGGCATCGGGCCTGCGCTGCGGCGTCGATTTCAAGCTCGGCTATAGCCCCGAACGGATCAATCCGGGCGATCGCGAGCATCCGCTGGAGAAGATCGTCAAGATCGTGTCCGGCCAGGACGAGGAATCGCTGGAGATTATCGCGGGCGTCTACGAGCAGATCATCGACGCGGGCGTGCATCGCGCCTCTTCCATCAAGGTGGCCGAGGCCGCCAAGGTGCTCGAAAACACGCAGCGCGACATCAACATCGCGCTGATGAACGAGATGTCGAAGATCTGCGACCTGGTCGGCATCCGCACCGCCGAGGTGCTGGCAGCGGCGGGCACCAAGTGGAACTTCCTCAAGTTCACGCCCGGCCTGGTCGGCGGCCACTGCATCGGCGTGGATCCCTACTACCTGACGTCCAAGGCGCAGGAGCTGGGCTACCACCCCGAGGTCATCCTGTCGGGCCGCCGCATCAACGACGGCATGGCGGGCCACGTGGCCTCGCGCGTGGTGCAGACCCTGGCGCGCAATGGTCGCCTGAACGCCTCGACCCGGGTCGGCATCCTCGGCATGACGTTCAAGGAAAACGTGCCGGACATCCGCAATTCGAAGGTGGTCGATCTGTATCGCGCGCTGGGCGACTACGGCATCACGCCGGTGGCCTGCGACCCGATGGTCGACGTGGAACAGATGCGCCATGAGTACGGCATCAGCCTGGTGGAGCGCGACCAGTTCCGCGACATGGACGTGCTGATCCTGGCCGTGCCGCACCGCGAAACCATGGACACCATCTGGGAAGACCTGCCGCACCTGGTCAAGGCCGGCGGCATGGTGTGCGACCTGAAGTCGGTGCTGGACAGCCGCCGGCTTCAGTCCGACCTGTTGTACTGGACGCTCTGAGTCCAGGCCCGCCGCAACCCATCAAACACAGGAGAGGCCCGGAATGACAGCCTTTACCATCGCTCCGATCGGCACCTGCCGCATCCATACCCCGCTGCGCGATGCCGTGGCGCGCTACCCGATCAAGCAACAGCTCGGGCGCAACTACGGTTTCGTGCACACCAGCGCCGAGGCGCTGCAGCAGGCCCGCTTCATGTTCGGCCAGGCCGAGATTCCCACCGACGTGCAGCGCGTGATCTTCCGTCCGTCGAACGGCGAGCAGGCCCGGCGCGGCGTGCACAAGCCGGCCGACCTGTATATGGTCGAGCTGTCCTCGCGCAAGCTGCTGACCGTCGGCGGCTATCCGATCCAGTCCAACTACCTGGGGCGCTACTTCAGCGAGTTCTTCGCCGACCGGGCGCGCACCCGCGCGTTCTGGACGCAGGCCAGCGACGAACGGCTCGCCGAGCGGCGCGCATGGCTGGACCAGGATCCCGTCTTCAAGAGCCTGTCGGCGGACAATCGGGACCTGCTTGCCCGCATCGTCAAGCGTGAGCAGACGGACGACGAGATCGAGCAGCAGATGCAGCAACTGGTCGACCTGCTGGGCCGGGACAAGGTGGTGTTCGTCACGCACGTCAACGCCATGACGCCCGACAACGTGCCGATCGAACAACGCGCCCAGCTGATCGCCGCGGTGACCGCCAGCGCCCAGCGCATCGGCGTGCCTTGCTACGATCCGACGCCGCTGATGAACAAGATCGGGCAGGCCGACGCGATGGAAGATGGCGGGCTGGACCTGACGCACTACACCCCGCTGTTCGCCGAACGCCTGTACACCGAGTGGTTCAAGACCTTCGTGCGTCCGCGCCTGAGCGCCTCCACCCCGCAGTTGAGCGTGCCCAAGCTGGGCGCCGAAGAAAGCGCGGAGCGCATCGAGAAGATCTGGGACGCGGGCGAGCTGCGCGAAGCCTCGCGCCGCCTGCGCGACGTGCTGCGCCGCCATCCGGGCCTGCCCGACCACACGCTGCTGTTCGCGCGCATCCAGGAAGAGCTGGGCGACTACGAAGGATCGCTGGCGCTGCTGGGCGGCGCGGACGGCACGCTGGCCACCGGCAGCAAGGCCGAGCAGATCCTGATGCGCAACCACTTCAAGCTGGGTCGCTATGACCTGGCGCACTCGCTGGCCGCCGGCCTGCTGGGCGACGAGATCGAGACGCCGGAAATCGTGCGCATCGCGGCGATTTCGGCCGGTCACCTGGGATTCGTGGACGAAGCCCTGGGCAACTGGAAGCAGCTGTTCCGCATTTCCGCGCCGCAGGACGCGACCGCCACGGAGGCGGCCGACACCGTGCTCTCGCTGCTGCAGGCCGGCAGCGATATGGACGCCACCCTGCGCTGGGTCCATGAGGTGCGCGCTGCGATTCCGTCGCATGGCCGCAGCTTCGCCATGCTGTGGCGCGACCGGTTGATCGCCGGGGACCGTACGGGGCTGCGAGCGCTGGCGTCCGAGTCGCCCACGCTCAAGGACGTGGAGGCGCTGGAACTGGTCAAGGAAGCGACCTGGCGCGGATGCATCATGGCCGCCGCCGCGCTGGCCGTGTCCTGCAAACTGGCCGACAGCGAGCAGGAGGACATTTCGGCCTGGCTGCGCGCGCAATCCACAGCCTGGGCGGAAGAGGGCGCGCAGGCGCTGGAAGAAGGCCGCCTGCGCGATGCCGCCGAGCGCATCTGCGCGCACCGCCTGCTCAACCCCGACGCCCTGGCCGGCGTGCGCGCGCAGCGCGCCTTCGAGCGCGCCATGCGCCTGGGCGTGCGTGCGGCGCTGGTGGCGGGCAACCACAAGGAAGTGATCGACCTGACCGACATCGCGCTGGACACCGGCGTCGAGTTCCCGGAACTGCATGCGATGCGCGGCCGCGCGGCCGACGCGCTGGGCGACAAGCAGACCGCCATGCGGCACCTGGAGCAGGCCGCCGCCAACGAATCCGCGCCTTTCAGCACGCAGCTGCATTTCGCGCGGGTCGCGTTCAACGGCGGCTGGTTCGGCGAGGCCATCGACGCCTACAAGATGGTGCTGGCCCATGGCTCGGCCGACCAGAGCGCCAAGGAGGAAGCCGAACGCCAGCTGGGAAGGCTGGGACCGCGCGCCATCCGCGGCGCCCGCGAAATCCTGTCGGCGGGCGATCCCAAGGCGGCCTGGAACCTGCTCGAGCGCGTGGCGCAGTCGTGGCCGCAGATGACGGAAGTCGACCACGAGAAGCGGCGAATCCTGGCCGTGCTGTACGCCGAATCGCGCGCGCTGGACTCGTCCAGCACCACCGAGCGCCTGGCGCTGGGTGAGCGCATCCTGCAGCTGGTGCCGGACGATCCCATCGGCCTGCGCCTGGCCGCGGTCGGCGCCATGCGGCTGCACCGCTTCGAACAGGCCTTGCCCTACTGGCGCGCGCTCCAGGAACGTTCCGACAATCCGGCCCAGTACGACCACTACATCCAGCGCTGCCTGGTGTGGATCGACAAGGCCAACCGCAGGAAGGCCGCATGAATCCGCCACTGACTACCGAACGCAAGAACACCGCGTCCGACCTGCAGGAGGTCAAGACGCGGCTGGAGGAAATCGTGGCGGCGTCGGGACGGGTCCAGGTGGCGCAGGCGAACCTGGTCGACGCGCAAGCCTTGGCGCGCGGCCACATGGCCGACTCCAAGGTGCGCTTCCTGCTGCTCCGGCTGAAGGAAGCGGCTGGCCTGAACGAGGGCATGGCCGAGCAATGGGCCACGCTGCTGCGGGAATGCCCGGACGACCTGGAGATCGTGCGTTATTGCGCGACCCGGCTGGTCAAGGAGCGCCGCGTCGACGACGCGCTGGCGCTGGTCGAGCGGCACCTGCCCGAGTCCACGGACAATCCGTCGCGGCTGTTCGCCCGCGCCAAGCTGCTGAGCGATATCCGCGCGCATGAGCAGTCCGACGAGCTGTTCCGCCGGCTGATCCTGCAGCATACGGACCGCAACATCCGCGTCGAGTTCGCCAAGCGCCTGCGCAAGCGCGGCCTGCTGGCGGACGCCTTCGACGTCATCGCGCCCGTGGCCAAGCATCTTGCGCCGGGCAGCAAGGCGGCGGAACTGGCCGACGGCCTGGCCAGCGACTACGCCTTCTATCAGCGCCTGGAGCCCGAAGCCGCGCTGGCCGGCAAGGACATCAGGATCGTCTCGATGAAGCATGCGATCCTGCATTTCCGCAATCGGCAGATTCCGGAATACTCGCCCGACAAGCCCGTCTCGGTCGCGCTGGTGACCGGCAGCCTGGGTCCCGGCGGCGCCGAGCGGCAGCTGACGCGGCTGGCCGGGGAACTGGCCCGCATGGCGGATACGCCCGCCCCGCGGCCCGCCGACGTGCCGATGAAGCCCGAAAAAGTCGAGGTGCTGGTCAAGCAGCACACCGAGCCGGCCGGTTCCACCAAAAAGCAGGGGCTGGACTTCTTCCTGTCGGTGCTGGTCAAGGCGCGGATTCCGGTCACGGAAATCAACAAGCTGCCGGCGATCTCGGTGGCCCACCAGTCGGTGCCGGACGGCAGCCTGAGCCGGCTGCTGGAACAATTGCCGCCGCCGGTCCACTACGGCGTGACGCGATTGGCGCCGGTGTTGCGCGCCAACACCTTCGACGTGGTCAGCCTGTGGCAGGACGGCACGTGCCTGTTCGGCGCCCTGGCGGCGCTGCTGGCCGGCGCGCCGACCATCCACCTGGTGTTCCGCGGCCTGCCGCCGAACATCCGCAAGGACCGCTTCCGCGAGGAGTATCCTGAGCTGTACCAGGCGCTGGCGCAGGTGCCCGGCGTGCATTTCGTCAGCAACAGCCGCAAGGCCGCCGAGGCCTACGCGGAGTGGCTCGGCATTCCCATCGTGCGCTTCCACGTGCTGTACAACGGCGTGCCGGACCTGGCCACCGATGCCGCGGCGACGGACCAGGAAAAGTGGCGCGCCTTCCAGGAAAGCACCGCCGACGCGACGGAGACCATCGGCGGCGTGTTCCGCCTGGAGCCGGACAAGCGGCCGCAACTATGGATAAAGCTCGCGGCGCTCTACCTGAAGCAGCGTCCGCAGGCGCGCTTCGTCATCGTCGGCGACGGCCGCCTGCACGAGAACATCGTGGCGCTGGCGCAGGAATTGTGCGTGATGGACCGGTTGCTGCTGGTCGGCTTGTCGAACCACGTGGGCTACTGGTATTCGCAGATGGATGCCAAGGTGCTGCTGTCGCGCTACGAGGGCCTGCCCAACGTGCTGATCGAAGCCCAATTGCTCGGCGTGCCGGTGGTCTCGACGCCGGCCGGCGGGGCGGGCGAGTGTTTCGAGGAGGACCAGACCGGCCACCTGCTGGGCGATGTCGAACATCCGGACCTGCACGAGGCCTGCGACAAGGTCGCCTCGATCGTGGATCGGGTGCGCGCCGACGCGAGCCTGAGGGCGCAAAGCCGCCATCGGGCGCAGACCCTGTTCTCGCTGGAGGCCATGCTGGCCAAGTTCCTGAGCCTGTGCATGCCGGCCATGCCCGAGTCGGAGAACGACGAGAGCATGGATATGCCGCCGATGCGCCTGATGCAGGCCTGAACGCCCGCCTTACCCAGGTCCCCTCCAGGTCCCCTGGTTTCGAAGACAAAGGAAACTATGCAAATGAACGTCCCGGCCGCGGGCCCGCGCCGCCTCGCGGCGCCGGCCCTGCTGCTGATTACCGTGCTTACGCTCAGCGGCTGCCAGTTGCCGCGTTCCGGCCCCATGCTCAGTGAGGTGACAGGCGCCCACGACGCCAAGGACGTGGTCGTGATGCAGGCCTCGCGCGAGCTCGCGCGCGCGAGCCGGGTTGCCGAGGTCTCGGATTTTCCCGTGCGCTACCGCGACCTGACCCAGGCCGGTTTCGACCGCCTGGTGCCGGGCGACGGCGTCAACGTGAAAGTGTGGGAGCGCGGCGGGCTGGGCGTGTTCACGGCGGACCCGTCCGGCGTGAGCGACCTGGGCAACCAGGAACTGGACCGCAACGGCAATGTCGCGTTTCCCATTCTCGGCAAATTCCAGGCCGGCGGCATGACGCTGGCGCAACTGCACGACGCCATCGTCGGGCGCCTGAGCCGGCTGGTGGCCGGCGCCGACGTCAGCGTGACGCGCGTGGCCGACGCCCGCGGACAGATGGTGACGGTGCAGGGCAACCTGACCAAGCCGGGCATGTATCCCATCACGCAGACCGCCCAGCGCCTGAGCAGCGCGCTGGCGCAGGCCGCGCCGGTGCAGACCAATCCGGAGCAACTGGTCGTCAGCCTGCGACGCGACAATCAGGTCGCCTCGGTGCGCCTCTCGGACATCTACCGCAACCAGAACAACGACATCCTGCTGCGCCCGGGCGATGTCATCACCGCGTATGAATCGCGTGAGTTCCTGACGGTGCTGGGCGCCGCCGGCAACCAGGGCCGCGTGGCGATCAGCAAGCGCAACTACAGCGTGCTGGACGCGCTGGCCGATGCCAGGGGCCTGGACGACAAGACGGCGGACCCGCGCTCGGTCTTCCTGTTCACGCCCGCGCAGGCCGGCGTGGACGGCAAGCCGGACTTGCTGCCGGTGGTGTATCAGTTCGATCTCACGCGCGCCGAGCAGGTGGCGCTGGCGCGCGAATTCAGCGTGCACGAGGGCCAGGCGATCTATATCTCCGACGCGCCGTTCACGCAGGTGCAGAAAGTGCTTTCGGCGTTCCGCGTGACCATGAGCGCCGGCTTCAGCGCGACGCGCGCCATCGACTCCGACTCCGGCTCGAGTTCCTCCAGCGGCGTCAGCCAGTAGCGTGTCGATGAGCAACGAGGATCGGATCAAGGGTTGGCGCGCGCGGAGAAAGGACAGCAGCTACGCGGTGGGTTCGGGCGTCGCCGCGTGGCGCCTGGATCCCGCCGCGCTGTTCGAGGCGAAGGCCGAGCCGGCCGTGCTGTTCAGGCCTTTGCTGGCGCGCCTGCAGGGCGAGCCGCATGACTCCGTGGCCGCCCGGCGGGCGGTGTACGAGGCGGTGCAGGAGGAGCTGGACGCGGAGATTGCGCGCGCCAAGGTCGACGAGACGCTGGCGGACTTCTCCCGGCGGCGCCTGCGCATCATCGTGCGCCTGCTGGAGCAGGACATCCGCGCGGGCGTCGACGTGTTCGCGCCGGGCTATATGCCGGCCCGGCTGGTGGCCGAGGACCGGCGCCTGGCCGAGGCGCACGCGCGGCGCGAGGAGCGGCGCAGGCAGGAGGAGGCGCGGGAGGCGCGCCGCGAGGCGTCGCGCAACGACGTCGCGCTGGAAATGGAGCTGCCCCCGGGGGAGGCCGGCGACCTGGAGATCCTGCGGGAGCGGCTGCGCGGGTTGCATGCCGGGCATCATCCGCGCCTGGCCGGCCGCGGCTGGCCAGGCGGACGCACGTTGCTGGCGCTGTTCGTCTACCAGCTGCACGTGATGCACGGCGAGAGCCGCATCGCCCTGTTGTGGGCGCTGGTGGGCCCGGTGGTGCTGCTGACGCTGATTTCGTCGCTGTACATCCTGATGGGCACGCACTACATCCTGGGGATGGACGTGCAGACCTTCTCGCTGCTGGGCGCGACCACCTGGATCATGTTCCGGCAGATCATCTTCAGGAGCAGCACGGCGTACGTATCGGCCCGCGGCCTGTTGAATTTCCAGGGCGTTTCGCCCTTGATGTGCGCGCTGGTGCAGGCGCTGCTGTACGTGTCGGTGTACCTGGTGGTGTTCGTGGTGCTGATCGGCGCCGGCCATGCGCTGGACCTCATCACGCTGCCCAAGAGCTGGCCGGGCTTCATGCTGTACGTGGTGCTGATGGCGTGCTGCGCCGCCGCGATGGGCCTGCTGTTCGGCGCGATCGCGACCTTCTGGCACTTCTTCCTGCGGCTGGCGCCGGTGATCGAGCGCTTCCTGCAGATTTTCTCCGGCGTCTTTTTCGTCTCGGAGCAGCTGCCGGAGCAATTGCGGCCCTGGATGCTGTGGCTGCCTTTCTCCCATGGCATGCAGCTGTTGCGATCGGCCTATTTCGACGCCTACACGTCGCAGGACGCGAGCCTGGGATATTTCCTGACCAGCCTGGTTTTCCTGATGGTGGTCGCCCTGGCGGCCGAGCGGCTGGCCCGTCCCAATATCCAGCCCATGTGAGGAACGACGATGATTCATCTCAATGGCGTGACGGATGAACCCCTGGCCTTCGGCAGCCGGCAGGCGCTGCTGGCCGGCGCCCATCTCGACATTCCCGTCGGCCGCTACGCCTTGCTTTCGCCCGCGCCGGAGCTGCATCGCCAGATCATCGACCTGCTGTGCGGCCTGCGTCCGCCGCGCCAGGGCTTCGTGCGGCACGAGGGCAACGTGTCCTGGGCCATCGGCCGGCAGGGCTTCATCCGTGGCAAGGCCAACGGCCTGAGCATGATCGAGCTGGTGAGCCAGATGTACGAGATCGATGCCGATGCGACGTACGAACTGGTGGCCGACCTGATCAGCGACCCCAGGAGCCTGAGCCGGCCGATGGAACATTGGCCGTTGTATGCGAGGCAGGAGTTTTCGTTCGCGCTGGCGCTGGCGCCGGCGTTCGACATCTACGTGATCGAAGGGGCGATTCCCTTCGAACCCTGCCGTTTCACCCGTCTCTGGCTGGCGCTGTTCGAAGAACGCCTGGTCGGCAGGACGCTCATTCTTTCCAGTTACCGCCAGAATCAATTGGCGGACTATTGCCTGAAGGGCCTGATTTATGAACGAAGCGCACTCCGCATCGAAGACGACCTCGACCAGTGCATCAGTAAGTTCCCCCCGCGACGATCACGCAGCGAATCCGGAACAGGCGACGACGTCTTCGGCGGCTTCGACGAGGGCCAGCTCGGCTTCTGAGAGCGGTTCCGAGATCGAGCGCCGGCGCCGCGAGCGGCAGGCCGCGCTGGACGAACGTCGCCGGCGCCGCTGGGTCAATGCCTTCATCGTCGTCGCCCCGGTCGCCCTGGCGCTGGTCTACGTGCTGTTCGTGGCCACGCCGCGCTACGAAGCGGAATCGCGCTTCTTCGTGCAATCGGGCTCGGGCCAGCAGGGCGGCGGCGCCATGGCGGCCAGCCTGCTCACCACGGGGAATTCGGGCGGCATGCTCGGCGGTTTCGTCGACGGCTGGGCCGTCAGCGATTTCCTGCGGTCGCGCGACAGCATGCGGCAGCTGGACAAGAAGGTCGGGTTGCGGCAGTACCTGCGCAACGCCGGCCTGGACCCGGCCAACCACCTGTCCGAGGATTCGAGCGAGGACGATCTGTATCGCGCCTACCGGGCCTCGGTCCAGGTTTCCTTCAATGCGCTGGAGCAGATCGACGTGCTGCGGGTGCGCGCGTATTCGCCCGAAGACGCCGAAATGCTATCGAAGGCCTTGATCGGCCTGGCGGAGGACTTCGTCAGCTCCATGAACGAAAAGGGCGTGGCGGACAAGCTGAAGGTCAGCGAGGAATCGGTCCGGCAGGCCGAGCAGAAGGCGCTGGCCGCGCGCGAAGCCCTGACCTCGTGGCGAACCACGCACGGCAATATCGACCCGACCGCCACGGTGGCCATGCTGCTGAACCTGTCCAGCCAGCTCGAAGCGGAACTGAGCAGCGCCCAGATCAACCTGGACAAGATCCGCGCGCTGGGCAACAAGGACCACTTCATGCTCAAGCCCGCGGAAACGCAGGTCGTGGCCCTGAAGAAACGGCTCGCCAGCGTGCGCCAGCGCCTGAGCGGCGAAGGCAACACGGAAGCGAAACAACTGAAATCCTACGAGGCGCTGCGCAACACCCAGGCCTTTGCGGATTCGAACCTGACGCTGGCGCAGCAGTCGTACCAGCAGGCCGTGACCGACGCCCTGCGCCTGCAGCGTTACCTGTCCATCATCGCGCAGCCGGTCTCCACGGACCGGCCCAGCAGTCCGCGCACCGGCGTGCTGCTGTTGCAGGCGCTGGCGCTGGGCTTCGTGCTCATGTTCGTCCTGCGCGCGGCGATGGCCTTGCTCAGAGGATTGCGCCATGGTTGATACGACGATAGAACGCCCCGGCACCGCCGCGGCACCGGCATCGGCGGCGCCCGCCGCCGTCGCAAACACCGCCGCCAGCGATGCCACCAGCCGCCTGCGCGCGGTCATCAAGCGGATCCTGGAGGCGGACGACCCCTTGCAGGCCATGGCCGAGCTCGGGCCGGCGCTGGCGCGGGTGGAAGAGGGCTGGCGCGATGCGCGCCGCCTGCTGGTGTCGCCGTTCGTGCGGGTGGGGCGACTGGAACCGGCGATCGCCGCGCTGGAACGGCTGGTCCAGGCCTATCCGGCGCGCACCGACGACCGCCGCCTGCTCGCCAGCCTGCTGGGCCGCACCGAGCAGTGGGAGCGCGCCATCGCCCAGGCGGATGCGGCCGCCGCCATCGCGCCGGATTCCTCGGCGCTGCAGGCCGCGCGGATTCAACTGCGGGTGCAGGCCGGGCATATCGCGCAGGCGGCCGACGTCGCGCGCCAGACCGCCGCCCTGGCGGCGGCCGCGCCGGGCGACGCGCATTGGTGGATGCTGGCGTTTTCGCGCAACGGCGACGCGGTCGAGGCGGCCGGCATTGCCATGGCCTTGCAGGCCGATGACCTGCCGAATGCGCGCGTGGCGACGGTGGCGGTGCGCGTGCTGCTCGACGACGACCGGGTCGAGGCGGCGATCCTGCTGGGCAATGCGGCGCTGGACGCGGGGCACGATGCCCCGGCGTTGCGCGCATCGCTGGGGCTGGCGCACCTGCGGCGCGCCACGGACGACGACCGCAAAGTGCATGCGCTGGCGCACTTCGAGGCGGGCCTGGAAGCGGCCCCGACCGACGTGCGGCTGTTGACGCTGCACGGAGAAACCCTGCTGCGCGCGGGCCGCTACAAGGACGCCGTGGCGCCGCTGCGCCAGGCCATGGAACTGGCCCCCGAACTGGAGCAGACACGCGCCCTGTATGCGCGCGCGCTGCGCTACACGCTGCAGTACGGGGAGGCCGCCGATCAACTGCTGCACCTGGTCGAAAAATCGCCCGACAAACAACTCTGGCAGCGCGCCGCCATCGGCGCGCTCTCGCAAGCGGGACGCAAGCAGGAAGCCGAAGCCTTGTTCGAGCGCTATGTCGGGCAACGCGGCCGGGCGCTGCCGCCAACGTTCCAGCAGGCGCTGGAACAACTGGAGCAGAAGCTGGATACCGCGCCCATACCGCAGGCGCGACTGGACTGGGCCTGGTCGCTGCGTGGCGATGCCGGGGCTGATCGCGCGCAATGGGAGCGGCGGGCGCGCTGGGGCCACCTGGTGGATCACCTGCTGTTCGATTGGCTCGAATGCCGCGAAGACAGCGTCGAGGAAGCCATGCAAATGCTGGGTGAACTGGACACCGGCGAACGCTTCTTCGCGCCGCTGCTGGCGGCCGGCCGGGGCGTGGTGGTGGCCACGGCGCACGTCGGCCCCATGTATGCCGGGCTGATGGCGCTGGAACTGCTGGGCATTCCTTCCCGCTGGCTGGCCACCGCGCCCAGCATCGCCCAGAGCAGCTATGCCGCCGCCCTGATCTCCACCGCCGACCAGACCGAGGCGCAGGTCGCCAAGGCCTGCATGCGCGCGCTGGCGGCGGGCAATGTGCTGTGCCTGGCGGTGGACGGCGCGGCCAACCCGGCGGCGCCCCGCACCCAGTTCGAAGGGCAGGCGGTGACCTATTCCAGTTTCGCCGCCCACCTGGCGCACCGCCAGGGCGTGCCATCGGTGTTCTACACCCCGCGCTGGGAAAACGGCCGCGTCGCCTATACGCTGGAGATGCTGCCCGCGGTGGAACCCGGCGAGGACGCCGATGCGTATGCGCAGCGCTGGCAAGAGGCGTATTTCAAACACCTGAGGGCGCATGTGGCCGGTCCGCCGGAAAACCTGCGCCTGAGCGGCGGCATCTGGCGCCACGTGCAGCCCGCGGATCGATCCGCGCGGCCCGCCGGCGCAGTGTTGGGGAGCGAGTTTCGATGATTCCGCGAACGAATTCGAGAGAGAGTATGAGGAGCAGGGCGCCGCAATGGGCCAGGCGCTGGTCCAAACGGTTGCCGCGCGCGCTGGCCTGGCTGGCGGCGCTGGCCGTGCTGTACGGCGGCGCGGCGGCCGCCAACGAGTCCTGCGCCAGCCCGGACGAGCGTTGTCCATTCGTGTCCGCGCTGCTGCAGCAGCGAGAGGGCTACGGCGCCCGCGCCACGGGCGGCCTGGGCGGCCGGTTCATCGAGGTCACGTCCGACCAGGATGCCGGACCGGGCACGCTGCGCGCCGCGCTGGCGCAGGCCAAGAAGGGACCCACCTGGATCCGTTTCGCCTCCGACATGACCATCGTGCTGGAATCGCAACTGCGCGTGCCGTCGAACACGACCATCGATGGCCGCGGCAGGCACGTGGCCCTGATCGACGACGGGCTGGGCGTGTATGGCAGCCGGAACGTGATCCTGACGCACCTGACCATCGATGGCCGCCTGAACCGCCTGACGCAGGCGGTGAACATCGCCAACGACAGCCGCGATGTCTGGGTGGACCACATGGATCTGTCGCGCATGTCCGACCGCCTGCTCAACGTGAAGAACGGCTCGACCGACGTGACGATTTCCTGGACCAAGTTCCACAACTCGAACAAGGTCATGCTGCTCAACAACATCACCTCGAAGGACCTGTTCGCGAACTACGAACGTGATTCCATCGCGCGCGTGACGCTGCACCACAATTACTTCTTCAACACGGTGCAGCGCAACCCCAGGGGCCAGTTCGGCACCTTCCACCTGTTCAACAATCTGCTGGAGAATTGGGATTTCTACGGCATGAGTTTCAGCCTGGAGGCCAAGGCGCTGGTCGAAGGCAATATCTTCAACAACGATTCGAAGCGCGAGTGCGTGGAGCCGGAATTCTTCCCCACGGTGGAAGGCGTCAAGGTGAATTACTGCCGCTACATTCCCATGGCCGCCAAGCGCAGCGCGCTGGACAACGGCGCCTCCGACGAGGGCGCCTACCAGCAATTGAAGGCCGTGCACGGCTATACGCGCGACTTCAAGGCATTCCTGCGCCTGAAAGACAACCTCTACCTGGGGGACGCCAAGCCGGTGCTGCAGGACTATCGCCCGGAAGCCGCGCCGACGCCGCCCTATTGCTATGGGTATGAGAAGCCCTCGGCCGAGCTGGCGGAGCGCATCCGCAAGCACGCGGGGAACACCAGCGGCGATACCCCGCTGCCCGCATCACGGGTCGGGACGAACTGCGCAGGGTGACGGGCGGCGATGGGTTTCCCGCCTGCCGCGGGCCGACGCGCGCGTGGCGGGCAAGAGAGCCGGCGGCCTCAGGCCTGGTGCGACAGGGGACGCTCGGGAATCGGCGCGATGCGCTCGGGCGGCGGCGATACCCGCCACGAGGCGCGGCGGCGCAGCGCGCCGAACAGCTTGAGGCCTTGCGGCCAGTCTTCCAGGCCGCTGTCGGCGTTGATGTGGCCGGCGCCCGGAATCACCACCACACGGCTGCCCCAGTGCTCGGCGAAGGCGCGGGCCCGTTCCAGCCGGCAATAGGGATCGTTGTCGCTGGCCACCACCACGCTCTGGAACGGCAGCGAGTGCCGCGGGATCGGCGCGAAGCCGCGCAGGCATTCCGGGGCGTCGGCGCGCTCGACGTCGGCCGGCGCCACCAGCAATGCGCCGGCGACCTTGGCGCGCAGCGGCACCGGCAGCGCCGCGCTGATCAGGCAGCCCAGGCTATGGGCGATCAGCAGTACCGGGCTGCGGGCCTGGTCGACCTGCGCCGCCAGCGTGGAAATCCATTCCGCGCTGACCGGATTTTCCCAGTCGCGTTGCCGTACCCTGACCGCGTGCGGCAGCAGGGCCGCCCAGCGCGATTGCCAGTGGTCGGGTCCGGAGTCTTTCCATCCGGGGACGATGATCGGTTGGAGTCTCATGGCGGCCATGATGCCGCGCCGTCTTAGTAACGCAAACGAATAAATGCGCTTTTGCATATACGGTGGTGGGCATAAAGGAAATCGGCCGGGGAGAGGGGCGGCGCCGGGGTCGCCGATGCGGCACCGCAATATCGAAACCTCGCCCAAGTCGGGCCGGAACCCCCTGCAAATGCCGGTATTTTTCAGTGTATGCTTGCCGTGCTAATGCAACGTAACGGGGCGTGACCAACACATTTCCGGCTGTCCGCCCGGTGCGAAAACCAACGATTACAAGCCATTAAAGGAGTCCACTCATGAAGCAAGCATTTCGTCTGACCCCGGTCATCGCGGCGCTGGGCGTCGCCGCGGGGTTGGCGTTCAGCGCCGGCGCGCAGGCGCAGACCATCAAGATCGGCGTGGTGGGCCCCACCACCGGCGCGGTCACCCAGTACGGCGACATGGTGCGTGAAGGCGTCGACACGGCGGTCGAGCGCATCAACGCCGCCGGCGGCATCAATGGCAAGAAGCTGGAAACCGTGGTCATCGACGACGGCTGCGAACCCAAGCAGGGTCCGGTCGCCGCCAACCGCGTGGTCAACAGCAAGATCGGCTTCGTCGTGGGCCACGTCTGCTCGGGCGCCACCATCGCCGCCGCCGACGTCTACAACAACGAAGGCGTGGTCATGGTCACGCCCTCGGCCACGTCGCCGGCCCTGACCGACGGCAAGAACTACGAGTTCATCTTCCGCACCATCGGCCGCGACGACCAGCAAGGCCCCGCCGCCGCCAAGTTCATCCTGGAAAAGCTCAAGCCCAAGAAGGCCGCCGTGCTGCACGACAAGCAGTCGTATGGCCAGGGCATCGCCACCGCGGTCAAGAACGACCTCGAAAAGGGCGGCGTGCCGGTCGCGATCTTCGAAGGCATCAACGCCGGCGACAGCGACTACTCGGCCGTCATCACCAAGCTCAAGAGCCAGGGCGTGGACTTCGTCTACTACGGCGGCTACCACCCCGAAATGGGCCTGCTGCTGCGCCAGGCGGCCGAGCAGGGCGTGAAGGCCAAGTGGATGGGGCCGGAAGGCACGGGCAACCCGGACATCAACGCCATTGCGGGCGACGCCGTCGAAGGCATGCTGCTGACGCTGCCGGCCGACTTCACCCAGAACGCTGCCAACGCGGAGATCGTCAAGGCCTTCGCCGCCAAGAAGCGCAATGCGGCCGGCGCGTTCCAGATGACGGCCTACACCGCCACCCAGGTCATCGCCGACGGCATCAAGGGCGCCGGCAGCGAAGACCCGACCAAGGTCGCCAAGTACCTGCACGCCAATTCGTTCGACACGCCGATCGGCAAGGTCAGCTGGAACAAGCAGGGCGACCTGACGAACTTCCAGTTCGACGTGTTCGTGTGGCACAAGGACGGCTCCAAGTCCGTCTACAAGTAAGCACCTGGCGTGCGCCGGGCGGCCTTGCCGCCCCGGACGCGCGCCAGGCGCCAGACCCTTCGGCCGGGCCGGAAGCAGCGTCTTCCCGCCCGGCTTTTGCGTGGGCGGCTGCCTTCGGGAACCGATCGGCCGGTCCCCCGGTCGAACGCCGCTTGCGCGGTTTTGCGTAGAATGCGGCCAAATCGAACTCTCTTTTCCTGTCCGGACACCCCATGACCAAGGCCTTGCTAGTCGAAGACGATCCGAAGCTGTCGCGCCTGATCGCGCAGTTCCTGGAGCAACACGGGTTCAATGTCGCCCAGGCCTACCGCGGCGACCACGCGGTGGAGGCTTTCCGCCGCCATGACCCGGCCATCACCATCCTCGACCTCATGCTGCCCGGCCGCGACGGCCTGCAGGTCTGCCGCGACCTGCGCGCGTTTTCGTCGGCGCCGATCCTGATGCTGACCGCCCGCGAGGACGACCTGGACCAGATCCTGGGCCTGGAGTCGGGCGCGGACGACTACGTCATCAAGCCGGTCGAGCCGCGCGTGCTGCTGGCCCGCATCCGCGCGCTGCTGCGGCGCCACAGCCAGCTGGAGGAACCGCCGGAGCGCCTGGAGTTCGGGCCGCTGGTCATCGACCGGCGCACCCGGGCGGTGGTGCACGGCGGGGTCGAGGTCGACCTGACCACCATGGAATTCGAAATGCTGTGGGCCCTGGCCAGCCAGGCCGGCCAGGTGCTCACGCGCGACGACCTGCTCAATGCGGTGCGCGGCATCGAGTTCAACGGCCTGGACCGCAGCGTCGACGTCTGCGTCAGCAAGCTGCGCCGCAAGCTGGACGACGACCCGCGCGATCCGGCGCGCATCAAGACCGTGTGGGGCAAGGGCTATCTGTTCTCGCCCAAGGCGCACGAGGACGGCGATGATTAAATTCGTCCTGCGGCTCTTCGTGGTGCTGGCGATCGGTTTCGTGATTTCCAACGAAGTCGTGGACCGCTCCGCCAACTACCTGTTCGAGCCGGTCAGCGACGCTTACACCCGCGAATCGGTGCGCGGGCAGATCCACAGCCTGGTGCAGGAACTGTCGAAGGTCGAGCCGGGCGCCCGCGCGGCCCACATCGAGCAACAGCTGGCGCCGTACTACGGCCTGGGGCTGCGGGTGTTCAACGCCGCGGACTACAACGCCAGCGACAAGGAACGCCGCATCGCCGCCAAGGGCGACTTCTTCATCCGCGACAAGATGCAGACCTTCGTGGCCGCCATTCCGGGGCCGGGCAACCAATGGCTGGAGGTCAAGCTGCCGCCCGAGCCGTCATTCGGCCCGTGGGTGGTGGCCGCGGTGTATTCGGCGCTGGGCCTGCTGCTGTGCGCCTTCATGCTGGTGTGGGCGCTGCCGATCTGGCGCGACCTGGAAGCCCTCAAGACGGCGGCGTTGCGCATGGGGCAGGGCGACCTGCAGGCCCGGGCCCGCCTGTCGCGACATTCCAGCATCGGCAACCTGGGGGACACTTTCAACCAGATGTCCGAGCGCATCGGCGCGCTGATCAACAACCAGCGCGAACTGACCAACGCGGTCTCGCACGAGCTGCGCACGCCGATCGCGCGCCTGTCGTTCGAACTGGACATGATCGGCCGGGCGGAAGAGCCGCTCGAGCGCAAGCGCCTGATCGACGACATGAAAAGCGACGTCGCCGAACTGGACAGCATGGCTTCCGAACTGCTGATGTACGCCCGCCTGGAGCACAAGGGCGACGGCGTCACCCTGCAGCCGCAGGACGCCCGCAGCTGGCTCGATTCGGTTGTGCAGCACGCCGCGTTCCAGGCCGAGCAGTCCGGCGTGCGTTGCGAAGTGGTGCTGTGCCAGGTGCGCGAGGTGCACCTGCATCAGCGCTACATGACACGGGCGTTGCTGAACCTGCTGCAGAACGCCATCCGCTATGCCAGCGGCCGGGTGCAGGTCAGCCTGGTGTCGCCGGCCCCGCGCGAGTATGTGCTGATGGTCGACGACGACGGCCCCGGCATTCCGGCCGCGGATCGCAAGCGGATCTTCGAACCGTTCATCCGCCTGGACGAAAGCCGCGACCGCGGCACCGGCGGCACCGGCCTGGGGCTGGCCATCGTCAGCCGGGTGGCGCGCTGGCACAACGGCAGCGCCGAGGTGGCCGATAGCCCGCTCGGCGGGGCCCGTTTCATCGTGAGCTGGAAGGCGGCCTGAGCGGCCCCGCGGGGCATCCGGCACGCCTTTAACAAACTTCACAATCTGCCCCGGCATTCTTCACAAACTCCATACAAAGCGGGAAAGATCGGCGCGGCATCCCTGACTAGCATGACGGCAGTTCTCCAAAGAGGGTCGTCCGCTCGTCATGTTCACGCTTACCCGCCTGGCCGCCGTTGCCATGCTCCTGATCGTCGCGGGCGGTTGCCAGGGCGTCGCCCCGGCCGCGCCGCCCGCCATCGCCAAGGGCGACTATCCGGCGGTGGTGGCGTACCTGAAGCAGCGCATCGCCTACGACATGGATGCGCAGCGGGTGCCGGGCCTGTCGATCGCGATCGTCGATGACCAGCGCACGGTCTGGAGCGGCGGCTTCGGCTACGCCGATGCGGCGCGCCACCGCAATGCCACCGGCGACACGCTGTACCGCGTAGGCGCCATTTCCAAGATCGTCACCGCCGCCGGCGTGCTGCGTGCCGCCGACGACGGCCGCCTGTCGCTCGACGTGCCCGCGGCCCAGGCGCTGCCGCACTGGGAAGCCGAGCCGCGGCGGGTCGCCATGCACTGGATGGGCACCTATCCGTTCACCGCGCGCCGCCTGCTGGCGCTGCGGCCCGATACGCTGGAAGACACCATGGGCCGGGCCCGCGCCGACATGGGCTACGCCTTGCTCGGCGACATGGTCGCGCACGTGGCCGACGAGCCGTTCGACGCCTACGTGCGGCGCACGCTGCTGCGGCCGTTGAACATCTCCCGCGCCGGTTTCCGGCTTGCGGCCGAAGGCGACGAGGTGCGCGAATTGCGCGCCGCCGGCTACCGCCGCGGCATGCCGTGGACCGAGCAACCGCAGTCCAACGAGGCTGCCGAAGGCCTGTGGGCCAGCTCGGCCGAGATGGCGCGGTTCTCCAGCATGCTGTTCGCGGGCGGCACCTACCAGGGCCGCCGCATCCTCAAGGACGAATCCGCGCTGGCCCTGCTGAATCTGGAGACCGTGGCCAGCGGCATGGAACTGGAATGCCGCCTGGCGCTGTCGTGGCTGGCGGCGCCGTGCGACCGCGACTACATCGCCGGCGATGCCCTGCGCCAACACAGCGGCGCGACCGAGGCCTTCCATGCGCGCTGGGTGCTGGCGCCGCGCGAAAAGCTGGCGGTGCTGGTGATGAGCAATGCCGATAGCGCCGAACCGCTGGTGACCTCGGTCTCCAGCCTGGCGATGAACCTGATGCGCCAGGCCAAGGGCGTGGCGCAAGAGTAGGTCCGCGCCGCGATGGCCGCGGCGCGTGTTCGATTTCCCCACAACCTCGTTTCCCGGATGTACTTATGAAGCGATATCCCTCTATGTCCCTGATGCAGCGCCGCGCCGGCGCGGCGTGTCTGCTGGCGAGCCTGCCAGCGTTGTCGTTCGCCGCGGGCGGCCAGCAGGTCGCCGACAACTCGGTCTATGGTTCGCGCGGCGCCAGCTCGCGCGGCATCGAGGTGTCGACCGGAACCGAAAAGCCGGCCGATGAATGGAAGTTCTACGGCACGCTGGGCGTCGGCTACGCGCCGCGCTACAGCGGCAGCGACGAAAGCTCGGCGCTGCCCATCGTCGGCCTGGGCATCCGCAGCCCGGGCGGCTTTTTCCTGAATACCGATCGCGGCCTGGGCTGGGAGACCCAGGCGCTGGACAGCACCTTCCGCTTCTACCTGGGCGCCAGCGCCTCGCGCAAGGACCGCAAGAAGGGCTTCGAAGGCTCCAACAAGCTGCGCGGCATGGGCGAGATCAAGAGCCGCGCGCAGATCGGCATGGACGCCGAGACCACGCTGGGTCCAGTGACCCTGTCGGCCACCGTGGCGCACGCCTTCAAGAAAAGCAGTGAACACAGCGACGTGGGCAGTGGCTACACCCTGTTCGACCTGGGCGCCAGCACCACCGTGTACGAGGGTTCCGCGGGCGCGATCTCGCTGTCGCTGAACGGCACCTTCGGCGACGGCAACTACATGCGCACCTGGTACGGCGTGAGCGACAGGCAGTCGGCCAATTCGGGCTATCGCCGCTACAACCCCAAAGGCGGACTGGAAAGCGTGGGCCTGGGCGCGAGCTGGGTGCTGCCGCTGAGCAAGGAGTGGTCGTGGACCGTGGCCGCCGAGGCGCGCCGCCTGTATGGCGATGCGGCCGACAGCCCCATCGTCAAGGAGCGCAACCAGTACTCCATCGGCACCATGGTGACGTACACGTATTGAGCTTGTCCCTTCCCGGACGGGTAGGGTGGCGGCGGGGCCGGCCGGGCGGATTGCCGCCGGCCCCGCGCATTGAGGAGCCTTACAGGCCCTGCACGCGGCGGCCGGTGTCGGCCTCGAACCAGTGCAGCGGATGGCGGCCGTCGGGGCCGACGTTGACGCGGTCGCCGACCTTGGCCGAGGACTCGGACAACTGGCGCGTCGTGCAGCGCACCACCAGCGTCGACTTGCCGCAGCGGCAGTGGACCAGCTGTTCGGAACCCAGCGTTTCGACCATCTCGACTTCGGCCGGCACGCCCTGCGTGTTCAGCAGCATGTGCTCGGGGCGCATGCCCATGATCACCTTGCGGCCACGCACCTGCGACGGCACCTGCAGCGGCGAGATTTCCAGCGCCAGGCCGTCGACGGTCTGCACCGTGCCGTCGCCGGCCACGTTGACTTCCATCAGGTTCATCGGCGGCGAGCCGATGAAGCCGGCGACGAAGGTCGAGGCGGGTTTTTCGAACACTTCCATCGGCGTGCCGATCTGCTCGGGCACGCCTTGGTACATGACGATCATGCGGTGCGCCAGCGTCATGGCCTCGACCTGGTCGTGCGTCACGTACAGGCTGGTGGTGCCCAGGCGGCGGTGCAGCTTCATGATTTCCAGGCGCATCGCCACGCGCAGCTTGGCATCCAGGTTCGACAGCGGTTCGTCGAACAGGAACACCTTGGGTTCGCGCACGATGGCGCGGCCCATGGCCACGCGCTGGCGCTGGCCGCCCGACAGGGCGCGCGGGCGGCGGTCCAGCAGGTGGGTCAGCTCCAGGATCTGGGCGGCGACGTCGACGCGCTTCTTGATCTCGTCCTTGGAGAACTTGCGGATCTTCAGGCCGTACGCCATGTTCTCGAACACGGTCATGTGCGGATAGAGCGCGTAGTTCTGGAACACCATCGCGATGTCGCGTTCGGCCGGCTCGAGGTTGTTGACGACCTTGTCGTCGATCACGATCTCGCCGCTGGTCACGGTTTCCAGGCCGGCGACCATGCGCATCAGCGTGGACTTGCCGCAGCCCGAGGGGCCGACGATGACGATGAATTCACCGTCCTTCACATCCATGTCGATGCCATGGATGACCGGCACGTTGCCGGCGTAGGTTTTCTTTACGTTGCGAAAGCTGAGAGTAGCCATGAGTTATTCGTATCGGAGTCGTTGTCGTGGGGGCAGCAGGCCGAAGGCGCGGCGTGGGGGCCTCATTTTTCAGTGTCGACCAGCCCCTTGACGAACCATTTCTGCATCAGGATGACGACCAGCGCCGGCGGGATCATCGCCAGCATGGCGGTGGCCATGGTGATGTTCCATTCGGTCACGCTGTCGCCGCCGCTGATCATGCGCTTGATGCCGATGACGACGGGGTACATGTCTTCCTGCGTGGTCACCAGCAGCGGCCACAGGTATTGGTTCCAGCCGTAGATGAACTGGATCACGAACAGCGCGGCGATGCTGGTCTTGGACAGGGGCAGCAGCACGTCGCGGAAGAAGCGCACCGGACCCGCGCCGTCGATGCGGGCGGCCTCGATCAGCTCGTCCGGCACCGTCAGGAAGAACTGGCGGAACAGGAACGTGGCCGTGGCCGAGGCGATCAGCGGCAGCGTCAGGCCGGCGTAGCTGTTGAGCAGGCCCAGGTCGGCCACCACCTTGTAGGTGGGCGCGATGCGCACTTCGACCGGCAGCATCAGGGTGACGAAGATCATCCAGAAAAAGAACATACGGCCGGGGAAGCGGAAATACACCACCGCGAAGGCCGACAGCAGCGAGATGGCGATCTTGCCGATGGAAATCGCCAGCGCCATGATCAGGCTGACGTACATCATGCGGCCCACCGGCGCGCCGGACGAGCCGCCGGAGGAGCCGCCAAAGAGCGCCTGCATGTAGTTGTCGACGAAGTGCGGACCGGGGATCAGCGACATCGGCGCGGAAGCCACTTCCTGCGCGGTCTGGGTCGACGCGACGAAAGTGACGTAGAGCGGAAAGGCCACCATGGCCACCCCGCACAGCAGGATGACGTGGGCCAGAATATCCAGCCAGGGACGGCGTTCAACCATTGTTATCTGCCTCGAGAATCAATACTGCACTTTGCGGTCGACGTAGCGGAACTGCACGACCGTCAGGGCAATCACAATGAACATCAGCACCACCGACTGGGCCGCGGACGAGCCGAGGTCCAGGCCGCGGAAGCCATCGCTGTACACCTTGTAGACCAGGATCGAGGTCGACGTGCCCGGACCGCCCTGCGTGGTGGTGTCCACCACCGCGAAGGTGTCGAAGAAGGCATAGATGATGTTGACCACCAGCAGGAAGAAGGTGGTGGGCGAGAGCAGCGGGAACACGATGCTCCAGAAGCGGCGCGACGGGCTGGCGCCGTCGATGGCGGCGGCTTCGATGAGCGAGCGCGGGATCGATTGCAGGCCGGCCAGGAAGAACAGGAAGTTGTACGAGACCTGCTTCCAGACGGCGGCGATCAGCACCAGGATCATGGCCTGGTTGCCGTCCAGGCGCGGGTTCCAGTCGACGCCGGCCTGGCGCAGGGCCACGGCCAGGATGCCGACCGAGGGCGAGAACAGGAACAGCCACAGCACGCCGACCACGGCGGGCGCGACGGCGTAGGGCCAGATCAGCAGGGTCTTGTAGAGGCCGGCGCCGCGGATCACGCGGTCGGCCATGACGGCCAGCAGCAGCGACACGCCCAGGCCGACCACCGCGACCAGGATCGAGAACACCGCCGTGACACGGAAGGAATCGAGGTAGGCCTGCTGCGAGAACAGTTCCATGAAGTTGTCGAGGCCGACGAACTCGGAGGACAGGCCGAACGCATCTTCCAGCCGCATCGACTGCCACATGGCCTGGCCGGCGGGAAGGAAGAAGAAGACCACGGTAATGACGATCTGCGGCAGGAGCAGCAGATAGGGCAGGGTCTTATGCCCGAAGACGACACGTTTTTCCATAGGGGGAACCCAAGGTACGAAAAGCGGCGGTTGGATTAACCGCCGCCTGGTGAAACAGCCGCCGGGGTGGGCCGGCCGGCCTGCGGCGCGGGGATGCGCCGGTACTCATAAAACACGATAGGCTTAAAGCCCTAAAAAAACCAGGGCTTTAAGCCTTGTTCGCCAGGGGCAAGTCCTTGTTGCACAACGGGAATCGTGCATCGCGGGACTTGCCGGCAAGCCACGGAACGGGCGTTACTTTACACTCTTCTCGAACTTTTCCAGCAGTTCGTTGCCGCGCTTGACGATGTTCTCGGCGCCGTCCTTGGCCGAGACCTTGCCCGACACGATACGTTCGATTTCAGCGTCCTCGATTTCACGGATCTGCGGCAGGAAGCCCAGGCGCAGGCCGCGCGATTGCGCGGTGGTTTCGACGTTCAGCTGCTTGACGCCGACTTCGGTGCCCGGGTTCTTGTCGTAGAAGCCTTCCTTCTTGGTCAGCTCGTAGGCGGCCTTGGTGACGGGCACGTAGCCGGTCTGCTGGTGCCAGCGGGCGGCGATTTCCGGGCTGGCCAGGAACTTGAAGAACGCGGTCACGCCCTTGTAGGTTTCCGGCTTCTTGTTGGCGAAGACCCACAGCGAAGCGCCGCCGATGATGGTGTTCTGCGGCGCGCCCTGCACGTCGCCGTAGTAGGGCAGGGTCGAGGTGCCGAACTCGAACTTGGCGTTCTTGGCGATGTTGGCGCGCAGGCCCGACGAACCGGTGATCATGGCGCACTTGCCGCTGATGAACAGCGAGTTCGGCTCGTCGCCGCGGCCGCCGTACATGAAGATGCCTTCCTTGCCCAGCTTGGCCAGGTTTTCCAGGTGGCGCACGTGCAGCGGGGTGTTGATGGCGATGCGGGCGTCCAGGCCGCCGAAACCGTTATCCTTGGTGGCGTACGGCACGTTGTGCCAGGCCGAGAACGTTTCCAGCTGGACCCACGACGGCCACGAGGTGGTGTAGCCGCATTCCTGGCCGGCGGCCTTGAGCTTCTGGCCGGCGGCGGCCAGTTCTTCCCAGGTCTTGGGCGGCTTGTCGGCGTCCAGGCCGGCCTTCTTGAAGGCGTCCTTGTTGTAGTAGAACACCACGGTCGAGCTGTTGAAGGGCATCGACACCAGCTTGCCGTCGGCCGACGAGTAGTAGCCGGCCACGGCGCCGATGAATTCCTTCGGGTCGATCGGGTTGCCGGCTTCTTCCGACATCTGCTGCACCGGCTTGATGGCGCCCTTGGCGTACATCATGGTGGCGGTGCCGACTTCGAACACCTGGAGGATGTCCGGGGCGTTGCCGGCGCGGAACGCGGCGATGCCGGCGTTCATCGATTCGCCGTAGTTGCCCTTGTAGACGGCCTTGACCTGGTAGTCGGGGTTCTTCTTGTTGAACTCGTCGACCAGACCGTTGACGCGGTCGCCCAGCGCGCCTTCCATCGAGTGCCAGAACGTGATTTCGGTGGCCGCGTGCGCGGAGGCGCCGGCAAAGGCCGCCATCACGGCGGCGAAGGTAAGGGCAATTCGGTGGGATCGCATGAGAGGTTTCCTCCAGTTGGTCGTGTCGCGACCGGGGTTGTCCCGGCGCGGAAAACACGTCACCTTATGAATTGTTTGTGACAAAACCGTGACTTTCACATCAGTTAAAACGCCTGTCAAATTGCGCGTTTCAGGCGCGAACGAACATTTTCTTTTTTTTCCCGCCGGGGCGGCCCGGTTTACAATCGCATCCTATGAAAAACGAACTTTCGATTGCGTTCATCGGCGGCGGCAATATGGCCGCCGCGCTGGCCTCGGGTCTTGCGGGCAAAGTATGCCCCGCCGGCAGCATTCATGTCATTGACATTAACCAGGATTCGCACGCTGCCTGGCAGGCTCGCGGCATGACCACCGCGACCGCCCCGGACGAGGCCCTGGCGCGCTGCCGCGTATGGGTGTTCGCGGTCAAGCCACAGAACATGAAAGACGTTGTGGCTTCCACGCGTCAGTGGTTGCGCGACGACACTTTGGTGATAAGCGTGGCGGCCGGGATCCGCGCCGACACCCTGGCCGGCTGGCTGGGCACGCCCGAGGCGCCGTGGCGCCGCCTGGTGCGCTGCATGCCCAACACGCCGGCGCTGGTCGGCGCCGGCATCACCGGCCTGGCGGCGCTGGATGGCGTGGGGCAGGCCGACCGCGACCTGGCCGCCACCATGCTGGCCAGCGTCGGCGAAGTGGTCTGGGTGGCTGACGATGCCGCGCTGGACGCCGTGACGGCGCTGTCGGGCAGCGGCCCGGCCTATGTCTTCCTGTTCCTGGAAGCCCTGATCGCCGGCGGCCAGAAGGTCGGCCTGACGGCCGAGCAGGCGCGCCAGCTGGCGCTGGGCACCTTCGCGGGCGCCACCAGGCTGGCGGCGGAATCCTCCGAACCGCCCTCGGTGCTGCGCGAGCGCGTCACCTCCAAGGGCGGCACCACCGCCGCGGCGCTGGCCGCGTTCAACGCCGCCGGCTTTGCCGGCATCGTCGAGGACGCCATGGCCGCGGCCGCGCGGCGTTCGCGCGAGCTGGCCGAGGAGTTCGGCAAGTGAGTCACGCCGTTGCGCGCTTTGCCCCCATGAGCCGGGCGCAGTTCGGCATCGCCGTGCTGTGCATGCTGGTGGTGGTGGTGGGCTCGAACATCCTGGTGCAGGTGCCGCTGAACGACTGGCTGACCTGGGGCGGCCTGTCGTATCCGGTGGCGTTCCTGGTGACCGACGTGCTCAATCGCCGTTTCGGCCCCGCGGCCGCGCGCCGCGTGGTGTGGTTCGGTTTCGCAGCGGCGCTGGTGGTGTCGGTGTGGGTGGCGTCGCCGCGCATCGCGCTGGCCTCGGGGCTGGCCTATATCTGCGCGCAACTGGTCGACATCCAGGTGTTCGATCGCCTGCGCGACCAGCGCTGGTGGCGCGCGCCGCTGGTTTCCGGCGTGCTGGGCGCGATCCTCGACACCGCGGTGTTCTTCAGCGTGGCCTTCGCCGCCAGCGGCGCGCCGTGGGTCACCTGGATGATGGGCGACCTGGCGATCAAGCTGGCGGTCAATATCAGCATGCTGGCGCCGTTCCGCGCGCTGATGTGGAACCTGGCCAAGCCGGCCAGCGTGTGATTGTCGAAAATCAGTCGGTATTAATTAACGGGATAATCATTATCCGTAAGACTCGCGTAAGTACTGTATGAAAATGCGCGGTCAAACGGCGTATTAATGATTATTCATATAAATCACCTGCCATCGATTCGCGCGCCACGCCATGGGCAATCCAAGGCGCGGCGCGGATTTCCCCTGCGATTTCACGCACTTGTCGTACTAATCCGTCACGATTAAAGGTTTCTCCTGAAATATTGGGGATTACACGCAGTGACAGTATGTCTGCTTGCTTCCAGAATACCGCCCACACCGTGTTTTTGCCCAAGAAGCCGGCGACGGGCGATGCGGGTTTAGGGGTATCCACCCGATAAACCGGATCGAACAGAGCCGCTCAAAACCTCGCTGGAGAACTCCGCATGAAGTTTCTGCATCGCCTTACCCCGGTAGCTATGGCATTCGGGGCGCTTGCCCTGGCAGGTTCCGTGCACGCCGCCGATACGATCAAGATCGGCATCCCGCAGCCCATGACGGGCCCCAACACCCAGTACGGCGACCAGATCCAGGCTGGCGCGCTGACTGCCATCGAGACCATCAACGCCAAGGGCGGCGTGAAGGGCAAGAAGCTCGAACCGATCCTCATCGACGACGGTTGCGAACCGAAGCAGGCCGTGCCGGCCGCCAACCGCGTGGTCAATTCCGGCGCCAAGTTCGCCGTGGCCCATGCGTGCTCGGGGGTGACCGTGGCCGCCGTCAACGTCTACGAACAGGAAGGCATCGTCGGCATCACCCCGGGCGCCACCTCGCCCCTGGTCACCGACACCATCAAGCCGCACTTCTTCTTCCGCACCATCGGCCGCGACGACCAGCAGGGTCCGTACGCCGCGCGCTACATCGCCAACACCCTCAAGCCCAAGAAGGTCGCCGTGCTGCACGACAAGCAGACCTACGGCTCGGGCGTGGCCACCCAGGTCAAGGACACCCTGGCCAAGGAAGGCGTGAACGTGGCGCTGTTCGAAGGCATTAACGTCGGCGACAGCGATTACTCGGCCATCATCACCAAGCTCAAGTCGGCCGGCGTCGACCTGGTCTATTTCGGCGGCTACCACCCCGAACTGGGCCTGCTGCTGCGCCAGTCGCGTGAACAGGGCCTGAAGGTCCAGTTCATGGGTCCGGAAGGCACCGCCAACCAGGACCTGGTGGCGATCGCCGGCCCGGCCATCGACGGCCTGCTGGTCACGCTGCCCGCCGACTTCACCAAGCTGCCGGCCAACGAAAGCATCGTCAAGGCTTTCAAGGATGCCAAGCGCGATCCGGACGGCGCCTTCCAGATGCCGGCCTACGCCGCGGTCCAGATCCTGGCCGACAGCATCACCGCGGTGGGCGAGGACCCCGCCAAGGTGGCCGACTACATGCACAAGACCACCTTCAACACCGGTATCGGCAAGGTCGAGTACGACGCCAAGGGCGACCTGAAGAACTTCGAGTTCGCCGTCTACAAGTGGGACAAGAACGGCAAGAAGACCCAGCTGTAAACTCCCGCGATTCCGCCGGCGTGGTGCCGGCGCGAGGGCCTGTCGTCGTCGTTGTGCCGTAATCCGCGTAGCGATGCGCCAAAAGCGCTGTGCGGCCGGCAGGCGGTGATCACAGGCCCTTAAAATACGCCCAGGTTTCCGGCTCCGGGTCTCTCTACCGGAGCCGGAACTATTTGGAGCAAGAGAAATAATGTCCGACCTCATACCCCAACTTACCCAGCAATTCTTCAACGGATTGTCTCTGGGCGCGATCTACGCGTTGATTGCCATCGGCTACACAATGGTCTACGGCATCATCGGTATGATCAACTTCGCTCACGGCGAAATCTACATGATCGGCGCCTATGTCGGCCTGGTCACCCTGACGGCCATCGGCACCAATAGCGGCCTGCCGGTACCGTTCATCATCGCCGCGATGCTGCTGGTGGCCATCGTCGTCACCGGCATCTACGGTTTCAGCGTCGAGCGGGTCGCGTACCGCCCGGTGCGGGGCAGCCCCCGCCTGGTGGCGCTGATCTCGGCCATCGGCATGTCGATCTTCCTGCAGAACTGGGTCGCCCTGGGCCAGGGCGCGCGCGACATGGCGGTGCCTTCGCTGGTGTCCGGCGCGGTGCAGTTCCACATGGGTTCCGACTTCGATGTGACGGTGCCGTATTCGCGCATCATGATCATCCTGGTGACCGTCGCCCTGATGGTCGGCCTGACGCTGTTCATCAAGTATTCCCGCATGGGCCGCGCCTCGCGCGCCTGCTCGCAGGACATGCACATGGCCAACCTGCTGGGCATCGACACCAACCGCGTGATCTCGTTCACCTTCGTGATGGGCGCGATCCTGGCGGCGGTGGGCGGCGTGCTGATCGCCATCACCATCGGCAAGCTCAATCCCTTCATCGGCTTCCTGGCCGGCATCAAGGCCTTCACGGCGGCGGTGCTGGGCGGCATCGGCAGCATTCCCGGCGCCATGCTGGGCGGCGTGCTGCTGGGCCTGGCCGAAACGTTCGCGGCAGCCTATATCTCGTCGCAGTACAAGGACATCGTGGCGTTCTCGCTGCTGGTCCTGATCCTGCTGTTCCGTCCCACCGGGCTGTTGGGCAAACCTGAGGTGGAAAAAGTCTGATGTCGAACAACAACCTGAAAAACGCCACCATGGCGGCGGTGCTGACCGCCGTCATCGTCACCCCCGTCTTCGGCCTGCAACTGATCCGCCAGGGCGCGCGCACCTCGATGGAGTCGCACTGGTCGCTGGTGGCCATCGCCGCCGCGGTCGTGTTCGTGTTCCAGCTGCTGCGGCCCTGGATCGCCAAGCCGTTCCAGAAGCTCAAGGTGGGCCTGCCGACGCTGCCGTCGGCCCCGGCCAAGAACAACAAGCTGCTGATGCTGCTGATCCTGGCGGTGGCCGTCACCTGGCCATTTTTCGCCGGCCGCAGCTCGGTCGACATCGCCACGCTGGTGCTGATCTACGTGATGCTGGGCCTGGGCCTGAACATCGTGGTCGGTTTCGCCGGGCTGCTGGACCTGGGCTTCGTCGGGTTCTATGCCGTGGGGGCCTACACCTATGCCTTGCTGTACCACTGGGGCGGCTGGAGCTTCTGGGAAGCGCTGCCGTTCTCGGGCGCCATGGCCGCCTTGTTCGGCTTCGTGCTGGGCTTTCCGGTGCTGCGCCTGCGCGGCGACTACCTGGCCATCGTGACGCTGGGCTTCGGGGAAATGATCCGCCTGCTGCTGATCAACCTGAACACGCTCACGGGCGGTCCGGACGGCATCTCGGGCATTCCCAAGCCGTCGGTGTTCGGCCTGGAAATGACGCGCCGGGCAAGCGAGGAGGGCGCGACCACGTTCCACGACTTCTTCGGCCTGACGTTCCAGAACCAGCACATGGTGATCTACCTGTACATGATGGCGCTGCTGCTGGCGCTGGTCACGCTGTTTGTCTCCACGCGCCTGATCCGCATGCCGGTCGGCCGCGCCTGGGAGGCGCTGCGCGAGGACGAGATCGCCTGCCGTTCGCTGGGCCTGAACCCGACCCGCATCAAGCTGTCGGCCTTCACGCTGGGCGCGACCTTCGCCGGTTTCGGTGGCGCGTTCTTCGCGGCGCGCCAGGGCATGGTCAATCCGGAATCCTTCACCTTCATCGAGTCGGCGCTGATCCTGGCCATCGTGGTGCTCGGCGGCATGGGTTCGCAGGTCGGGGTGATCCTGGCGGCGATCCTGCTGACGGTGCTGCCCGAGCTGGCGCGCGAGTTCGCCGAGTACCGGATGCTGATGTTCGGCCTGGTGATGGTATTGATGATGATGTGGCGTCCGCAGGGGTTGTTGCCCATGAAGCGTCCCCACGTGGAGCTGGCTAAATGAGCGAGGCATTGCTGAAAGTATCCGGACTGACCATGCGCTTCGGCGGCCTGCTGGCCGTCGACAGCGTGGCGTTCGAAGTCAAATCCGACGAGGTGTTCGCCATCATCGGCCCCAACGGGGCCGGCAAGACCACCGTGTTCAACTGCGTGGGCGGCTTCTACGCGCCGACGGCCGGCGATATCGTGATGGACGGCAAGTCCATCACCGGCCTGCCCAGCCACAAGGTGGCGCGCCATGGCCTGGTGCGCACGTTCCAGAACGTGCGGCTGTTCAAGCAGCTGACGGTGCTGGAGAACCTGCTGGTGGCGCAGCATACGCAGGTGGAGGCGCGCCTGCTGCCCGGCCTGCTCAAGACCAAGGCCTACCGCCAGGCGGAGGCCGATGCGTTGTCGCGCGCGGCCCAGTGGCTGGATTTCATGGGACTGCGCGAGTACGCCAACCGCGAGGCCGGCAACCTGGCCTACGGCCACCAGCGCCGCCTGGAGATCGCGCGCTGCATGATCACCAAGCCGCGCCTGTTGATGCTGGACGAGCCGGCCGCCGGCCTGAACCCGCAGGAAAAGCGCGATCTGCAATCGCTGATCGACCAGCTGCGCCGCGAGTTCGGCGTGGCGGTGCTGCTGATCGAGCACGACATGAGCCTGATCATGGGCATTTCGGACCGCATCCTGGTCATGGAACACGGCAAGCCCATCACTACCGGCACCCCCGAGCAGGTGCGCAACGACGAGCGCGTCATCAAGGCGTACCTGGGGGAGGAATAAATGCTGAAGCTGGAAAACATCCACACCTACTACGGCGCCATCCAGGCGCTGAACGGCGTGTCGGTGGACGTCAACAAGGGCGAGATCGTGACCCTGATCGGCGCCAACGGCGCCGGCAAGACCACGCTGCTGATGACGGTCTGCGGCAATCCGCGAGCCAAGGAAGGCAAAATCACCTTCGAGGGCGAGGACATCACCAACAAGGACACCCACCACATCATGCGCAATGGCATCGCCATTTCGCCGGAAGGGCGGCGCGTGTTCAAGGACCTGACGGTGGCCGAGAACCTGAAGATGGGGGGCTTTTTCTCCAAGCGCGAGGAGATCCAGGCGGGGATTGACCACGTCTATGGATTGTTCCCGCGCCTGAAGGAACGGGCCAGCCAGCGCGCCGGGTTGATGTCGGGCGGCGAGCAGCAGATGCTGGCGATCGGGCGGGCGTTGATGACGCGGCCGCGCCTGCTGCTGCTGGACGAGCCGACGCTGGGGCTGGCGCCATTGGTGATCGCGCAGATCTTCGACATCATCCGCGAGATCCGGGAACAGGGCGTGACGGTGTTCCTGGTCGAGCAGAATGCCAACAAGGCACTGCAGGTGGCGGATCGCGGCTACGTGCTGGAGAACGGGCGGGTCGTGCTGCAGGATACGGGGGCGAATCTGCTGGTCAATGACCAGGTTCGGAAGGCGTATCTGGGCGGGTGATTCGAATTACGGTTTATTCCCCGCGAAGGGAAATTTGGGCGCTGCTGAAAGGGGCGCCCTTTTTTTGTCTTGTCGGCGCGGATGGTGCTTCGTAGGTCGCCCGAGGCGGGTGGCCGGTGGGCACGGCAGGCCAACGATTGCGGTCCGGCGCGCGGGCGCCGGACTTCCCCTGCGTCAACCTCGTACGCCTTCGGCTCCCTTCGGTTTCCCTCGGGCGCATCGACGGCCCGCCGCGCCCACCGGCCACCCACCTCGGGCTGCGGATTGCGAGGCTTGTCGCGTTGCTGGAGCGTGGGGTAAGGGGCGACGTTTGCGGGGCCCGCAAAGATCGGCCGCGCGGGCGGCCGATCTTTGCATACGCGCTGATTTTGCGTCGGGAGGATGACGCTGTGCGCTTGGGGAGGGGGTGACCCGCCGGGGAGGGGAGAGAGAGGGATATGCCGAACTGCATCAAACATGGAGCCCGGACGATATCGAATTCAACGGTTAGCAGCCTTCAATCTCCGGCACTGGGATCGGGGCGCCTGAGCTTTCAAATAGCAAAACTCGACCACCCCGGAGCGCGTCGCGTATTACTTGCCCGCGGGGCCCAGCGCTTCTGCCCAGTTCTTTTTCATGGCGGCGATGCGGTCCTCGTAGGCGGATTTCAGGCAGGCGGCGTCGGGGCAACGGTCGCGCACGGTGGTGCGCCATTGCGTCTGCTCGTTCGCCACGGGATCGCGCCGTTCACCGGTTTCACCGTCGCGGCCGGCGGTTTCGGCTTGGATCTTGTCGTAGAGATCCTTCACCTGATCATCCAGCCTGGACAGCGATGGGTCGGCGCAGATGAGATGTTCGACATGGGTTTTCGCGGCCTTGCAGTCGAAGCCGGCGGCGTGGGCGACTTTGACTGGCAGGAACGGGGCGCTGGCGAGGACGGCGCAGACCACGGCGTGCACAATCGCGTGTCTGCCTTGGGCGCTTTGCCGGCGCCGGCCTTTCATGGCGCTGGCCGGTACTGCCGCGAGAACGGGGTTGCGCACGTCCTTGACTCCTGAATGGTCCGGGGCCACCGACAGGGTGGCCCACGGATCGATTCTCCCGGTTGTCGCGCGGTTGTGCAACTCGCGGGCCTTGCCTACGCCGCGATGCGTTGCTCGGGCTGGTCGGCCAGGTAGTGGGCGATGGCGGCGCGGGCCAGGGCGTCGATGGAGTCGGTCAGGGTGATGCCGAGGCTGGGACGCAGGGCGTGGGGCACGGCCAGCGGCAGTTCGGTGCAGCCGAGGACGACGGCGTCGGCGCCGCGGGCCTTGAGGCGGGCGATGCAGTCGGCGGCGGGGGCGAAGGCGGCTTCGAGCTGGTTGCCCTTGACGGCGCGGATCGAGGCCATGCAATAGCGTTCGACTTCATCGTCGTCGGGAACGATGCATTCGTAGCCCTGGGCTTCGAGGTGGCGCTGGTAGAGGCCGAGCTTGAGCGTGGCGGCGGTGCCCATGAGGCCGATGCGGCCCTGCTGCAGGCCGAGGCGGCGCAGGTCGTCGATGACGGCCTGGATGATGTGCAGCACGGGGCGCTGGGTGGCGGCGGCGATGTCGTCGTACCAGAGGTGCGCGGTGTTGCAGGGGATGGCGATGAGCTGGGCGCCGGCGCGTTCCAGGAAGCGCACGCCTTCGACCATGTAGGGCAGGGGATTCTCGCCGCCGGCCATGTAGGCGCTGGAACGATCGGGGATGCGCGGGTCGTTGCGCAGCAGGGTGGGGATGTGTTGCTGGTCCGCGTCGGCGGGCGTGAGCGCCGCCAGGCGGAGCGCGAAGGCGGCGCCGGCCATGGGGCCCATGCCGCCCAGAACACCCAGGTAACAGCCCTGGGAATAGCTATTCACTTTGTTGACTCCAAGGTATTGCATCACCGGGTGCCAGTACCTGGCCCGGGCGTTCGGCGCCGGTCCGTTCCCCATCCCAGACCTGCCTGCCATTGACCCACACGGCGTGGATGCCCTGGCTGACCTGAATGGGAGCTGAAAAAGTGGCCGTGTCTGTGACGTTGGCGGGATCGAACAGCACCAGGTCAGCATGATACCCCTGCCGCAGCAGGCCGCGCTCGGTCAGACCGTATTGGGCCGCCGCCAGGCCGGTCATCTTGTGGATGGCGGTTTCCAGCGACAGCAGCCGTTGTTCGCGCACCATGGTGCGCAGCACGTTGGTGAAGGTGCCCCACTGGCGCGGGTGCGGGTGCGGGTCGAACGGCAGGCCGTCCGAGCCGACCATGGTGAGCGGATGGCTGAAGATGCGGTTGACGTCGGCCGGATCCATCAGGAAGTAGATGGCGCCGGCGGGCGCCAGGCGGGCAAGGGCGGCTTCGTCGTCCAGGCCCAGCTCGGCCATGATCTCGGCGAAGTCGCGGCCGGTGGCCTCGGGGTAGCCCTTGGACCAGGTGATCAGGGTGCGGCTGGCCAGGCGGGCGCGATCCAGCCGCAGCATGGTCGAGGTGGCCGGGTAGGGGTGGCAGTCGAGGCAGACGCGCTGCGTGGCGGCGGCGCGGCTGATCATGTCCAGCGTTTCGCGGCTGCGGCCGTGGTTGCGTTCGCCGGCCAGCTTGTGGTGCGAGAACACCACGCGGCAGTCCAGTTCGCGGCCGATCAGCAGGGCCTCTTCCATGGCCGGCGCGATGTGGTCGGCCTCGTCGCGCAGGTGGGTGGCGTAGATCGCGCCGGCGCGGCCGCGCAGCGGCTGGCAGACGTCGATGATCTCGTCGGTGGGCGCGGCGCTGGCGGGCGGGTAGAAGGTGCCGGTGGAGACGCCGAAGGCGCCGGCCTGCAGCGCTTCGTCCAGCAGGGCGCGCATGGCCGCGCGTTCGGCGTCGGTGGCGGCGCGGCCGGTGTCGTCCATGACGGCCACGCGCAGCGTGGTGTGGCCGACCAGCGGGATCACGTTGACGGCGGCGGGCGTTTCGGCAAGGGCCCGCAGCCAGTCGCGGAAGGTGGCGAAACGGAACAGCTCGGGCGGGCCCAGCAGGTCGAGCGGCTGCGGGATCTGCCGCCGCGACAGCGGCGCCAGGCTGATGCCGCAGTTGCCGGTGACGACCGTGGTGATGCCTTGCGAAACCTTGGGCAGCATCTCGGGATGCGCCAGCAGGTAGCCGTCGTCGTGCGTGTGCGAGTCGATGAAGCCGGGCGCCAGCGCCAGGCCGCGGGCATCGATCACCGGCACGCCGGGCGCATGGGCGAAGTCGCCCAGCGCCACGATGCGCCCGCCGCGCACCGCCAGGTCGCCCTGGCGGGCGGGGCCGCCGCCGCCGTCGATGAGGGTGGCGCCGGCGATGATGAAGTCGGCTTGCGCGGGAGCGTCGTCCAGGGTGCTGCGGTCCGTCATGGCCAGGTTCAGTCCAGTTTCTCGATGCCGGCGGTTTCGATGATGTGCTTCCACTTGGCGGTTTCGCGATCGATCAGCTGCTTGAATTCGGCCGGGCTGCCGCTGGCGGGTTCGGCGCCAAGCGTTTCCAGGCCGGTGCGGACCTCGGGCGCCTGCAAGGCTTTCTGGATGGCGGCGTTGAGCTGCGCCACGACCTCGGGCGGGGTGCCCTTGGGCGCCACCACGCCGCCCCAGGCCACGGTCTCATAGCCCTTCAGGCCGGCTTCGTCCAGCGTCGGCACGTCGGGCATCAGCGCCAGGCGCTTCAAGCTGCTGACGCCGATGGCGCGCACCTTGCCGCTCTTGACCAGCGGGGTGGCTTCGGAAGTGTTGACGAACAGGTAGTCCAGGCGTCCGCCGAGCAGGTCCTGGATGGCGGCCGGGCCGCCGTTGTACGGGATGAACATGACATCGACCTTGGCCATGCCCTTGAACAGTTCGCCGCCCATGTGGCCGGTGGTGCCGACGCCGGAAGCCCCGTACGACAGGCGGCCGGGTTCCTTGCGAGCGCGGTCGATCAGGTCCTGCACGCTCTTGACGGGCGAATCGGCCGGCACGATCAGCGCGTTGTACAGGTCGAACATGTGGGCCACGGGCGTCAGGTCCTGGTCGACGTCGTAGGGCAGGCGCTTGAACAGCGAGCGGTTCACCGCCAGCGTGTTGATGTTGCCGTAGCCCACGGTGTAGCCGTCGGGCGCGGCGCGCTTGACCAGCGCGATGCCGATGTTGCCGGCGGCGCCGGGGCGGTTTTCCACCACCAGCGTGGCGCCGGTGTCCTTGGCCAGTTGCGTGGTGATCAGGCGCGACAGCACGTCGGGCGAACCGCCTGCCGCGGAGGGCACGATGAAGGTGATGGGCTTGTCGGGATAGGCGCCGGCGGCCTGTGCGCCGGCGCTGAAGGCGGCGGCCAGGGCCAGGGCGGCGAGACTGCGGAAAATGGTGCGTTGCATGCTGGATTCCCCTTGTTTTGTTGTGTGGAGGCGGGCAGATTAGCACCGGGGTTGCGGCACCGCGTCATCGAAAAATGTCGAAAACCTATAATCCGCCGTTATTGACCAAGGGGAACGAAATGGATGCGCACGACGATGCCGACGCGCTCGCGCCCAGCGCCGGCCGCGCGCTGAACCTGCGCCAGATCGAGGTGTTCCGCGCCATCATGATGGCCGGCTCGATCAGCGGCGCGGGCCGCATGCTGCACGTCTCGCAACCGGCGGTGAGCCGGGTGCTGGCGCTGACCGAAAGCCGCCTGGGTTACCGGCTGTTCGAACGCGTCAAGAGCCGCCTGTCGCCCACCGCCGAGGCGCGCCGGCTGTATGCCGAAGTCGAACAGGTCTACGGCGGGATCCAGCGCGTCAACGACCTGGCGGCCGCGTTGGGGCAGTCGGGCGCGGGCATGCTCAAGGTGGTGGCCAGCGCCAGCTACGGCCAGCGGCTGGTGCCGATGGCGCTGCGGCGTTTGCGCGACCGCAATGGCGCCGCGCGGGTCGACTACCGCAGCGTCACGTTCGACGAACTGGCGGCGTATTTCCTGTCGGGCCAGGCCGATATCGGCATCTCGATGCGGCCGCCCGACCATCCCAACCTGACCTCGGTCAGGCTGGCGACGGTGCCGGTGATCTGCGTCCTGCCCAAGGGGCATCCGCTGGCGGCGCACGAGGTGGTGCATCCGGAGGATTTCGCCTCGGCGGCCTGGATCGGCTACCCGCGCGACACCCCACTGGGGCGCGCGCTGCAATCGTTCTTCGGCGGCGCGCCGGCCTGTCCGGCGGCGGTGGAAGTGCATTCGCCGGTGACAGCCTGTTCGTTCGTGCAGCAGGGGCTCGGTCTGGCGCTGGTGGATGCCTGGTGCGTGTCGCCCGACCAGACCGAAAGCATGGTGCTGCGGCCCATCGCGCCGGGCGCCAGCGTGGAGATCTGGGCCACGCATTCGAACCTGAGCGCGCCGCCGTTGCTGGCGCGGCGCTTCCTGGCGGCGGTCAGGAAGACGCTGGACAGCGCGGCCCCGGCGCTGGTCGGCGGCTGAAGGAAATCAGGCCGGCGCGCAAGAGAAAACGCCCCGGCGCGCAAGGGCGGCGGGGCGTTCGCGCCGGCCGGTCATGCCGGCCTGGCGGGCTTATTCCAGGCCTTCGGCCTTGAGCGCGGCCTTGACGCCGGCGTTGTCCTGCATGCGCTTGAAGAACGCGGCCAGGTGGTCCTGGCCCGACAGGTCGACCTGCTTGGCGTGGGCCCAGCGCAGCACCACGTACAGATAGGCGTCGGCGATCGACGGCGCCTCGCCGCCCAGGTAGGGCTGGTTGATCAGTTGGGCGTCGAGCAGCGCGAACAGGCGCGTCAGCAGCTTGGAGGCGGACGCCGCCAGTTCCTGCTGCGGCGCTTCCTCGCTGAGGAAACGGCCGGCGCCGAAGATCATCGAGAACGTCTTGTGGATGTCGGAATTGATGAAACCGAGCCAGCGGCGCACGTCGGCGCGCGAACGGGCCGAGCCGTCGCCCAGCAGGTTGGCTTGCGGCGCCTGTTCGGCCAGGTATTCGAGGATCGCGACGTTCTGGGTCAGCGTGAAACCGTCGTCGTCCAGCGCGGGCACGGCGCCGAGCGGATTGACCTTGAGGAACTCGGGGCCCTTGAGTTCGTCACGGCTGAGCTTGCGGGTTTCGTACGGCTTGCCGATCCATTCCAGCACGATGTGGGAAGCGAGCGAGCACGCGCCGGGCATGTAGTACAGTTTCATGTAAGGGAGTCTCCTGAAAGGAAAGGACGGGGAGGCCGCCCGTCACAGGCTCCTATGGTACGCCACCCGCAAGGCGCCGCCGAGCACCGCCGCGCCTCACCCAGCCGCCGGAGATGTCCATGCCGTCACGCCCGCCCGCGATCCGTCGCGTCTCGTCCCTGATTGCTTTCGCCGGCGCCGCGCTATGGACGGCCGCGGCCTGGGCCACGCCACAGAAAAGCCCCGGCCAGCCGCCCGCCGCGCGCGCGCAGGTGACGGTGGTCGTGGGCGGCCTGGACCACCCGTGGTCGATGGCATTCCTGCCCGGGGGCGGCGTGCTGATCACGGAAAGGCCCGGCCACCTGCGCCTGCTGCGCACGCCCGGCGGCTTGTCCAAGCCGCTGGCGGGCGTGCCGAAGGTGGCGGCGCAGGGGCAGGGCGGTTTGCTGGACGTGGCGCTGTCGCCGGACTTCGCGCGGGATCGCTACGTCTACCTTTCGTATGCCGAATCGGACGGCTCGCGCAGCGGCACCGCCGTGGGCCGCGGCCGCCTGTCGGCCGACGCCGGCGCGCTGGAGGATTTCCAGGTGCTGTTCCGCCAGGCGCCCAAGTTGTCGCAAGGGCAGCACTTCGGGTCGCGCCTGGTGTTCGACGGCAAGGGCCACCTCTTCATTTCGCTCGGCGAGAACAACCAGCGACCCACCGCGCAGGATCTGGACAAGCTCCAGGGCAAAGTGGTGCGCCTCGCGCCCGATGGCTCGGTGCCGCCCGACAATCCCTTCGTCGGCAAGGCCGGCGCGCGTCCCGAGATCTGGTCGTACGGCCATCGCAATCCGCAGGGCATGGCACTCAATCCGTGGACCGGCGCGCTGTGGGAGCACGAGCATGGTCCGCGCGGCGGCGACGAAATCAACCTGGTGCAGGCCGGCAGGAACTATGGCTGGCCGCTGGCGACCTATGGCATCAATTATTCGGGCCAGCCGATACCGGAAGCCAAGGGCGAGACGCTGGCCGGCATGGAGCCGCCGCTGTACTGGTGGGCCAGGTCGCCGGCCATCAGCGGCATGGCGTTCTACGACGCCGACCGTTTCCCGGCGTGGCGCCGTTCCCTGTTCATCGGCGCGCTGGCCGACCAGGACCTGATCCGGCTGACGCTGGACGGCGACAGGGTGGTGGCCGAGGAGCGCCTGCTGGGTGAACGCAAGGCGCGCATCCGCGACGTGCGGCAAGGCCCGGATGGCTATGTCTATGTGTTGACCGACGCGTCGCCCGGCGAACTGCTGCGGCTCGCGCCGGCGCAAACCGGAGGATGACCACGATGATGAAAACCTACGAATTGATCGGCTCGCAGGGCTGCGGTTCGGCCATCGTCGAGATGGCGCTGGCGCTGGCCAACGTGCCGCACACGCTGACCGACGTGCCGTACCTGAAGCCCGGGCCCGAGCGCGAGCGGCTGTTGCGCCTGAACCCGCTGGGGCAGGTGCCGACGCTGATCACGCCGGACGGCGAGGTGATGACCGAAAGCGCGGCCATGGTGCTGCATCTGCATGACGTGGCGCCCCAGGCGGGCCTGGCGCCGGAAGCCTCGCGGCCCGAGCGCGCGCGCTTCCTGAACCTGCTGGTGCGGCTGGTGGCGGCGGTCTATCCGACCTTCACCTATGGCGACGACCCGCCGCAATGGACCACGCCGGGCGCGCCGGCCGAGCTGCTGCGTGAACGCATACACGGCCGCCGCGCCGAAGTGTGGCTGGAACTGGAGCGCCAGGCCGGCACCCCGCACATGCTGGGCCGCCGCTTTTCGGCGCTGGACCTGTACGTGACGGTGATGACGCATTGGCGGCCCGGCCCGGCCTGGTTCGAGGCCAACTGTCCGGCCTTGACGGCGGTGGCGCGCCAGGCGGCGCAGGAACCGAACGTGGCGCGCGTGCTCAAGCGCAATTTCCCGCCGCCGACCGAGTAGCCGGCACGCCTGGCCACGGCGATGCCGCCGCGGCCAATGCGTCCCGGACGCCTACGCCCTGGCGCGTCGCTTGTGCGAACCGCGCGCCTCGCGCAGCGCGATGTAGACGCCGCTGCCGGCGATGAACAAGGCGCCCAGGTAGGCGTAGGCGTCGGGCGCCTCGCGCCAGAAGATCCAGCCCAGCAGCGTGGCCCAGATCAGGCCGGTGTAGTCGAACGGCGCCACCACCGAGGCCGGCGCGATGCGAAAACCCTGCGTGATCAGCGCCAGGCCCAGCGTGCTGAACAGCGCCACCGCGGCGAAATAGGGCAGGTCCGCCACGGCCGGCGTATGCCAGACCCAGGGCAGCGCCACGGCGCTGCACACCAGTTGGCCGGCGACGATGTAGAAGGTGGTGGTCAGCATCCCTTCGCCGCGGCTGATGCCGCGCGCGGTGATCATCATGACGGCATACAGGAACGCGGTGGTCAGCGGCAGCAGCGTGGCCGCCTGGAAGGCGTCGGTGCCCGGCCGCACGATGATCAGCACGCCCGCGAAGCCGGCCAGCACCGCCAGCCAGCGCCGGCCATCGACCCGTTCCTTCAGGATCAGCACCGACAGCGCCGTCACGAACAGCGGCGCGGCAAAGGCGATGGCGGTGGCTTCGGCCAGCGGCAGCGCGCGCAGCCCCAGGTAGAAGCAACAGGCCGACACGACGTTGATGGCGCCGCGCGTCAGGTGCAGTCCGGGATGGTCGGTGCGCAGCACCCGGCGCCCGCCCAGCCAGATGGCCAGCGCGGTCACGAACGGCAGCGCGATCAGCGCGCGCAGGAACAGGATCTGCAGGGGGTTGTAGGTGGTGCCCAGCCATTTGGCGTTGGCATCGCTGAGCGTCAGGAAGAAAATGCCGCCGGCGACACAGGCGATGCCTGCGAAGGCGGAGTGGTCACGCGCGGCGGGAAAAACGGTAGGGGACGACATCGGGGTTCAGCGGAAAAGGCGGCCGAGGCCGCCAGAAGGGGTAATGCGGGGTTGCCGGGCGCCGGCCCGGCGTGGATTCAGCCCTGGGCGCGGTAGGCGGCCAGCGCCACCATGGCCCAGGCGGCCAGGAACGCGGCGCCGCCCACGGGCGTGATGGCGCCCAGCCAATGGGTGCCGGTCAGGGTCAGGACGTACAGGCTACCTGAAAACAGCACGATGCCGATGAACATCACCAGGCCGGCGGCCGACAGCAACGGCGAACCGTAGCGCGCCCCCAGCAGCGCGATGATGAACAGGCCCAGGCCATGCACCAGATGGTACATGACGCCGGTCTGCCAGACCGACAGCAGCTCGGGCGTCACCAGGCGCTTGAGGCCGTGCGCGCCGAAGGCACCGGCGCCGACGGCGATCAGCAGATTGATGGCCGCGAGGATGGTGAGCTGGCGGTCGGTCATGCGAGGTCCTTTGCTGGAAGATGGGCGGGTGTGCAGATGACATGATAGGCCCATTCGCCGCGACCGTCCGGGCGGGCCCTGGCGAGGGGCGCCGCCTTCAATCCAACTTCAAGCCAACTTCAAGCCAACTTCAAGCCAACTTCAAGCCAACTTCAATCCACCGTCAATACCGCGCGGCCCAGCACCTTGCCGGCGCGCAGCGACGCCAGCACGCTGTCGGCCTCGTCCAGCGGATAGCGGTGCACCGGCATCGGCGGCACCTTGCCGGCGCGCACCAGGTCCATCAGCTCGCGCAGTTCGGCCAGGTTGCCGACGTAGCTGCCGATGATGGACATGGCCTTCATGGGAATCAGCGCGATCGGCCAGGACGAGGCGCCGCCAAAGAGGCCGACGATGATGAGCTTGCCGCCCTTGGTCAGGAAGTCGAAGGCGAGGGCGGTGGTGGACGGCGCGCCGACCAGGTCGATGGCGGCCTGCAGCGGCTTGCCGCCCGCCGCCTTGATGATCTGCTGCGCGGCGTCCGGCGCGGCGCCGTCGATGGCGGCCAGCGCGCCGGCCTCCAGCGCGGCCTGGCGCTTGGCCGGGTCGATATCGACCACGATGCCGCCCTTGCCGCCGAGCGCCTTGATCAGCGTCAGGCTCATCAGGCCCAGGCCGCCGGCGCCGAAGATGACCACCGGATGCTCGCGGTAGACGGCCTCGCCGATCTTCCGGAGCGCCGAATAGGTGGTCAGGCCGGAGCAGGCGTAGGGCGCGATGCGGGCCGGGTCCAGGTCGCCGATGTCGATCAGGTAGCGCGGGTGCGGCACCAGGATGTGGTCGGCGTAGCCGCCGGCGCGATGCACGCCCAGGCAGGCCGGCGCGGTGCAGTGGTTCTCCTGGCCCGACAGGCAGGTCGGGCAGGCGCCGCAGCCGATCCATGGATAGACCAGGTAGTTGCGGCCGGATTCCACGCCCCGCGCGTCGGGACCGGCCGCCACCACGCTGCCCACGGTCTCGTGGCCCATCGTCAGCGGCAGCGATACGCCGCGGTCCTTGAGCGACAGCGTGCGGCCCTGGCCGAGGTCATAGCCGCCTTCCCACAAGTGGATATCGCTGTGGCAGACGCCCGCGGCGCGCACCTTCAGCAGCACCTGCGATCCTTGCGGCGCGGGCGTGGCCTGGTCCATCTGCTGCAGCGGTTCGCGGAAGTTGACGACGCAATAGCACTTCATGGGATGTCTCCTCGGGGAATTGGCTTTATTTCTTGATCAAGGGGCACTCGCTGTCGGCCAGCGAGACGAATACCTTCTCGCCGGGCACCGTGGACAGGATGCGGTAGAAGTCGCCGGGGTACTTGGATTCCGCGGGTTTTTTCACTTCCACCAGATACAGGTCCATGATGACTCGCCCATCTTCGGGGCGTATGCGGGCATTCTTGATCAGTTTGGTGGTGATGGGCAACTCGCGCATCTTCCGGTTGACAACGGCGCCTTCGAAGCTGCCCGCGGCCTGCGCGGCCTGCAGGTAATGCGTGGTGGCGACGTAGCTCAGGGCCTGCACGATCGAAGGCGGACGCGTCACGCCCATCTTCTGCTGCCAGCGGCGGGTCCAGGCGCGCGTGTCGTCGTCGGCGTCCCAGTAGAAGCCGGTGGGAAAGGTCAGGCCCTGCGCCACCGGCAGGCCCATGGCCTGCACGTCGTTGATGAAGGTCAGGAAGGTCAGCAAACGCTGCTTGCCGCCCGTCAGGCCGAACTCCTGGGCCTGCTTGATCAGGTTGACCAGGTCGCCGCCGGCGCTGGCCAGGCCGACCACGTCGGCCTTGGAGGCCTGCGCCTGCACCAGGAACGAGGCGAAGTCCATGGCGCCCAGCGGGTGCCGCGTGCTGTCCAGCACCTTGCCGCCGGCGCCTTGCACGAAGCGGCTGGCGTTGGCCTCCAGCGACTTGCCGAAGACGTAATCGGTGGTGATGAAGTACCAGGACTTGCCGCCGCTTTCGACCACGCTCTTGACCACCGCATTGGCCAGTGCGTAGGTGTCGGGCGCCCACTGGGTGCTGAGCGGGCTGCATTGCTTGCCGCTGAAATCGCCGGCGAAGCCGCCGCTGATGAGCGCGGTGCCGCCTTTCTCGCGCGCCACGCCCTGGGCCGCCAGGCCGGCGGAGCTGGCGCCGCCATCGACCACCGCCACCAGCCCCTGGGTATCGAACCAGCGCCGCACCAGGGCCGAGGCCACGTCGGCCTTGTTCTGGTTGTCGGCGCCGACCACCTCGACCGTCTTGCCGGCGACCTTGCCGCCGAAGTCCTCCACGGCCATGCGCACGGCCACTTCGGAGCCCAGCCCGCCCAGGTCCGAATAGATGCCGGAGCGGTCGTTGGAAACGCCCAGGCGCACGATGTCGGCGCCGGCGGCGGCTTGGGCCTGGACGGCCGGAACATGCATGGCACAGGCGGCCAGCGTGGCGGCCACGGCCGCGCACAAGGGATTGATACGCATCGGTTTGTCTCCACGGCCCGTCGGGCGAGCCGAATATCGGTTTTCTTGGGTGACGCGAATGCTGGGCCGGGGCGCCGGTTCTCCATCCGGCTGAAAATTTATTCTTATTGGTGAATAAAAATTCCTGTGCAAGAATTTATTTTCCCATATATGAAAAGTCAACACATCATCGCGGGGCCATCGCCATGGAAGTCAAACTGGTCGTCCGGACGCTGGAACTGATCGAGCTGTATGCGCAGGCGCGCCGCCCGCTGCCGCTGACCGAACTGGCGCAAGGGCTGGGCGCGCCGATGTCCAGCTGCCTGGCCCTGGTGCGCACGCTGGTGGGGCGCGGCTATCTTTACGAGGTGCGGCGGCGCGGCGGTTACTACCCGACGCCGCGGCTACAGGCGTTGTGCGGCCTGATCCAGGCGGGCGACCCCTGGCTGGAGCGGGTGCGGCCGCAATTGGCGGCGCTGCGCGACCGGACCGACGAGACGGTGATGCTGGGCAAGATCCAGGACGGCGGGGTGTTGTTCCTGGAGGTGGCCGAATCGGCGCAGCCGGTGCATTACGCCACCCGGCCCGGCGAACGGCGGCCGCTGCACACGAGCGCGGTGGCCAAGGCGATCCTGGCGCGCCTGGCGCCGGGCGAGCGAGAGGCGGTGCTGGCGGCGGCGGATTTCCGCCGCTACACGGATCACACCCGCACCACGCGGGCCGCGCTGCTGGCGGACGTGGCCCGGGCCGAGGCCCAGGGCTGGGCCGAGAATGCCGGCGAAAGCGTGGCGGACCTGACCGGCCTGGCGGTGGCGCTGGAGCGGGCCGGGGAATGGTACGCGCTGTGCCTGGCGGGGCCCACGCCGCGGGTACGGGCGCGCCGCGAGGCCCACGTGCAAAGCCTGGCGGCGGCGGCCGAGGCGGTGCGCCGCGACGGCGAGACCTGAAGCGTCAGGCGCCGCGGCGCACCAGCGTCGACTTGCCGAACAGGCTTTCGATCAGGTCCACCGCCAGGTCGGCGGTCTTGTTGCGCACGTCGAAGGCGGGGTTCAGTTCGACCACATCCAGCGAGCGCATCAGCCCGGTGTCGGCGATCATTTCCATGCACAGTTGCGCTTCGCGGTAGGTTGGTCCGCCCATCACGGTGGTGCCGACGCCGGGCGCGATCTCGGGGTCGAGGAAGTCGACGTCGAAGCTCACGTGCAGATGGGTGTCTTCATCCAGCCCGGCCAACGCCGCTTCCATCGTTGCGCGCATGCCCATTTCGTCCAGGTAGCGCATGTCGAACACCTCCAGGCCAGCCTGGTGCACCAGGCGTTTTTCACCCTCGTCGACGCTGCGGATGCCGATCTGGCGCACCCACGACGGATCGATGTCGGGCGTCTGGCCCGACATGCCGGTGATCTGGGCCGGGCCATGGCCGCACAGGCAGGCCACCGGCATGCCGTGGATGTTGCCGGTCGGCGTCAGGGCGTTGGTGTTGAAGTCGGTGTGCGCGTCCAGCCACAGCACGCGCAATTTCTTGCCCACGGCGCGGCAATGGCGCGCCACCGCGCTGATCGAGCCGATGCCCAGGCAATGGTCGCCGCCCAGCAGAATGGGCAACGCGCCCTGCGTCAGGGCGTGGTACATGGCATCGTGCACGGCCTGGTTCCAGGCGGTCACTTCGTCCAGGTGACGATAGCCGTCGACGGGCGGTTGCCACGGATTGGCCGGGCCGTAGAGATTGCCGCGATCGGTGACCTGGAAGCCCTGCGCCTCGATGACGGGGCCGATGCCGGCCACGCGCAGCGCTTCGGGGCCCATCGAGGCGCCGCGCGCGCCCGCGCCGATGTCGGTCGGGGCACCGATCAGGGTGACTTGGGTGGGCAGGGTGGCGGTGTTTTGCAAGATCAGGCTCCGTCATGCGGGGTTTCAATGCTGGCATCGAGTGTAGCGCCGTGGCGCGACGCCATCGCCATTGCGCGACCAAGGCCTTTGGCCGCGTCGCGGCGGCGCTGCGGCACAATACCCGGGTCGAGCGATTTCTTTCCGGACGATTCCATGTCATTGCACTCCCTGTTCCTCATCCTGGCGCGTGGCGCCGCCGCGGCCGCCCTGGGGCTGGCCTGCGCCGCCCCGGCGCTGGCCGCCGACAAGCCGCTGCGCATCGGCCTGATTCCGTCCGTGGCCAACGGCGCCACCGAACTGGCGGTCGCCGAGGCGCGCAAGGCGGGGCTGGAAGTCGAACTGGTGGAGTTCAGCGACTGGGTGCTGCCCAATATCGCCGTGGCCGACGGTTCGATCGACGCCAACTTCTTCCAGCATGAACCGTTCCTGCAACTGTTCAACGCGCGGCGCGGCGCCGGCCTCGTTCCCATCGCCTATGGCTATTCCACCACCATCGGCCTGTTTTCGAAGAAGCTCAAGAAGGGGCAGCCCCTGCCGGACGGCGCCACGGTCGCGGTCCCCAACGATCCGGTCAACACCGGCCGCGCCTTGCTGTTGCTGGAGTCGATCGGGCTGATCAAGCTCAAGCCGGGCGTGGCGCATCGGGCCACGATCGAAGACGTGACCGACAACCCCAAGCGCCTGAAATTCGTGCAGATCGAAGGTTCGCAATCGGCGCGCGTCTTCGACGACGTGACCGCGTCGGTCACCTACACCACCTTCGCCAAGCAGGCCGGGCTGGACGAGAAGGATGGCCTGGCCTTCGACAACACCGATCCGGCCAATGTGCGCCGCTACGCGATCCGCTGGGTCGTCCGGCCCGATCACGCGCAGGACCCGCGGCTGCTGAAATTCATTGCCATCTACCAGAACTCGGAGGCGGTCAAGGCCAGGCTGCGCAGCCTGTATGGCGACCTGATCGCCTTTCCCTGGTAGACGCCGCCGGGCATGACGGCGAATTGACGTTTCTTGGCAGTCACGGCGGCGGCCAGCACGTATACTGGCCGCGCCTTCTCACGCCCCAGGCGAATGCCGCCGGGCCGCGACGATTCTTCCTGCCAGCGAACCCATGCGACTCGTTTCCTCGAATGACGCCCTGACTGTGCCGCAGCCGCGCGTCGCCGAGACCGACAGCGGCAACGCCGGGGACCCGCGCGACCAGGAACTGGCGCGCCTGCGCCAGGTGGTGGCGCAATACGAGGCCCTGTTCCACGAGGCCCCGGTGTTGATCAACGCCTTCGACGAACATGGCAAATGCAGCTTGTGGAACGAGGCCTGCGAACGCCGCTTCGGTTGGACCCGTGAGGAAATCAACCGCCACGCCGAGCCGCTGGCGCTGTTCTATCCCGACCCGGACATCCGCGCGCGCGTGCTCGACAGCGTCGGATTCGCGGCGCATCGTTCGTTCCGTGAATGGCACCCGCTGGCGCGCGACGGCGAGCGCCTGTCGGTGCTGTGGTCCAATGTGCGACTGCCGGACGGCAGCGTGATCAACATCGGCATGGACATGACCGAGAGCCGTCGCAACGAGGCCGCCCTGGCACGCCTGGCCAAGGTCGATGGCCTGACCGGTTGCTGGAGCCGCGCGGAAATCCTGCAGCGCATGAAAGCGATGCTGGAGGCCGCCAAGCGCGGCGCCCGCCATACGGCGCTGATGCTGGACCTGGATTATTTCAAGCAGGTCAATGATCGCTATGGCCATCTGGGCGGCGACGCGGCCCTGCGCCATTTCTGCGACCAGTTGCGGGCCTGCCTGCGCGAAGGCGATTCGGTGGGCCGCCTGGGCGGCGAGGAATTCGTGGTGTTGCTGGCCGACGCCGACAAGGACGTGGCGCTGGCGGTCTGCGATCGATTGCGCCTCAGCCTGCGCCAGCATCCCGCCAATATCGATGGCCAGGCGCTGGTGCTGTCGGCCAGCGGCGGCGTGACCGGTTTCCTGGAAACCGACGCCAGCATGTCGGATGTGTTGCGGCGCGCCGATCTGGCGCTCTACCAGGCCAAGCGCGCCGGACGTGATTGCGCGGTGGTGCTGCCTTCCTGAGGCCGGGCGTCAGGCGGTGACGCGGCCTTCACGCGTGCGGCGGCCGTTCAGGCGCCAGTGCAGGCCGATCGCGGCCAGGGCCAAGGCGGCCGCGGCGACCAGCCCCAGGCTTTCGAAACCCGCGTGGGTATAGAGCGTGCCGGCCACGGCCGTGCCGACGCTGGCGCCCAGATAAGTCGTGCAGGTATTGAGACCCAGCACCGCGCCGCGTTCCTCCGGGCGGGCGCGCGACAACAGCAGCACCAGCAGGTTCAGGCTCAGTTGCGAAGCGGCGCCCCACAGCACGGCCAGGGCCAATACCGCGGCCAGCGCATGCGCCGCGGGCAACAACGCCAGATAGACCGCGCTGAGGGCGGCCAGCGCCAATGGCAATGCGCGGCGCGGGCCAAGCCGTTCGATCAGGGGCGCGCCGGCCAGGCCGGCCAGCAGGAAGCCGGCGCCATAGGCGAACGCAATGAAGCCGACCTGGCCCGCGGACAAGGCCAACAGGGTCCGCACGTGGTCGGCCAGGAAGGCATAGACGCCATAGAATGCGGACGAGAATGCCAGGCAGCCCAGCAGCAGCACTGGCACGTCGCGGCAGGACAGCGGCGCCAGCAGGCGCGACAGGCGCGGCGGCGCGGCATGGGCGCCGCGGCGTTCGGGCAGCTTGCGCAGGCCGGCCAGGGCCACCGCCGCGCAAAGGGCCAGCACGCCGTAGGTGGCGCGCCAGCCGATGGCGTCGGAGATCAGCGCCGACAGCGGCACGCCGGCCACCAGCGACACCGACCAGCCCGAGATCACGCGGCCCAACGCCCGCGTTTCCTGTCCGGCGGCGGCCACCAGCGACGCCGAACCATAGGCGGCGGGCAGGATCACGCCGGCGGCGGCGCCGGCCACTGCCTGGGCCAGGGTCAGGACGATCCAGTGCGGCGCGCCGGCCGACAGCAGCAGGGCGCCGATCAGCACGGCCATCGCGATCAGCAGCGAGCGGCGGATGCCCCAGCGGTCGATCCGGGCCGCCAGTAGAAAGGCGCTGGCGGCGGTGGCCGCGCCATAGGCCGAAATCGCCGTGCTGACGGTGAGCGGCGTGCTGGCGAACGAGCGCGCCACATCGGCAAGGATCGGACTGAGGGCCAGGCCATTGGAGCCGACTACGCTGACGGCGAACATCAAGGCGGGAATGGCGGGGGGAAGCGGCTGGCGGCGCGCGGGCTCGCGAGCGGTGTTGCGGTTCTGCATTGCGAGGATTTTATTGGAATAAAATAAGGGTTAATACCGATATTCCCTTATCCCGTAAAAGTTCGAATGCCGTTAGGCAGAACCAGATTCCAATGCCAGATCTCGACGACCGCGACCGAAAACTATTAACGCTGCTGGCGGATGACGCCTCGCCGAGCTACGCCGAATTGGGCAAATTGCTGAACCTGTCGGCGCCCGCCGTACACGAACGGGTCAAGCGCCTCAAGCGTGACGGCCTGATCAAGGGCATCGCCGCCAAGCTGGATGGCGCGCGCATCGGCCGTCCGCTGTTGGCATTCATCCACGTCGACACCAACAACTGGAGCATCACCCAGCAGGTGCTGGGCCTGGCGGAGCTGACCGAAGTCGAGGAGATCCACACCATTACCGGCAAGAGCGCCATGCTGCTCAAGGTGAGGGTGCGCGACACCCAGGCGCTCGAGGCACTGCTGGCGCGCATCCACCAGATCGAGGGCATCACCAACACCACCAGCGATATCGCGCTCACCAGCTATCTGGAGCGCGGGCCGTTGCCGGAGGATGCCTGAGGCGCGGCCCGCCTGGCGTCGGCGCCGGCCGGGCGCGGGAGCGCCGCAGACGTGCCGTCAAGGCGTGGCCGGCCGCAGCCGCAGGCGGGTGATCTCGGAAGGCGCGCCCAGGCGCTTGGGCGGGCCCCAGTAGCCGGTGCCGCGGCTGATGTAGATCCACATCCCGCCGAGCCGGTGCAGGCCGGCCGTGTAGGGCTGCTGGAACCGCACGAAAAAGCCCCACGGAAAGAACTGGCCGCCGTGCGTGTGGCCCGACAGCTGCAAGGTGTAGCCCAGCGGCGCGGCGGCGGCCGCGCTGCGCGGCTGGTGCGCCAGCAGGATCCTGGCCTGGGCGTCGGGCGGCGCGCCGGCCAGGGCGGCGGCCGGATTGCTGCGCTGCTGCGGGTCGAATGCGCCCGCGTTGTAGTCGGTGACCCCGGCCACCACCACCGGCAGGCCGGCCGGGTGGATCACGGCATGCTCGTTCATCAGCACCCGCAGGCCCAGGCGGCGGAACTCCGCCACCCAGGGCGCGGCGCCTGAATAATATTCATGGTTGCCGGTCACCAGGTAGGCGCCGAAGGGCGCGCGCAACTGGCCCAGCGGGCTGGCCTGGGCCGCCAGTTGCTCGACACTGCCATCCACCACGTCGCCGGTGATCGCGATCATGTCCGGCGCCAGTTCGTTGACGGCGTCGACGATGGCCTGCACATAGCGTCGCTTGATGGTCGGGCCGACGTGGATATCGCTGATCTGGGCAATGGTGAATCCGTCCAGGTCGGCCGGCAGGCCGCGGACGGGCACATCCACCGTCACCACGCGCGCCCGCCGGCGGGCGTTGTAGAAGCCCAGCAGCGTGGCGGCCAGCGCCAGCGCCGCCACCGCCAGCGCGCTGGCGCGCCGCAGCGCGGGCCAGGGCAGGTCCGCGCTGATGGCCAGGCCGGCCAGCCATGTCACCAGCAATGCGGCGTCGCGCAGCACCGTCAGCACGAACAGCGACGAAAACAGGCCCATGGCGATCAGGCCCACCCAGGCGATGCGGTCGCCCCAGGGCGGATGCACCGAGGAACGGCCCAGCATCCCCAACGGAATCAGCACGCACGACAGGATCAGCAGCAGGATGGCGGCGGCGGCGCCGGGGCCGTCGAAACCGGCATCGGGGATGAGGCGGGCGCCCACATAGACGTGGGCCAGCGCGCCCAGGGTCAGGAAGCGCAGGAAAAACGAGGATTGGCGTAGGGACACGGGCGGCGGGGCGAGGGCGGGCGCGCAGGCCCGCCCGGCGATAGCGGGGGAACCGCCATTCTATGCCGTGCGCCCGCGGGCCGGCGCGCCGCGGCCGCGCCCGGCCTCCCGGTTCATGCCGGCGCCAGCAGGCCGGCGTTCATCTCTTCCAGGTGATTGATGCCGAGCATGGCCATGTTGCGGTCCACTTCGGCGCGCAGCAGGCCGATGGCGTGGGCCACGCCGGCCTGGCCGCCGACCGCGGCGGCATAGTTGAAGGGGCGGCCGACGAACACGAAGCGCGCGCCCAGGGCCAGCGCCTTGAGCACGTCGCCGCCGCGGCGCACGCCGCTGTCCATCATCACCGGCATGGCGCCTGCCTCGGCCACCACGCCGGGCAGGGCGCGCAGCGGCGAGATCGCGCCGTCGAGCTGGCGGCCGCCGTGGTTCGAGACGATGATGCCGTCCGCGCCGTGTTCGCGCGCCAGCCGCGCGTCCTGGGGATGCAGGATGCCCTTGATGATGAGGGTGCCTGGCCATTGGCGGCGGATGCGCGCCACGTGTTCCCAGCTGAGATGGTCGCGCGCGCTGAAGTCGCGCAGCACCGACGCCGATACGATGGGCGCGCCGCGAGTGGCGAACGAATTCTCGAAATGCGGCATGCCGTGAGCCAGCAGCGTGCGCAGGAAGGTGCCGGCCAGCCAGCGCGGCCGGGTCAGGCCGTCCCAGGCCAGTCGCAGGCTGGGCTTGAGGGGCGTCGAGAATCCGGTGCGCACGTTGTTCTCGCGGTTGGCGGAGACGGGGATGTCCACCGTCAGCACCAGCGTTTCATAGCCGGCGCGGGCCGCGCGCGCCACCAGCGCGTCGATGCGCGCGGGATCGCCGGGCAGGTAGGCCTGGAACCAGGTGCCGGGCGCCTGCTCGATGACTTCTTCCAGGGGGATCAGCGCGGTGCCGCTGAGAATGGCGGGAATGCCCTGTTCGCGGGCGGCGCGCGCCAGCACGATATCGCCGCGATAGGCCGACAGTGCGCTGATGCCCATGGGCGCGATGCCGAATGGCGATTCGTAGCGCTGGCCGAACAGTTCCGTGTGCTGGCTGCGGCCCGACACGTCGACCAGCACCCGCGGCTGGAACGCGTAGCGGCCGAAGGCGTCGCGATTGGCTTGCAGCGACTGGTTGTCCTCGGCGGCGCCGGCGCCTGCCACGCCCGATATTCGGCTACGTCGCCGGCGCGCGGCGGCCTCGAAATCGTCCAGGGACAGCATGCGCGCCAGGGCGCGGGCGGGACGGGG
>NZ_QHHO01000040.1:228724-237304 GCF_003184165.1 Achromobacter sp. RW408
TCCCGTTCTGCTGGTAGCCACGCTGAGCGCCTGCGCCAACACCGGAGCCCCGCGTTCCTCATCCTCATCCGCCGCCTCCAGTTCCGCCAGCTCGCCCGCCACGTCCGACAGCTCCTCCGGCGCGTCGTACGGATCGCCCTCCACCCAGGCCGGCGCCCGCAAGACCTGCGACGCCGCCCCGCTGCAATCCCAGATCGGCCAGAAAGCCACCCAGTCCGTCCTGGAAGACCTGCGCACCCGCAGCGGCGCCGCCACCGCCCGCATCCTGCGTCCGGGCCAGTTGGTCACCATGGAATACAACGACACCCGCCTGAACCTGATCGTCGACGACAAGGACGTGATGACGGCGATCCGCTGCGGCTGAAATCCCGCCATTCACGGCGCGACGGGCGCAACGGGCACACCCGCCCCGCGCCCGCTTTTTTCCAGACGGCGCGGCGGCCCGCGTCGTCCACGGAATTCTCCCCGCGGCCGCCCCGCCCGCGGACATCCATCCCCCAGAGAATGACCGGCCGGCTCGACAGCCAGGGCCGGCCTGGCGCGCAACACTTTCCCTGTCGCGATCGCCTTCCTGCAAGCCCGATCCACAAATCGTCCCGCCAACGCTTGACCCTTACGTAACGTCATGCCCAAAAGTTCGGCCTGCGCCATCAATGAAGGAACCCCATGCGACTGAAAGTAGGAGAACTGGCCAAGCGCAGCGGACTGACCGTCCGCACGCTGCACCACTATCACGCGATCGGCCTGCTGACGCCTTCGGCGCGCGCCGACAACGGCTACCGGCTCTACGGCCGCGACGACATCGCCCGACTGCACCAGATCCAGGCATTGCGTCGCTTCGGATTGCCGCTGGCCGAGATCGGCGCCTACCTGGACCAGCCCGGCACGCCGCTGGACGAGATCATCGCCAGACAGATCGCGATGCTCGACAGCCAGATCCAACACGCCAACCGGCTGCGCGAACGCCTCGCGCAGTTGCAAGGCCAGTTGGCGATGGGAGCGGAGCCGGAGCTGGCCGATTGGCTGACCACTCTGGAACTGATGAACATGTACGACAAATATTTCTCCCAGGAAGAACTGGCGCGTCTGCCCATGTACCGCCGTGGCCCGAACGACGACGCCGGCTGGCTTGCGCTGATCGCCGACGTGCGCCGGCAGATGGACGACGGCGCCCCGCCCGAGGACCCGCGTTCGCAGGCGCTGGCCCTGCGCTGGATGACGCTGCTGCTGCGCGACACCAACGGCGATCCGCGCCTGCTCGTGAAGCTGAACCAGATGCACGAACGGGAACCGGCCATGCAGGAACACATCGGTATCTCGCCGGCCATGCGCGACTACATCGTGCGGGCGTTCTCCGAAAGCAAGCTGCGGCTCTACGAAAAACACCTGACGCCGGACGAGGCCCGGTTCATGCGGGCGCATTATCACGACCGCGCCGGCGAATGGCCGGCCCTGATGGCGCGGGTGCGCGACGCGATCGATGCCGGGCAGGCCCCCGACTCGGCCGCCGGCCGCGAACTCGCGCGGCAATGGCTGGAACTGTTTTGCAGCTACGCCGGCAACGACCCCGCGACCCACGCGAAATTCCGCCACGCCCTGATGACCGAGCCCGAACTGACCGCCGGCACCTGGGCCGATGACGCCACGCTGGCTTTCATGCGCCAGGCGATGGGCGCATTGACGGCGGCGCGCTAAGCGGCGTCGGCGTCCGCGGACACGGACGCCGACGCGGTTACGGTCGAGGTCGCGGCGACAGTCGCGGCCGCGACCGCGCTACCAGCGCGCCGCCTGGACGAAATCCACGAAGGCGCGCAGCGGCGCCGGCAGATAATGCCGGCCCGGAAAATACAGCAAGGGGCCGGTGAAACTGGGCCACCAATCCGCCAGCACCGGCTCCAGTTCGCCCCGATCCAGGTACGGCCGCAGCCAGTCCTCGAACAGGTAGACCACCCCGGCGCCCGCCACCGCCGCATCGACCGCCAGGTCCACCGCTGCCCCCAGGCTGACGATCAGCGGACCATCCACCTCCACCGTGACGGACTCGCCGTCGCGTTCAAACGCCCACGCCGGCATCGCGCCGCTGGTGAAACGGCCGCGCAGGCACAGGTGCTGGCGCAGGTCTTGCGGATGCCGCGGCTGTCCATGCCGGGCCAGATACCCCGGCGCGGCGGCCACCGCCATCCGCTGGCGCCGCGGCCCGATCGGGATGGCCACCATGTCCTGGTCCATGCTTTCCTCGTAGCGGATGCCGGCATCGCAACCCGACTGCAGCAGCTCGACAAAACGATCGTCGACGATGACCTCCAGCCGGATCTCCGGATACTGCGCCAGGAACGGCGGCACAATGCGCGGCAGCACCAGCCGGGACGCCGCCAGCGGCACATTCAGCCGCAGCCGGCCCGCCGGCCGGTCACGGAAACTGTTGGCCACGTCCAGCGCCGACTCGACCGCGTCCAGCGCGGGCGCCAGTTGCTCCAGCAGGCGCTGCCCGGCCGCCGTGGTCGCCACGCTGCGCGTGGTGCGGTTCAGCAGCCGCAGGCCCAGCCGGGCTTCCAGCCGGCGCACGGCTTCGCTCAACTGCGACGCGCTGGTCCCCGTCTGGCGCGCCGCGCCGCGAAAGCCCCCATGCGTGGCCACCGCCACAAAGGCGCTGATGTCTTGAAGGTTGGACATGGCGGGTCCCGATTGTTCGCTATTTCGCACAAGCTGTGCGATTACCAGGGATTGTCGCACGCAGCGCGCCGCCCTAGACTCGCTTCATTCCCTCCCTGGAGCACGTCATGACCTCGATTCAACAAGCCGGCGCCTACCCGCTGGGCGACCTGACCGTCAACCGCCTGGGCTACGGCGCCATGCAACTGGCCGGCCCCCACGTGTTCGGCCCGCCCAAGGACAAGGCGCAGGCCCTGGCGGTGCTGCGCGAAGCGCTCGAACTCGGCATCAACCACATCGACACCAGCGACTTCTACGGCCCGCACATCACCAACCAGCTGATCCACGAAGCGCTGCACCCCTACCGCGACGACCTGGTCATCGTCACCAAGGTCGGCGCGCGCCGGGGCGACGATGCCTCGTGGCTGCTGGCCAACTCCCCGGCCGAACTGGAATCAGCCGTGCACGACAACCTGCGCAACCTGGGCCTGGACGTGCTGGACGTGGTCAACCTGCGCCTCATGTTCGACGTGGCCGGCCCCGCCGAAGGCGACATCGAACCGTCCTTCACCACCCTGGCCGAATTGCAGCGCAAGGGCCTGATACGCCACCTGGGCCTGAGCAACGCCACCGCGCGCCAGGTAGCGCAGGCGCGCGGCATCGCCGACATCGTCTGCGTGCAGAACCAGTACAACATCGCGCACCGCGCCGACGACGCGCTGATCGGGCAGCTGGCGCAAGACGGCATCGCCTATGTGCCGTTCTTCCCGCTGGGCGGCTTCTCGCCGCTGCAATCGGCCACGCTGGAGCGCGTGGCCGCCGACTGCCAGGCCACGCCGATGCAGACCGCGCTGGCCTGGCTGCTGCAACGCTCGCCCAACATCCTGCTGATCCCGGGCACCTCGTCGGTCGAGCACCTGCGGCAGAACGCCGCCGCGGCCAGCCTGGCGCTGTCGCCGCGGGCGGTGGCCGAGCTGGACGGGATCGGCACCGCGGGCTAGTTCAATGGGCGCGGTTGACCAATCCGCCGCATAGTGGCACCTTACCCCGAAGTGCCACGCCCGGAACCCCCACTTGGACCACCCACAGCCCCTCGTCACCGTCGACGCCGTCCTGCTCACCCTGCGCGAGACCGGCCTGGAAATCGCCCTGCACCCGCGCGACCGCGCGCCGTTCAAGGGCGCCATGGCCTTGCCCGGCGGCGTGGTTCACGTGGACGAAGACGCCAGCACCGAGGGCAGCATCCGCCGCGTGCTGCGCGAGAAGACCGGCTTCGAGCCGCGCTACCTGGAACAGTTGCAGGTGTTCTCCGGCCCTGGCCGCGACCCGCGCAAGTGGTCGCTGTCCGTTTCCTACGTGGCGCTGGTGCCGGCCGCCGAACTGGAGGCCGCCCCGGCGGGCTTCCGGTTCGTCAGCGTGGACGCGCTGCCGCCGCTGGCCTTCGACCACGCCGATATCGTCGCCGCCGCCGTGACCCGCCTGCGCGGCAAATCCAGCTACTCCACCCTGCCGTTCTTCCTGCTGCCCGAACGCTTCACCCTGACCGAGCTGCAGCGCACCTACGAAGCCATCCTGCAAACCACCCTCGAGAAATCGAACTTCCGCCGCAAGATGGAAGCCTGGGACGTGCTCGAAGCCACCGACGACTACGCGCTCGGCGCCCAGCGTCCCGCCCGCCTGTACCGCCTGAAAGACTTCGCCCTGTTCGACCGCAGCGTCGGCTAACCCCGCGCCCGATCCCGCCTTAGTTGCAAACAAACAATAAGTAGGCTTATACTCGCCTCACTTAGTTTTACTTTGCCACTAAGGCTGCATCATGTTCACCATCACAGCGGTAGTAGAAGGACAACGCCACACCGACACGCCCCGCGCGTTCGTGTTTCCCGGCGGCGAAAGCCAGGTCACGGTCCCCGCCGCCCTGCAGGCCCACGCCGACGCGGCCAGCGAATTCCGCATCCACGCCCTGCTGAAATCGGCCGACGACGTCATGCAACTGCTGATGCTGACCGACGCGCTGCGCCGCCTGAACCCGGCCGCGCCGGTGCACCTGGACATGCCCTACGTGCCCTACGCCCGCCAGGACCGCATCTGCAATCCCGGCGAGGCGCTGGGCGCGGCCGTGTTCTGCAAGCTGATCAACGACCAGCAATACGCCACCGTCAGCGTGGTCGAACCGCACAGCGACGTCACCCCCGCCCTGCTGCAACGCGTGCGCGTGGTCGACGCCGCCGTCTTCCTGAAGAACGCGCTGGCCAACCCCGCCTTTGCCAACGGCGTGACCCTGATGGCGCCCGACGCCGGCGCCCGCAAGCGCGTGCAGGCCCTGGCCAAAAAGCTGGGCGTGGCCGACGTGCGCTACGCCGAAAAGGTGCGCGACCCGCAGACCGGCCGCATCACCGAAACCCGCGTGCCCGACGACATCCCCGCGCAACCGGTGCTGGTGGTCGACGACATCTGCGACGGTGGCCGCACCTTCCTGGAACTGGCCAACGCCCTGCGCGACAAGACCGACCAACCGCTCTACCTGTATGTCACCCACGGCATTTTCAGCAAAGGCCTGGCCGAGCTGAACGCCCGCTACGCCGGCCTGTACACCGCCTACGACTGGACCGCCGCCGAAGGCCCGGGCGCGCCCGTCATCGTCAACCCGATCGAAGCCGCCGACGCGCTCGCCACCGCGGCCAACTGAACATCTAGCAGGAGTCCACACCATGAATGCCCCCGCCCCCGTCGCCACCAAGAACGGCATCAACCCCTTGCTGCAAGCCGACTTCTACAAGACCGGCCACCCCTTCCAGTACCCCAGGGGCACCAACAAGATCCTGGCCAACTTCACGCCGCGCTCGGCCCGGCTGGCGCCGGTGCTGCCCGAATTGTTCGACAACAAGATCGTCTGGTTCGGCCTGCAAGGCTTCATCAAGGAAATCCTGATCGACCTGTTCAACCGCGAATTCTTCGGCAAGCCCGCCGGCGCGGCCGTGCGCCAGTACCAGCGCCGCGTCGACAACGCGCTGGGCAAGGGCGCGGTCACCGTCGATCACCTGCAAGCGCTGTACGAACTGGGCTATCTGCCGCTGGAAATCCGTTCCCTGCCCGAAGGCGCCCGCGTCGACATCCGCGTGCCGCCCGTCACCTTCGTCAACACCAGGCCCGAATTCGCCTGGCTGGTCACCTACATCGAAACGCTGTTCAGTTGCGAATCGTGGAAGCCGTCCACCGTGGCCACCATCGCCTTCGAATACCGCAAGCTCCTGACCTACTTCGCCCGCCTGACCGGCAGCCCGATGGACTTCGTCAACTGGCAAGGCCACGACTTCTCGATGCGCGGCATGGCCGGCCTGTACGACGCCCGCAAGAGCGGTGCCGGCCACCTGCTGTCGTTCACCGGCACCGACACCATTCCCGCCATCGACTACCTCGAAGACCTGTACGGCGCCGATTCCGACCGCGAACTGGTCGGCGGCTCGGTGCCCGCCACCGAACACTCGGTCATGTGCCTGGGCAGCAAGGAAGGCGAAATCGAAACCATCCGCCGCCTGGTCACGCAGGTCTATCCGGCCGGCATCGTGTCGGTGGTGTCCGACACCTGGGACTTCTGGCAAGTGGTCACCGACTTCGCCGCCGCGTTGAAGCCGGAGATCCTGGCGCGCCAGCCCGATCCCTTCGGCAACGCCAAGGTCGTGTTCCGCCCGGACTCCGGCGATCCCGTGAAGATCCTGACTGGCTACTTCTGCACCGACGTGCCCAGTGTGGAAGACGCCGCAGCCCTGGCCGCCGCCCGCCGTGACGGATTCGAAGCCGTGCGGGATATCGAGACTGGCCGCTACTGGCGCCTGGACGACGACGCCCGCGCCAGCCAGGCGCTGCGCGAGGCCGAAGTCAACGGCGCGGTGCAATGCCTGTGGAACATCTTCGGCGGCGTCGTGACCGAGCGCGGCTACAAGCTGCTGGACCCGCACGTCGGCCTGATCTACGGCGACTCCATCACCCTGGCGCGTGGCCGCGACATCCTGGCGCGGCTGGAGAGAAAGGGTTTCGCGTCGGGCAACGTGGTCCTGGGCATCGGCTCGTACACCTATCAATACCTGACGCGCGACAGCTTCGGCTGGGCCTTGAAGGCAACGTATGCCGAGGTCAATGGCGAACCGCAGGAACTGGTGAAGGACCCGGTCACCGACTCCGGCGTGAAACGGTCGGCCAAGGGATTGTTGCGGGTCGATGAGACGGCGACGGGGTATGTGTTGCACGACCAGCAGACGCCGGAGCAAGCGGCTGGCGGCGCGCTGGTGCCGGTGTTCCGGGATGGGGTTCTGCTGGTGGAGCAGGATCTGGCGCAGATCCGGGAACGGTTGCAAGGGTCTTGGGTTTGTCCGGAGCCGGGGAGTATTGATTGGGGTGGCCGCTGAATGCGCGATGAAGCATGAGGCCACGCCATTATTTCAACATCGAAAAATCTGGTCTGACTTTCTTGCCACCCCTTATTGACAAGTCGCCTACTGGCGTTAACGTTCGCATCAGCGATGGGTGCGGCCTGAAGAGCGCCCAACTTTTAAAAGTGTCTCTACGGCGTCTCTCTTTTCGGCGATATTCCTACAACACCCCAACTAGACCGGCACATCCCCCCAATGCACTATCATTAGCCAAGCCACAGCCAGCTATTATTAGAACCAATAATTAACCCAAGAACCACCAGATTGAAAATTTGCACAAAAAACTAGACCGAGCACCCACCTTTTCACTTTAGAATCATCCCTTAGAAGCCAACCCAATCAAAACATGGCCTCGCATAAAAAAGCAGATACGAAATCACACTTTATCAATACAACAACTATAATCAACGAAAATCCGATAGCCCTCACAAAACTAGCAATACAGAACAATAATATAAAATTACGCTGATTTTTTACAAACCCAAAATCCAATACAGCACCACAAACAAACAAACAAACAAAAATGAAAACCCTATACCTCGATCACAATATCATTATTGACATCAAAGATAACAGAAAACCCGATTTCGTTCATAGAATTAACACCCTGGACAAGAAGGACTATCAGATTCTTTTCAGCCCCGCGCACATTGAAGAGATAGCTGCATTAAAAATGCGCCACGGCAACAACGACGAGACAGTTAACTCGTTTCTCGACAAACTGGGCAATATTACAGACTCAAAGGCGCTCTTGCCTTTTGAGAGGCGCGACACCGTTCAACGGAAAAGAGGTGGAATCTACGTTTCTGAGGAACATCCAAAAACCACTTATCATAGAGTCATCGAGCATTACGAGAACAACTCAATAGCCGAAGAACATCAAAAAGAAAAAATTTCCCGGGGCGAGGAGATTCAGAGAAGGACAGGAATCACATCTTTAGAAACAAATTTCATAAATATCCAGGAAGAAATCGATAGATTCAAGCCAAAACTTCATCAAATAATAATTAACAATTACCCTTCACTCCGCCAATCCTACCCGGGTCTTCTTCGATCTCACCCTCCCCTTTGCAACGAGATAAATTTTAGTCACTTAGGGAAGAAATTTCCTCTACACGAAATGACAATGGAGAAAATTTTCGAATTTCTTGAAGCAAGAAGATATTATCCAGACAAATCAACTCAATTCCTATCCGGCTTACATGACACGACACATGCGATATATGCAGCGTATTGTGATATTTTTATAACAAACGACAACAAGTTAAAAAACAAAACCAAGGCAACGTACAATTGGCTTGGCATCAAAACTCTAGTTCTTAACCCTAACGAATTCATCGAACACTTAGACAATAGATCCAGCGATTGAATTCCATGTAGTGTCTTCAGCAACGCCACGCCTCCAAAATAGGATAATGTGGCGCAAATATCTTGCGCGAACACGACCTGACCGAGCACATCGCCGCGCAGGTCCATAATCACGCGGCCCACCCTACCC
>NZ_QHHO01000040.1:237314-267984 GCF_003184165.1 Achromobacter sp. RW408
GCCTGCCGGCGGTGCACGGCCTGAAAGTGGCCGCGGTGGCCGTCATCGCCCAGGCCGTATGGGGCATGGGCCGATCGCTCTGCCCCGATCGTCCGCGCGCCGGGCTGGCGATGGTGACCGCGCTGATGACGCTGGTGCTGCCGTCGACGCTGGGGCAGATCGGCGCCATCGCGTTGGGCGCCGTCGCTGGCGCCGCCCTGTTGCAGGTGCCGCCGCGGCCCCTCCTGGCCAACCGGACCCAGGGCGCGTCGCGCCTCGGCGGCTACGTCTGCCTGGCCCTGTTCATCCTGTTGCTGGTGGCGCTGCCGTTGTGGGCCGACCTGTCGGGCGCGCCGCTGGCGGCCCAACTGGCGGGGTTCTACCGTGCCGGCGCCCTGGTGTTCGGCGGCGGCCATGTCGTCCTGCCGCTGCTGCAGACGGCGGCGGTGGGCGGCGGCATGGTGCCGGACGCGGATTTCCTGGCCGGCTACGGCGTCGCGCAGGCCGTGCCCGGCCCCTTGTTCACCTTTGCCGCCTTCCTTGGCTCGGCCTCGGCCGGCCCCTTGTCGGGCTGGGCCGGCGGCCTGGCGATGCTGGTGGCCATCTTCCTGCCGGGCGCGTTGCTGGTGGCGGCGGCCTTGCCGTTCTGGGAAAGCCTGCGGCGACGGCCGGGCGTGCGCAACATGGTGGCGGGCGTGAACGCCGCGGTGGTCGGTATCCTGCTGTCGGCGCTGTATGACCCGGTATGGACCAGCGCGATCCGCGGCAAGTGGGATTTCGCGCTGGCGCTGGCGCTGTTCGGCCTGTTGGTCTATGCGCGCTGGTCGCCGTTGTGGGTGGTGCTGGCCGCGGCCGCGGGCGGTTGGGCGCTGGGCTGGCTGGCCTGACGGCCAGCGGTGGCGCGCCCGCGGCGGCTGGCGGCCTATTGGCGCCAGCGCGGCGCGCGCTTCTGCAGGAAGGCGTCGATGCCTTCACCCGCGTCTTCCTCCATCATGTTGCGGGCCATGACCTCGGCGGCGTATTCGTAGGCTTCGGCCTGCGGCATCTGGCGCTGGGCGTAGAACATGCGCTTGCCGTAGCGGATGGCCGCGGGGCTCTTGGCCACGATGACGTCAACCAGGGCCTGGACCCTCGCATCCAGCTCCTGCGCGGGCGCGACGTCGTTCAGCAGGCCCCAGTCGCGCGCCTGCTCGGCGTCGATGAAGCGCGCCGTGACCAGCATCTCGAAAGCGCGTTTGGCGGCGATGTTGCGGCTCAGGGCCACGGCCGGCGTCGAGCAGAACAGGCCGGCGTTGATGCCCGACACGGCGAATCGCGCCGTGTCCTCGGCCACCGCCAGGTCGCAGCTGGCGACCAGTTGGCAGCCCGCCGCGGTGGCCACGCCGCGGACCTTGGCGATTACCGGCACCGGCAGGGCCTGCAGGCCCTGCATCACGCCGCTGCATTTGCGGAACAGGGCCAGGTAGTAATCGAACGACGGCTGGCTGCGCATCTCGCGCAGATCGTGTCCGGCGCAAAAGGCGCGGCCGGCCGACTCCAGCACCACGCAACGCAGGTCCGGCGCGCGCGCCAGCGCATCGATGGCGGCGCGCAGCGCGTCCAGCAGGCCTTCGGACAGCGCATTGAACTGCGCCGGCCGGTTCAGGCGCAGCGTGGCGACGCCGTCCCGCAGCGTGTGCGACAGCAAGGGGTCTGGCGACGTGGCGGGGGCGGTTGCGGGCCGTGCAGGCGTCGAAAGCTCGGATGGCATGACATCTCCTGGAGAGAGGGATATGCCGATAGTAGGCCAAAGCGAGCGGGCGGCGCCGCGTCGGCATGCGTCAGGCGAGCGCGGCGCCGAGCTGCGCGCGCAGCCACGCCAGGCCGGCATCGGCATCGGCGCGTTCATGCCAGATCATTTCGAAGGCCAGGGGCGCGATAGGAAACGGCGCCGCGCCGACCGCCAATCCCGGCGGGACCGGGTCGACCGTGCGGCGCGCCACCGTCAGCAGCAGATCGGTGCCGGCCAGCATGGCAGGCGCCGCGGTCCAGTGCGGCAGGCGCACCGCCACACGGCGCGCGTGGCCGAGGCGGGCCAACGCGGCATCGACCTCGGCGGCGCGCTGGTCCGGTCCGGCCGCGACCAGCACGTGCGGCCGCGCCAGATACGCCTGCAAGGTCGACGGCACGCCCTGGCCGGCATCGGCGGCGCAGACGAAATCCTCCAGGAACAGCACCGCGCGGCGGATGTCGGCCGGTGTTTCGCCAAACACCGACAGCGCGAGGTCCAGCTGGCCATCGGCCACGCCGGCGATCATGCCGCTGCGGCTGGCATAGCTGATTTCCAGGTCGATGCCCGGCGCCTCGCGCCGCATGTGGCGCAACAGCGGCGGCAGCGCCACGCGCGCGCCGTAGTCCGACATGGCCAGACGAAACGCGCGCCGGCTCGCCGCCGGCTCGAACACCGCGCCCGCCAGTAGCCGGCGCACCTGCGCCAGCACATCGCGCAGCGGCGCCTCCAGCGCCAGCGCGTGGGCCGTGGGGCGCAAGCCGCCCCGGGTGCGATGGAACAGGGGGTCGCCCAGCAACACCCGCAGGCGCGCCAGCGCGTGGCTCATGGCCGGCTGGCTCATTGGCAGCCGGGCGGCGGCGCGGGTGAGGTGGCGTTCATGCAGCAGGGCATCCAGCACCACCAGCAGGTTCAGGTCGATTGCCCTTAGATTATTCGTGATGTGCATATCCAAAAGACGAATATCGAATTGGATTCAATGGTTGATGAATATGAGAATAGCGCCATTCCCATTCCCCATTCATCCATTACCGGAGTCCGGCCATGAATTTCTCGACCGCCTACGTCATTCCTGCCGCCGTCCTGGCCGGCGCGCTGGTGCCGATCCAGGCCGGCGCCAACGCCGCCCTGGGGCGCCATTTGGGCCATCCCTTGTGGGCCACCATGGTGTCATTGGCGGTCAGCGCTGTCGCGGCCATGGTGGTGATGGCGCTGCTGCGGGTGCCCGCGCCCAGTTTCGGCGAGATCGGCCGGCTGCCGTGGTGGGGCTGGACCGGCGGGCTGTCGGGCGTGTCCTACATCACGGCCGCACTGATGCTGGCGCCGCGTCTGGGCGCGGGCGCGTTCCTGGCGGCGGTGATCGCGGGCCAGATGCTGGCGGCGCTGCTGCTGGATCGCTATGCGCTGGTGGGCTTCGTGGGCAGCGCGCTCAATCCCGGGCGCCTGGCCGGCGCCGCGCTGATCGCGGGCGGCGCCTTGCTGATGCATCTGTCGAACGCGCCGCGCGCCGCGGCCTGAGGCGGGGCGCCGGAGCGCGCCGACGGTGGCGTCAGCGCCCCGCGCCCGCGCGGCGTGCCATCAGGCCCGACAGGCACAGCAGCGGCGCCACGATCAGCACGCCGATCAGTCCCATCGCCGCCTGCGGCGCGACGCCGTGGTCGAGCAGGGCGGTGGCGATGACGGCCGAACCGCTCATCTGGAACAGCCCGTAGACGGCGGCGGCGGTGCCGGCGCGGTCGGCGAAGGGTTCCAGCGCCAGGCTCAGGGCCGAACCGAGCGCCAGCGAGAAACCGACGGTCAGCACCGCCACCGGCAGCATGAAGATCCAGGCGGCCGAGGGCGCCCAGCGCCACGCGGCCAGGTGCATCAGCGCCGCCAGCAGCAGCGCGGCCATGCCGACCCGCAGCATGGCATGGCGGCCGAAACGCGCGATGAATACCGGCGCCAGGAAGAACGCCGCGATATTGATGGCGGCATTGCCGCCGAACCAGGCCGAGAAGCCCAGCTCGGAATAGCCCAGCTGCTGCACCAGCACCACCGGCGCGGCCGATACGAATACCAGGATCATCGCCATGCCGGCCATGCCGAAGACGGCGAAGTACAGGAAGCGGCCGCTGGTGATGATGGGCGCATAGCGGCGCAGGCTGTACAGCGGCGCGCGGCCGGCCGGCGGCGCGGTCCGCGTTTCGTCGAAGCGCCAGGCCAGCAGCAGGGCCAGCGCCAGCGCGAACAGCACCATGAAGACGAACGTGCTGCGCCAGCCCAGGTGCACGGCCAGGGCGCCGCCCAGCATCGGCGCCAGCGCCGGCACCGTGCAAAGGGCGCCGTTGAGGTAACTGTAGACACGCGCGCCGACAGCGGGACTGAACCGGTCGCGCACCGCCGCGAACGCCACCAGCGAGGCCGAGCAGGCGCCCAGGCCCTGGATCACGCGGGCGGCATAGAACAATTCCAGCGAGGTGGCGGCCGCGCCCAGCGCCGATCCCAGCAGGTAGGCAAGCGCGCCGCCCAGCGCCACCGGCCGCCGGCCGTAGCGGTCGGCCAGCGGGCCGATGAGGACCTGGCCGACGCCGACCGCGAAAATGAAGAGGGTGATGCTGGCCTGCAGCGCGCTGATCGGCTGCTCGAAGCCGGCCGCCATGGCCGGCAGCGAGGGCAGGTAGATGTCGATGCCCATGGGCGTCAGCGTGACCAGCCCCATCAGGAGGCCGATCAGCCAGGATTGGCGGCGGGCGGCGGGTAATGCAGACTTCATGGCAGGCTCGGGGCGCGTTGCACGCCCGGGAAAACCCGACATTATCCACCAGCCTGCGTCCACCCTGAAAGCCGCCCCGCCTGGGGGCCGGGCGAAGGCCGCCCAGGCGTTGGCAAACGCGCGGCGGCATCGGGCTGGCGTAGAATGATCCGCGCCATGACTACCGCCGCCACCCGTCCCCGCATCGTCATCCTCTATTGCACGCAGTGCCAATGGCTGTTGCGCGCCGGCTGGATGGCGCAGGAACTGTTGTCCACCTTCGCCACCGACCTGGGCGAAGTGGCGCTGCAGCCCGGCACCGGCGGCGTGTTTCAGATCACTTATGACGGCGAACTGCTCTGGGACCGCAAGCGCGATGGCGGCTTTCCCGAGGCCAAGGTGCTCAAGCAACGTGTGCGCGACCGCCTCGATCCGGGTCGGCCGCTGGGCCATATCGACGGCCATCGCGCCGCGCCCGAAGATCCGTCCGGGGCGTAAGCGCGGGCGCGGCGCGAGTCGCGCCTCTGCAAATGGGACAGCCGCCCCGGGGGCGGCCGTCCATCGGCGCGGCGTGGCTCAGGCCGCCGAACCGGATTGCCGCAGGGCCGCCTGCATCCTGTTCTTGTGGCGCACGGCCGATACCAGCAGCAGGGCGATCAGCATCACGCAGGCCAGCACGAAGCCCAGGCTGATCGGACGCGTCACGAAGATCGCCAGGTCGCCGCGCGACAGCAGCAGGGCGCGGCGGAAGTTCTCTTCCACCATCGGCCCGAGCACGAAGCCCAGCAGCAGCGGCGCCGGTTCGAAACGCAACCGTATCAACGCATAACCGGCCGCGCCGAACAGCGTCACCATGCCCACGTCGAACAGGTTGTTGTTGGTGCTGTAGACGCCGACGCAGACGAAGAACAGCGCCGCCGGGAACAGGTAGCGGAACGGCACGGTCAACAGGCGCACCCACATGCCGATCAGCGGCAGGTTGAGCAACAGCAGCAGCACGTTGCCGACCCAGAAGCTGGCGATCAGCCCCCAGAACATGTCGGCGTGCTCGACCATCATCTGCGGTCCGGGCTGGATGCCGTGGATGATCAATGCGCCCAGCATCAATGCCATCACCGGGTCGCCGGGGATGCCCAGGCTCATGGTGGGGATGAAGCTGGTCTGGGTCGAGGCGCTGGTGGCGGCCTCGGGGCCGGCGATGCCCTCGATGGCGCCGCGGCCGAAGCGGCGCGGCTCGCGCGCCACTTTCTTTTCCACCGCGTACGAGATGAACGAGGCGATGGTCGGGCCGGTGCCCGGCAGGATGCCGAATGCCGCGCCGATGGCGGTGCCGCGCACCAGCGCGCCGCGCGACTGCTTGATGTCGCCGGCTTCCGGCCGCATCGACTTCATGCTGACCTTGGTGCTGGTGACCTTGGTGTCGCCGCCGATCTGGTTGATGTTCTTGAGGAAGTCCGCCACGCCGAACAGGCCCATGGCCAGCGCCACGATCTGCAGGCCGTCGCTCAGTTCGAGGATGCCGAAGTGAAAGCGCATGGTGCCGGTGTTGACGTCGGTGCCGATCACGCCGAGCAACAGGCCGACCACCACCATCGCCACGCCCTTGATCGCCGAGCCCTTGGCCAGCGTGGCGCCGGCCAGCAGGCCCAGCATCATCATCGAGAAGTACTCGGCCGGGCCGAACTTGAAGGCCACGTCGACCAGCAGCGGCGAGAACAGGATCATCGCCAGGATGCCGACGGAGGCACCGCAGAACGACGAGAACATCAGCATGAACAGCGCCGAGCCGGCCTTGCCGTTGCGCGCCAGCGGATTGCCGTCCAGGCAGGCCACCGCGTGCGAGGCGGTGCCCGGCAGGTTCAGCATGATGGAGGTGATGCCGCCGCCATACTGCGAGCCGTAGTAGATGCCCGACAGCATCACCAGCGCCGCGGTCGGCGTCATGGTGTAGGTCAGCGGCAGCAGGATCGAGATGGCGGCCAGCACGCCCATGCCCGGCAGCACGCCGATCAGGTTGCCCATGAACACGCCGAACACGGCCCACAACAGGTTGTCGAGCGCGAACGCCACCGAGAACCCGTGCATCAGGTTATTGAGGATTTCCATGGCTCAACCCCAGCGGAACAGCGGGAACTGCAGCTGCAGCGCCCACGAGAACACCGCGACGCCGAGCAGCGTCACGCCTACCGCCAGCAGCGCCGCGCTGCGCACGGTGTGCTGGCGGTCGCCCATGGCCGAGATGAAGACCAGCGCGAACGTAGCGGGCACCAGGCCGCCGAATTTGCCGATCAGGATGAAAGCCATCAGGCCGCCGATGATGCAGCCCCAGCCGCGCCATTCCGGCGGGGGGATGTCCTCGGCGTCCTCTTCCGCCGCCAGGGGCGAATAGGCCGTGCGCGCGATGACCAGCCCCAGCAGGACCAGCAGCACGCCGAGGATGGCGGGGAACATGCCCGGGCCCATGCGGGCCAGGCTGCCGATGGTGTACGTGGATGCCTGCGCGATGGCGCCCAGGCCGAGCACGATCATCGTGCCCGCGGCCCACGCCTCGCGCTTGATGACGCTGCGTTTGGATTGCATTGGATTCCTTCCTCCCTTTGTTGTGGCTTTCTTCCGAGACTGACTTGGATCTGAAAAAAAGCTGACATTCCAATGAATGCGGGAGTCTAAAAATCCAAACTTCCGTTCACCTTTCAGGAAACGGAAAAAATTGCGGCGCCCCGGCGAGGCCACCGGCAAAACGCGGGAAATCCCTAGGCGGTTGCGGGATCCAAAGGCGCCGCAAATGCCGCCGGCGCGCGCGTCGACTGCCTTTCAAAGCTCCACACAATGGGTCAAATGCGTGAAATCCGGGTTGGCCACACTGTGCGGACCCGAGGGGCGGTGCGGGCGGTTTCGCCGCCACCCGCCATGCCGTCCCCCGGGCTCCCCGTGTGATTGCCCCGGAGTCCAAGCGCGATGAAAGCAGGCCGGTTCATGACGGATAGGCAGTACCCGCCCAGGCGCCGGCAGCGTGGTTTCACGCTGATCGAGATCATGGTGGTGATCGTCATCATGGGTATCCTGGCGGCGCTGATCGTGCCGCGGCTGCTGGACCGGCCCGACCAGGCGCGCGCGGTGGCGGCGCGCCAGGACATCAGCGCGCTGATGCAGGCGCTCAAGCTGTACCGGCTCGACAACGGCAGTTACCCCAATACCGAGCAGGGCCTGCGCGCCCTGGTCGAACGACCGGCTTCGGGGCCGGGCGCCTCGAGCGCCTGGCGCGCCTACTTGGACCGCCTGCCGAATGACCCCTGGGGCCACCCGTATCAATACCTGAACCCCGGCACCCGGGGCGAGATCGACGTGTTTTCGCTGGGCGCGGACGGCAAGCCGGATGGAGACGCGGGCAATGCCGACATCGGTTCCTGGCAGCTGTGACCGGCAGCGCGGCATGGCGGTGATCAGCGCCTTGCTGGTGGTGGCGGCGGTGACGATGATCGTCGCGTCGTTGCTGCAGCGCCAGGACACTTTCCTGCGCGCGGTGCAGGCGGCGCAGACGCGCGCCCAGGCCCAGGCCGTGCTCGAAGCCGGGCTGGGCCTGGCGCGCCAGTTGCTGCGGGAGGACAGCCGGCGCCAGGCCGCGACACGCGCCGATGGCGACTGGGCCGCGCCCATCATCGACACGCGTCTGCAACCGCCCGGCCGCGATACCGCCTTCGTCGGCCGGCTGGAGGACGAGCAGGGCAAGTTCAACCTGCGCAACCTGGTGTTCGAAGGACGGCTGCACCAGGACGGCGTGGAGGAACTGCTGCGCCTGTGCGCCCTGGTTGGCGTGGCGCCCGAGGTGGGCATGGCCATCGCCCAGCGCATGCTCGATTCGCAGCCGGGGGCGGCGTCGGGCGCGGTGCTGCCGGCGCCGCGCGGCCTGGAGGAGCTTGCCGGCGTGGCGGGCGTGGACGCGGCGGTGCTGGCGCGGCTGCGGCGCCATGTGACGGTGCTGCCGCGCGTCACCCTGGTCAACGTCAACACCGCCAGCGCCGAAGTCATCGCGGCGCGCGTGCCGGGCATGTCGCTGGAGCAGGCCAGGGCCATGGTGGCGCAGCGCGACGGCGGCCTCTGGTTCGTCAACCAGGGCGACTTCGCCAATCGCCTGGCCAGCGCCAGCGGCGCCGGACAGGCCGCGGGCGCCGATACAGGCAACAACGCAAGCGGCAACGCCAGCAACAACGCCCGCGGCGACACCCCCGTGGCGGCGCCGCAAGCGCCGCGCGTGGCGGTGGCCAGCGGTTGGTTCACCTTGACCGGCGCGGCCCGGCTGGGCGGCGCGATCCTGCCGTTGAAGGCGCTGCTGGCGCGCACCAGCGACGGCGCCTCGCGCATCGTCTGGTCGCGGGAAGGCGCGTGATGGCCTCGATCCGCGTGCTGTTGCCGCCATTGCGCATTCTCGCGGCCGATACGCCGCTGCCCCTGGCGGTGCAAGAGAAGGCCGGCTGGCGCCGCCAGGCGCCCCTGGCCCTGGCGGAACTGGGGCGGCGCTGGCCGGGCGCGCGCGTCACCGTTTTCCTGCATCCCGAAGACCTCACGCTGACGTCGGTGTCGTTGCCGCCGCTGACGCGGGCCCGCTTGCGGATCGCGGTGGAAGGCGCGATCGAACCGCTGGCGCTGGGGGAACCCGACACCTTGCGCATCGGCCACGGCGCCCGCGACGCCGATGGGTGGGTCGCCGTGGCCTGGGTCGACGCCCAGGCGGCCGCGGATGCGCAGTCGTTGCTCTCCGCCAACGGATTGTCGCTGGCGGCCTTCGCGCCGACGCCGTTGTGGCTGCCCGAGACCGCGTCGGGCTGGACGCTGTATTGCCTGGATGGCTACCTGGTGGCGCGCCAGCCCGACGGACGCGGCGCGCTGTATGCGCGGGAAATGACCGATGACGACACGCCGTCGACACTGGCGCGGACGTTGGGGCCGGACGCCGCCGCTTGCGCCGCCGGCGCCCGCCAGTGGATCGGCGCCGTGCCGGCGCAGTGGCGTGGCGATGCGCCCGACCCGGTGTTGCCGGAGGCGGCCTGCGGCGTGATGGCCGATATCCCCTGGAGCATCGCGGCCGCCGCCGACGGCCATGCGGCGGCCGGCGCATGGGGCTGGGGCAGGGCGACCGCGCTGGCCATGGCTGCGGCCGCGGTATGGATGGCCGGCCTGGCATTGCAGGCAACCCGGTTGGAACATGGCGCGCAGGCCCTGCGCCAGCAACAGGCGCAGGCGTTGCGCCAGGTGTTTCCGTCGATCACCACGGTGGTCGATCCGCTGGCGCAGGCGCGCCGGCAATTGGCCGCGCGCCGCGCCGGCACGGGCGATGACTGGCGCGAACTCGGGTTCCTGTTGCGGGCGGCGCGCGAACACATGGCCTTCGCCGCGGGCGACGTGCTGGCCTGGCGCTACGAGGCGGGCGGCCTGGAGCTGGACATGCCGCCCGCGGCCCGTCCCGGGACGCCGGATGCGCCCGCCGACGGCAAGCCGGCGGCTACGCCCGGCTGGGTCCAGGCGGCGCGCCAGGCGGGCTTGGCGGTCCAGGCCACCGCGACCGGTTGGCGCCTGCGCCGCGCGCCGGCGGATGCCGAGGCCGGGAAGGCGGAACGCTCATGACGCTGGCGCCTCCTCCCAGACCGCTGGGCCTGCCGGCGCTTTGGCGCGGTCGCTGGCGCGCGCGCCGCCAGGCCTGGCAAGCCCGCGGCGTGGCGGCCTGGACGCGCCTGTCGCACAGCGAAAAGCGCCTGCTGGCGCTTTGTGCCTGCGTCGTCGGCGCGGCGCTGTGCTGGCTGGCGGTGATCGAACCGTCGCTGGCGCGCATCGAGCGCAGCCGGCAAGCGCTGCGGCAGCTGGAAGCGGGCGCGCGCGAACTCGATGCCGTATTGCGCCAGGCCGGCCCGCCGCCAAAGGCGCGGCAGGCGACGGTGTCGGCCGAAACACTGGGCCGCTGGCTCGATGCGGCCGGACTGGCGGGCCGCTACGAGGTCAGCGCCGACGCCGCCGGCGCCTGGCGCATTCGCTTCGACCACGCGCCCGCCGCGCCGCTGGCGGCCTGGCTGCTGGCCGGCCCGGCGCCGTTGCCGCTGGCGTTGACGCGCGTCGAGCTGCAACGCCAGGACGAAGCCGAGCCCGCCGAGCCTGGCGTAGCGCCGGGCGAAGGCCTGGCCGGCGTGGTGCTGCTCGGTCCCATTTCCCCCAACGAAAGGTAATCCCGTGACGCAGTACCCCTTGCAGCGCACCGTCTACCGCGCGTCCGCCCGCCGCACCGCCGCCAGCATGGCCAAGCTGCTGGCGCTGGCGGGGTGCGCGTCCCAGCAACGGCAGGCTGGTCCCGTGGCCGAGGTATCGATCGACCGCGTGCCGCCCCTGGCATCGTCGTTGGCGCCATGAACGCGCGCGATGCCAGCCCGCGTCACAAGCTGCCCTATGCCTGGGCGCGGCAGCACCGGGCGCTGCTGCAGTGGCAGGGCGGGGGTGTCGGCGAACTGATCATCACCGACCAGACGCCGGCCTGGGCCGTGATCGAGGCGCGGCGTCGCCATGGCCCCATGGCGCTGCGCCGCGCCGCCGACGCCGAGTTCGACGGGCTGCTGGCCGCCGCCTACGCCGATGCCGGCGACGCCGCCTCGGTGGTCGGCGCGGCCGAGAACGAGGTCGACCTGGACCGCCTGCTGCACGAGATGCCCGAGGTCACCGACCTGCTGGACGCGCAGGACGACGCGCCGGTGATCCGCATGATCAACGCGCTCTTCACGCAGGCCGCGCGCGACGGCGCCAGCGACATCCACATCGAGCCCTATGAAACCCATTCGGTGGTGCGCTACCGGGTCGACGGCGGGCTGCGCGACGTGGTCAGCCCGCGCAAGGCGTTGCACGGCGCGCTGATCTCGCGCATCAAGATCATGGCGCACCTGGACATCGCCGAAAAACGGCTGCCGCAGGACGGGCGCATCGCGCTGCGCGTGGGCGGCCGGCCGATCGACATCCGCGTTTCCACCGTGCCCACCGGCCACGGCGAACGCGCGGTGCTGCGCCTGCTGGACAAGGAGGCCGGCCGCCTGCGGCTGGAGAAGCTGGGCATGGCGCCGGGCGTGCTGCGCGAACTGGATCGCCTGGTGCACCAGCCGCATGGCATCGTGCTGGTCACCGGGCCCACCGGCAGCGGCAAGACCACCACGCTGTATGCCGCGCTGGGCCAGATCGACGCCGCCACCTCGAACGTGCTGACGGTCGAGGATCCGGTGGAATACGACCTGCCGGGCATCAGCCAGATCCAGGTCAACGCCAAGATCGACATGAGCTTCGCGGTGGCGCTGCGCGCCATCCTGCGGCAGGACCCGGACGTCATCATGATCGGCGAGATCCGCGACCTGGAGACCGCGCAGATCGCGGTGCAGGCCTCGCTGACGGGCCACCTGGTGCTGGCCACGCTGCACACCAACGATGCCGTTTCGGCGCTGACGCGGCTGACCGACATGGGCGTGGAACGCTTCCTGCTGGCCTCGTCGCTGCTGGGCGTGCTGGCGCAGCGCCTGGTGCGGCGCCTGTGCCCGGACTGCCGCCGGCCATCGCCGCAGGAACCGGGCCTGTTCGAGCCCGTGGGTTGTCCGGCCTGCAACCACACGGGTTATCGCGGCCGCACCGGCATCCACGAGTTGTACATCGTCGATGACGCCCAGCGCGGCCTGATCCACGAGGGCGCCGGCGAACAGCAGCTGCGCGTGGCCGCGCAGCGCGCCGGCATGAAGCTGATGCGCGAGGACGGCGAACGCTGGGTGCTTGCCGGCCAGACCTCGCGCGAGGAAATCATCCGCGTCACGCGGGACGGGTAGGGCGAATCATGCCGGATTTTCGTTTCGAAGCGGCCGACGCGCTCGGCAGGATCCAGCGCGGCGTGTTGAGCGCCGACAGCGCCCGCGCCGCCCGCGCGCAGCTGCGGGCCCAGGGGCTGACCGCGCTGGCGGTGCGCCTGTCGGCCCGGCGCGGAGCCGGCTCGGCGGAGCTGTTCGCCGCGCGGCTGTCCGACAGCGATCTGGCCTGGGCCACGCGCCAGCTTGCCAGCCTGCTGGCCGCCGGGCTGCCGCTGGAAGGCGCGCTGTCGGCCACCGTCGAGCAGGCCGAAAAGAAGCATATCGCCGCCACGTTTTCCGGCGTGCGCGCCGACGTGCGCGGCGGGCAACGCTTTTCCGATGCCCTGAGCGCCCGGCCGCGCGATTTCCCGCCGATCTACCGCGCCCTGATCAAGGCCGGCGAGGACTCCGGCGACCTGGCCCGCATCATGGAACGGCTGGCCGACTACATCGAGGGGCGCAATGCGCTGCGCTCGAAAGTGCTGACCGCGTTCATCTATCCGGCCATCGTCGGGGTGGTGTCGATCTGCATCGTGGTGTTCCTGCTGGCCTACGTCGTGCCGCAGGTGGTCAGCGCCTTTTCGCAGGCCCGCCAGGAGCTGCCCTGGATCACCCGCGCCATGCTCGCCGCCAGCGATTACGTGCGCGCCTGGGGCGGCTTGAACGCGCTGGTCGCGGCGCTGCTGTTCGGCCTGTGGCGCCTGTCGCAGCGCGCCGAGGCGGCGCGGCTCGCGTGGCACGGGCGCATCCTGCGGCTGCCGATGATCGGCCGCTTCGCGCTGGGCGTGAACACCGCGCGTTTCGCCGCCACGCTGGCGATCCTGGCCGATGCCGGCGTGCCGCTGCTGCGCGCGCTGGACGCCGCGCGGCAGACGCTGGCCAACGACTGCCTGCGCCGCGCGGTGCTCGACGCCACCGAACGCATCGAAGGCGGGTCGGGCCTGGGCGCGGCGCTGCGCCAGCAGAAGGTGTTTCCGCCGCTGCTCTGCCACCTGGTCGCCAGCGGCGAGAAGACCGGCACGCTGGCGCGCATGCTGGACCGCGCCGCGCAGACGCTGTCCGCCGACATCGAGCGGCGCGCCATGGCCATGACGGCGATGCTCGAACCGCTGATGATCCTGATCATGGGCGGGGTGGTGCTGACCATCGTGCTGGCGGTGATGCTGCCGATCATGGAGATCAACCAGATGGTGGGCTGAGACGGTATCGACACGCGCGCCGCAACGTGAAAGCGCAATCCGCGCGGGCGTGGCGAACTCCGCACATCTCCGCACATTCTTACCTCACTCCACACCTTTTTTCCCGTCGCTGTCACCTCGTCTGATCAACATGTCTCCAACGCGTCAGGCCGGTCTTTGCAGAGCGCCGCCGGATGCGTTCTCGGGTCCATTCGTTCTTTTCTCCCCACGCAGTTCTCTCCTAAACGAGTGCAAGGAGCAAGACATGTTCAATCGCAATTCCCTGGTCGCCGCGCTGTCGGCGGTCGGCATGCTGTCCCTGTCGGGCGCCGCCCTGGCGCAACAGGTCGTGGTGTCGGGTGGCGCGACGCTGCCCCAACCGCTGTACCAGGATGAAATCAACAGCTTCCCGGCGTCGACCTTCAAGGCCTACGTCGGCAAAGGCAGCGGCGCGGGCAAGACCGCCTTCCTGACCAACAGCGCCGTCGGCTTCGACAGCACCGGCGTGGTCCACTGGATCGGCAGCGACTCGATCCTGACCCAGACCCAGATCAACGACTACCTGACGACCGGCCTGGGCAAGATCGGCAATACCTCGGGTCATGGCCCGCTGGTCCAGATCCCGTCGGTGGGCACGCCCGTGACGATCTCGTACAAGGGTCCCGCGGCCGGCGTCACGCTGAACAAGGCGCAGCTGTGCGGCGTGCTGTCGGGCAAGTACACCAAGTGGAGCGACGTCGGTGTCTCCTCCGGCTCGGCGCCCGACGCCTTCACGGTGATCTACCGTTCGGACAGCAGCGGCACCACCGAACTGCTGACCCGCCACCTGCAGGCCGTCTGCGGCACCGACGCCAACGTCGCGTTCAGCGGCAAGAGCACCTTCGCCCAGGAATTCCCGGGCAACACGCCGCCGGCCAACTTCCTGGCCGCCGCCGGCAGCGGCGGCGTGGCCACGGCCATCAGCGCCCAGGCCTCGGCCATCACCTACCTGAGCCCGGATCCCTCCTTCACCGTTGCGCTCGAACAGGCCTCGCTGATCAACAAGAACAACAGCGTGGCGTACGCGCCGACCTCGGCCAACGTCAGCACCGCCCTGGGTAGCGCGGCGGCCCTGCCGCCCGCCACCGGTGTGGTGCAACGTGACCCGGCCGGCGCCAACTGGACCGACACGAACAACCAGGCCAACCCGTTCAACTGGGTGCGTTCGACGGTCAACCCGGGTTCGGGCTACCCGATCGTGGGCTACACCAACTTCGTGTTCAGCCAGTGCTACACCGACGCGGCCGTGGCCACGGCGATCAAGAACTTCCTGACCACGCACTACTCGACCGCCAACTCGACGGTCGGTGGCAGCAACCCCGGCAAGATCGACCAGCACAAGCTGGTTCCGCTGACCCCGGCGAACCGCACGCGCGTGCTGGCCGCCTTCATCAACGGCACCACCGCCAACCTGAACATCAACAACGCGACGGTTTGCGGCAGCTACGCCGGCCGTGGTTGATTTCACGATGGTTCGCTAGCACTGGCCGTCAAGGCAGAGCGGGGCGGAGCAACCGGCAACGGGGCTTCGCCCTTTTTTTCCAGGGCGCGGCGCTACATGCCGGCAGGCGCCCGATGCCCGGAGTTCGCCATGAGCAATTACCTTCGCCGCTTCGCCACGCTGTGCCTGCTGGCCCAGGCCTGCATCCACGGCGCGGCCGCCGGCCAGACGATAGTCTCGGGCGGCGCCAGCTTGCCCCTGCCGCTGTACCAGGAGACCCTCGCCAAACTCCCGCCGGGGATTTTTCCGTCCTACGTGGGCACGGGCAGCACGGCCGGATTGCGCGCGTTCCTGCTCAATACCGCGGACACGTTCGGCCGCAACGGGGCAGTCCACTGGATTGGCAGCGAGACGCCGTTGACCCAGGCGCAGATCGCCGACTACCTGGTCCAGGGTTGGGGCCGGCAGGGCGACCCCGCCGGCCATGGGCCGTTGATCCAGATCCCGGCCGCGTATGTGGCCGTCACGATTTCCTACAAGGGCCCGTCGCAGCCCGTCACGCTGAGTTCCCGGCAGCTTTGCGCGATCTTCTCGGGCATGGTGGATCGCTGGAGCCAGTTGGGTGTGTCGGTGCCGCCCTCGCTGGACGCCTTCAAGCTGGTCTACCGTGCAGACGGCAGCGGCACTACCGCGTTGCTGACCCGTCATCTGCGTGCCGTCTGCGAAACCGGCGGCGCCTTGCGGTTCACTGGCAAGAGTGTGTTCCGGGAGGAGTTCCCGCCCGGGCCCTTGCCGGCCCATTTCGTCGAGGCGCATGGAGACGACGGCGCCGCCGCGGCGATGGCGGGGAATGTCTCGGCCATCACCTATATCGGACCGGACCCCGCCTACACCGCCGGGATCAAACAGGCCTGGCTGGTCAACCTGCATGATGGGGTGGCCTACCTGCCGACGTCCGCCAATGTCCTCGCGGCAATGGAATCGACCGGCGCGCCGGCGCTGCCCAACGGCACGGCGGTGGGGCGCGGTCCGGGCGCGCCGGGCTGGTCGTCGCCGGACAATCCGGGCAATCCGGCCAACTGGGTGCGGATCGTGGCGGATCCGCCCAGCGGCTATCCGATCGTGGGCTCCACCAACCTGGTGCTGAGCCAGTGCTATGCCGATACCATCGTCACGAGCGCCTTGCGGGTGTTTCTCAAGCGCCTGTACGAGGACCCCGCGGCCATCGCCAGCCATCAGTTGGCGCCGCTGCCCGCCACGCTGCGCGCGCACCTGCTGGCCACCTTCGTCAGCCCCGCGGGGACGCCGGCGCGCTTGAACCTCGGCAATGCGGCCGTGTGCGGCGACGTCGCCGGCCGTGGCTGAGGCGCGCGCCGCACTGTTACGCCACTCCACACCTTTTTTCCCGCCGCTGTCATCTGGCGGACACATCATTGCCGGTGTCGCGGCCATTTGCCGCGCGTTCGCGCATGCCGCGAGCGCGCCCGGCCCGGCACCCATATCGACAGCCGCCTTTCGCAGCGGCGCATACCCAGGATCAGAGATACGGCATGAACCAGCAGACAGGCAGCGTGACCCGACGTGACAAGGGCGGACAACGGGGCGCCCCCGCATTCCGGCTGTCGCCAGCCATGCACGCCCTGGTCCTCGCCCTGTCGGCGGCGCCGGCGCTGGCGGCCGGCCCGGCGTTCGGTCCCGGCTGGTTCTCCGACAAGCGCGCCACGCAGGCGCAGACCGCGGCGACCGGGCGCCTGCCCGGCGGCGGCCTGGCCGGCATTCCGTCGACGCTGCGCGACCAGCAGCGCGCCAACCAGCAGCTGCAGCGCTCGCTCGCCAACCTGAACCGGGGCGCGGCGGCGATCGCGGCGCAGCAGGCGGCCCAGGCCGCGGCGCGCCAGGCGGCGCTGCACCAGGGGTCGCCGGTGCCGGACGGGATGGCCGAAGACGGGTTGAAGGTCGACACCAATCCGCTGACTGCCGGCTGGCTCAATGCGCGTCCCTTGACGCCCGGCTCGCAATCCTCGCGCGGCGGCCGCACCGTCGTCACGGTCGACCAGACCGCCGACAAGGCCATCCTGAATTGGGAGACCTTCAACGTCGGCCGCAACACCACCGTATCGTTCAAGCAGCAGGCCAGTTCGTGGTCGGTGCTGAACCGGGTCAACGACCCGCGCGCGCGGCCCAGCCAGATACAGGGCCAGATCGAAGCGCCCGGCACCGTCATGATCGTCAACCGCAACGGCATCGTCTTCAGCGGTTCCAGCCAGGTCAATACGCGCAACCTGGTCGCCGCCGCGGTGGGGATGAGCGACGCCCAGTTCCGCAGCGGCCTGTACAGTGGCAAGACGGGTGAAAGCGCCAACGAGCGCTACACGCCCAGCTTCGGCAACGACCTGGTCGGCCAGGGCGACGCCGCCCGCGCCGGCAACGCCACCGGCGACGTGCGCGTCGAGGCCGGCGCGCGCATCCAGACCAGCGCGCCTGGCGGCGTCACCCAGGGCGGCGGCTACGTCCTGCTGCTGGGCCGCGAAGTCCACAACGCCGGCCAGATCACGACGCCGAGCGGCCAGACGGTGCTGGCGGCGGGCGATACCTTCATCATCCGCCGCGGCCTGGGATCGGACGCCAACGTCCGTTCCACCACCCGTGGCAACGAGGTATCGGCGCGCCGCAATGCGGGCAGCCAGGCGGGCGTGGCGGCCAACACCGGCCTGATCCAGTCGCCCTTGGGCGACATCACGCTGACCGGACACGAGGTCCGCCAGCAGGGCGCGGCCATCGCCACCACGTCGGTGACCACGCGCGGCACGGTGCATCTGCTGAATTCGGCCAGCGACGCCAGCGGCAGCGTCGTGTTCGGCCGGGATTCCACCACCGCCATCCTGATCGAGAACGACGGCACCGTCGCGCTGGATGCGCAGCGCGACACGCTGGTGCGTCCAGCGCCGGAGGAGGGCGACAATCATCGGACCGCGGGCCAGGCTTTCGATCACCTGAGCGCCTTGCCCGATCGCCGCGACCAGTCGCGCATCGAGGTGACCAGCGGCGGCACGGTCGAGGCCCGGGACGGCGCGCTGGCGCTGGCCACGGGGGGGCAGATCGCCATCGCGGCCAATCGCCGCACGCTGCTCAACGACGGTGCGTTGCTGGACGTCGCCGGCGCGGTCGGCGTCAAGGTGACGATGGAATCCAACAACCTCAAGATCAATATCCAGGGCAACGAACTGCGCGACGCGCCGCTCAACCGCGATGGCAAGGTCTTGAACAACAGTGAAATCTGGATCGACCGCCGCGCGCTGGTGCAGGTGGCCAAGGGCGTGAACGGCTATGAACGCGAGCGCTGGTACACCGCCGGCGGGCTGCTGGAGGTGGGCGGCTACCTGGGCACCGAGCGCCACGGCATCGGCGAGTGGGCGGCGATCGGCGGCACGGTGACGGTGGAGGGCGGCGAGCTGGTCGCCCGCCGGGGGGCGCTCATCAACATCTCGGGCGGCACGCTGGACGTGGCGGGCGGCAACATCCAGCAGAGCTGGCTGCGGGGCGAGGACGGCCGCCTGTACGAAGTCTCGCGCGCGCCCGGCGACCTGCTCTACAAGGGCCTGTATCGCGGCTTCGAAGACACCCACGCGCGCTGGGGCCAGAGCGCCACCCGCTATTTCTACAGCGCCTTGCTGGCGCCCCGGCAGCGCTACGAAGACGGCTATACGGCCGGACGCGACGCGGGCCGCCTGGTCATCGGCACGCGCACCGCGGTGATGGAAGGCAGTATCGTGGGCGAGGCCTTCCAGGGCGAACGCCAGACCCAGGCGCGACAGGCGGTGGAGGCGGGCCTGCGGCAGCAGACCGGCTACCAGCAGTCGCAGCTGGCCCGGGCGCAGGCGGGCCAATTGATCGTTGGCCGCTATGTGGCACGCCAGATCACCGGCGCAACGACGACTTCGTGGGGGTACGACCTGGCGGCCGCGGCCAGGCAGATCCTGTTCACCGATGCCATGCCGCCGCTGGCCGACAGGCTCGGGCTGGACGGCGCCATGCCGGCGGACCGCCGCGATACCGTGTGGCTCGATGCTGCGGCGCTGAGCCGCGCGGGCCTGGGCCAGGTCACCGCCGTGGCGGCGCAGGACGTGACCGTCGGGCAGGATCTGCGGGTCGCGTCCGGGGGCCTGATCGAGCTATACGCGCCGAACGTCTCCATCCAGGGCGACCTGACGGCGCGCGGCGGCCGCGTGGCTGCCGGCAATGTGCTGCAGAGCGTCGAACGCGAGGTTTTCCTGGCGCCGGCCGCCAATACCTCGGCGCGGGTCGAGGTCGCGCCCGGCACAAGCATCGATGTCAGCGGCCTGTGGGCCAATCTGCGGCGCGCGCCGCAAGACGTCGATGCGCTGGCCTGGCGCAATGGCGGGCAGATCGCGCTGCGCGGCACCGGCGCGGTTGCCGTGGCGGCGGGCAGCGTGCTGGATGCGCGTTCGGGCGCGACACTGGACGTCAAGGGCCGGCTGAGCGGCGGCAAGGGCGGCGACGTGGCGCTGGAGCAGGTGGCGCTGAACGGCAGCGTGCCCGGTCCGGGACCCGTGGGGGTGTCGCTGGCCGGCACGGTATATGGCTACGGCGTCAACGGCGGCGGCACCCTGCGGGTCGGCGCCAACCGCGTGTTGATCAGCGATGCGGCGGATGCCGATGCCGGCGCCGATGGCCTGGTGTTGCGCGGCGACCTGTTCCAGCGCGGGTTCGCGCGCTACGACATCAACGGCGCGCAGGGCTTGACCGTTGCCGACGGCATGGCGCTGGACGTGGCGATGCCGGTCTATCGTCCCAGGTCCGAGACGCCGGATCCGCAGCTGGCCGGCTTCGATGACGCGCTGACGCTGTGGACGCCGCCGTTGTTCCAGGAGAATGCCGTCACCGGCCGGATGAGCCAGCGGCTCGGGGCCAGCCTGTCGCTGTCCGCCTTCGTTGCGGCGACGCCGCAGACGGTGGGCGCCTTGCGGATCGGCCAGGATGCCGTACTGCGGGTCGACCCGGGCCAGACCATCCGCCTGCAATCGCGCGGGCTGATGCGGGTGCAAGGCACGCTGCAAGCGCCCGGCGGCCAGATCGTGGTGGCGCGGGGCGCGGATGACCAGGGGGCCACCGCGCAACTGGGCGGCCTGCCCAACTCGGTCTGGATCGAATCGGGCGCGAGGCTCGACGTGGGCGGCATTGCGGCGACGGCCGTGGACGCCCGTGGCCGCCGCTACGGCAAGCAGCTCGATGGCGGGCGCATCGCCATCGACGGCGAGTTCGTCGTCATTCGGCCGGGCGCGGAGCTGGAAGCGTCGGGTTCGGCGATGACCGTGGACGTGCCGGTGGATGACGGCGCCGGCGCGGGCGCCAGGCGGGTTGGCGGCAAGGGCGGCGAGATCGCGCTGGCCGCCACCGCCGGCCTCTACCTGGATGGCGCGATGCGGGCCGCGGCGGGCGGCGCCAGCGCCGCGGGCGGAGCCCTGTCGCTGAAGCTGGAAACCCCGCTGTACGCGACCGGCACGCAGCAGGCCCTGATACGGCCGCGTGAGCTGCGCATTTCGCAGACGGCGGGCGCGAGCCTGCTGCCGGCCGGCATCGCCCCGGAAAGCGCCGCGCTGGACTATGGCTTGGGCCGTATTGGCATGGACCAGATCGCGGCGGGAGGCTTTGGCGACGTGTCGCTGTATGCGCGCGACCTGTTGACCTTCGACGGCGACGTGACGCTGCAGGCGCGGCAATCGATCAGCCTGTACCAGGGCGCGCTGGGCAACACCCGGGCGGGCGCCACCGTCCGCATCATCGCGCCCTATGTGCTGTTGAGCGGCCGCACCAATCTGACTCCCGCGATCGTGCAGCAGGTCGAGGCCACGCTCAACGCGTGGAAGCCGTCGACGCTACCGGGCGCCGCGCTGTTTGAAGTCGACGCCGACCAGATCGATATCCGCAACCGCGTCAATGCCGGCATGTCCGGCGCGGCCAGGCTGGGCGGCGGCAGCCAGTTGGCCATCGAACGTCGTGGCTACGACAACGTGGCCCTGCGCAGCCGGGGTGACCTGCGGTTCCTGGCCACCGCGGGCGCCACCGACATCCCCATCAGCGGGCAGAGCGACACCAGCGCCGTCCTGACGGCGGGCAACCTGCTGCTGGCCGGGCAGCGGGTCTATCCCGCCACGGGCGCGAAGGGGTTGGCGGTGGCCGGGTGGCGCGGCGGCGGCGTTCCCTATGACGCCGACGCGGTGTTGCGGATCGAGGGCGTGGCCGGTCCGCAGGCTGGCGTCGCGCCGCTGTCCGTGTTCGGCGCGCTGACCTTGAACGCGCCCAACGTGGAGCAGGGCGGTAACGTGTTTGCGCCGTTGGGACGTATCGTCATGGGCATCGGCATCAACGGCGATACCCGCCAGGTGCGGCTGCTGCCCGGCAGCCTGACCTCCGTCAGCGCGGCGGGCCTCACCGTGCCCTATGGCGGCACCGTCGACGGCCTGAGCTACCTTTACCAAGGCGCGCCGGTGGAGGCCGTGGGCGTCGGCGGCACCAACATCTTCCAGGTGGTGAGGGGCATTTCCCTGCTGGGCGGATCGATCGCGGTGGATGCCGGCGCGGTCATCGACCTGTCCGGCGGAGGCACCTTGGCGGGCGCGGGGTTCATCAGCGGGCGAGGCGGCTCCACCGATCCGCTGTTCCATCCCTTGCCGCGGTTCGATGCCGCGAGCGGCAAATTCGACCTGCCGGCGCTGTCGGACCGGCCGGTCTACGCGATCATGCCGGGCCTGGCCGACGGCTACGCGCCGGTGGCGCCGCGCGACGAAGCCAGCGGCTACGCCGGCTCGCGTCCGCGCGCCGGCGAGACCATCACGATCGGCGCCGGCGTGCCCGGCCTGCCCGCGGGCACCTATACCTTGCTGCCGTCCTACTACGCCCTGTTGCCCGGCGCCTACCGCGTCGAGCTGGGGCAGGGCGCGCTGGGCGGCAACGCCAGTACGCTGCGGGGGGGATCCTGGTCGGTCGCGGCCATCCGCGGCCTGTCCAACACCGGCGCCGTGGATGCCATGCCGCGGCAGGCGCTGGTCACCCCCGGCGACGTGCTGCGGCGGCATGCCCAGTACAACGAGATGGACTACAGCGCCTTCGTGCTGGCCGAGGCCGCGAGCAGTGGCCAGCCGCGGCCGATGCTGCCCGCCGACGCGGCGGCGCTGGAGTTCAACTATCGCAACCTGCCCGGCGCCGGGCCGGCGCTGCGGTTCGACGGCCAGGCCCGCTTCACGCCCGCCAGGGACGGCTATGGCGGCCAGTTGCTGGTTCGCACCAACGGCGCGGCGCTCGAGATCGTCAACGACGCGTCCACGGCCTCGCCGGCCGGCATCGCGCTGCGGGACAGGGATCTGAACGCGGTGGCCGCCAACCGCCTGTCGCTCGGCGGCTGGGCGTACCAGCCGGTGACGGCGGGAGACCGCCAGCTGGGCACGGCAGCCGGCTCCGGCGGCGACGTCATCGTGCGCGCCGGCGCCCAGTTGCGCGCGCCCGAAGTGCTGCTGATCGTCGACCAGGCGAAGTCGATCGTGGTCGAACGCGGCGCGGCCATCAATACGCTGGGGATGGGCGCCGCCCCTTATGACGCGCGCCAGGGCTACCGGTTCGGCAGCGCGGGAGGAAACAACAGCATCCTGGCCATCTCCAATGGCTGGCTGGATTTCGGCAATGGGCTGGGCGCGCAATCCGGCCGCATCGAGCTTGGCGCCTGCCCGGCGACAGCCTGCGCAGGCACGACCCAGCTTTACTCCGATGGCACGGTGGTCTTTGGCAGCAACAATCTGGTGCTGCACGACGCCTTGCGCTATGGCACCCGCAACCTGGTGGTGGCCGCCAGCAGCCTGAACGCGGGCGGCGATGCCGCGCTGGCGGACGCGATGGCGCGCGGCGTTCTGCCCGCGGGGCTGCGCCTGTCGCAGGACCTGTTGCGCCGCCTGCTGGACGGCGACACCAGCGTCGGCGCGCCGGCGCTGGAACGGGTGATCTTCTCGTTGCGCGACTCGGTCAATTTCTTCGGCAACGTCAATCTCAGCACACTGGATGCCGCCACCGGCAACTCCAGCCTGGCGCAATTGGTGCTGAACACGCCCGCCATCTATGGCTACGGCGGCGCCGGCGACGTCGCCACCCTGTCCACCGATACGCTGGTCTGGAACGGCGTCGCCAACGCCGAGCCCGCCCCGATCGCGGCCGGCGGGGCGGGAACCGGCCTGGGCACGCTGAACCTGAGCGCGCGCCGGATCGTGCTGGGCGACGCCAACGGCACGCTGCAGGTGCCGCACCAGCAGATGCGGCGCCAGGCGCTGGGCTTCTCCAGCGTGCGGATGGATGCCGCCGAGCAGATCACCGCGGGCGGCGAGGGCAGCCTGGAGGTCCACCAGGCGCGCGGCGACTTCGTCGATGGCAAGTTCCAGTACCAGGGCGGCTCGCTGCTATTGCGCACGCCCATGCTCACGGGCGGCAACGGCTCGGTCACGCGCCTGACGGCGGGCGACCTGCTGCAATTGACGGGCACCGGCGCGGCGCCGGCCGACGCCGCAGCGCCGTGGGGCGCCACGCTGACCCTGCAAGGCGGCAAAGTCGAGCTGGACAGCGCCATCGTGCTGCCCAGCGGCAAGCTGGTGGCGCAGGCCGAGCATGGCCTGACGCTGGCCAGCGGGGCGCGGCTCGACCTGGGCGGTCGCGCCGTGACCCTGGGCGACCAGACGCGCTATGGCTGGGGCGGCGACGTGGAGCTCGAAAGCCGCAAGGGGGATATCGTCCAGGCGGCCGGGTCCATCATCGATCTGTCGGCGCGCTACAACCAGGCCGGCAGGCTCACGGCCACGGCGCTGGACGCCGGCGCCGGCCTGATCGACCTGCGCGGCGCCATCAAGGGGCAGTCCAGCGGCGAGTACGATGCCGGCGGCACCCTGGTGCCGTTCGAGGCTGGCGGCATCGCGCTGCGGGCCCAGGCCATCGCCGACTTCGTGGCGCTGAACCAGCGCCTGACCGAAGGCGGCGTGACCGGCTCGCGCGCCTTCCAGCTCAAGCGCGGCGACCTGGTGATCGGCAATGAAATCAAGGCCCGGCGGATCAACATCGCGGTCGACGGCGGCAGCTTGACGGTCAATGGCGTGGTCGACGCCGGCGGCGCGCAGGTCGGCAGCATCCGCCTGTCGGCCCGGCGCGACCTGATCGTCAACGGCCTGCTGGACGCGCACGGCGCCTTGCTGCGCGTGGACAGCCGGGGCGACATCATCGACAGCCCCAACCGCGCGGTGGTCGAACTGACCGCCACGCAGGGCCGTCTGGTGCTCGGCGCCAACGCGGCCATCGACCTGCGGGCCGGCACCGGCGTGGCGGCGGGCAATGGCCCCGGCCAGCATGATGGCCGCCCGCGCGGCACGCTGGACCTGAACGCGCCGCGCCTGGGCGCCGATGACGTGGCGCTGGACATCCTCGGCACGCCCAACGTGCTGGGCGCCGAGCGCGTGTCGGTCAATGCCTTCCGGCGCTACGACGACGCGCCCCTCGCCACGGCCCCGGACATCACCGGCCGCACGCCGCAGGTGATCACCCAGGCCTATCTGGACCAGATCGACGCGGACAGCGTCACCTACATGAACGCCGCGCTGGCCAACGCCGCGCTGGGCGCGCGGCTGCGGGGCTACGGGTTGCGCCCCGGCGTGGAGATCGTCAGCCGCGCCGCCGACGGCGATCTGCGCGTCGAGGGCGACCTGGACCTGTCGAACTACCGCTATGGCCCCGACGCGGACCGCAATGATCCGGCGCGCCGCGGCTTCGGCGCGGCCGGCGTGCTGCTGGTGCGCGCCAAGGGCGACCTGAACATCTACGGCAGCATCACCGACGGTTTCGCGCCGCCGCTGGGCACCGATGACGACGTCCGCGCCTGGCGCCTGATCGGCCGGGCGGGGCCGGATGACGCCAATGGCGTGGACGTGGCCGGCCAAAGCCTGATTCTGCCGCGCGCGGTCACGCTGGCCGGCGGCACGGTGTTTCCCAACACCGAGACCGAATCGCTGAATTTCGACCTGCCGATCCAGCCCAACACCATCAAGGCCAACGCGCGCCTGCCGGCCCAGGTCGAACTGGCTCAGCCCCTGACCCTGGCGGCCGGCACCGTGCTGGAGGCCGACGTGCGCGCGGCGGACGGCACGCTCTACGCCAAGGGCAGCGTGCTGCCGGCCGCCTTGACGCTGACGGCCGGCGCCCGCCTGGGCGCGGGCATGGCATTGAACCAGGCGATCTCCGTGCGGACCTTCACCGTGCCCAAAGGCACGCCGCTGTCGATCTTCAATGCCCCGCTGGCCCTGGCCGCCGACCTGCCGCTGGCGGCCGGCGCCTACCTGCCCAGCGGAACCGACCTGCGCTTCAACGGCAGCACGGTGGAACTGCGGGACCTGAACGCCGATGGGGTACAGGGCCGCATCTGGGCCGTCGCGCCCATGCTGGGCCGGGGCGCTTCGTCCTGGAGTCTGCGGCTGGCCGGCGGCGCCGACCTGGATTCGGCCGACACCCGCGCGCTGCTGCCGGCTTTCCAGTTGGGCGACCGCGGGCATGTGAAGCTGTCGGATCCGCATTACCTGCAGGACCTGAGCTTCGGCCTGTTGGGCGAATCGCCCATCTTCAGCGTGATCCGCACCGGCCGCGGCGATCTCGACATCCTGGCCGGCGGCAACTTCCAGCAGGGTTCCTACTACGGCATCTACACCGCCGGCACGCCGTCGGACGCCGTGCGCGACGCCCAGGGCAATCCCATTCTCGATGCGCTGGGCAGGGACGCCTACAACCTGCCGCGGGCCTATGACGAGCTGATGAGCCGCGCGGATGGCTACGGTTCCGTACTCGGCGCCGCCGCGGCCAATTACGAGCCGCTCGTCACCGGCGGGCAGTATGCCGCCTGGTATCCCGAGCGGGGCGGCGACCTGCTGTTGAATGTGCAAGGCGACATGCGCGGCGCGGTGCGGGGCCTGCCGTCGAAGTTCGACGGCCAGGATCCCCGTGGCGCGGCGCCCGCGCCGGGAAGCTACCCCGGCTATTGGCTGTGGCGCCAGGGGGGCGCCGGCATCGGCCAGCAGACGGCCTGGTGGATCAACTTCGGGACTTACCTGCCGTCGCCGTACTTTTCCATATTCGAGACACCGGGCGTATCGGTGGAAGGCTTTACCGGCTTCGGCACGCTCGGTGGCGGCAATCTGTCGGTCAATGTGGGCGGCGACGCAGGCGTGCTGACCCAGCCCGTGGCGTTGCAGAATACCTATCCCACCATGCAGGGTCTGGCGCTTGCCGTGGGCAGCACCGGGCGGATCACGCCGGACGGCAAGCGTGTGTCCACCGGTGGCGGGGACTTGAGCCTGCGCGTCGGCGGCGCGCTGAATCCCTTGCGAACCAGCTCGAGCGATGGGGTCAATGACATTTCCGCGCCGTACTCCGATCTGAACGGCGTCCTGACCAACCTGCGCGGCGCCATCAAGGTGGACGCGCGCAGCATCGGACGGGTCGATCCGCTGTATCGGGCGGTGGACCGATCGGATTCCCGTGGCCTGGACCCATTGCGTCCCACGCTGGCGGCGCCATCCGGCGGTCCGGCCATCGTGGCCGGCGACGCCACCGCCGCGCTGAACGCACGCGGGGATCTGGTCCTGGGCGGCGTGGGCGATGCCGGCAGGATGTACCAGCTGTCGGCCACCCCCTTCATTCACGAGGGCGTGGAACAGCCGGGCGGGGCCAATAGCTGGTTCTCGTTGTGGACGGCGAGGACCTCGCTGGACCTGTTCGCCGCGGGCGGCGCCTTGACGCCGATCACCGCCGGCCACAACGACAACCTGGCGACCAAGAACCAGTACCAATACAGTGCCAGTGGGTATGCGAACGTCTTTGCCTATCCTTCGCGCGTCAGCGTGGTGGCGGCTTCGGGCAGCATTTTCTATCACGCCAGCTCGGCCAACGCCGCAACGGAATGGTCCTTTGCGCCGGGAAGCCAGGGCAGCGTGGAAATGCTTGCGCGCGGCGGCCTCTATGGCGGCGGCTATCGCACCGGCGTGTCGGGCGCCGACCCGACGTCGATCGCGGCGCCGGAACGCCCCGCCTACCAGGCCACATGGGACAGCGGGGCGGTCAGCGCCGGCAACGCCGTGGGCCTGGAGGGCGGCCTGCTCGCCTTCGGCACGGACTCGGCGGCGGGGCGTCCCGCCCTGTCCAACGCGGGGATCGCGCGCTTCTATGCGGGTGGCGACATCGTGGGCCTGTCTACCGGCAGCACGATAACGACCAAGGACGGCATCGAGTACCACGCCGCCCGTCCCGTCAGCATCCAGGCTGGCGGCGACATCGTCAACCTCAAGGCCCTGGTCCTGAATCACCAACCCAACGACGTTTCCCGCGTCGTCGCCGGCCGTGACATCCTCTATGCCAACGTCGACGTGGCCGGCCCCGGCTGGCTGGAAGTCAGCGCCGGCCGCAACCTGACGCAGGAAGACAAGGGCCGCCTCACCAGCATCGGCCCGATCAACGGCGGGCAGACCACCGGCAAGGGCGGTGCAGGCATCGTTGCCAGCGCCGGCGGCCAAGGCGACTACGCGGCGTTTGCGCGCCGCTACCTGGACCCGGCCAATCGCGCCGATCCGGGCCAGCCGCTGTCCGGCCAGGCGGGCAAGACGGCCAAGACCTACGAAGGCGAACTGCTCGACTGGCTGCGCGCGCAGCATGGCTACGGCGGCGCCGCGGACGGGGCGCGCGCCTATTTCGATGCGCTGCCGGCCGAGCAGCAGCGCGTGTTCCTGCGCCAGGTCTACTACGCCGAACTGACGGCGGGCGGCCGCGAGTACAACGACCCGATCGGGCCGCGCGCCGGCAGCTACGCCCGCGGTCGCCAGGCGATCGCCGAGCTGTACCCGACGACCGGCGCGGATGGCCGGCCGATCCGCTACCAGGGCGACATCACGCTGTTCGGCGGTTCCGGCATCCAGACGCTGTACGGCGGCTCGATCCACCTGATGGCGCCGGGCGGCCAGGTGGTCTTCGGCGTCGAGGGCGTGGCGCCGCCGTCCACCGCCGGCATCATCACCCAGGGCGCCGGCGACATCCAGATGTACGCCAAGGGCAGCATCCTGCTGGGCCAGAGCCGGGTCATGACCACCTTTGGCGGCAACATCCTGGGCTGGTCGGCCGAGGGCGACATCAACAGCGGCCGGGGCGCCAAGAGCACCGTGGTGTATACGCCGCAGCGGCGCCTGTATGACGACGTCGGCAACGTGACGCTGTCGCCCACCGTGCCCAGCACCGGCGCCGGGATCGCCACCCTCAACCCGATTCCAGAGGTGCCGCCGGGCGACGTCGACCTGGTGGCGCCGCTGGGCACCATCGACGCGGGCGAGGCGGGCATCCGCTACTCGGGCAACGTCAACCTGGCGGCGCTGCAGGTGGTCAACGCGGCCAACGTGGTGGGGCAGGGCAAGGCCACCGGCGTGCCGGCGCTGGCGGCGGTGAACGTCGCGGCGTTGACCAGCGCCAGCGCGGCCGCGGCGGGGGCGACCCAGGGCGCGCAGGAGACCTCGCGCCAGCAGCAGGCGGCGGCGCGCCGCAACCTGCCGTCCATCATCAGCGTGCAGATCCTGGGCAATGGCAGCGAGCCGCTGTCGGGCGCGGGATCGCCCGGCGCCACCGCGCCGGCCGGCCGCAATCCGGGGCCGGGCGCGGCGGCCGCGACACAGGGCTACGACCCGCGCAGCATCTTCCAGATGGTCGGCAACGGCGAGCTGGACGCGGCGCAGAAGGCCCGCCTGACCGAACCGGAGCAGCGTGGCCTGTCAGGTGGCTAGGAGCTGGAAAGCTGACGATCCGCTGTCATGCCGCAGTCACAAGCGCGACCTACATTGCCCATTCACCGATTAGCACGACGTGTTGCGGCTCCCCCTCAGCCGCCGGGGCGCGACAAGGGCAGGGCATGCATCTGGAGCCAATCAGGGCGGGCAAGCGGCCGGCGCGTGGCCAGGGGCGCCAATGGTTGGGCTGGTGGATCCTGTGGGGGGTCTGCGCGGCCTTGTGCTGGCGCCCGGCCATGGCCCAGGAACCGTTGTTGCGGGTCTTCGAGTTCGACCTGCCGGCGCAACCGCTGCAATCGGCGCTCGAGCAATACAGCAATGTCACCGGCAGTTCGGTGGTGTATCGCGCCGCGTTGGCGGTGGGGCGGCGTTCGGCCGCGGTCAAGGGAATCCATACGCCGGAGGCGGCTTTGCGCATGCTGATCGAAGGTTCGGGACTGGCGGCCGAATACACGGCCGCCAACGCATTCATCCTGCGACACGCCGCCCGCAAGGACCGCGCGACGTCCGCCACGCGCCGCACCGACGGCAGCCGCGGCGCCTTCTACCGCAGCTACTACGGCGTGGTCCAGGCCGGCGTGCGCGAGGCGCTGTGCCGCAACCCCGCCACCCGTGCCGGGGACTACCGCGCGGCCATCAGTTTCGAAGTTTCGCCGATGGGCCGGGTGGAGCGGGCGCGCGTGCTCGATTCGACCGGCGACCGCGCCAAGGACGACGAGATCGTGCTGGCGCTGGACCAGGCCGTGTTCGACAAGGCGCCGCCACCGGACCTGCTGCAGCCGTTCGTGATGCTGGTCATGCCGCAGTCGCCGGAACACGACCGGGGCTGCCCGGCGTACTGACGCGCGCCGTCAATCCTTGCCCCGCGATCCATGATGCCCTCCAGCCTGTCGGTCCTGCGCGATTTCATGCTGCAACGCTACGACGACCTGAAGGCCCGCCTGACGCGGCGCCTGGGTTGCCCGGACCTGGCCAGCGACGCATTGCAGGACACCTGGCTGCGCCTCGAAGGCAAGGAGGAACTCGGCCCGGTCGACAGCCCGGGTCCCTATCTGATGCGCATGGCGGTCAATGTGGCGGTCGACCAGCAGCGCGTGGAAAACCGGCGCCTGACCGTCGCCGAGGCCGAGGTGCTGCTGCACATCGCCGACCCGGCACCCGGGCCCGAGCGTATCGCCGAGGGGCGCGCCGAACTCGATGCGCTGACCCGCGCGATGGGCGAGCTGCCGGCGCGCCAGCGCGACATCCTGCTGGCGGCGCGGGTCGAGGGGCTGCCGCAGAACGACATCGCCGAGCGGCTGGGCGTGTCGTTGCGCACCGTCGAACGCGAACTGCGCAACGCCCATGAGTACTGTGCGCGGCGAACACGTAAATTATTGTCACCATGAGGCGGGTTCCGGCTGCGAGAGTCGTCCTATGGATGTCAAGGGGAAAAACCGCGCGCCAACGCCCGCAGTGGCGGCGCGGCGGCATCGAGAGAGTGAGCAATGAAGACCGCAAGCCAGCCCGCCGATCGCAGACAGGCGGATATCGAACGCGAGGCCCGCGCCTGGATCCGCCTGATCGCGTCCGGGCAGGCCACGCTGCGCGAAGCCGATGCGCTCAGGCAATGGTGCTCGGCCAGCGAACGGCACGCCCAGGCTTTTGCCGCGCAGCGCCAGCTCTGGAGCCTGATGGCGCCGGCCGGCCTGGCGCTGCAACGGCAGCGCGCCCGCCAACCCGCCCGTGGCCCCGCCCCGGGCTGGGGCCGACGCGCCTTCCTCGCCACGGCCGCGGCGGCGGTGGTGGCGCCGCCCTTGCGGCTGTGGCCGGCGTGGGA
>NZ_QHHO01000040.1:267994-299753 GCF_003184165.1 Achromobacter sp. RW408
GCGCATGCGCGCCGGTGCCCCGCGCGGCCTTCACGCGGGATAGTGGGCGTCGTCCAGCAGCATGTCCTCGAAGAACGCGCCATAGCGGCCCTGCGGGTCGCGCAGGTGGATTTCCAGGATCCAGCGCATCTCCGACGGGCTGATGGCCAGGTCGGCGAGCGAGCCGGTGTGGATCGCCGCGTGCGGGAAGTCGGACACGCGGTGGCCGGGCAGGTCGAAGTTCAGTTCCCAGCCCATGGCGCGCGCCTGGCGGTCGGCGTAGGCGTACAGCGCCTGGCCGCTCAGCCGCTGGCGCAGCCAGACGCCGCGCACGTCATGGAACAGCGCCTCGGCGTCGCGGGCGCAGCGCGCCTGCCGCGCGTCGTCGCCCACCACATAGCTCTTGCCGCCATCGCCTTCCCAGGCATCCAGGCGCGGCGCGATGTCGAGGAAGAAGATGTCGTGTTCGCCCAGCACCGCGCCGGGCGTGGAGGCCTGGCGCATGGCCTTCATGGTGTTGGCGCCGAAGCGCACCCGCGTGGGATGCCAGCTGAGCGCCATTCCGGCGTCGATCAACGTCTGTTTGGCGAGGGCGACGGCGTCTTCCTCGATCATGCCGGGCCGGATGCGGGCGGCGATGTCCTCGATGGCCTGGCGCGTCTTGTTGCGGGCCAGCAGCATGCCGTCGACCGAGAAAGCCGGGCCGACGCGTTCGCTGGGATCGGAATGAGGGGGGTGCATGAGGCGGTTTCCTTGCGTGGCAAGCCCGGGAAGGGCGGTACGGAAAGTCTGGGCGCGCCCGCGGTCACGGACCAGCGGCGGATGGGGCGGATTGCGGCCAGGGTGGCGCGCGCGGCGGCCAACCCGGGCGGTGGCGGCGGATGGCGGCCGCGCTGGCGCGGATTGCGGCCAAGGCAAGGACAGCGCGGTGGACACCGCTGTCGTTGCGCTAAGGTAGCGTGTGTTGGCGGCGCGCCGTCGCCATGCCTGCGCCGCGCGGCCGCGCGGCGCAGGCTTCCCGGTTATCCGATCCCATGAAATCCGTCGCCATTCTCGTTTTTCCCGGCGTGCAGTCGCTGGACGTCAGCGGGCCGCTGGACGTGTTCGCCGAGGCCAACCGCTTCCTGTTGCCCGCCAGCCAGTACCGGATGGAACTGATCGGCCTGACGCGTGGCGCGGTGCCCTGCTCCAACGGCATGCTGCTGGTCCCGCAGCGTCACTACGCGGAGGTCGACGAGGCGCCCGACCTGCTGCTGGTCGCGGGCGGGCCGGACCTGCCGGCGGCGCGCGAACCGGACGAAGGCCTGGCCTGGCTGCGCGGGGCCTGTGCGCGCGCCGGCCGTTACGGCGCGATCTGCAACGGTATCTTCCTGTTGGCTCGGGCAGGCCTGCCTGCCGGCGCCATCGTGACCACGCACTGGAACGATGCGCAGGCGCTGGCGGCGCGCTATCCGGAGCTGCGGGTCGAGTCCGACCGGCTCTACGTGCGGGATGGCCGGCTGCACACCTCGGCGGGGGTGACCGCCGGCATCGATCTGGCGCTGTCCCTGGTGGCGCAGGACCACGGGCCCGACGTGGCGCTGAACGTGGCCAAGCGGCTGGTGGTGTTCATGCAGCGCGCCGGCGGCCAGTCGCAGTTCAGCCCCTTCCTCACGCCGTTCGTCGAAGAGACGTCGGCGGTGGCGCTGGTGCAGCAGCACGTGTTGGGCCATCTGGCCGACGACCTGGGGGTGGCGGCGCTGGCGGCGGTGGCCAACATGAGCCGCCGCAATTTCGCGCGCGTGTTCCTGCGCGATGCCGGCATCACGCCCGCGGAATTCGTCGAGAGCGCGCGGCTGGATGCGGCCCGCGCGCGGCTGGAGCGCGAGTCGGCGCCCCTCAAAACCGTGGCCTTTCATTGCGGCTTTCGCGATGCCCGCCACCTGCGCGAGGTGTTCCAGCGGCGGCTGGGCGTGTCGCCCAGCCAATACCGCGCCAGCTTCGGCCGCCCGGGCGGCGCGGGCTGAGGCGGCGCGCGTCAGCTGCCGGCGGTTTCCGGCTTGCGGCGGCGGGTGACGCCGGTGTCGAACCGTTCCACGCCGGGACGCGCGGCGGGACGATCGAAACGCTCGACGCCGGGACGATCGAAACGCTCCACGCCCGGGCGCGCCGCGGGCCGGTCGAAGCGTTCGACGCCGGGCCGCGCGAAGCGTTCGACGCGCGGCGGGCTGTGGGTCTTGGCCTGCACGCTCTCGGCGGCGGCCTGTTCGCGCTTGGCGATGATTTCTTCGGCGCGCTGATGGTGCGGCGCCATCTTGCGCACCATCACGCGGCCGTCGCGCGGGAAATAGTTGATGCGGCGCGCATGCACGTCGCCCAGGTCCTGCGCCTTGACCGGAATGCCTTCGGTGCGCAGGTAGTTCAGCACGAACTGGCCGTTACGCTCGCCGATGTTCATCTGCTGCATGGCCGACAGCACCGCGCCGCCGCCGAACACCTTGGCCTCGAGGCGGTCGCGTACCGCGCCGGCCTTGAGCAGTTCGTTGATCAGCACTTCCATGGCGAAGGCGCCGTAGCGCATGGTGGCCGAGGCCGGCGACTGCATGTCGCCTTCGGGCAGCATGAAATGGTTCATGCCGCCGACCCCGGTGACGGGGTCGTGGATGCAGGCGGCCACACACGACCCCAGCACGGTCGAGATCATGATGTCTTCGTCGGTGACGTAGTACTCGTTGGGGAGTACTTTCACCGCCTGGGACTGGAACGCGCTATCGAAATAATGGCGCGTCGCGCGGGCTTCAAGACGGGCGACCATGGGGCGTAATCAAGGGCAGGAACAACGATTGGGACACGAAGGCAGGGCTCGGTGGAACAATAAACGTTTCAAAATATGTAGAAAAATGTCGCTTTATTCTTGCATATCTGGCCTGTAATGGGGGGAAAACCTGTGTAACCGCAACTTTGTTATGTCCCTGAAAAATATGGCCGTTTGTCCGCCGGCCTGGCGTTTCGGCGCCATTCCTGGCGCGGCCCCCGGGGAGCGCAGGGCGGCCCGTGACACGGGACAGACGCCATGCGCACACTGGCCAGAGAAGGCCGCGGCGAGCAGGTGCTGCCATCGTACCCACGGCGGGCGCGGCCGTTCCCCGGATCACGGGGACGAAGGGGGGCTATACGTGGCTTTAGGCAGGCCGGCCTTCAGGAAAATCGGACGAAGACCGGTGCCCTTTTCAGAATCGCGTGCTGCGCGTGACGGACCAGCGCGCCGACAGCGCGCCCAGGGCGGCCGAGGCGACGATGGCCGCCAGCAGCACCGGCGCGCCGGGCAGATGCAGGGCGAATTCCGCCCCGTAGCTGCGCGCCAGGCCGAGCAGGGCGTTGTTCAGCGGCGACAGCGCCACCGCCGCCACGCCGATGGCCAACAGCGAGGCCAGGGCGCCGGACAGCGCGCCCAGGTACAGGAAGGGCCGCCGCACGAACGACTCGGTGGCGCCCACCAGGCGCGCCACGGCGATTTCCTCGCGCTGCGACAGGGCCTGCATGCGCACCGTGTTGAACACCGTGGCCAGCACCACCACCGCCACGCAGGCGGCCAGGAAGCCCAGGCCGATGCGGGCGAAGCGCAGGATGGCTTCGAGCCGTTGGACCCAGGCGCTGTCCAGCTGCACCAGGTCGACCTGGTCCCATTGTTTCCAGGCCTGCGCCAGCTTGTCGGCGCGGCCGGCCAGGTCTTCGCCGTCGGCCAGCGTCACCACCACCGCGTCGGGCAGCGGATTGCCGGGCAGCACGGCCAGCGCCTGTTGCCAGGCAGGATTGGCGCGCAGGTCGGCCAGGGCGTCGTCGCGGCCGACCACGCGCACCGCGCGCACGTCGCTGGCGTATTCGCCCTGGATGCGCTTGGCGATGTCGGCGGCGGCGCCGGCGGGCGCATCGACCCGCATGAAGACGGTGACCTCGGGGGTGACGGACATCTGCCGCGCCACCGGCTGCACCGACACCAGGATGGCGCTGCCCAACAGCGGCAGGGCCAGCGCCAGCGCCATCACCAGCAGGTTGGCGAGCGACGAGAACGGCTGCTTGACCAGCCGGCGCAGGGTGACCATGAGGGCATAGCGATGCTGCCGCAGCCAGGCGTTCATGCCGGTTCTCCCGCGATGCCGTGGCCGGCGTCGGCCGGGGGCGTGGCGGCGCCGTGCGAGTCGGCGAACCGTCCCGGGTCGATGCGCAGGGTGCGGGTGGCGTAGCGCGCCATGAGTTCCTGGTCGTGCGAGGCGATCAGCGTGGTGACGCCGACGCGGTTGAAGTCGCGGAACACGTTCATGATGCGCTGCGCGTTGTCGTGGTCGAGGTTGGCGGTGGGTTCGTCGGCGATCAGGATGGCGGGCCGGTTGACGATGGCGCGCGCGATCGCCAGGCGCTGCTGCTCGCCGCCCGACAATTCGATGGGATTGAGGTCTTCCTTGCCCGACAGGCCGACCTTGTCCAGCGCCGCGCGGGCCCGCGCGGCGGCCGAATTCCAGGGATGGCCGGTGACCGCCAGCGGCAGCATCACGTTTTCAAAGGCGCTGCGGTCGAACAGCAGGTGGGTGTCCTGCAGGATCACGCCGACGGCGCGGCGCAGGTAGGGCCGGGCGCGGGCGGGCAGCTTGTCGAGCCGCTGGCCGTTGACCTGGATCGAACCGCGGCTGGCGGGCTCGAGGCCGCCGATCAGCTTGAGCAGGGTGGACTTGCCGGCGCCGGACGGCCCCGACACGAAAACGAACTCTCCCGCGCTCACGCGGAAGTTGATGTCGGCCAGGATGTTGCGGCCGCGGCCATACGATTTGAAGACGTGCTGGAATTCGATCATGGCGGCTGTCGGATGAAGCCGCAATAGTAACTCGGGGACAGTAAGCTGGCCTAAAACGGCGTGGCGCCGGCGACGGAAAAAGTGTCCCGATGTGACGGAAATGAATCGGACGAAGTGACCGCCCGGACACGTTTATAGGACAGGAATAGTGTCCCCGTTTTTATCTCAAAACCCCGTTTGATTTCATCCAGTGTCCCTATATTTCAAGGGAATTCCCGGATGCGGAGGCCGCTTTGCGGACGCTACCATCCGCCCCATGCGTAAAGCCCAACCCGGCCTTGCGTTCGGCTTCGCTACACCCCTACGGAGATCACGATGAAAGTACTGAAACTCGCTGCCATTGGCGCCGCCCTGTTCGCTGCATCCGCGGCTGCCAATGCGGGTGCGACCTTCGATAACGTCAAGAAAAAAGGGTTTGTCCAATGCGGCGTTTCGACCGGCATCCCGGGCTTCTCGATCGCGGACAGCAAGGGTGAGTACAAGGGCCTGGACGTGGACCTGTGCCGCGCCATCGCCGCCACCATGTTCGGCGACGCCAGCAAGTTCAAGGTCACGCCGCTGAACACGCAGCAGCGCTTCACCGCCCTGCAATCGGGCGAAGTGGACGTGCTGACCCGCAACACCACCGTCACGCTGACGCGCGACACCACCCTGGGCCTGATCGGCGTGGGCGTGAACTACTACGACAGCCAGGGCGTCATGGTCTCCAAGGACCTGAACGTCAAGAGCGCCAAGGAACTGAACGGCGCCACCATCTGCGTGCAGCCGGGCACCACCACCGAGCTGAACCTGGCCGACTGGTTCCGTGGCCAGAAGATCGAATTCAAGCCCGTCGTGATCGACAAGTACGACGAAATCATCCGCGCCTTCTCGGCCGGCCGTTGCGATGCCTTCACGACCGACAAGTCGCAGCTGGCCTCGACCCGCACCACGCTGGAGAATCCGGACAAGTACATCATCCTGCCGGAAGACTTCTCCAAGGAGCCGCTGGGCCCCATGGTGCGCCAGGGCGACGAGCAGTGGTTCAACGTGGTCCGCTGGTCGCTGAACGCGATGCTGGAAGCCGAGGAATACGGCATCACGTCCAAGAACGTCGATGAAATGACCAAGAGCACCAACCCCAACATCCAGCGCATCCTGGGCGTGACCCCGGGCATGGGCAAGAACCTGGGCGTGGATGACAAGTGGGGCTATAACATCATCAAGCAGGTCGGCAACTACGGCGAAAGCTTCGAAGCCACGCTCGGCAAGAGCAGCGCGATGAAGCTGGACCGCGGCCTGAACGCCAGCTACAAGCAAGGTGGCTTGATGTACGGCTGGCCGGTGCGCTAACACACGGCTGCCCGGCATGGCGCGCGACGCGTGCCATGCCTAGCCCGCCTTCGAGCGGGCGGCAGGAGTGGACGGCGCGGGCCGCAAGGCCCCCGCTGCCCGGTGTCCGACTTCTGTAGATTCATTCATGACGACTTCAAATAAAAACGCCCCGATTTCGGCACCCCCCCGGCGTCTGAACTGGAACGATCCCGGCGTGCGCGCCGTGGTCTATCAAGTGATCGCACTGGCCGCCGTCGCCCTGGCGGTGTGGTTCCTGGTTTCAAACACGCTTCACAACCTGTCCGTGCGCAACATCGCCACGGGCTTCGGTTTCCTGCAACGCGAGGCCGGCTTCGCCATCGGCGAAACGCCCATCGCGTATACCCCCGCCGACACGTATGGCCGCGCCATCTGGGTGGGCCTGCTCAACACGCTGCGCGTGGCCGTGCTCGGCATCGTGCTGGCGACCATCCTCGGCACGCTGATCGGCGTCGGCCGGCTGTCCAAGAACTGGCTCGTCGCCAAAATCACCTCGGTCTACGTCGAAGTGATGCGCAACGTGCCGCTGCTGCTGCAGCTGTTCTTCTGGTATGCGCTGATCACCGAGAACATGCCCGGCCCGCGCCAGGCGCACAACCCGCTGCCGGGCGTGTTCATCTCCAACCGCGGCCTGAAGGTGCCGGCGCTGGAGGGCAACTCGCTCGACTGGATGCTGGCCGGCCTGGGCCTGGCCATCGTCGCCATCCTGTTCCTGGGCCACTGGGGCAAGAAGCGCCAGGAAGCCACCGGCCACGTGTTCCCGCTGGGCCGCGCCGCCATCGGCCTGCTGATCGGCTTGCCGATCGTCGGTTGGCTGGTCAGCGGCGCTTCGCTGACGCTGGACATGCCGGAACTGAAGGGCTTCAACTTCAGCGGCGGCCTGACGCTGTCGCCGGAGTTCGCCGCGCTGCTGGCGGGCCTGGTGATCTACACCTCGGCCTTCATCGCCGAAGTGGTGCGCTCGGGCATCCAGGCGGTCAACAATGGCCAATGGGAAGCGGCCGGGGCCCTGGGCCTGCGCCGCAAGCAGGTGCTGCGCCTGGTGGTGCTGCCGCAGGCGCTGCGCGTGATCATCCCGCCGATGACCAGCCAGTTCCTCAACCTCACCAAGAACAGCTCGCTGGCCGTGGCCATCGGCTATCCGGACATCGTGTCGGTGGTCAACACCACGCTGAACCAGACCGGGCAGGCCATCGAGGGCATTCTCATCATCATGGGCGCGTACCTCACGGTCAGCCTGTCGATCTCGATCTTCATGAACTGGTACAACAAGCGCATTGCGCTGGTGGAGCGTTGATATGAGCAGCACTACGCATACCCCCAGCGAAGGGCTGCCGCCGCCCAAGACCCATGTCGGCGCGTGGGCGTGGCTGCGCTCGCGCCTGTTTTCCTCGCCGCTGAACATCCTGATCACGGTGCTGCTGGCGTGGTTCCTGTTGATGTCGGTGCCGGCGCTGGTCGAGTGGGCCTTCATCAAGGCCAACTTCACCGCCGCCAACGCGCAGGAATGCCGCGCCTCGGTGGGCGGGGCCTGCTGGGCCTTCATCATCGAGAAGCACCGGCTGATCCTGTTCGGCACCTATCCGTACGACGAGCAATGGCGGCCGCTGATCGCGACCATCATCCTGGTCGCGGTGATCGTGTGCAGCGGCATCCGCCGTTTCTGGAACTGGAAGCTCGCCATCATCTGGACCGTCGGCCTGACCGCCGTGGCGATCCTGATGTGGGGCGGCGTGCTGGGCCTGACCTACGTCGAGAACGCGCGCTGGGGCGGCCTGCCGCTGACGTTGATCCTGTCGACGTTCGGCATCGCCTTCGCCTTCCCGATCGGCGTGCTGCTGGCCCTGGGCCGGCGCTCGAAGATGCCGGCCATCAAGGCGCTGTGCGTCGTGTACATCGAGCTGATCCGCGGCGTGCCGCTGATCAGCCTGCTGTTCATGTCGTCGGTGATGCTGCCGCTGTTCCTGCCGGAAGGGTTCTCCATCGACAAGCTGCTGCGCGCGCAGATCGCGATCATCATGTTCGCGGCCGCGTACATCGCCGAAACGGTGCGCGGCGGCCTGCAGGCGATCCCCAAGGGCCAGTACGAAGGCGCCGACTCGCTCGGCCTGAACTACTGGCAGCAGATGCGCAAGATCATCCTGCCGCAGGCGCTCAAGATCGTGATCCCGCCGCTGGTCAGCATCTTCATCGCGCTGTTCAAGGACACGTCGCTGGTGGTGATCATCGGCATCTTCGACCTGACGCTGGCGGCCAAGGCGGCCCTGTCCGACGCGGCATGGCGCGGATTCGGGGTGGAGGCGTATCTGTTCATCTCGCTGATCTACTTCGTCTTCTGCTTCTCCATGTCCAAATACAGCCAGGCGCTGGAAAAACGCCTGGCCACGGGCCACGCACGCTAGAACCTTGCCGCGGGTCCGCCACCGGCGGACCCGCAATGCGATATTTACGGGAGTACAGGCATGTCTGATGCCATCATTCGACTGCAGGACGTGAACAAGTGGTACGGCCAGTTCCACGTGCTGCGCAACATCAACCTGGACGTGGCGCCGGGTGAGCGCATCGTGGTGTGCGGGCCGTCGGGCTCGGGCAAGTCCACCATGATCCGCTGCATCAACCGGCTCGAAGAGCACCAGAAAGGCCACATCATCGTGGACGGCACGGAGCTCACCAACGACCTCAAGCACATCGAGACCATCCGCAAGGACGTCGGCATGGTGTTCCAGCACTTCAACCTGTTCCCGCACCTGACGGTGCTGGAGAACCTGACGCTGGGCCCGATGTGGGTCTTGAAGAAGCCGCGCGCCGAAGCCGAGGCCACGGCCATGAAATACCTGGAGCGCGTGCGCATCCCGGACCAGGCCAAGAAATTCCCCGGCCAGCTCTCGGGCGGCCAGCAGCAGCGCGTGGCCATCGCCCGTTCGCTGTGCATGAGCCCCAAGATCATGCTGTTCGATGAGCCGACCTCGGCGCTGGACCCGGAAATGGTCAAGGAAGTGCTGGACGTGATGGTCAACCTGGCCCAGGAGAGCGGCATGACGATGCTGTGCGTGACCCATGAAATGGGCTTCGCGCGCAAGGTCGCCAACCGCGTCATCTTCATGGACCGCGGCGAGATCATCGAACAGAACAGCCCGGACGAGTTCTTCGACAATCCGCAGAACGAGCGCACCAAGCTGTTCCTGAGCCAGATCCTGCATTGAGGCCGGGCGGGCTCCGGCCCGCCGCGCCCGGATCCGAAGCCGCCTTCCCTGGAAGGCGGCTTTTCTTTGGGTGCCGGCCGTTGGAGAGGCGGCGCGAAAGGGAAGGGGCCGAGCACGCCGGGGTGGCCGGCGCACGTTGTTTCCAGTCGGCCGGGGCGCGCCGTTCACGGGAAAAGCGCTCGGTTCTCCTGGTATCCCTTTGTTACGCCGTTCACCCCGCTGCGGTATGCTACCGACCGCCATCGATGCAATGAGAGGAGCAAACCAGATGAAACAGACCCCCCGCGGCGCCATGCGCCGCGTCCTGCTGGGCGGCGCCGCGGCCCTGGCCGCCACGCTGACCCTGGGCGCGCCCGCGCTGGCCCAGACCACCGATTTCCCCACCAAGCCGCTGCGCTTCGTGGTGCCTTACCCGCCCGGCGGCCCGCTCGACACCATGGCCCGCATGCTGGCCGAGAAGGTGCGCGGCTCGCTCGGCCAACCCGTCGTGGTGGAAAACCGCTCGGGCGCCGGCGGCAACATTGGCGCCGACCTGGTGGCCAAGGCCCCGGCCGACGGCTACACGCTGGTGATGGGCGCCGTCGCGACCCACGCCATCAACCCCTGGCTGTTCGCCAACCTGCCCTATGACCCGGTGAAGGATTTCGCCCCGGTCACCATCGTGGCGTCGGTGCCGAACGTGCTGGTGATGAACGTCGAATTTGCCGCCAAGAACAAGATCGAGAAGCTGTCGGACCTGATCGAGTACGCCAAGAAGAATCCGGGCAAGCTGAACTACGGTTCGGGCGGCAACGGCAGCGCTGGCCACCTGTCGGGCGAGCTGCTCAAGGCGCGCGCCGGCATCAACGTCGAGCACATTCCCTACCAGGGCGCGGCCCCGGCGCAATTGGCGCTGCTGTCGGGCCAGTCGGACTTCATGTTCGACAACCTGGCGGCCTCGGCGCCGCTGATCAAGGACGGCAAGGTCAAGGCGCTGGCCGTGACCACCGCCAAGCGTTCGTCGCTGCTGGCCGACGTGCCGACGGTGGAAGAGTCGGGCATCAAGGGCTTCGACCTGGGCACCTGGTTCGGCGTCTTCACGACCGGCGGCACGCCGGCGCCGGTGGTGGCCAAGCTGAACAAGGCCTACTCGGAAGCGATGCAGCAGCCCGACGTCAAGCAGCGTCTGCTGACGATGGGTTCGGAAGCGCCTCCCATGACGCCCGAAGCCTTCGCCGAGTTCGTCAAGAACGAAAAGGCCAAGTACCAGGAGATCGTGAAGATCTCCGGCGCCAGCCTGAACTGAGGCGGGCGTGCCTGGCGCGTCCCGTCGGGCACGCGCCAGGCCTGACGCCGCCCCTGTCCGTCGGGCGGCGCATCCCCCTGCGTATCCTTTGGGCGGCGCGATGGCGGCATCCGCGCTTCATTCGCGGGGTTCGATCATTCGCGCGGCGCGGCCAGCAGGCCGTCCACCAGCCGCGCCAGCAGCTTGCGGTCGGTTTCCAGGTCGGTGCAGCCGTACTGGTCGGCCTCGCGGTTGACCCAGGCGTCATGCGCGCGCCATTGGTCGCCCGCGGCGTCCAGCCGCAGCGCGTAGATCCAGATGCCGGTCCAGCTGCGATGAAAGCGCAGCACGCCATCGTCGAGATAGATGAACCACTTGTCTTCCATTTCCCGCGGGATGCGGCCCTGCCGCAGACGGGCGTACTGGTCGGCCGTGTAGGTGGCCTCAAAGGGCAGCGCGGCGCGCTTCTTCGGCGCAGGCAGGTGTTTCCAGGATGCGGCTTGGGCGTCGGGCATGGCAACCGGTTTGATCTATGCTGGCGGGATGCGCGCACGCTCGGAAGTCCGCGGGCGCGACCCCTCGCATACTAAGGCCAGAATCATGCATTTGTCCCCCGCCATTCCCATCCTGCGCATCTTTTCGGTCGACAAGGCGCGCGAGTTCTACCTGGATTTCCTCGGCTTCGAGTGGGACTGGGAACACCGCTTCGAACCGGGCCTGCCGCTGTACGCGCAGGTGCATCGCGGCGAGCTGGTGCTGCACCTGAGCGAGCACTACGGCGATGCCACGCCGGGCGCGGCCATCTTCGTGCGCGCCACCGGCGTCGACGATTACCAGGCCGAGCTGATCGGCAAGCAATACGGCTACGCGCGGCCCGGCGTCGAGGACGCGCCCTGGGGCCGGCTGCTGAAGGTGACCGACCCGTTCGGCAACCGCCTGACCTTCTGCGAATCGAGCGACTGAGCCCGTCAACCCCGCGGCCAGGGCCGCGCGCCTCACACGCCCAGGTAGCGCTGGGCCAGTTCGGGTTGCGCGGCCAGTTCGGCGGGCGTGCCCTGCCAGGCCACCCGGCCTTTTTCCAGCACGTGGTGGCGGTCGACCAGCGTGGCCATTTCCTTCAGATTCTTGTCGATCACCAGGATGGTCTGGCCTTCGTCCTTCAGGCGCCGCAGGCAGTTCCAGATCTCGTGGCGGATCAGCGGCGCCAGGCCCTCGGTGGCTTCGTCCAGGATCAGCAGGCGCGGGTTGATCAACAGCGCGCGCCCCACCGCCAGCATCTGCTGTTCGCCGCCCGACAGGGTGCGGGCCGACTGGCCGCGCCGTTCCTTCAGGCGCGGAAACAGCTCGAACACGCGATCGATGTGCCAGCCGGGACGGGCCTGGCGCGCGGTGGCGACCAGGTTCTCCTCGACCGACAGCGAGCCGAACACGCGCCGGCCCTCGGGCACCAGGCCGATGCCGAGCCGGGCGATGCGGTGCGGCGCCAGGCCCGTGATGGGCTGGCCGTCCAGCAGCACCTGGCCGCCCTGCGCCGGCAGCATGCCCATCAACGTCTTGACGGTGGTGGTCTTGCCCATGCCGTTGCGGCCGATCAGCGACACCACCTGGCGCGGCGCGATGTCCAGGTCGACGCCGAACAGCACCTTGCTGGCGCCGTAGCCGGCCTGCAGTTGCGCGACTTGCAGCATCAGTCTTCCTCCTCGCCCAGATAGGCGGCGCGCACGTCGGGGTGGCGGCGCACCTCGTCGGGCGTGCCGGTGAAGATGGTCTTGCCGTAGACCAGCACGGTGATGCGGTCGGCCAGCGCGAACACCGCGTCCATGTCGTGTTCGACCAGCAGGATGGCGTACTGGCCTTTCAGTTCGCGCAGCAGGTCGGTCATGCGCTGCGATTCCTCGGCGCCCATGCCCGCCATGGGTTCGTCCAGCAACAGCACGGAGGCGTCCAGCGATAGCGCCATGGCCAGTTCCAGCTGCCGTTTTTCGCCATGGGCCAGGGCCGACACGCGCACGCCGGCGCGGTCGGCCAGGCCCACGCGAGCCAAGGCCGCGCGCGCCGGCTCGCGCAGGCGCGCCATGCGGCGCGCATTGCGCCACAGGTTGAAGCCGCCGGGGCTGCGCGCCTGCACCGCCATGGCGACGTTGTCCTCGGCGGTGAACTGCGGGTACAACTGGCTGATCTGGAACGAGCGCGCCAGCCCGGCCGCCGGCCGCTTGTGCGCGGGCAGGCGGGTGATGTCGCGGCCGTCGAGCAGGATGCGGCCGGCGTCGGGCAGGATCTCGCCGCTGATCTGCGACAGCAGCGTGGTCTTGCCGGCGCCGTTGGGGCCGATCAATGCATGCAGTTCGCCGGGCCGCAGTTGCAGGTCGACGCCCTGGGTGGCGCGGACCGCGCCAAAGGCTTTCCGCAGGCCCTCGATGGCGAGCTTGGCCGGTTCAGTCATGGTGCGCGCCTCCCGTCAGCCAGCCATAGACCCCGCGCTTGCCGAACAGCACCACCAGCACCAGCACGGGGCCGAGGATCAGCATCCAGTGCTCGGTCCAGGCGGTGGCCAGTTGCTCCAGCCCCAGGTAGACGGCCACGCCCAGCACCGGCCCGAAGATCGAGCCCATGCCGCCCAGGATCACCATGGCCATCAGCTCGCCGGACTTCTGCCAGCCGGCCATGTCGGGGCTGACGAACAGCGCGTAGTTGGCCCACAGCGCGCCGGCCAGGCCGGCGCCGGCGGCCGACAGCACGAAGGCGGTCAGGCGGTAGCGCAGCGGCGCCAGGCCCAGCCCGGTGCTGCGGCGCGGATTCTGCCGCAGGCTCTGCAGCGCCATGCCGAAGGGCGAGTTGACGATGCGCCGGCACAGGAATACCCATGCCGCCAGCAGCGCCAGGCAGACGTAGTAGAACGTGACCGGTCCGTTCAGGTCCAGGCCGGGCAGCGTGTTGCGCGCGTCGATCGACAGGCCGTCGTCGCCGCCGTAGACCACCAGCCCCACCAGGATGAAGTACAGCATCTGGCCGAAGGCCAGCGTGATCATGATGAACTGCACGCCCGCGGTGCGCAGCGACAGGAAGCCCACCACCAGCCCGGCCAGCGCGGCGCAGGCCACGGCCAGCGGCCACATGACCAGCGCGGCCTGGCTGCCGCTCCAGCCGAACAGCGTGTCGCCCTGCGCGAAGTGGTAGCCGGCGATGCCGATCACGTAGCCGCCCAGGCCGAAGAAGGCCGCGTGGCCGAAGCTGACCATGGCGCCGTAGCCCAGGATCAGGTCGAGGCTGACGGCGGCGATGGCGTAGATCAGGAAGCGGGTCATCAGGTTGACCAGGAAGGCTTCGCCGGTGGCCGAGGCCAGCGCCGGCACCAGCGCGAACAGCGCCAGCCCGGCCAGGTTTACGAGGGTTTTTCGGCTCATGGGTTTCCTAGCGAGTCGCCGGCACGAGGCCGCGCGGCTTGAACAGCAGCACGATGGCCATCAGGATGTAGATGCTTGCCGAGACCAGGCTGGAACTGGCCGAGTCCGACAGCTGCGGCGGCAGCAGGCGCGACATCCAGAAGGGGATGTAGGCGCGGCCCAGCGCGTCGGTCATGCCGATCATCAGCGAACCGGCCAGCGCGCCGCGCACCGAGCCCACGCCGCCGACCACGATGACGACGAAAGTGGTGATGAGGATGCGTTCGCCCATGCCGATCTCCACCGCCAGCAGCGGCGCCGCCATGACGCCGGCGAAGCCGCACAGCAGCGCACCGAGCGTGAAGATCAGGGTGAACAGACGCTGGATGTTCACGCCCAGCGCGTCCACCATCTCGCCGTCGTCGGCGCCGGCGCGCACCAGCATGCCGACGCGGGTGCGCGAGATCAGCAGCCACAGGCCCAGCGCCACCAGCACGCCGGCGCCGATGAAGGCTAGCCGCATCACCGGATAGTTCAGGCCGGGCAGCAGCGCCACCGAGCCGGCCAGGAACGGCGGGATGTCCATGAACGGCGGGCTGCGGCCGAACAGCACCGTGACCAGCTCGTTGGTGAACAGCGTCAGCCCGAGCGTGGCCAGCACCTGGTCCAGGTGGTCGCGGCGGTAGAGATGGCGGATCACCAGCAGCTCCACCACCAGCCCGTACAGCGCGGCGCCGGCCAACGCGGCCAGCAACGCCGCGAAGAACGAGCCGGTGGCCGCCGCCGCGCTGGCGGCGCAGAACGCGCCCACCATGTAGAACGAGCCGTGCGTCAGGTTGATGACGTTCATGATGCCGAACACCAGCGTCAGGCCGGCCGACAACAGGAACAGCAGCGCGCTGTACTGCAGGCCGTTCAGGACCTGTTCCAGGAACATCAGCATGGCGGGCTCCGGAGGCTACATCTTGCAGTCGGCCGCGTGCACGTCGGTATGGTCGCGGGCGATCACCTTGAGGTTCTTGTAGACCAGCTTGCCATCGGGCCCGGACTCGATGTGCAGCAGGTACCAGTCCTGGACCGGGTGCTGGTTGGGGCCGAACTTGAACTTGCCGCGCACGCTGGGGAAATCGGCGCGGCGCAGCGCCTCGCGGAAGGCGTCGGCCTTGCCGGTGATATCGCCGCCCACGGCCTTCAGGCCCGAGCCGATCAGGTTGGCGGTGTCGTAGGCCTGGGCCGCATAGGCGGTGGGCGCGCGGTTGTAGGCCTTGGTGAAGGCTTCGACGAAGTGCTTGTTCTGCGGATTGTCCAGGTCGGCGCTCCACAGCGAACTCAGGTAGAAGCCCTTGCCGGCGTTGCCGGTGGCGGCCAGCATGCGTTCGTCCATCGAGTAGATGGGCGTGATCATCTTGATCTTGTCGGCCAGGCCGGAGTTGGCGAACTGCTTGGTCAGGTTGATGCCGGCACCGCCCGGATGGAACTGGAAGATGGCGTCCGGGTTGAGCGAGCGGATGCGCGCCAGCTCGACCGAGAAGTCGGCCTGTTCGAGCTTGGTGTAGATCTCGTCGGCGATCTCGCCCTTGTAGGTGCGCTTGAAGCCGGCCACGGCGTCGCGCCCGGCCTGGTAGTTGGGCGCCATGACGACGATGCGCTTGGCGCCCAGTTCGTTGGCGGCGATGCCGGCGGTGTCGGCGTACGAGTCGTTCTGGAACGCCACCGAGAAATAGTTGGGGTTGCAGGCCTTGCCGGCATAGTTGGAGGGGCCGGCGTTCAGGCTGACGTAGAAGCCGCCGGCGTTGAGCACGGTCGGCCCGACCGCGGCCATGACGTTGGAGAAATTGATGCCGGTAAAGAGGCGCACGCCGCCCTGCACCATCTTGTCGGCGATCTGCTTGGCGTTGGCGGGCTTGAGCGCGTCGTCCTCGACCCGCACGTTGACCGGCACCCCGCCCAGCTTGCCGCCGCCTTCCTTGACCGCCAGCATGAAGGCGTCGCGTTCGTCCTCGCCGATGTAGCCAGCGGGGGTGGACAGCGTGCCGATGAAGCCGATGTCCACGGGTTTCTGCTGCGCCTGGACGCCGCCGGCGGCCAGTGCCAGCAGCAGCGCGGCGCCGCCGCGGGTGATGCGTGTCGTCATGGTTGTCTCCTCCTGTGCCTGCTTTTTTTATGGCTGGATGGGTCCCGCGAGACAGTTCTCCACCTTCCAGCCGTAGAGCCACTGCAACGCGTCGTAGAACTGGGACTGGCCGCGGCCGGTCCACAGCATGTTGCGCACGGTGCGTTCGACACCGCGCGCGTGATAGAGCCTGCCCATTTCGCGGGTCGACCAGACCACGCGCGCGCTGCGCGGGATGCGCACCGATTCGTACAGCCGGAAGGCGGCTTGCAGGTCGTGGTCGCAGCGCTTGACGGCCTCGCCCAAAGTCACCGCGTCTTCCAGCGCCATGCAGGCGCCCTGGGCCATGTACTGCGTCATGGGATGGGCGGCGTCGCCCAGGATCGTGACGCGCCCCTGGCCCCACTGTTCGACCGGCTCGCGGTCGGCGGTGGCCCAGCGCTTCCAGGAGGTGGGGCGGTCCAGCATCTGGTGCGGGCGCGGGTGGATGCCCTGGAAGTACGACAGCACCTCTTCCTTGCTGCCTTCGCGCACGCCCCATTGTTCCTGTTCGCGGCTGTGGAAGGTCACCACCAGGTTGTATTGCTGGCCGCCGCGCAACGGGTAGTGCACCAGGTGGCAGTGCGGGCCGGCCCACAGCACCGGCGCGTTGATGCGCAGTTCCTCGGGCATGTTGTCGCGCTCGACCACGGCGCGGTAGACCACGTGGCCGGTCACGCGCGGCGGATCGCCGATCAGGTGCTCGCGGATCACCGACTTGACGCCGTCGGCGCCGATCACCGCGTCGGCCTGGTAGCGGTTGCCTTCGGTGTCGGTGACCTCGACGCGTTTTTCGTCCTGCTTGACGCTGGCGATCTGGGTCGAGGTGCGAAAGCGGATCAGCGGGTTCTGCTGCACCGCTTCCAGGATGGACAGATGGATGTCGGCGCGATGGATCACGGCGTAGGGGCCGCCGAAGCGTTCGCGGAAGGCCTCGCCGGTGTCGATGCGCACCACTTCGCGCGCGTCGACCGCGTCCATCATGATGATGTGGTCGGTGAAGACCGCGCGCTGGCGCGCCGTGGCGCCCACGCCCAGCGCGTCGAGCGCGGCGAAGGCGTTGGGGCCGAGCTGGATGCCGGCGCCGATCTCGCCGATGTGCGCGGCCTGTTCCAGCAGTTGCACCGCGATGCCCTGGCGCGTCAGCGCCAGCGCCGCGGCCAGGCCGCCGATGCCGCCGCCCACGACGATGACGGATTGGGGCGGGTTCTTTGCGGGAGTTGCGTTCATTGCGTGGTTCCTTGCGTGTTCACTCTTGGCGGCCGAGGAAGGCGCCTTGCCGTTGCAGTTGCGCCTGCAGCGCCGCCACGGGCACGTCGGCAGGCGCGTTGCCGTCGCGCAGCGCCATGGCGGCCGCGGTGCCGGCGGCCTCGCCCATGACGAAGCAGCTGCCGCTGACGCGCGCGGCCGACTGGCCTTCGTGCGTCATCGACGCGCAGCGTCCGGCCACCAGCACGTTGGCGGCCACGCCCGGGCCGCGGCGCGGCACCATCATGCGGAACGGCAACTGGTTGTAGCCGCGCGATCCGGGAATCGGCGGCCACAGCCATTGCACGTCGCCGGCGGTGTGCATTTCCAGCGGCCAGCCGTTCACGCCGATGCTGTCCTCGAAGTCGGCGCAGCCCAGCACGTCTTCCTTGGTCAGCATGGCCTCGCCGACGATGCGGCGGGTTTCGCGGATGCCCAGTTGCGGCGCGATGTCGAGCACATAGGCGTTTTCGAAGCCCGGCACCTTGGCGCGCAGGAACTTCAGGTATTCGGTGATCTGGCGGCGGCCTTCCAGCTCGCCGGCCGAGAGCGAGGCGGCGTCGGTGCCGTCGGCCGCGCTGCCGTCGGCGTTGGCCAGCTGGGTGACGTTGACGCGCCACTCGTAGTCATGCTTTTGCGGCCGCACGATGGCGCCGCGCCGCGGGAAGGTGAATTCGCCGCTGGCGGCGGCCTGGTCCATCAGCCGCGGGATGGTCTTCCAGGCCTCCTGGGCGCGGGCGCCATCGACGTTGCCGACCTTGAACATCAGCGTGGGGTAGAGCATGTGGCCCTGCGCGTCGCCCTTTTCGAACGGCAGGCCGCCCCATTGCGCGATGTCGGCGTCGCCCGAGCAGTCGATGAAGACCTTGCCGCGCACCGCGCAGCGGCCGGACTTGGTCTCCAGGAACAGTGCGTCGACATTGCCGGCGGCGTCGCGCGCCAGGCCGGTGGCCAATGCGTGGAACAGGATTTGTGCGCCGCTGTCCTGCACCATGCCGTCGGCCGCGCACTTGAAGGCGGCGATGTCGTAGGCCTGGGCGTGGATCTTGCCCAGGATCAGGTGCGGGTCGTTCAGGCCGTCCAGCGCGCGCATGCGGTCCAGCAGTTCATCGGTCATGCCATGCACCACCTGGCGGATGGCGCCGCGCACATTGGCGTGCAGGCCGCAGAAGTTGGAGACGCCCGCCGCCGTGCCCATGCCGCCGAGAAAGCCATAGCGTTCCACCAGCAGCACGCTGGCGCCGTTGCGGGCGGCGCTGGCGGCCGCCAGGATGCCGGCGGGGCCGCCGCCCAGCACGACGACGTCGTATTCGCCGTAGAGCGGCACCTGGCGGGCGGGTTCGGTGAGGGTCATGCCTTGTCTCCTTGCTTGTCCTGCTTGACTGCGTGCTGTGTTGCGAAATGCCGGGCCGGCTGGCCCGTCCTGCCGGCCCGGCCTACTGGCCCTTGATGCCGAGCTTGGTGATCAGCGGTTCCCAGCGCTTGAGCTCATCGTCCATGTAGGCGCGGAACTCGGCCGGCGTGCCGCCGACCGGGTCCATGAACTGTGCCTGCAGGCGCTTGACCACCTCGGGGTCGCGGATCGCCTGGATCAAGGCGTCCGACAGCTTCTTCTGGATGTCGGCGGGCACCTTGGACGAGATCACGAAACCGATCCAGGCCGAGCCCTCGATGCCGGGCACGCCGACTTCGGCCAGCGTGGGGATCTCGGGCAGCAGCGTGGAACGCCTGGACGAGGTCACGGCCAGCGCCTTCAGCCGGCCGTCCTTGACCATGCTCATGACGGCGATCGGCGGCAGCGCGGCGAACTGCGTGTCGCCCGACAGCAGCGAGGTCAGCGCGGCCGGCGACGACGGATACGGCACGTGCGTGGCGCGCGCGCCGATCCGCTGCAGCAGCAGTTCCACCGCCAGGTGCGAAACGGTGCCGGCGCCGGGCGAGGGGAAGTTGTACTTGTCGGGGTTCTTCTTGAGGGCTTCCAGCAACTGGCCGACGTTGTCGATGCCGGAGTTGGCCGGCACCACCAACACGTTCGGCTGGTGCACCGCCAGCGTCAGCGGCGACAGGTCGGTGGCGGGGGCGTAGGGCAGCTTGTCGAACAGCAGCGTGTTGTTCACCAGCGGGCCGGTGATCGAGACGCCGAAGGTGTAGCCGTCGGGCTTGGCGTTGGCGATGGCGAAGGTGCCGATGTTGCCGCTGGCGCCCGGCTTGTTCTCCACCACCACGGTCTGGCCGAGGATGGCGCCGGCCTTCTCGCCGACGATGCGCGCCACCTGGTCGGGGCTGGAGCCCGGACCGAACGGCACCAGCGCCTTGAGCGGCTGCGACGGCCAGGCGTCGGCGGCCCGCGCCGCGCCCAACGGCGCCAGCGCGATCAGCCCCAGCGCCAGCGCGCGCGCCGCGACGGTGCGCGCCCGCGCCAGGGTTGAGGACTTATGCATGCTTTTCTCCCGCGATCTTCATATTGTTGAAATAGGTCTGTTCGTTGGCGATGAAGGCCGCCACCATGGCGCGGTAGGCCGCGTCCACCACCTGGTCCAGGTTCTCGAAGCCCTGGTTGTGGCGCTCGGCCAGGCGCCGCACTTTTTCGAACACCTCGGCCTGGCGCGCCGGCGCGCTGACCTGGAAGGCGTCGCGCTTGAAGCGCGCGGCATCCTTCACGTACATGGCGCGTTCGGCCATCAGGCGCACGATCTCGTCGTCCAGGCGGTCGATGTTGGCGCGCACTTCGGCCAGGTTGGCGCACAGCGGGCGGTAGGCCGGATCGGTGTATTCGCGCAGCGGCGCGCCCTGGGTGTCGGGCTCCCGGCCCGGGGATGCTTGCGAGGTCACTTGATGTAGTCCGGTTGGTTGCCGGGCGCGGCCTGCTGGAAGGCCGGCTGCGCAAGGCAGTGGTCGTACACGCCGAGCAGGCGCGGATAGGCCGACAGGTCGCAGCCCATGCGCTGGGCATTTGCCACCTGCGGCACCACGCAGCAGTCCGCCAGCGTCGGCGCGTCGCCGAAGCAATAGGCGCCGCCGCCATGGCGCGCCAGCAGCGCCTCGACCGCGGTCAGGCCTTCGCGGATCCAGTGGTGGTACCAGGCGTTCTTCTGCGCCTCGGTGGCGCCCAGTTCTTCCTGCAGGTAGCGCAGGATGCGCATGTTGTTGACCGGGTGGATGTCGCAGGCGATGGCGTTGGCCAGTTCCAGTACCCGCGCGCGTTCGCGCGGCGCGGCCGGGATCAGGCGCGGCTCGGGGTGCGTGGCGTCCAGGTAGTCGATGATGGCGAGCGATTGCGACAGCTGGAAATCGCCTTCCGTCAGCAGCGGCACGCCGGCAGACGGGTTCCGCGCCACGTAGTCGGCGGCGCGCTGCTCCTGTTTGCGCAGGTTCACCGGCACGATGTCGACCGCCAGGCCCTTGAGCGCCAGCGCGATGCGCACGCGGTACGAGGTGGAGCTGTTGAAGAAGCTGTGCAGTTGCATGGATGGCGGTCCTCAGGCGATCTGCACGCTGAGGGCGCCCAGGCCGTCGACGCCGCCGACCATCCGGTCGCCGCGCGTCACCGGGCCCACGCCTTCGGGCGTGCCGGTGTAGATCAGGTCGCCGGCTTCCAGGCGGAAGTAGCGCGACAGGTAGGCGATGGTCTCGGCCACCGACCAGATCAGCTTGCCGATGTCGCTGCGCTGCTTGTCGGCGCCGTTGACCTGCAGCCAGATGCCGGCGCGGTGGATGTCGCCGGCCTGCGCGGCGGGCACCAGCGGGCCGATCGGCGCGCTCTGGTCGAAGGCCTTGCCCAGTTCCCACGGGCGGCCGGCTTCGCGCATCTTCATCTGCAGGTCGCGGCGCGTCATGTCCAGGCCGACGGCATAGCCCCACACGTGTTCCAGCGCGGCGTCGACCGCGATGTTGGCGCCGCCCTTGCCGATGGCCGCCACCAGTTCGATTTCGTAGTGGAAGTTGGCGGTCTCGGACGGATAGGGCAGCGTCAGCGTGGCGTCCGGCGCCACCGGCACCACGGCGTCGGCCGGCTTGCAGAAGAAGAAGGGCGGTTCGCGGTCGGGATCGAAGCCCATCTCGCGGGCGTGGGCGGCGTAGTTGCGGCCGACGCAATAGACGCGGCGCACGGGGAAGCGATCCGGGTTGCCGGCGACGGGCACGGCGACGGGGTCGGCGGGAGCAAACACGTAAGACATGAATCAACCTTTGAAGGCGGAACGGAAAGGGGGAGGGCGGGCGCCGCGGCCCGCCCGCTTCAGGCGGTGCGTTCTTCGCGCCACAGGCCCAGCGCGTCCTGCACCGGGCGGTCGGAATAGCTGAACAGGGTGGCGTCTTCCAGCGCCGCCAGCTGCACCGGCTGCCACGACGGCGCCACGAACACGTCGCGCGGGCCGAAATGGAATTCGGCGTCGCCGACGCGGGCGATGCCGCGGCCTTCTACCACGCTGTAGACGGTGGAATCGGTGCTGCGATAGACCTTGCCCTGGAAGCCGGCCGGCAGCAGCTGCATGAAGGTGGCCATGGTGGGCATGGGGTAGCCGCCCGTGGCCGGGTTCAGGTAGCGCAGCTTGACGCCGTCCCAGGGGTCCAGCTCGCCATGGCGGTAGAGCGCGTCCAGCGCCTCGCGGCTGCGCTCGTAGGGATAGTTGAAGATCGGCGAGGTGCCGCTGGTGGCGCGGTGGCGCACCGGCGCCATGTTGTGGCCGTAGCGCGCCATGCTGTCGCCTTCGGGACGCGTGACCGGCTGGGTGGCGGACGGATAGTTCTCGGCGAAGCCGGCGTCCAGGAAGCGCAGCAGCGGGATGTCCAGGCCATCCAGCCAGACCACCGGTTCGCCGCCGTCGACGGTCTCGGCGTTGCCGTGGTCGTGCCAGGTCCAGGACGGCGTGATGATGAAGTCGCCCGGATGCATGGTGGTGCGCTCGCCATTGACGGCGGTGTAGGCGCCGCGGCCTTCGACGATGAAACGCAGGGCCGACTGGGTGTGGCGGTGGCTGGGCGCGATCTCGCCCGGCAGGATCAGTTGCAGGCCGGCGTACAGGCTCTGCGTGATGCTGGCCTGGCCGGGCAGGCCCGGGTTCTCCAGGATCAGCACGCGCCGCACGGCTTCCTCGGCGCTGATGAGCGAGCCGGAAGCCAGCACGTCGTCGCGCACCTCGTCGTATTTCCAGATCGCTGGCACGCAGCGCGGCGCGGGCTGGCGCGGCACCAGGTTGTGCAGCGACTCCCACAGCGGGGCCATGTGCTTCTGGGCGATGCGCGCGTAATAGGCGGCGCGATCCGCGCCGGGGGGGTGACCGTCGGGCATGTCTGTCTCCTGGGGCCGGCGTCGGGGCCGGCTTCTGTGGGCCCGACGCGGCGGGCGCGGCGGGGCCTGATATGGAGACGATTATGCGTAACGAGCTATGTGTTTTGAAATGAAATTATCTTATTATCCATACCAATAACTATATGGATAAGAGACCAAAGGGGACTCCATGGACTGGACTCACCGGTTGCGCCTGCGCAACCTGAAAATGCTGCTCAGCCTGGCCCAGACCCGCAACATCAGCCACTCGGCCGCGATGCTCAACACGACCCAGCCGGGGTTGTCGAAATGGCTGAAGGATCTGGAGGACGACATCGGCCTGCCGCTGTTCGAGCGCCATGCGCGCGGCCTGCGGCCCACGCCGCATGGCGACGTGCTGATCGCGCACGCGCAGCGGGTCGAGGCGCAGCTGGACCGCGCCAGCGCCGACATGGCCGCGCTGCGCGAGGGCGGCGGCGGACGGGTGGTGATCGGCGCGTCCGGCGCGTCGGCGTCGGACACCGTGCCGCTGGCGGTGATGAAGCTGCTCGAACGCATGCCGCAGGCCCGCGTGAAGCTGGTGGAGGGCACCACCGACCGCCTGCTGGCGCAACTGGCGCAGGGCGACCTGGACATCGTGGTGGGCCGCTCGGCGCCCGAGCATCATGATCCGGCCATCCGCTTCGAGGCCCTGTACCTGGAGCCGATCCACCTGGTGGCGCGGCCGCGCCATCCCCTGTTCGCGCTGGAGCAGCCGGGCTGGCCCGAGCTGCTGTCGTACCGCTGGATCCTGTGGCCCAAGGGCACGCCGATCCGCAACGCGGTCGACGCCGCGCTGGCGGCGGCCGGCCAGGCGCCGCCGGCCGATCACGTCGAATCCAATTCGGTCACCATCAACCTCACCCTGATCAACAACAGCGACATGATCGGCGTGGCCTCGCATCGCGCCGCGCTGCGCTTCACGCAGATGAAGGCGATGCGCATCATCCCGGTGCGCCTGTCGGGCTTCGGCTCGGTGGCCATGTACTGGCGCGAGGACGCGTTCCGGCCGACCGCCGTGCAGGAGGCGATGGCCGCGCTGCGCAACACGGTGGCGGAACACGCGCCGGGCGTGACGAGGCTCTGATGGCGCCATCCGGGCCCGGACTGAATGCGCTGATCGCGCAATGCCGCCGGCTGGAGGCGGCGCTGCGCGACGAGGCGGGCGCGCCGGACGCGTCCGCGGCCATGCACCGTTTCGTCGCCGAGATGGATGCGCGCGCCACCCCGCCGGGGCTGTGGTCGCCGCTGGCGCTGGCGGTGCTGACCATGGTCGGCGGCATCGGTGTCGGCATCGGCCTGCTGAGCCTGCTGCTGCGCCCGGCCGGGCCGGCGCTGGCGGCCTTCGCGCTGGTGCTGGCCTGCGCCGCCACGGCCCTGGCGCTGGCGATCGGGGTGGTGGCCTTCATGGGCGGCTACAGCCTGGGGCTGGTGCTGCTCAAGCGCACCGCGCTGGCGTTGGCCTCTGCCGGCGTGCTGGGCCTGATCGCCTGGTCGCAGGGCGACATGCGCGCGGTCGGCCCGGTGGTCGCGCTGCTGGGCGGCGCGGGCGCGTGGCTGCTGATGAACAGCAATGCGTTCTATGTATTCGCCGGCTATCGCGTGGCGCTGCGGGTGATGCAGGCGCAGGCGCGGCGGCCGTAAGCGGTCGGCTGCGTGCGCGTGATGGGTGGCGGGGGAGGGGCCGAGGCCGCCGATGCCTCGCGGCGATCCGCGCGCAGGCAGCCGGCGCGTGTCAGCGGCGCGCCGGGGCCGGGCGGCATCCGTTCACTTCGCGGTGTTGGACCAGCCCTTGGACAGCTCCACCGCCTGGCGCCAGCGCCGCATGCGGGCCTCGCGCACCGAGTCCGGCCAGGCCGGTTCGAAGGTGCGCTCGGCCTGCCACTTGGAGGCGAACTCGTCCTGTCCCGACCAGAAGCCGACCGCCAGGCCGGCAAGGCCGGCCGCGCCCAGCGCGGTCGATTCGGGCACCCGCGGGCGCACCACCGGCACGCCCAGCAGGTCGGCCTGCATCTGCATCAGCAGGTCGTTGCGGGCGGCGCCGCCGTCCACCCGCAGCTCGGTCAGCGCGATGCCGCTGTCGCCGTTCATGCAGGTCAGCAGTTCGGCGCTCTGCAGCGCGATGGATTCGAGCGTGGCGCGGGCGATGTGGGCGCGGGTCGTGCCGCGCGTCAGGCCGACCAACGTGCCGCGGGCGTAGGGGTCCCAGTGCGGCGCGCCCAGGCCGGCGAAGGCCGGCACCATGAAGACGTCGTCGGTGTCGGCCACGCTGGCGGCCAGCGATTCGATTTCCTCGGAACGCTGGATGATGCCCAGGCCGTCGCGCAGCCATTGCACCGCGGCGCCGGCGACGAACACGCCGCCTTCCAGCATGTAGGCCGGACGCCAGCCTGGCTGGCCCTGCGCCGGCAAGCCCCAGCCGACGGTCGACAGCAGGTGGTTGTGCGACTGCACCGGCTTGTCGCCCACGTTCATCAGCATGAAGCAGCCGGTGCCGTAGGTGTTCTTGGCCATGCCCGGCTTGAAGCAGGCCTGGCCGAAGGTGGCGGCCTGCTGGTCGCCGGCCACGCCGGCGATGGGAATGGAGCCGCCCAGCCATTCGGGCAGGGCTTCGCCCACCACCGCGCTGCTGGGCGCGATGGATGGCAGCACGCTGCGCGGGATGTTCAGCAGCGCCAGGATCTCGTCGTTCCAGTCCTGCGTATGCAGGTCGAACAGCATGGTGCGCGAGGCGTTGCTGGGGTCGGTGCTGTGCACCGCGCCGCCGGTCAACTGCCAGATCAGCCAGGTGTCGACGGTGCCGAAGGCCAGTTCGCCGCGCTCGGCCTTCTGGCGCGCGCCGGGCACGTGATCCAGCAGCCAGGCCAGCTTGGTGCCCGAGAAATAGGCGTCCAGCACCAGCCCGGTGCGCGATTGCAGGAAGTCGGCATGGCCGTCCTGGCGCAACTGGTCGCACATGGGCGCGGTGCGGCGGTCCTGCCAGACGATGGCGCGGGCCAGCGGGCGGCCGCTGGCGCGCTCCCAGATCAGGGTGGTTTCGCGCTGGTTGGTGATGCCGATGGCGGCTACGTCGGCGGCGCTGGCGGCGGCGTTGCGCAAGGCCTCGCGCGCCACGTCCAGCTGGCTGTGCCAGATTTCGCCGGGGTCGTGCTCGACCCAGCCCGGCCGCGGGTAGTGCTGGCGGAATTCACGTTGGCCGATGCCGCGCACCACGCCGTCGCGATCGAACACGATGGCGCGGGAGCTGGTCGTGCCCTGGTCCAGGGCCAGGATAAATTCATTCGTCGTCACTGTTCTTGGCGCCGTTCAGGTGTGCCCCGGCCAGCGGGTCGAGGCGTCTAAAGGAGAAGACCGAAGCCGCGCACATCAGGCCGATGACGATGAAGCCGGCGATCACGTCGCCGACCGCCAGCGTTTCGGCCCCGCGCAGGGTCATGCTGATGTTCAGGGTCACCGCGGCCACGCCCACGCCCAGGCTGATGCCCAGTTGCTGCGCCATGGCGGCGAAGCTGCTGGCGCGGCTCATCCTGGCCGGGGGTATGTCGGCATAGGTTAGCGTATTTACGCCGGTGAACTGCAGCGAGCGGAAGAAGCCGCCGATCAGCAGGATGGCGATCATCAGCCAGACCGGGGTGGACGGCGTGAACGTGGCGCAGACCACGATGAAGGCGCCGGTCAGCACCGCGTTCACCGTCAGCACGCGGCGAAAGCCGAAATGCCTGACGATGGGCGTGGCGACGAATTTCATCAGCAGCGCGCCGGCGGCGCTGGCGAAGGTGATCAGGCCGGCCGAGAACGGCGACAGGCCGAAGCCCACCTGCAGCAGCATGGCCAGCAGGAAGGGCGTGGCGCCGACCGCGAAGCGGCACAGGTTGCCGCCCAGCGTCGAGATGGCGAAGGTCGGGATGCGCATCAGCGCCAGGTCGATGATGGGATGCTCGGTGCGGCGCGCGTGCCAGCCATAGAGCAGGCCGCAGGCGATGCCGACCGCGATCAGGCCCAGCAGCAGCGGCAGCGGCATCACGTCGCGGCCGATGGCCTCGAAGCCGCTGACCAGGGTCGCCAGGCACACGGCGCTGAGCAGGAAGCCGAGCCAGTCCAGGCGCGGCGCCGATTCTTCCTTGATCTCGGCCACGTAGCGCAGCACCAGCGCGATGCCGAGCACGCCGATGGGGATGTTGATCAGGAAGATCCAGTGCCACGACATGTAGGTGACCATGAAACCGCCCAGCGGCGGCCCGATCACCGGCCCCAGCAGCGCCGGGATCGACAGGAACGACATGGCTTTGAGCAGGTCCTGCTTGGGCACGGTGCGCAGCAGGATGATGCGGCCCACCGGCACCATCATGGCCCCGGCCATGCCCTGCACCACGCGGGAGATGACCAGTTGCGGCAGGTCCTGCGACAGGGCGCAGGCCACGGAACTGAGTGTGAACAGGCCGATGGCGGCGATGAAGACGCGGCGCGCGCCGTAGCGGTCGGCGGCCCAGCCGCTGACGGGCACGAACACGGCCACCGACAGCAGGTAGGAGGTGATGGCCACGTTCAGCCGCACCGGGGTTGATCCCAGGGCCCGGGCCATGGCCGGCAGGGCGGTCGCCACCACGGTCGCGTCCAGCATCTGCATGAACAGCGCGCAGCCGACGATGAAGGGAATCATGCGCGCCGCGCGTGCCGCGTCCGGGGTCGAGGGAGGAGCGGGATTGGCTGCGGCTGCTGATTCTGCGGACATGGCGGAGGAGGGCGGAGGGACCTGGAAGATTGTAACGCCGGGTCTCGGCCCCGGGTGCAGTAAACTGGCGGCATCCGAAACCCACTGAAATTGGTGCCATGGCGACCAACTACGAATCCGAGATCACCAAGTTCCTGAAAGACTACAAGCAGTCGCATCCTGGCACCGAAGAGCGCCAGCGTGAAGGCCGCGCCCGTCTCTGGGACAAGCCGCAGGACGCGGAACTGCTGGAAGGCTTCCGCGCGGCCCGCGTGCCGCAAAAGCCGTACGTGTATCAGGCCGACTGATACCGTTGCGGCAGCCATGGCCCACAACCCCTCCGTCCCGGGCGACGCCCTGGCCGCGCTAGTGGAACCGCCCGTCGACAGCACGCCCGATACCGTTGACAGCGTCGCCTTCGCGCGCCTGTACGGCGAGCCGCTGTTCCAGATGCCGACGGACCTGTACATCCCGCCGGACGCGCTCGAGGTGTTCCTGGAGGCCTTCGAGGGGCCGCTGGACCTGCTGCTGTACCTGATCCGCAAGCAGAACTTCAACGTGCTGGACATCCCCATGGCGGATGTCACCCGGCAGTACCTGTCGTACGTGGAGCAGATCCGCATCCACAACCTGGAACTGGCCGCCGAATACCTGCTGATGGCGGCCATGCTGATCGAGATCAAGTCGCGCATGCTGCTGCCGGTCAAGAAGACCGACACCGGCGAAGAGCCCGAGGATCCGCGCGCCGAACTGGTGCGCCGCCTGCTCGAGTACGAACAGATGAAGCTGGCCGCGCAGAAGCTCGACGCCATGCCGCAGCTGGGCCGCGACTTCGTCAGCAGCCACGCGGTCGCCGACCTGAGCGTCGAGCGCATGCTGCCCGACGTCAGCGTGGACGACCTGCGCGCCGCGTGGGCCGACATCATGAAGCGGGCAAAGCTCAACCAGCACCATCACATCACCCGCGAACAGCTGTCGGTGCGCGATCACATGACGCATATCCTGCGGCGCCTGAACGACGTGCGCTTCATGGAGTTCGGCGACCTGTTCATGGAACGGGTGCGCGAAGGCGCGCCGGCCGCGGTGGTGGTGGTGCACTTCATCGCCATGCTGGAACTGGCGCGCGAGTCGCTGCTGGAAATCACCCAGGCCGAGCCCTACGCGCCCATCTACGTGCGCCTGGCCTACACCAGCGTCGCGGCGGTCGCGGCCTGATCCGATTCCCCCCGGGCTGTGCGCCCAACCCCGGAGATTCCCCTTGAAAGTCGTCCACACCATCCAGGAACTGCGCGATCACCTGCGCGGCCAGAACCGCGTCTCGTTCGTGCCCACCATGGGCAACCTGCACGAAGGCCACCTGGCGCTGATGAAGCTGGCGCGCCAGCACGGCGATCCGGTGGTCGCCAGCATCTTCGTGAACCGCCTGCAGTTCGGGCCGAACGAGGATTTCGACCAATACCCGCGCACCCTGGCCGCCGACATCGAGAAGCTCGAGCGCGAGCGCGACGTCTACGTGCTGTTCGCGCCCAACGAACGCGAGATGTACCCCGAGCCGCAGAATTACCGCGTGCAGCCGCCGGACGACCTGGGAGACATCCTCGAAGGCGAGTTCCGCCCCGGCTTCTTCGCCGGCGTCAGCACCGTGGTGCTCAAGCTGTTCTCCTGTGTCCAGCCCAAGGTGGCGGTGTTCGGCAAGAAGGACTACCAGCAGCTGATGGTGGTGCGCAACATGTGCCGCCAGTTCCAGCTGCCGGTGGAAGTGCTGGCGCACGAGACCGTGCGTGCCGACGACGGCCTGGCGCTGTCCTCGCGCAACCGCTACCTGAGCGACGCCGAGCGCGCCGAGGCCCCGGCTCTCTATGCCGCGCTGCGGAACGTGGGCCAGCGCCTGGCGGCCGGCGAGCGCGACGCCATCGCGCTGGAGCGCGATGCCGCCCGGCACCTGGCCGATCGCGGCTGGAAGGTGGATTACATCGCCCTGCGCCGCCAGCGCGACCTCAAGCGCCCGGAAGCCGCCGACCTGCAGGCCGGCGAGCCGGTGGTGGTGCTGGCCGCCGCCAAGCTGGGCGCGACGCGCCTGATCGACAACCTGGAGCTGTCCTACACGGCCTGAGGCCGCGCCGTGTCGCTGGCCCGGCTGCGCCCGGCCCCCTGGCAAAATTGCCAGCTTACGCCGCCCGCCTCGGCACGGCAGACTCTCTGCAAGTCTTCATTGCAGAACATAGAGTCCCATGCCCGTCCCCCATCCCGATCTCCCTGTCATCCTGGCCACCCTGACGCCGCGTGAGCGCGAGATCGTCGCCTACGTCGCGGCGGGGGAGCCCAACAAGGTCATCGCGATCGACCTGGCCATTTCATTGCGCACCGTCGAAGCGCATCGCGCCCGCATCTTCGCCAAGCTGGGGGTGCGCAACGCCATGCAGCTGGCGTGCCGCCTGTGCGCCTACGCGCGGCAGGGCCTGTCCCCGGTGGCGGGCTGCGGCGCGCCGGGCGAGGGGCAGGCGCCGGCCGGGCCGGCGGCGTCGGCGGAGCCGGCGCGAACCGGCGCGGGCTACGCGGTGGCGGCCACGCCGATCGATGTGATCATCTCCGATTGCTCGGCGAATCTCATAAACAAAGGGTTTTGGAGTAAGTAGGCGCTTACATTCGACTGGAGCATGCGCGCGGCGTTCCTGCCAACCGAAAAGCACAGGGCCCGGGGGACGGCGTGTCCGGCGGGCCCTGTGGTGGCAGGTCTTCGATTCAGGCCGGGCGGATCCGCCCGGCCGGGTTCAGGGGCACTGGGGCGCCTTGGCCTTGGCCAGCTCGTCGATGGGATCGAGGTCCGGCTGGCGGGTCAGGTTGTAGTTCAGGTTCGGCGTCTGGCCGGCGACGGAGCGCACGCGCAGCACGTTATTGGCGGCGACGACGAATTCGACCCGCACGTTGCCCTGGCCGTCGAGCAGGATGACGCGGGGCGGGCGTTCGTCGGTGGCGTCCCAGCAACCTTGCTCGACCACCGGCGCGGCCTTCTTGGGGTCGTTTTCCAGGTAGGCCGTGCGACCGCGCCAGCGGCCATTGGGTGCCAGCGTCAGCGTGACGCGCTGCGCCGTGCACTGCATGGCGGGGGAGAAACACGGCAGGGTGCCCATGTAGGTCTGCGGTTGCGGCACCAGGCTGTTGGCCGCGGCGCTCTGGGCAGAGGCCGGCGCCACGGGGGCCGGCGCCGCGCCGGAGGAACCCGAGCCGCTGTCGGCGCCTTCCGGCACGGCCTGGCCGTCTTCGGTGGTGGCGGCGCCCTGGGCCGCGGCGGCCGCCTGGCTCGGCGTCTTTTTCTGGTCGGGCTTGAGCGCGATCTGCACCTGCGACGGCGCCCGCAGCACCGTGCGGTAGCCGGCGCCGGACCCCTGGTACTGGGCGTCCGTGACCGTGCTTTCGACGGGAGGATCGTAATAGCCTTCGGTGCGCTGCTGGGCACACCCCGCGGCCCCCAGCGCCGTGCCCGCTAGCAGCAGCCCCATGATGCTGAGTTTGCGGGGGCGGGTAAGGATTTCGACGCGCGCGGCCATGGCAGCTGATCCGTAAGTTGAGTCTGTCTCCGATTTTACGCACTTATGCGAAGATTCGATACGATCCCCCCTCACCCAGAAAGGCGTTGCCGGCACTTTATGCACAAATTACGACACGGCCCCGGGCCTCATGCCCGCCGCCCCGGCGTCGAGGCCGGACAACGGCCGCCGAGGGACCGCCGATGACGACCTTGTGGCACGTCTTTCCCGTGCCGCTGGCGCCGTTCGTCGCGCTGGCCGCGCTGGCCGGCCTGTTCGCGGGTGGCTGGCTGACGCGCCTGACCCATCGTCTGCCGCGCATGATGGAGCACGAGTGGCAGGCGCAATGCCAGGAGGCGGCCGGCAAGCCGCGGTCCGCCGCCGCTTACGGCCTGCTGGCGCCGGCGGCCCACTGCCCCGCCTGCCAGGCGCCGGTCACCGGTTGGCGGCGCCTGCCGCTGCTGGGCTGGCTGGCGCTGCGGGGCCGTTGCGCCGCCTGCCACGCGCCGATCGGCTGGCGCTATCCGGCCATCGAGTCGATGACCTGCATCCTGTTCGCCGCCTGCGCCTGGCGCTTCGGCGCCACGCCGATCGCGCTGTGCGCCATGGGCTTGTCGGCGGCGCTGGTGGCGCTGGCCTGGATAGACCTGGAGACGACCCTGCTGCCCGACGCGATCACCCTGCCGCTGGCCTGGGCCGGGCTGCTGGTGAATCTGTTCGACGCGTTCACGCCGTTGTCGATGGCGGTGGTGGGCGCGGTGGCTGGCTACGTGTTCCTGTGGGTTATCTTTCATGCATTCCGC
>NZ_QHHO01000040.1:299763-331488 GCF_003184165.1 Achromobacter sp. RW408
TCATGGTTGGCGGGCGGCTCAGCGATCCAGCCCGAAGAACGTCTGCGTGTTGGCCGCCAGGATCTTGTGCTGCACCGCGGGCAGCAGGTCGGAATTCGACACCAGCCGGCCGACCTCCTGTTCGCCCAGCGGGTACGGATAATCGGAGCCCAGCAGCACGCGGTCCTCGCCCATCACGTCGATCAACAGCCGCAGCGAGCGCGGATCGAACACGGCGCTGTCGACGTAGAAGCGGTCGGTGTACGACGAGGGCAGTTGCGGACAGTCTTGGCGCACGATGTCGCGGTGGCGCCAGGCGTTGTCCACGCGTCCCAGCAGGAAGGCGAAGCTGCCGCCGCCGTGGGCGAAGCACAGCTTCAGGCTGCGGGGGATGCGCTCGAACGCGCCGGACAGGATCAGCGACAGGATGCCCAGCTGGGTTTCGGCGGGCATGGCGACCAGCCACGGCAGCATCCAGCGCTTCATGCGGCCGTCGGTCATCATGTCCCAGGGGTGCACCAGCACCGGGATGCCGTCGTTGGCGCAATGCACCAGGAACCGTACCAGTGTGTCGTCATCCAGGTCGCGCGGGCCGACGTGGTTGCCGATCTGCACGCCCAGGTGGCCGGCGGCGCGGGCGCGCGAGGCCTCGCGGCAGGCCAGCTCCAGGTCCTGCAGCGGCACCTGCGCCAGCGCCTTGAGGCGGCCGGGCGCGAAGGCGCAGTGCTCCAGCGCCAGGTCGTTCATGCGCGCGGCCCAGTCGGCCGCGGCCTGCGCGGGATAGGTGTAGCCGAACATCACCGGCGTGGCGCACAGGATCTGCAGGTCGACGCCGTGGCGGTCCATCTGTTCGACGCGCAAGGCCGGGTCCCACAACGTGGCGTCGACCGGGCGGAAGGGGCGGTCGCCGGCCATGATCTGGCCGGTCGAGCCATCGCCGTCGCGCCGCAGCCAGGGCGCGTCCACCGGGTCCAGCGCCGCCGCTTCCTGCCGCGTGATGGGCGGGAAGAAGTGCGCGTGCATATCGATTTTCAAGGTCATGGAAAGAAAGTTGCGGCGGGTTGGGGGGCGTTAGGCGGGCGACGGCTGCGCGGCGGAGGCTTGCGCCTTGCCGGGGTGGAGCGCGCCGCAGCCGGGGCAGGTGCGCTTTTCCTCGCTGGCATAGAAGGCCTGGAACAGCGGCGGCAGGTCGGTCACGATGCTTTTGAGCTGCACCTCGACGCGGTGCACCAGGTGGCCGCAATGCGGGCAATACCATTCGAAGCCGTCCAGCAGCCCCTGCGGGCGCTGGCGCTCGATCACCAGACAGGCGCTGCCGGTCTCGGGGCGTTGCGGCGAATGGCGCACATGCGGCGGCAACAGAAAGATGTCGCCTTCCTTCAGGTCGACCCGTTCGGGCTTGCCGTCGATCCACAGCGACAGCCAGGCGTTGCCGCGCACCTGGTAGAAGAACTCTTCCAGCGGATCGTCGTGGTAATCGGTGCGCAGGTTGGGGCCGCCGACCACGGTGACGATGAAATCGGCGTCCTGCCAGATCTGCTGGTTGCCCACCGGCGGTTGCAGCAGGTGGGCGTGGTCCTGGATCCAGCGCTGGAAATTCAGGGGCGGGCCATAGGCGGGCATGACGGTCTCCGAAAGGCTCGTGCGGACTTCGCTGAAGGCAAGTCTAGGCGGGGGAGGGGCGCGCGGCACAATAGAAATTGCGCGGTTGGATATGCGGGGTATCTATCGCGGGGTTTCCCTGAACGGGATATCCCGGATGCGGTGGCCGGCGCTCAAGCGCTGGCGGGGCGCTGCGCGGCGATCTGTTTCAGGTAGTCGACCAGCCGCAGGCAGGCCGGCGTCAGCGGCCGGTCGGCGCGGATCGAATAGCCGACGTCGCCGAACGCGCCGAAGGCGTCGGTGGGCAGGCGCGTCAGCACGCCCATGGCCAGGAACTGGGCCGCGGCGTCGTAGGGCATCAGCGCCAGCGCATCGCTGTGCATCAGGATGCCGATATTGGTCAGCAGCGACAGCGATTCGACGTGGCGCGTGGGCAGCCGCACGCCGGCATCGAAGAAGCTGCGCTCGATCGAGGCGCGCAGCGGCGAGGTGGGCGCGGGCAGGATCCAGATGTGGTCGGCCAGCTCGGCCAGCGTCACGCGCGCGGCGCCCGCGAGCGGATGGCGCGCGCCGGCCACCAGGCACAGGTCTTCGCGGTACAGCTGGTGGTGATCGACGGCCACGCCCGAGATCGATGCCATGTCGGCGCCCGGCAGCCGGCCCACCACGATGTCGACGTCGCCCGTGGCCAGCGCCGGCAGCAACTGCGCCGATGGGCCCTCGCGCACGGTGACCTGGATGCCGGGGTGCTCCGTCATCAGCCGCGCGATGGCCTCGGGCAGCAGCTTGGCCGAGGCCGCGATCAGCGTGCCCACCACCACGTGGCCACTGGCGCCGCCCAGCACCGCGTCGATGTCGTCGGCCATGTAGCGGATCTCGGCCATCATGGCGTGCACGCGGCGGCCCAGCACCAGCGCCAGCTCGGTCGGCGTGACGCCGCGGTTGGAGCGCTCGAACAGCGTCGCGCCGAAGAAGGCCTCCAGGTCGTGGATGGCCTTGGTGACGGTGGGCTGGGTCAGGTGCATTTCGCTGGCGGCGCGCGACAGCGAGCGGCGCGCCAGCACGCGCTCGAAGATCTGCAGCTGGTGCAGCTTCAGTTTGTGGCTGAGCGCGTTGGGCGTGATGCGGAAGTTCGACATGCGCGCGGCCGTCCCGGCGCGACGGCCGGGGCGGCGATCCTGTTCCGAAGGAAAAGCCGCAAGGCGGTCGGGCGCCATGGCCGCGCGCGCCGCTCAGCGCGCCTGCGGCTTGTACGCCACCGCCTTGATCTCAATCAGCAATTGCGGGTGCGGCAACTGATGCACCGCCACCGTGGTGCGTGCCGGTCCATCGGCGTCGAAGAACTCGCCGTAGACCTGATTGTAGCCACCGAAGTCGTTCATGTTGACCAGGAAAGTACTGATCTCGACCACGTCCGCCAGGCCGGCGCCGGCGCTGGCCAGGATGTCGCGGATGTTCTCGATCACCGCGCGCGTCTGCACGCGGATGTCGAGCGTGGCGGTGCCCATCGCGTCGACCTCGGCGCCAGCGATGCGGTTGTCGGGCAGGCGCGAGCTGGTGCCGGAGACGAACAGGAAGTCGCCGGCGCGCTTGATGTGGGGATACTTGCCGCGCGGGGTGGCCTTGCCGGCGACGACGCTGGCGCGGGTGGAAGATTGGGTCATGGCGTGTCCTTGGAGGCGTTGTGCATCACAGCTTGATGCAGACGTTGGTGGGCTCGGTATAGAAATGCAGCGAATGGCGGCCGCCCTCGCGGCCGATGCCCGACAGGCCGCTGCCGCCGAACGGCGTGCGCAGGTCGCGCAGGAACCAGCAATTGACCCACGCCAGGCCGACCTTCATGGCCTGCGCGACGCGGTGGCCGCGGGTCAGGTCCTGGGTCCAGACGGCGGCGGCCAGGCCGTAGCGGGTGTCGTTGGCCAGGCGGATGGCCTCCTCCTCGGTGTCGAACGGCGCCACGTGGCAGACCGGACCGAACACTTCTTCCTTGATGCAGCGCGCGCTCTCGGGCAGGCCGGTCCAGATGGTCGGCTGCACGTAGGCGCCGGCGTCGCGCGCATCGCCGAACACCGGCACGCCGCCGCCGGTGACCACGGTGGCGCCTTCCTCGCGCGCCAGCGCAAAGTACGACAGCACCTTGTCGCGGTGCTCGCGCGACACCAGCGGCCCCATGCCGGTGTCCGCGTCGTCGGGCCAGCCGATGCGCAACGCCCGCGCGCGCTCGGCCAGCGCGGCGACGAAGCGTTCGTAGATCGGGCGTTGCACGTACACGCGTTCGGTGCACAGGCAGACCTGGCCGCAGTTGGCGAACACCGAGCGCGCGGTGCCGTCGACCGCCGCCTCGAAATCGGCATCGGCGAACACCAGCGCCGCGTTCTTGCCGCCCAGCTCGAATGACACCGGTTTCACGCCCGGCGCCACGGCGCGCATGATGGCCGCGCCGGTGGCCGACTCGCCGGTGAAAGTGATGCCGTCGATGTCCGGATGCGTGGTGATGAATTCGCCCGCGGACCCGGGCCCGAAGCCGTGGGTCAGGTTCAGCACGCCGGGCGGCAGCCCGGTCTCGTGCGCGACCTCGGCCAGCAGCGTGGCGGTGGAGGGCGTGACTTCCGACGGCTTCATGATGACGGTGTTGCCGAAGGCCAGCGCCGGCGCCACTTTCCAGGTCAGCAGCAGCAGCGGCAGGTTCCACGGCGAGATCACGCCAACCACGCCCAGCGGCTTGCGGTAGGCATAGTTCAGCGCCTGCCGGCCGTCGGGCGTGTCGGTCATGTAGCTTTCCATGTCCAGCGTGCGCGCCAGTTCGGCGAAGGCGCGGAAATTGGCGGCGCCGCGCGGAATGTCGATCTGGCTGGCCCAGGAGACCGGCTTGCCGGTGTCGCCGATCTCGGCCTGCAGGAAATCGTCGAAGCGGCGGTCGATGCCGTCGGCCAGCGCCAGCAGGTGGTCGGTGCGCCTGGCCACCGGCAGCGCGGCCCAGGCCGGCAGGGCGCGATGCGCGGCGGCGACGGCGCGGTCGACCTGCTCGCGGCTGGCTTCGTGGGCCTGGGCGATCAGCGTGTGATCCACCGGACTGTGTTTGTCGAACGTGGACGCGCCGTCTTCGAAGCGGCCGTCGATATAGTTGCGCAGCTGGCGGATCGTCATGATCGGGATTCCGGGAAGGATCTCGCCTGGGGGCGGCGATAAAATACGTATACGTACTATTGTGGCGATATTAGGCAGCGCCTGGAGCGAAGTCAATGCAGGGTTTTGCCCAGGATGGCGGCGTCGGCGCCAGGGGCTGCCCGGAGCCGGCCAGCCGCCGTGCCGGACCCGCCGGGTACTGACCGCTGCGGCCTACAATCGCCAGGCCCTTTCCATGGAAAGCCCCATGACCGTTTCCCGTTCGACCTCTCGTCCGGCCCCGCCCCGCGCCTTGCGGGAATTCGACCTGACCCAGGTGGCCTCGCACCTGCTGCGCCGCGCCCACTTCCGCGCCGAGGCGCTGTTCGCGCAGGCCTTTCCCGACGAGGACTTGACGCCACGCCAGAAGGCCCTGCTGATCACGGTCTACCAGAACCCGGGCGCGACCCAGAACCGCATCGCCGAACTGATCGCGCTGGACCGCAATTCCTTCGCCGAGATGATCGCCCGCATGACCGCCAAGGGCTATGTGCGACGCACGCGCTCGGCCGAGGATGGCCGCGCCTACGCGCTGGAGATATCCGACGAGGGCATGGCGCTGCTGGCGCGGGTGTTGCCGCGTGATGCCGAGGTGGAGGCCCAGGTGCTGGCGCCGATTCCGGAGGAACTGCGGCCGGTGTTCCTGCGATGCCTGCGCCTGATGGCGGGGTTGGAGTCGCCCGCGGCGTAGTGGGCTACCGGGCGCCGCCGCTTCCAGGCTTGCCGGCGCAAGGCAGGCCGTGAGGCCGTGAAATGGCCGGATGCGGCCTCAGGGCGCGTCCGAAGGCGGAGGCCCTGCCGCAGACGTCGGGGCGGATGCCGCCGTCGCGTCCTTGCCATTGGCCTCGCGCCCGAAGCGCAGCGCGAACTGCCGCGTGAACACCGCGCCGAAAAAGAAGATCTGCGCCGAATAATAGATCCACAGCAGCAGCGCGATCAGCGACCCGGCCGCGCCGTAGGCCGACACCGCCGCGCCCCGGCTCAGGTACACGCCGATCCCCCACTTGCCCACCAGGAACAGCGCCGCCGTGACGATGGCGCCGGGAATCACGTCGCGCCACGAAATCCGCGCGCTCGGCAGCAGCTTGAAGATCACCGCGAACAGCGCCACCACCACCGAAAACGAAAACAGGCTGGAAAGCCAGTCGGCCACCGTGGCCACCGCCGACGCGGCCCACAGGTCGCCGTAGTACTTGCGCGCGGCCCCCAGCGCCGCGTTCACGGTCAGCGAAATCAACAGGAACAACGCCAGCACCAGCACCAGGCCGAACGACAGCACCCGGCTGCGGACCATGCCGTGGATCCCGCCTTTCTGGTTGCCGGATACTTCCCACAGGTCATCGAGGCTGGCCTTCAGTTCGGCGAAGGCCGTGGTGGCGCTGAAGATCAGCACGAAGATCGAGATCAGCGCCGCGATCCAGCCGCCGCCGGATTCATGGGCGCTGGCCAGCACCGTCTGGATCACCTCGGCGCCGCGCTCGCCGGTCAGGTCGCGCAGCGACGAGAACAGCTCCGAGCGCACCGCGTCCTCGCCGAAGAAGGCGCCGGCCACGGCGATGACCAGGATCAGCATGGGCGCCAGCGAAAACACCATGTACAACGCCAGCGCCGCGCCCTTGCTGGAGGCGCGGTGGGTCGACCACTGGTTGGCGGAATCCATCAGCAGCCCGCCGATCTCCGACGGACGCAGGACACGCAGGCTGTTGGGTAGGCGCATGGGTCTGGGCTCGGGCTGGGAAGCCTTCATTGTAGGGACGCATGCGCCGGCGCGAAACCATGAACTTGTTGGCAAACGTTCCGGGGCTTGGCGCGACGGCCAGGTCCGCAAAAAGAAAAACCCCCGGGGCGAAGGTCCGGGGGTCTTTCGGGGTACTGCGTGCCCCGGCCGAAGCCGGGGAGGCCATGCAGGGGAAGCGGGACTTAGAAGTCCATGCCGCCCATGCCACCCATGCCGCCGGGCATGGCCGGGGCAGCGGGCTTGTCTTCGGCCAGTTCCACAACGGCGGCTTCGGCGGTCAGCAGCAGGCTGGCGACGGAGGCGGCGTTCTGCAGGGCGGTGCGGGTCACCTTGGTGGGATCCAGCACGCCTTGCTCGACCAGGTCGGTGTACTCGCCGGTCGCGGCGTTGTAGCCGTAGTTGCCCTTGCCTTGCAGCACGGTGTTGACCACGACGCTGGCTTCTTCGCCGGCGTTGGTGACGATGGTGCGCAGCGGCTCTTCGACAGCGCGCAGGATCAGCTTGATGCCGGCGTTCTGGTCAGGCGTGTCGCCCTTCAGGTCGGTGATGGCTTGCTTGGCACGCAGCAGGGCCACGCCGCCGCCGGCCACAACGCCTTCTTCCACCGCAGCGCGCGTGGCGTGCAGGGCGTCTTCGACGCGAGCCTTCTTTTCCTTCATTTCGACTTCGGTGGCAGCGCCAACGCGAATCACGGCAACGCCGCCGGCCAGCTTGGCCACGCGTTCTTGCAGCTTTTCACGGTCGTAGTCGGAAGTGGCTTCTTCGATCTGGATGCGGATCTGCTTGACGCGCGCTTCGATCGACTTGCTGTCGCCAGCGCCGTCGATGATCGTGGTGTTTTCCTTGCCCACTTCGATGCGCTTGGCTTGACCCAGCTCGGCCAGGGTGGCCTTTTCCAGCGACATGCCGGTTTCTTCGGAGATCACCGTGCCGCCCGTCAGGATGGCGATGTCTTCCAGCATGGCCTTGCGGCGGTCGCCGAAGCCAGGCGCCTTGACGGCGGTGGTCTTCAGGATGCCACGGATGTTGTTGACCACCAGGGTCGCCAGGGCTTCGCCCTCGACGTCTTCGGCGATGATCAGCAGCGGACGGCTCGACTTGGCGACTTGTTCCAGCACCGGCAGCAGGTCACGGATGTTGCTGATCTTCTTGTCGAAGATCAGGACGAACGGATCTTCCAGCGCGGCGACTTGCTTTTCCGGGCTGTTGATGAAGTAGGGCGACAGGTAGCCGCGGTCGAATTGCATGCCTTCGACGACGTCCAGCTCGTTTTCCAGCGACTTGCCGTCTTCGACGGTGATGACGCCTTCCTTGCCGACCTTGTCCATCGCGTCAGCGATGATCTGGCCGATCGAGGAATCGCTGTTGGCCGAGATCGAGCCGACCTGGGCGATTTCCTTGCTGGTCGTGACCGGCTTGGATTGCTTCTTCAGTTCGGCGACGGCGGCGGCGACAGCCTTGTCGATGCCGCGCTTCAGGTCGATCGGGTTGAAACCGGCGGCAACGTACTTCAGGCCTTCCTGAACGATGGCCTGGGCCAGCACGGTGGCGGTGGTGGTGCCGTCACCGGCGTTGTCGGAGGTCTTGGAGGCGACGTCCTTGACCAGCTGGGCGCCGATGTTCTCGAACTTGTCCTTCAGTTCGATTTCCTTGGCGACGGAGACGCCGTCCTTGGTCACGGTCGGGGCGCCGAACGAGCGCTCCAGCACGACGTTGCGACCCTTGGGGCCCAGGGTGGTCTTGACGGCGTTGGCGAGGACATTCACGCCACGGACGATGCGCACGCGGGCGTCGTCACCGAACAGTACTTGCTTGGCAGCCATTTGTTAGCTTCCTTCGAAAATTCGTTTGAGGCAGGGTTTACTGGACCACGGCGAGGATTTCGTCCTCGCGGATGACGAGCAGCTCTTCGCCATCGACCTTGACGGCCTGGCCGGCGTACTTGCCGAACAGAACCTTGTCGCCAGCCTTCAGGTCGACCGGCAGGATCTTGCCGTCTTCGGTCTTCTTGCCGGGGCCGACGGCCACGACTTCACCCTGGTCGGGCTTTTCAGCGGCGCTGTCGGGGATGACGATGCCCGACGCAGTCTTGCGCTCGTTTTCGAGGCGTTTGACGATCACGCGATCGCCCAGGGGACGCAAGGCCATGAGGAACTCCTGTTACTAAAGAAGAAAGTGAATGATCGGTTGGGCCCGGGAGGACTGTTAGCACTCACCGGAGTCGAGTGCTAATTATAGGGATGATGTTCCGGGGTTCAAGGGGGAGAGCGGTGGCTGTTACATATGGGGCGGGCGGCAATGCGCCTTGTGGTGCGTCCCTTTTTTTGGCGGATTGAGCTGAAGGGTCCGGGGGGCGAGAGTCTGCGCAAGAAGTTCTCTCACGCCCAAGGAGCCAATACATGCCCGCCAGCCTGCGCGCAATTCAATCGGATATCACGAAGCTTCGCGTGGACGCCATCGTCAACGCCGCGAATTCCTCATTGCTTGGGGCGGAGAGTGTCGAATTTCGTTCGACTTGAGATTCGGTTCACTGAAGTTGGCACGTGGACGAGTGTAGGTTGAGGCGGCGTGTGGATTGAAAGCCCGTTCATTGGCAGGCCGTGCCTTGATCAATAGGGTATATATCCACTGAAGAGAGACTTGCTAGCATGTGTTGTGCTGTACGAAAGACATCATCGACATACAACTTGAGAAGATAGGATCATGACCCAGCCGCATTCAAGACGCCCACCCGCTTACGTACTGAAGACACGGTATACACCTGCGATGAAGCTTCTCTTTACGTTGGGCCTCGCAATGCTGGGGACCTACGCCCAAGCCGCCAGTTTTGATTGCAACAAGGCCGCGAGCACGACGGAAAAGTTGATCTGTAGCGATGCCGAGACCTCCGCGCTGGATGGCAAATTGCAGGGGGCCTATAAGGCAGCACTAGCCGCAACCGATGCCTATGGCAAGAAAGCGTTGGCTGAAGAACAGCGCAACTGGATCAAATACGCGCGTGGCATTTGTCAAGACAGCGCCTGCCTGCGGCAAGCATACACAAGCCGCATCGCCCTGCTGGCGCGTAATGAGAAACGTATTGCCAATGGCGAGGTGTACTCGGACTGCAAGCTGCCGGGCAACCAAACCGCCAGTGGCGAATGCGTCAATGTTGTGCCGATTCGTGATCCCAACTCCCGCGTGGAATCGTTCAACCAATCGCTGGAGCAGCAGAAGCAAAACGGCCGAATCATCGGTTGTAGCCGGCTGATTGATCTGCCGGTTGGCGTCGCCGGAAGTAATCACAGTTTTGGCGGTTCCTGCGTATTGCAGGAAGGCACGCAGCGCAAGGACGTGAGGATCTGCAACGACGATATGTTCGGTCATTTCCAAGTAGAGCCGTCCACGCCCCAGGATGCCTCGGACAAGCGCCTGGTCGACTTTACCTACGCGCAATGCTATGGCGGTTGATGGTAAGCGCCTGCTGCTTTTCACCGGGCGACCTTCTTCACTATGAGCGCATATTGAACCGGCCGCAGGCATGAGGCGATCGGGGCGCGGCCTTCAGTGTGCGAACACGGCCCGCTTTCGGGCCGCCGCAAGCCGCGAGCGCGTGTCCGATCGCGCTTCATATCCCGAGACCGACATGACATCGCAACCGCAACGCTTCCTGGATCATCTTGCCGCACACGGCTGGACCTTGCGGCGGACCACGTCCGAGCCGACGCCGGCGGCCGCGCCGCCGGGCGACCGGCACGGCTATGGCGCTTTCCTGGCGACGTTCACCGAATTGCACAACGCGGACCAGACACGCTGGTTCCTGAGCGCGGCCGACCACGACGGCACGGCGGACAGCGCCTTTGCCTGGCACACGCTGCGCGACATCAGCCTGGAGGCCGCGCTGGACGAGGCCGGCCGGCAGGCGGTCCTGGACTTCTGGCGGCGGCACACGCTGATCTACATGAGCGTTGCCGGTGAATACGAATTCCTGGCGATAGAGGGAGATTCGGGCCGCATCGTGCACGGCATCGAGCCGGAATTCGAGGACACCCGCGAGGTCGCCCCGAGCCTGGCGGCCCTGTTCGAAGACATGATGGCGGGCCGCGCCGCGGCCGCGCTGCTGGCCTAACGTCGTCCGCAACCCTTGGGCCGCGCGAAGGCGCCGCGACGGCGTCGAAGCGCTTGCTGTCGGCCTCATGCCTTCTCAAAAATCGTAGCGCAGCGTCACGCCGGCGAATCGTGGCGAACCGTAATGTCCATAACTGCCACCGATGCCCTGGTAGTAGGCCTTGTCGAACAGGTTGTTGATGTTCAACGTCGCGGCCAGCTTCTTGTTGAACTGGTAGCGTGCCATCAGGTTGACCACCGTGTACGCGTCCTGCTTGACCGTGCTGTCATAACGGCTGAAGTACAACGAGGTCTTCGACGTCCAGTCGACGCCGCCGCCCACCGTCAGCCTGTTCCACGCCCCACCCAGCCGGTACGTGGTCCACAGGCGCAGCGTGTCGACCGGCTGCTGGGTCAGCAACTGCGCGCCTTGCGCGTCTTCGGTTTTGGCATGGCTGAATCCCGCATGCAGGTTCCAACCCGGCAGGATTTCGCCGGCCACTTCCAGGTCGATGCCGGTGGTTCTCGCGCCTTTGGCCGCGCGGTAAGCCGCGTTGTCCGTGCCCGGCACCGTATAGCCCGCGTCCAGTTCGGCGACGTTGTCTTTCTGGGACCGGTAGATCGCCACGCTGGTGTTCAGGCGACGGTTCAGGAATTCCCCTTTCCAGCCCATCTCGTAGTTCTTGCCCACGATGGGGTCGAGCACGTTGCCATTGCGGTCCTGGGACGATTGCGGCTGGAAGATGTCGGTGTAGCTGGCATAGACCGATTGCTCGGGCGTCAGGTCGTAGACAATGCCCGCGTAAGGGGTGATTTCGCCGCGCGCGCGCAGGGTGTAGGTTTGCAGGAAGCTGTCGGCCGGGCTTTCATAGTAATAGTCGTAGTGGTAGTCGGACCGTCGGGCGCCCAGGATCAGGTGCACGTCATTGACCGGGTTCAGACGCAGCGCCGCATAGCTGCCATTCTGGCGTGACTTCACATTGAAGATCTCGCCCACGGTTCCGGTGTTGCCCGGCCGCGCCATGTTGTTGCCCCAGGTGCTGAAATCGACCGTGGACACGCCTACGTCCCAGCCTTTGTGCTTGTTCTCGTAGTGCTGGAAATTGAAGCCCGCAATGAAATCATGCGTCCGGCCGCCCAGATCGAACGGGCCCTGGATCGTCACGTCCACGCCGGTCTGGGTTTGCGTCGCGCCAGCCCGGTAGGCCAGCATGCCCGCGCGGCCCGTGGCCTGGTCCAGGAAGGAGCGGCCCGAACCCACCCGATACGAGCCGTTCAGGTTGGAGCGTTCCACGTCCATGTGGTTGGCGGCGACCTTGAATTGCCAGTCATGCGCCAATGCCTGCTCGAAGTTCAGCGTGTAGTTGGTGGTCTTGAATTCGTCGTACATCCAGCGCGCGCCCGAGCTGGTCGAGCGCGTGAAGTCCGTCCGCTGGCCGTTGGTGTAGAGCAAGGGCACACCTGGCGCGCCCGTCGCCTTGTAGCGTTGGTGGTCGATGCCGAACCGCAGCAGCGTGGTGTCCGTCAGGTCGACTTCGACCACGCCGTACAACACGTCCTTGTCCTGCGTGTAGGCGTCCATGAACGTGTGGTTGTCCTGCTTGGCGACCACCATCCGGCCGCGCAGCGTTCCGTTGCTGCTCAGAGGGCCGGAGATATCGGCTTCAGCGCGATAAAGATCCCAAGAGCCTGCTCCCACCTGCGCGTAGGCCTGGAACTCGTGCGTGGGGCGCTTGCGGATCAGGTTGACGGTGCCGCTGGGGCTGCCGGCTCCCGTCATCAGGCCGGTGGCGCCGCGCACCACTTCCACGCGGTCATACAACGCCATGTCGAGCAAGGTGCTCGGCATGGTGCGTGACTGGTTCACCTGCGTGGTGGTCACGCCGTCCAGTTGATAGGTATCCATGGCGCTGCCGCGCGAATAGATGTTGAAGCGTTCGCCGCCATCCTGCGACATGGTGATGCCCGGCGTCTGGTGCAGCACGTCGGTCATGCTGTTGAGCTGCTGATCCTCGATCTGCTGCCGGGTGATGACGCTGATCGATTGCGGCGTTTCCCTGATCGACAGGTTCATCTTCGTCGCGGTGTTGCTGACGGGCACCGTGTAGCTGCCCGTGCCTTCGCTGACGGGCGCGTCGAAGCTGCCGAACACGGCGACCGGTTCCAGGACTGCGGCTGCGTTCGCATCAGCGCTTTCGGCGCGCAGGGTGTACGCGTTGTCGCTTTGCCGGACAGCCCGCAGCCCGGACCCGATGAGCAGCGCCTGGAAGGCTGCCTGCACCGTGTAGCGGCCCTGCAGGCCAGCCGTGGCCTTGCCTTGCGTGAGCGTGCCCGGCGCGGTCAGGAACACGCCGGCGTCCGCGGCCAGCTGGTTGAGGGCGGCGGTCAAGGGGCCGGCCGGGATGGCATAGTCGCGTGTGTCGTTGGCCTGGGCTTGCGCCGTCGGTGCCCACGCCGCCGCGCCGCCGGTCAGGCCGGCAACGGCCAGGTGCAGGGTAAGCGCGAAGGGCCGGATGGCAAAACGCGGGGCGGTATCGGGCGCGCGGTCGGCGCGCAGGCGGGTACGGCGAAACATGAGATGAAAGTCCCTCAAGGCGTGGTGGTGAGCAGCGAGAGGGAAACCGTCGGCGGGTAGGCCTGATCTTCTCTCATTCCGTAAATCGGATGAGATTCAAAAACCCGAACTGGTTCTCGGAAAAATTTCTTGTCAGCGCGCGACGATCGATGTCCACCATGGCAGTGGCCGTTGCACGCGCACGGGCAGATTGCGTTCCAGCAAGTCCAGCGCGCGGTCGGGGTCGTCGGCGGGGAATACGCCCATGACGAGCATGTCGGCGACTTCCGGCGCCACGCCCAGATAGCCTTTGCGGTAACGTCCCAGCTCATTGACGAGCGTTTTCAAGGGGAGGTTGTCGGCCAGCACGACGCCCCGGCTCCACGCTTGGCGGGCGGGGTCGGCGCGCGCGGTGGACAGGATGCGTTCGGCATTGAAGCGGGCTTGGCCGCCTGCCATGACGTTGACCGTCGCGCCGGCACGGTTGCGCACCGCCACTTCGCCGTCATAGACGTCCAGTTGAACCTGGTCTTGCGCCAGGCGCACGCTGAAACGCGTGCCCAAGGCCTGCATGCGTCCAAAACGGGATTCGACATAGAACGGCCGCCGCGCAGGGTCGGGTGCCGTATCGATCAGGATCTCCCCGGCCAGCAGCGTCAAGCGGCGGGCGGCGTCGCGGTAATCCACATCCATTGCGCTTCTGGCGTTGAGCCAGATTCTGGATCCGTCTGTCAGCAGCAGGTCGCGCCGTTCTCCCGTGCCGGTGGCGTGGTCGGCGGCTAGCGCCAGTGCCTGATCGCGCAGCGGCGTATGGCGCCACCCCTGCCAGCCCAACAAGCTCGTGCCCAGCACGATGGCGCCGCCGCCCAGCAGTCGACGCCGTTTGAGCACGCCTTTGCGAGCCGCGGCGGCGCCCGCCAGCGCCGCTTCGCCTCCACCCACGCGCAGCGGCTCGAACCGCTGGCTGACGGCTTCGACGTGATGCCATGCCGTGGCGTGCTCGGTTCGCTCGCGCAGCCAGGCCTGCCACGCCTTCCTGTCCTGCTCGGTGACGCGATCCGCGCGCAACAGGGCAAACCAGTCGGCGGCCTGTTGCAGGCTGTCGAAATCGGCCGCCTGCAAGCGGCCTGGCGAGGGCGCGGCCCCATTGCCGGGAGGCGGATTTGGCAACGGCGGCGCCATGCTCCTATCTGCCCAGCCCGGCATCGATCAAGGCGCATTGCAGCATGCCCTGGGCGATGTATTTCTGGACCATGCGTTCCGACACGCCGAGGTCCCGGGCGATGTCGCGGTAGGGCACGCCGTCCACCTGCGCCAGGATGAAGGCGGTGGCGGCCTTGTGCGGCAAGCGGCTCAGCATCGTGCCGATTTCCATCAGCGTTTCGATGACCAACGCGCGTTGCTCTGGCGACGGTTCGAACGATTCAGGGCGCGTGGCCAGTGTGTCCAGCCAGGCTTGTTCGACCTCGCGGCGGCGCCAGAAGTCCGCGCACAGGCCATTGGCCATGGCGCGCAAATAGCCCCGTGCCTCTGGAAAGCTCTTGAATCCTTGCGAGGCCGGCTTGCTGAGCAGGCGAAGGAAGGCGTCATGGGCCAGGTCGGCGGCGTCGGCCGCGTTGCCCAGGCGGCGTCGCAGCCACCCTTGGAGCCATTCGTGGTGATCGCCGTAGATCACGTCCATGGACGGTGCCGCACCGTATCCGTCAGCCTTCATTCCTGTTCAAGCCCGCGGCGCTGGGGCCTCTCCGTCTAGATTTTGCAAACGACTCTAATTCGCATTCGCAAGAATGGAAGCGAATCATACATCATGGCAAAACCCTTGGCATCAGCCTGGCGCGGGATTCCGCCAGGCAGCGCAATGAAGGCATTCGACAGTTGCGCCCAGCATGGCGTTGCGCTCTGGGGCCAATCCCATGCCGCGGTTGTCGCGCCTTATCCCGCGCCGTCCCGATCCAGCGACCGCAATCGTTCCGGAATCTGATAGCGCTGGCCGTCGAACTTCAGCGTGCGGGGCGTCTTGCCTTTGTCGACGACCTTTTCCTCGCAATCGCCGCGCACCACGGCCGCGCGGCTCGACTCGTACGATTCGCTCGTGATGATGTCGCGGTATTCGTGGGTGACCGTGTCGGCCATGGACAGGGTGACGGCGCGGCTGGAGAACTTGCCTGCGCAGTTGGTGTCCCATTCGCCGCCGGAGCGGTGCACGATCAGGCCGTCCAGCACCATCGCCAGGCCCTTGGGGCCGATGTCGAACAGGCGCAGGCTGGTTTCGCCGAAGGGGTTGGCGCGCGAGGCGCCGACGCGGGAAATCCGCAGGCCGAAGGCGCGGCGGCCGGCGGTCACGTCGTAGCGGGCGGTGTCGAAGGACACGTCGGACAGGCGTACGGCATCGTCCGACATCACCCCTTCCAACCGGAGGTCGTGGCGGATCTTCAGGGTGGCGCGGTCCAGCACCAGGATGCGCAGGTCGCCCTGGTGTCCATCGTCCTGATTCGGCGTGTCCTGCATCAGGGGAATGGCCGCCAGCAGCAGGTCGGGTTTGGCGGGCCATGTCTTGCACGTCACGGCAAAGGGTTCGCCGTAGTCGGCATCGGCGATCCGCAGGACGATGTTGTCCTGTCCCAGGCGGATGTTGCCTTCGTTATCGGCGCTCGGGGCCCGCGGGTAGGCCGCGCGCACGATGTCCGCGGCCTGCGGGCAGGCGTCGCGGGCCGCCTGGGCGGCGCCGGAGGCGAGCAACGCGGCCAGTGACGTGGCAAGGGCCAGATGACGGATCATGGGGTGAAGCTCTCCGGATTGGATGCGCCTTCGGCCTGCGCCTTCGGCGTCGCAAGCATAGCCCAGTTTATCGGCGCGGCCGCCTGCGCGCGGCCATCGCGGCCATCGCGGTCGCGCACGGATCCACTGCCGCTCATTGCACATGCGTGGGCGTGGCGGTGCGCGAGGCCTGGTTGGGCATGGGCTCCTGCGCCAAGGTGCCTGGCTCGGTGGAGGAGGGCCGTATCACGACGGCGTTGTGGCTGTCGTTGGCGCCCAGCTTGGGCAGGTCGGCGGGCCGCGCGGCCAGGGTGGCGAAGGGGCCGCCGCCATTGGACGGCATGCCGTCCAGCGTCAGGTTGGCCGCCCACAGGCCGTCGCGGCGCGACAGCACCTGGTAGCGCTGGGGGCCGCCTGCCATGCGAGCCACTACATATAGCGTGCCATTGACGAGATGGATCGCCGGTGGCGAGGCGGCTTCGGCCTGCAGCCTGGCGGGCTTGCCGTGCTCGACCAGCCAGAGCGGACCGTCCGCGCGTTCGAGGATCGCCAGCACCACGTTGCCTTGCGCGTCGGCATCGACGGCGGGGCGGCCGATGTAGGGCACGCCCAGGTCGACGGGCGCGCTCCAGTCCATTTCCATGTCGGTGGTGTCGCCGGCTTCCTCCAGCCGCGTCAGGTGATTGTTGGCGCGTTGGCGGAAATAGAGTTCGACCCGGTGTTCGTGGTTGCGGATCGCGGCCAGCCCGCCGGCGGCCTCCGGCGCGGCCACGCGGCGCCAGGGCTGCCAATCGGGGCGCTGGCCTTTGGCGGCCGGCAATTGGCGCGTGTAGAACAACTGGCCGCCGCCCGCCGACGCAAACACGATGTAGCGGCCGTCGTCGCCGCGCACGACCGCGGGGGCGCCGGTGGCGCCGTCCAGCGGCGGCAGGCTTTGCCAGTGGCCCCAGCTGCCGTCGATGCCGGACGGCGCGATCCAGTGCAGCAGGCCGTCGTAGCCGAGCGCGACGGCGGCGGCTTCGCCGCGCGGCGCCACCGCCGGGATCTGGCTGACGCGGATCCCGGCCAGCGCCTGCCAGCCCTGCCAGGTGCCGTCGTGGCGCTGTTTGTTGGCCCAAACGCCGCCCAGCGGATCGCGCGCCATCAACCCGGCGGTGCCGTCGGCGTGGCCGAAGGTGACCAGCGGACCGCCGGTGCGCCCGCCCAGGCTCTGCCAGCGGCGCTGGCCGGAATCCCAGCGATTGACGGCGGCATTGGTTTCGCCGGCGGCGTACACCACCAGGCCGTCGCGGCCATCGGGGTAGATCTGCGGCGGCATGTCCTGGCGCGAGACGTAGTAGGCGCGCTGCACCCAGGCGGCGGCGGGGCCGGCGGGTTCCTTGCAGCCGGTGGGGCCGGCGCAATAGTGGTAGTCGTTCCAGGCGTAGTGCTGGAAGATCACTGATTTGCTGGCGATCTCGTTTTCGGCGAGGTTGCTGGCGCGTTCCTGGCTGGGGTAGTCGATGTAGCCGGTCTCGGCATAGTTGCCGGGGGCGCGCAGCATGGCCGCGCGCACCAGCCGCGCGCTGGCGATATGGTCGGGATGCCCGTGTCCGGCGCAGCGCCAGCACAGTTGCGTGTAGGGCACCGTGATGGTGTCGTCCAGGTGGCGCACGGTGGTCGGCTGGTACTGGCGGATCAGTTCGGCCAGGGTGTCGACCAGTTGCTCGCGCGAGTAGACCTCGGGGTAGGGCCCGAGCGTGTCCACCATCTGCCCGGGTTCCGATTCGGTGCGGCTCAGCGGGGTGAGGCTGCCCCAGCCCTTGCCCAGCCATGGGTCTTTCAGGCGCAGATGCCACAGTTGCACACGCGGGTTGCCGCTCAGGGTGAAGCGCGCGATCTGCCGTTGGCCCGCGTGGCCGGCGCTTTCCTTCCAGAGGTCGGGCTGGCGCGCCATGTAGGCGTAGGCGGCGCGCACGCCGCGCTCGCGGCCCAGCATGTAGGTGTCGCCTTCGCCGGCGTCGCTGGCCGTCAGGTAGACCACGCGCACGCAGCCGCCGGCCGCGATGTTGGACGCGATGTCCGGGTTCATGAACAGCAGGTCGTCATCCAGGTGGGCGACGAAGGCCAGGTCCTTGATGCCGTTGCATTGCGCCAGCGTGGGCGGCGCGGCCAGGGTGGGCGAGACCAGGCAGGCGAAAAACAGCGCCTGCGCGGCAAGGGAGAGCAGGGTCGTGCGTATCCGCGTCAAGAGGCTTTGCTCCGGAAGGCTGGGATATGGAATTGCCGGTTGCGGGCATCTTAGCAAGTCATGGCGGCGCTTGCGCGGGACGCGCGGCGCCGCTGCGCAGATGCGCGCCGACGCCGGGCGCCGCCCCTAGCGCGCGCCGGCGGCCTGCAGCATCGTCGCGATGGCTTCCTGGCCGCGCTGGCGCGCATGCCACAACGGGCTGCGGCCGTCGCCGTCCGGCAGGTTCACGTCGGCGCCATTGTCGAGCAGCAGCCTGACGACCGCCTGGTGGGCGGGGCCGCCATCGCTCAGGATGATGGCTTCCAGCAGGCCGGTCCAGCCGAGCCGGTTGACATGGTTGGGATCGACGCCGGCGCGCAGCAGCATGCGCACCGTGTCGACCAGGCCGCGCTCGCACGCCGGGATCAGGGCGGTACCGCCATACCGATTGGTGCTGCGCAGGTCGGCGCCATGGCGCAGCGTCTCGGCCAGGATGCCGTTGTGGCCGCGCGCGCCGGCGTACAGGTAGGCGCTGTCCTGCATGCGGTTCTTGGCGTTGACGTCGGCGCCCGCAGCCATGAGCGCCGTGGCGACGGCTTCCTGGTTGGCCAGCGTTGCCCGCAGAAGGGGCGTATTGCCGTCGGCGTCGCGCGCTTCAAGCGGCGCGCCCCGGGCCAGCAGCGCCTGGACGCGCGCAAGGTCGCCGGCGCCGGCGGCGCGCAGCAGCTCGGCGCCGGCCTCGCCTGCGCTGGCCGCGCCACTCTCCGCGACCGCCAGCAGGGCGGCCGCCAGGAACTTGCGCCAGGAACGGATGATGGACATGCCTGAGCCTCCTTGTCGTGGCAGGGAACGTGCCTCGATTATGCCGCCATGGCGCGGTCGCGACGTGTCGTCGGCCCGCCCGGACGGCCACGCCCCGCGTCGATAGCCCTTGCTCCCCTTGTCCCCTCGCGGGCGATATGGTTTGGCGAATGCGGCGGATCGCTGCAGAATCGCGGGGTTTCCCCCCGCATCCGTTCCCGCCATGGACACCTTCAACTATATGCGCGCCTTCCGGCGCATCGTGGAACTGGGCAGCCTCGCCAAGGCGGCCGAGGACCTGGACATGTCGTCGGCCGGTCTCAGCAAGCAGCTGCGCGCCCTCGAAGCCCACCTAGGAGCGGTGCTGATCCAGCGCACCACCCGCAAGATGAGCCTGACCGACACCGGCGCCGCCTATTACGCCGAATGCTGCCGGCTGCTCGATGCGCTGGATGCGCTGGAGAAGTCCGTCAAGCGCCAGTCCGGCCGCGTTTCGGGACGGCTGCGCGTGAACGCGCCGGTGTCCTTTGCGCTGAGCGTGCTGTCGCCGTTGCTGGCGCGCTTCCTGCGCCAGTACCCCGAGCTGCGGCTCGATCTGGCCATGGAGGACCGGCTGGTCGATGCGGTGGGGCAGGGCTTCGACGTGTCGATCCGGCTGCGGGCGCAACTGGATGATTCCTCCCTGATCGCGCGTCGCCTGGCGTCGCTGACGCAGGTGCTGTGCGCGGCGCCCTCGTACCTGGAGCGCCGCGGCCTTCCGGACAGCGTCGAGGCGTTGCGCGGGCATGACATCCTCAGCTATAGCCTGGCCGACAGCCCCGGTCCGGTTCCGGAGGAAGACGCTGGCCAGCCGGCCGATCCGCTGGCTGGCCCCGCGCTGATCCAGGTCAACAACAGCCTGATGCTGCGCGACCTGCTCGAGGCGGGGCTGGGGATCGGCGCCTTGCCGTCGTTCCTGGCCGGGCCCGCCCTGGCGGCCGGCAGGCTGGCGCGGGTGCTGCCCGAGCTGCCCGGCTCGCCGCGCCAGGTCTACGCCGTCTACCCGACCAGCCGCCACCTGCAACCCAAGGTCAAGGCGTTCGTCGACTTCCTGGCCGAGCACCTGCCCGCCGCCATGCGCGGCGATTCTTGACGGCCAGCGAATAAAGTCCTGCCGGCGAGCGCCTTACTCCCGGGCCTGCCCGTCCGTAAGCTGGCGTCCATTGAAACGAGATGGACGCCAACATGTTTTCGACTTCGCCTTTCGCCACTTCGGCCTCCGCTTCCGCATCCGCCGAAGCCGCCGCGCCCGCCACGCCGCTGACCGTGGATTTCTTCCATGACGTGGTCTGCGGCTGGTGCTACGTGATGTCGCCGCGCCTGCGCCAGGTGGCGGCCGAACTCGGCGTCACGGTGCGCCAGCGCAGCTTCGTGCTGCAGGAATCGCCTGAACAGATGCGTCGTGTATTCGGCTCGATGGAACGCGCCAAGCGCGTGATCCTGGGCCATTGGGAGGCCTGCGCCCGCCATGATGACACGCCGCGTATCGACATCGAGGGCATGCGCGGCGAGACCTTCGACTATCCCAGCGGCCTGGCCGGCGCGCTGGCCTGCCAGGCCGCTCACCTGCTGGCCGGCGAGGCGGGCCACTGGGACCTGTTCGACGCCATCCAGCGCGCGCACCTGAGCGAGCATCGCAACGTCGGCGATACCGCGGTCCTGCTGGACATCGCGGCGGCGCTGGGATTCGACCGCCCCGACTTTGCCCGCGTGATGCAAGGCGAAGAAGCGCGGCGGCGCGTGCGGGAAGACCGCGCGGCCGCCGCGCGGCTGGGCATTGACTCCATTCCGACGCTGGTCGCGGGACCGCACCAGGCCCGCTTGCAGACCCTGCCGCTGGCCGATCTGCGCGATCGCCTGCTGGCGCTGATGCCGGCGCGCGCCTAGGCCCGCGCCTCGCCGTCAGGCCGGCTCATCCCCCATTTTCCATTCTTCCTGTCCGCCGGACGGGGATTTCACGCATAAGGTGCATCATGAACATCCGCCATACTTCCAGACTGCTCGCCGTGGCGCTGGGCGCTGCCATCGGCTTCAACGCTTTTGCGCATGGCGCGCCGGCGCGCACGCCCGCCTCCGGGCAGGAGGTCGGCATCAGCCCATGGGGGCCGGACGACGAGATCGGCCGCCTCAACCTCATCACGCCGGCCTCGCGTGCCGCCGTCATGTCGCGTGTGGTCGGCGACAAGGTCTATGACCTGGCCACGGAATACTACGTGGGCATGCCGAGCTGGCAGGATGCTGGCGATCCCCATTACCAGTTCTGGATGACGCACACGCCGCGCGGCACCGAAGTCGATGATCCGATGGGCGTGGGCAAGGACATGAACGCGATGCGCAGCTACACCGGCACCGCGTTCTCGATGTACAGCCACACCGGCACGCACATCGACGCGCTGAACCACTTCGGCATCCACGGCAGGATATGGAACGGATTTCGCGCCGACGAACACCTGGGCGACCGCGGCTGGAAGCGCACCGGCATCGAGAAATTCCCGCCGCTGGTGGCGCGCGGGGTGCTGATCGACGTGGCCGCGCTGAAGGGCGTGGACATGCTGCCGGATTCGTATCGCATTACCCGCCAGGACCTGAAGGCGGCGCTGGCGCGGCAGAAGACCGCGCTGCAGCAGGGCGACATCGTGCTGATCCGCACCGGCCGCATGAAGCTGTACGACGACCCGGCCGCCTACATGGCCAAGCCGCCGGGCATGGGGCTGGACGCGGCCCGCTATCTGGTGGAAGAAGGCGGCGCCATGATCCTGGGCGCGGACAACCTCAGCTTCGAGACCTTCCCGTCCGAGGTCGCCGATGACTACGTGCCGCTGCATACCTACCTGCTGGCGCAGCAAGGCGTGCCCATCATCGAACTGGCGGCGCTGGACGAACTGTCGCGCGACAAGGTCTATGAGTTCGCTTTCATTGGCGGCCCGCTGAAGATCCGTGGCGGCGATGCGGCGCCGTTGCGCCCGGTGGCGATGCCGCTGCGCTGAGGACGCCGCCACGCGCGGACGGACCGCGCCTGGCCGCCGGCCGGCGCGAAGTTGCTTTTCACGCGAACACCCCCTAGGCTGGCCGCTTGCCTGCAACCCTTTCCAGGAGGCGTCGCCCATGAACCCTGTCCGCCAGCCCGCTCGCGCACCGCAAGCGCCGGATTTCGAGGCCTTGATCGAGGCCGCCGGCGACCTGATCTACACGCTCGATCTGGAAGGCCGGTTCACCTACCTGAACCAGGCCGCCGAGCGCGTGCTGGGATTTCGCGCCAGGGCGTTGATGGGCCTGCCGTTCACCGAGGTGCTGACCGAGAACTCGGCGCAGATCGCCTCGCGCCACTACCGCCAGGGCGTCCTGGGACAGGACCGCACGCCGTTCTTCGAAGTCGAGGCGCGCCATCGCGACGGCCGTATCGTCCATCTCGAGGTGCGCGCCGGTCCGCTGATGCGGGGCGGGCAAGTGGTCGGGCGCCAGGGCATCGCCCGTGACATCAACGAGATCAAGGCGCTGCAGTCGCTGGTAACCGAGAAGTCGCAGCGCGTGACCCTGTTGGAGGAGCGCACGCGCATTGCGATGGCCATGTACGCGCGCATCGCCGAACTGGTGCACGGGGCGCCTGAGGCCGGCGAGGCGGGGGATGACAAGCTGCGCGAGGCGCAATGCATGCTCAGCCGTCTGGCCGCCGAAAAGCATGGGCTGAGCGCCTCGGACCTGAAGATCCTGGGCCTGCTGGCGCAGGGGCGGTCCAATGCGGAGATCGCCGGCATCGTCCACCGCAGTCCCCACACGGTCAAGGACAGCGTCAAGAAGATCATGTCGAGGCTGGGCGCCAGGCGACGCGCCGAGGCGGTGGCCTGCGCCATCAAGGCGGGCCTGATCGCGCCGGGGCCGTGAGGCCCGGCCGGCGATCGCGGCCAGATACCCCGCTTTGGGGGAGCCATACCCCCCGTCGGTGGTCTGCCGCCAGGCGCGGCGCTGCCGCACAATCGCATTCAGTATCGGTAGAACTGGCACAAGATCACCGAAGGAGACAAGCATGAGCAAGTGGAGGAACCTGCGCGGTGTGTGCGGCGTGGTGGGATGCGTCTTGCTGGCGGCTTGCGCGTCCGGGCCGCAGGCTCGCGGTCCGCAGGCCTTGCCGGCGCAAGCCGCTATGAAGGTGGACGGACGCGAATTCCTGCCGCGCGAGCAGGTGCGCCGCTGGCAGGAGGAACTGGACGCCATGGGGCTACGCGACACCGGCTCGCCCGCGCACGAGCGCTACGTCGACCAGTTGCACGAGCGGCTGCTGGCGGCGGGCGTGCGTGACCTGCGCTTCGAATCGCTACCGCTGGCGCGCTGGTCGGCCCGGCACTGGGCCTTGCAGGCCGCGGACGGCGAGCGGATCGCCGTCGCGGGCTACGTGCCTTATTCGGGCAGAACCGGGGCGCAAGGTCGGGAGGCGGGGCTGGTGTACCTGCCGCCGGGCGCGGCGCCGGACCAGCGTGTCGCTGGCAAGATCGTGCTGTTCGACCTGCCGCGCGCCACGCTTACCGGCGATTTCTTCCATCGGCTGGCGCTGCGCGCCTACGACCCGGCCGGTTCGTTGCCGCCAGGCGCGCCGTATGCGCGGCCCTACCAGGTCCTGGAGGTGTTGACCGCGCTGCAGGAAAAACTGCAGGCGGCGGGCGCCGTGGGCGCCATCGCCATCATCGACGCGCCGGCGCAGACCGCCGAGGGACTGTATGCGCCCTACGACCGGGAGTTGCGCGCCGTGCCGGCCTTGTACGTGGACCGTGACGCGGGACGCCGCCTGAAAGCGCTGGCGGCCAAGGGCGCCGCGCTGCGGCTGACGCTGGACGCGCAGGTGGAGCAAGTGCGCACGCGCAACCTGATCGGCGTCATTCCGGGGGCGACGGATGAGTGGATCGTGATCAACAGCCACACGGACGGCACCAACGGCATCGAGGACAATGGCCCCAATGCCATCGTCGATATGGCAGGCTACCTGTCGCGCCTGCCGCGCAGCTCCCTGCCGCGCGGCGTGATGATCATGCTGTCCAGCGGACATTTCGCGGGTGGCGCCGGGGTGCAGGATTTTCTGGCGCGCCATCAGGGCGACGCGCTGGCCTCGCGCATTGCCGCCGTCGTGACCATCGAGCACCTGGGGGCGATGGAGTGGCTGCCGGACGCAACCGGCAAGCTGGCGCCAACCGGAAAATTCGAACCTGTCGGCGTATTCATGCCGCCAATCCCGGCGCTGGTGGACGCCGCCGAAGCGATGGTGCGCCAGGCGGACGCGGGGCCGGCCTTCATCATGCCACCGCTCAACCCCAAGGGGGATGGCGGCCCGAACAACGCTGTCTGGCCAGGAGAAGGGCAGTACTTCTGGGGGCGCGGCCGGATACCAACCATCAACTACATCTCCGGCCCCAACTACCTGCTCAATTACGGCGTGACCACGGCCGACAAGGTCGACTACGCGCGCATGCAACGTGAAACCGTGGCCGCCACGCAGCTGTTGCTGGACCTGTCGCGCGTGCCGTTCGGGCAGTTGCGTCCCGAGCCTGCCGCCGCTCGCTAGCCAGCGCCCGGCGGCGTCGCGCGCAGCAGGCCGCCCAATCTCCGTATATCCGCCGCCTTCGCCGCCGCCCCGCGCGCCGGCGCGGGGTTGGCCGTGCCTGGCCGATGGCGCGTGTTTCGTTTTTCCCTCAAATCCTGGATGGAGCCATGTCGTCGATGCAACCGAATCCCCCGCCGGGCCAGATGATGAACCGCCCCTTGTTGATTTCCAGCCTCCTGCGGCACGCCGACCAATGCTTCGGCAGCACTGAAATCGTATCGCGCCGCGTGGAAGGCGATATCCACCGCTATACCTATCGCGACTGCCACCGGCGATGCCGCCGATTGGCCAATGCGTTGGCCGGACTGGGAGTCGAGCCGGGCCAGCGCGTCGCCACGCTGGCCTGGAACGGCTACCGCCATCTGGAGCTGTACTACGCCGTGTCCGGATCGGGCGCCGTCATCCATACCGTCAATCCGCGCCTGCATCCGGAGCAGATCGCCTATCTGCTGAACCATGCCGAAGATCAATACGTGTTCTTCGACCTGGACCTGCTGGACCTGGTGAGCCGGGTGGCGCCGCGCTGTCCGGGCGTGCGGGGCTATGTGATGCTGTGCGGGCGCGAGCAGATGCCCGCTGCCGCGCCCTTGGCCGGCCTGTCGTGCTACGAGGACTTGCTGGCGGCCGCCGGCGAGGCCTACGACTGGCCCGAGCTCGACGAGAACACGGCCAGCGGCCTTTGCTACACCTCCGGCACCACAGGCCCGCCCAAGGGCGTGCTCTATACGCAGCGCTCCACCGTCCTGCACGCCTACGCCGCGGCGCTGCCGGACGCGCTGAATCTGTCGGCGCGCGAAACCGTGCTGCCGGTGGTGCCGATGTTTCATGTCAACGCCTGGGGGCTGCCATATGCGGCGCCGTTGACCGGGGCAAAGCTGGTGCTGCCCGGCCCCGCGCTCGATGGCGCCTCGCTGCACGCCTTGTTCGAAGCCGAAGGCGTGACCTCGGCGGCTGGCGTGCCGACGGTGTGGCTGGGCCTGCTGGACTACGTCGAGCAGAACGGGTTGGCGTTCAGCGCCTTCCGCCGCACGGTGGTCGGCGGCGCGGCATGCCCGCCGGCATTGATGCGGGCATTGCGCGAACGGCACGGTATCGACGTGGTGCACGCCTGGGGCATGACGGAACTGTCGCCATTGGGCACCAGTTGCACGCTGCGGGCGGCTGAGCTGGCGCTGCCGCAAGCGGCCCGGGACGCCATCCTGGAAAGCCAGGGCAATCCGGTGTTCGGCATCGAGTTGAAGATCATCGATGCTCAAGGCGTCGAGCTCCCGTGGGACGGCCAGGCGCGCGGCGATCTGCTGGCACGCGGGCCATGGGTTGCCGACGGCTATTACCGGGGCGGCGAATCGCAAGCTCATCCCGGTTGGTTCGCAACCGGCGACATCGCGTCCATCGATGTCGACGGCCGGCTGCGGATACGCGATCGCAGCAAGGACGTCATCAAATCGGGCGGCGAATGGATCAGCTCCATCGAACTGGAAAATATCGCGATGTCCCACCCCGCGGTGGCCGAGGCGGCATGCATCGCGGTGCCGCATCCCAAATGGGGCGAGCGGCCGCTGTTGGTGGTTGTGCCGCGCGCCGGCATGAACCTGTCGCGCGATGCCTTGTTGGCCTTGTACGAAGGGCGCATCGCCAAGTGGTGGATTCCCGATGACGTCGTCTGCGTCGAGCGGCTGCCGATGGGCGTGACGGGCAAGGTGCTCAAGCACGTGCTGCGCGAGCGGTTCAACGAGCAAGGCCAGCCCATGGGCTGAGCCGGCCGCCGCCCGCGGGCGGATCGAGGGGAAGACGATGGGCATTCCGGCCTGGAAGCTGGCCGCCTGCGCGCTGCTGTGCGCCATGGGAGCGTGCCGCGCGCAGGCGGCGGTGACGGTGTATGGCATCGTGGACGCTGGCCTGGCATACATCGACAATGGCGCGCGGCACGGCGCCAGCTCGGTGGCGATGCGGTCCGGCATACTCAGCGGCTCGCTGGTCGGGTTGCAAGGATCGGAGGAGCTTGGCGAAGGCCTGCGCGCGGTGTTCCAGCTGGAGACCGATTTCAACCTGGGCAATGGCCAGGCTGCCACGTACTACGGCGATCCCGCCAGCGCCACGGCGGCCGAGCCGCGTGGGCAACCGATAGCGGGCGGTTTCAACCGGCGCGCCTACGTCGGCGTTGAGAGCCGTCATGGCAGCTTGAGCCTGGGGCGTGACTACACGCCGCTGTACTGGTCGATGGTGGAAGTCGACCCGCTGAAGCTGGCGGGTTACGGCAACATGCAGCAGATCGTGCAATTGTCGGGCACCGGCTCCGAGCGCTTCGGCCGCGCCAGCAATGCGCTGTTCTACGCTACGCCTGTCACATCGGACGGCCTGCAACTGCGCCTGATGGGCAGCTTTGGCTCGCAAGGCTGGGGCGGTCCGGACCGACGGCCGGCCGATGCCAATCGCATGTGGGGAGCCTCGGTCGCCTACTACGCCCGCGGCGGGGCCGTGCTGACCACGGCCTACCAGCAGTTGCGCCTGCCGCGCGTGGCAGGGACGCCGCCGTTCTTCACCGGGGCGGCCGGCACCCGTCACGATCTGTTGGTGGGAGGGCGGTATCCCATGGGCAACGTGACCCTGGCTGGCGGATATTTCCGGGCTTGGCACCCCGAGCCGGGGCACGATGGCGGCACGGTTTGGGCGGGCGGAGTGATCCGGTTTGCGCGCGGTGTTCTCGCGGTCAACGTCCAGCGCGCAGTGCTGCAGCAACCGGACGGCCGCGCCCGCGCCACCGTGATCGGCGCGAGTTACGTCTATCCGGTGTCGCCCAAGATCTCGTTTTACCTGTCCTATGGCCTGTTGAACAACACGGCAGCGTCCGCGCTGACGCTGGGCGGCGTGCCGCCCGCCGGCGCGGGCGCTGACGTGCGCGCCTACGGCGCGGGCATGCGTTTCATTTTCTGAAAGGCGGCGCGGCATTCCGCGCGTGCGCCAAGCCGCCGCCACGCGCGCCATCGAGCCTGGCCAGCCGCTCGCGCCAGGCCGGCGCCGCCGAGGGATTGCATGCATGAGGCGGCAGTTCACCGGCGAGTATCGCCTCCACATTGCGCACGCAGGCCGGCGCGAACGAGGCATACAGCTCCTGGGTGTGCCCGGCCATGTGCGGGGTCAGGATGGCGTTGTCCAGTTGCCGCAGCGGGCTGTCCGGCGGCAGCGGCTCCACCTCGAACGCGTCCAGTGCAGCGCCGGCGATGAGGCCGTCGCGCAGAGCCTGGTGGACGGCGGCCTCGTCGACACAGGCGCCGCGCGCGGTGTTCAGGAGGAAGGCGCCGGGCTTCATGCGCCGCAATTCGGCCGGCCCGATCAGCTGGCGGCTGCCCGGGGTGAGCGTGGTGTGCAGGCTGACGATGTCGCTGGCCCGCAGCAAGGTATCGAGCGCGACCGCTCGCACGCCGGCCGGGACCTGCGCCGGATCCAGGCGCGGGCTGCTGGCCAGGATCTCGACGTTCCAGCCGCGCAGTCTGTCGGCCACGGCGCGCGCGATGCGGCCGAAGCCCACCAGGCCGACGGTCTTGCCTTGCAGCATCCGCGCCCGCGGCGCGGCCGGGCGGGGCGCATTGCGGCGCAGCAGGTCCTCGGTGCCGCGCAGGTCGTAGCTCAGGTTCAGCATCAGCATGATGGTGGCTTCCGCCATGCTCTGGAAATTCTCTGGCGTGGCGCCGTTGGCCACCATCAGGCCGCGCCGGCCGGCGTCGGCCAGGTCCAGCGATTCGGTGCCGATGGAGGGGAACACGACGCCGCGCAGCCGCGGCGCCGCGTCCAGCACGGCGTCGTCGATCACGACGCGCGAAGTCGCGACGATGACGTCGGCGGCGCCTACGAGTTCGCCCAGGCGTTCCGGCGGCAGCACGGTCTTGCGGCCGGGCACGGCGCGCGGGCCGCGCACCACGGTATGGCCCTGCTCGCGCAACCGCTCGGCCGCCGAGTCCAGGGCCGGATCGAGCACGAAGTCAGCGGCGATGAAAATGGTGTGGGGGGAGGGCATGGACGCTCGGCCTCATCAAGGGTTGGCCGGCAAGGCGGCGAAAATGCGATAGAGCTCGGGCTGTTCCTCGAAGCCGATGCCGGGCGCGGCGGGCAGCGAGGCATGGCCGTCCGCGATCGCGACTTCGCGGCCGAAGCCGCCGAACGCGCCGAACAGGCCGGGATAGGATTCCGCGCCGCCCAGCCCCAAGCCGGCCGCGACATGCAGCGACATCAAGTTGCCGCCATGCGGCATGATATGGGCCGCCGGCACGCCGTGGCGCCCGGCCAGGCGCACCATGCGGTGGAATTCGCCAATGCCGTAGGCCAGCGGCGGATCGGGTTGCAGCACCACCCGGTGCGGCGCCGGGCCATAGCGCAGGAAGTTCTCCGCCTCTTCCTTGGAATACAGGTTCTCGCCGCCGGCGAGCATGCCGGGATACTGTTCGCTGACGGCGCGGTAGGTGTCGAAATCGGCCGGGTCGCAGGGTTCTTCCAGCCAGCGCAAGCCGTACGGCGCCACGGCCCGCGCATATGCCAGGGCGCTGTCGCGGCCGAAAGCGCAACTGGCGTCCAGCGCCAGGTGGCTGCCGTCATGCAGCAGCGCCAGCGCGGACTCGATGCGCGCCAGGTCCTGCGCCAGCGGCAGGCCGCCGGCCTTGATCTTGACATCGCGATAGCCGGCGTCGAGATACCCCTGGATTTCGTCGCGCAGCCGGGCGCGGTCGTCGGTCGGTTTGTAGAACCCGCCGCCCGCGTAGCAGGCAATGGCGCGCGGCCGCCCGGCGCCGGCAACGCCGTAGCGGCTGGCCAGAACCTGGTACAGCGGCCGGCCTTCCAGTTTGGCGGCGGCGTCCCAGAGCGCCAGTTCCAGCGTGCCCACCGCCATCGAGCGTTCCGCGTGCGCGCCGGCTTTTTCGCGGCGCAGCAGCGCGGCCGCGACGCGGGGCGGATCGAGCCGCTGCGTATCCGGGTCCAGCAGGTCGGACGGCGGCGCGGCCAGCAGGCGAGGGATGAAGCGCTCGCGCAGCGGACCGCCGCAGGCATAGCGGCCAAAGGAGTTGAAGGCGTAGCCCACCACGCGCCGACCGTCGCGGAACTGATCGGTGGCGACGGCGACGACGGTGGCCGTCATCTCGCTGAAGTCCACCCGCGCGTTGCGCAGGTCGCATTCGATCGGGATGGTCTTTTCGCAGGCATGGACGATTTTCATGGCGTGACGGGCTGGCGGTGCAGGGGGAGTCAATCAAGGGAGGCGCCGGTGCGCCGGACGATATCGCCCCATTTCCGGTGCTCGGCGCGGATGAAGGCGCCGAACTGTTCGGGCGTTCCTTGCACGGCCGGGCTGCCGAGCCGTGCGATCTGCTCGCGCACCTCGGGCTGGTCCATGATGTCGCGCAAGGTCTGGTTGAGCCTCGAGATGACCGGCGCCGGCGTCGCCGCGGGCGCCATCAGGCCGTACCAGGCCAGCGACTCGTAGTCCGGCACGCCGGCTTCGTCCAGGGTGGGAACGTCGGGCAGCAGCGCGGAGCGCTGCTTGCTGGTGACGGCCAGGGGACGCAGGCGGCCGCTGGTCAGGTTGGGCATGGCCGAGACCATGCTGTCGATGGCGAAGTCGATCTGGCCACCCATCAGGTCTATGGCCATCGGCGCCTGGCCCTTGTAGGGAACATGCACGGCGCGCGCACCCGTGGTTGATTCCAACAGCGCGGAAGACAGGTGTTGGGGCGTGCCGTTGCCGGAAGAACCATAGGTGTAGCGGCCGGGGCTGGCCTTCAGTTCGGCCAGCAGCGCCTGCGCGTCGCGCGCCGGATTCGACTGGTTGACCAGCAGGACCAGCGGCACCGCCGCGACTTCAATGACGGGAGCCAGGTCGCGCAGCGGATCGTAGGGCAGCCTGGGGTAGAGCCACGGACTGATGGCCAGCGGGCCGCTGGAGGACAGCAGCAGCGTGTGGCCGTCGGGCTGCGCCTTGGCCACCACGTCGGTGCCGATGTTGCCACCGGCGCCGACACGGGCTTCGATGATGACGGGCTGGCCCAGCCGCGCTTGCAGGCGCGGCGCGAGGATGCGTGCCAGGATGTCGGATGGACCGCCCGCCGGATACTGGATCACGATGGTGATGGGCCGCGACGGATACGCGGACGCGTCGGCGTGGGCCGGCCGCGCCGACGCCGCGCCCAGCAGCAGCGCAGCGGCCAGCAAGCGCGGCAACGCGTGCCGCAGGCGGGTGGGGATGAGGGTCATGATGTCTCCTTGGGTCGCGCGTCCTGCGTGGGATGCGCTGTTGTGGTGGGCTTGCCTTCGTGGCGGCGCCCGGGGATCAGAGCGCGTCGATGGTGAACGACAGGCCCTGCAAGGCGTCGCCCAATGCTTGCCGTTGGCGCTCGTCCAGGGGCGTCAGCGGCGGGCGCAGGCGGTTCCAGCCGGCGTCGCCGGTGGCCTGCGCGATGGCGGCTTTCATGGCGGCGATCAGCGGATAGGCCGAGAACGCGCCGCGCAGCGCATTGAGCGCGTCCTGGCGGGCCTGGGCGTCGGCGTCGCGCCACGACCGCCACAGTTGCACGATGGGGCCGGGGTTGACGTTGGCGGTGGCGGAGATGCAGCCCGCGCCGCCCAGGCGCAGTGTTTCGAGCAACAGGGTTTCGGTGCCGGCGTAGACGCCGAAGCCCTCGGCGGAGAATTGTTCAAGGGTCCGCGTGGTGTAGGCCCAGTCGCCGCCGGTGTCCTTCATGCCCGCGACGACGACGGGATAACGCGTGAGCAGCCGTTCCACCAGCGCGTGCGAAAAGCCGACGTGCGCCACGGGCGGGATGTGATACAGGTAGACGCGCAGGCGCGCGTCGCCGACGCGCTCGATGAGTTCGCTGAAGAAGGCGAACAGGCCATCGTCGGTGATCGTCTTGTAGTAGAACGGCGGCAGGGCCAGCACGCCGGCGCAGCCGTGCGCCACCGCGGCGCGGCTCAGCCTGACCGCGTCGGGTAGCGCGCAGCTGCCGGTGCCGGGCAACATGCGCGCGGCGGGGACGCCGGCCTTGACCGCGGCGTCCAGCAGGTCGAGGCGTTCGTCCACCGACAGCGAATTGCCTTCCGAGTTGGTGCCGAACATCGCCAGGCCGCAGTCCTGCCGCGCCAGCCACAGGCAGAGGCGCGCGAAGCGCCGTGGATCCGGCAGCAGATCGGCGTCGAACGGCGTCAACACGGGGGCGAGG
>NZ_QHHO01000040.1:331498-332228 GCF_003184165.1 Achromobacter sp. RW408
CCCGACGCGGCACTGGACGCGTTGCTGGCCCAGGCGCAGCGCAAGGCGCGCCAGAACCTGCATGGTTCCCTGGTCTGGCACCTGCTGATGACGCCGCTGGCGCTGGTCGGCTGGGTCACGCCCTGGCTGGCGGCGATCACCATGCTGGTGTCGTCGCTGGCGGTTGCCTACAACTCGTGGCGGCTGTCGCGGCGCGACTGGTCCGGCCGCGCGGCGCCCGGCGGCGCGCTGGAAGCCGCGCCATGACCATTCTCTATCTTCTCCTGCCCCTGTCCCTGCTGTTTGTGCTGGTCATCGGCGTGTCGTTGTGGTGGGCCGTTTTCAATGGCCAATATGACGATACCGACAACGCCGGCGCCGCCATCCTGCGCGACGACGACGGCGGCCAGCCCTCGCGGGACTGACGGCCGCCGTGCCCTGGACGTTGCGCGGCCGCTGCGGGTTCCCCTGCACGACCAGTAGGGTTTGATTCACATCAACCCCGGATCGTGTCTGACCCCCCATCATTGAAACCTGGAGCTACTTGTTTCTTTTTGTTTGGGGGAAGGGTGATGAACGATTGCGCCGCAATCGCAAGCAAGGCCGACACCTTCAACTATCGGATCGTGAGGCAGTTCGCGCTCATGACCGTGGTCTGGGGCATCGTCGGCATGGCTGTGGGCGTTTTTCTCGCCGCGCAGCTGGTTTGGCCTCAGTTGAATTTCGACACCGCCTGGCTCAGCTACGGCCG
>NZ_QHHO01000040.1:332238-387326 GCF_003184165.1 Achromobacter sp. RW408
TTCCGGCTCGGGCTGCGGGTCGTCGCGCACCGCGGGCGGCGGCGTCCACAGCCCGTCCAGCAAGGCCGGGCCCGGGGCGTAGACGCGCAGCAGCACGTACACAGGCCCGCCGGCCGCCACCGGCAGCCAGTTGGCCTGGGCGCCGGGCTCGGGGGCGGTGTGGCTGATCAGCAGGTCGAGCGAGCCGTCGGCGTTGTATTGCAGCGGATCGCGCTCGCCCAGCGTGTAGCGCTCGATCGGGTTGGCCACTGGCAGGCCCTGCGCGTCGTAGGCGGCCAGCGACCACAGCGCGCCGGCCGGCGGCAACTGGCCGCCGTCGAAATGCAGCGTATAGCGGTGGGCGCCGTCCAGCGGCCGGCCCTGGCTGTCGGCGGCCAGCAGCAGCGCCGACAGGTCCTCGGGCAGTCCCGCGCCCGGCTGGGCCTGGGCCGACAGCGCGCGCCTCAGGTAGGCGTTGCCGTAGACGCCGACGCTGGCCGTCTCCCGCTGCCAGCCATTGACGCTGCTCAGGCTGACGCCGGCGGCGGCCTGCATGCGTTCGCGCGCTTCGCGCAGGCCGCGCCGCAGGCCCTGCTTGACCGGATGGTCGAGCTTGTCGAAGTCGAACGGGCGGCCGGGGATCAGCCCGACCCGGCGCAGCTTGGCCAGCACCGGTTGGTCGGTGGCGTGAGGTGGGTTGCGGCGCAGCAGCTCGGCGGCGTAGGTGAAGAAGGCGTCCGTCGGCATCGACTCGACCTGTTCGCGCACCGGCGTCTTCAGGTCCAGCGAGGGGTCGGCCTTGACCCGTTGCGACTGCGCCGGCAGGTTCCACTGGGCCAGCGGCGTCAGGGTGAAGCCGTCCTGCAAGGCGTGCACCGCCGGATAGTCGGCCGGACCGTCGCCCTGGATCAGGGAGCGGGCCCAGACGTACGCCGTGGGGGCGTCGATGCGCGGCATGCCCGAGGGCAGGGTGCCGGTCCAGCCCGGCGGCACGATCGCGGTATTGCCGCGGGCGGTGCCGGTGCTGCGCGTGCCGATCGTGGCGAAGGCCTCGTTCCACAGGTCCAGCAGGGTCAGCGTGTACAGGCGTCCCTGGCTGTCCGGCACCGACAGCACCACCGGGCCGGCGCTCAGGTCGAGCCAGGCGCTGCTGCGCAGCATGTCGGGATTGGCCCAGGGCGTGGCCGACCCGGGGCTGGGCAGGGTGCGGGTGTGCAGGAAGGCATTGGCGGGCGCGCCCTGCTCGCTTTGCGACGGATGCGTGAACTGGCGCCGGGTCAGGTCCAGCGTGAGCAGCGGGTAGAAGTACAGGTAGCCTTCCATTGCCGCTTCGCGGGCGGACTCGGTGGCCGCCGCCGCCGGGGTCAGCGCCGGCGCGGCGATGGCCGGCGCCGGCGCCAGGCCGGGCGCGGCCAGCGACAGGGACAGGGCCAGGGGGGCAAAACGGCGCATCGGCGCTCCAACAGGCATGCGGGACGGGCGGAAAAACGGGTCGGAACCCGCCGCCGGCAATGGTAGCAGCCTCGCGATGATCCAAAATCCACGAAAAAGCCCGATCCTGGCCGTAAATCGTTCTCATTGCCGGGTTTCGCGTTCGGGGGACGCAAGGCATGGCAACTCGCCCGCGCTGCGCCTATACTTGCTTGCAAATCCTTGGAATTCGTAGGGCTTTTCCCCGGACCGGCCCGCGCTTTCCCCTTATTCACCCGGAGAGGAGTGCTTCATGGTCAACATGAACCGCCGCCAGTTCTTCAAGGTGACCGGTACCACGCTGGCTGGCTCGAGCCTGGCATTGCTGGGGGCAGCCCCCGGCACGGCCATGGCCGAAGTGCGCCAGTACAAGCTTGCGCGCATGACGGAAACGCGCAACACCTGTCCCTACTGTTCGGTCGCCTGTGGTCTGCTGATGTATGGCCTGGGCGATGGCGCCAAGAATGCCCGCGCCAGCATCATGCACATCGAGGGCGACCCCGACCACCCGGTCAACCGCGGCACGCTCTGTCCCAAGGGCGCGGCCCTGATCGACTTCATCCACAGTCCCAACCGCCTGAAGTACCCGGAATACCGGGCGCCCGGTTCGGACAAGTGGGAACGTATTTCCTGGGACGACGCGCTCACGCGCATCACCAAGCTCATGAAGGCCGACCGTGACGCCAACTTCGTCGAAAAGACCGAAGACGGCAAGACGGTCAACCGGTGGCTGACCACCGGCATGCTGGCCGCCTCGGCAAGCAGCAACGAGGTGGGCTACATCACGCACAAGACCGTGCGTAGCATGGGGATGCTGGCGTTCGACAACCAAGCCCGTGTCTGACATGGCCCGACGGTGGCAGGTCTTGCCCCGACGTTTGGCCGTGGAGCGATGACGAACCATTGGGTCGACATCAAGAACGCGGACGTAGTACTGATCATGGGCGGCAATGCCGCCGAGGCCCACCCGTGCGGGTTCAAATGGGTCACGGAAGCGAAAGCCCATAACAAGGCGAAGCTGATCGTCGTGGATCCGCGCTTCACGCGCTCGGCATCCGTGGCGGACTTCTACGCGCCCATACGCACCGGCACCGACATCATCTTCCTGGGTGGCGTCATCAAGTACCTGTTGGATCACGACAAGATCCAGCACGAGTACGTGCGCAACTACACCGACTTTTCCTACATCGTGCGCGAGGACTTCGCGTTCGACGCGGGCCTGTACTCCGGCTACAACGCCGACAAGCGGACCTACGACAAGGCCAGTTGGGACTACGAGCGCGGCGATGACGGCTACGTCAAGACCGACCCGACGCTGGAGCATCCGCGTTCGGTCTACCAGCTGCTCAAGAAGCACTACTCGCGCTATACCGAAGAGATGGTCGAACGCGTCTGCGGCACGCCGCGCGACAAGTTCCTGAAGGTCTGCGAGATGCTGGCGTCCACCGCCACCACCGACCGGGCCGCGACCATCCTGTACGCGCTGGGCTGGACGCAGCACTCGATCGGTTCGCAGATCATCCGCACCGGCGCCATGGTGCAGTTGCTGCTGGGCAATATCGGCATCGCCGGCGGCGGCATGAACGCGCTGCGCGGGCACTCGAACATCCAGGGCCTGACCGACCTGGGCCTGATGTCGAACCTGCTGCCCGGCTACATGACGCTGCCCAACGAGCCCGAGCAGGACTACGGCAAGTACATCGCCACGCGCGCGCTCAAGCCGCTGCGGCCGAACCAGCTCAGCTACTGGCAGAACTACGGCAAGTTCCATGTGAGCCTGATGAAGGCCTGGTGGGGCAAGGCCGCGACCGCCGAGAACAACTGGGCGTTCGACTACCTGCCCAAGCTCGACAAGCTCTACGACATGCTGCAGGTCTACGAGCTGATGAACCAGGGCAAGATGAACGGCTACCTGGCGCAGGGCTTCAACCCGCTGGCGGCCGCGCCCAACAAGGCCAAGCTGAACGCGGGCTTCGCCAAGCTCAAGTTCCTGGTCATCATGGACCCGCTGGTCACCGAGACCTCGGAATTCTGGCGCAATGCCGGCGAGGCCAACGACGTCGATCCCAAGCAGATCCAGACCGAGGTGTTCCGCCTGCCTACCACCTGCTTTGCCGAGGAAGACGGCGCGCTGGTGAACTCCGGGCGCTGGCTGCAATGGCACTGGAAGGGCGCCGAGCCTCCGGGCGAGGCCAAGAGCGACATCGAGATCATGTCGCTGATCTTCACGCGCCTGCGCAAGATGTACCAGGAAGAGGGCGGCAAGTACCCCGACCCCATCGTCAACCTGTCCTGGCCGTATTCCAACCCGCAGAGTCCGACCGCGGAAGAACTGGCCAAGGAATACTCGGGCAAGGCGCTGGTGGACCTGGTCGACCCCAAGGACCCGACCAAGGTCACGCGCAAGGGCGGCGAGCAGTTGGCCGGCTTTGCCGAACTGCGCGACGACGGTTCCACCGCCAGTGGCTGCTGGATCTTCGCCGGCGCCTGGGGGCCCGGCGGCAACCTGATGGCGCGCCGCGACAACAGCGACCCGACCGGCATCGGCCAGACCCTGAACTGGGCCTGGGCGTGGCCGGCCAACCGCCGCATCCTGTACAACCGCGCCTCCTGTGACGTCGCGGGCAAGCCGTTCAATCCGCGCCGCAGCCTGATCTCGTGGAACGGCAAGGCCTGGGTCGGCGCCGACATCCCCGACTTCAAGGGCGATGAAAACCCCGACGGCGGCATGGGCCCGTTCATCATGAACCCCGAGGGCGTGGCGCGCTTCTTCGCGCGCGCCGGCATGGCCGAAGGGCCGTTCCCGGAACACTACGAGCCGTTCGAGACGCCGCTGGGCTACAACCCGCTGTATCCGAAGGCCAAGGGCGTCACCAGCAATCCGGCGGCGCGCGTGTTCAAGGACGACCTGGCGGCGATGGGCACGGTGGACAAGTTCCCCTACGTGGCCACCACCTACCGCCTCACCGAGCACTTCCACTACTGGACCAAGAACGTTCGCATCAACGCGATCCTGCAACCCGAGCAGTTCGTCGAGATCAGTGAAGTCATGGCCAAGGAACTGGGCATCGCCAACGGTTCGCGCGTGAAGGTGTCGTCCAACCGCGGCTACATCAAGGCGGTGGCGCTGGTCACCAAGCGCCTGCGGCCGCTGACCATCGAGGGCAAGACCGTCTACCACGTCGGCATCCCGATCCACTGGGGCTTCGTCGGCATTGCCAAACCGGGCTTCCTGACCAACACCCTGACCCCGTTCGTGGGCGACGGCAATTCGCAGACACCGGAATTCAAGTCGTTCCTGGTGCAGGTCGAGAAGATCTAGGAGAGCGCTCATGTCTATGCAATCCCTCGACATCAAACGGCGCTCGGCCACCACCACGCCGCCGCCCGGCATCCGCGAGCCCGTCACCGGGTCCGTGGCCAAGCTGATCGACGTCTCCAAGTGCATTGGCTGCAAGGCCTGCCAGAGCGCGTGCATGGAGTGGAACGATCTGCGCGACGAGATCGGCACCAATGTCGGCGTCTACGACAACCCGGCCGACCTGACCGAGCATTCCTGGACCGTCATGCGCTTCTCGGAGTACGAGAACCCGCAAGGCGACCTGGAGTGGCTGATCCGCAAGGACGGCTGTATGCACTGCGAGGATCCGGGCTGCCTGAAGGCCTGTCCCTCGCCGGGCGCCATCATCCAGTACAACAACGGCATCGTCGATTTCCACGAAGAGAACTGCATCGGTTGCGGCTACTGCATCACCGGCTGCCCGTTCAACGTGCCGCGCATCAGCAAGAAGGACCACAAGGCGTACAAGTGCACCCTGTGTTCCGATCGCGTGGCCGTCGGCCAGGAGCCGGCCTGCGTCAAGGCCTGCCCCACCGGCGCCATCGTGTTCGGCACCAAGGACGACATGAAGCAGCACGCCGCCGAGCGCATCGAGGACCTGAAGTCGCGCGGCTTCGAGCAGGCCGGCCTGTACGATCCGCAAGGCGTGGGCGGCACCCATGTGATGTACGTGCTGCATCACGCCGACCAGCCCGGGCTGTACCACGGGCTGCCCAAGGAGCCGCAGATCAGCCCGATGGTCTCGCTGTGGAAGGGCATCGCCAAGCCGCTGGGGGTGGCCGCCATGGCGCTGACGGCGCTGGCCGGCTTCTTCCACTACGCCCGCGTCGGCCGCAACGAGGTCGACGAGGAAGACGAACGCCGTGCCGAACAGGAGATCCGCCATGAGTGACGACCGCCATCACCGCCGGATCAAGCGCTATTCGCCCGGCGAGCGCACCAACCACTGGATCATCGCCTTCACCTTCATCCTGCTGGCGCTGTCCGGGCTGGCGCTGTTCCACCCGTCGATGTTCTGGCTCACCAACCTGTTCGGCGGCGGTCCCTGGACCCGCATCCTGCATCCGTTCATCGGACTGGTGATGTTCTTCTGCTTCGTGGTGTTCGCCGGCCACATGTGGCGCCACAACCTGATGACCAAGGCCGACCGCCAGTGGCTGAGCCAGCTCAACGACGTGGTCGAGAACCGCGAGGACAAGCTGCCCGAGGTCGGCAAGTACAACGCCGGCCAGAAGCTGCTGTTCTACGTGCTGATCCTGTGCATGCTGGGGCTGTTCGCCAGCGGCATCGTGATCTGGCGCGAGTTCTTCGCCTTCTATTTCCCGATCTGGGTGGTGCGCGCCGCCTCTGTGCTGCATGCCGTTTGTGCATTGGTGCTGATTTGCGCGATCATTGTGCATATTTATGCGGCGATCTGGGTCAAGGGCTCGCTCACGGCGATGCTGCGTGGCTACGTGACCGCGGGCTGGGCATGGAAGCACCACCGCGCCTGGTTCCGGGAACAAATCGGCAAGCAGTCCACGACGAAGTAAGCGGGCCCCGCGCGGCGGGCGCCACCTGGCGGTGGCGGCGCCGCCGGGTGGATCCCGCCCGATCCCACCGCACGGCTGCCTCCCCCTGTCGGGGCGGCAGCCGTGTTTGTTTATCTGGAGACGCAATTGCAGCGAATTCTTCCGCGCGGCGAGATCGAAGCGCTAGACCACAACACCATCCCCCGCATCCAGCTGCCGGCGCGCGATTCGGTTTTCGCGACGCGCGCGGCGCGGCTGCGGCAACTGGCCGTGGATAGCCCGGTGGCCGACTACCTGCTGCTGATGGCGCGGCTGGTCGACGCCCAGCAGAACGCCCTGCGCGGCTGCAACGCGCCGCCGGCCTCGGAAGACCGCATCGCCCTGGCGCAGGCCCATGGCATGCCGCCGCTGCAGGCGGTGGGATGGCCGCGCGACCCGCTGTGGCGGGATATCCTGCGCCAGCTGGTCGACGAGGTCGCGGGCGGCCAGGACGTGCCGGCCGAGGCGCTGGAAGTCTGCTCGGCGCTGCGCCGAGCGCTCGATGAAGACACCGAATCGCTCGAAGACCTGGCCGAGGCGGTGCTGTCGGAGCAGCATCGCGGCGTCGACGGCGCCGCCGCGCCGTTCGTCATGGCCGCCTTGCAGGTGTATTGGACCGACCTGGCCAGCCGCTTCGACGAAAAGCAGCTGCCGGTGGCCTCGCCCTTCGGCGTCTGCCCCGTCTGCGCCAGCCTGCCGGTGGCCAGCGTGGTGCGGGTGGGGGGGCAGTTCGAAGGCTACCGCTACCTGTGTTGCAGCCTGTGCGCGACCCAGTGGCACATGGTGCGGGTCAAGTGTTCGCACTGCGAGGACGTCGAGTCCGTGGCCTACCAGGCCATCGAGGGCCGCGCGCCCGCCATCAAGGCCGAGACCTGCGACCGCTGCCACACCTACCGCAAGATCTTCTATCAGGACAAGGACCTGCACGTGGAGCCGGTGGCCGACGACCTCGCCAGCCTGATGCTGGACGTGCTGGTGGGCGAGGCCGGCTATTCGCGCGCCAGCGGCAACCCGCTGCTGTGGCACGGCGCCGAGGAGGAATAGCCATGACCGGGCTTGCCGCCGCCGCCGACATCCCCGCGCTCGACCGGCTGCTGAACGCGCCGGCGCTGGCCGCGGCGCTGGACACGCATGGCCGCACGCAGGTGGTGGCGGCGCTGCGCCGGCACCTGGATGCCCTGCGCCAGCGCGCCCTGGCGGGTGAACTGCCGCGCGCGGAACTGGCGCAAGCCGCCGTGGCCGCCGCCGTCGACGGCGCCCTGGCGCGCGCCGCCGCGCCGCGCCTGCGCGCCGTCTACAACCTGACCGGCACCGTGCTGCACACCAACCTGGGCCGCGCGCTGCTGCCCGACGAGGCGGTGGCCTCGGTGCTGCGCGCATTGACCACGCCGGCCAATTTGGAGTTCGACCTGGACAGCGGCGGCCGCGGCGACCGCGACGACCTGATCGACGACCTGCTGTGCGAACTGACCGGGGCCGAGGCCGCCACCGTGGTCAACAACAACGCCGCCGCCGTGCTGCTGATGCTGAACGCGCTGGCCGATCGCCGCGAGGTGGTGGTGTCGCGTGGCGAACTGGTCGAGATCGGCGGCGCCTTCCGCATTCCCGACATCATGAAGCGCGCCGGCGCCAGGCTGGTCGAGGTGGGCACCACCAACCGCACCCATGCCGCCGACTACGAGAACGCCATCGGCCCGCGCACCGCGATGCTGATGAAGGTCCATTGCAGCAACTACGCCGTCACCGGCTTCACCAAGAGCGTCGGCGTGGCCGAGGTGGCGGCGCTGGCGCATGCGCGCGGCCTACCGGCCACGGTGGACCTGGGCAGCGGCACGCTGGTGGACCTGACCCAGTTCGGCCTGCCGCGCGAGGACACGGTGCGCGAGACCATCGCCGCCGGCGCCGATCTGGTCACCTTCAGCGGCGACAAGCTGTTGGGCGGTCCCCAGGCCGGCCTGCTGGTGGGGCGCGCCGACCTGATCCGCAAGATCAAGAAGAACCCGCTCAAGCGCGCCCTGCGCGTGGGCAAGCTGACGCTGGCGGCCCTGGAACCGGTATTGCAGCTGTACCGCGCGCCGGAATTCCTGGCGCAGCGCCTGACCACGCTGCGCCTGCTGACCCGGCCGCAGCGCGAGATCCAGCCCATGGCCGAGCGCCTGCGCGGCGTGCTGGCGCACGCGGCGGGCGCCGACTACGAGGTCGAGGCGGTGCCGATGTACAGCCAGATCGGCAGCGGCGCGTTGCCGGTGGATCAGTTGCCCAGCCACGGGCTGGCGGTGCGCTACCGTGGCAAGGGCCGTCCCGGGCGCCATCTGGACCGGCTGGAAACCCGCTTGCGCCACCTGCCGGTGCCGGTGATCGGCCGCATCGCCGATGACGCGCTGTGGCTCGACCTGCGCTGCCTGGAGGCGCGCGACGAGGCCGCCTTCACCGAGCAGCTCGCCGGACTCGCGGCGCAATCCACGGAGCCGCGGGCATGATCGTCGGCACCGCCGGCCATATCGACCATGGCAAGACCACGCTGGTGCGGGCACTGACGGGCGTCGATACCGACCGCCTCAAGGAAGAAAAGGCGCGCGGCATCTCGATCGAGCTGGGCTACGCCTACACGCCCCTGCCCAACGGCGACGTGCTGGGCTTCATCGACGTGCCGGGCCACGAAAAGCTGGTGCACACCATGGCTGCCGGCGCCAGCGGCATCGACTTCGGCCTGCTGGTGGTGGCGGCCGATGACGGCGTCATGCCACAGACCCGCGAACACCTGGCGATCCTGGCGCTGCTGGGCGTGGCGCGCGGGGCGGTGGCATTGACCAAGGCCGATCGCGCCGACGCCGCCCGGCTGGCGGCGGTGCGCGGCGAGATCGCGGCACTGGCGGCGGATACGTTCCTGCAGGACGCGCCCCTGTTCGAGGTATGCGCGGCGCGCGCCGGCGACGCAGGCGTGGCGCGGCTCAAGCAGCATCTGGACGAGGCCGCGCAGGCGCTGGGCGCGCGCGATGGCGCCGGCCTGTTCCGGCTGGCGGTGGACCGCGTCTTCACGCTGGCCGGCCACGGCACCGTGGTGACCGGCACCGCGCATGGCGGCCGCGCGCGCGCCGGCGACGACGATGCCGACCTGCGCCTGATGCCGGCGGGCACGCGGGTGCGGGTGCGCGGCATCCACGCGCAGAACCAGCCCAGCGAGACCGGCGCGGCCGGCCAGCGCTGCGCCCTGAACCTGGCGGGGATCGACAAGAGCGCGATCACGCGCGGCGACTGGATCGCCGATGCGCGCTGCTTCCTCCCGTCGCGCCACGTCGATGTGGCCTTGACGCTGCTGCCTTCGGCCGATGCGCCGCTGCGGGCCTGGACGCCGCTGCACGTGCACATCGGCGCGGCGCGGCAGGTGGCGCACGTGGTGCCGCTGTCGGCCGACGCGCTGGCCCCGGGCCAGTCGGGCTGGGTGCAGCTGGTGTTCGATGAGCCGGTGTGCGCGATGCCGGGCGACCGCTACATCGTGCGCAACGCCCAGGCCACGCGCACCGTGGGCGGCGGCCGGGTGCTCGATCCGAACGCGCCGGACCGCAAGCGCCGCGCGCCGGCGCGGATGCAGTGGCTGCAAGGCGTGGCGGACATGCTGGACGGCGGCGGGCTGCGACCGCTGCTGGCGCAGGCCGCGCTGGGCCTGGACGAAACGACGCTGCAACGCCTGGCAGGCTGGCCGGTGCGCGACCTGGCGGCGCCCGAGGGGGCGATCTGGATCGAGCCGCGCACGCCGCAGGGCGCGCGCACGCTGATCCTGGCCACGCACTGGGAAGCGCTGCGGACACGGGTGGAGCAGGCGCTGGCGACCTTCCACCAGGGCGCGCCGGACGAACCGGGCCCCGACGGCTCCCGCCTGCGCCGCATGGCCTTGCCGGCCGCCTCCGAGGCGTTGTGGCAGGGGTTGCTGGAAGACCTGCGGCAGCAGGGCCGGGTGCTGCGCAACGGACCCTGGCTGCATCTGCCGGGCCACACCGCGGCGCTGGCCGAGGCCGAGGCGGAACTCGCGCTGCGCCTGCTGCCGCTGCTGGCCGCCGGGGCCTACGATCCCCCCTGGGTGCGCGACCTGGCGCGCGCGCAGGGCGAGCCGGAAGAGCGGGTGCGGCAGGTGCTGCGCAAGCTGCTGCGGCGCGGCGAGGTGGCGCAGGTGGTGAAGGATCTGTTCTACCATCGCGAGCGGGTGGCCGAGCTGGTGGCGCTGGCGATCGATCTCGCGGCAAGGCCCGAAGGATTGAACGCGGCGGCCTTCAGGGATGCGACGGGGCTGGGCCGCAAGCGCGCGATCCAGATCCTGGAGTTCTTCGATCGGACCGGCTTGACGCGGCGGCTGCGCGATACCCACGTGCTGCGCAACGACAGCGCGTATCTCGGGGCGGGCCAGGCGGTATCATAGGCGGTCTTTCATCGGCGGTTTTCTCTGGAAGGCATCCGTGCCCGGTGGCACGGCCGGGCTTCAAACCCGGTTGGGGACGTCAGACGTTCCCAGGTAGGTTCGACTCCTGCTGCCTTCCGCCAATTCGTGGCTGCCGGATCGCAAGTATCCGGATCGGTCCTGCATTTGTCCGTCTTGTTCCCCGGCCCGCTGAATCCGGCGTAGCTTACCGATCCGCCCGCGCCCATCGGACAAGACATCCCTGCTCGTAAACCCATGCCACCGCATGGGGTTCAAGGCGCGGCGCTCCCGTAAGCCCACGCCTGAACAGAACATGAGCCACGTCGAACCCACTGCGCCGCAGGTCAGCCTGATCGTGCCGGTATATAACTGCGAACGGTATCTGTCCGACCAACTGGACGCGCTATTGGCCGACGCCGCCTTGAGCCTGGAAGTGATCGCGGTCGACGACGGTTCCACCGATGGCAGCGTGGCGATCCTGCAGGCGCGCGGCGCCACGGACGCGCGCCTTCGCATCCTCAGGCAACCCCATCAGGGACTCGGCGCCGCGCGCAATGCGGGCCTGCGGGCCGCGCGTGGCGCCTGGGTCGCCTTCGCCGACGCCGACGATCTCCTGCCCTCGGCCGGACTCGTCCGGTGGCACGAACAGGCCGTTTCGCAGGGGCTGGAGGTGCTGGTCGGAAACGCGTACCGGTTCACGCACGCGCCTGCGCCCCTGCCCCGGCCCCCCGTCCTCACCCGACAACCGACCGCCGGCGCCATGACGGGCGAGGATTGGATCGCGCACTGCGTCGCCATCGGCGAATGGCCGCACTATGTTTGCCTGCAATTGGTCAAGCGCGAACTCATCACCCGACACGGCCTGGCGTTCGATCCCTCGATATTTCACGAGGACATTCTGTGGACCACCCAACTTGCGCTGGTCGCCAGGCGCATGGGCTTCGCGTCCGAGCCGGTGTACGGCTATCGCCGCAACCCCGACTCGATAACCCTTTCGCCGTCAGCCCGGATACGCCAGTGGCGCGGCGTCAGCTACGTTCACATCATCGAGACGCTGCTGGCGCTGTCCAGGCGGCAGGACCTCGGCCAGAGAACCCGCGTCTCGATCGTGCGCCACGTCCTGCATGAACTCCTGTGCTTTGTCGACCTGCTTCGCAAGGACGTCGAAAACCCGCAAGCGCGCGCCCAGCTGGCGCGGTCGATGCTCGACCTGCGCGCCTGGCCGGGGCTGGTCCGCCATGCGCGCGGCGTCACCGACCTGCGGCGGGTGTTCAAGGCATACCGGCGCCTGAGACGAATGGCGCGAGGCAAGGGCGCTTTCACGCCGGACATGGCCGTCACGCGGTAGCAGCCCCGCAAGCACAATCACGCGCGCAGCATCCTGGTGACGACGCCGTTGACGTTCGCGGCCTGCCAGTCCAGCGCGCCCAGGTGCCAGTGGCGGATGCGGCCGCCGCGGTCGACGAGGTAGTTGGCGGGCAGGCCGACGGCATCCCATTGCCTGGCCGCGCTGCTGTTGCGATCGTGCAGGACGGTGCCGGCGACCGGCCACTTGGCCAGGAAGGTGGTGATCTTGCCCAGCGCTTCGCCGACGTTCACGGCGACCAGGCGCAGGCCTTCTTCGCGGTGGCGCCTGGCCATGGCGGACATCAGCGGGATTTCGTCGCGGCAGGGGTCGCACCAGGTGGCCCAGAAGCTGACAATGACCACGCTGCCGCGCCAGGCGGCAAGTTTCTGCTCGCGGCCCGCAAGGTCGGGCAGGACCAGCGGCGGCGTCGCGGCGGTCCAGGCGGCCCAGTCGGGACCCGTGGCGGCCTTGAGGGCGCTGTCACTGGCGGCGGCGCGGGCCCAGCCGGGCAGCGCCGCCAGCGACAGGGCGGATTGCAGCAGGTGGCGGCGGCTGACCATGGACGCGCGCCGGTTCAGGTGGACAGCGAACGGGCGGTCAGGGTGTAGCGGAAACTGTCGGGGTCGAGGCTGTCCAGGCGGCCGTCGGCGGTTTCGCCGTTGGGGTACATCAGGAACGGCACGGCGCCGTGGGCGGAGCCGGGCAGGACGACGTCGTGGCCATGGTTGTAGGCAACCCAGTTCATTTCCCACGCGCCGAACAGCATGACACGGGCGCTGCGCACGCGGGCGTCGGCGGCGGGCAGGTCGCCGGGCGGCTCTTCCAGCATGACCTTGCGCACGTCGGCGGGGTCGACCGGGACCCAGCCGTAGCCGTCGGCGTAGAACTCGGCGCGGCAATGTTGCGCGCGGGTGACGTCGCCGGCCTTGCCCAGGCTCTTGAAGCCGAGCTGCGAATCGGCCACACGCAGCCCGTAGGCGTCGCGGGCGGGAATGCCGGCGGCGCGCGCCAGGGCGACGAACAGCGCGTTGATGTCGGCGCATTTGCCGTTCAGGTCGTTGGCGGCAAGCATGTAGCGCACGTCGCCGGTGCCGCAGCCGCGGGTCGAGGCGGTGCGGCAGGTGTTGTCGACCACCCAGTCGTAGAGGGCCCGGGCCCGCGCCAGCGTGCCCTGGTGGCCGCGGGTGATGCGGTCCGCGGTGGTCTTGACGATGCCGTCGGTGGGCAAAAGCTCGGTGGGCTGGAGGTATTCGCGCAGGGTGGCGGCGCTTTCGCGCGAGGCGCCGGGTGGCGGCGGCTGGGTCAGGTCGACGCGGCGGTTGCGGGTCTGGAAGCGGCTGGTCACGGTGACTTCGCGCGGCGCCTGGGCGTCGGGCCATTGCACCGCCAGCATGCGCACGTCGTAGCCGGGCGCCTGCGCCAGCCGCGCGCTGCCGCCGCCGCTGACCAGCCAGGCGCTCTGCGCGCCGCGCTGGTACCCGGTGTCGGTGGCGTAGGGCAGGGGGATCCAGAGGCGCGCATGGGCGCCGGGGTCGCGGACCTGGATGTGGGTGGTCAGTTCGAAGCTGCGCCAGTCGGCGCTGACGGGCGCCTGGCCGGCGCGCGCGGCCAGGGGCAGGGCCGCGGCCTGGGTGGCGCACAGGGCGCTCGAGAAACGGAGGAAGTGTCGGCGATCCATATAGCCCTCACGCACGGTGAAGTTTGGCTGTCGGTGCGCCCGATGGCGGGCGGCCGTCCGTTGCTGCCTGCTGCCGGATCATCATAGGGCCATTCGGGGCCGCGATGCTATCCTTTTCCCCATCACCTACGGAGAGATTCACATGACCCAGGATGCAGCGTCCGCGGCGGTGCCGCGCTTGACCTCGCTGTCGCACGGCGGCGGCTGTGGCTGCAAGATCGCGCCCGGTGTGCTGTCGCAGCTGCTGGCGCGCTTCGGGCCGGCCGCCAGCTACCCCAACCTGCTGGTGGGCACCGAGACGGCCGACGATGCCGCCGTCTACCGGCTCAACGACGAGCAGGCGCTGATCGCGACCACCGACTTCTTCATGCCGATCGTCGACGATCCCTACGACTTCGGCCGCATCGCGGCCACCAATGCGCTGTCGGACGTGTACGCCATGGGCGGCACGCCGATCATGGCGCTGGCCATCGTCGGCATGCCGATCAACGTGCTGCCGCACGGCGTCATCGCCGACATCCTGCGCGGCGGCGAGTCGGTCTGCAAGGAGGCCGGCATTCCGGTGGCGGGCGGCCACAGCATCGACTCGGTCGAACCGATCTACGGCCTGGCGGCCATGGGGCTGGTGCATCCGGACCGCATCAAGCGCAACGCCGATGCGCGTGCCGGCGACGTGCTGGTGCTGGGCAAGGGGCTGGGCGTGGGCATCCTGTCGGCGGCGCTGAAGAAGAACCGGCTGGACGCCGACGGGTATCGGGTGATGATCGACACCACCACCCGCCTGAACCGCCCCGGCGCGGCGCTGGCCGCGATGGACGGGGTCCATGCGATCACCGACGTCACCGGTTTCGGCCTGCTGGGACATACGCTGGAGATGGCTCGCGGCGCGGGGCTGACCGCCAGGCTGCGGCGCGAGGCCTTGCCCTGGCTGCCAGGCGTGCAGGCCTTCGCCGCCGACGGCGTGGTCACCGGCGCGTCGGGCCGCAACTGGGCGTCGTATGGCGAATCGGTGCGGCTGGGCGGGGACGTGTCCGATGTCGAACGGGCGTTGCTGACCGACCCGCAGACCGCTGGCGGCCTGTTGGTCGCCTGCGATCCCCAGGCGGCCCAGGCGGTGCTGGAGCTGTTCCGCGAGCAGGGCTTCGCGGACGCCGCGGTGGTCGGCGACATGGTCGCGGGCGACGCGCTGGTGCGCGTCGACTAGCGCGCAGCGCGGTGTTGCGGCCAGGTCCGGCGGCGCGGCTCAGGGCCGCTCCGGGCGCGGTGGCAACTGGTGCTGCACCTGGTAATTGATCTGCCATTGCAGCAGCGGGGCATAGGCGTCGAGCCGGGCCTGCTCGGCCGCCTCGGCCGGCGTGGCTTCGCGTTCGGCCGCCAGCGCCAGGCCGGCGTCGCCGGCCCATGGCTGGATGCGGCCCGGACGGTCGCGCCGGTAGGCGCCGTCACGCGTGATCAGCAGGCGCGGATTGTTGAAGCCGAAGCACCATTGCGGATCGGGTCGCGCGGCCAGCAGATCGCAGCCGCTGCGAAAATAGGGCGTATCCGCCAGGCTCAGGTGATACAGCGTCGGCAGGATATCCTTGTGGCTGCCGGGGCGCATGGAGTCGTAGGCCGACTGCCCGCGGTAATCGCGCGGCACGTACAGGTAGAACGGCACGGCGCGCGCCAGCACGGCATCGCTGTCGAGCGCGTAGTCGACGCCCAGGATATTGTGGTCGCCGGTGACGGCGACGATGGTGTTGGTGCCGTTGGGCGAGGCTTTCAGGCGGGTCAGGAAGCGGCCCAGCTGGTCGTTGGCGTAGCGCAGCGTGTCGAAGGCGTCCTCCAGGCCGGTCCAGCTGGCGTAGTAAGGCAGGCGCTCGATGTCGCGCAGATCGAGGCCGCCGCGCTGACCGCCCTCGGGCACCAGGAATGGCGGATGGTGGGTGGTGGACAGGGCCATGATGAACAGGCGCTCGCCGGCGCGGTCGGCCTGCGCCAGCCGTTCGCCGATGTAGCGGAACATGTATTCGTCCGGCACGCCCCAGACGCCCGGCTGCGCCTCGGGGTAGTGCTGCCGTAGTCCCAGCTGGTCGATGAATTCGTGCGCGCCCAGGTGGCTGGCGAAACGGCCCAGGTTACGCCAGGTGGCAGTGCCCGAGGTGACGAACACCACCCGATAGCCACGGGCGAGGAAGGGTGCGAAGGCGTTGCTGGCGAACGTGGCAGTGGCCGCCGAAGACTGGCTGGTGGCCAGCACCGGGCTGCGCACCAGCAGGCGGCTGAGCGAATCGATGGTGCCGTTGCCTTCGGACAGGAAGCGATCGAAGCGCCAGTCCTCGCGCCAGTGCGGACGCAGCGCGCCCAGCAGGTCGCGGCCGGACCGGTCGAACGTATTCATGTGATGCCCCATGCTCTCCATCACCTGCAGCACTACGTGCGGCGGCCGCGCGTCGGCCTGCGGATTGGCGCCCGTGCTGGCCATGAAGGGCCGCAAGCCATGCCCGGGGTGTCCCAGGAATCGCTGGTAAAGCCGGGCGCCCTCGTCGTCGGTGACGGCCGCGAAGCGCTTGTCGTTGTCACGCTCGGACAATGCCCAGAAGAACGCCGAAATGCCGTTGGGCGCAATGTCGTTGAGCAATCGCAGCGAAGAAATGCCGGTGTCGTCCTTGTTCAAGGGGAAGGTGCCCAGCGAACCGCGGCAGGCCAGCACGGTCACGCTCAGGATCAGCGCCATCCGCAATGTGCTGGGCGCCAGCGGCCGCCGCGCCAGCCGCGCGCGCAGCACCCGGGCGCGCCAGCGGCACGCCAGCCAGCTGGTGGCGCCCAGCACCGCGGCCAGCAGCGTCAGCGCGCGCAACACCGGATAGCCGTGCCACAGCGTTGCCAGGATGGCGCGGGTGTCGTCGTCCATCAGGCCGAACACGAAGATGTCGATCGAACGCGAGAAAGTGGCGAAGTAGCACACGCTCACCACAGTGCTGGCGGCGAACAGTGTCGCCAGCACGGCGCCCAGGTAGGGCAGGCACCGCAGCCACAGCGCCTGCGCCGCCGGCCGCGCGGCCAGCAGCAAGGCGGCCAGCAGCGGCGCCGAAAACGCGATGGCAGCAACCTTCATGTCGAACAACATGCCGATCGTCAAGGTGCGGGTGATGTCCTGCGGTAGCGCCGCATAGGTCCCCGGCGGCGCATACGTCGCCAGCAGGTAGGCGCGTCCGGCGCCTTGCGCCAGCACCGACACCAGCCAGGGCGCCAGCAGGATCAGGAAGGAACGCTGGAAGTTGAGGAACCAGGCTTGCCAGGCGTCCGCGGAACGGAAGCGCTTCATCTGCGTCATGAAAGGAGTGCGGGTGCCGGAAAAATGGCGGCAACGGGCCGTGCTCGCCGTCGAGACGGCGGGCATGGGGTTCATTCGCAGGGGAGCTCGGAGCCGTGCGGGGATGCAGGCCGCAATCTACAGGAAGGCAAGCGCGAATCTATGAAGGTTTGTATAGAACTTGTAGCGTGCCGCCCAGCCCATCGGCCAGGGCTTTGGTCTGAAAATGCCGCCAGGCTCGCCGGTGTGCGGCATTTGCAGACCTTATTCCGGAGCCAGCAGGCGCGCCGTGGTGGCGGCCTGCTGCACCAGCCAGCGCGTCACGATCTCGGCGTCGGGGGTGCTGCGGCGCGCGTTGCGCACCAGCCAGTAGGCGTGCTCGGTGGCGTCCGCCGGCTGGCCGCCGACCGTCGCCAGGCGCTTGTCCGCCAGCATGGGCGCGATCAGCGCCAGCCTCCCCAGTGCGATGCCATGGCCAGCCAGCGCCGCGTGCACGATCTGGTCGTACTGGTTGAAGCGCAGCATGCCCTTGGGCCGCACTCGCCCCAGGCCGCGCGCGTTGAGCCACTCCGACCATTGCAGCCAGGGCCGGGTGGGGTCGTCGAACTCCAGCAGCACATGGCGCTGCAGTTCGCGCGCATCCAGGGCGCGCGCCTGCAGGGAGGGATGGGCCACTGGCACCACCGACTCGCCGAACAGCCAGACGGCTCCGTCCGGCACGGTGTCGCGCAGGCTGTAGCGGATGGCGATGTCGACGCTTTCGCGGTCGATGTCGATGACCCGGTTGTCGGCCGCCACCCGCACGTCGATGTGCGGATGGGCGGCCTGGAAGTCGCCCAGGCGCGGCAGCAGCCACAGCGAGGCCACGCCGATGGTGGTGGTGACGGTGACTGGCGTGCGGCGTTCCGGGGCGCGCAATTGCTCGGTCAGGTCGCCCAACTGGCTCAGCCAGGTGTCGGCCATGCGGAACAGCTGCGCGCCTTCCGACGTGAACGACACGCTGCGAAAACCGCGCACCAGCAGCGGCACCCCCAGGTGGGCCTCCAGCGCCCGGATCTGGCGGCTGACCGCCGACTGCGTCACGTGCAGGTCCTGCGCCGCCAGCGTGATGCTCATGCGGCGGCCCACGGCGACGAAGCCTCGGACCAGATCAAGCGGGGGAAGTTTGGCCAGCGGGTATGACATTCGTAAAACTCATGCGTATGCGGCGGAAATGTCGCTTGTGCAATATAACGCCTGCGGCGTCCAATATGACTCAGGCGACGGGTGATGCGGTGGCCAGCCGCCCACGCCCGCCACGATGGCCGCCGTTGCGGCGGGGGGATGCGCCATGATCCGGTTATGTTGCACTGCGGGAATGTCATTTCGCCTGGCCCGGGGTTCGACTATGCTGCTCAGACGGGCCTCGGGCCTGCGCATCGAGTGCCACGCCGGCGCGCTCTGGCTATCCGAGTACCGCCGTCCGGACGACAGCGTATTGCAAGCCGGCCAGTCCATCATCGTGGGCAGCGATCGCGATGTCGTCCTCAGCGGCCTGCCGGATGCGCAGGTCGCCCTGGTTTCCCAGGTTCCCCAGCCGTTGGAGCTTTTGTCATGAATGCGTCCCTGCCCGCCACGCCCCGCCTCGAGATGTGGTTCGATTTCGCCAGCCCCTACAGCTACCTGGCGATCGAGCGCATCGGCGCCCTGGCGGCGCAGGCGGACGTGCGGGTCGACCTGCGGCCATTCCTGCTCGGCCCCATCTTCCAGGCCCAGGGCTGGAACGACACGCCATTCCGCCTGTTCCCCGGCAAGGGCGCCTACATGATGCGCGACATCGCCCGCCTGGCCGAAAAGTACGGCGTGCCCTACAACCGGCCGCGCCTGTTTCCGCGCATGAGCGTGCTGCCCGCCCGGATCGCGCTGCTGGGGCAGGACGAGCCCTGGGGCCGTGATTTCTGCCTGTCGGTGTTCCGCGCCAATTTCCAGCACGACCAGGACATCCAGGCCGAGGACGTGGTGCACACGCTGCTGACCGACCTGTCGCTCGACGCCGACGCGCTGATCGCGCGCGGCAAGTCCGAGGCCGCCAAGGAGGCGCTGCGGCGCCGGGTCGACGAGGCCCGCCACCTGGGACTGTTTGGCGCCCCGACCTTCCTGGTGGACGGCGAGATGTTCTGGGGCAACGACCGCCTCGAGGACGCCCTGGACTGGACCCGCCGCGCCCCTGTCGGCGCCTGGGCCGCCGCGGCCGGCTGAACCCGGCGCCCACCTTTCGATCATGGTTGCCGGCGCCGCGCGCCGGCACCGCAGAGTTTTTTCCGCCAACGCTTTTCCCGCAATGAAAAACAGCAGCAGTCCGCTACGCGGCGCACCCATGCCGGGTGGCCGTTCGTTCACGCAATTCCGCGCCGCGCGCATCCGCCGCGTGTCGTTCCAGTGGCGACAACAGGAGACCGCTGGCGCCGAGCCGGCCGCCAAGGGCGGCGGGCCGCGGCGTTCCTGACGCCCCGCCCGCGGCAGGCCGCGCGAAGCGCCGGTCTCAACCGCGCGTGACCGGCGCCACGGCGGCCCATTCCTCGTCCGAATACAGCCGCGAGCGCAGCAGGAAGCGCTTGCCCTCGGCGCTGTCGAGCGAGAACGCGCCGCCGCGTCCGGGCACGGCGTCGATGATGAGCTGGGTGTGCTCCCAATACGCGAACTGGTCTTCGCCCATGTAGAACGGGCAGCCCTCCAGTTCGCCCAGCAGCACGTCCGAGCCGCCGACCATGAACTCGCCCTGCGCGTAGCACATGGGGGAACTGCCGTCGCAGCAGCCGCCCGACTGGTGGAACATCAGCGGGCCATGCTTGGCGCGCAGGGTGTCGATCAGCGCGCGCGCCGCGTCGGTGGCGACCACGCGCGGGGTGGGTCCTGGCATGATGCAGCTCCCGCGACGCCACCCTGGCCCGCGACGGGCCGGCCCGGTATGGGCCGGCGCGGCACGGACCGGCGGGCGCCGCCCGTGGGTCAGAAGAAACCCAGTTTCTTGGGCGAGTAGCTCACCAGCAGGTTCTTGGTCTGCTGGTAGTGGTTGAGCATCATCTTGTGGTTCTCGCGGCCGATGCCCGACTGCTTGTAGCCGCCGAACGCCGCATGCGCGGGATAGGCGTGGTAGCAGTTGGTCCAGACCCGGCCGGCCTTGATGGCGCGGCCCATGCGATAGCAGGTGTTGGCGTCGCGCGACCAGACGCCCGCGCCCAGGCCATAGAGCGTGTCGTTGGCCAGCGCCAGCGCGTCGTCGGCGTCCTTGAACGTGGTCACCGCCACCACCGGGCCGAAGATCTCTTCCTGGAACACGCGCATCTTGTTGTGGCCCTTGAAGACGGTGGGCTGCACGTAATAGCCGCCTTCGAGCGCGCCCGGCAACTGCGCGCGCGCGCCGCCGGCCAGCACCGCCGCGCCCTCCTGCTTGCCGATGTCCAGGTACGACAGGATCTTTTCCAACTGCTCGGTGGACGCCTGCGCGCCCAGCATGGTGTCGCCGTCCAGCGGGTTGCCCTGCTTGATCTCGGCCACGCGCTTGAGCGCGCGTTCCATGAACCTGTCGTAGAGCGATTCCTGGATCAGCGCGCGGCTGGGGCAGGTGCAGACCTCGCCCTGGTTCAGCGCGAACATGACGAAGCCCTCGATGGCCTTGTCGAGGAAGTCGTCGTCCTGCGCCGCCACGTCGGCAAAGAAGATGTTGGGCGACTTGCCGCCCAGTTCCAGCGTCACCGGGATGATGTTCTGCGAGGCGTACTGCATGATCAGGCGGCCGGTGGTGGTCTCGCCGGTGAAGGCGATCTTGGCGATGCGCTTGCTGGAGGCCAGCGGCTTGCCCGCTTCCAGGCCGAAGCCGGTGACCACGTTGACCACGCCCGGCGGCAGCAGGTCGCCGATCAGTTCCATCAGCAGCAGGATGCCCAGCGGCGTCTGCTCGGCCGGCTTGAGCACCACGCAGTTGCCCGCGGCCAGCGCCGGCGCCAGTTTCCATGCCGCCATTAGGATGGGGAAGTTCCACGGGATGATCTGGCCGACCACGCCCAGCGGTTCATTGAAGTGATACGCCACGGTGTCGTGGTCGATCTCCGACAGCCCGCCTTCCTGGCTGCGGATGCACGAGGCGAAGTAGCGGAAGTGGTCGATCGCCAGCGGGATGTCGGCGGCGCGGGCCTCGCGGATCGGTTTGCCGTTGTCCCAGGTTTCCGCGGTGGCCAGGCGTTCGAGATTGGCTTCCATCACGTCGGCGATGCGCATCAGGATCTGCGCGCGTTCGGCGGCGGGGGTCGCTCCCCATTTGGGCGCGGCGCGGTGCGCGGCGTCCAGCGCCAGCTCGATGTCGCGCTCTTTCGAGCGGGCGTTGCGGGTCAGCACCTGGCCGGTGACCGGCGTGACGTTGTCGAAGTATTCGCCGTCGGCGGGCGCCTGCCATTTGCCGTCGATGAAGTTGTCGTACTGCGTCCTGAGGTCCAGGCGCGTGCCATAGGATTCGGGGGTGACGCGGGTCGCGATGTCCATGCTTGTCTCCGTATAGGTCGGTGTAACGGCAGTCGGGTGCCTGTTCCACATCAAGCAAACCGCGTGCCATGTGTGGGGACGCGGCTGGACAAGCGCGCTTGCCGCGTGCGAAAGTACCTTTCCACGCGCCGGCAAGGGGCGTGGGCGGCGGTTCGCCGCCACCGGGTGTCGCGTTTCGCGACACTGTCGCGGAACAGGTGTCGCAGAACACCGTCCAAGGAGACACGCATGGCCACTCAATCCCGTTGGCAGTCGCTGACGCACGCGCGCCAGCTGTTCAACCAGCAAGGCGTCGTGCCTGGCGGGCTGGTCGCCGAGCCCATCCTGCGCTCCTGGCGCCGCTGCGCCGACCTGGGTATCGACATGCGCGGCGCGCGCCGCGCGGAACCCATGACCGCCGCCGAATTGCGCGAGGCGCGCCAGCGCAATGAAGCCTTGCGGCGGATGTCCGAGCCGGCCATGTCCTTGCTGCGCCGCGAAGGCGGCAGCGACGGGCTGGTGATCCTGTCGGATGCGCAAGGCCTGGTGCTGGACAGCGACGGCGACATCGATTTCGCGCAGCGCGCCTCGCGGGTCGCCCTGATGCCCGGCGCGCCGTGGGACGAGGCGGCCGCCGGCACCAACGCCATCGGCACCGCGCTGGTGGAAGGCCGGCCCATCATCGTCGACGGCGCCGAACATTACTTCGAGCCGAACCGCATCCTGACCTGCGCCGCGGTGCCCATCACCGACAGCGAAGGCCGCATGCTGGGCGTGCTGGACCTGTCCAGCCCCGCGCGCGAAGTGCGGCCGGACGTGCTGGCGCTGGTGCGCGCGGCGGTCGACCTGATCGAACACCAGCTGTTCGATGCCGCCCATGAACCCTGCGCCGTGCTGCGCCTGCACGCCGACCGGTCCGGGCTGGGCACGCCGGCCGAAGCCCTGCTGGCCTTTCATGGCGACCTGCTGGTGGGCGCCAACCGTCGCGCCATGCAGGCGCTGGGCCTGGCGGCCACGGCGCTGGGCGTCTACCGCTACGCCGACCTGTTCGACGGCGACCTGGAACATGCGCCCGACGCGGCGGGGCGCGTGCATGCCCGTGGCGGCGCTGCCTACCACGCGCGGCTGCGCCTGCCCCGTTCTCGCGCGCCGGTCGCGCCGCCGCCGTCGCTGCGCCTGCCGGCCCCGCCGGCCCCGTCGGCGTTACCGACGCCGATCGCGCGCGGTGATACCGCCAGCTTCGACGCCGCCACCTTGGGCGCGCTGGCGCGGGCGGTGCACCTGTCGGATGCGGGCGTGTCGATCCTGTTGCAGGGCGAGACCGGCGCCGGCAAGGAGGTCTTCGCGCGCCAGCTGCATGCGCGCAGCCGCCGCGCCGCCGGCCCGTTCGTGGCGGTCAATTGCGCGGCGCTGCCCGAAAGCCTGATCGAATCGGAATTGTTCGGCTACGAGGACGGCGCCTTCACCGGCGCGCGCCGCCAGGGCAGCAAGGGTCTGCTGCGGCAGGCGCACGGCGGCGTGTTGTTCCTGGATGAGATCGGCGACATGCCGCTGGCGCTGCAGTCGCGCCTGCTGCGCGTGCTGCAATCGCGCGAGGTGTCGCCGCTGGGCGCGGCCCGGCCGGTGCCGGTGGATTTCACCTTGGTGTGCGCCACCCATCGGCCGCTGGCGCATGAAGGCGCGGATGCCCCGGTACGCGCCGACCTGTATTTCCGCATTGCCGAATACACCGTGACCCTGGCGCCGCTGCGCCAACGCGCCGACCTGCGCGAGTTGCTGCGCGCGCAATGGGCCGCGCAGGGCGCGGGACCGGTGTTGCCGGCCGGGATCGAGGAAACGCTGGTGCGCTATGCCTGGCCGGGCAACTATCGGCAGCTGGCGGCGGTGCTGCGCACCTTGCATGTGCTGGCGGGCGCGTCAGGCGTGGTCGAACACGACATGCTGCCGGCGGACATCCGTGGCGCACCCGCACAGCCGCCCGCGCCGCCGGCGGCCAGCCTGCAGGCGATGGCCGACGACGCGATCCGCGCGGCGCTGGCCGCGCACGGGGGCAATGTCAGCGCCGCGGCGCGCGCGCTCGGCGTGCATCGCAGCACCTTGTACCGGCGCGCGGCGGCGCTGGGGCTGGCGCGTCCACGCTGAACACGCCGCGCCGCGGTGCGGCTCAGCCGACCAGGCGCGCCAGTTCGGCGCCCGGGTCCGGGGCGCGCATGAAGGCCTCGCCCACCAGGAAGGCATCGACCTTGTGTTCGCGCATGCGCCGCACGTCCTGCGGCGTGAGGATGCCGCTTTCGGTGACGACGCGCTTGCCGGCCGGGATGCGCGGCAGCAGGTCCAGCGTGTTCTGCAGGCTGGTCTCGAAGGTGCGCAGGTTGCGGTTGTTGATGCCCAGCAGCGGCGTCTTGAGCGTCAGCGCCACGTCCAGTTCCTGGGCGTCATGCACTTCCACCAGCACGTCCATGCCGAGTTCCATCGCCAGGGTTTCCATCTCGCGCAATTGCGTGGGCGTCAACGCGGCCACGATCAGCAGCACGCAGTCGGCGCCCATCGCGCGGGCGGCGATGATCTGGTAGGGGTCGATCACGAAGTCCTTGCGCAGCACCGGCAGCGAGCACGCGGCGCGCGCCTGGCGCAGGTGGTCGTGCGAGCCCTGGAAGAACTGCACGTCGGTCAGCACCGACAGGCAGGCCGCGCCATGCACGGCATACGTGGAGGCGATTTCAGCGGGCTGAAAGGTCTCGCGCAACACGCCCTTGGACGGCGAGGCTTTCTTGATCTCGGCGATCACGCCGGCCTTGCCCTGCGAGATCTTGTCTTCGATGGCCTGGGCGAAGCCGCGCACGTCCTGGCGCGCCTGCGCCTCGCGCAGGACTTCGGCTTCGCTGCGCATCTGGCGCGCGGCGGCGACTTCCTCGACCTTGACGGCGAGGATTTTCGCAAGAATGTCGTTCATTTCTGGAATTTCCGGGTATATGCGCAGAAATCTTCCAGCTTGGCTCGCGCCGCGCCGGTGGAAATCAGTTCAAATGCTAGCGCTAACGCTGCGGGAATGGAATCGGCTTTATTGCCGGCGTAGATGGCGAGGCCCGCATTGAGCGCGACGATATCGCGGGCGGTGCCCTCGACATTGTCCAGCGCCTCTATGACAAGCTCGCGCGACTGTTCGCGATTGGACACCTTGATGCCGCGGTTGGACATCATGGATAGCCCGTAGTCCTCGGGGTGGATTTCGTATTCGCTGACCTTGCCGTCCTTGAGCTCGCCCACCATGGTGGCGCCGCCCAGCGAGGCTTCGTCCATGCCGTCCTTGCCATGCACCACCAGCACGTGGCGCGAGCCCAGGCGTTCCAGCACGCGCACCTGGATGCCGACCAGGTCGGGGTGGAACACGCCCATCAGCTGGTTGGCGGCGCCGGCCGGGTTGGTCAGCGGGCCGAGGATGTTGAAGATGGTGCGCACGGCCAGTTCCTTGCGCACCGCGGCCACGTTCTTCATGGCGCCGTGGTGCGCCGGCGCGAACATGAAGCCGATGCCGGTGGCCTGGATGCATTCCGCCACCTGTTCGGGGGTCAGCACCAGGTTGGCGCCCAGCGCTTCCAGCACGTCGGCGCTGCCGCTCGACGAGGACGCGCTGCGGTTGCCGTGCTTGGCGATCGGCACGCCGGCCGCCGCCGCCACGAACATGGCGGTGGTGGAGATGTTGAAGGTGTGGCTGCCGTCGCCGCCGGTGCCGCACATGTCCAGCAGGTCTTCGGGGTTGGGGGTGACCACCGGCGTGGCGAATTCGCGCATGACCTGCGCGGCCGCGGTGATTTCGCCGACCGTTTCCTTTTTCACGCGCAGGCCCATCAGCAGGGCGCTTGCGATCTGCGGCGACATTTCGCCGCGCATCAGCATGCGCATCAGGTGCAGCATTTCGTCGTGGAAAATTTCGCGGTGTTCGATACAGCGCGTCAGCGCTTCGGAGGGGGAGATCGTCACGGTGCGTCCTTCTTAGGCGAGGTTCAGGAAATTGCGCAGCAGGGCGTGGCCGTGTTCGCTGAGCACGGATTCGGGGTGGAACTGTACTCCGTACAGGGGCAGCGTCTTGTGGCGCACGCCCATGATGTCGCCGTCCGGCGCCGTGGCGGTCACGGCCAGGCACTCGGGCAGCGTCGCCGGGTCGATGGTCAGCGAGTTGTAGCGGATGACAGTGTACGGCGTCGGCAGGCCGGTGAAGATGTCCGTCCCGGTATGCGAGATGCGCACGGTCTTGCCGTGCATGATCTGCTGGGCGCGGACGATGTTGCCGCCATAGGCGGCGCCGATGGCCTGGTGGCCCAGGCACACGCCCAGGATCGGCTTCTTGCCGGCGAAGGCCTGGATGACGGGCACCGAGATGCCGGCCTCGGCCGGCGAGCACGGGCCGGGCGACACGCAGATGCGGTCGGGGTTGAGCGCGGCGATCTCTTCCAGGGTGATCTGGTCGTTGCGCGCCACGCGCACATCCTCGCCCAGTTCACCGAAGTACTGGACCAGGTTGTAGGTAAACGAGTCGTAGTTGTCGATCATCAACAGCATTTTTTTCTCCAGGCGGGCCGATTCGCGGCCCGGGGCGGTCATGGGGGGCGGCGGACGTCTCAGATGGGCTCGTCCAGGCCGTGCTGGACCTGCTCGGCGGCGCGCAGCACGGCGCGGGCCTTGGCCTCGGTCTCGGCCCATTCGGCTTCGGGGTTGGAATCGGCGACGATGCCGGCGGCGGCCTGCACGTACAGCGTGCCGTCCTTGATGACGCCGGTGCGGATGGCGATGGCCACGTCCATTTCGCCGCCGTAGCTGAGGTAGCCGGCCGCGCCGCCGTAGATGCCGCGGCGCACGGGCTCGAGCTCGTCGATGATCTTCATGGCCTCGACCTTGGGCGCGCCGGTCAGTGTGCCGGCCGGGAACGAGGCGCGCAGCACGTCCATGCTGCTCATGCCCGGGTTGAGGTTGCCGGTGACGTTGGACACAAGGTGCATCACGTGCGAATAGCGCTCGATCACCATGGTGTCGCTGACCTTGACCGACCCCACCTCGGCGACGCGGCCGACGTCGTTGCGGGCCAGGTCGATCAGCATCACGTGCTCGGCCACTTCCTTGGGGTCGGCCTTGAGCTCGGCGGCCAGGGCGGCGTCCTCCTCGGGCGTGGCGCCGCGCTTGCGGGTGCCGGCCAGCGGGCGGATGGTGACCTGCGACTTGGGCGCGCCGTCCACCACCACGCGCTCCTGGCGCACCAGGATCTCGGGCGAGGCGCCCACCACCTGGAAGTCACCGAAGTTCCAGAAGTACATGTAGGGGGAGGGATTGAGCGACCGCAGGGCGCGGTACAGCGAGAGGGGGGAGTCGCGGAAGGGCTTGGCGATGACCTGGCCGATCTGCACCTGCATCAGGTCGCCGGCGGCGATGTGTTCCTTGGCGCGGTGCACGGCCGCCAGGTAGTCTTCCTTCTTGAAGTCACGCCGCTCTTCGGTCTGCATGCTGGCGTGGCTGTAGGGGATTTCCACCGGGCGTCGCAGGCGCGCGCGCAGGTCGTGCAGGCGCTGCTGGGCGCGGCTGTAGCTTTCGGGCTGGCCCGGATCGGCGTAGACCATCAGGTAGATGCGGCCTGCCAGGTTGTCGACGATGACCAGTTCGTCCACGTGCATCAGCATCAGGTCGGGCGTGCCGCCTTCCATGCCGGCGGGGAACGGCTTGACGGCGGGGCCCAGGCACGGTTCGATGTGGCGCACGGTGTCGTAGCCGAAGTAGCCGGCCAGGCCGCCGCAGAAGCGCGGCATGCCGGGGCGCAGGGCCACCTTGAAACGGGCCTGGTACTGCTCGATGAAGGCCAGCGGGTCGCCGTCGTGGGTTTCCACCACCTTGCCGTCGTGCAGCACCTCGGTGCGGGTGCCGCTGGCGCGGATCACGGTACGGGCCGGCAGGCCGATGAAGGAATAGCGGCCGAAGCGCTCGCCGCCCACCACCGATTCCATCAGGCAGGTCATGCGGCCGGCCTGCGGGCCGGCATGGGCCAGCTTCAGGTAGATGCCCAGCGGGGTGTCCAGGTCGGCGTAGGTCTCGGCCACCAGCGGGATGCGGTTGTAGCCTTGGGCGGCGAGGGCTTTGAATTCGATTTCGGTCATGGCGGGTCTCGTGGGCGATGGGTATCTGCTTGGGACCAGGCACACAACAAAAAGCCCGGTCCAGGTTACTGGTTCCGGGCTTGGCTCTGTGTTCTACACAGTATCGGCGCTGGGAGGCGGGGACGCGTCCAGGGCCGGGAAGGGAATCATCGCCACCCGGAAGACAAACGCCACCAGCGCCACGAGGCGCCGAGCATTTGGTTCTGGATGGAAACGTTCATCAGGTGATAGCGGTTCGATGTTCAAGTGTGCCGTCAAGGGCGCGGACCCCGGCTTCAGGCCTGGGCTTTCGCGGCGTTCTGGTTTTGATTCCAGAGCTCCACCCACTGGGCGGCGTTGACGAGCGTGTCCACTATACCATCGACATCGAGCTCGCGCACGTCACGGCCTTCGTTGTAACCATACGGCACCACCAGCACCTGGGTGCCGGCGCTGCGGCCGGCCTGGGCGTCGTTGATGGAATCGCCGATGGTGACGGCCTCGGCCACCGTCACGCCCAGCAGTTCGCAGGCGTGCAGCACCTGGTCGGGGTCGGGTTTGCGGCGGGCGCAGGTGTCGCCGCACACCACCGCGTCGAAAAACCCGGCCAGCCCCGTGCGTTGCAGCAGCGGCAGGGTGAATTCGGTGGGCTTGTTGGTGACCACGGCCAGTTTCAGGCCCTGATCGCGCATGTGCTTGAGGCCTTCCATGACGCCCGGGTAAACCTGGGCGCGTTCGCCGTTGACCAGGTGATAGTGGCGGTAGAAGGCCTCGCGCGCCCGGGCGAAGTCCTCGGGCGAGGGGTCGGCGGCGTCCAAGCTGCCGGCCAGGCTGCGGCGCACCAGGTTGTCCACCCCCTTGCCGACGAAGGTGGCCACGACATCCTCGCGCAGCGCGATCATGCCGAGTTCCACGCGCATGGCGTTGGCCGCGAAGGCCAGGTCGGGGATGGAGTCGAGCAGGGTGCCGTCCAGATCCAGCAGCGCGGCGCGAAAGGGAGTCATGGCGGGGTTCCTCAGACGGCGGTGGTTTCGCCGATGGCGATCTGCTCGCGCATGGACTTGATGATGCCGGGGTAGTCGGGCTTGCCGAAGATGGCCGAGCCGGCCACGAAGGTGTCGGCGCCGGCGCGGCGGATTTCGGCGATGTTGTCGATCTTCACGCCGCCGTCCACCTGCAGCACGATTTCGTGGCCGCCGGCCTGGGTCCAGGCGTCGATGCGGGCGCGGGCCTCGCGCAGCTTGGCCAGCGCGCCGGGGATGAAGCTCTGGCCGCCGAAGCCGGGGTTGACCGACATGATCAGCACCAGGTCGACCTTGTCCATGACGTGGTCCAGGTACGACAGGGGCGTGGCGGGGTTGAACACCAGGCCGGCCTTACAGCCGTTCTCGCGGATCAGCGACAGGGTGCGGTCGACGTGGCGGCTGGCTTCCGGGTGGAAGCTGATGTAGTTGGCGCCGGCCTTGGCGAACATCGGCACCAGGGCGTCCACCGGCTCCACCATCAGGTGCACGTCGATCGGCACGGAAACATGGGGACGGATCGCCGCGCAGACCATCGGGCCGATGGTCAGGTTGGGCACGTAGTGGTTGTCCATCACATCGAAATGGATCCAGTCGGCGCCGGCGGCGACGACGTCACGCACTTCCTCGCCCAGGCGGGCGAAGTCGGCGGACAGGATGCTGGGGGTGATGCGGGTGGTGGTAGACATGGCGTTCGGGGTGGGTGAAGGCATAATGTGCCATTATTGCAGCTTGCTCGTGCCACACAGGAAAGGACTGTGAAACCCTACGACCTGAGCGTCTCTGTCACTCCGCGCTTCGTGCCTGAACAGTCCGATCCCGGCGAACAGCAATACGTGTTCGCCTATACCGTGCGCATCACCAATACCGGGGAGCATCCGGCCCAGGTGATCAGCCGCCACTGGATTATCACCGATGGCAACCAGCGCGTGCAGGAAGTGCGCGGGCTGGGCGTCGTGGGCCAGCAGCCCCTGCTGGCGCCCGGCGAGACCTTCGAATACACCAGCGGCTGCCCCCTGCCCACGCCGGTCGGCACGATGCGCGGCACCTATCATTGCGTCGGCGAGAACGGCATTCCGTTCGAAGTGCCGATTTCCGAATTCGTCCTGGCCATGCCGCGCACTCTGCACTGACGCGGGGCGCGGCCATACGTTGTACGGTTTTCCATCTGCTCATGAAGCGCATTCTTAGCCTGTCCGTGCTGTCGGCCCTGCTGGCGGCATGTACCACCACCTCAGAGATCCCGCCCGAATCCGGTGAATCCGGCGTTTCCGGCGCCCGCCCCGCGGCCGTCGACGGTCCGCTGGTGGTGCCGGCGCTGTCGGCCCTGCCCGATACGCCGCCGCGCGCCCTGGCCGGCAAATACAAAGCCGGCACCTGGGCCGAGATGCCGGGCTGGAGCAGCGACGACCTGGCCCAGTTCTGGCCCCTGTTCCTGCGCAACTGCAAGGGGCTGATGCGCCCGACCAGCGGCAACCTGGCCGCGCCCGCCCGCGCCACCCCGCGCGCCTGGCAGCCCGTCTGTGCCGCCGCGGCCGATCCGGCCCGGGCGCCCGCCGCCAACGATCCCGAGGGCGTGCGCCGCTTCCTGCAGACCTACCTGCAACCCTGGCGCCTGAACGCGGCCGACGGCAAGCCGGCAGCCAATACCGTCACCGGCTATTACGAGCCGCTGGTGCGCGGCTCGCGCCGCCAGGGCGGCAACTACCAATGGCCGCTGTACGCGGTGCCGGCCGACCTGTTGACGATCGACCTGGGCTCGGTCTATCCGGAACTGGCCGGCAAGCGCGTGCGCGGCAAGCTCGACGGCAAGCGCGTGGTGCCCTACGACACCCGCGCGGCCATCGAGTCGACCGGCCGCCGCCCGCCGGTGGTGGTGTGGGTCGACGACCCGGTCGACAACTTCTTCCTGCAGGTGCAAGGCTCGGGCCGCGTGCTGCTGACCGACGGCCCCGACAGCGGCAAGACCATCCGCGTGGCCTACGCCGACCACAACGGCCAGCCCTACGTGTCCATCGGCCGCTGGCTGGCGGACCGCGGCGAGCTGTCTGCCGACCAGGCCTCGATGCAGAACATCCGCGCGTGGGCGCAGCGCAATCCCAAGCGCGTGCCCGAGATGCTCAACGCCAACCCGGCCGTGGTGTTCTTCCGCGAAGAGCCGGTGATCGATCCCGAGCTCGGCCCCAAGGGCGCCTATGGCGTCAACCTGGCCCCGCGGCGGGCGATCGCGGTAGATGCCGGTTTCGTGCCGCTGGGCACGCCGGTGTTCCTGGCCACCACCTTCCCGGCCTCCGACCGGCCGTTGCAACGCCTGGTGTTCGCCCAGGACACCGGCACCGCCATCCGCGGCGCGGCGCGCGCAGACTTCTACTGGGGCTACGGCGACGAGGCCGGCCAGCAGGCCGGGCGCATGAAGCAACGCGGCCAGATGTGGCTGCTGTGGCCGAAGCAGGCCGGGGAGCCGAGCGCAAGATGACACACCAGATCGTGGTTTGCGGGGCCGGCATCGTCGGCCTGTCCTCGGCCCTAGCGCTGGCCCGCCGCGGCCAGCGCGTGGCCCTGCTGGCGCCGCGCACGACCGTGCCACCGGCCGATCCCAACCATTACCACGCGCGCGTCTACGCCATCTCGCCCGCCAGCCAGCGTTTCCTGGCCGAACTGGGCGTGTGGGACGCGATGCCGTCCGCGCGGCTGACGCCGGTGCAGGCCATGGAGATCCATGGCGACGCCGACGGCCTGGTGCACCTGAACGCCTGGCAGGCGGCCCTGCCGCAACTGGCCTGGATCGTCGAGTCCGGCGAGATCGAGCGGGTGCTGATCCAGGCGGTGCGCATGTTCGGCATCCCCTGGTTGGAAGACCGCTGCACCGGCTACCAGGCCGGCGCCATCGAAACCGAGAGCGGCGCCCGCATCCAGGCCGAGCTGTTCGTCGGCGCCGACGGCGCCGCGTCGCCGCTGCGCACCGCCGCCGGCCTCAAGCATGACGCCGTTTCCTACAACGACACCGGGCTGGTGGTGAACCTGGACGCCGAGCGCGCCCACCAGGGCACCGCCTTCCAGTGGTTCCGCGACGACGGCGTGCTGGCGCTGCTGCCGCTGCCGGACACGGCCGACGGCCCGCAGGTATCGATGGTCTGGTCGATGCGCGACGCGCAGGCGCGGGAATTGCTGGCCTTGCCCGCGGATGCGCAGGCGGCCCGCCTGGAATCGCTGTTGGAACATGCGGCCCAGGGCCGCCTGGGACGCCTGAAGGTGCGCAGCAAGCTGCATGGCTTTCCGCTGACGCTGGAGCGTGCCCAGATGGTGGCGCCCGGCATCGCGCTGGCCGGCGACGCCGCCCACCGCCTGCACCCGCTGGCCGGGCAGGGCCTGAACCTGGGGCTGGGCGACGTCGAGGCGCTGGCCCGCACCGTGGCCGGACGCGAACCCTACCGCCAGGCGGGCGACTTGCGGGTGCTGCATCGCTACCAGCGCGCCCGCGCCGAGCCGGTGCTGGCCTTGCGGCTGGCCACCGACGGGCTGCACAAGCTGTTCGGTTCGCATGCCACGCCGCTGGTGTGGTTGCGCAATGCCGGCATGCATTGGGTCGAGCGGGTCCCGCTGGTCAAGCGGCGCCTGATCGCCGGGGCCTCGACGAACTGAATCGCATCGGCCCGCGCCGGTCGATGCACTGACGCCGCCGGCCCGGCACGGAACCCGCAGGGCGCCGGGGGGTCTGATTCCGGCAAGCCCCCGGCCAGCCCCTTTCGTCGGATCGGTTACGCTTTCGGCCAACGAGGGCGATACGTCACGCTAAATACAGGAGTCCCCATGAATTTCCGTTTTTCCGCCACGCTGGCCGCCTGCTTCATGGCCGCGGGCCTGGGCCTGTCCGCCAGCGCTCAAGCGCAGGCAACGGGCGACAAGGCCGTTTCCACCAGCACGGTCGGCCAGGCGGGCAAGGGCAGCAAGAGCTATTCCACCACCCAGGTGGCGCCCGCCGATCCCGTGGCGGATGCGGTCAAGGAACGTTTCAGGCAGCGCTTCACCGGCATGGACGTGACCGCCGTGCGCCGCACGCCCTACGGGCTGTTCGAGGTGCAATTGGGCATGGACCTGATCTACACCGATGAAAAAGTGACCTGGGTGATGGAAGGTCCGCTGATCGACGCCATGACGCGCCGCGACGTCACCCGCGAGGCGCAGGAAAAGCTCGGTTCCATCCCGTTCGACCAGTTGCCGCTGGACCTGGCCATCAAGCAGGTCAAGGGCGACGGCTCGCGCAAGGTCGCGATCTTCGAGGACCCCAACTGCGGTTACTGCAAGCAGTTGCGCAAGACGCTCGAAGACGTCGACAACATCACCGTCTACACCTTCCTGTACCCGATCCTGTCGCCCGACTCCAACGTCAAGGTGCGTGACGTCTGGTGCTCGGCGGACCCGGGCAAGGCGTGGGACGACTGGATGCTGCGCGGCCAGAAGCCGGCCACCGCCAATTGCAGCGTGCCCGAGGACAAGTTGCTGGCGCTGGGCAAGCAACTGATGGTGCGCGGCACGCCCACGATGTTCTTCGCCGACGGCTCGCGCACCAGCGGCGCGTTGCCGCTGGACCAACTCAAGGCACGACTGAACTGACCGGCGCGGGTCGCGCCGGCCGGGCGGCTGGCGCAGCGAGCGCCACGCCACCCGGAGACTAACTTGAAAATCGCAATACTCGACGATTACCACGACGTCGCCAAGCGCTACGCGGACTGGGGATCCCTCGGCGGCGACGCCGAAGTGCGGATCTTCAACAACTTCATTCCCGACGAGCAGGTCGAGGCCACGCTCGCACCCTTCGAGGTGATCGTGGCCATGCGCGAACGCACGCCGTTCCCCGCCGGCCGCATCCGCGCGCTGCCGAACCTGCGCCTGCTGGTCACCACCGGCATGCGCAACAACGCCATCGACATGCAGGCCTGCGCCGCGCAGGGCATCGTGGTCAGCGGCGCGCCCGGCAGCGCCGACGCCAACACCGCCACCGCCGAACTGGCCTGGGCCCACATCCTGGGGCTGTTCAAGCACCTGCCCGCCGAAGACGCCGCCATGCGTCGGGGCATGTGGCAGACCGGCATGCCCGAGCCCCTGGCCGGCAAGCGGCTGGGCGTGCTGGGACTGGGCAAGCTGGGCGCGGCGGTGGCCAAGGTGGGCCTGGCGTTCGGCATGGACGTGGTGGCCTGGAGCCCCAACCTGACCGACGAGCGCGCCGCCGAGGCGGGCATCACGCGGGTCGACAAGCACGAGTTGTTCGCGACGTCCGACGTCGTCAGCCTGCACCTGATCCTGTCCGATCGCAGCCGCCACATCGTCGACGCCGCCGCGCTGGCCGCGATGAAGCCGACGGCCTACCTGGTGAACACGTCGCGCGCCGGCCTGGTGGACCAGGCGGCGCTGATGGACGCGCTGGTGAAGTTCCGCATCGCCGGCGCCGGGCTGGACGTGTTTCCCGACGAGCCGCTGTCGCCCACCGACAGCGTGCGCGACCTGGACAACGTCATCCTGACGCCGCACCTGGGCTACGTCAGCCGCGAGAACTTCGAGGCCTTCTACCGCAACGCGCTGGAGGCCGTGAAGGCCTGGCGCGATGGCCAGCCGGTGCGGGTGCTGAACGGCTGAGCGCCAGGGGGGGAGGCCCCCACGCCGCGCCTTCGGCTTGCTGCCCCCCAAGGGGGCGTTTTCATCTTGAGGCGGCTCGGCGATGAAAAAGGGCCCCCACGCGGCGCCTTCGGCTTGCTGCCCCCCAAGGGGGCGTTTTCATCTTGAGGCGGCTCGGCGATGAAAAGGGCCCCCACGCCGCGCTCAGCCGCGCGTGAAGGTCACTTTCTTTTCGACGATGCCGGCCGCGTCGGGCGTGGCGGGCGTGTCGCCACAGGCCTCGTCCGCGTCATCCGACGGATCGACCGCGTCAAAGGCGGTGTCGCCGTTGGCGTCCGGCACGCCGGTCGGCTTGAGGCCGACGAAGTCGAACAGGTCGCGGTCCATCAGGTGCGACGGCACCACGCGCGACAGGGCGTTGAAGACGTTCCACGAGCGGCCCGGGTGCTGCCTGTCCCATTCCTTGATCATGCGGCCGACTTCCTTGCGCTTCAGGTTTTCCTGGGAGCCGCACAGGTTGCAGGGAATGATCGGGAACTGCTTGAGTTCGGCGTAGGCGATCAGGTCGGTTTCCGGCACGTAGGCGAGCGGGCGGATGACCGTGTGGCGGCCGTCGTCGGACACCAGCTTGGGCGGCATGCCCTTGGCCTTGCCGCCGTAGAACAGGTTCAGGAAGAAGGTGCCCAGGATGTCGTCGCGGTGGTGGCCGAGCGCGATCTTGGTGGCGCCCAGCTCCGAGGCCACGCGGTACAGGATGCCGCGGCGCAGGCGCGAACAGAGCGAGCACATCGTCTTGCCCTCTTCGAGCACGCGGGTGACGATCGAATAGGTATCCTGCGTCTCGATGTGGAACGGCACGCCCAGTTCGGTCAGGTAGCGCGGCAGGATGTCGGCCGGAAAGCCGGGCTGCTTCTGGTCGAGGTTGACCGCGACCAGCTCGAACGGGAACGGCGCGCGCTTTTGCAGCTGGAGCAGAATGTCCAGCATGGCGTACGAGTCCTTGCCGCCCGACAGGCACACCATGACGCGGTCGCCCGACTCGATCATGTTGTAGTCGGAAATGGCGCGGGTGGTCTCGCGCGCCAGGCGCTTGGTGAGCTTGTTGCCTTCGTGGCGGGCCTTCTTGTCGTCGGGCCGGGTCACGGAGACGGCGCCGGTCGGCGCCACCGCATCAGTGGAGTCCGCCACGGCGCGGATGTCGGGGGAGGCGATATCGTTCATGGTCAACGCGAGATCTGGATTTCCACGCCCACCGCCGCACAGTCGGAGAAGGCCATGGGCTTGCTGATGCGCAGGCGCAGCGAGCGGATTTCATGGAAGTCGGCCAACAGGCGCGCGGCGACTTGTTCCACCAGGGTTTCGATCAGGTTCACGTGCGCCTGGGTGCATTCCTCGACGATGGCCTCGCGCAGGCGGCGATAGTCCAGCACGCTGTGGATATCGTGGTCGTCGACCGCGCGCTGGATGTCGACGTCGAACTCGGCGTCGACGTGCAGCGGTTGGGTGGCGCGGCGTTCGTGTTCGAGGATGCCGATGCGGGCGTCGAGCGCGAGCCCGGAAAGGATGATGCGGCGTGTGGGCATGATGAAAACCTGGGTGGAATCCCGGAATTGTAAGGCGGCGGCGGACCGGGCCGGCGCGCTGGCTACAATCCGGCCATGGCCGGGCGCCCGCGCGGGGGCGGCGACGGCAAACAAGGGATGAAATGCAACAGATGCACGATGCGGTCATTGTAGGGGGCGGCCCGGCCGGCGCCTCCTGCGCCCTCTGGCTGGCCCGGCTGGGCCTGGCGCCGCTGCTGGTCGAGGCCAGCGGCCGCCTGGGCGGCCTGAGCGTGGACAACCCCTTCGCCGACGACTGGATCGCGGTGTTGCCCGGCATGACCGGCCAGCAGGTGGCCGCCAATATCGATACCAGCGTGCGCGCCGCCGGCGTGCCGCTGCGCCTGGACACCCGCGTGACGGCGGTGCGGCCCTGCAAGGGCGGCATCGAGGCGACCCTGGTCGACGCCAATGGGGACGTATCGCAGACGCGCGGCCGCACCCTGGTGATCGCCTCGGGCGTGCGCGCCAAGGGCTTTCCGGAACATCCGCCGGGCGCCAGCTGGCCCGGCGTGTTGATCGGGCCGGGTTCGCCCATCGTGGCGCAGGATTACTCCGGCCTGTCGGTGGCGGTGCTGGGCGGGGGCGACAACGCCTTCGAAAACTACGTCTACGTGCGCAACCGCGGCGCCCGCGCCGTGCACCTGTACGCCCGCAGCGTGCGGGCGCAGCAGCAATGGGTGCTGCGCGCCGGCAAGGAAGGCGTGCGCATCGGCCCGTACCAGGTGGATCCGGCCACCCGCAGCGTGGACGGCCAGCGCTACGACCTGATCCTGGTGTTCTACGGCTGGGAGCCGCAGGCCGCGTTCGCCGACAGCCTGCAACTGGCGCGCGACGAGCGCGGCTACATCCGCACCGATTTCGCCACCGCCGAGACCAGCGTGCCGGACATCTACGCCATCGGCGAGGTGGCCCATCGCATGCATCCCTGCGTGGTCACGTCGATGGCGGACGGCGTGGTGGCGGCCAAGGCGATCCAGCGGCGCTGGGAACGGGCAGGGGAGTAGCTTCGCGTTCCCCCGGCCCTTGCAGGCCAGCCCTCGGTCCCCGGCGCGTTTCGTCCCCGGCACCGACCTGTCTTTTCTTCAGCGCGACAGGAGGAAGCCCAGCACCGCCTCGCGGAATTCATCGGGCCGCTCGATGTTGGACAGGTGCACGGCGTCCAGCAGCAGCCATTGCGCGCCCGGCACGGCCGCGGCGATCTGCTCGCCATGGCTGGCGGCGGTGACGGTGTCGTCGCGGCCCGCGATCACCAGCGTCGGTCGCGGGATCAGCGCAATGGTGCGGCGCAGGTCGGTGTCGCGCACGGCCGCGAACGCGCCCGCCAGGCCCTGCCGGTCGGTATTGAGCAGCATGTCGCGGAAGGTGTCGATCACCGGCCCGCCGGCGCGCAGCATCTCGGCCGGGAACCAGTTCGCCAGAAACGTCTCGGCGGTGTCCTTCATGTCCGGCGCCCGCAGCGTGGTGGCGATACGCTCGTCCCATTGCGGCGCGGGGCCGAGATAGGGCGACGTGTTGGCCAGGATCAGGCGGTCGATGCGTTCTGGCGCATGCACGCCCAGCCATTGGCCCATGATGCCGCCCAGCGACAGGCCGAGGAAGTGGGCCCGCGCCACGCCCAGCGCGTCGAACAGTTCGAGCACGTCGCGGCCGAGTCGGTCCAGCGAGTAGGGGCCTGCCGGCACGCTGGAAGCGCCGTGGCCGCGGGTGTCGAAGCGCAGTACACGGAAGTGGCGCGCGAGCGCCGGCGCCAGGTCGTCCCACATGTGCAGCGTGGTGCCGATGGAATTGGACAAGGCCAGCACCGGCAGACCGGCGTCGCCGTCCCAGCGGTAGGCGATGCGGGCGCCGTCGCCCGTGGTGATGAAGGGAATGTCGTCTTGCATGATGAGCGTCCTGTGTGAGGGAGAGGGCCTCGGGGCGGATGTCGCGCTCATCTGCCGGGCCGGCTACGTTGGAACAACGTGAACGGGATCGTAGTTGCGGCCAGGCGCCAAAGAAATTACAAAGTTCGCACAGACATTGTAGGAATTTCCGACATGAGCGAATTTACCTTGCACGACCTGCAGTGCTTTGACGCGGTGGTGCGCGAGGGCGGCTTCCAGGCGGCGGCGGAAACACTGCATCGCTCGCATCCCGCGGTCTTCGCGGCTGTCGCCAAGCTGGAGCGCCAGCTCGACCTGCAACTGCTCGACCGGGGCGGCTACAGGGTGAAGGCGACCCCGGCGGGCCAATCGTTTCATCGGCGCGCCCAGGCCTTGCTGCGCGAACTGGCCGGCCTGCGCGCGCATGCCGAGCAGTTGTCCATGGGCCAGGAAAGCGAACTGAACGTGGTGATCGGCGACTTCTGCCCGCGCCCGCTGCTGCTGGGCCTGTTGGGAAAGTTCTTTGCGCAGTGGCCGGCCACGCGACTGAACCTGCATTTCGAAGCCGTGACCGGGCCTTGGGAACGATTGCTGGAAGGCGATGCCGACCTGATTCTGCATCGTATGGAAGCGGGAGACGCGCGCGTCGAATGGCTCGACCTGGGCAGGGTGCCGTTCGTGCCCGTTGCCGCGCCCGGCTACCTGGCGCCGGCCAGGCGCGCCCTGCGGCCCGAGGACCTGCGCGACTACACCCAGTGCGTGATGCGCGACACCGCCCGCCATGCGCCGGCGCGCGACTTCTTCATGATCGAGGGGGCGCGCCAGTGCACGGTCGCGGACCAGGTGATGAAGAAAGAAATCATTCTGCAAGGACTGGCATGGGGGCACATGCCGCGCTTCCTGGTGGAAGACGAATTGAGAGACGGCCGCCTGCTGTCTCTGGCCAATCGCCATCTGCCCGGCAGCGTCGAGGCGCTGGCGGCCGGTCGGCGTGCCGACCGGCCGCAGGGGCCGGTCATGACGGGCTTATGGCAGGCGTTGCGTCGGCATGCGCCGGTGATACGTCAAACGGTCTCATCCGCGCGCAAGCGCAATCAGTGAGGTCGCTTGCCAGCGCGCGCCATCCGCGGCCGCAAAGCCGCGCCCGCTAAGGGAAAATACGCATGGCACGAGGCCGTGCGCTTCTTCAGAATGCCTTCCAGACGCAAGATCGTCTTCCAATTTTCGCCGACTGCCAGTGTTGCCAGTCAGGCGTAGGGCAAAAGGGCCCGAGCCGGAATTTCCGGCTCGGGCCTTTTCGTTTTCCGTTTGCACATCGTCTTCTTTCGAATGGCGCAATGACGCGTCGTGGGCGGAGCCTTGCCCGGAGAAACGTGCATGACGGTCGGACGGTTGTCGTCGTGATGTGGCTGCCTCTGGTGACCGCCCAATCCCGGGCGGCCAGGCCGCAGGCTTGCCTTCGCAAACGCACAGGAGCGTATCGATGAGCGCATACAACCGCCGCCGCTTTTTGCAGCACAGTGGTTCCATGGTCCTGCTGGGCGCCACGTCGGGGATGGCCGCATTGCCCCGCGCCGCGTTCGCGCAGGACGCCACCGTGAAACTCGGCCTGCTGCATTCCCTGTCCGGCACCATCGCCATCGCCGAGGCGTCGCTGGTGGACGCCGAGAAACTGGCCATCGAGGAGATCAACGCCGCGGGCGGCGTGATGGGCCGCAAGATCGAGCCGGTGGTCGAGGACGGCGCCAGCGAGAACGCCGTGTTCGCCGAGAAGGCCCGTAAGCTGCTGGACCGCGACAAGGTCGCGGCCATCGTCGGCTGCTACACCTCGGCCTCGCGCAAGGCGCTGCTGCCGGTGCTGGCGCGCAGCAAGGGCCTGCTTTACTACCCGACCTACTACGAAGGGCAGGAGCAGGACGCGCGCGTGTTCTATCCGTCGCAGGAAGCCACGCAGTCGGTGATCGCGGCGGTCGAGTGGATGGCGCGCGAGAAGGGCAAGACCTTCTTCCTGGTGGGCTCGGACTACATCTATCCGCGCACCTGCAACAAGATCGCCAAGCCGGCCATCGCGCACATGGGCGCCAAGGTGGTGGGCGAGGAATACGCGCCGCTCGGCCACACCGAGTTCTCGTCCATCATCAACAAGATCAAGGCCGCCAAGCCGGAATGCATCTACAGCACGGTGGTGGGTGGCTCCAACGTGGCCTTCTACAAGCAGTTGCGCGCGGCCGGGCTGGACGGCACGCGGGTGGTGCTGCTGTCCACCGTGGTGTCCGAGAACGAGATCGAGGGCATCGGCAAGGACAACGCCGCCGGCTACTACGCCTGCATGGGCTATTTCCAGAGCCTGAAAAATCCGGCCAACGAGAAATTCGTCAAGGCCTTCAAGGCCAGGTACGGGCAGGACCGCGTCATCGGCGATCCGATGGAGGTGGCCTACAACAGCGTCTACCTGTGGAAGCTGGGCGTGGAGAAGGCCGGCTCGTTCGATCCCGACAAGGTCATCGCGGCCTCGGCCGGCCTGACGCTGGAGGCGCCCGAGGGCACGGTGCGGGTGCACGAGAAGAACCACCACGTGTGGAAGAAGGTGCGGGTCGGCCGCGCCCGGCCCGACGGCCAGTTCGACGTGGTGTGGGAATCGGCCGACCTGATCGAACCCAATCCCTTTCCCAAGCTGTAAACGGACCCGCCCGGCCCTGGCGGCGTCGTCGCCGGGGCTTGCCATGCGACATGGAACGCGATCATGAACATCGACATCGCCGCAATGCAGCTATTCAACGGCATCAGCCTGTTCAGCATCCTCCTGCTGATGGCCATAGGCCTGGCCGTGGTGTTCGGCCTGATGGGCGTCATCAACATGGCGCACGGCGAGCTGATGGCCATGGGCGCCTACACCACCTACCTGGTGTCGGTGGCGTTCCAGCACTGGGCGCCGGGGTGGATGGACGTGTACCTGTTCGTGGCGATTCCGTTGGCGTTCCTGGTGACCTCGGCGTTCGGCTACCTGCTGGAACGCGGCTTCATCCGCTGGTTCTACAACCGGCCGCTGGATACGTTGCTGGCGACCTGGGGCCTGAGCCTGATCCTGCAGCAGGCCTACCGCTCGATCTTCGGCGCGCAGGAGGTCAGCGTGCCGCTGGCGTCGTGGCTGAGCGGCGCCTGGGAGCCGACGCCCGACCTGCAGTTCCCGCTGAACCGCATCTTCATCCTGGGACTGACGCTGCTGGTGGCGCTGGGGGTCTATCTGCTGCTGTACCGCAGCGCCTGGGGGCTGCGGGTACGCGCGGTGACGCAGAACCGCGCCATGGCGGGGGCCGTCGGCATCAACACGCGGCGGGTCGACGCGCTGACGTTCGCGTTGGGCTCGGGCCTGGCGGGCATCGCCGGCTGCGTCTTCACCATGATCGGCTCGACCAATCCCGGCACCGGCCAGCTGTACATCGTCGACTCGTTCATCGTGGTGGTGTTCGGCGGCGTGCAGAGCCTGCTGGGCACGGCGTTCTCCGGCCTGGCGATCGCGCAGTCGCAGACCACGCTGGAATACCTGATGAGCGGCTCGATGGCCAAGGTCACCATCCTGGTGCTGGTGATCGCGGTGCTGTATTTCCGCCCCAACGGGCTGTTCGCCACCAAGACGCGAGGATGACGCGATGAAGGCATTGCACCGCAGGACCGAAGAGATCGCGCTGGCGCTGGTGGCGCTATTGATCCTGGCCGTGTTGCCGCTGGCGCTGGACCCGTTCCGGCTCAACCTGGTCGGCAAATACATGGCGTTCGCCTTCGTCGCCATCGGCATCGGCATCGTGCTGACCTGGGGCTACAGCGGGGTGCTGAGCCTGGGGCAGGGCATCTTCTTCGGCCTGGGCGGCTACATGATGGCCATGTTCCTGAAGCTGGAGGCGTCCGCGCCCGACCTGCCCGATTTCATGGTGTGGAGCAGCGTCGACAGCCTGCCGGTCTGGTGGCTGCCGTTCCATTCGCTGGGCTGGACGCTGCTGCTGATCGTGGCCTTGCCGGGCCTTGCCGCCTACCTGTTCTCGCTGGCGATCTTCCGCAAGCGGGTCAGCGGCGTGTACTTCGCAATCGTGACCCTGGCGCTGGCGATGACGCTGACGGTGCTGATCATCGGCCAGCAGGGCGACACGGGCGGGGCCAACGGCATCACCGATTTCCGCACGCTGCTGGGCTGGGACATCGTCGGCGACGACGGCAAGCTGGCGCTGTACCTGATCGAGGCGGCCGCGCTGACGCTGGCCATGCTGGCGGCGCTGGCGATCGTGCGCAGCCGGCTCGGCAAGATTCTCATCGCCATCCGCGACCGCGAGGACCGCGTGCGCTTCTCGGGCTACGACACGGCGCACGTGAAAGCCTGCGTGTTCTGCGTGGCGGCGGTGCTGTCGTCCATCGGCGGCGCGTTTTTCACCTTACAGGTGGGGCTGATCTCGCCGGGGGCCATCGGCGTGGTGGCGTCGATCGAGATGGTGATCTATGCCGCGGTCGGCGGCCGGCTGTCGATCCCGGGCGCGGTGGTCGGCGCGCTGCTGATCGGCTTTCTCAAATCCTATCTGTCCGAGACCTTTCCCGAGATCTGGCTGTACTTCCTGGGCGCCATCTTCATCGTGGTGGTGGTGGCGATGCCCAACGGCCTGGCCGGGGTGGTCAGCCAGTTGCAGGCGCGCCGCACCGCCGGAGGTGCGCGATGAGCACCGCCCTGGATATGACGGAGTCGCCCGCCATGGACATGCGCATCGACCGCCCCAGCGCCGGCGCCATCCTGAGCGTCGAGGACCTGACCGTGTCATTCGACGGCTTTCGCGCCGTCGACGGCCTGAGCCTGAGCGTGGCGCAGGACGAGCTGCGCGTCATCATCGGCCCCAATGGCGCGGGCAAGACCACCCTGCTGGACATCATCTGCGGCAAGACGCGGCCGTCCGCCGGCCGCGTCATGTTCGAAGGCCGCGACCTGGTGCGCATGGCCGAGTTCGACATCGTGCGCGCCGGCGTTGGCCGCAAGTTCCAGACGCCGTCGGTGTACGAGGACCTGACGGTGCTGGAGAACTTCGAGATTTCGCTGCCGAACGCGCATGGCGTTATCCGCTCGCTGCGCTTTCGGCGCAGCGGCGAGGTGCGCGCCCGCATCGAGGCGATGGCGGCACAGGTGTTCCTGGCCGACCGGCTGTTGGAAAAGGCCGGTCGCCTGAGCCACGGCCAGAAGCAGTGGCTGGAGATCGGCATGCTGCTGATGCAGGCGCCGCGCCTGCTGCTGCTGGACGAACCGGTGGCCGGCATGAGCCTGCGCGAGCGCGAACAGACCGCCGAGCTGCTGGCGCGCATCGCGCGCGGCAAGTCGGTGGTGGTGATCGAGCACGACATGGATTTCGTCAAGCGCATCGCCCACAAGGTCACCGTGCTGCACCAGGGCCGCCTGCTGAGCGAGGGCAGCGTGGCCGAGGTGCAGGCCGATCCGCGCGTGCTCGACGTGTACCTCGGCCATTGACAGGGAGAACTCCGTGTTCCGCATCGACAAACTGAATGTGAGCTATGGCGAGTCGCACGTCATCCATGACGTGAGCTTCGAGGTGGCGCCGGGCGAATCGGTGGCCATCATGGGCCGCAACGGCATGGGCAAGACCACCTTGCTCAAGGCGCTGATCGGCATGCTGCGCTCCGGTTCGGGCAGCATCCGGCTCGACGACGCCGAGTTGGCGGGGATGGAGAGCTACCAGCGGGTGCGCAACGGCCTGGCCTTCGTGCCGCAGGGGCGCATGATCTTCCCGTTCCTGACCGTCGAACAGAACATCATGGCCGGCGCCGAACGCAGCGGGCTGAAGGCGGTGCCGGACTACCTGTACCGCTTCTTCCCGGTGCTGCAGGAGATGCGCCGGCGCAAGGGCGGCAACCTGTCGGGCGGGCAACAGCAGCAGCTGGCGATCGCCCGCGCGCTGATCTCCAACCCGCGCGTGCTGATCCTGGACGAGCCCACCGAGGGCATCCAGCCTTCCATCATCAAGGACATCGCGCGGGCGCTGAACGCGCTGCGCGAGGAGCGCGGCTTCGCCATCGTCGTCTCCGAACAGATGCTGGGTTTCGCGCTGGACCTGGCCGATCGCTTCCTGGTGATCGACCGGGGCCGCATCGTGCACGAGGCCGGCCGGGCCGGCGTGGACCAGGACAAGATCAGGTCTTTCCTGACGGTATGACCGTCAACCAACGAGGAGCATTGTCATGAGACACGGAGATATCTCCAGCAGCAACGATTGCGTGGGCGTGGCCGTCGTGAACTACAAGATGCCGCGCCTGCATACCAAGGCCGAGGTGATGGACAACGCCCGCAAGATCGCCGACATGGTGGTGGGCATGAAGCGCGGCCTGCCCGGCATGGACCTGGTCATCTTCCCCGAGTACTCGACCCACGGCATCATGTACGACGCCAAGGAGATGTACGACACCGCCGCGGCCATTCCGGGCGAAGAGACCGCGGTGTTCGCCGAGGCCTGCCGCCGCGCCAACGTCTGGGGCGTGTTCTCGCTGACCGGCGAGCGCCACGAGGAACATCCCAACAAGGCGCCCTACAACACGCTGATCCTGATGAACAACCAGGGCGAGATCGTGCAGAAGTACCGCAAGATCATGCCGTGGGTGCCGATCGAGGGCTGGTATCCGGGCGATTGCACCTACGTGTCAGAAGGCCCCAAGGGCCTGAAGATCAGCCTCATCATCTGCGACGACGGCAACTATCCGGAGATCTGGCGCGACTGCGCCATGCGCGGGGCCGAACTGATCGTGCGCTGCCAGGGCTACATGTATCCGGCCAAGGACCAGCAGGTGATGGTGTCCAAGGCCATGGCGTGGATGAACAACGTCTACGTGGCGGTGGCCAACGCGGCGGGGTTCGACGGCGTCTATTCCTATTTCGGCCACTCCGCCATCATCGGCTTCGACGGCCGCACGCTGGGCGAATGCGGCGAAGAGGAAATGGGCATCCAGTACGCCGAGCTGTCGACCAGCCTGATCCGCGACGCGCGCAAGAACATGCAGTCGCAGAACCACCTGTTCAAGCTGGTGCACCGCGGCTACACCGGCAAGATCAACTCCGGCGAGGAAGCCACCGGCGTCGCCGCCTGCCCCTACAACTTCTACGCCAACTGGATCAACGACCCGGAGGGCACGCGCAAGCAGGTCGAGTCGTTCACGCGCTCGACCGTGGGCACGCCGGAATGCCCGATGGACGGCATTCCCAACGAGGCGCCGCAGCACCGCTAGTTCCCTTTCGTTCTCCAGGTCCGGCCGCGCGCCGGCCGGACCGCTGCACAGGATCCGCACCGTGGCCGCTCCGCTCGACTCCTACCGGATTGCGCAAGAACCGTACTACCGCCCCAGCGGCCGCGAGGCCGAGCTGTACGCGCATGCCTATGCGCACCGGCTGCCGCTGATCCTGAAAGGCCCCACCGGCTGCGGCAAGACGCGCTTCGTGGAATACATGGCCTGGAAGCTCGGCCGGCCGCTGGTGACGCTGGCCTGCAATGAGGACATGACCGCCTCCGACCTGGTCGGCCGCTACCTGCTGGACGCCGACGGCACCGCCTGGCACGACGGCCCGCTGACGCTGGCGGTGCGCCACGGCGGCATCTGCTACCTGGATGAAGTGGTCGAGGCGCGCCAGGACACCACGGTGGTGATCCACCCGCTGACCGACGCGCGCCGCATCCTGCCGCTGGACAAGAAGGGCGAGGTGGTCCACGCGCATCCCGATTTCCAGCTGGTGGTGTCGTACAACCCCGGCTACCAGAGCAGCGCCAAGGACCTCAAGCCGTCCACGCGCCAGCGCTTCGTCGCGCTGGACTTCGACTATCCCGATGCCGAGCACGAAACCGCCATCGTGGCGCACGAGGCCGGCATCGACGCCGGCCTGGCGCGCCAGCTGGTGCGCATCGCCCACGGCTCGCGTGAACTCAAGCACCATGGCCTGGACGAAGGCGTGTCGACCCGCATGCTGATTTATGCCGGCGTGCTGATCCGCGATGGCGTCAGTCCTGCCGAGAGCTGCGACATGACCATGACGCGCGCCCTGACCGATGATCCCGACATGGCGGCGGCGTTGCGGGCGCTGATCGACGCCAACCTGGAATGACGATGCGCGGCCTGTATTCGCCGGGGGAAGGAGAGGGCGCGGCGGTCGCCCGCGTGCGTTCGGCGGCGCCGGATCCCGCCCAACCCGCATTGTCGTGGCTGCTCAGCAGCCTGGCCGGTCATGCCATGACGGTCGAGCTGATGGACCCGGAGGCCGCCGGCACGCCGCCGCGGCCCGTGCTGACGGCCACGCATCTATTGCTGCCGGCGGCGCGCGCCGGGCAGAAGGCGGACGGCGCGGCATCCGCCGCCGCCAGGGCGAACGCCGATGCCGCGGGCACGCTGCGCCGCGCCGCCGTGGCGCACGCGGCCGCGCACCTGCTGTATTCGCCCGCCTCCCAGCCGGTCGCCAGTCTCAAGCCGATGGGCCTGGCGGTGGTGTCCGCCATCGAGGACACCCGCGTTGAACGCGTGCTGGCGGCGCTGTATCCCGGCGTGCGGCGCTGGTTCCGCCCGTTCATCCCGCCGCCGCCCGATCCGACCGACCTGGGCTTCACCGCGCTGGCGCGGCGCATGTGCCGCCTGCTGATGGACCCCGCGCTGCGCGATGACAACCATTGGGTCAACAAGGCGCGCGACCTGTTCGAGGCGCAGGCCGCCGCCGACCTGGCGGATGTCGCCGCGTTCCGCCGGTTGGCCTCGCTGCTGGCCAACGACCTGGGGCAGATGCGGGTGCGCTTCAATCCGCTGCAGTACGTGGTGCCGGTGGCCTACCGCGACGACAACAGCTACCTGTGGGACTACGGCGAGGCGGTCGAGCCGCCGCCCGAGCTGGCCCTGGGCAGCCAGGGCGCGGCGCCACAATCGCGCGAGGCGGCGCCCGACGATGCCCAGGCGGCGTCGGACGAGGACGCCGAACTGGGCCGCTACTACTATCCCGAATGGGACTACCGGCTGACGCGCAGCCGACCGGACTGGTGCACCGTGATCGAACGCCTGCCCGGCTGGCGCGCCGACGCGCCGTTGCTGGCGGGGTTGCGCCAGCCGCGGCTGGTGCTGCCGCGTTCGCGGCGCCTTGACCGCGCGCGGCGCCTGCGGCGCCAATGGGAAGGCGATGACATCGACCTGAACGCGGCCATCGAAGTCATGATCGACCGCCGCCTCGACCTGGCGCCGGATGCGCGCTTTTTTCAGCGGCCGGGCAGCCAGCCCGGCGTCTGTAGCACGCTGGTGCTGCTGGACCTGTCAGCCTCGGCCAACGACCCCGCGCCGCGGGACGGCGCCACCGTGCTCGACCTGGAAAAACGCGCCGCCGCGCTGCTGGTGGGCGCGGTGGCCGGAAACGGCGACCGCATCGCGGTGCACGGCTTCTGCTCCGACACGCGGGCGGCGGTGCACTACTACCGCCTGCTGGACGCCGGCGTCGCGCCGACCGCAGCGGCGCTGGGCCGCATCGCGGCGGTCCGGGCCCGCTATTCCACGCGCCTGGGCGCGGCGCTGCGCCATGCGGGCGAGCTGGCGCTGCGCGCGCCCGGCGAACGCCGCGCCCTGATCGTCGTCACCGACGGCGTGCCGTCGGATATCGACGTGCACGATCCGCGCTATCTGGTGGAAGACGCCCGCGAAGCGGTGCTGGCGCTGCGCCGCCGCGGCCTGCGGGTGCAGTGCGTGGCGCTGGACGCGAAAGCCGAACCCCAGCTGCGGGCGATGTTCGGATTCCGTGGCTACCGCATCGTGCTGAACGCGGCCGCGTTGCCAGCGGCGCTGGCCCATGGCTACGGCCGCGCCACGCTCGGCTGACCCCCAGGAATCCACGTGTTGACGCCGCGCGCGCCTATGCTGAAACTGATCACCTCGACCGATTGACCTCTGTGCGGCGGTTCCTCCGATCATGGCAAACAAAGATCCTATCCGCGTGGGCGTGTTGTTCTCTGAAACGGGGGCCACATCGACCATAGGCCGTTCCCAGTTGCAAGGCACGCTCCTGGCGATCGACGAGATCAACGAGGCCGGCGGCGTCGACGGGCGCGAGATCGTGCCGGTGCGCTACGACCCGCGCTCCGACCCGGCCACCTACAGCGTGCTGGCCGAACGGCTGATCACCCAGGACCGCGTCAACGTCATCTTCGGCTGCTACATGTCCAGCAGCCGCAAGGCGGTGCTGCCGGTGGTCGAGAAATGGAACCGGCTGCTGTTCTACCCGACGCTGTACGAAGGCTTCGAGTTCTCCAACAACATCATCTATACCGGCGCCGCGCCCAACCAGAACAGCGTGCAGCTGGCGGAATTCATGACCGCCAACTTCGGCGCCCGCGTCTACCTGATCGGCTCGGACTACATCTATCCCTACGAATCCAACCGCATCATGCGCGAGCTGGTGCTGCAACGCCAGGACAGCGCCAAGCTGGGCGAGCGCTACGTGCCGCTGAACGCGACCGAGCGCGACTACCGCGAAATCCTCGACGACATCCGCAACAAGCGGCCGGACTTCATTTTTTCCACCGTGGTGGGCAATTCCACCGCCTGCCTGTACCGCGCCTACGCCGACGCCGGCTTCGATCCCAAGACCATGCCGATCGCCAGCCTGACCACCTCCGAGGCCGAGATTTCGCAGATGGAGCCCGAGGTGGCGGCGGGGCATTTCACGTCGGCGCCGTATTTCCAATCGATCGATTCCGAGGTCAACCACCGCTGCCTGGAACGGCTGCGGCGGCGTTTCGGCCAGGGCTGCGTGCCCAACCTGTGCTGGGAAGCCGCCTACTTCCAGATGCACATCTTCGCCAACGCCTACCGCGACACCGGCACCGACGAAATCGCGCAGATCCTGCCGCGCGTGCTGCAAAGCGAATTCCAGGCGCCGCAGGGCCGCGTGCGCATCGATCCCACCAACCACCACACCTGCCTTTATCCGCGGGTGGGGCGGGTCAACGGCAAGGGGCAGTTCACCATCGTGCGCGAAGCCACGCGGCCGGTGCACCCCGATCCGTACCTGGTCACCCATTCGCTGGGCGACTGGACGGCGACCCTGAGCTCGCTGGAGATCTGACGGTGGAGCCGGCAAGCCGCCTGCGCGTGATGCGCGCGACGCCCTCGTTGCTGAAGGACCTGCGCACCCTGCGCATCGCCGTCTACCATCCGGACGACGCCGATGGCAGGCAGCTGACGCAGCAACTGCAACGCATCGGTTGCCAGGTGCAGACCTTCTGGCCGCCGGCGCCGACGCTGCCCGAAGGGCTGGACGTGGTGTTCCTGGCGGTGCGGCCGGACGTCATCGACCTGGGTTTCGAATGGGCCAAGAGCGACGAGGCGCCGATGGTCATCGCCATCGTCACCTACGAGAACCCGACCATCGTCGAAGCGGTGTTGCGCATCGGCGCCAAGGCGGTGCTGCCGTCGCCGGTGCGATCGTTCGGCCTGTTGTCGACGCTGGTGGTGGCGCGGCAGGTCTACGACGATATCAAGTCGCACGCGCGCCGCCTGCGCAAGCTCGAAGGCAAGCTGCTGGGCGCGCGCCGCATCGCCGAAGCCAAGGGCATCCTGATGCGCACGCGCAACGTGACCGAGGGCCAGGCCTACGACCTGATCCGCGAACAGGCCATGAACAAACGCGTCACCACCGAGGAAATCGCCGGCGCCATCGTCAACGCCAACGAGATCCTCTCGCTCGGGAAATAGCGTTCAGTACTTGCCGGTCAGCAGTTCGCCGGCGTCGGGCACGCGCGTCTCCAGGTCCAGCACCTTGAGCATGCGGTAGACCGTGGCCGCGGCAGCCGTCACCACCGGCAGGCCCAGGCGGTCCTGCACCGGCTGGATCGACGCCAGCGACGGCATCTGCACGCAGGCCGACAGCACCACGGCGTCGACGCCGCGCGTATCCAGGCGCTCGACATGGCTGGCGGGCGCCATCGGATCCTGCGCGCCCACCTTCAGGTTGTCGGCGATCTCCAGCGACAGGCTGTCGTGCACTTCGATGCCTTCGTGCTCGATGTAGTCCACCACCAGCTTGGTCAGCGGCTTCATGTAGGGGGTCAGGATGGCGACCTTGCGCGCGCCGATGGCATGCAGGCCTTCGACCAGCGCGCCGGCGCTGGAAACGATGGGCGCGGGCGCGCCGTTGTCCACGGTGGCCTGATGCAGCCGTTCCTGCGAGGCGCGGTGGTAGCCCAGGCCCTGCGCCATGATGGCCACCAGGCAGGCATAGCCCAGCACGTCGACGCGGGCGTCCGACAGTTCCTGCGCGCAGCGGTCGGATTCGCGGTCCATCGAGGCCAGCTCGGCCGCCGTCACCTGCTTCATGCGCATGCGGCTGGAGTGGAAGGTGAAGCGTTCGGGCGCGATGGTCTCGCGCCGGCGCAGCATGGCGGGGATCTCCGTTTCCATGGTGGTGTTGGAACTGGGAACGATCTGGCCGATGCGCAGGACGCGGGGCGACTGGGTCATGGCGGGTCTCCGGTAGGCGTTGTCTGCGCCCGATTGGCGCGCAAACAATTCTGCTCGCCGCGAACGATAGTTTCCAATATAGTTTTTGTCTGGTTTCATATCTTTTGCAAATCATTGGCCGCCATGGAAATCCGCCAACTCCGTTATTTCGCCGTGCTGGCCGAAGAACTCAACTTCACCCGCGCTGCCGCCCGGCTGCATATCTCGCAGCCGCCGCTGAGCCTGCAGATCGCCCAGCTCGAGCGCGAGCTGGAGGTCAAGCTGTTCGACCGCACCAACCGCCGGGTGGCCTTGACCGAGGCCGGCGCGGCGTTCCTGAATGACGTGCGCGCCACGCTCGCGGGCCTGAAGGACGCCACGGTGCGGGTGCGCGCGGTGGACCAGGGCAGGGCGGGGCGGGTCGAGATCGGCCTGTCCGGTTCGCATTTCATGGGGCCGGTGCCGGCGCTGATCGCGCGCCATGCTGCCAGCCATCCACAGGTCTCGGTGCTGCTCAACGAGATGAACCCGGCGGCGCAGCTGGAGGCGCTGCGCGGCCACCGCATCGACGTCAGCATCTCGCGCACCGCGGTCGACGATGACGAACTGCAATCGTTGGCGCTGTGGTCCGATCCGGTGGTGGCGGCGCTGCCCGCCGGCCATCGCCTGGCGGGGCGCAAGCGCCTGGCCCTGGCCGACCTGGCGCGCGACGCATTCGTGATGCTGCGCACGGACACCTCGGCGTTCGCCCGCGAGCTGGCCGACACCTGCGCCCGCGCCGGCCTGGCGCAGTCGGTGGCGCAGCGCGTGGCCGAAGTGCCGGCGCAACTGGCGCTGGTGGCGGCAGGGCTGGGCGTGGCGCTGGTGCCGCAGTCGACCTGCGGTCACTTCGGCGCGCGCATCGCGGTGTGCGCGCTGCCGGCCGCGGTGGGCAGCGGCACGGTCTACGCGGTCACGCGGCGCGACGACGGCAACCGCGCGCTGCGGGCGTTCCTGCGCACGGCGGCGCAGATGGCGGCCCGCTGACATGGCGAGCGCGGCGCGCTCTTTTGCGCAGGCGAAGCCGCTCCTCCAGATTCCGGAATAGGCATTTCGCGGCGTCGCGGCCACACTCTTTCGCACAAGACGATCCGCACCAGGATCTCGCAGGGAGACAAGCATGCCGCACCCGCAACGCTGGCTGGCCGCCGGCGCGCTGTTGTTCGCCATGGCGGGGCCCGCCGTGGCGGCGTGGCCCGAACGGCCTCTCACCCTCATCGTGCCGGCGTCGCCCGGCGGCACCACCGACATCGCGGCGCGCCTGATCGCCGACAAGCTGGCCGCGAAGCTGGGCCAGCAGGTCATCGTCGAGAACCGCGCCGGCGCCGCCGGCATCATCGGCGCGCAGACCCTGGCGCGCGCCAGGCCCGACGGCTACACGCTGCTGATGGGCAATATCGGTCCCAATGCCATCAACTACGCGCTCTACAAGACCTTGCCCTACAAGCCGGCCGACTTCGCGCCGGTGACGCGGGTGATTTCCGTGCCCAACGTGCTGGTGGTCAACGAGGCCTCGCCCGCGCGCAGCGTGGCCGACCTGCTGGCGCTGGCGAAGAAGGATCCGGGCCAGGTGTCGTTCGGCAGCTCGGGCAGCGGCCAGTCGCCGCACCTGTCGGCGGAACTGTTCAAGCAGCGCGCCGGCATCGGCGGCACTCACGTGCCCTACAAGGGCGCGGGCCCCGCGGTGGCCGCGCTGCTTGGGCAGCAGTTCACTTTCATGATCGACAACCTGCCCAGCTCCATGCCCTACATCCAGTCGGGCAAGCTGCGCGCATTGGCCGTCACCAGCGACCGGCGCCTGGCGGAATTGCCCGACGTGCCCACCATGGCCGAAGCTGGCGTGCCCGACATGGTGGTCACCGCCTGGTTCGGCCTGGTGGCGCCGGCCGGCACGCCCGCCGCCGTCATCGACGCGCTTTATGCCGCCACCCGCGACGTGGTGCGCAGCCCCGACGTCGCCGAGCGTTTTCGCGCCATGGGCGGGCAGGCCGGCGGCGACACGCCGGCCGAGTTCGCCGCCTTCATCGACCAGGAACGCGTCCGCTGGAAGCGGATCGTGGACGCCGCCGGCATCGTCCAGGAGCAATAAGTGATCGACAAGATTCAGGCCTGCATGATGGACGCCGTGGCCGTCATTCCCGATGGCGCCAGCGTGCTGGTGGGCGGCTTCGGCGAAGCCGGCGTGCCATACGAGCTGCTGCACTGCCTGGCGGAACTGGGCCGGCGCGACCTGACCATCATTGCCAACAACGCCGGCACCTTTGACCGCGGCATCGCCGCGCTGCTCGATCGCCGCCAGGTGCGCAAGATCATCTGCTCGCATCCGCGCCCGCCCAATTCCGAGGCCTTCGCCCGCGCCTTCCGCGCCGGCGAAGTGGAACTGGAATGCGTGCCGCAAGGCACGCTGGCCGAACGCCTGCGCGCGGCCGGCGCGGGCCTGGGGCCGTTCTACACGCCCACCGGCTACGGCACCGAGCTGGCGCAAGGACGCCGCCAGGAGGTGATCGACGGCGTCGGCTACGTGCTGGAACAGCCGCTGCGCGGCGACTACGCGCTGATCCGCGCGCACCAGGGCGACCGCTGGGGCAACCTGATGTACCGCCACGCCGCGCGCAATTTCAACCCCGTGATGTGCATGGCCGCCGGCCACGCCATCGCCCAGGTCGACGAGGTCGTGCCGCTGGGCGCCTTCGCGCCCGAGCACATCATGACGCCCGGCCTGTTCGTGAAAACCGTGGTGCGGGTGGAGACCTGAAATGCCGACGATCACGCCCATGACCCGCCAGCAGGTCGCGCAATTGCTGGCCGGCGACATCCCGGATGGCTCGGTGGTCAACCTCGGCATCGGCATGCCGACCCTGGTCGGCGACTACCTGCCGCCCGACAAGGACATCCTCTTGCACAGCGAGAACGGCATCACCGGCATGGGGCCCGCCGCGGCCGGCGACGCCGTCGATCCGGACCTCATCAACGCCAGCCGCCAGCCCATCACGCTGCTGCCCGGCGCCTCCATCACCGAACACACCGTGTCGTTCGCCATGATGCGCGGCGGCCACCTGGACTACGCCGTGCTCGGCGCCTTCCAGGTGTCGGAACGCGGCGACCTGGCCAACTGGAAGACCGATGCCGCCGACGCCATCCCCGCCGTGGGCGGCGCCATGGACCTGGCCGTCGGCGCGCGCCAGGTGCTGGCCATGATGGAACACCGCGGCCGCGACGGCGCGCCCAAGATCCTGCGCCAATGCCGCTACCCGCTTACCGGCGCCGGCGTGGTCACGCGCATCTACACCGACCTGGCCGTGATCGACGTCACGTCCGCGGGCCTGCGCGTGCACGCCATGCTGCAAGGCGTCAGCGCCGAGGCGCTGCAGGCCGCCACCGAAGCGCCCCTGCGGTTTACCGACACGCCATCGGTCATCGCGCTCGATGCCGCCGGCGCGCCGCGCTACGTCAGGGGCTGAGGCAACCCGCCCTGTCCGAGCCATCCCGGAGTCCGCCATGCACCGTCCCGTCCTAGCCGTCCTGGCAACCGCCAGCCTGTTGTTTGCCGCGGCGACCACCGTCCGCGCACAGCCCGCGGCGGCGGCACCCGCCGGCGCCTATCCCGACAAGCCGATTACGCTGCTGATCCCGTACCCGCCCGGCGGCAGCGCCGACATGCTGGCCCGCCCGCTGGGCGCGGCCTTGCAAAAGAAGTGGAACCAGCCCGTGGTGCTGGAGTACAAGCCGGGCGCCGGCGGCGCCATCGCCTCGGCCCAGTTGGCCCGCGCCAGGCCCGACGGCTACACCCTGCTGATGGTCCTGGCCGCCCACACCATCAACCCCAGCCTCTATCCCTCGCTGCCCTACGACACCCGGCGCGACTTCGCCCCGGTCTCGCTGGTCGCGACCCTGCCCATGCTGGTCTCGGCGCCGCTGTCCACGCCGGCGAACAACATCCCCGAACTCATCGCCTACGCTAGGCAGCACCCCGGCAAGCTCAGCTTCGCCTCCGCCGGCAACGGCAATACCAGCCACCTGGCCGCCGAGATCTTCAAGCACCGCACCGGCGCCGACATGCTGCACGTTCCCTACAAAGGCAGCGGCCCTGCTGTCGTCGCGTTGCTGGGCGGCGAGGTCTCGCTGATGTTCGACAGCATCTCCACCTCGCTCCCCCAAGTGCAGTCCGGCAAGCTCAAGGCCCTGGCCGTCACCGGCGAACACCGCTCCCCCTTGCTGCCCAACGTCCCCACCGTCGCCGAAGCCGTCCCCGGCTTCGTCATCAACGGCTGGTACGGCATCCTGGCCCCCGCCAACACGCCACCCGCCATCCTCGACACCCTCAGCAGCGCCATCGCCGCCGCCATCAACACCCCCGACCTGAAGGCCCAGCTGAACAGCTACGGCTACGAAACCGTAGGCTCCACTCCCGCCGCCTTCGTCGACCACATCAACAAGGAACTCGACACCTGGAAACAAGCCGTCGAAGTCTCCGGCGCGAAGTTGAACTGACCCGGCAGGGCGCTTCGCGCCCACCGTGTGCAACCGGAAAAGTCACTGTAGGTTCAAGCGAGACAGCCCCCTCAAGACCCGCATACCCGAGAAAACGCTCGCGCAAGACGCAAATCCTCGCATACGCGACAGCGCCCTCATCGCGACGCAAGACACCGCGTAAGCCGCAAAAGGCCGCCCGCGCGGCCGCTTGCGGCGGGCCCCGCAAGACCCTCCCACCCCACACCTAGACGGCAAAAACGCCAAGCAAAAAGCCCGCCCCAGCAACGGCCGTTAAG
>NZ_QHHO01000040.1:387336-409972 GCF_003184165.1 Achromobacter sp. RW408
CCTCCAGGCGGCCCCCGTCGGCGCCAGCCCAAGCTGGCACACGGGTTGCTTATTCATTCAGACCGGCCACGCATGGCCGGACAACGGCCGCGCCCAAGCCGGCCGTCAGCATCTGCAACGGAGGAGCCATGAAGGACAGATCATCCCGTCCCGCCGCCTATGACGAAATGCGCGACAGCGCCGGCGGCATACGCTCCCACTACCAGGCCTTCGAGCGCTGGCACCAGGAGCAATCGGCCGAAGCCATGGCGGCGCGGCGCCTGGAGGCCGACCTGAGTTTCCGGCGGGTCGGCATCACTTTTTCGGTGGCGGGCGACGCCGCCGGCACCGAGCGCCTGATCCCGTTCGACATGATCCCGCGCATCATTCCCGCCGACGAATGGCGCCGCCTGGAGGCCGGCCTGAAACAGCGCGTGCGGGCGCTCAACATGTTCATCCACGACATCTATCACGGCCATGAGATCGTGCGCGCCGGCGTGGTGCCGGCCGAGCAGGTGTTCCTGAACGCCCAGTACCGCCCCGAAATGCAGGACGTGGACGTGGCCGAGGACATCTACTGCCACATCGCCGGGGTCGACATCGTGCGCGCCGGCGCCGGCGAGTTCTACGTGCTGGAGGACAACCTGCGGGTGCCGTCCGGTGTGTCGTACATGCTGGAGAACCGCAAGATGTCGATGCGGCTGATGCCCGACGCGTTCAGCCGCATCAAGGTCGAACCGGTGGCGCACTACCCCGACCTGCTGCTGGACAACCTGCGCGAAGTGGCGCCGCACGGCGGCGATGATCCCACGGTGGTGGTGCTGACGCCCGGCATGTACAACTCGGCCTATTTCGAGCACGCCTTCCTGGCGCAGCAGATGGGCGTGGAACTGGTGGAGGGCCAGGATCTTTTTGTCGAGCAGAACACGGTCTACATGCGCACCACGCAGGGGCCGCGCAAGGTGGACGTGATCTACCGCCGGCTGGATGACGACTTCCTGGATCCGTTGTCGTTCCGCGCCGACTCGGCGCTGGGCGTGCCGGGGCTGCTGTCGGTGTACCGCGCCGGCCGCGTGACGCTGGCCAATGCGATCGGCACCGGCATCGCCGACGACAAGTCCACCTATCTCTACGTGCCCGACATGATCCGCTTTTATCTGGGCGAGGAGCCGATCCTGTCGAACGTGCCGACCTGGCGCTGCGGCCGTCCCGACGAGCTGTCGCACGTGCTGGCCAACATGCACGACCTGGTGGTCAAGGAAGTGCATGGCGCTGGCGGCTACGGCATGCTGGTGGGTCCGTCCGCCTCGCGCGCCGAGGTCGAGTCGTTCAAGGATCGGGTGCGCGCCAACCCCGCCAACTACATCGCGCAGCCCACGCTGGCCCTGTCCACGGTGCCGACCTACGTTGAATCCGGCGTGGCGCCGCGCCACGTCGACCTGCGCCCCTACGTGCTGTGCGGCAAGGACATCCGCACCGTGCCGGGCGGCCTGTGCCGCGTGGCGCTGACCGAAGGCTCGCTGGTGGTCAACAGCAGCCAGGGCGGCGGCACCAAGGACACCTGGGTTCTGGAGGAATAACGATGCTGAGCCGAACCGCCGACAACCTGTTCTGGATGTGCCGCTACACCGAGCGCGCCGAGAACACCGCCCGCATGCTGGACGTGAACCTGCAGATGTCGCTGCTGCCGCAGGACGCGCAGACCCGCGAAGGCTCGTGGAACGCCGTGCTGCGCATCTCCGAATTGCACCGCCTCTATCACGCCAAGCACGCCGCGATATCGCCGCAGGACGTGCTGCAGTACATGGTGCGCGACGCCGAGAACCCCTCGTCCATCTACAGCTGCATGCGCGCCGCGCGGGAAAACGCCCGCGCGGTGCGCGGCAGCCTCACCACCGAAGTCTGGGAGACCTACAACACCACCTGGCTGGAACTGCTCAAGCACCTGCACACCGGCCTGCTGGAACGCAACCCGGGCGAGTTCTTCGAGTGGGTCAAGTTCCGCTCGCACCTGGCGCGCGGCGTCACCATCGGCACCATGCTCGAAGACGAGGCGCTGTACTTCCTGCGCATCGGCATGCACCTGGAACGGGCGGACAACACCGCGCGGATGCTGGATGTGAAGTTCCACGAGCGCGACGGCGACGGCGCGCAGCAACAGCAACAGGAAGGCCGCGGCGAAGGCAGCCCTTCGGGCGCGCTGCAAAGCGAGTTCTACCGCTGGTCGGCGCTGCTCAGCTCGGTGTCCGGGCTGGAGATCTATCGCAAGGTGTACCGCGACGTCATCACGCCGGACCGCGTGGCCGAGCTGCTGATCCTGCATCCCGACATGCCGCGCTCGCTGCTGGCGGCCATGCGGGCGGTATCCGAGGATCTGGCCCGTGTGTCCAACCAGCGCTCGACCGAAACCCAGCGACGCGCCGGCATGCTCTGCGCCGAACTGCAATTCGGCCGCGTCGAGGACATCCTGCGCAGCGGCCTGCACCAGTACCTGGAGCACTTCCTGGACCGCATCAACGACCTGGGCAACCGGATCAGCCAGGACTTCCTGGTGCCGTTGTCGGCATGACAAGGAGACAGGCATGAAACAGATCATCACGCACGTCACGCACTACCGCTATACGGCGCCCGTCACCTACAGCATTCAGACCCTGCGGCTGACGCCGCGCGACGACGAACACCAGCGCGTGCTGCGCTGGCACATCGAGGCGCCCGGCGCGCTCGAGCAGCAGGTGGACGCCTACGGCAACATCACCCACACGCTGACGTTGAACCGCCCGCACACCGAGATCGAGCTGCGCGTGGTCGGGCAGGTATTGGTCGGCTCGCTGACGCAGGGCGCGCTGGGCGGCGAGGACAGCCGCCTGCCGGTGCACGCCTATTGCGTGCAGACGCCGCTGACGCAGGCTGATGACACCATCCTCGCCTTCGCCCACGCCGTGCTGCCCGACGGCCTGAACACGCCCGCCGACGTGCTGACACTGGCCACCGCGATCCACGACCGGGTCGCCTACGAGCCCGGCACCACTGACGTCACCACCGCCGCCGGCCAGGTGCTGGCGCTGGGCCATGGCGTCTGCCAGGACCATGCCCACCTGTTCCTGGCCTGCGTGCGCGGCCTGGGCGTGCCGGCCCGCTACGTCAGCGGCTACCTGTACACCACGGCCCAGCACGCCGCCAGCCATGCCTGGGCCGACGTCTGGCTGGCAGGCGCCGGCTGGACCAGCGTGGACGTGACCAACCGCCAGTTCGCCTCCGATTGCCACTGCCGCCTGGCGGTGGGGCGCGACTACGACTCGGCCTCGCCGGTGCGCGGCGTGCGCAGCGGCGGCGGCGAGGAATCCATGGAGGTCAACGTGCAGGTCCAGACCGCGGCCCAGCAATAACCCCGTCCGGCCACGCCGCAATACAATGCGGTGTGGCTTTTCCCTTTTTTCGATCATGACCTACTGCGTAGCCGCCCGCTTAGACGCCGGCCTGGTTTTCCTGTCCGATTCCCGCACCAATGCCGGGGTCGACCAGATCAGCGTATTCCGCAAGATGACCGTCTTCGAGCGTCCCGGCGAACGCATGATGGTGCTGATGACCTCCGGCAACCTGGCCGTCAGCCAGGCGGTGCTGAACGCGCTGGCGCGACAGCACGACGAGGGCGGCGAAACCGTCTGGAACGCGCCCGACATGTTCGAGGCCACCCGCCGCGTCGGCGCGGCGGTGCGCGCGGTCTACCACCGCGAGGCCGCGGCCCTGCACGAACAGGGCGTGGACTTCAACGTCAGCCTGATCTTCGGCGGCCAGATCGGCAGCGAGCGCTGCCGCCTGTTCCAAGTGTATTCGGCCGGCAACTTCATCGAGGCCGGCTCGGAATGCCCGTACTTCCAGATCGGCGAGGCCAAGTACGGCAAGCCCATCCTGGACCGCGTGCTGCGTCCCGACACCTCGCTGGACGAGGCCGCCAAGTGCGCGCTGATCTCCATGGATTCGACGCTGCGCTCGAACATCTCGGTAGGCCTGCCGCTGGACCTGCTGGTCTACGACGCCGACGCGCTGCGCGTCACCCATTTCGCCAGCATCGACGAACACAACGAATATTTCCGCATGATCCGCGGCACCTGGGGCGAGCGCCTGCGCCAGGTGTTCGCCGAGATCCCCGATCCGCTCTGGACCCGTCCGGAAGACCCCGGCTCGCTGGTGCCCGCCAGCCGCATCCACCAGCCGCTGCGCGCCGAACCGGTGGACATGACGCCGCCGGCCTATCCGACGCCGCAGGTGCTGGCGCAAGACCCGGGGAAGGACCAGCCAAACTAGGGTCTGGCAACGCATTGTCATACCCTTGAGGATGAGTCCTGCTTTTTCGAGAAGCCATGCCTGCAATCGAAGTTTTCCGCCATGATGCTTGCGGGCGCTCTCGAGCCGACTTACACTGATACCAACGCATGTGAATTCTCACATGCCCACCTTCCGAAGCCCGCACGCAAACCATTGCTGCGGGCTTTCGTGTTTCTGCGGACGAGGGCCTTGGACATCTCCCCCAAGGACTCGGAACGTGCATTACGTTGTCTATCTCGATGAATTCGGCCATGTCGGCCCTTTCCTTTCCCGCGACCACGCGCAATACAAGACAAGCCCGGTTTTCGGTTTCGGCGGCTTTCTGTTGCCGGTCGACGCCGTACGCGAATTCGCCATCTACTTCTACAGACTCAAATGCCATTTGCTGAGCTTTGAACTGGAGCGGCAAGATCAGCCCGCTTATCGCTGGGAAAAAAAGGGCGCCCAGCTCTACACCGTCAAGAACGTGCTCACATACAAGGCGTTGCGGGTGTCGACGGGGCGACTACTGAACCAGATTCGCAAGGTGGGAGGCTATGTCATTTATGCCGGGGAATGTAAATCGGCCGATGCGGGCGCGCATCGAGCCGCGGATCTCTTCCAGCGTCAACTGCTGCGCCTGATCCGGATCGCAGACCAATTCTGCAGAGCTCGAAACGCCACCTTCCTGTTGATGCTGGATGAACAGCAAGCCGGCAATGACTGGCGTGAGCGCAACATGGAAGCATGCACCCAGGCCATGTTCGAGGACGCAAGCGAGAAATGCAGAGCGTTGATCGAGCCGCCTATTCAAGGTGAGAGCTATTTGTTCCAGACACTGCAGTGCGCGGACTGGATCTGCGGCTTGGTCGGCCGATTGTGCGCCTACCAAAGCGCACCGGATCAATACGGAGACTGGGCGATTTTTCACCGGTATTTTGACGGCCGGATACGCGATGCCACGTTTCCCGCCTGCGGCCTGAGCCACCCCGGCGGGACGACATGGCGCGGCTGACACTGTCTCACCGTACAAACCCGGCTTTCCGCTTCCCTAAGCCGGGCTTGTAAAACCGCAAATTCTCATCTTCCGGCTGGCGCGCCACACTGGCGCCAGCCCGCCATGCATCGTCTTGCGGGTCGCCATAACACCACAAGGACGAGACATGACCCCATATTTCCCGCGCGCCCTGCGGCGCCTGGCCGTGCCGTTGCTGGCGCTGGGCTGCCAGGCCGGCGGCCCAGCCATGGCCCAGAGCAACTATCCCAACCATCCCATTTCCCTGGTCGTGCCGTTCGCGGCGGGTGGTCCCACCGACGTAGTGGCCCGCAGCCTGGGCGCCGCCATGTCCAAGACGCTGGGTCAGAGCATCGTGGTCGAGAATCGTCCGGGTGCGGGCGGCACGCTGGCGGCTACGCACGTGGCGCGGGCAGCGCCGGACGGCTATACCTTCCTGATCCACCACAACGGCATGGCCACGGCGCCCGCGTTGTATCGCAAGCTGCCGTTCAACCCGCTCACCGACTTCGCCTACGTCGGCCAGGTGGCCGACGTCCCCATGACGCTGCTGGGCCGCAAGGATCTGCCGCCGGGCGACATGGTCGAATTCATCAAGTACGCGCGTGCCAACGGCAACAAGATCAACCTGGCCAACGCCGGCCTGGGCGCGGTCTCGCAGTTGTGCGGCATGCTGCTGCAGGAAGCGCTGGGCACGCAGTTCACCACCATTCCGTATGCCGGCACCGCGCCCGCGCTGACGGCGTTGCTGGGCGGCCAGGTGGATGTGCTGTGCGACCAGACCACGCAGACCATTCCGCACATCAAGGCGCAGCGGGTGAAGCTGTACGGGGTCACCACGCTCGACCGCATCAGAACGCTGCCGGACTCGCCGACCCTGCAGGAAAGTGGCGTGAAGGGCTTCGAGGTCAAGGTCTGGCACGGCGTCTATGCGCCCAAGGGCACGCCACCGGAAGTGGTGGCAAAGTTCAACGAGTCGCTGCGCGCGGCGCTGAAGGACCCCGCCTTCACGCAGAAGATGGCCGAACTGGGCGCGGAAATCGTGCCCGAGGCCAAGCAGACGCCGGCCGGCCTGCAAAGCTGGCTGAAGTCGGAAGTGGACAAGTGGGGGCCGATCATCCGCAAGGCGGGCGTGTACGCGGACTGAAGCACCGGGCTCGCCCCGGACGTGCGCCTGCCGCCACCGCCCTGCCGACAGGTGGCGGCGGCAAGAGGCGCATGCCGGCAGCCCCGCGACGTGGCTGTGACACGTCGAAAAAAAGGCCGGCAATGATTTGCCGGCCTTTCCGTTGCCGCCTGACGAGCAGCCTGGCTGCTACACGCTCAGTTCCTTCCACACCGCCAGCGGCGCTTCGGCATGGTTGAGGGTGTAGAAGTGCAGGCCGGGCGCGCCGTTGTCCAGCAGGTTCTGGCACAGTTCGGTGACCACGTCCACGCCGAAGGCGCGGATCGAGGCCTTGTCGTCGCCGAGCTCGGCCAGGCGCAGGCGGATCCAGCGCGGCACTTCGGCGCCGCACATTTCCGAGAAGCGCAGCAGCTGGGTGTGGTTGGTGATGGGCATGATGCCCGGCACGATCGGCACCCGCACACCCTTGGCCTGGGCCCGGTCGACGAAGTCGAAGTAGGCGTCGGCGTTGAAGAAGTACTGGGTGATGGCGGCACTGGCGCCCGCCTTGACCTTGGCCACGAAGTGATCCAGATCCGCCGACGGATTGGCGGCCTGCGGGTGCATTTCGGGATAGGCCGCCACTTCGATGTGGAACCAATCGCCCGTTTCCTCGCGGATGAACGACACCAGTTCGTTGGCGTAGCGCAGTTCGCCGGCGTCGCCGCCCATGCCCGAGGGCAGGTCGCCGCGCAGGGCGACCACGCGCCGCACGCCTTCGTTCTTGTAGGCCTGCAGGATGTCCCGCAGGTCCTGGCGCGAGGCGCCGACGCACGACAGGTGCGGCGCCGCATCGCAGCCCAGGTTACGCAGCGTGCGCACCGCGTCGGCCGTGCCGGCGCGGGTGGAGCCGCCGGCGCCGAACGTCACGCTGACGTACTTGGGCTGGATCGCCAGCATCTGCTTGGCCGCGCGGACCAGCCGCTCCTGGCCGGCCAGGTCACGAGGCGGAAAGAATTCCAGGCTGAACGCCGGAGAAGTCGAGTCGGACATATCGGATCAGTTATCCATAGCGCCACGCGCATCGCATGAAACAGGTGCCACCCCCTCGGGGTGCCGCGGAGCCGGCTTTGCCGGCCCGCTGGCACGCCCCCTTGAGGGGAGCGCGTGGCGCTCGGGGGTGGGGATTCAGGGGATCAGTTTGGTAAGCAGGCCCGAGATGATGCTGTACAGGATCGCACCGCCCACGGCCCACCAGAACCCGTTGACCTGGAAGCCCTTCAGCACGGAGCCGACGAACCAGAACAACAAGGCGTTGATGACGATGAGGAAGAGACCGAGCGTGACGATCGTGATGGGCAGTGTCAGCAGCACCAGCACCGGCTTGACCAGCATGTTGACCAGACCCAGCACCAGCGCGGCAATGAGCGCCGAACCGAAGCTGGCCACGGTGATGCCGGGCAGCAGGTAGGCAACGGCCAACAGGGCCACCGCGTTCAGGATCCAGACGAGTATCAATGCCATTGTTCGACCTCCTGTATTGACGCTCCGCGGCCCCGTCGTCGCCAGGCGAGACGGGCGAGCCCCGCGGACCGGAAAGCCCGCGCCGACATGGCGCGGCACTTCCCTATTTTGCTACAAGCATCAGTAGCGGTAGTGATTCGGCTTGTAAGGACCTTCGACCGGCACGCTGATGTAGTCGGCCTGGTCCTTGCGCAGCGTGGTCAGGTTCACGCCCAGCTTCTTCAGGTGCAGGCGCGCGACCTTCTCGTCCAGGTGCTTGGGCAGCACGTAGACTTCGCCCGACTTGTAGGCTTCGTTGCGCGTGAACAGCTCGATCTGGGCGATAGTCTGGTTGGCGAACGACGACGACATCACGAACGAGGGGTGGCCGGTGGCGCAGCCCAGGTTCACCAGGCGGCCTTGGGCCAGCAGGATGATGCGCTTGCCGTCCGGGAAGATGACGTGGTCGACTTGCGGCTTGATCTCTTCCCACTTGCAGTCGGCCAGGCTGGCGACGTCGATTTCGTTGTCGAAGTGGCCGATGTTGCAGACGATCGCCTGGTCCTTCATGGCGTTCATGTGCTCACGCGTGATGACGTGGTAGTTGCCGGTGGCGGTGACGAAGATGTCGCCATGGGCGGCGGCTTCTTCCATGGTCACGACCTTGAAGCCTTCCATGGCGGCCTGCAGGGCGCAGATCGGGTCGATTTCGGTGACCCACACCTGGGCGCGCAGGGCGACCAGCGCCTGGGCGCAACCCTTGCCCACGTCGCCATAGCCGGCGACCACGGCGATCTTGCCGGCGACCATCACGTCGGTGGCGCGCTTGATGCCGTCGACCAGCGATTCGCGGCAGCCGTACAGGTTGTCGAACTTGGACTTGGTGACCGAGTCGTTGACGTTGATGGCCGCGAAGGCCAGCTCGCCCTTCTGCGACATCTGGTACAGGCGGTGCACGCCGGTGGTGGTTTCCTCGGTCACGCCCTTGATCAGGGCCAGGCGCGTCGAGTACCACTTCGGATCACGCTCGAGCGTTTTCTTGATGGCGGCGAACAGCACGCGCTCTTCTTCGCTGCCGGGGTTGGCCAGCACCGAGATGTCCTTCTCGGCCTTGGTGCCCAGGTGCAGCATCAACGTGGCGTCGCCGCCGTCGTCGAGGATCATGTTGGCGTTCTGGCCATTGGGCCATTCGAAGATCTTGTGGGTGTACTGCCAGTACTCTTCCAGCGTTTCGCCCTTGACGGCGAAGACCGGCGTGCCCGACGCGGCGATGGCGGCGGCGGCGTGGTCCTGGGTGGAGAAGATGTTGCACGAGGCCCAGCGCACTTCGGCGCCCAGCGCCACCAGCGTTTCGATCAGAACGCCGGTCTGGATGGTCATGTGCAGGCTGCCGGCGATGCGGGCGCCCTTGAGCGGCTGCTTGGCGGCGAACTCTTCGCGGATGGCCATCAGGCCGGGCATTTCGGTTTCGGCGATGGCCAGCTCGCGACGGCCCCAGCCTGCCAGCGACAGGTCGGCGACGATGTAGTCGGAGAAGGATTTATCGGTGACAGCGTTCATGGTGTGTAGGCTCCACGTGAATGACGAACGGCGCACGATACGGCCGGACAACGCGAAACCACCACGACAATCGAGTGCTCGCCTTTTCCGCCGTACGCGACAAAGGTGAGCGCCGTTGCTGTAACGCCGTGCAAGGCACGGCGCTTGAACAAGGATTCCTGAGCCTGGCGAACCGGGTTCCGCGGGCCATGGGACATGGCGGGAACCGCAAGGTCGTCGCAACGCTCCTCAGGATTGACGGGCATTGTACCGGTTTGGCCCGGGCAGTGGAAAGCCCGGCATGCAATGTCGGATCGGCGGCGGTCAGCCTGCCGGGGCCAAGGGCCCGGCCAGCTCCGCGCCGGGGGTCAGCGGCACCAGCGATGCCAGCAGATCCGTGGCCACGGCGTCCCAGCTGCGCGTCAGGGCGTGCTCGCGCACGGCGTGCCGGTCCAGCGGCAAGGCGGCGCGGCAGGCATGGGCCAGGTCGTCATCCAGGAAACCGGTGACGCCTTGCGTCACCACCGCCAGCGGCGCTTCGCTGCGGAACGCCGCCACCGGCGTGCCGCAGGCCATGGCCTCCAGCATCACCAGGCCGAACGTGTCCGTCAGGCTGGGAAACACGAAGACATCCGCCGCGCCGTAGAACGCCGGCAGGGCCTCGTCGTTCTGCATGCCCAGGAACACCGCCTGGGGAAAGCGCTTTTTCAGACGCGCCTCGTCGGGGCCCGCGCCCACCACCACCTTGCTGCCGGGCAGGTCCAGCGCCAGGAAAGCGTCCAGGTTCTTCTCGCGCGCCACGCGGCCGACCGACAGGAAGACGGGCCGCGGCAGGTCCTGGAACGCCTGGCCGGGGGTGGGCTGGAATTTGCGGGGATCGACACCGCGCGACCAGATGCGCAGATTGGCGAAGCCGCGCCGCACCAGGATGTCGCGCACCGTCGGCGTGGGCACCAGCACGCATTGCGACGGCCGGTGAAACCAGCGCAGGAAGCGCCACGGCAGCGCGGCCGGAATGCCCATGCGCGCCTGCAGGTAGTCGGGGAACATCGTGTGGAACGAAGTGGTGAAGCGCCAGCCGCGCGACAGCGCCATGCGGCGCGCCGCCAGGCCCAGCGGGCCTTCGGTGGCGATGTGGAGCGCGTCGGGCACGGTATCGCCCAGGATGCGGCGCAGTTGCCGTCCCGGCTGCAGGCACAGCCGCAGGTCCGGCTCGGACGGAGCCGGCACGGTGCGGCTGCCCTGGGGATTCACCACGATCAGTTCGTGGCCCCATTCGGTGAGGATCTGCTGCATGGTCGTCCAGGTGCGGACGACGCCATTGACTTGCGGATGCCAGGCATCCGTAACCAGGACGATGCGCATGATGGGGCCGGAAGTGGGCAATAGCGCGATTTAGCCCGCGCCATGTGACACCCTCAAGACCGCGCCCGGCGCGGCCGGCCTAGTTGTTGCGGCGGGGATACCCTTGCGCCTTGATGCGGGTCCAGACCTCGCGCTTTTCCTCTTCCGTCATGAAGACCCAGTTGGCCACTTCCATGGCCGTGCGGCCGCAGCCCCGGCAGATATCGTCGAACAGCGTGGAACAAACGGCAACGCAGGGGGAATCCGAGGTGCGGAAGGCACGCTGCGCGTCCTCGGGCTCGGGCAACTCGGTCAGATCGGCAAAAGACGGATTCATGGCCGAAAGGTTAACACCAGCGGTGCGTCCCTTTTTGGATAGCCCTATCGCCCGCCGTGGCTTGATTGACAACGCGGGAAGGGGTCAATCCGGGCCGCATTTGCCCCTACTTCCGCTCCCAGCCGAAGAAGGCGGATACCTCGCGCAGCAACGCGTCCGGGGTTTCTTCGGCCAGATAGTGGGCGCCGGGCAACGGCCCGCCGTCGACCTCGTCGGCCACCGCCCGCCACAACCCCAGCACGTCGAAATTGCGCCCGACCGCGCCGCGCTCGCCCCACAGCACGCGCAGCGGCATGCGCAGGCGCTCGCCGGCCGCGCGGCCCTGGCGGTCATGCTCCAGGTCCAGCGTGGCGGAGGCGCGGTAGTCTTCGCAGATACCGGTGGCCCAGCCCGGCAGGCGCGCCGTGCGCTCGTACTCGGCCATCGCCTCGTCGGAAAAATGCGCCAGCCCGCCGGGGCGGCCGCCCATCACCGAACGCAGGTAGAACACCGGATCGCGCTCGATCATGGTCTCGGGCATGGGCGCGGGCTGGATCAGCCAGAACCAGTGATAGTAGGCCTGGGCGAAGGCGCGGGTGGTGTTTTCGTACATGTCCAGCGTCGGCGCGATATCCAGCAGCATCATGCGTCCGACCGCCTCCGCGTGGTCCAGGCCCAGCCGGTGCGCCACGCGGGCGCCGCGGTCGTGGGCCAGGATGTCGAAGCGCTCGTGCCCCAGGGCGCGCATCAGCGCCACCATGTCGGCCGCCATGACGCGCTTGGAATGCGCGGCGTGGTCCGGCGTGGCCGCGGGCTTGTCGCTGTCGCCATAGCCGCGCAGGTCGGCGGCCACGCAGGTGTGGCGGCGCGTCAGTTCGGGCCAGACGCGGTGCCAGATGGCGTGGGTCTGCGGATGGCCGTGCAACAGCAGCAAGGGCGGTCCCGAGCCATCGACGCGGGCGGCGATGTGGATGCCATTGACCTCGCGGCGGCGCACGGGCAGATTGAAGAATGCGGTCATTGCGGTCTGTGCCTCTCAGTCTGTGGCGTTCATTGGCCGAGCCGGTCGCGCACGCGGCGCGCCACGTCTTTCATCCAGGGATGCCGGGCCCAGTGGCCGGCCTCGAAGTGTTCCACATCCGCCAATTGCTGTAACGAGGCACCCACCATGTCCTGCCCCTGCGAAAACATGCGGCGGTGCCGCGCCGGCAGGTCGAAATGCCCGCTCCAGCCGTCCGCGGCCCGCACCGTGCCCGCCAGCGCATCGATCTCGACGCGGTTGCCGGCGGGATCGGACACCCGCGCCAGCAGCGCGTCAACGTCGGCCGGCGGCAGGCTCACCAGCAGCAGGCCGTTGTTGAGCGCGTTGAAGTAGAAAATCTCGCCGAAGCTGGCGGCCACGACCGCGCGGATGCCGTACTGCATGAGGCCCCAGACCGCGTGCTCGCGGCTGGAGCCGCAACCGAAATTGGGCCCTGCCACCAGCACCGCGGCGCCGGCGTAGGCGGGCTGGTTCAGCACGCAGTCCGGACGCGGCGCACCGTCGGCGTCAAAGCGCAGGTCATAGAGCAGGCCACGATCCAGCCCGGCCTTGTCGATGATGCGCAGGAACTGCTTGGGCATGATCTGGTCGGTGTCCAGATTGGAATACGGCAGGGGCGCGGCGACGCCGCTGATGATCTGGTTCATTGCGGGTTCTCCAGGTCGCGCACGTCGACGATGCGGCCGGCCAGGGCGGCGGCGGCGGCCATGGCGGGGCTCATCAGATGGGTGCGTCCGGCGCGGCCCTGGCGGCCTTCGAAGTTACGGTTGGTGGTGGACGCGCAGCGCTCGCCCGGCCGCAGCACGTCGTCGTTCATGGCCAGGCACATCGAACAGCCCGGCTGGCGCCATTCGAAACCGGCGTCGACCAGCGTCGCGGCGATGCCTTCGGCCTCGGCCTGGGCGCGCACCGCGCCCGAGCCGGGCACCACCATCGCGCGCACGCCGCCGGCCACCTTGCGCCCGCGCACGACATCGGCCACCACGCGCAGGTCCTCGATGCGGCCGTTGGTGCACGAGCCGATGAAGACCCGGTCGATGGGCACGCCGGCGATCGGCGCGCCCGGTTGCAAGCCGATGTATTCCACGGCCTTTTCCAGCGCCAGGCGCGCCAGCGCGTCCGGCTCGGACTGGGGATCGGGGACCGTGCCGGTGATCGGCATGGCCTGGTCGGGGCTGGTGCCCCAGGTCACGAAGGGCGCGATTTTCCTGGCGTCGAAGACATGTTCGGCGTCGAACACCGCATCGGCGTCCGAGCGCAGGGTCGCCCAATAGGCGCGCGCCTGCGCCAGTTCCGCGGCGTCCAGGTGCCGGGCACGGGCGGCGACATAGGCGTCGGTGGTGGCGTCGGGCGCGATCAGCGCGGCGCGGGCGCCGGCTTCCACCGTCATGTTGCACAGGGTCATGCGGGCCTCTGCCGACAGGCCATCGATGGCGCTGCCGCAGTATTCCACCGCGTGGCCGCGCGCGCCCTGCGCGCCGATGCGATGCACCACGTAGATCACCAAATCCTTGGCCGACACGCCGGCGGGCAGATGACCGTCGACGCGGATGCGCATGTTGCGCGCGACCCGGTACACCAGGGTCTGGGTAGCAAGGATATGTTCGACTTCCGAGGTGCCGATGCCAAAGCCCAGCGCCCCCAGCGCGCCGTAGGTGGTGGTGTGGCTGTCGCCGCACAGCACCACCATGCCCGGCAGGATCATGCCGTGCTCGGGCGCGATCACGTGCTCGATGCCCTGCAGCGGGTCGGTGGTGTCGAACAGCGCGATGCGCTGCTCGTCGCAATTGCGCTTGAGATTGCGGGCCTGGCGCGACGAGGCATCGTCGGGAATCACGCGCAGCGCGGCCGGCACCGGATGGGTGGGAATGATGTGATCCACCACCGCCATCTGCTGCCCGGGCCGCAAGACGCCGCGACCACGAGCGGCCAGGCCGCTGAAGGCCTGCGGACTGGTGTACTCGTTCATGATGTGCAGGTCGACGTACAGCAGGATGTGCTCGTCGTCGATGCGGGCCACCTCATGGCTGGCCACCAGCTTGTCGTATAGCGTCATGCCGGGCATGTCGGTGCTTCCTTGCAAAAAAACGCGCCCGCGCGGGGCGCGATGAAACCTGTGTCGCCGCTCAGTTGGCCTCGATGCCGGCGTCCTTGACGATGCCGGCCCAGCGCGTGATCTCGCCCTTGACCATGGCATCGGTCTCGGCGGGTGTGGAGACCAGCGGATCGAAGCCCTCGCGGCGCATGCGTTCGGACAGCTCGGGCGATTGCAGCGCCTGCGCCAGCCTGGCGTTGAGCGTGTCCACCACCGCCTGCGGCGTGCCGGCGGGCGCGCTGATCACGAACCAGGTGGTGAAGGCGTAGCCGGGCAGGCCGGACTCGGCGATGGTGGGCACGTCCGGCAGCAGCGGCGAACGCGTGGTGCCGGTGACGCCCAGCGCCTTGAGCTTCTTGCCGTCGACCTGCGGCTTGGCCGCAGACAGCACGGGGAAGCTCATCTGCACCTGGCCGCTGATGGTGTCCACCATGGCCGGACCGCCGCCCTTGTAGGGCACGTGCAGGATCTGCGTGCCGGACACCGACTTGAACAGTTCGGCGGCCATGTGGAAGGTGCTGCCGGTGCCGGCCGAACCGAAGCTCAGCTCATTGGCGGGACGCGCGCGGATGTAGTCGAGCAGTTCCTTGACATTGTTCACCGGCAGCGACGGCGATACCGTCAGCACGTGCTGCGAAGTTCCAACCGTGCCGACCGAGCGCAGATCGCGGGCGGTGTCGAACGGCATGGAACGGAACAACGCCGGGTTGATCGCCAGCGACATGGTGTTGATGGCCAGCGTGTAGCCGTTCGGCTCGGCGCGGGCCACCGCGGCCATGCCGATATTGCCGGACGCGCCGGCGCGGTTCTCGACGATCACGCTCTGGCCCAGGGCCTTGCCCCAGGCGTCGGAAATCAGGCGGGCGGCGATATCGACGCTGCCGCCGGGCGCGAACGGCACGATCAAGGTGACCGGACGCTGCGGGAAGGCGTCGGCGGCAGTGGCTGGCGTCATCCAACAGGACGCCGCGGCGGCCAACGCGCACACCGTGCGCAACAGATGGGGGGGTTTCATGGGTCGGGTCTCCTCATGGGTGGCCGCGTCAGGCGGCTCTGCTATCGGTCAAGCCAGTGTATAAGCCCATTCCATTCTTATAATTGGCGAAATAAATAAATCTTTATTAAATATGATTTATAAATAAAGCCATGGATGCACTCTCCGATCTCGCCTTCTTCTCGCTACTGGTCAAGCACGGCAACCTGTCGGCGGCCGCGCGCGAACTGGGTCTGACGCCGCCCGCCGTCAGCACGCGGCTGGCCAAGCTTGAGCAGCGCCTGGGCGTGCGGCTGCTCAATCGCAGCACGCGACGCGTCAGCGTCACGCAGGAGGGTGAGCTGTACCTGGCCGAGGGCAGCCGTATCCTGGCCGATCTGCAGGCACTGGAACGATCCGTGTCCAGCAGCCGCGCCCAGCCGCAGGGCTTGCTGCGCCTGAACGCCACCTTCGGTTTCGGCCGTGCCCACGTGGCGCCCGCCATCTCCGATTTTGCGCGGCAATACCCTGAAGTCGAAGTGCAGCTGCGCCTGACCGACAGGCCCCTGAACCTGATCGAAGAAGGCTTCGATGCCGCGGTGCGCTTCGGCGACCTGCCCGACGCCCGCCTGACCGCGCGCAAGATCGCCTCCAACCGGCGCCTGCTGTGCGCGTCGCCGCGCTACCTGGAAACCTTTGGCGAGCCGCGCACACCCGGAGAGTTGCAGCGCCACCGCTGCATCGTGGTGCGCGAGAACGACGTCGCCTACGGCACCTGGCGGCTCGAATCCGGCTCGCGCACGGAAACCGTGAAGGTGCGCGGCCCCGTCAGTTCGAATGACGGCCAGAGCGCGCTGGAATGGGCGCTGGACGGCCACGGCATCGTCATGCGTTCGGAATGGGAGACCGCCGCGCTGCTGCGCGCCGGCCGCCTGCGCCAGGTGCTGACCGACTGGGCGACGCCGCCGGCGGACATCCACGTGCTGTACCCGGAGCGGCTCAACCTGCCGGCCAAGACATTGGCCTTCGTCGATTTCCTGGCGCAACGCTTCGCCCGCCACCTGCGCGCGCCGGGTTCGCAGGCCGCCGTGTGGTGACGAACGTCCCGCGCGCTGTCAGATCTCGTCGATGGCGGTGCTGGCCGGCATGTCGCCGATGGCATAGCGGTCGCGCGTGGTGACGTAGAAGCTGGCGCCAAAGCGGCCCACCGGAAAATAATCCTGCAGCCGCACGCGCCAGGTGTCCGTGTCGATCAGCCCATCGCGCGCATGCAGCCAGCGCACCTGGCCGATGAAGATCTGGCGGCTGGCGGTCTCCAGGGTCTCGAACAGGGTGCATTCGAACGCCACCGGCGCCTGCACGATGCGCGGCGGCGCCACCCGCTGGCTGGGCGCGGCGTCCAGGCCGGCGTGCGCCAGCTCGCTGACGTCGGCCGGCAGGCGATCGCCGCAGCGGTGCATCTTCTCGGCCATGGCCTCGTCGGTCAGGTGCACCACGAATTCGCGGTCGCGCGCGATGTTGCGAGCGGTGTCCTTCAGGTTGCCGTCCTCAAGCCGGTTGATGCTGACCATGACGATGGGCGGATCCTCGCCCAGCATGTTGAACATGCTGAAGGGCGCGGCATTGACCACGCCGGTTTCGGACAGCGTGGTGATCAGCGCGATCGGCCGTGGCACGATCAGGCTGGCCATCAGCTTGTAGCGCTGGTATTCGGTGATTGAATCGAAGTCGATGTCCATGTCAGGCCATTCCCAGCATCTGGGCCAGGGTTTGTGCGGGCTGCGGGCGCTCCAGGCTGATGCGCCGCTCCAGGTCCGCGAGATGGTTGTCGTTGATCTTGACCGCCTCGGCCACCTGCCCCTGTTCCATCAGGTCGACGATCTGCACGTGTTCGCCATGCTCGCAGGCGGCGTTGCCGGGCGGTTCATACAGCGCCACGATCAGCGAGCAGCGCGACACCAGTTCGGCCAGGTAGCCGTGCAGGATGGCGTTGCCCGACAGTTCGCCCAGGCGCACATGGAAGGCGCTGGCCTGGCGCGCCCAGGCAGGCTGGCCGGCGCGGTGCAGCAAGGCATGCTCGTCGCGCAACTGCTTGCGCAGCGAGGCGTAGTCGGCCTTGGTGGCGCGCGCGGCCGCCAGCGGCAACAGGGCCGCTTCCAGCGCGCGCCGCGCCTCGAAGATCTGGCGCGTGTCCTCGGGGGTGGGTTCGGCCACCACCGCGCCGCGGTTGTGGTGCAGGTCGACCACATGCTCGTGGGCAAGGCGCTGCAACGCCTTGCGCGCGACCGAGCGCGAAACGCCGAAGATGTCGCACAGCGCCGCCTCGGGCAGCTTGGTGCCGGGCGTCAGCCGCTGGCTCATGACACTTTCATAGACCGCCTCGCAAATGCGGCGCTCCATGTCGGCATCGGGGGCCGTGTCCTCCAGGTGTTCGGACACGGCGGCGGCGGCCCGGCGAGAAGGCGTCGCCCTGGGACGGGATTTGGCGGGATCGCGGGTAGGCATGGCGGACTCGGTGGCAACGAAGGCAAAGGGTCGATCAACGGGAAGACAGTCCGGTCGCCGGTGGCAGCCCATCGACGTGCGCGCAGATCTGGCCCGGCGTGGCGAACCAGATCTCGCCCCGGTCGCGCGCGGCCGCCAACGGGGCCAGCGCCCGGCGCAGGTGCCGCAGGCGGTAGGGCTGCCCCACGATATACGGATGCAGCGCGATGCCCATCACCAGGGGCTGGCGCTGCGCCTGGAGCCGCATTTCCTCGAACTGGTCGAGAATCATATCGGCAAAATCGCGCGCATCCATCTTGCGGCCCATGATCATGGGGATGTCGTTCAGCTCCTGCGGGTAGGGAATCGCCCACAGATCGCCGGCACGCGTGCGCATGCGCGTGGGCTGGTCGTCGTGGCACCAGTTCAAGGTGTAGCGGTAGCCGGTCTCGGCGAGCAGGTCCGGGGTGGCGCGGCTTTCCGAAATCCACGGCGACAGCCAGCCGGCCGGGGCGCTGCCGGCGTGGCGGCCGATGCGGTCGCGGCAGTGTTCCAGCAACGCCCGTTCCTCCGTTTCGCCCAGCCCCCCCTGGCGATGCGCGTTGCTGTAGCCGTGGCCGATCAGCTCGTCGCCGCGCGCCAGGCAGGCATCGACCAGTTCCGGACAATGGTCATACAGCGCGGTGTTGATCAGGGCGCCGACCGGCAGACCCAAGGCGTCGAACAGTTCCAGGCAGCGCCAGGCGCCCACCCGGTTGCCGTACTCGCGCCAGGCGTAATTGAGCACATCGGGATGCGGCGAGGCTGGCCCCAACTCGGCGCCCAGCCCCTCGCCGAAGGCGAAATGCTCGATGTTGAACCCCAGGTAGACGGCCAGCCGCGCGCCGTTGGGCCAGGCGTAGTCCGCGCGGCCGGTGATGGGCTGGTAGGCGAAACGGTCGTGGCCGGCCAGCGGCGCGGGGGACCAGGGCGCGGCAGGCCCCGCATTAGTGCCTTGAAGCAGGGATGGATTCATTTTGGTGCAAATCCTGATGCATGATTGTGAACAAAAACCCTGTCTTTTTGAAAACAAAAACAGGATCCAACGTCGACAAACCACCGTTTTCCCCCTGGGACACGCCACCGCGGCGCGGGTGGCATGGATCTTGCATTGGGAACGGCAGCAGCACCTCTCCCATGCAAGATCCATTCCACTTTCCAGGAGTGCCCCGATGCGCCCGACCCGCCGTTCCTTCATGCTCCGCGCCACTGCCGCCGCCCTGTTCGCGGCCGGCTTGGTCGCGCAACCCGCGCTGGCCGCCGACCCCATCAAGATTGGCCTGATCACCGCCCTGTCGGGTGAATCGGCGCGTGCCGGCGAAGCCTTGACCCGCGGCATGACCGTCGCCATCGACGAGATCAACGCCAAGGGCGGCCTGCTGGGCGGGCGCCAGGTGGTGCTGGTGCGACGCGACGACGAAGGCAACCCCGCCAAGGGCATGGCCGCGGCGCGCGAGCTGATCTACAAGGAAAAGGTTGCCGTGCTGTTCGGCGGCCTGGATACCCCGGTGTCGATGGCGATCGTGCCCATCGTCAACCAGGAGAAGGTGCCATTCATGGGGCCCTGGGCCGCCGGCACCGCGATCACGCACAACAAGGGCAACCCCAACTTCGTGTTCCGCGTCTCGGCGATGGACGAGATCGTCGACAGCGCCATGGTGCAGTACGCCCGCAAGACGTTCCAGAGCGCCAAGCCGGGCATGATTCTGGTGAACAACCCCTGGGGCGAATCGAACGAAAAGGGGCTGGACGCCGCGCTCGCCGCCGCCAAGATCACGCCGGCCGGCGTCGAGAAATTCCAGCCCGCCGACCTCGACGTCACGCCGCAGCTGAGCCGCCTGAAAGCGGCCGGCGCCGACACGCTGTTCCTGGTGGGCAACGTCGGGCCCTCGGCGCAGGTGGTGAAGTCGCTGGACCGCATGGGCTGGAAGGTGCCGGTGGTGTCGCACTGGGGCCCGGCCGGCGGCCGCTTCACCGAGCTGGCCGGCCCCAACGCCAAGAACGTGCACTTCGTGCAGACCTACAGCTTCTTCGGCAAGCAGGGCCCGGTGGGCGAGAAAGTGATGCAGGCGCTCAAGGCCAAGTATTCCGACATCAAGGGCCCGCAGGACATCACCCCGGCCGTGGGCGTGGCCAATGCCTATGACGGCATGCAACTGGCGGCGCTGGCGATCGCGCAGGCCGGTTCCACCGACGGCGACGCCGTGCGCCAGGGCTTCTACAAGATCGGCAAATACGAAGGCCTGATCAAGACCTACGAGCAGCCCTTCACGCCGGCCTCGCACGACGCCTTGCGCGAAGACGACTACGTGTGGACGCACTTCGTCGACAACCGCATCCTGCCCGTCAAGGGCGCGCAGTAAGCGCGAGGGGAGAGACGCATGCTGTGGATGTCCGCCATTGTCAGCGGCCTGGGCCTGGGTAGCATGTATGGGCTGATGGCCCTGGGCTTCTACCTGACCTACGCCGTATCCGGCACGGTCAACTTCGCGCAAGGCAGCTCCATGATGCTGGGCGCGGTGCTGATCTTTACCTTTGCGCAGACGCTGGGCTGGCCGCTGCTGGCCGCCTTGCCGCTGGCGCTGGCCCTGTGTGCGTTGTATGGCCTGGTGGTCGAGCGGCTGGCGGTCCGACCGTTCGCCAGCCGCGGCTCGAACGCCTGGCTCATGTCGACGGTGGCCTTGGGCATCGTGCTGGACAACCTGGTGATGTTCACCTTCGGCAAGGAGCCGCGCAGCCTGCCGTCTGCGCTGGCGCAAGCGCCGCTGGAAATCGGCGGCATGGGCTTGGGCGTGTATCCGCTGCAACTGCTGATCCCGCTGGTCGGACTGGCATTGGCTGCCGCCCTGCATGCGCTGTCGCGCCGCACACGCTGGGGAGTGGCGCTGCTTGCGGTGGTGCAGAACCCGAACGCGGCGCGCCTGATGGGCATTCCGGTGCGGCGCGCCATCATGGTCGCCTTTGCCGTCTCGACCCTGTTCGCGGGCGTGGCCGGCGCGCTGGTCGCGCCGCTGTTCAACGTGCAGGCCGACATGGGCACCCTATTCGGACTGAAGGCCTTCGTGGTCGCCATCCTGGGCGGCATCACCAGCGCCTGGGGCGTCATGCTCGCCGGCCTGCTGTTCGGCGTGGCCGAAGGGTTGATCACCGTCGCCCTGGGTTCCGGCTATACCCAGATCATCAGCTTTGCGCTGGTCATCGCCATCCTGGCCATGCGGCCCAACGGATTGTTCGGCCGCGCGGCCGTGAGGAAAGTCTGATGGCCCGGCGATCTGCATTCTCTTGGCCGGCGCTGGCCGTCTATGCCGTGCTGGCGGTCGTCAGCCTGGCCCTGGCGGCCAGCGTCAACGGCTATTACGTTTTCGTGATCGGCAACGTGGCTTTGCTGGCGCTTGCCGGCATCGGCCTGAACGTGCTGCTGGGGCTGACCGGCCAGATGTCGTTCGGCCATGCCGCGTTCTACGCCATCGGGGCGTACACGGTGGCGATCCTCACCGGCCAGGCGGGCTGGAATTTCTGGCTGGCATGGCCCGTTGCCGCGGCGGTGGCGGGCGTGTTCGGGCTGCTGCTGGCGCTCCCGGCGCTGCGAGTCCAAGGGCCCTACCTGGCGATGATCACGATCGCCTTCGGCTTCATCGTGGAACACACCCTGGTCGAGGGCGGCGATCTCACAGGCGGCCAGAACGGGTTGATGGGCATCGCCCAGCCCGCGCTCGGCGCGCTGGGCGGAGACCGCGGAGTGGCGATGCTCGCGATCGTAACGGTGTTCGCCGCGCTGGCCGGTTATGCCCTGCTGGCGCGCGGCAGCTGGGGCGCGGCCATGCGCGCGGTCAAGGACAGTGAAACGGCCAGCGAATCCATCGGCATCAACCCGCTGGTGGTGAAGGCCGTGGCCTTCATGGTGTCGGCGGCCGTGGTCGGCCTGGCGGGAGGCCTGTATGCGCCGCAGGCCGGCATGATCACGCCGCACAACTTCAACTTCATGCAGTCGATCCTGTTCGTGCTGGCCGTCACCATCGGCGGCGCCGGTTCGCTGGCGGGGCCCCTGCTGGGCGCGGTGGTGGTCGGATTGCTGCCCGAACTGCTGTCGAGCCTGGAGGAATATCGCCTGTTGTTCTTCGGCGCCTTCCTGCTCGTGGTGCTGTGGGCGGCGCCCGAAGGCGCGGCGGGACTGCTGGCCCGCTGGCGGCGACGCGCCCTGACACCGCGTCTGGCCCCACGCCAGGGTGGCCTGGCCGCCAACGGCCGGGCCCGCCGCGCCCTGCGCGCCGACACGCTGACCATGACGTTCGGCGGCGTGCGCGCGGTGCAGGGCGTATCGTTTCATGTCGCGCCCGCCGCCATCACCGCGTTGATCGGCCCCAACGGCGCGGGCAAGTCCACCGTCATCAACATGCTCAGCGGCTATTACCAGCCCACCAGCGGCAACGTCGCGCTGGGCGCCGCGCCACTGGCCGGCCTGCCGGCCCACCGCGTGGCGCGCGAGGGCATCGCGCGCACCTATCAGACCTCGCAGCTGTTCGACACTTTGAGTGTCGAGGACAACGTCGCACTGGGCCTGTTGCGCGGCCGGCTGGGCGGCCTGCTGGCCGCGCGCCGTTATCTGTCGTCCGATGCGCGCGAGCGGGCCCGCGCCCTGCTGGCCTTTTGCGGATACGAAGGCGACCTGGACACGCCGGCCGCCGATCTTGCGCACGTGGATCGCAGGCTGGTGGAGATTGCCCGCGCGCTGGCCACCGACGCCGACGTCCTGTTGATGGACGAGCCCGCGGCGGGCCTGTCCCGCGAGGACAAGACACGACTGGCCGCCCTGCTGCGGCGCATTGCCGACGCCGGCGCCGGCGTGCTGCTGGTCGAGCACGACATGGCATTGGTGATGGGCGTCTCGGACCACGTT
>NZ_QHHO01000040.1:409982-432531 GCF_003184165.1 Achromobacter sp. RW408
CGGGCTACCGGTGTCGAGGAATGTGACGCTGCTGCAGCGTGGGGTAAGGAGAAAGTCTTGCGTCGCCCGCCGTTGACGGCCGCGCGGGCGGCCATCAACGGCATACATGGTGTCTGGCGTCGGGGCGGGGTTCGCTGCGCGCCAATTTCTCGACGCCCCTCATCGCGTAAGCCCAAAAAGGCCGCCCGCGCGGCCGGCTTTGGGCGGGCCCCGCAAGATCCTCCCCTCCATTCCAGTCGTTGGCAAAAACGCCAAGCACACTGCTCGTCCCTGCAATGGCGAAACCAAGACGACGTGAGCCCGTTGCGTTGGCGGGCGGGGGCGGCGGGGCGTGTAGATGCGCCCGAGGGAAACCGTAGGGAGCCGAAGGCGTACGAGGTTGACAACGGGGCAGTCCGGAGCGAACGCTCCGGACCGCAATCGTAGCCCCGTCCGCCACCGCCCGCCGCCCCGCCGTGCGTCTCAAGAACTCAATCCGACGCCAGCAAAAAACTAATGCGCCCCCCCAAGATAAGCCGCCACCACAGCCGGATCATGCTTCAACTTCTCCGCACTCCCATGCACAGAAATCCGTCCATTCTCCAACACATACCCATAATCCGCGACATTCAACGCCGCCGCCGCAAACTGCTCGACCAGCAACATCGTCACCCCTTCATCCTTGAGCCGCGCAATGATCCGGAACACCTCCTCCACCAGGATCGGCGCCAACCCCATCGACGGCTCATCCAGCAGCACCAGCTCCGGATTCAGCATCACCGCCCGCGCCATCGCCAGCATCTGCTGTTCGCCGCCCGACAGCGTCCCCGCCAACTGCTCGCGCCGCTCCTTCAGGCGGGGGAACAGATCCATCGCCCGCCCCAGGTCCGCCTGCACGTCGCCCTTGGGCCGGCTCCCCGTCAACCGGGGAAATGCGCCTAGCAGCAGATTGTCGGTGACGGAAAGCGTAGGAAACACCCGCCGCCCTTCCGGCGAATGCGCCAGCCCCAGCCGCGCGATCCGATGCGATTCCAGTCCGTCGATGCGCTTGCCGCCCAGCGTGACCTCGCCCGCGGTCGGCCGGATCATCCCCGACAGCGCCCGCATCGTCGTCGTCTTGCCGGCCCCGTTCGAGCCGATCAACGTCACCACCTTGGCCTTCGGGACCTCCATGCTGATGCCGTGCAGCACCTTCACCTTCCCGTAGCCCGCTTCCAGATTCTTGATCGATAGCATGTTGTCGTCCTTGGCGTCAGGCGGGCGCGCCGCCCAGATACGCCTCGATAACCTTGGCGTTGCTCTGCACTTCATTGGGCAGCCCCTCGGCGATCTTCTGGCCGAAGTCCAGCACCGACACGGTGTCGCACACCCCCATCACCACATCCATGTGGTGCTCGATCAGGATCAGCGTAATGCCGTGGTCGCGCACCTTGCGGATGATCGTCAGCAGCTCGGCGATATCCGGCGCCGTCAGGCCGGCAGCCGGCTCGTCCAGCAGCAGCAATTGCGGGTCCAGCGCCAGCGCGCGGGCGATTTCCAGCAGGCGTTGCTTGCCATAGGGCAGGTTGCGGGCCTCTTCGCTGGCCAGGTCCTCCAACCCCACGAATTCCAGCAGCGCCAGGGCGCGGGCGCGCGCGCCTTGTTCCTCGCCCTTCCACTTCGGCGTGCGCAGCGCGATGCCCGCCAGTCCCGTCGTGAAGGTGTGGTGCAGGCCCACCAGCACGTTCTCCAGCGCCGTCATCTCGCCGAACAGCTGCACGTTCTGGAAGGTGCGGGCGATGCCCGTGGCGGCGATGTCGGCCGGCGCCAGGCCCACCAGTGACTTGCCGCCGAATTCCACCGCGCCCGCCGTGGGCACATAGATGCCTGTCAGCACATTCATCATGGTGCTCTTGCCCGAACCGTTCGGTCCGATCAGCCCATGGATGGTGCCGCGCTTGACCGTCAGGTCGACCTGGTTCAGCGCCTTCAGGCCGCCGAACTGCATCAGCACCTGCTTGGCCGCCAACAGCGTTTCGCCATGGCCCCGCGCCGCGTCGGGCACCGCTTCCTGTTCCTTGACCAGGTCCTTCTTGACCGACAGCGCCGCGCGGCGGGTCGAGAAGAACAGGTTGCGCACGAAGCCGACGATGCCGTCGGGCAGGTAGTACACGACGAACAGGATCATGGCGCCGAAGATCGTCAGGCGCCAGTCGGTCACCGCCTCCAGCCAATACGAGAACACCGCCAGCAGGATGGTGCCGACCACCGGCACCGCCACCCGGCGGGCCTCGGTGCGGCCCTTGGAGATGGCGATCGCGCTGCCCACCGTCACCAGGATCGCCACGCCCAGCGCGATCAGGCGGAAGGTGGCGATGTCGTCCAGCATCTTGGGCAGCAGCACGATGATCGATGCGCCCAGCAGCGCCCCGGTGCGGCTCTTGCGCCCGCCCATGATGATGGCCAGCAGGAACAGGATGGTGAGTTCGAAGTTGTAGGTGTTGGGCGAGATGTACTGCTCGGAGTACGAATACAGCGCGCCCGCCAGGCCGGCGAAGCCGGCGCTGATGACGAAGGCGAACACCTTGTGGCGATAGACCGACACGCCCATGCAGTCCGAGGCGATCGGGCTGTCGCGCAGGGCCTCGAACGAGCGGCCCAGGTGCGATTTGAGGATCCGGTGCACCACGATCAGCGACAGCACCAGCAACGCCGCCACCAGCCAGAAGTACTCGCTCTTGGTCAGGATGTGGCCGCCGATCGACGGCTTGGGGATCTTGATGCCGAGCGGGCCTTCGGTCAGGAAGGTCATCTCGTTGATCAGGATCTGGATGATGGTGCCGAAGGCCAGCGTCACCATCGCCAGGTAGGGTCCGGTGACCCGCAGCGCCGGCAACGCCAGCACCGCGCCGAAAGCCGCCGCGATCAGGATGGCGGCCGGCAGGATCACCCATATCGGCATCTGCAGATGGAAGAACAGCACGCCGGCGACATACGAGCCGATGCCGAACAGGCCGGCATGGCCCAGCGACACCTGGCCGGTGTAGCCCACCACGATATCGAGCCCGAACAGCAGGATCGAATAGATCATGATGGTTTCGATCAGGTGCAGGTAGTACGTGTTGGTCACGCCCAGGGGCACGGCGGCCAGGCAGGCCACCGCCACGATGGAAAGCAGCAGGTGCAGGGGTTTCATCGCTTACACCTTCTTGATCGCGGTCTTGCCGAACAGGCCGGCGGGTTTGAAGGTCAGTACGAGCAGCAGCAGGACCAGTCCCGGCACGTCTTTGTACCCCGTCGAAAGATAGAAACCGGTGGTGGTCTCGGCGATCCCCAGGATCAGGCCGCCCACCACCACGCCCATGCCGCTGGACAGGCCGCCGATGATGGCGACCGCGAAGGCCTTCAGGCCCAGCACCGCGCCCATGGTGGCGCCGGTCAGCGTCAGCGGCGCCACCAGCACGCCCGCGAAGGCGGCCGTCAGCGACGACAGGGCATACGAAAACGTGATCACCATGCCGGTGTTGATGCCCATCAGCCCGGCGGCGTCGCGGTCGTTGGACGTGGCGACGAAAGCCTTGCCGTAGATGGACTTGCGGTTGAACAGTTCCACCAGCAGCATCATGGCCAGCGCGCCGAACACCACCAGCAGTTCCATCGGCAGCACGTTCGCGCCCAGCACCTCGATCGGCGCCTCGGGCAGCGGCGAGGGGAATCGCAGGTCGTCGCGGCCCCAGATGTTCTCGGCCACGTTCTTGAAGATGATGCCCAGGGCGATGGTGGCCATGATCCAGCCGAATTCGGACCGCGTCTTGATGGCCGGCCGCACGCCGACCCGCTCGACCAGCGCGCCTTGCGCGAAGCCGAAGATGCAGACGATGGGAATCATGACCCAATAGTTCACGCCCAGGCCGACCAGCGTGAGCCCGACCAGCGCGCCCAGCATCAGGGCTTCGCCCTGGCCGAAGTTCAGGGTGCCGGATGTGGCGAAAGTGAGCTGGTACCCGAACGCGATGACGGCATAGATCATGCCCAGCGCGATACCGCTATAGATAAGCTGTAGAAGAATCATGGTGTGTGTCGTGAGGCGCTGTGTTCCGTCCCAACCCCCTTGGGCAGAACGCTGTTGTCAGGCGACTGCATGCCGGCGCCCCGCGCGCGGGAACGCCGGCGGCGGCGGCTGGGCAGCCGCCGCCGCACTGCTTCGGACGAACTTAGTTGGCCTTGACCACGCGGCCGCCCTTGACCTCGCCGATGACCACTTCCTTGGCGCCGATGGCGTCGTGGTTGTCGTGGGTGAAGGGCTTGTTGTAGGTCATCACCACGCCCTCGACCGGCGTCTGCAGGTTCTCGAGCGCTTCACGGATCTTCGGGCCTTCGGTGGAGTTGGCCTGCTTGATGGCGGCAGCCAGCAGGAAGATCGAGTCATAGCCCTGGGCCGCCGACACCGGCGAGTCGATGCGATTGTTCTTGGGCTTGAACTTGGCCAGGTAGGCATCGATGAAGGCCTTGCGCTTGGGCGTATCCGGATCCTGGATGAAGGTCTGCGGCATGCGCGCGCCTTCGCCGTTGGAGCCGGAGTTGTCGATGTAGTTGGCCATCGACAGCGTCCAGCTGCCGATGATCGGCACCTTCCAGCCCAGCTTGGCCATGCCGTTGGCGATCTGCGCCAGCTCGGGGCCGATGCCGTAGGTCAGCACGGCTTCGGCGCCCGCGGCCTTGGCCTTGAGCAGCTGGGCCGTCATGTCGACGTCCTTGATGTTGAACTTCTCGACGGCCACAGGCTTGATGCCCTTGGCGTCCAGGGCCTTTTCCAGGTCCTCGCGGCCGAGCTGGCCGTAGTTGGTGGAGTCGGCCAGGATCGCGACCTTCTTGAAGCCGCGGCGGGTGATGGCCTCTTCGACGATCATCGGCGCCTGGATGCTGTCGTGCGCCGCGTTGCGGAATACGTAGTTGTCCGGGTATTCGGGCGCCTTGAACTGGTGCGTGATGACGCTGCCGGTGGCCACGTTGTTGAACACCGGGATCTTGGCGTCCTGGTAGAAGCGTTGCGAGGCCAGCGCCACGCCGGTGTTGATGTAGCCGACCGTGGCGGTGACCTGTTCCTTGTTGATCAGTTCCTGGGCGATCTGCACGCCGCGCTCGTTCTTGGCTTCGTCGTCGCGTTCCACCGCGACCAGTTGCCGGCCGAGCACGCCGCCATTCTTGTTGATTTCCTCGATGGCCAGGCGCACGCCGTCGCGCATGCTCACCCCCATGGAGGAAGAGCCGCCCGTATAGGGGCCGGCCACGCCGATCTTGATGGGGTCGGCGGCGTAGCCCGCGGCCGATACGGCAAAAGCAAGGGTTCCTGCAAGCAGCTTCAAACGAAAATCCATGGATGTCTCCGTTGTAATTGGTAGAACTGCGTGGAAAACCGTGTGCCGGCGCCAGGCGGCGTGAAGAAGGTGGGTGGCGCACTCCTGTTGCGTGTTGTGACTGTCTGCTTAATCGCTTACGCGAATCTGACCCGGCGGGGTTTTTCCGCGTAAATACCTAGTACCGTCGCACCCGCCGACGGCCCGGCATTGCGACGCAGCATGGGACGGCCAAAGATCGGGGCAGGCCCGGCGCGCGGAGCCGGTTTGCGCGCGCAGGCCATGTTGGGCGCATGCTAGCCAGCGACGCGCGGCGGTGCGCGGAATTTCCTTCCGCCCGGGGCTGGAAATTTATTCCGGTTTGGCCGAAGAAGCCCGTGGCCATTGGGCCGCGCGTTCACAGACGGCGGCCAGCCATAGGGAAAACGCTTGGGCCGCGCCGCCCGGAGGGCGCGAGATTTCAGTACACAGGTAGTACTGGGATTCACCCGCCGTCTCGATGTCGAGCACCCGCAGCAATTTGCCCTCGTCCAGCCACTCGGCCGCCAGCGTGCGGCGGGTCAGCGCGATGCCCTGGCCGGCTCGGGCCGCCGCCAGCATCATGCCCAGGTCGACCAGCCAGACGCCGCGCGCGGGTTCGGGCCAGTCGAGCCCGGCCGCCGCCAGCCAGGGACGCCATGGCTCCATCGGGCAGCGCAGCAGGGCGGCGCGCGACAGGTCCTGCGGGCGTTCGAACGGCCCGTGCGCATCGCGGTAGGCGGGCGAGCAGACCGCAAACACCGGATCTGTGGTCAGCGGCCGCGCGTGCAGGCCGGGATATTTGCCGCTGCCGAAGCGGATCCAGACGTCCGCGTTGGGCGGCATGATGTCCAGGTAGGGAATGGACAGCATGATTTCCAGCTCGACGTCCGGATGCGCGGCGGTGAAGCCGGGCAGGGCGGGGATCAGCACCTGGCGGGCAAAGGTCGGGGTGGACACCACCCGCAGGGGTTCGAGCTTGGGCTCGCCGCGCTTGTGCAGCGAGGCATCGGACAGCAGGTCCAGCGCGGTGCGCACTTGTTCCAGGTATTCGCGCCCGGCGGCGCTCAGGGTGGCGCCGCGGCTGCTGCGGATGAACAGGGTGACGTCTAGCTGCGCCTCGAGCGCGGCGATGCGCTTGCCGATGGCGCTGGCGGTGACGAACAGTTCTTCGCTGGCGCGCTCGAACGAACCGAGCCGGGCGGCGGCCTCGAAGGCCTGGATGGCGGCCAGCGGCGGCAGGCGCACGTCTTTGGAAGGGGAGGGTCCGCGCATGATCGTCTGGCGGGCCGGCCATGCGCCCGACGAAAGAGTGGCAACGCGGCGATTATAAAAGTGCCTGGCTGGCTAGCCCGTCCCCGTATTTCCGCCGCCTGCGCAACGACCCGTCCCGTAGCCGTCCAGCCAGCGCGACTGCGCCAACCCTCAGACGCCCTTGACCGCCAGGCTGATCGCCAGGCCCGCCATGACCACGGCGATGACGCCGTCGAGCACGCGCCAGGCCGAGGCGCTGGCGAAGAAGCGCGCGAACAGGCGCGAGCCGATGCCCAGCACGGCCAGCCACAGCAGGCTGGCGGTGAAGGCGCCGGCGGCGAACGCCATGCGGGCATCCTCGAAACCGTGGGCCAGCGAGCCCACCACCACCATGTCGAGCCAGAAATGCGGGTTCAGCAACGAAAAGCCCAGCGCGCCCAGCATCGCGGCGCGGCGCGAGGGCACCACGTCGCGCGCGGCGGCCAGCCCGCCGGTGGCGTTCCAGGCGCGGCGCGCCGATTGCAGCGCGTACCAGGACAGGAAGGCCACGCCGAACCACAGCACCGCCGTGGTCAGCCAGGGGAACCAGGCCGTCAAGGCCTGCAGGCCCGACACGCTGGCGAAGATGAAGACGGCGTCGATCAACGCGCAGATGGCAACCACCGACAGCAGGTGCGCGCGCATCAATCCCTGGCGCAGGATGAATGCGCTTTGCGCGCCGACGACGGCGAACAGGCCCAGCCCCGTGGCCGTGCCGCTGGCCCAGGCGGTGAGAAAGAGGGGAGATGACAACGTGGCGAACATGACGCGAACCTTTTGACTGCAACGCCTTGTGGCGGCGCTTGGAATACCGGGCCGGCAGCGTTGCGCATGCCGACAATGCATCATTTTCGCTTGTCACTGGTATGAAATACAGCTAATTTTCCTTCATTATCTTAAGCAAAACTAATTCTATGAAAATCGATCACGGCAACCTGCGCGCCCTGGCGGCGGTGGTGCGCGAAGGCAGTTTCGAACGCGCCGCGTTGGCGTTGAGCGTGACGCCGTCGGCGGTGTCGCAGCGGATCAAGGCGCTCGAAGACCGCATGGGAAGGCTGCTGGTCCAGCGCACCGTGCCCGCCGCGGCCACCGGCGATGGCCAGGTGCTGGTGCAGCTGGCCGAGCAGACCGCGCTGCTGGAACACGACGCGCTGAACCGGCTGGGCGTGGCGGACGACGACGTGCCGCACGCCAGCATCCCCATCGCGGTCAACCACGACAGCCTTGAGACCTGGTTCGTCGAGGCGGCGCTGCAGTTCTCCAGCCGTACCCGCGCCACGCTCGACATGCAGTCCGAGGACCAGGACCACACCGCCGCGCTGCTGCGCAACGGGTCGGTGCTGGGCGCGGTGACGACGCTGGCCGATCCGGTGCAAGGCTGCCGCATCCATGCGCTGGGCAGCATGCGCTATGTGGCGACGTGTACCCCGGCCTTCCACAAGCGCTATTTCGCGCAGGGCGTGAATGCGCAGACACTGGCGCAGGCGCCGGTGCTGGTGTTCAACCGCAAGGATGCGTTGCAGGCCCGTTTCGCCCACAAGATCTCGGACCCGGCGCCATGGCAACCGCCGGTCTGGTGGGTGCCGTCGACCCGCGCCTTCGTGCAGGCCACCCTGGGGGGCCTGGGCTGGACCATGAATCCGCTGCCACTGGTGCAGGAACACCTTGATGCAGGTCATCTGATGCTGCTGCGGGGCCGCGCCTGGGAGGACGTGCCGCTGTACTGGCAGCATTGGCGGGTAAACTCCGAAGCGATGGAAGCTTTGACCGACTCGGTTCTGTCAGCCGCCCGCAGCCTGGTCCGGCGGCGTTAACCCATAGGAGAACACCCCCATGAACATCCGCAAGTTCGCCGCTATTGCCGTCCTGGGCCTGTGCGCGGCCGGTTCGGCCTGGGCCAAGGACTACAAGGTCGGCCAGGTCGAGATCGACGATCTCTGGGTGCGCGCGTCCGCCCCGGGCCAGTCCAACGGCGCCGGCTACATGGACATCGACAACGATGCAAAGACCCCCGATCGCCTGCTGTCGATCTCGTCCGACGCCGCCGAGCGGGTCGAGCTGCACACGGTCGAGACCACCAACGGCGTGGCCAAGATGCGCCAGGTCGAGGGCGGCATCGCGCTGCCGGCCGACGGCGAGGTCAAGCTGGCCCCCGGGGGTTACCACGTCATGTTCATCAAGCTGAAGGCGCCGTTCGCCGAAGGCGCCACGGTGCCCGCCACGTTGAAGTTCGAGAAGGCGGGCGAGGTGGCGGTGCAGTTCAAGGTCAAACCGGCCTCGCACAACCCCGGCATGAGCCACGATCACGGCGCGATGAAGCACTGATCCCGCCGCGCGCGGCCCAGAACAAAAAAAGGCGGCAGGCTCGAACAGCCTGCCGCCTTTTTTGTCGCTGGCCGGTACCCCCACAATGGGGCGCCGGCCTGTCGATCAGTACAGCCCTTGCTGGCGCATCGCGTCGGCGACCTTGACGAAGCCGGCGATGTTGGCGCCGTCCAGGTAGTTCACGTATTCGCGCTCGCTGTGGCCGTGGCGCACGCAATTCTCGTGGATATCGCGCATGATGGCGTGCAGGCGCGCGTCCACTTCCTCGCGGGTCCATGCCAGGCGGGCCGAGTTCTGGGCCATTTCCAGGCCCGACACGGCCACGCCGCCGGCGTTGCTGGCCTTGCCCGGCGCGTACAGCACGCGGGCGGCGATGAAGGCCTTGGCGGCGTCCAGAGTGGCGGGCATGTTGGCGCCTTCGGCCACGCATTGCACGCCGTTCTTGATCAGCGTTTCGGCATCGGCCAGCTCCAGCTCGTTCTGGGTGGCGCAGGGCAGGGCCACGTCCACCGGCACATGCCAGGGACGCTTGCCGGGCTCATAGACCAGACCGAACTGGCGGGCATAGGTGTCCAGGCGGCCGCGCAGGTCGTTCTTGACGTGCATCAGCGCCACCAGCTTTTCGTGGTTGAAGCCGGCCTCGTCGACCACCGTGCCGTTCGAGTCGGACACCGTCACCACCTTGGCCCCCAGCGCCATGGCCTTTTCGATGGCGTACTGGGCCACGTTGCCCGAGCCCGAGACCGACACACGCAGGCCGTCGAACGACTTGCCGACGCGCTTGAGCATCTCCTCGGCGAAGTAGACGGTGCCGTAGCCGGTGGCTTCGGGGCGGATCAGGCTGCCGCCGAAGGTCAGGCCCTTGCCGGTGAAGACACTGGCGGTGGAGTTCGACAGTTTTTTCATCATGCCGGCCATGAAGCCGACTTCACGCGCGCCCACGCCGATATCGCCGGCCGGCACGTCGGTGTCCGGGCCCAGGTGGCGGTACAGCTCGATCATCAGGGCCTGGCAGAAGCGCATGACTTCGGCGTCGGACTTGCCCTTGGGGTCGAAGTCGGAGCCGCCCTTGCCGCCGCCCATGGGCAGCGTGGTCAGCGAGTTCTTCAGAGTCTGCTCGAACGCCAGGAACTTCAGGATCGACAGGTTCACCGAGGGGTGGAAACGCATGCCGCCCTTGAACGGTCCGATGGCCGAACTGTGCTGGATGCGGAAAGCGCGGTTGACCTGCGCCTGGCCCTTGTCGTCGGTCCAGCACACGCGGAACTGGATCACGCGTTCCGGTTCCACCAGGCGCTCGAGCAAAGCGTGCTCGGCGTAGTGGGGGTGCTTTTCGATGAAAGGCCACAGACTCAGCATCACCTCCTGGACGGCTTGCATGAATTCCGGTTGCTGCGGATCGCGCACGGCGACGCTACGCAGGAAGTCGTCCAGACGCTGCACTTTCAACATGATCTCCTTGGGGGGCGCTTCGAATGAGTGCGGAGATGCGCTGTTTCGGGGCGTCGAATCTCCGTTTTGGTGCGGATTGCACCGGCTTGGTGCGAGATTGTAGGGCTAATTTGTTGCCCTGCGCAAAACGGCGGGCTGCTCCATCACCTTGATATCAAAGCGCTTTTTTCTTTAATTATTGGGGTCGCATTGCGGTTTGGAGGGCGGGGAGATCACCCCGGGTTCCATAGAGAGAAGGGTGGGCATTGAATTCACAGGGAAAATTAATGCGTCCCCAATATAATGCCAAGTTCACGGCAGGAAAGGCATGGGCGCTTCATAGGGGAATGCACCCGGCAGCGGGGGCAGAGTCCTATATTTGCCGGGCGGATTTCTTGTGATGTGTCCCTAATTATACTTTGCGCCAGATCATGCGCCAGGCGGTGGAACGGACGTCCCACCGCCTGGTTGCTACAGCGTGGCGTCGTAGTCGATCGTCAGCGGCGCGTGGTCGGAAAAGCGTTCGTCTTTATAGATCGCGACGCTGCGGGCGCGGGCGGCGATGCCGGGCGTGGCGATCTGGTAATCGATACGCCACCCGACGTTCTTGGCCCAGGCCTGGCCGCGGTTGCTCCACCAGGTGTACTGGTCCGGCCGCTCGTCGATGGTGCGGAACACGTCGACGAAGCCGCGCTTGTCGAACACGTCGGTCAGCCAGGCGCGTTCCTCGGGCAGGAAACCGGAATTCTTCAGGTTGCCCTTCCAGTTCTTCAGGTCGATTTCCTTGTGGGCGATGTTCCAGTCGCCGCAGATGACGAATTCGCGGCCGGTCTTCTTGTGCTCGTGCATCAGTTCGTCGATCCACGGACCGAAGCGGTCCAGGAAGCGGTACTTGGCCTGCTGGCGTTCGTCGCCGCTGGAGCCCGAGGGCAGGTAGGCGCTGATGACCGACAGGTTCTTCCAGTCGGCGCGGATGATGCGGCCCTCGGGATCGAATTCTTCGCAGCCCAGGCCGATGCTGACGCGCTCGGCCGCATCACGCAGATAGATGCCGACGCCGCTGTAGCCTTTCTTGACGGCATGGTGGAAGTGGCCGGTGTAGCCGGGCGGGTGGCGCAGATCCTCGGTCAGATCCTCGTCCGACACCTTGATTTCCTGCAGGCACAGCACGTCGGCGGCGTGCTTTTCCATCCAGGGTTGCAGGCCCTTGCGGAAGGCGGACCGGATGCCATTGAGGTTGATCGACGTGATGCGCAGCAAAGCGGGACTCCTGTAGAGCGGCCGGGAACGGCCGGAACAATGCCAGGAATTTAACCGACTGGGCGACGTTGCCCGGCAATAGCCCCGACAACGGATAAAATGCCGGGGTTTGCCACCTCTCGGACCCCGCTCGCATGTCTGCCGCCCATTCTGCCAACTCCGCCACCTCGCTTGATTTTGTCCGCTTCGCCCTGAACGAAGGCGTGCTGCGCTTCGGCAGCTTCAAGGTCAAGTCCGGCCGTATCAGTCCCTATTTCTTCAATGCGGGCCTGTTCAACAGTGGTGGTTCGGTCGGCAAGCTGGCAGGCTTCTATGCGCAGGCGCTGCTGGATTCGGGCGTGGCCTTCGATATGCTGTTCGGCCCGGCCTACAAGGGCATCCCGCTGGCCACGGCCACCGCCGTCGCGCTGGCCAACCACCCGGCGATGCAGGGCCGCGGCGACGTGCCGTTCGCCTACAACCGCAAGGAAGCCAAGGACCACGGCGAAGGCGGCACCCTGGTGGGCGCGCCGCTCAAGGGCAAGGTCGTCATCATCGACGACGTGATCACCGCGGGCACCTCGGTGCGCGAGTCGGTGGAGATCATCCGCAACGCCGGCGCCGAGCCGGCTGCCGTGCTGATCGCCATGGACCGCATGGAGCGGGCGGGTGCCGACGATGCGCTGTCGGCGCACTCGGCGGTGCAGGACGTGGCCAAGACCTATGGCATCCCGGTGGTGGCGATTGCATCGCTGGCGGACATCATGGCGCTGCTGCAGGACGACGCCGCGTTTGCCGAGCACCGCGATGCGGTGCAGGCGTACCGGACGAAGTACGGGGTGAAGTAAATCCGGGCCGGTGGGACTTGGCCTGCCGGCTGCCGTATCGGGTCGCCGGGGACTCCAGCCTGCTGGCCGGCGCTTCAGGGCCGATGACGACGACATCGCAGGCACATGCCGCTTGCGCCAGGCGCTTGTCGAAGGTGGCCAGTGCGGCATCGTGCCAAAGCGCAAGTTCCAGGTACGACGCGTCGTACACCGTGAGGGCGTGTTCCCGGGCAAGCGCGACACAGCGCGGCAGCCAGGTGGTGGCAGGGCGGTTCTCGTTGACCACCGGCGCCATCTTCAACCGCGTCGAAAATTTTTTCAGCATGTCTGGCGTGGCTTGCCGCAACCGTTCGATGCGTAAGGCTCCCTGGGCGACTTCCAGCTTCCAGATCAATGGGACAAGCGCGGGCTTGTCAATCAGGCCTTCCAGTATCGTGAGCGCTTGCCCACTGTGGGTCTGGCTGGGCAATTGCAGCCAGCTCAGGGCAACCGACGCATCGAGCACGAGCTTCATTCGCGTATCCCCTTCACGGCGTACCACCAGGTGGCGTCGTCCACATACGGGATGCCCTTGAGTTGCTTGAGTTCCTCGATCGCGCGGTGCGCCTCTTCGGTCAGCAGCGGGTTGACCCGCCAGAACTGAGCATACGCCATGCCGTCCCGGGTGATGACGACGCGGGTCCCGGTATGGGCCGCTTCAATGAGTTCATTCAGTCGCTCGGCGACCTGTTCTTGCGGAACGGATAGATAGGGGGTGGTCATGGCCAAGTCTCCGGCGCGAAATCGACCGAACCATTCTTGGCCAAACAAAAAGCCGCGGCAAGATGCCGCGGCCTTAGGTTCGGTCTGATACTGCGCCGGCCCCCATGAAAGCGGGCCGGCCGGGGATCAGTTGTCCAGCTTCTGCTTGAGCAGGTCGTTGACCTGTTGCGGGTTGGCCTTGCCGCGCGCGGCCTTCATGATCTGGCCGACCAGCGAGTTGAACGCCTTCTGCTTGCCGGCGCGGTATTCCTCGACGATGGCCGGATTGGCCGCCAGCACCTCGTCGATCATGGCGCCGATGGCGCCGCTGTCGCTGATCTGCTTGAGGCCGCGGGCTTCGATGATGGCGTCGGGCTGGCCGCCGTTCTCGCCGGCCCACATGGCGCCGAACACTTCACGCGCGATCTTGTTGGAGATGGTGCCGTCGATGATGCGGTTGATCAGCGCGGCCAGGGCCGGCGCCTGCACCGGCGCGTCGGCGATGGCCTTTTCTTCCTTGTTCAGGGTGGCGGCCACTTCGCCCATGATCCAGTTGGCGGCCAGCTTGGCCTGGCCGGCCGGCAGCGCGTGCGCCACGGCCTCGAAGTAGGCGGCCAGGTCGCGGCTGACGGTCAGCTGCGCGGCGTCGTAGGCCGGCAGGCCGTACTCGGATTCGAAGCGGGCGCGCTGGGCGGCCGGCAGCTCCGGCATGGCGGCGCGGACCTCGTCCACCCACTCGCGCGAGATCACCAGCGTGGGCAGGTCGGGATCGGGGAAGTAGCGGTAGTCGTGCGCGTCTTCCTTGCTGCGCATGCTGCGGGTTTCGTCGCGGTCGGCGTCGTACAGGCGGGTTTCCTGGACCACCGTGCCGCCGTCCTCGATCAGCTCGATCTGGCGCCGCGCTTCGTAGGTGATGGCGCGTTCCAGGAAGCGGAACGAGTTGACGTTCTTGATCTCGGTGCGGGTGCCGAATTCCTTCTGGCCGACCGGGCGCACCGAGACGTTGGCGTCGCAGCGGAACGAGCCTTCCTGCATGTTGCCGTCGCAGATGCCGAGCCAGACCACCAGGCTGTGCAGGGCGCGGGCATAGGCCACGGCCTCGGCGGCCGAGCGCATTTCCGGTTCGGTGACGATTTCCAGCAGCGGCGTGCCGGCGCGGTTCAGGTCGATGCCGCTGGCCGGCGAGCCGTTGGCCAGGGCGAAATTGTCGTGCGAGGACTTGCCCGCGTCTTCTTCCAGGTGGGCGCGCGTCAGGTTGACGGTTTTTTCTTCCTCGCCGACGAAGAACGACAGCGAACCGCCCACCACCACCGGCAACTCGTACTGGCTGATCTGGTAGCCCTTGGGCAGGTCGGGGTAGAAGTAGTTCTTGCGCGCGAACACCGAGCGCGGCGCGATCTCGGCGCCGACCGCCAGGCCGAAGCGGATGGCGCGTTCGGCGGCGCCGCGGTTCATGACCGGCAGGCTGCCCGGCAGGGCCAGGTCGACCTCGTTGGCGTGGGTGTTGGGCGCGGCGCCGAATTCGGTGCTGCTGCCCGAAAAGATCTTGGAGTCGGTGGAAAGCTGGGTGTGCGTTTCCAGGCCGATGACGATTTCCCAGTTCATGCTTAGGCGTCCTGCTGGGCCGGCGTGGCCTTGTGCCACGTCGTGACTTGTTGGTAGCGGTCGGCGATGGCCAGGAGGCGGCCTTCGTCGAAGTAGTTGCCGATGATCTGCAGGCCGACAGGGCGCTTGGCGCCGGCGCCGGTGCCGAAACCGCAAGGGATCGACATGGCCGGCAGGCCCGCCAGGCTGACGCCCAGCGTGTAGACGTCGGCCAGCCAGTCGGCGGTGGGGTCGTCGCGGTTGTCGCCGATGTTCTTGGCGACCGTGGGGGTCACCGGGCCCATGATGACGTCGCACTGGCCGGCGAAGGCGCGCTGGAAGTCCTGGGCGATCATGCGGCGCAGGCGCTGGGCCTGCAGGTAGTAGGCGTCGTAATAGCCGTGCGACAGCACGTAGGTGCCGATCAGGATGCGGCGCTTGACCTCGTCGCCGAAGCCTTCGGCGCGCGAGCGGCTGATCATCTCGTTCAGGTCGCCGTACTGTGCGGCGCGATGGCCGTAGCGCACGCCGTCGTAGCGCGCCAGGTTGCTCGACGCTTCGGCGGGGGCGATGACGTAGTAGGCGGGGATGGCCAGCTCGGTGCGCGGTAGCGACACCGGCACGCGCACCGCGCCCAGCGTTTCGAACTGGGCCAGCGCGGCCTGTACCGCGGCGGCCACGTCCGGGGCCAGGCCGGCGCCGAAGTATTCCTCGGGCACGCCGATGCGCAGGCCCTTCAGGGGCTGGCTGCCGGCCGCGTCGAACCTGCCTTGCGCGGCATCGAAATCGCGCCGCACGCGGCCCGGTTCGTTGGCGGCGGCATCGCATTTTTCCAGGCTGGTGGCGTCGCGCGGGTCGAAGCCGCTGATGACGTCCAGCAGTTCGAGCAGGTCGCGGCTGCTGGGGGCCAGCGGGCCGGCCTGGTCCAGGCTGGAGCCGAAGGCCACCATCCCGTAGCGCGAGACGGTGCCGTAGGTCGGCTTGATGCCGCTGACGCCGCACAGCGCGGCGGGCTGGCGCACCGAACCGCCGGTGTCGGTGCCGGTGGTGGCGGCCACCAGGCGGGCGGCGACCGCGGCGGCCGAGCCGCCCGAGGAGCCGCCGGGCACGGCCGCCGGATCCCACGGATTGCGGACCACGCCGTAGGCCGAATTCTCGTTGCCCGAGCCCATGGCGAACTCGTCGCAGTTGAGCTTGCCCAGCGACACGGCGCCGGCGGCCTGCAGGCGCTCGACCACGGTGGCGTCGAACGGGCTGACGTAGCCGTCCAGCATCTTGCTGCCGGCGGTGGTGCGCCAGCCGCGGGTGACGAAGGCGTCCTTGTGGGCGATGGGCACGCCGGCCAGGGGGCCGGCGTTGCCGGCGGCCAGCGCGGCGTCGGCGGCGCGGGCCTGGGCCAGCGTCAATTCGGCGTCAATATGTAAGAAGGCGTTCAGGCCGCTGGCCGCGTCGGCGGCCGCCAGCGAGCTTTGCGCCAGCTCGACGGCGCTGACCTGGCGTTGGGCGAGGGCCGCGCGCAGGGCGGCGATCCCCTCGAATTGGGTGTGCAGGGCGGGTTGGGTCATGGCTTAGTCGAGAACCTTGGGGACCAGGAAAAGGCCGTCCTGGGCATCGGGGGCGTTGGCCAGCAGTTCGGCGCGGCGGGCCTCCGAAGCGGTTTCGGTGACCGCGTCCTGGCGCAGGCGCAGCACGATGTCCTCGTGGGCCGACAGCGGGTGGGCCAGGGGTTCGACGCCTTGGGTGTCGACGGCCTGCAGCCGTTCGATCAGGTGGAGGATGCCATTGAGCTCGGCTTGCGCGTGGCCGCGCTGGTCCGGGGTCAGTTCGATTCTGGCCAGCCTGGCAATGCGGGCCACATCTGTGTCATTGAGCGCCATGGGGATTGCGAATATCGAGAAGCGAAGGCCGAGGGGCGGGACTGGGCAGTATGCACATGCCAAACCCGTTACAAAGCTTGAATAGCCTGCATTTATGCGCTATTTCCGGGGAAATTATAAGTTATGATTCACGGTTTAATCGCCGTGATGACAGGCGCACCCAGGCTTTCCCGGGTGGTACGCCCCGCGGCATGACCCCAATTCCCCCCAGAATTTAGCTGAGCTCCCATGTTCGGATTCCTGCGCAGTTATTTTTCCAGCGATATGGCGATCGACCTCGGTACCGCCAATACGCTGATCTACGTCCGCGGCAAGGGCATCGTGCTCGACGAGCCCTCCGTGGTCGCGATCCGTCATGAAGGCGGGCCTCACGGCAAGAAGATCATCCAGGCCGTCGGCCACGAAGCCAAGCAGATGCTCGGCCGCGTGCCCGGCAACATCGAGGCCATCCGGCCCATGAAGGACGGCGTCATCGCCGACTTCACGGTCACCGAGCAGATGCTCAAGCAGTTCATCCGCATGGTGCACCCGCGCAACATGCTGGCGCCCAGCCCGCGCATCATCGTCTGCGTGCCCTGCGGCTCCACCCAGGTTGAACGCCGCGCCATCCGCGAATCGGCCCTCGGCGCCGGCGCCTCGCACGTGTTCCTGATCGAAGAACCCATGGCCGCGGCCATCGGCGCCGGCCTGGCCGTCTCCGACGCCAGCGGCTCCATGGTCGTCGACATCGGCGGCGGCACCACCGAAGTGGCGGTCATCTCGCTGGGCGGCATGGTCTACAAGGGTTCGGTGCGCGTCGGCGGTGACAAGTTCGACGAGGCCATCGTCAACTATATCCGCCGCAACTACGGCATGCTGATCGGCGAACCCACCGCCGAACTCATCAAGAAGGAAATCGGCTCGGCGTTCCCGGGTTCCGAAGTCCGCGAAATCGAAGTCAAGGGCCGCAACCTGGCCGAAGGCGTGCCGCGCAGCTTCACGGTCTCGTCCAACGAGATCCTGGAATCGCTGACCGATCCGCTCAACCAGATCGTATCGGCCGTCAAGATCGCCCTGGAACAGACCCCGCCCGAACTCGGCGCCGACATCACCGACAAGGGCATCGCCCTGACCGGCGGTGGCGCGCTGCTGCGCGACCTCGACCGCCTGCTGCAGGAAGAGACCGGCCTGCCGGTGGTGGTTGCCGATGATCCCCTGACCTGCGTCGTGCGCGGCTGCGGCGAGGCGCTGGAACATCTTGAGAAACTGGGCGCGATCTTCATCAACGACTAATACCGCCCGCCAGCCCGGAGCCCCGCTTTTCCACGGCTCCGGCCGCTGCGGGGGCTGCGGGCGCGGGCGCCCGGGCTGAGATTCATGCAACGACAAGGGACTCCCCCCCTATTCAGGCGCGGCCCTCCCGCGGAGGTGCGGCTGGTCATCCTGGTCGTCCTGGCACTGGCTCTGATCATCATGGATTCGCAGTGGCGCATGCTGGAACCGGCGCGCCGGGCGATGTCCGTGGCGCTGTATCCCTTCCAGCGCGCCGTCATGGCGCCGCGCGACCTGGTCCAGCAGGTCAATGAATGGGTCAACGCGGCCAACCTCATCCGCAGCGAAAACGAAGCCCTGCAGCGCCAGCGCATCGAACTGGCCCAGGTGGCCACGCACGCGGCGCAGCTGGCCGCCGAAAACGCCCAATTGCGCCGCCTGCTCGGCGTGACCGACACCGTGGCCCAGTCGGCCGTGGTGGTCGAAGTGCTGTACGAACCCACCAACGCCTTCAACCAGCGGCTGGTGTTCAACAAGGGCAGCAAGGCCGGCCTGGCGCCGGGCATGCCGGTGATCGATGAAGGCGGCGTGGTCGGCCAGATCGTGCGCGTCACGCCCATGACGGCCGAGGCTGCCCTGGTCACCGACGAACAGGTATCGATCCCGGTGCAATTGCTGCGCAACGGCCTGCGCCTGATCGCCTTTGGCGGGAACTCTCCCGGCAAGATGGAGGTCCGCTACCTCGCGGCCAATGCCGACATCAAGGAAGGCGATACCATCGTCACCAGCGGCGTCGGCGGCCTGTTTCCCGCCGGCCTGCCGGTGGCCAAGGTGACCTCGGTCGAGCGCGACACCGCTTCCGGCTTCGCCCGCGCCGTCTGCGAGCCGCTGGCCCACCCGGAACGCTATCGCCACTTCCTGGTCCTGCAGGTGGATGTGGAACGTGCCGAGTCCAACCGTCAGGAGGTCGATTCCGGTGGATCGGACTAACCAACCATCATCCGGCCAGCCCCGGCGCCGCCTGGGCACGCCCAGCAACGTGCAGCCTGACCGCCTGTCGGGGCCGGCGCACGGCCTCTTCGTGTGGGGCACCATCCTGCTGGTGTGGCTGGTGTCGCTGCTGCCGTGGCGGTTGTGGCAGGGCGCGCCCGACGTGCTGATCCTGATCATCGCTTTCTGGTGCGTCCATGAGCCGCGCCGCGTCGGCCTGTTCACCGCCTTCTGCTTCGGCCTGCTGATGGACGTGCATGACGCGGGCCTGCTCGGCGAGCACGCGCTGTCCTACACCCTGGTCGCCTACGGCGCCGTGGTGCTGCACCGCCGCCTGCAACGGTTCGACCTCTGGAGCCAGGCGATGCACATGTTGCCGGTGTTCCTGATCGCGCGCTTCATCACCCAGATCATCCATGCCTGGCTGGCCGGCAAGTGGCCGGGCTGGGACTGGAGCATCAGCGTGGCCATCACCGCCGCGTTGTGGCCGCTGGCGGGCTGGGTGCTGCACTTGCCGCAGCGCGGTGCCGACGACGCCGAATCCTCCTCCGCCTGACGGCGGCGCCGCGTCTCATGTTTGAATTCAAGAAAACCGGCCAGCAGCAGAAGCAGCGCTTCCGCCTGCGCGCCTGGGTCGGCGGCATCTTTGCGCTGGTCTGCTTCGGCGTGCTGATAGGCCGGTTCTGGTACTTGCAGGTCGACCGTTACGAAGGCCTGTCCGAACGCGCCGACCGCAACCGCATCGCGGTCGTGCCGATCCCGCCGCGCCGCGGCGAGATCCTCGACCGCAATGGCGAAGTGCTGGCGCGCAACTACCGCACCTACACCCTCGAAGTGGTGCCGGCCCAGGCCGGCAACATGAATGCGCTGTTCGAGCGCCTGACCGAGGTGGTCTACATCAGCCCGGCCGATCAACGCCGCTTCAAGCGCCGCGCCGCCGAATCCAGCCGCTACGCCAGCCTGCAGCTGCGCAACAACCTCAACGAGACCGAAGCGGCCTGGTTCGCGGCCCACGCCTTCCAGTTCCCCGGCGTCGAGCTGCGCGCCCGCTGGGTGCGCGAGTATCCGCAGGGGCAGTCCGCCGCCCACGTGGTGGGCTACATCGGCCGCATCGCCGAAAACGACAACGAGGAACTCGAACGCGCCGGCCTGCTGGGCAACTATCGCGGTACCGACGTTATCGGCAAGAAGGGCATCGAGAAGACCTGGGAAGAAGCCCTGCATGGCCGCACCGGCCTGGAAGAGGTCGAAGTGACCGCGGGCGGCCGCCCCATGCGCACGTTGCGGCGCATCGACCCGGTGCCGGGCTCGGACATCATGCTGTCGATCGACCTGGGCCTGCAGAAGGTGGCCGAGGAAGCCTTCGAGGGCCAGCGCGGCGCGCTGGTGGCGATCGATCCCGACACCGGCGAGGTGCTGGCCTTCGTCTCGCAGCCCTCGTTCGACCCGAACCTGTTCGTCGACGGCATCGACGTGGACAACTGGCGCATGCTGAACGAGTCGCCGGACCACCCGCTGATCAACCGCCCGCTGTACGGCACCTACCCGATCGGTTCCACCTACAAGCCTTTCGTCGGCCTGGCGGCGCTGGAACTGGGCAAGCGCCGCGCCACCGACCGCATCTCGGACCCCGGCTACTACGAGTTCGGCGGCCAGAAATTCCGCAACGCCGGCGGCGCCGCCTATGGCATGACCGACATGCACAAGGCCATCGTGGTGTCGTCGGACACGTACTTCTATTCGCTCGGCCCCGAGATCGGCGTGAACGCGCTGCACGATTTCACCAAGCAGTTCGGCTTTGGCCAGATCACCGGCATCGATCTCGAAGGCGAGAAGCGCGGCGTGCTGCCGTCGACCGAGTGGAAGCGTTCGGCCTACAAGGACAAGGACCGCCAGCGCTGGTACGCCGGCGAGACGATTTCGGTGGCGGTGGGGCAGGGCTACAACGCCTTCACCCTGCTGCAACTGGCGCAGGGTACCTCGACCCTGGCCAATAACGGGCTGTACCGCCGTCCGCACCTGGTGCACGCGGTGCGCGACCCGCGTTCGGGCGTGGCCAAGCCTACGGAATCCGCGCCCGACTACCGCATCCCTCTCAAGCAGGCCAACGTCGACGTCATCAAGAACGCCATGGCCGACGTGGTCCGCGCCGGCACCGCGCGCCGCGCCTTCGCCAACGCGCCCTATCAGGCCGCCGGCAAGACCGGCACGGCCCAGGTGTTCAGCCTGCGCGGCGGCCACTACCGCGCCAGCGCCATCGACGAACGCCTGCGCGACCACGCGCTGTTCATGGGCTTCGCGCCGCTGGAACACCCGCGCATCGCCGTCGCGCTGATCGTCGAAAACGCCGGCTGGGGCGCCAGCGTCGCCGCGCCGGTGGCGCGCAAGGTGTTCGACTACTGGCTGGCCAAGGATCGCCAGGACAAGATCCAGCGCCCCGAGCGCAACGCGTCGACGGCCTCGGTCGAAAACATCACCTCCGATCTGGTGCGCCAACAATGAAGCGTCTCGGCCTGATCCTGCTGCGCGTCTTCACGGCCTTCGACTGGCCGCTGCTGGCGATCCTGCTCATGTTCGCGGCGCTCGGCCTGACGGTCATGCATTCGGCGGTGGGCGGCACCGACTGGCGCTTCGCCGAACAGTCGCGCAATTTCATCATCGCTTTTTTCGCCATGTGGACCATGGCGCTGATCCCGCCCAAATGGCTGATGAAGCTGGCGCTGCCGTTCTATGTGATCGGCGTGGTGCTGCTGCTGGGGGTGGAGTTCTTCGGCGAGACCAGCAAGGGCGCGACGCGCTGGCTCAACCTGGGCGTGACCCGTATCCAGCCGTCCGAAATGATGAAGATCGCCGTGCCCATGATGCTGGCCTGGTATTTCCAGCGCCACGAGGGCGCGGTGCGCATCCGCGACTTCCTGGCCGCCGCCGCGATGCTGGCCGCGCCCTTCGGGCTGATCGTGCTGCAACCCGACCTGGGCACCGCGCTGCTGGTGTTCGGCGCCGGCTTCTTCGTCATCTACTTCGCCGGACTGTCGTTCAAGCTGCTGGTGCCGGTCATGCTGGCGGGCATCATCGCCATCGGCACGCTGGTGTACTACGAAGACCAGTTGTGCGAACCGGACGTCAACTGGGTGGTGCTGCACGATTACCAGAAGCACCGCGTCTGCACGCTGCTCAACCCCAGTTCCGATCCGCTCGGCAAGGGTTTCCACACCATCCAGTCGATGATCGCGGTGGGCTCGGGCGGGGTCTACGGCAAGGGCTACATGAAGGGCACGCAGACGCACCTGGACTTCATCCCCGAACGCACCACCGACTTCATCTTCGCCGTCTACGCCGAGGAATTCGGCCTGTACGGTGGTATCGCCATCCTGGTTCTGTATGGCCTGATGATGGCCCGCGGCCTGACCATCGCCTCGCGCGCGTCATCGCAGTTCGGGCGGTTGCTGTCCGGGGCGTTGACGATGATGCTGTTCATCTATGTATTTGTGAACGTGGGCATGGTGACGGGGATTCTGCCTGTCGTGGGCGTGCCATTACCTTTCATGAGCTATGGCGGTACCGCGTTGTTCACCATGGGGATTGCGTTTGGGATCATGATGAGCATTAGTCGGCATCGGTCGGTCAAGAGCTGAGCTTTTTTCTTCGTAGGCCGCCC
>NZ_QHHO01000040.1:432541-462794 GCF_003184165.1 Achromobacter sp. RW408
CTGGTCGCGCAGGCGGCAGGCCTGCGGATCCCGCTCGAACAGGCCGCGCGCGTACACGCGGGCCTGCTCGGTCAGGGCGGCCGTCTTGGGCTGGCGCAGCGCGGTGAAGGCGCTCAGGGCCGCGTCCAGGTCGCGCGGCGCGCCCGCCAGGCAACGCGCCAGGTGCCAGGCGTCCTCCAGCGCCTGGCAGGCGCCCTGGCCCGAGGTCGGCAGCGGCGCGTGCGCGGCGTCCCCCACCAGCAGCACATTGGCGCGGTGCCAGGCCGCCGGGGTATCCAGGTCGTGCACGGCGATCAGGCGCACCGCGTCGGCGGGCGTGGCCTGGATGAGGCGCGCGATCGGGTCGGCCCAGCCGGCGAACCGGTCCGCGACCTCCGCGCGCGGGTCGGGCCCCTGGACCGCGGCGGCCAGCGACCGGGCCTCGGCCCCCGCCCAATAGACCAGGTCGGGCCGCACCGCGACGCAGCCGAAACGCTCGCCGACGCCCCAATAGTCCTGGATGGCCATGTCCTCGGCCAGGCCGGGACCGGAGGCGATGCCGATCCAGTTCACAAAGCCCTGGTAGACCGGGGTGTTGTCGCCGACGACGAACCGCCGCGCCACCGAATCCATGCGGCCGTCCGCGCCGACGAGCAGGTCCGCGCGCACCACGGCGCCATTCTCGAACCTGGCGGCGGCGCGGCCGTCGGCGTGGGGTTCGATCGCCACGGCGCGATGGCCGTACTCGGCCGGGATGCCGGCCCGCGCCGCGTGCGCCAGCAACACGGCCAGCAGGTCGCGGCGCAGGATCGTGTGGGTCGGATATCCCATCAATCGGTCGAGCGCGGAGATGTCGAGGCTGCCCAGGGCATGGCCCGCGTTGTCGTAGCGGCGCATCGCTCGCGGCCGCCCACCCGCTGCCGCGACGTCCGGCAACAGGCCGAGCGCGTCCAGCACGAAGCCGGCGTTGGGCCATAACGTCACGCCGGCGCCCATGGTGGCCGGCGCGGCCCCGCGTTCGTAGACCCGCGGCCGATGGCCGGTCCGATGCAATGCCAGCGCCACGCTCAGGCCGGCGATGCCGCCGCCCAGTATTCCGATATCCATGCTGATTCCTTCCATCAAACCCCGCGCCGGTCCCACGCCGGAACCGGGAACCGCATCGTAGATTCCACCGGATCCGATAACTAGTGTGAAAAAATGGGTTTGTTTCATATCTGGATCGGGATAATCATGGGCCAAGCCCTGGATCTGAACAGCGTGCGCGTCTACGCCGCCGTCGTGGATGAACAGAGCTTCGCCGGCGCCGCGCGGCGGCTGGCGATGCCGTCGTCGAACGTCAGCCGCCATGTCGCCGGACTGGAACGGCGGCTGGGCGCGCGCTTGCTGGAGCGCAGCACCCGCCATTTGCGCATGACCGAGGCCGGCCAGTTGCTGTACCAGCGGGCCAAGCCGCTGCTGGACACGCTTGCCGCCACCGAAGAGGAACTGGGCGCGGTCCGGCGGGAACTGCGCGGGCCGCTGACGCTGTGCATGCCAGGTGAAGCGCCGCGGCTGCTGGCGCCGATCCTGGCGGAATTCTGCGACCGCCATCCGGGCATCGAGCTGGCCTGCGACACCCGCCTCGACGGCATCGACGCGCTGCGCGAGGACGTCGATCTGTCGATCGTCTTTCATCGGGGCCGCCAGGACGACAGCAGCCTCATCACGCGCGAACTGGCCACGCTGCCCAGCATCGTGGTCGCCGCGCCGGCGCTGCTGGCGCGTGTCGGCGTGCCGCGCCAGGCGCGCCAGCTCAAGGCCCTGCCCTGCATCACCACCCTGAGCGCATTGAAGGGCATGCCCTGGCAATTCGAGGATGCCGCCGGCGAGATCGTCAAGGTGCCGGTGCGCAGCCGCTACCGCGTCAACAGCGGCGAACTGGCGCTGATGGGCGCGCGCCAGGGCATCGGTTTCGCGATCCTGGCGGCCTGCTCGTGCCAGGATGACCTGGCCAGCGGGCGACTGCGCGAGGTGCCGCTGGACCTGCGCCCCGCGCCCCTGCAACTGCTGGGGGTCTACAGCCATCGGCATTCCGTCAGCGCGCGCGCCCGGGCATTGCTCGAACTGATCCAGGCGCGCCTGGCCGAAATGGGCCTGGGAACGCCGCCCGGAACCGCGTCGGAAGAAGCCGCATAAAACCTGACTACAAGCTGATTCCAAAACGCTAATAATTATTATTCAGATAGAATCCGCACTGTCCCCAACTTATCCCCTGGCAGTACCGAGATGCCCCTGCCTTTCTCCGCTGGCCCCGCCAACGTGCGCCGGCGTCTGGCGCTCGCCGGCCTTGTGGCCGTCGCCATGCTGGCCGCCTGGGCCGGGTGGGCCGTATGGCGCTACGCCCTGCCAGGCCCCGCCCCCGCCGCCATTCCCAGCTATGCCCAACAGCCGGTGGCGGTCAGCGTTGCCGCCGCGCGCAGCGGCCCCTTGCCGCGCGACCTGCATGCGCTGGGCACCATCACGCCGTTGGCCCGCGTGGTGCTGCGCAGCCAGGTCGATGGCCAGCTGCAACGCCTGCACTACACCGAGGGCCAGGCCGTGCGGCGCGGGCAATTGCTGGCCGAGATCGATCCACGCCCCTACCAGGCGGCGCTGGCGGCGGCCGAAGGCGAACTGGCGCACGTCGAGGCGCTGCTCGGCAACGCCGAGATCGACCTGCGCCGCTACCGGCAACTGGCGCGCCAGGAAGCGGTGGCGGGCCAGCAGCTGGACACCGCCGAGGCCCAGGCGCGCAGCTACGCGGCCCAGCGCCAGCGGCTGGCGGCGGCCGTGGCCGACGCCCGGCGGCTGCTGGCGCTGACGCGCATCGTCGCTCCGCACGACGGCCGCATCGGCCTGCGCCGCGTGGACGCCGGCAATCACGTGCGCGCCGGCGACGCCGACGGCCTGGCCACGCTGGTGCAGACGCGGCCGATCTCGGCGCTGTTCACGCTTGCCGAAACCCGCCTGGACCTGCTGCGCCAGGCGCAGGCCGGCGACGGCGCCTTGCAGGTGCAGGCCTGGGACGCCGACGAGCGCCGCCTGCTCGCGCTGGGCACCCTGCAGGCGCTGGACAACCAGATCCACGCCGCCAGCGGCACGGTCAAGCTGCGCGCCCTGTTCGAGAATGCCGACGAGGCGCTGTTCCCGAACCAGTTCGTCAATATCCGCCTGGCGCTGGCACGCCAGGAAGACGTGCTGTCGATTCCCACGGCGGCGGTGCAGTACGGCGCCGACGGCGCCTTCGTCTTCGTCATCGGCGATGACCAGCGCGCCACCCGGCGCGAACTGACGCTGGGCCGCGCCAACGCCGGCCGCGTCGAAGTCCGCTCGGGCCTGGTCGCGGCCGAGCGCGTGGTGGTCGAGGGCGTGGACCGCCTGCATGACGGCCGCGACGTGCGGATCGTGGAAACCCAATGAGCCTGTCACGTCCCTTCATCCTGCGGCCGGTCGCCACCTCGTTCCTGATGCTGGCGCTGCTGCTGTCGGGCATCCTCGCCTGGCGCATGCTGCCGGTGGCGGCGCTGCCGCAGGTCGACTACCCCATCATCCAGGTCACCACGCCCTATCCGGGCGCCAGCCCCGACGTCACCGCGCGCGCCGTGACCGCGCCGCTGGAGCGCCGCTTCGGCCAGATCCCGGGGCTCAAGCAGATGTCGTCCTCCAGCGGCAGCGGCATCTCGGTGATCACGCTGCAGTTCTCGCTCGACGTCTCGCTGGGGGTGGCCGAGCAGGAGGTGCAGGCCGCCATCAGCGCCAGCGGCTCGCTGCTGCCGTCCGACCTGCCGACGCCGCCGGTGTACCGCAAGGTCAACCCGGCCGACGTGCCGATCCTGACGCTGGCCGTTACCTCGGATTCGTTGCCGCTGCCGCAGGTCTACGACCTGGTCGACACCCGCATGACACAGCGCCTGGCGCAGCTGTCGGGCGTGGGCATGGTAAGCCTGGCCGGCGGCCAGCGCCCCGCGGTGCGGGTGCAGGCCAACCCCATGGCGCTGGCCGCGCGCGGACTGCAACTGTCCGACCTGCAGGAGGCCATCGCCAAGGCCAACTCCAACCAGCCCAAGGGCAGCTTCGACGGCCCGGTGCGTTCGGTCATCATGGACGCCAACGACCAGTTGCAGAGCGCGCAGGAGTACCGCGACCTGATCGTGGCCTGGCGCAATGGCGCGCCGGTGCGGCTGGGCGAGGTCGCCACGGTGGAGGACGGCGCCGAGGACCGCTACCTGGCCGCCTGGGTCGACCGCCAGCCGGCGGTGCTGGTGAACATCCAGCGCCAGCCCGGCGCCAACGTCATCGCCGTGGCCGACCAGGTCAAGGCGCTGCTGCCGCAGCTGACCGCCAGCCTGCCGGCGGCGGTGCAGGTGCGCGTGCTGACCGACCGCACCGAAAGCATCCGCGCTTCGGTGCGCGGCGTGCAGTGGGAACTGGCCTTCGCGGTCGGGCTGGTGGTGCTGGTGACCTTCCTGTTCCTGCGCAACCTGCCGGCCACGCTGATTCCCAGCCTGGCGGTGCCGCTGTCCCTGATCGGCACCTTCGGCGTGATGCACCTGGCGGGCTTTTCGACCAACAACCTGACGCTGATGGCGCTGACCATCGGCGCCGGCTTCGTGGTCGACGACGCCATCGTCATGCTGGAGAACATCGCCCGCTACCGCGAACAGGGCCACAGCCCGATGGCGGCCGCGCTCAAGGGCGCCGGGCAGATCGGCTTCACCCTGGTGTCGCTGACGCTGTCGCTGATCGCCGTGCTGATCCCGCTGCTGTTCATGGAAGACGTGGTCGGCCGGCTGTTCCGCGAATTCGCCATCACGCTGGCGGTGGCCATCCTGATCTCGCTGGCGGTGTCGCTGACGCTCACCCCCATGATGTGCGCGCGCCTGCTGCCGCCGCACGCCGAGCGCCCGCCCGGCCTGCTGGACCGCCTGCAGGCGCGCTACGCCGGCTGGCTCGACGTGACCCTGCGCCACCAGCGCCTGACGCTGCTGGCGATGCTGGCCACCGTCGCGCTGACCGCGCTGCTGTACCTGGCGGTGCCCAAGGGCTTCTTCCCGGCGCAGGACGGCGGCGTGCTGCAGGGCGTGACCCAGTCGGCGCAGAGCACCTCGTTCGAGGCCATGTCGCAACGCCAGCAGGCGCTGGCGCAAAGCCTGCTGCAAGATCCCGACGTCGCCAGCCTGTCGTCCTTCATCGGCATCGACGGCATGAACGCCACGTTGAATACCGGCCGCCTGCTGGTCAACCTCAAGCCCTGGAGCGAACGCGGCGCGCCGCTGGCCGACATCATGGCGCGGCTCGATGCCCGCGCCCGCCAGGTGCGGGGCATCTCGCTGTACCTGCAACCAGTGCAGGAATTGAACATCGAAGACCGCGTCAGCCGCGGCCAGTACCAGTTCACCCTGACCTCGCCCGACGCCGCCCTGCTGGCGCGCTGGAGCCGCGCGCTGGCCCAGCGCCTGGACGCCGCGCCGCAACTGGCCGATATTTCGTCGGACCTGCAGGGCGGCGGCCGCCAGGCCTACCTGGAGGTCTCGCGCGACGCCGCCGCGCGGCTCGGCCTGACCATGGACGACGTGGCCCAGGCGCTCTACAACGCCTTCGGCCAGCGCCAGGTGGCCACCCTGTTCACGCAGTCGAACCAGTATCGCGTGGTGCTGGAAGTGGACCCGCGCCTGGCCGCCAGCCCCGAGGCGCTGGAGCGCATCCACCTGAAAACCGCGGACGGCCAGCCGATTCCGCTGGCGGCGCTGGCCACGGTCAGCGAGCGCGCCGTGCCGCTGGCGGTGAACCACCTGTCCCAGTTCCCGGCCGTCAATTTCTCGTTCAACCTGCCGCCGGGCGGCTCGCTGGGCGCGGCCATCGCCGCCATCGAGGCGGCGCGCCAGGACATCGCCATGCCCGCGAGCGTCGAACTGCGCCTGCAGGGCGCGGCGGCGGCCTTCGAGGCGTCGTTGTCCAATACCCTGTGGTTGATGCTGGCGGCAGTGGTCACCATGTACCTGGTGCTGGGCATGCTTTATGAAAGCGCGATCCATCCCGTCACCATCCTGTCGACCCTGCCGTCGGCCACGGTGGGCGCGCTGCTGGCGCTGCTGCTCACCGGCCGGCCGCTGGACCTGATCGCCGTGATCGGCATCATCCTGCTGATCGGCCTGGTCAAGAAGAACGGCATCATGATGGTCGACTTCGCGCTGGAAGCCGAACGCAGCCGCGGCCTGGCGCCGCGCGAGGCGATCCGCGAAGCCGCGCTGCTGCGGCTGCGGCCGATCCTGATGACCACGCTGGCGGCGCTGTTCGGCGCCCTGCCGCTGATGCTGGCCACCGGCTCCGGCGCCGAGCTGCGCCAGCCGCTGGGCTGGGTGATGGTGGGCGGCCTGCTGGTCAGCCAGGTGCTGACGCTGTTCACCACCCCCGCCGTCTACCTGTTCTTCCACCGGCTGGGCGCGGGCCGCCGCAAGGCCCTGCCCGCCCCCGCTGACCGGCCGGCGCCATGATCCGCGCGCTGCTGCACCGGCCCATCGCCTGCATCTTCCTGGCGCTGGCCCTGACGCTGCTGGGCGCGGTGGCCTGGCGCCTGCTGCCGGTGGCGCCCCTGCCGCAGGTGGACTTCCCCACCATCGAGGTGCGCGCCGAACTGCCCGGCGCCAGCCCCGAGAGCATGGCCAGCACGGTGGCCGCGCCCCTGGAGCGCGCGCTGGGCGGCATCGCCGGCGTCAGCGCCATGAGCTCGTCCAGCAACCAGGGCGCCACCCGCGTGCTGCTGCAGTTCGCGCTGGACCGAGACATCAACGCGGCCGCGCGCGACGTGCAGGCCGCCATCAACGCCGCCCGCGCCGAGCTGCCGTCCGGCATGCCCGGCAACCCCACCTACCGCAAGGTCAACCCGTCGCAGGCGCCCATCATGGCGCTGGCGCTCAGCTCGCCGACGCGGCCGGCCGGCCGGCTCTACGACCTGGGCGCCACGGTGCTGGCGCAGAAACTGTCGCAGATCGTCGGCGTCGGCGAAGTGACGCTGGGCGGCAGCTCGCTGCCGGCGGTGCGGGTGCAGGTCAACCCGAACGCGCTGGCGCACTATGGCGTGGCGCTGGACGACCTGCGCCAGTCCATCGCCGACGCCGCCCCGATGGGTCCGCAGGGCCAGCTGGACTCGGCCGGCCAGCGCTGGGAGGTCGGCACGCCCGGCCAGCCGCGCACGGCCGACGACTACAACGGCCTGATCGTGCGCCACCAGGATGGCGCCACCATCCGGCTGGCGCAGATCGCGCGCGTCAGCGACTCGGTCGAGAACCGCTACAGCAGCGGCTTTCACAACCACGATCCGGCGGTGGTGCTGACCATCAGCCGCCAGCCGGGCGCCAACATCATCGAGACCATCGCCGCCATCAACCAGGCCCTGCCCGGCCTGCGCGCGCTGATGCCGGCCGACGTCGACCTGACCGTGGTGCTGGACCGCTCGCCCGGCATCCACGCCACGCTGCGCGAGGCCCACGTCACGCTGGGGCTGGCGGTCGGGCTGGTGATCCTGGTGGTGTGGCTGTTCCTGGGCAGCGCCCGCGCCGCGGCCATTCCCAGCGTGGCGATTCCGGTCTGCCTGGTGGCCACCTTCGCCGTCATGTACCTGTGGGGCTTCTCGCTCAACAACCTGTCGCTGATGGCGCTGATCGTGGCCGCGGGCCTGGTGGTGGACGACGCCATCGTGGTGCTGGAGAACATCTCGCGCCACCTGGAACGCGGGCTGGGGCCGCGCCAGGCGGCCCTGCGCGGCGTGCGCGAGGTCGGCTTCACGCTGGTGGCGATGACGCTGGCGCTGTCGGTGGTGTTCGTGTCGATCCTGTTCATGGGCGGGCTGGTGGAACGGCTGTTCCGCGAGTTCTCGATCACGCTGGTGGCCGCCATCCTGATTTCGCTGGTGGTGTCGGTCGCCATCATTCCCAGCCTTTGCGCGCGCTGGCTGCGGCCGCCAGCCGAGGCGCAAACGCGGCCCTCGCGGCTGCGCGCCGTGTTCGCCCGCGTCCACCAATGGTATGGCGCATCGCTGGCGCGAGTGCTGGGTCACGCGCGCCTGACCCTGCTGCTGCTGGCCGCCGTGGTGGCGCTGAACGCCTATCTGTATGCGCAAGCGCCCAAGGGGTTTCTGCCGCAGCAGGACACCGGCCAGCTGATGGGGTTCGTGCGCGGCGACGACGGCTTCTCGTTCCAGGTGATGCAGCCCAAGATCGACGTCTACCGCCAGCTGGTGCTCAAGCACCCTGCGGTGCAGGACGTGATCGGCTACAACGGCGGCAGCCTGGGCATCAGCAATTCGCTGTTCCTGATCCGCCTGAAACCCGCTTCCGAGCGGCGCGAATCCTCGGCCCAGGTGATCGACTGGCTGCGCGCCAACGCCCCGCCGGTGCCGGGCGGCATGTTCTTCCTGAACGTCGACCAGGACCTGCGCATGCCGGGCGGCTTCGGCAATTCCGGCGACCACGAGCTGGCCATCATGGCCAGCGACGTGCCGGCGCTGCGGCAATGGTCACGCAGGATCTCGCGCGCGATGCAGGACATTCCCGAGCTGCGCGACGTCGATGCGGTGGGCGATGCCGCCACCCAGCAGGTGGTCATCAACATCGACCGCGCCGCCGCCCGGCGCCTGGGCGTGGACATGCGCACCATCGCCAGCGTGCTCGGCAATTCCTTCAGCCAGCGCCAGGTGGCGACGCTGTACGACCCCATGAACCAGTACCGCGTGGTGCTGGAGCTGGACCCGCGCTACACCGAGGACCCCGAGGTGCTGGAACGGGTGCAGGTGGTGGCGGCCGACGGCAACCGCGTGCCGCTGTCGGCGTTCTCCACCTACGAGCACGGCCTGGTCAACGACCGCGTCTTCCACGACGGGCTGTTCGCCGCCGTCGGCGTCGGCTTCTCGCTGGCCGAGGGCGTCTCGCTGCAGCAGGGCCTGGCCGCCATCGACGCCGCCATGGCGCGGCTGATGGTGCCCGCCCACATCCAGACGCGGCTGGGCGGCGACGCCCGCAGCTTCCAGCAAAGCCTGCAGGACCAGCCCTGGCTGATCCTGGGCGTGCTGGTGGCGATCTACCTGGTGCTGGGCATCCTGTACGAAAGCCCGCTGCATCCGCTGACCATCCTGTCGACCCTGCCCTCGGCCGGCGTCGGCGCGCTGCTGGCGCTGCGGCTGGCCGATATCGAGTTCAGCCTGATCGCCCTGCTCGGCCTGTTCCTGCTGGTGGGGGTGGTGATGAAGAACGCCATCCTGATGATCGACTTCGCCCTCGGCCTGGAGCGGCGCGAGGGCCTGACGCCGGAACAGGCCATCCACCGCGCCGCCATGCTGCGCCTGCGGCCCATCGTCATGACCAACCTGGCCGGCCTGCTGGGCGCGCTGCCGCTGGTGCTGGGCATGGGCGAAGGTTCCGAACTGCGCCGGCCGCTGGGCGTGACCATCGTCGGCGGGCTGATGATCAGCCAGTTCCTGACGCTATACACCACGCCGATCGTGTATCTGGCGCTGGAACGGCTGCGGCTGAAGGTGGCGGGCTGGCGGGCGCGGCGCGCCTGATCCCCGCCCGTCCGCGCCGCGCCCGACGCCTCAGCCCGCGCCCCGTTCCACTTCCGGGGCGCGTGGCGCCACGGTCAGGCGTTCGGCCAACAGCGCCAGAAAGGCACGCGCCAGCGGCGGCAGATTGGCGCCGCGCAAGGTCACGACCTGGATGCTGCGCTGGCGCATTTCGGGATTGCTGAACGGCACCGCCACCAGGCCGGCGCTGGCGAGCAGACCGATCACTGTCAGGTAGCCCGTCAACGCCACGATCTGGCTGCCCGGCAGCATCGGCAGGAAGGCCGCCGAATGGTTCGAGACGTAGGCAGGCTCGATATGCACGCCGGCATTGGCGCAGGCCGCGTCGAACAGGTCGCGCACCGTGGTGCCGGGGTCGCCCAGCGACAGCGGCGCCTGCGCCAGGTCGCGCACGCCGACGCTGCGGCGCGCGGCCAGCGGATGGCGCCGGCACATGATGGCGTAGACCGGCGCGCGGCATTGCAATTCGGTCTTGAGGCGCTCGTCGGGCGCCACCGTGTAGCGCAGCGCCAGCTGCGACAACCCTTCCAGCACCAGCCGGTTGACCTCCTCCGGCCGCTCCACCAGCAGGTGGAAGCGCGCCTCGGGGCGGATACGCTTGAAGTCGGCCATGCACTGCGGCAGGAAGCGATGGGCAAAGCCTTCAGTGCAGGCCAGCCGGATGGTCACGTCGCCCAGCGCGCTGCGCTGGCGGATGCCGGTGGTGACGCGCTCGGCCTCCAGCGCGGCGGCGTTGGCGTATGCCGCCAGCTGGCGGCCGGCCTCGCTCAATGCCATGCCGCGCGCCTGGCGCTCGAACAGCGCAATGCCCAGCTCGTCCTCCAGCTTGGCGATCTGGCGGCTCACGGCGGAGGCCGCCACGTGCTGCGCGGCGGCGGCGCCGGCGATGGAGCCGCAACGCGCCACCTCCAGGAAATACCTCAGGCCCAGCGAAATCATGGCAAGCTTCCCCAAGCCATTGCCTAAATGGCAACGATCAAATGCGAATTATCTAATTGTGGCATGCGCATAAGCGTAATAACTTTGTGCCTGTGCCGCTACCCCGAGACCGCAGTGATCCGCGAACAAGCCATCCTCCACGCCACCCAAGCCTATGACGACGGCACCTTGCAGGCCGAACTGGCCCGCCGCGTCGCCTACCAGACCGAAAGCGAGGAGCCCGGCCGGGCCGCCTGCCAGCACGCCTACCTGAATGACGAGCTGGCGCCGCAGCTGGAACAGCTGGGCTTCACCTGTCATGTGCACTCCAACCCGGCGGGCGTCGACCTGCCGATCATGGTGGCGCGGCGCATCGAAGCGCCGGCGCTGCCGGGCGTGCTGCTGTACGGCCATGGCGACGTGGTGCGCGGCAATGCGGCCAAGTGGGAAGCCGGCCGCGATCCATGGCGCCTGCGGGTCGAGGGCGACCGCTGGTACGGCCGCGGCACCGCCGACAACAAGGGGCAACACACCATCAACCTGGCCGCGCTGCGCCAGGTGCTGCGGGCGCGCGACGGCAAGCTGGGCTTCAACGCCACCTGGCTGATCGAGACCGGCGAGGAAGCGGGCTCGCCCGGCCTGGCCGCCTTCTGCGAAGCGCAGCGCGAGGCGCTGGCCGCCGACGTCTTCATTGCCAGCGACGGCCCGCGCCTGGCCGCCGCCCGCCCCACCCTGTTCATGGGCTCGCGCGGCGCGGTGAACTTCGAATTGAGCCTGCGCGCCCGCGAACGCGGCTACCACTCGGGCAACTGGGGCGGGCTGCTGGCCAATCCCGCCATCGTCCTGTCGCACGCCATCGCCTCCCTGGTGGACGCGCGTGGCCGCATCCTGGTGCCGGGCCTGCGGCCGCCGCCCATCCCGGCGCCGGTGGCGGTGGCGCTGGCGGACCTGGAAGTGGGTGGCGGCGCCGACGATCCCGCGATCGACCACGACTGGGGCGAGCCCGGCCTGTCGCCCTCGGAGCAGGTGTTCGGCTGGAACAGCCTGGACGTGCTGACCTTCGGCGCCGGCGATCCGGCCAAGCCGGTCAATGCCATTCCACCCGTCGCAACGGCCTGGTGCCAGTTGCGTTTCGTCGTCGGCACCGACTGGCGCGCGCTCGAGCAGCACGTGCGCGCCCATCTGGACGCGGCCGGCTTTGCCGACGTGCGGGTCCGCGTCGGCATGCAGGCCGGCGCCACCCGCCTGTCGCCCGACAACCCCTGGGTACGCTGGGCCGCCGCCTCGATCGAGCGCAGCACCGGCCAGCGCCCGGCGGTGCTGCCCAACCTGGGGGGCTCGCTGCCCAACGACATCTTCGCCGACCTGCTCGGCCTGCCCACGCTGTGGGTGCCGCATTCCTACCCCGCCTGCGCCCAGCACGCGCCCAACGAGCATCTGCTGGGCAGCGTGGCGCGCGAGGGCCTGGCCATCATGGCGGGCCTGTTCTGGGACCTGGGCGACCAGGGCGCCGCGCTGCGCCAGGCCGCCGCCGAAACCGATTCCTCTCCCTCCTGACCGGACTCTTCCATGATCGCCCGACTCCGCGCCGCCGCGCTGGCCTGCCTTTCGGCCCTTGCCCTGCAAGCCACCCTGGCCGCCCCCGCCGCGCACGCCGCCTATCCCGAACAGGCCATCAAGCTGGTGGTGCCGTTCACGCCCGGCGGCGCCACCGACGCCGTGGCCCGGCTGCTGGCCAACCGGCTGTCGGGCAAGCTGGGCCAGGCCGTGATCGTCGAGAACCGGCCCGGCGCCTCGACCGTCATCGGCGCCAACGCCGTGGCGCAGGCCCAGCCCGACGGCTACACGCTGATGCTGTCGGGTAGCACCACCTACACCGTGCTGCCGGCGCTCAAGCGCGACCTGCCCTACGATCCGCGCCGCAGCTTCGAGCACATCGCCATCGTGGCCCTGGCGCCGGTGGTGCTGCTGACGCAGAACAGCCTGCCGGCCGAGACCGCGCAACAGGCGGCCGAGCTGGCGCGCGACAAGACCGCCGGCGGCGGCCTGATGTACGGCACCTTCGGTCCAGGGTCGGCGCCGCACCTGGTGGGTGAAATGTTCGCCGAGGCCGCGGGCGCCAAAATGACGCCGGTGCCCTACAAGGGCAGCGCGCAGTTCATCACCGCGCTGATCGGCGGCGAAATCGCGCTGGGCGTGGACACCGTGTCGTCGGCCGCGCCGCAGGTCAAGGCGGGCAAGGTGCGCGCGCTGGCCGTCACCGGCGAACACCGCGTGCCGCAGTTGCCGGACGTGCCGACCTTCATCGAAAGCGGCCTGCCCGGCGTCTCGATGGTGGGCTGGTACGGGCTGGTGGCGCCGGCTCGCACGCCGCCGCCGGTGCTGGACACGTTGAACCGCGCGGTCGCGGACATCATGGCCGACCCGCAGGTACGCCGCGCCATCGCCGACCTGGCGCTGGAGCCGGTCTACCTGGACGGCGCCGCCTTCACCGCGCGCATGGAACAGGAACTCAAGACCTTCGGCGAAGTGGGCCGGCGCGCCGACATCAAGCTGGACTGAAGCGCCCGCCCCGCGCGGGCGCCGGCGGGCCACGGTCCGCCGGCACGATGGCGTCGGGAATCGTCCTATTCCGACCCCATTTCGACTAGAATCGGAACCATTCTCAATAAAAGACCCGCGGCAGGGCTCGCGGCGGCGTCGATAGAAGAAAGAGGCGCGTTCTGAAACCCAGTTTCCGTTTGTCCATGGCCTGGCTCCACACCTGGGTCGGCCTGTGGTTTTCCTGGCTGCTGTTCGCCGTCTTCCTGACCGGGACGCTGGCGGTGTTCGCCGAACCCATCACCCACTGGATGACGCCGGAGCACCATGCGGCCGAGGCCGAGGCGGCGGCGCGCGAGCCCGTGAAGGTGGATCGCGCGCGCCGGCTCGATCTGGCGGTGCAGTACATGGCGCGGCATCACGCCGGCGCCGGCATGTGGGAGATCTGGCCGGTCAACCGCCACCACGACAACGGCCTGGTGGCCTACTGGTTCGACTCGAACGGCGCATACGCCGACGCCGAACTCGACCCCGAGACCGGCCGCGAACTGGACGAGGACCACCACGAGGCAGGCCGCGCCACCTTCGGCGGCGACCACTTCGTCGACTTCCACTACAACCTGCACGCGCAGCCCCTGGGCCTGTGGATCGTGGCCTTCGCCGCCATGGCGATGCTGGTGGCGATGGTTTCCGGCGTGGTGACGCACAAGCGCATCTTCAAGGACTTCTTCACCTTCCGCGCCAGCAAGGGCCAACGTTCGTGGCTGGACGCGCACAACGCCACCGCGGTGCTGACCCTGCCCTTCCAGTTCATGATTGCCTATACCGGCATCGTGATCTCGGCCTTCACGCTGATGCCAGCGCCCATCGCGGCGACCTATGGCCCCGGCGCCGAGGCCGCCCGCCTGTACCTGGCCGAACTGGCGCGCGAAGACCAGCCCCCGCTGACCGGCACCGCGCTCGCCGTGCCGGCCCTGGAACCGCTGGTCGCGCGCGCCGAACGGTTGATCGGGCAGACCGCGCGCGCCATCGTCATCAACAACCCCGAAGACGGCTCGATGCGGATCGCGGTCTATGGCTGGAACGAGGAGGCCGACCAGAACGTCCATATCAGCAGCACCACCGGCATGGCCGAATTCTCCGCCGCCACCGGCCAATTGCTGCGCCTGCGCGCCCCCGGCGGCGTCGAGGGCGGCGCCGCGCCGTTGACGCGCCAGGTGATGTCCGACCTGCACATGGTCAAGTTCGGCGGACTGGCGATGAAATGGCTGTACTTTGTGTGCGGCCTGGCCGGCAGCGCCATGATGGGCACCGGCGCGGTCCTGTTCATGGTCAAGCGCCGCAACCGGATGGGCGACGAATTCGGCGCCGCCACCGCGCGCGTCTACCGCCTGATCGAAGGCCTGAACGTGGCCGCGCTGGCCGGCCTGGCGATCGCCTGCGTCGCCTACCTGTGGGCCAACCGGCTGTTGCCGGTGTCGCTGCCGCAGCGCGCCGGCTGGGAACTGCGCGCCTTCTTCATCGTCTGGGCGCTGACGCTGGCCCATGCCTGGCTGTGCAGTCCGCGGCGCGCCTGGCTGTGGCAGCTGGGCCTGCTGTCGGCGCTGTGCCTGCTGCTGCCGCTGCTGTCCCTGCTGACGCTGGGCGACCATCCGCTGGCGCAGATCGCGCGCGGCGACTGGGAAAGCGCCGGGGTCGAACTGACGGCCGTGGCCATAGGCGTGGCGGCCGGCTGGGCCGCGCTGCGGCTGGGCCGCAAACCGCTGTCGGCGCCGCCGCCGCGCGATACGCGCGCTTCGCGGGAGGCCACGGCATGAATCTCAACGACGCCTTCGGCATCGCCATGGCGCTGCTGCTGACCTATTCCGGCATGGCCTGCCTGAGCCTGGCGATGCCGCGCCATTACGACCAGGTCTGGGGCCGCGATCCCTCGGCCGGCCATTCCCGCGTGCTGCGCGGCGCGGGCATCCTGCTGTTGCTGCTGGCGCTGCTGCCCTGCGTCGGCCTGTGGGGCAACACCGTGGGCGTGGTGGCCTGGCTGGGCTGGCTGTCGGCCGGCGCGTTGCTGTGGGTCGGCATGCTGTCGTGGTCGCCGCGCCCGGCCATGGGCACCGCCGCCCTGGCGCTGGTGATCTCGCTGGCCGGGGTCGGCTTGGGTTTCTAGGGCCGCATTGCGTCCGCGCCGGCCCGGCCGGCGCCGTTTGACCGGCATCAAGACAAGCCGACAAACGCCTCGATAGCCGGGCTTTCGACACCATAGGTGGTGGTAGAGTTTTCCTACCCCACAACATATGGTGTCAGCGATGCAACTCCAACACATCCTCAAGCGCGACGGCCGGGTCGTCGCATTCGACCGCGACAAGATCGCCGCGGCCATCGCCGCCGCCGGCCGCGGCACCGGAGAACTGGACGCCGACGTCGCGCAGGCGCTGACCGGCGCGGTGATCGAGGCGCTGGCCGCCGAAGGCAACGTCTGCCCCGGCGTGGAGACCATCCAGAACCAGGTCGAGGAAACGCTGGTCAAGGCCGGCTACTGGCGCACCGCCCGCGCCTACATCGTCTACCGCGAACAACACGCCCGCCTGCGCGCGCTGCGCCACACCCTGGTGGACGTGGAAAGCGCCATGGAGGAATACCTGGAACAGCGCGACTGGCGCGTCAACGCCAACGCCAACCAGGGCTACAGCCTGGGCGGGCTGATCCTGAACGTGGCCGGCAAGGTCACCGCCAACTACTGGCTGTCCAACGTCTTCACCCCCGAGGCCGGCCAGGCCCACCGCGATGGCGACATCCACATCCACGACCTGGACATGCTCAGCGGCTATTGCGCCGGCTGGTCGCTGCGCCAGCTGCTGACCGAAGGCTTCAACGGCATCCCCGGCAAGATCGAGGCCACGCCGCCGCGCCACATGTCGGCGGCCATCGGCCAGATTGTCAACTTCCTGGGCACGCTGCAGAACGAATGGGCCGGCGCCCAGGCCTTCAGCTCGTTCGACACCTACATGGCGCCCTTCATCCGGCGCGACGCGATGACCTACGCCGAGGTCAAGCAAAGCATGCAGGAACTGATCTACAACCTGAACGTGCCGAGCCGCTGGGGCACGCAGACGCCGTTCACCAACCTGACCTTCGACTGGACCTGCCCGGCCGACCTGAAGGAGCAGATCCCCTACGTCGGCGGCGAGGAAATGCCGTTCGCCTATGGCGACCTGCAGGCCGAGATGGACATGATCAACCGCGCCTACATCGAGGTGATGATGGCCGGCGACGCCAAGGGGCGCGTGTTCACCTTCCCGATTCCCACCTACAACATCACGCCCGACTTCGACTGGGACCATCCCAACACCGAGCGCCTGTTCGAGATGACCGCGCGCTACGGCCTGCCGTACTTCCAGAACTTCCTCAATTCAGACCTGGAGCCGCACATGGTGCGCTCCATGTGCTGCCGCCTGCAGCTGGACCTGCGCGAACTGCTCAAGCGCGGCAACGGCCTGTTCGGCTCGGCCGAGCAGACCGGGTCGGTGGGCGTGGTGACCGTCAACTGCGCCCGCCTGGGCCACACCTGCCGCGGCGACGAGGCCGCGCTGATGGCGCGCCTGGATCACCTGCTGGGCCTGGGCCGCGACGTGCTGGAAACCAAGCGCAAGGTGGTGCAGCGCTACATCGACCAGGGGCTGTACCCGTACACGCGGCGCTACCTCGGCACGCTGCGCAACCACTTCAGCACGCTGGGCGTGAACGGCATCAACGAGATGATCCGCAACTTCAGCGGCGACGCCGAGGACGTCACCACGCCGGCCGGCCATGCGCTGGCGGTGCGCCTGCTGGATCGGGTGCGGGCGCGCATGACCGAGTTCCAGGAAGAGACCGGGCACCTCTACAACCTGGAGGCCACGCCCGCCGAAGGCACCACCTACCGCTTCGCCCGCGAAGACCGCAAGCGCTACCCCGGCATCCTGCAGGCGGGCACCGAGGCCCAGCCCTACTACACCAACTCCAGCCAGCTGCCGGTGGGCCACACCGACGATCCGTTCGAGGCGCTGGCCCTGCAGGAAGCGCTGCAGGGCAAGTACACCGGCGGCACCGTGCTGCACCTGTACATGAACGAGGCCGTGTCGTCGGCCAGCGCGTGCAAGGAACTGGTGCGGCGCGCGCTGTCGAATTTCCGGCTGCCGTACATCACCGTCACGCCGACGTTCTCGATCTGCCCGAACCACGGCTATCTGGCCGGGCACCACGAGTTCTGCCCGAAGTGCGACGCCGAATTGCTGGCCAGGCAGGCGTCTTGCTGCGCGCCGGCCTGACCGCCGCTGTCGACCGCTTTTTTCCCCGGGCGATCCCCGCCCGGCCTTTCCCCAAGGAGCCGTTATGCAAACCGTGATCTCTCCCGAAGCCGCCGCCCCGCAGGCGCTGCGCCTGGACGACAGCCAGCGCGTGCGCTGCGAAGTCTGGACCCGCGTCATGGGCTACCACCGCCCCGTGTCTTCCTTCAATACCGGCAAACAAGGCGAATTCAATGAACGCCGCTTCTTCGTCGAACAACGTGCCTGAAGCGGCCGGCGGCCGCAAGGCCGCCCCCGCCCGCCACCCACCGCGCATGGCCTATGCCGCGCCGCCGCGGCCGGCGGCCCAGCCGCTGCCGCGCCATTCCCCGGCGGTGGGCGGGCTGACGCCGTTTTCCACCGTGGACTGGCCCGGCACGCTGGCCGCCGTCATCTTCATCGCCGGCTGTCCGTGGCGCTGCCACTACTGCCACAACCCCGAACTGCAGACGCGCAACGCGCGCTACGACTGGCGCGACGTGCGCGCCTTCCTCGACAACCGCCAGGGGCTGCTGGACGCCGTGGTGTTCTCGGGCGGCGAACCGCTGAGCGAACCGCGCCTGCCGTCGATGATCCGCGAGGCGCGGCGCATGGGCTATCGCATCGGCCTGCACACGGCCGGCATCTATCCGCTGCGGCTGGCCGACGTGCTGCGCTACCTGGACTGGGTCGGCCTGGACATCAAGGCCGACGCGCAGGGCTATGACGACATCACCGGCCGGCGCGATTCGCACCGCCCGGCGCAGGCCTGCCTGACGCAGTTGCTGACGGCCGGCGTGGATTTCGAATGCCGCATCACCTGGCATCCCGACTGGCTCGACGAGACCCGGTTGCTCGGATTGGCGCGCGAACTGGCGCGGCGCGGCGTCAAGCGCTTCGCGGTGCAGGGCGCGCGCAGCTGCCCCAGCACGCCGCCGGCGCGGCTGCTGGGCACGCAGGCACAGGCTTTGCTGCGCGGCTGGTTCGAGGAATTCGCCTACCGCTGAGCGCTGGCGCGTCCCAGGCGCGCCGCCAGCGCCGCGTGAAAGCGCGGCGACGCCACCGCGCCCACATTGCAGCGCGACCACGGCGACACGGCGGTCGGGTCGACGCTGAACACCCGGCCCGGCGCCATGATGACCTTCTCGGGCATCAGGTCCTGGGCCAGCGCCAGCGAATTGTCCACGCCCGGAAACGCCGACCACAGGTACAGCGAGCTGGTGGGCCGCGCGTAGACCTCGGCGCCCAGCGAATCCAGCACCCGCAGCGCGTCGCCGGTGGCCGCCTCCAGCCGCTGGCGCAGGCGCACCAGATGGCGTTCGTAGTGGCCGTCGCGCAGCATCACGTCGACCATGCGCTCGCAGTATTCCGAACTGCTGACGTGCACCAGCGCCTTCAGGTCCGCCAGATCGCTGGCCAGGCCCGCGCCGCAGGCGATGAAGCCGACCCGCAAGGCCGCCGAGAACGACTTCGAGAAACTGCCGATGTAGACCGTGCGTTCCAGCTGATCCAGCGCCGATAGCCGCACCGCCGAGGTCGGCTTGAAGTCGGCCAGCGGGTCGTTCTCCACCACGATCAGGTTGTAGCGCTCGGACAGCTGCAGCAGCTTGTAGGCCTTGGCCGGCGAGATGTCCGAACCAGTGGGATTGTGCGCCAGCGACTGGGTGAAAAAGAGGCGCGGCTTCTCGCGCTGCAACAAGGCCTCCAGCGCCGCCAGGTCAGGCCCGTCCGCCAGGCGCGGCACGCCCAGCATGCGCACGCCCGCCAGCTTGAGCTTGCCGAACAGCGGGTAGTAGCCCGGATCGTCCACCAGCGCCGCCGCGCCCGGCGGCAGGAAGTAGCGGATCACCAGGTCCATGGCCTCGTTGGCGCCGTGCGTCAACACCAGTTGCGACGGCGCCGCGCTGATGCCGACGTCGCCCAGCTTGCGCACCAGGCTCTCGCGCAGCGGCGCGTAGCCGAAGCGGCTGCCATAGCGGAACAGCGTGCCCAGGCCGGTGCGCACCACCTTCTGGTGATAGCGGTCCATGCGCATGTCGGCCAGCCATTCCACCGGCGGGAAACCGTCGCCGGCGGCGATGGCGTCTGGTTGGGTCTTGAGCTGCTCGCGCATCAGCCAGACGATGTCCATGGCGCGGCTCAACTGGCCCGGCTCCTCGTCGGCGGCGCGCCGCGCCGGTCCGGTATCGAGCACGTAGAAGCCCGAGCCGCGGCGCGGTTCCACCAGCCCGCGCGCCACCAGCATCTCGAACGCCACCACCACGGTGTTCTTGGCGTAGCGGTGCAATTGCGCCAGCTCGCGCAGCGATGGCAATTTATCGCCCGGGCGGTAGACGCCCTCGGCGATCTGGCGCCCGATCAGGCGCGCCAGGCTTTCGGCGATGGGCGCGGCGCGCGGGGCGCGGCCCGGGGAGTTATCGGCGTCCACGGCGTGGTTTCCAGCGGGAAAAAGTCGAAAATTGGTGCAGTGCGATGGTACTGTTCGCCCAAACTGTACCTCTGAATGCCGGTACAGTTTACCTAGAATCTGGCCACCCAATTCTTAGATTTCCGATGGAGACACATGCCATGGTGGCCGATTCACGCCTGCCCAACTTCCGCGCCCTCACCCCCGCCCAACGCCTCGCCGCCATCGCCGACGCGGCCGGCCTGACGCCCGAGGAACGCCAGCAACTGGCCGAACCGGGCGCGCTGGGCCTGGACCGCGCCGACGGCATGATCGAGAACGTCATCGGCGCCTTCGAGCTGCCGCTGGGCGTGGCCGGCAACTTCCAGGTCAACGGCCGCGACGTGCTGGTGCCGATGGCGGTGGAAGAACCGTCGGTGGTGGCGGCCGCCTCGTTCATGGCCAAGCTGGCGCGCGAGAATGGTGGCTTCGAAACCTCCAGCACCCGGCCGCTGATGCGCGCCCAGGTGCAGGTGCTGGGCCTGACCGATCCGCACGGCGCGCGCGTCGCCCTGCTGCGCGAGCGCGAGCGCATCGTCAAGCTGGCCAACAGCCGCGACCAGGTGCTGATCGGCCTGGGCGGCGGCTGCCAGGACATCGAGGCGCACGTGTTCGCCGACACGCCGCGCGGCCCGATGCTGGTGCTGCACCTGATCGTCGACGTGCGCGACGCCATGGGCGCCAACACCGTCAACACCATGGCCGAGGCCGTGGCGCCGCTGGTCGAGGAGATCACCGGCGGCACGGTGCGGCTGCGCATCCTGTCCAACCTGGCCGACCTGCGCCTGTCGCGGGCCCGCGTGCGCCTGACGCCGCAAACGCTCGACACCAAGGACCGCAGCGGCGCCGAGATCATCGAGGGCGTGCTGGACGCCTACGTGTTCGCCGCCACCGACCCGTACCGCGCCGCCACCCACAACAAGGGCATCATGAACGGCATCGACCCGGTCATCGTCGCCACCGGCAACGATTGGCGCGCGGTCGAGGCTGGCGCCCATGCCTACGCCTGCCGCGACGGCCGCTACACCTCGCTGACGCATTGGGAAAAGGACGCCAGCGGCGCCCTGGTCGGCACGCTGGAAATGCCGATGCCGGTGGGCCTGGTGGGCGGCGCCACCAAGACCCATCCGCTGGCGCGGCTGGCGCTCAAGATCATGGCGGTGCGCTCGGCCCAGGAACTGGGCGAGATCGCCGTGGCCGTGGGCCTGGCGCAGAACCTGGGCGCGCTGCGCGCCCTGGCCACCGAGGGCATCCAGCGCGGCCACATGGCGCTGCACGCGCGCAACATCGCGCTGACGGTGGGCGCGGTGGGCGCCGAAGTCGACCAGTTGGCCCGCCGCATGGCCGAGGAAAAGGACGTGCGCGCCGACCGCGCGCTGGCGCTGCTGGAGGAATTGCGGAAACCGGCCTGACGGCGCGGAACGGCCGGCGCAGGCACGCCGGCCGCACAAGAACAGAGGCGGCGCCGGGAACCTCCCGCGCCGCCCGTCCATCAAGGAGACAGACATGGAAAGAGACAGCAAGGCGTCCGCCGGACGCCTGGCCGAAGTATGGAACGACACGGTCGACCTGCGCCACCTGGCGTGGGCCATCGCCATCGGCATCGCCGTCAGCGTGGCGGGCTTCTACGCCGCCAGCGGCTGGCTGCGCGACAAGGTCGCCTCGCCCGAACTGGCGCATGCCTACGCCATGCTGGCCGGGCTGGCCGGCTGCGTGCTGGCGGGCGTGATCTGCGCCCGCCTGTTCCCGCCCAAGCGCGAAGTGGTCGAGCACAGCGCCTCGCACGATCCGGCCTGGCGCGCCGAGGTGCTGGCCGAACTGGCCGCGCAACCGGGCGGCCTGGGCACGCTGGCCGACCTGCCGCCCGCGGTGGTCAAGGAGCTGAAGGAACTGGACCTGTACGAGCTGTTCGCCGCGCCCGCCGCGGCGCCGGCGCCGCAGGGCCGGCCGCAAAACTTGCGTGAAGAGGTGCCGGCATGAGCGATCCCGTGTTGCTTGAACAGATCATGGTGGCCGCCGGCATGGGCCTCCTGGGCGCGGTGGTGTTCGCCGCCATCGGCCTGGTGTCCGGCACCGACGAGACCACCACGCTGGCGCCGCTGACGCTGCTGGTGGTGCTGCTGGGCGTGCCGCCCGCCGGCGTCTTCACCTTCTTCCTGGCCGGCGCGGTGGCCAAGCACATGACCCACGCGGTGCCGACGGCGCTGCTGGGCATCCCCGGCGACACGCTGGCCACGCCGCTGCTGCAGGACGCCAACATGCTGCGCAAGCTCGGCGTGCCGCACATCGCGCTGCGCAAGATGGTGTCGGGCGCCATCGTCGCCGCCTTCGTGGCGGTGCCGCTGGCGGTGCTGTTCGCCGTGCTGCTGGCGCCGTTCGGCGGCGCCATCACCAAGTCGGCGCCGTGGATCTTCCTGGCCGCGGCGGTGCTGATCGCCTACTTCTCGGCTGGCCGCTGGGCCGCGGTGGCGCTGCTGGTGCCGTTCGTGGTGGTGATCGTGGCGCTGCAGAGCCTGACCGCCAAGTACGGCGTCAAGCTCAGCATCAGCTACTTCCTGGGCATCGCCATCGGCCCGCTGATCGCGGACCTGTTCACCGTGATCGCGCCGCAGGGCCGCGCCAAAATGATGCGCGACAAGGTGCGCACGTTCTCGCTGGCGCCGGACGTCAAGGGCTGGTCGGGCTACTTCCCCAACCCGCTCAAGGTGATGGACCGCATCCAGACCCGCTGGACCCTGGCCACCGCCACCATCTCCAGCGCCACCTTCGTGTTCAGCCCGGTGGCGATGACGGTGGTGCTGGGCGAACTGGTGGGCTCGCGCGTCAAGCACGCCTATCACCGCCTGACCACGGTGCTGAGCGCGCGCAACGGCGTCACCGAGGCCACCTACATCGCCGAGGCCCTGATCCCGCTGATCGCTTTCGGCCTGCCGCTCAGCCCGGTGGCCGCCGGTCCGGCCGCGCCGCTGTTCAACGCCCCGCCGCGCTTCACGGTGGACGCGGCCAGCGGCCAGACCCACAACCTGCACAACCTGCTGAACCACTGGGAGTTCCTGGGCTACGGCATGCTGGCGGTGCTGCTGGCGGCGATCGTGTCGTATCCGTTCGCCATGAACTTCGCGCGCCGCGCCGCGCTGTTCGTGTCGCGCAAGGTCAGCCACGAGGCCATCATCGCCACCTTCGTCGGCCTGATCATCGTGATCAGCGTGTGGGAAGGCCAGTTCCTGGGCCTGCTGGTGATCCTGACCATGGGCCTGTTCGGCGGCCTGCTGTCGCGCCTGTTCGGCTTTAACACCGGCGTGCAGTTCATGGGCTACTACACCGCCGTGCTGACGGTGCCGGCGCTGGTCAAGCTGGTGGCGTGATTCACCGGCGGCAAGGGGCGGAGCCGCCGTGCTCCGCCCCTTTTTTGCTTTCGCGGCGACCGCGTCCGGGCGCGGCGCCTTCATCCCCCCCGCTTTCCCCCGCCCGCTTGATCCCGCGCAAGGCGGCGCGGCATGCCTTGCTCTAGCCTCGGAGCCACTGTTCCCAATAAAGGCTCCCATTTCATGACGTGGTTCAAATCCCTCACACTCGCCGGACGCGAATTGCTGCCCATCGTCCAGGGCGGCATGGGCGTCGGCGTATCCGCCCATCGCCTGGCCGGCGCGGTCGCCAGCCAGAACGCGGTCGGCACCATTGCCAGTGTGGACTTGCGCCATCACCATCCGGACCTGATCGAGCAGACCGAGGACTGCCGCGACCGCGAGCAGATCGACAACGCCAACCTGGTGGCCCTGGACCGTGAAGTGCGCGCCGCGCTCGACACCGCGCAGGGGCGCGGCGTGGTGGCCGTGAACGTCATGAAGGCGGTGCGCGACCATCCCGCGCTGGTGCGCCAGGCCTGCGAAAGCGGCGCCCAGGCCATCGTCATGGGCGCCGGCCTGCCGCTGGACCTGCCCGACATGACCGCCGACTATCCCAAGGTGGCCCTGGTGCCGATCCTGTCCGAAGCGCGCGGCGTGGCGGCGGTGCTGAAGAAATGGATGAAGAAAGGCCGCATGGCCGACGCCGTGGTCATCGAGCACCCCGGCTACGCCGGCGGCCACCTGGGCGCGGCCCGCCTGGACGACATCCACGATGAACGCTTCGACTTCAAGCGCGTGCTGGCCGAATGCCGCCAGTTGTTCCAGGACCTGCAACTGGGCCGCGACGCCCCGCGCCTGATCGTGGCCGGCGGCGTCGGCAGCCATGAACAGGTACGCCACTGGCTCGGCAACGGCGCCGACGGCGTGCAGGTCGGCACGGCCTTCGCCGTGACCCGGGAAGGCGACGCGCACGAGAATTTCAAGCGCGTGCTGATGGAAGCCGACCCCGACAATCTGGCCGAATTCACCAGCGTCGCCGGCCTGCCGGCCCGCGCCGTGCCGACGCCCTGGCTGACGCGCTACCTGCGCCAGGAAAAGACGCTGCAGGAAAACACCCGCTGCGACGCGCGCCGCTGCAGCCAGCGCATGGACTGCCTGACGCAGTGCGGACTGCGCGACGGCATCGCGCGCTTCGGCCAGTTCTGCATCGACCTGAAGCTGGCCGCCGCCATGCGCGGCGAAGTCAGCCGCGGCCTGTTCTTCCGGGGCGCCTCCAAGCTGCCGTTCGGCGACGCCATGCGCAGCGTGCGCGAGCTGATGGACTACCTGCTGAACGGCAGGATGCCGACGGCGGCCTGACCGGCCGGCCCGCGGCTGCCCCCTTCATACGGGGCCGGGAAAATTATTGAACGACGTATAATCTTATTTTTCGTTCAATAATTTCCCGCCCCATGTCCCTCGCCGATCCGCACGACTCCCCTGCCCCCGGCCTGCGCGAGCGCAAGCGCCAACAGACGCTGGACCATCTGTCCCAGACCGCCTACCGCCTGTTCGAGACCCTGGGCTACGAGGTCGTCACCATGGAGCAGATCGCGGCCCAGGCGGACGTTTCCAAGGGCACGCTGTACAACCATTTCCCGGTCAAGGAAGCCCTGCTGGCGCACCGCTTCCACGCCGAGCTGGCCGCCAGCATGGTGGACCTGCTGCCCAGGCTGCGCACGGTGCCCGGCTTTGCCGCGCGGCTCAGGCGTGTCCTGCACGCCTCCGCGCATTGGTCCGAAGCCAACCGCGCCTATCTCGCGCCCTACCTGCGTTACCGCCTGTCGACCCTGCGCCCCGACGCCCAGGGCGACGGCCGCTCGCCGCGCAGCGGCTTGCAGACGCTGTTCCACAGCCTCATCACGCAAGGGCAGCAGGCGGGCCAATTGCGTGCCGACCTGCCTGCCGACCTGCTCACGCACCAACTGCAGTTCCTGCACCTGGGCGCGCTGCTGCGCTGGCTCGACCTGCCCGGCGCCAGCCTGCGGCGCGAATTCGATGCGCTGCTTTCATTGTTCCTGCAAGGCGCGGCGCCATCCGGGAGCGCCGCGTGACCACCGCGGCCATCCTGGACTGGGCCGCCGCCCGCGAGGCTGGCGTCGCGGGCGCGGGCGGCAAGGGCTGGCAGTTGGCGCGCATGGCGCACCTCGGGGTTCCGGTGCCGCCGGGCTTCGTGCTGGCGGCGTCCGCCAGCCTCGCGCGACGCCCCGGCGAGCCCGTGGCCGACACGCTGGCGCAGGCGCTGCACGAGGCCCTGCGCCAGCGCGGCTGGCTCGACCTGCCCCTGGCGCTGCGCTCCTCGTCGCCCCAGGAAGACGCGCGCACCGCATCGTTCGCCGGCATCCATCTGTCGTGCCTGAACGTGCGCGGCGCGGCGGCGGCCGTCGACGCCGTGCGACACATCTGGGACTCGGCCTGGTCGCCGCAGGCGGACGCCTACCGCCAGCGCCTCGGCCTGCAAGCCGAAGAACGCCCCATGGCCGTGGTGGTCATGCCCCTGCTGCCCGCCACGTCCTCCGGCATCGCCTTCACCTGCGACCCGCTCGGCGGCCGCCTCGATCGCATGGTGATCCACGCCAACTGGGGCCTGGGCGAATCCCTGGTGGGCGGCCAGGCCGAGGGTGACGAATACCACTTGCACGCGGATGCCCGTCAATTGGCCTGGCTCCTGGCCCGCCAACGCATCGGCGCCAAACGCCGCGCCACCCTGCCCGCTGCCGGCGGCGGCACACAACTGGGGGAACAGTCGGCGGCGCGGGCAGCGCAGCCCGTTCTGACGCCCGCGCAGGTGGACGCGCTGGCCGCCCTGGCGCGCGACGCCGCCCGCGCCCTGGACTATTCCGGCGCCCCTTACGACGTGGAATGGGTCCACGACGGCCAGGATTTCTGGATCGTGCAGGCCCGGCCCGTCACCGCCATGGCGCGCCACACCTACCCCGGCCTGCAATCGCAACCTTCCTACTGGTCGCGCGGCAATACCCGCGAAGTGCTGCCTTTGCCCATGTCCGCGCTGGAATGGGACGGCGGCCGCCTGATGGCCGAGCGCATGCTGACTCGCGGCTTCGAACTGAGCGGCTACCGCACGCTGCCGGGCGCGCGCCTGGCGGCAATGTTCGACGGCCGCGTCTACCTGGACGCCTCCGTGATCCAGTGGGTCGGCCACGATGCGCTCGGCATCGCCCCGAGCGCCATGAACGCGCTGCTGGGCGGCCCGCAGCCCGAGATCCAGGTGCCCGCGCCCGGCCTGGCGCAGCGCTGGCGCCACGCACTGCGCATGCTGCGCTATCTGCGCCGGGCCGGGCCGCTGCGGCGCCGCGCCGACGCCGACCTGCCGCGCCAGTTCGCGCGGGCGCGGGCCTGGCTGGATGAAACGCCGCCGGCCGACAGCGCGGCGCTGGGCGCGCGCCTGCTGGAGCAATTCCGCACCGTGGCCGCCGCCGACGACCTGTTCTTCCTGCAAGGCTCGGGCGGCGGCGCCCTGTCCAAACTGCTGGAATGGGTGGAACGCGCCCGTCCCGGCCAAGGCCATGCGCTGACCGCGGCGCTGATGGCCGGCGGCGAACCCAGCGTGACGGCGGCCCAAAGCTATGACCTGATGGCGCTGGCGCAACGGGCGGCGCGCGAACCGCATACCCTGGCCTGGCTGCGCGAGCCGGGCCGCGATGGCGCCGCCTGGGCCAGGCGCCTGCCGCCGGACAGCGCCTTCCGCCAGGCGCTGGCGGAGTTCCTGGGGCGCTACGGCCATCGCGCGGTGTACGAAACCTACCTGCGCAATCCGCGCTGGCGCGAAGCGCCCGACTACCTGCTGGACAGCGTGCTGAACCTGATCGGCGCCGACCCCGCGGCGCTGCGCGCCCGCCAGGAACGGGCCGCGCGCCAGGCATGGCACGCCGTGCGCGCCGCCCTGCCCTGGTGGCAACGTCCGCTGGCCGCGAAGCTGCTGGCGGCCGCGCGCCGCGAAGGCGCCCAGCGCGAAGCCGCGCGCAGCGTGCTGGTGGCGTACCTGGCGGCGGCGCGCCGCAGCGCGCTGGAGCTGGGCACGCGCATGCGTGGCGCGGACGGCCTGGCGGCCGCCGACGACATCTTCCACCTGACCGCCGAAGAGATCTTCGCGCTCGCCGCGGGCCGTCTCGCCCCCGCGGCCGCCGCGCGCCGCGCCGCCGACCGGCGCGCGCGCCTGGCGGCGTGGGCCGAAGCGCCCGATCGCGACGTGATCGTCGAATACGGCGAGGCGCCCCCGGTGGTCGCGCCCGCCGCGCCGGTCGGTGGCAACGGCTCCTGGCGCGGCACGCCGGTCGCCAGCGGCCGGGCGCAGGGCCCCGCCTTCGTCGCCCAGGATCCGCACGCGGCGCTGGCGATGCCGGCCGGCGCCATCCTGGTGGCGCCCTCCACCGATCCGGCCTGGACGCCGCTGTTCCTGCGCGCCGGAGCGGTGGTCATGGAGGCCGGCGGCTACCTGTCGCACGGCGCCATCGTCGCGCGCGAGTTCGGCATACCGGCCGTGGTCAACGTGCAGGGCATCCTGCGCCAGGTGGCCAGCGGCGACTGGCTGGAGGTCGACGCCGCGCGAGGCACGGTGCGGCGCCTGCCGGCGCCCGCCGGCGCGGCAACCCCCGACGGCGGCCCGCCGCGGCCTCGGCAGCCTTAGCGGAGGTCGCCGTCGGGCGGCGTCGGCTCAGCGCGCCGCCGGCAGGTCGAACTCGAATACCGCGCCGGGCTCGGGCCGCTCCACCAGCCGGATGTCGCTGTGGTGCAGTTGCAGGATGCGGTGCACGATCACCAGCCCCAGCCCGCCGCCATCGCGCGGCCCGTTGGCCAGCACCGAGGCGCGGGTGAACAGGCCGGCGCGCAAGGCTTCGGGAATGCCCGCGCCGTTGTCGCTGACCCGCACCTGCACGCCGCCGCGCGCCGCGCCCAGGCGCAGCTCGATGCGCCCGCCCGGGGCCGTGTGGCGGATGGCATTGTCCAGCAGATTGGTCAGCACCCGCTCGATCATGCCCAGGTCGGCGCGCACCGGCGGCAGTTCCTGGTCGATGGCGGTGGTAAGCCGCTGCTGGCGCGCCTCGGCGGCCAATTCGAATTTCTGGATCACATCCTGCGCCAGCTCGGGCAGCGAGAACGTTTCAGGCTCCAGCCGCACCAGCCCGGACTCCAGCCGCGCCAGCTCGAACAGTTCCTGCGCCAGCCGGCCGACCTTGCGGCTCTGCGCCAGCGCGATATCCAGGTAGCGGCGGCGCTCGGCCGCGTCCAGCGTTTCGTCCTTGAGCCGCAGCGTTTCCAGATAGCCGTGCAGCGAGGTCAGCGGCGTGCGCAGGTCGTGCGAGATGTTCGCCACCAGGTCGCGCCGCTGCTGGTCCTGGCGTGTCAGTTCGCGCCACTGCTCGGAGATGCGCCGTCCCATCTGCACGAAGCTGCGGCGCAGCAGCGAGATCTCGTCGCCGCTGGTATCGGCGGCGTCGGCCGGCTTTTCCAGCGCGGCCAGCGCGCGGCCGCCGTCGTCGCCGAAGGCTCGCACCGCGCGCGTCAGCCCCCGCAGCGGCCGCGTGATCAGGCCGAATGCCGCCAGGCCCGCCACCAGGCCCAGCAAGGCCACCAGCGCGATCGACCACAGGGTGGTGCGCAGCACCGCGCTGCGCGAGGCCGCCATGGCCAGCGCGTCGTGCGCCTGGCCTTGCAGCACCACATAGACATAACCCTGCTCGCGCCCCGCCACGCGCACCGGGGCGGCCGAGAACACCTTGGCGGTATCCAGGTGGCGCGGATCGTCGCCCGCGATCGGCAGCGCCCCGCCCGCCAGGAAGCGGCGCACCGGCGCCAGATCCACGCGGTCGCGCTTGATCTGCCCGGGCGGCGCCGCGTCGCCGACGATGCGGCCGTCGTTGTCCAGCAGGTAGACCTCGACCGCCGGATTCACCATCATCAGCATCGAGAACAGCGAGCGCACCGCCTCCGGCTTCCAGCCATTGGCGTCCATCAGCTCGTTGGTGCCGGCGATGTGCTGCGCCAGGCCGCTGGACAGCCGCTGCACCACTTCCTGTTCGTAGCGCAGGTTGGCCGAGATCTGCAGCCAGGCCGACGCGCCGCAGCAAGCCAGCAGCAGCAAGGCGAACACGGCCGACAGGCGCTGGGTCAGGGTCAGGCGCTTCATGGCGTCGGCTCCGCCGGCGCGCCCGGCGCCGCCGCGAACTTGTAGCCACGCCCCCAGACCGTCAGGATGCGCTGCGGATTGGACGGATCGGCCTCGATCTTGGTGCGCAGCCGGTTGATGTGGGTGTTGACGGTGTGCTCGTAGCCCTCGTGCTGGTAGCCCCAGACCTGGTTCAGCAGGTCGAGCCGCGAGAACACCTTGTCCGGATTGCGGGCGAAGAAATGCAGCAGGTCGAACTCGCGCGGCGTCAGCTCCAGCCGGCGCTCGTCGACCGAGGCGGTGCGGGCGATCGGGTCGATGGCCACGCCGTGCTGGCGCAGGCTGCCGGCGTCGATGCGGGCGTTGCGCTCCAGCGCCTCGGTGCGGCGCAGCAGCGCGCGCACCCGCGCCACCAGCTCCAGCATCGAGAACGGCTTGGCCAGGTAGTCGTCGGCGCCCAGTTCCAGGCCGAGGATGCGGTGCACCTCGCTGGAGCGGGCGCTGGTGATGATGATCGGGGTGTAGCGCGTCATGGCGCGGGCGCGCTTGCAGATTTCCAGGCCGTCGATGCCGGGCAGCATCAGGTCCAGCACCAGCGCGTCCCAGCCGCCCTCTTCGAGCCGGCGCATGCCTTCGTTGCCGTCGGCGGCGTGCTCGACGGCATAGCCCTCGTCACGCAGGTGCAGGCGCAGCAATTCGGCGATGTGGGCGTCGTCTTCGACGATCAGGACGCGGCGGGGCGTATCCATAGGGGCTCGGTGCAAGGGTGGCGGCCGGGGCCGCGGACAGCGCCGGGCGCGGGCGATCCGCCCCCGGCAGCGCTATTGTCGCCAATCCATGGCCGGCGAGTTATCACATTTATTTTAAGTTTGCGTGAGGACTTCGATATCGGCGCCGGGGAAGAATGGCTGCAACGACAACAACCGCCTCCCCGAGGAGCCCCGCCATGATGGCCAC
>NZ_QHHO01000040.1:462804-500920 GCF_003184165.1 Achromobacter sp. RW408
GACGATGAATACCGCCCCTGTTGCCGTGCCACCGATGGCCAAGCCCTGGTACCGCGAACCCTGGCCGTGGTTCCTGATGGCCGGGCCGTTCCTGGCGGTGGTCGGTTGCGCCATCACGATCTACCTGGCCTTTACGTACTTCGGCAACCAGCCGATCCAGGAAGGCGTGGTCACGCGCGGGCTGATGATCGAGCAGGTCGATGCGGCATCCTCGCCGCCGGAGCCGGACAGTCTGTAGATCTTCGGACCGGGCCGAACGCACGCCGCATATCCGAAAGCCGTGCCAGCGCCTTGGGGTGCGGAGGTATCCGCAAAGCTGCCCAAGAACAGGAATGCCCAAGAAAAAACCCGCAGAACTTGCGTTCTGCGGGTTTCTTACCAGCCTGGCAGGCCAGGCTGGAAATCTGGCGGAGATGGTGGGATTCGAACCCACGATGCAGTTTTTAGCCACATACTCCCTTAGCAGGGGAGCCCCTTCAGCCTCTCGGGCACATCTCCGAAGAGAACGAGATTCTAGCACGACTTTTTACACCGTTGCCTGCAACAGGGCCGCGGGCGGGAAAAAAACGTGTCGCGTCCGTTCCGTTCAGAGCTTGGTGGCGGGCGCCTGGTCCAGGCCGAAGGCCTTGTGCAGGGCGCGCACACCCAGTTCCATGTACTTGTCGTCGATGATCACCGAGGTCTTGATTTCGCTGGTGCTGATCATCTGGATGTTGATGCCCTCTTGCGACAGGGTCTGGAACATCAGGCTGGCGACGCCCACGTGCGAGCGCATGCCGATGCCGACGATCGAGACCTTGGCGACCTTCTCGTCGGTCGACAGTTCGCGCGCGCCCACGGCGGGGATGACTTCGCGCTTGAGCAGGTCGACGGCGCGCGCGAACTCGTTGCGGTTCACGGTGAACGAGAAATCGGTGGTGCCGGCCACGGACTGGTTCTGCACGATCATGTCGACGTCGATGTTGGCGGCGGCGACCGGGCCCAGGATCGAGAAGGCGATGCCGGGTTTGTCGGGAACACCCAGCAGGGTGATTTTGGCTTCGTCGCGGCTGAAGGCGATGCCGGAGACAACGGCGGCTTCCATTTTTTCGTCTTCCTCAAAAGTAATCAGCGTGCCCGAACACATTTCTTCGTCGAGCGGGATGAGCGGGTCGGTCAGCGAGGACAGCACCCGCGTCGGCACACGGTATTTGCCGGCGAATTCGACCGAGCGGATCTGCAGGACCTTGGAGCCCAGCGAGGCCATTTCCAGCATTTCCTCGAAGGAAACGACGGCCATGCGGCGCGCTTCGGGCACCACCCGCGGATCGGTCGTGTAGACGCCATCCACATCGGTGTAGATCAGGCATTCGTCGGCCTTGAGCGCCGCCGCCACGGCCACGGCCGAGGTGTCGGAGCCGCCGCGGCCCAGGGTGGTGATGTGGCCGTCCGGGTCCACGCCCTGGAAGCCGGTGACGATGACCACGCGGCCGGCGTCGAGGTCGGCGCGGATGCGGGCGTCGTCGATCGAGGTGATGCGGGCCTTGGTGAACGACGAATCGGTGCGCACCGGCACCTGCCAGCCCGCGTAGCTGCGGGCGGCGACGCCTTCGGCCTGCAGCGCGATGGCCAACAGGCCGCTGCTGGCCTGCTCGCCGGTGGCGGCGATCATGTCGAGCTCGCGCGCGTCGGGCTGGGGCGTGATTTCGCGCGCCAGGCCCAGCAGGCGATTGGTTTCGCCTGCCATGGCCGACGGCACCACGACAACCTGGTGGCCGGCAGTGTGCCACTTCGCGACGCGTCGCGCCACGTTCCTGATGCGCTCGACCGAGCCCATCGAAGTACCGCCATATTTATGAACGATCAGGGACATCTCGTACTCTGGCTGGGGACCCGCCGCAAGAGTGGGGGCGGGCAAAACCTCATATTCTATCCCGACGGTAAAAATTTGCGCAGGCCATGGAATTTTCTTTCCATGGAACGGTCGTTTTTTCCGGAAAACTGTCGTTTTGGCCAGAATTCGACGGCGCCAGCCGCGGATTTCCCTGCGCGCGGCGCCTGCCGGCGCCGGGCGCCCCCACCTTTTGCGCTAGCGTGACGCCGGCGTTTGCGGATCCGGGCGCGGCTCGATCCACACCCGCCCGCGATGGCAGCGCACCACGTGGCCGGCCTGTTCGACCCGCAACTGGCGATCGTGCCCCAGGCTGTGCAGGCCGCGCAGCTGGCGCAGCAGGTCGTTCAGGCGCGCCTCGGTCGGCATGCGGGCGCCCTGCAGCCCCATCCAGTGGCGCAGCACGTGCGCCTGGCGCGCCGGCGACAACCGCCGCCACGCCGCCAGCGAAAAGCTGGCGCCATCGGCGTCCGGCTCCAGCGCGGCGAAGTCGGCGCGCGCCACCTCGTCCAGGATCTCGTTGGCTTCGGCCATGTGGCGCGCATGGCGGGCGACGATGGCGCGCCAGCCGGGCCAGCGCGCATCCAGCACCGGCGCCAGCAGTTCGCGCAGCGCGGCGCGGGTGTAGCGGGGATCGGCATTGGTCGGGTCCTGCACCGGCTGCCAGCCGGTGGCGTCGGCGAATGCCTGCGCGGCCCGCAGGATCGTCGCCCGATCCTGATCCAGCCACGGCCGCAGATAGGTCAATCCATCGCGCGATTTGAGCGGCGCCATGGCCGCCATGCCGGCCAGCCCGGTGCCGCGCAGCAGGCGCAGCAGCACGGTCTCGGCCTGGTCGTTGCGATGGTGCGCCAGCAGGACCAGGCCGATGCATTCCTCGTGCGCCAGCCGCGCCAGCGCGGCGTAGCGGGCGTCGCGGGCGGCGGCCTCGATGCCCTTGCCGCCGGCCGCGTCGACCTCGACGCGGGCCTGCCGCAGCGGCGCCCCCAGCAGGCCCGCCAGGTCCTCGACCCGGTCGCGCCAGCCGTCGGCGGCCGCCTGCAGGCCGTGATGCACATGCAACAGCACCACGCCGCCCCCCTGCTCCCGTGCCACCGCAGCCGCGTGCAGCGCCAGCATGGCCGAGTCGGCGCCGCCGCTGACGGCCACGGCGAAACGCCCGGGCGGTCGCGGCAGGGCATGCAGGGCGCGGCGCAGGGCCGCGGCCAGGTCAGGCGAGACGGGATGGGGAAAGGCGTTCCCCGCGACGGTCGAGGCGGACGCGGGGAACGGGGAAGTCATGGCGGCGGGCGCGGGCCGGAAGCGGCCGCGGCGCCGGCCAAGGCCGGCGCGCGCGCTTCGCTCAGGCGCGCACTTCCTGGAAGGCGCCGTAGGACAGCAGGCGTTGCACGCGCTGTTCCACGAGCTGCTCGGGCGTCATGCCCTGCAGCTGGCGCAGGGCGTCGCCGAGCGCGCGGCGCAGCAGGCGCGCCATGACGCGCGGATCGCGGTGCGCGCCGCCCACGGGTTCGTTGATGACGCGGTCGACCAGGCCCAGGTCCTTCAGGCGCGGGGCGATGATGGCCAGCGCCTCGGCGGCCTCGGGCGCCTTGTCAGCGCTGCGCCACAGGATCGAGGCGCAGCCTTCGGGCGAGATCACCGCGTAGGTCGCGTACTGCAGCATCAGCACGGCGTTGCCCACGGCGATCGCCAGCGCGCCGCCCGAGCCGCCTTCGCCGATGATGGTGACGATCACCGGCACCTTCAGTTCGGCCATGGCGTACAGGTTGTGGCCGATGGCTTCGGACTGGCCGCGTTCCTCGGCGCCGATGCCGGGATAGGCGCCCGGGGTGTCGACGAAGGTGAACACGGGGATGCCGAACTTCTCGGCCAGGCGCATCAGGCGCAGGGCCTTGCGGTAGCCTTCCGGACGCGGCATGCCGAAGTTGCGCGCGGCGCGTTCCTTGGTGTCGCGGCCCTTCTGGTGGCCGATCACCATGCAGGGCGTGCCGTTGAAGCGCGCCAGGCCGCCCACGATGGACTGGTCGTCGGCGTACATGCGGTCGCCGTGCAGTTCGTGGAAGTCGGTGAAGATCTCGCGCACGTAGTCCAGCGTGTAGGGGCGCTGGGGGTGGCGGGCGACCAGCGCCGTCTGCCAGGGCGTGAGCTTGGCGTAGATCTCCTTGGCCAGCGACTGGCTCTTCTGCTGCAGACGTCCGATCTCGTCGGAGATGTCCACCGCCGAATCGGCCTGCACATAGCGCAGCTGCTCGATCTTGTTCTCAAGCTCGGCGAGCGGCTGTTCAAATTCCAGAAATGTATTGCGCATGTAGTGTGGTTCCGTAGATGGGCGACCTGGATTGCGTCAGTATTGGACCGGCGTCGGTTCCAGACTGCGCCACAGATACCAGGTTGCCACGGTACGCCAGGGTTGCCACGCCAACGAGACTTCGCGAGCCTCGAAGCGCGAGACAGGCTCGCCGCTGAAATAGTGTAGCGAGATTGCCTTGAGCAACCCAGGATCATCCAGCGGCAGAACATCGGGCCGCTGCAGATTGAAAATCAAAAACATCTCCGCCGTCCAGCGTCCGATGCCGCGGATGGCGGTCAATTCCGAAATGACGGCCTCGTCGTCCATGGCCGCCCATTTCTCGGGGTGCACCCGGCGTTCGCCGAAATGCACCGCCAGATCCAGCACGTACTCGGCCTTGCGCTGCGACAGGCCGGCCGCGCGCAGGCCTTCCAGTCCGACGCGCAGCACCGCCACCGGCGTGGGACGCTTGCCGGCGGCTTCCAGGAACTTGTCCCAGACGGCGTCGGCCGCCTTGGCCGAGACCTGCTGGCCGATGATGGCGCGGGCCAGTGTCACGAACGGCGTGCCGCGCGACGTCAGCCAGACCTCGGGGTGCTGGGGAATGATCTTTTTCAGGATGCGGTCGCGCCGCATCAGGTGGGCGACGGCGGCTTCCCAATAATCCGGCTTGGGAATCTCGGTATCTACGGGGGACATGGCGGGCGTATCCAGGGGGTTCACGCCCGACGCCATTGCGTCAGGCCGCCCGGTTTGTCGTCGAGCTCGATGCCGGCCTCGCGCAACTCGGCGCGGATGCGGTCGGCCTGGGCGAAGTCGCGCGCCGCCTTGGCGGCCGCGCGGGCTGCGATACGCGCCTCGATCTCTGCCTTAGGCATCGGCTCCAAGTTGGCAGGCATGGGGAGCGGCGCAATGTCGTCTGGCGTCGCATCAGCCAATACCTCTACGACGAAATTGGATGCGCGGGAAACATAGCGCGTAGGAGTATCCCAGTACACCTCTGCATCTTGCTGCAACAGACCCAGCAGGGATCCTAAGGCCTTCATTTGTCCCGAGCTGCGGTTGCTGCCGGTGCGATTGGCAACGGAAGCTAACTCAAACAGCGCTGCCACAGCGCCCGAACTGTTGAAATCGTCGTCCATCGCAGCCTTGAAGGCCTGCGCCTGCGGCTCATTCCAATCAATCCCCTGATTGTCAGCGGGCACATTTTGCAACGTGCGGTACAAGCGATCGAGCGCGTTTTGCGCATCGATCAGATTATCCATCGTGTAGTTCTGCGGGCTGCGGTAGTGGTTGCGCACAATGAAGAAGCGCACCATCTCGGCCTCGCGCACATTGACGCGGTAGTCGGCCGTGTCGGCGGCCGGCTCGCCCTGGGCGATGGTCTGGCGGATGGTGCGGAAGTTGCCGAGCGACTTGGACATCTTGTCCGAATCGACCATCAGCGGGCCGCAGTGCATCCAGATGTTGGCCAGCGTGCCGCCGAAGGCGCCTTCGGTCTGGGCGATCTCGTTCTCGTGGTGCGGGAATTTCAGGTCGGGGCCGCCGCCGTGGATGTCCAGCGGCAGGCCGAGCAGCGACTTGCTCATGGCCGAGCACTCGATGTGCCAGCCCGGGCGTCCCAGGCCATAGGGCGATTCCCACTTGGTGTCGGCGGGTTCTTCTTCCTTGGCCGACTTCCACAGCACGAAGTCGAGCGGGTCGCGCTTGGCCGAGCCCACCGCCACGCGCTCGCCGGCGCGCAGGTCGTCGAGGGTCTTGCCGGACAGCTTGCCGTAGCCCTCGAAGCCGCGCACGGCGTAGTTCACGTCGCCATCGTCGGCCTGGTAGGCCAGGCCCTTCTGTTCGAGCTTGCCGATGATGTCCAGCATCTCGCCCACGTACTGGGTGGCGCGCGGCTCGCGGTCGGGCGAGGCCACGCCCAGCGCGCGCTCGTCGGCGTGCATGGCGGCAATGTAGAACTCGGTGACCTCGCCGATGCGGCGGCCGGTCTCGACCGCGCGGCGGATGATCTTGTCGTCGATGTCGGTGATGTTGCGCACGTAATCGACCGCCAGGCCGCTGGCGCGCAGCCAGCGCTGCACCACGTCGAACGACACCAGCATGCGGGCGTGGCCCAGGTGGCAGAAGTCGTACACGGTCATGCCACACACGTACATGCGCACCTGGCCGGCCTGGGCCGGTTTGAACGGTTCTTTGGTACGCGATAACGTGTTGTAGATTTGCAGCATGGCGCTTGTGATGGTCCTGTTCTTTCCGTGGCGGCCGCGGAAAACGTTGCGCCCGAAGGACGATACCTTCGAGGCTTGCCGTCCGGCCGGGGGGTTCGGGCTATGCCCGGGTTCGCTTCATCCAGTTCGCGTGGATCCAGGAACCCCTCCCCGGCGGGTTTGCCAAACGGGGCATCCACCCACGGGCACCCGCTGGTTTTACCCACTGGCTTCACCTATTGTCGAGCCAAAAACTCAACCAAGGCTAAAATGGCGGTCGTCAAGTATAGCAAGCGGCCCGGCCGCGCGCGTCAGCGCCGGCCGGCCACGACTTTTAACGGATGCCCACGTGACTATCAAGCCGCGTTTTTGCGTCACCCTGCTCGCCCTGGCCCTGGCCGGGTCGCCGCTCGCCGGCGCCCATGCCCAGTCCATGGCCGGCGGCTCGGGCGAGAACCCGAATGCCAGCCGCACCACCCTGGACCCGATTCCGCCCGAGGGCGGCTGGGATGGCCTGTCCAACGTGCTCAAGGCGATGCAGCCCAGCGTGGACACCCGCCTGCAGCCGTCCGCCTCGCAGATCACCACCCATATCGAGCGCCTGCTGAACCGCGGCGACAACGCCGAGGCGCTGGCGATGATCGAAAAGCGCCAGGCCGAGATCAAGGACCAGCGCGGCACCGACGTGCAGCTGATGTTCCAGCACGCGCGCGCGCTGGCCGCGCTGGACCGCAAGGCCGAGGCCATCGACATCTACACCGAGATGACGACCCGCTTCCCCGAGCTGCCGGAACCTTGGAACAACCTGGCGGCTCTATATGCCAGCCGGGGCGAACTTGAAAAGGCGCAGGACGCCCTGCAGATGGCCCTGCGCGCCGACCCCGGCTACGCCGCCGCCCGCGCCAACCTGGGCGACCTGCAACTGCTGCAGGCCCTGCGCACCTACAAGCAGGCCGCCAAGGAAGGCGTGCCCGGCATGCAGGACAAGGCCCGCGAAGTCGAAACCATGCTGAAGGATAAGCAACGCAAATGACGTCCCGTTACTCCCCTCTTCACCTGCTGCGCCTGACGGCGTGCTCGTTCGCGCTGGCGTTTGCCCCGGCGCTCGTCAGCGCCGCGCCCGCGGCCGCCCCCTCCAACTCCACCTCTGAAGGCACAAAAGCCATGAGCACCAATCCCCGCGTCAAGCTTCACACCAACCAAGGCGACATGGTCATCACCCTGGACGCCGCCAAGGCGCCCAAGACCGTCGAGAACTTCCTGACCTACGTCAAGGAAGGCTTCTACAACGGCACGGTGTTCCATCGCGTGATCGACGGCTTCATGATCCAGGGCGGCGGTTTCGAGCCCGGCATGAAGCAGAAGCAGACCCATGCCCCGATCGAGAACGAAGCCAACAACGGCCTGAAGAACGACAAGTACACCCTGGCCATGGCCCGCACCAGCGACCCGCACTCGGCCACCGCCCAGTTCTTCATCAACGTCTCGAACAACGACTTCCTGAACTTCACCGCGCCCACGCCGAACGGCTGGGGCTACGCCGTGTTCGGCAGCGTCACCGAAGGCACCGACGTGGTCGACAAGATCAAGGGCGTGAAGACCGGCAACAAGGGCTTCCACCAGAACGTGCCGAACGAAGACGTGATCATCGAGAAGGCCGAAGTTCTTGAATAAGATCGCCCTGCCCGGCCCGGTCTGGCTGGCGTCCGACCTGCACCTGGGGCCGGCCACGCCGGCCACGGCGGAGGCCTTCCTGGCCTTCCTGCAGGCGGCCGAGGAAGAAGCCGCCGCCCTGCTGCTGCCGGGCGACATCTTCGACGCCTGGATCGGCGACGACGTGATCCGCGCCGCGCCGCCGTGGCTCGCCACGGCACTGACCGCGCTGCGGACCACGGCCAGCCGCATCCCGCTGTGGCTGGGCCGCGGCAACCGCGATTTCCTGATCGGCGAAGAACTGGCCGGCGCCGTCGGCGCCCGGCTGCTGCCCGAGCCGGCGCTGCTGCAGACCGACTATGGCGATGTGCTGCTGACCCACGGCGACGAGTTCTGTACCGACGACGCGGCCTACCAGCAGTTCCGCCAGATGGTGCGCAACCCGCAATGGCAGGCCGCGTTCCTGGCCAAGACCATCCCCGAGCGCCTGGCGATGGCGCAACAGGCGCGTGGCGAAAGCCAGATGGCCAACCAGTCCAAGTCCATGGAAATCATGGACGTCAACGCCGCCGCCGTCGAGCAGGCCTTCCGCGACAGCGGCGTGGCCCTGATGGTGCACGGACACACGCACCGTCCCGCCCGCCACGTGCTGGAGGTCGACGGCAGCAAGCGCGAGCGCTGGGTGCTGCCCGATTGGGACTGTGACCACGTCTCGCCGCCCCGCGGCGGCTGGCTGGTCATCGACCGCGACGGCCTGCAGTTCTACGATCTGGAAGCCGCCGCCTAGGCTGGCGCGCCGCGGCGCGGGCCTTGCAGCCCTCGAAATGCCGACCAAAGAGAAAGGGCCGCGTATCACGCGGCCCTTTCTCTTGCCTGGCCGCCAACGCGGCCGGCGGATCAACGGGTGAAGATCCAGGCGGCCACGATGCCGCCGAAGACGATGCGGTACCAGGCGAACACGCGATAGGTGTGATTGGCCACGAAACGCAGCACGGCGCGCACCACCACCATGGCGCTGAGGAAGGCCGCCACGAAGCCCACGGCGATGCCCGACAGGTCGTGCTGGGTCAACAGGTCCATGTTCTTGTACATGTCGTACACCGCCGCGCCCAGCATGGTGGGCATGGCCAGGAAGAACGAGAACTCGGTGGCCGTCTTGCGCTGGATGCCGGCGATCATACCGCCGATGATGGTGGCGCCCGAACGCGAGGTGCCCGGGATCATGGCCAGGCACTGCGCCACACCCACGCCCAGCGCCTGCTTCCAGCTGATCTGCTCCAGCGTCATGGCCGTGGCGCGCTCGTCCGACGCGGTATCGTCGGCCGCGCCCGGCTGGTCGCCCGGCGTATGGCGGGTGCGGCGCTCCACGTACAGCATGATCAGGCCGCCCAGCACCAGCGTCACCACCACCACGGCGGGATGGTAGAACACCTGCTTGATGGATTTGATGAAGATGGCGCCGATGACCGCCGCCGGCAGGAAGGCGATCAGCAGGTTGCGGGTGAAGGCCACCTCGCTCGGCACGCCGGTCAGGGTGCCGCGGATCAGCTGCAGCAGCCGGGCGCGGAAAATCCACATCACCGCCAGGATCGAGCCCAGCTGGATCACCACCTCGAACACCTTGCCCTGGCTCGACTCGAAGTTGATCCAGTCGCCGATCAGGATCAGGTGGCCGGTGCTGGAAACCGGGATGAATTCGGTCAGCCCCTCGACGATGCCGAGGATGAAGGCCTTGATGAGATAGAGGGCGTTGTCGGTCACGATGGCAAGGGTTCCTTTGAGGGGGTGGCGGCCTTAGTCATTGGTCAGCGAGGCGTCTTCGTCCAGCGGCTCCGGCGCGCGCTTCTCGACGCGCACCAGGGCAATGCGGCGGCCGTCCATTTCCAGCACCTCGAAGCGGAAATGGTCGTGGTGGAATTCGTACTCGCAGACGTCGCCCGGCTTGGGCAGGTGGCCGAAGCGCGACAGCAGGTAGCCGGCCAGGGTGGAGAAGTCCTGCGCCTCGTCGACCAGGCCTTCGGTTTCCAGCACCTGCTCGACGTGGTGCAGGTCGGCCGCGCCGTCGATCTTCCAGGTGTTGGGGCCGTCGGCGACGATATCGGGCAGTTCGTCCTCGTCGGGGAATTCGCCGGCGATGGCCTCGAACACGTCGATCGGTGTGACCAGGCCCTCGATGGCGCCGAACTCGTCAGCCACCAGCACCAGCTGGCCGCGCGAGCGCTTGAGGGTGTCCATCAGGCGCAGGATGCCGATGGCCTCGTGCACGATGATCGGGTCGCGCAGGCGGTTGCGGCGCACCCGGCCCTCGGTGATCAGGTCGGCCACCAGGTCCTTGGCGCGGGCGATGCCCAGCACCTCGTCGAGCGAGCCACGGCAGACCGGGAAGAAACTGTGCGGCGCCTCGGTGATCTGGCGCCGGATGGTGTCGGGGTCGTCGTCGATGTTGATCCACGACACGTCGGTGCGCGGGGTCATGATCGAGCGGATCGAGCGTTCGGCCAGCGTCAGCACGCCGCTGACCATGTTGCGCTCTTCGACGCCGAAGGCCGGGATGGCGGGGCCGTCGGCGCTGGGCAGGTCGGGCTCGTCGGCCGGCGGACGCTTGCCCAGCATGCGCAGCACCGCCGAAGCCGTGCGTTCGCGCATGGGGCGGCGCGCGTCCAGCTTGAGCAGGTTGCGGCGCGCCACCTGGTTCAGGGCCTCGATCGCGACCGAGAAGCCGATGGCGGCGTACAGGTAGCCCTTGGGCACCTTGAAGCCGAAGGCCTCCGCCAGCAGCGAGAAGCCGATCATCAGCAGGAAGCCCAGGCACAGCACCACCACCGTCGGGTGGGCGTTGACGAAGCGCGTCAGCGGCTTGGAGGCCAGCAGCATGATGCCGATGGCGATGACCACGGCGATCATCATGATGGCCAGGTGGTCCACCATGCCGACCGCGGTGATGACCGAGTCCAGCGAGAACACCGCGTCCAGCACCACGATCTGCGTCACGATGACCCAGAAGCTGGCGTACACGCGCGGCCCGGAAGAGCCGCCGTGCTGGCCGCCTTCCAGCCGCTCGTGCAGCTCCATGGTGCCCTTGAACAGCAGGAAGAAACCGCCGGCCATGAGAATCAGGTCGCGTCCCGATGGCGACAGGGGCCCGACCGAAAACAGGGGGGTGGTCAGGGTGACCAGCCACGACATGACCGACAACAGGCCGAGCCGCATGACGAGCGCCAGGCTCAGGCCAAGGATGCGCGCGCGGTCGCGTTGCGACGGGGGCAGCTTGTCCGCCAGGATGGCGATGAAAATCAGGTTATCGATTCCCAGGACGATCTCAAGGACGACCAGGGTAAGCAAGCCGACCCACGCAGCGGGGTCCAGCAGCCACTCCATCAGGAGCTCCAGAAGTTACACGACCGGTAATCGTACCCGGAAAACGCGTGACACGCCGGTGACACGGGTCGTGCGGATGGCCTACGGCCGGCGGCCCGGCGTCATTGCGGCAGGCGGGAAAACCGCCGGCGAACGCAAAAAAAAGCCGGCGATGGCCGCCGGCTTTTTTGCGTTCGCGCCCGGGACAGGCTCAGCTGCCCAGCTTGAGCGTGCCCTTCATCATGGCCCAGTGGCCGGGGAAGGAGCAGAAATAGGCGTAGTTCTCGCCCGCGGCGATCTTGGACACGTCGAAGGTGACGGAGTCGGATTCGCCGCCGCCGATGACCTTGGTGTGGGCGATGACGCGGGTATCGCCCGCCTTGACGTAGTCCTGCGCCAGGCCGGCGCCCATGCCGTCGGTGGCCACGGCCTGCTTGTCGGCGTCCTTGGTCAGCACCAGGTTGTGGCCCATGGCGACCTTGGCCATTTTGCCGACGTGCTTCAGGTGCACGGTGAACTGCTTGCAGCTCTTGTCGACGACGATTTCCTTGACGTTGTACTGCATGGCGTCGTTGCTTTCGACGGTGGCTTCGCATTGCGCGGCAAGCGCGGGCAGGCTGGCGGCCGACAACAGGATGGCCAGGGTGGTTTTGGCAAGCATGAATCTTCTCCGATGACTGAATGGTGTCTCTGTGCGTTGCCGGACTGCGCCCGCAACGCCACCGCGCACCAGTCTAGGGGGCCGCCGCCGCCGGCCGCTTGACGCGCATCAAGCGGCCGGCGCTTACCTGCGCACATCCCTATGGTCAATAGGGGTATTACTGATTACCGGTGGCAACTTGACAAACCGCAACCTGCGCCGTGGCACCGATTCGTAGGATGGCTGCAAACCTACATCAACAAAGAGTCGAAGCATGCGCGGCAGTCTGGCGGCACATTACGGGGCACATTACGGGGCACATTGCGGGGCGAATTGCGGGGCACATTGCGGGGCGCATCGCGAAACAAATCACGGCAAGCATCGCGAAGCACGCCACGGGTATCCGCCGCTCATCGGGATCTTCATTTCAATCGTTCTGCTGTGCTGTGCGTTGGCCGCGAACGCCGCCCAGGCGCAGCGGCTGCCCGACTTCCTGAAGACCGTTGCCATCGCCGAGATATTCCCCGGCGCCGATCGCCTTGGCCCGCCCGAAGGCAAGCCGATGACGGCGCGCGCCTATGCCGGCGAGCGCGCGCTGGGACGCGTCTACCTGACCTCCGACGTGGTCAACACCCGCGGCTATTCCAGCAAGCCCATCGACGTGCTGGTGGGGCTGGCGGACAACGGCCGCATCGTCGGCGCCAGGCTGGTCGAGCACCACGAGCCCATCGTGCTGATCGGCATTCCGCAATCGAAGGTCGACCACTTCATCCAGGGCTACGTCGGCCTGAACTTCATCGACAGCCCGCCGCGCCACGGCGCGCCGCCGCCGGTGGACATCATCAGCGGCGCCACCGTCACCCTCATGGTGATCGGCGACAGCATCACGCGCTCGGCCATCGCGGTGACTCGCGCCTACGGCGTGGACGGCGCCGCGACGGCCGGCGCGCAGGCGGCCGTGCCGGCGGTCGCGGCGCCGGCGCGCCTGATCGACGAGTCGCGCGACGCGGTCGATCCATGGCAGGCGCTGCTCGATGCCGGCGCGGTGCGCAACCTGCGCCTGTCGCCCGAGGACGTGAACCGCGTATTCCGCGAGTCCGGCCGCCAGGATGCCGCCGAACGCGGACAGGAAGCCGCCGACGACGCGCTGTTCATCGACCTGTATGTCGCCTTGGCCAGCGTGCCGTCCATCGGCCGCAGCCTGCTGGGCGACGCGGAATGGCAACGCCTGAAGGAACGCCTCAAGCCGGGCCAGCAGGCCATCCTGGTGGCGGGCAACGGCGCCTATTCGTTCAAGGGCTCGGGCTATGTGCGCGGCGGCATCTTCGACCGCATCGAGATCATCCAGGACGAAGGCAGCTTCCGTTTCCGCGACCGCAATCACCAGCGCCTGGCCGACGTCGTCGCGCAGGGCGCGCCGGCCCTGCGCGAAGTGGCGCTGTTCGTGGTGCCCGAGGACGCGGCGTTCGATCCGGTCAAGCCGTGGCGGCTGCAATTGATGGTGCAGCGCGTGCTGAGCGTGTCGGACAAGGCCTTCGTCACCTTCGACCTGCCCTACGAACTGCCGGCCCGCTATACCCGCGCCACCACGACGGCCAGCCCCGCGGCCAGCCCCACGGCCAGCCCATTGGCAAGCCCGGACGCGCCGGCCGCCGTCGCGCCGCGGGATGAGGCGCCGCCCGCGCTGTGGCGGCAGATCTGGCGCGGCAAGGCCGTGCAGGTGGCGATCCTGACGACGGCGTTGCTGGTGCTGGTGGGCATCTTCTTCTTCCAGGACCAGCTGACCAGCCGGCCGCTGCTGCACGACCGGCTGCGCCTGGCGTTCCTGGCCTTCGCGCTGTTCTGGATCGGCTGGTACGGGCAGGCCCAGCTGTCCATCGTCAACGTGCTGACGTTCTTCTCGGCCCTGCGCACCGACTTCCGCTGGGACTACTTCCTGATGGACCCGCTGGTGTTCATCCTGTGGTGCGCCACCGCCATCTCCATGGTGTTCTGGAATCGCGGCGCGTTCTGCGGCTGGCTCTGTCCGTTCGGCGCGCTGCAGGAACTGGCCAACCGCGTCGCCAGGCGGCTGGGGCTGCGCCAGGTCACGGTGCGCCACGGCGTCAACCAGCGCCTGTCGACGCTGAAGTACGTGATCTTCCTGGTGCTGTTCGGCTTCTCGCTGTACGACCTGGCGCTGGCCGAGCGGCTGGCCGAGGTCGAGCCGTTCAAGACCGCCATCATCCTGCGCTTCCTGCGCGACTGGCCGTTCGTGGTGTTCGCGGTGGCGCTGGTGGCCGCGGGCCTGTTCATCGAGCGCTTCTTCTGCCGCTATCTCTGTCCGCTGGGCGCCGCCCTGGCGATCCCGGCGCGGCTGCGCATCTTCAACTGGCTGCGCCGCTACCGCGACTGCGGCAACCCCTGCCAGCGCTGCAACCACGAATGCCCGGTGCAGGCGATCGAGCCGACGGGCGAGATCAACCCCAACGAGTGCATCCAGTGCCTGCACTGCCAGATGCTCTACCACCACAAGCAGAAGTGCCCGCACCTGATCCAGAAATACGGCAAGCGCGAGCGGCGCCGCGCCGCCGACAGCGAGCCGGCGGTGCAGGAAGTGGTGCTGCACCGCGCGCCCAGGCCGAACGCGCCCGCCCCTTCCGAACCCTGATTTCCGTACCGCGGCGCCAGACGCCGTTCCTATCGAGGAGTTAACCATGTCCGACAAGAACCCCGACAAAACCGGCCTGAGCCGCCGCAGCTTCCTGGGAACCGCCGCCATCACCGGCGCGGCCGGCCTGGTGGGCGGCGCGCAGCTGTCCACCGCCCACGGCAAGGACGCCAAGGCCGGCGCCGCCGGCCAGAGCGGCCACGTGGCGCCGGGCGAGCTGGACGAATACTATGCCTTCAACTCCAGCGGCCAGTCGGGCGAAGTGCGCGTGCTGGGCCTGCCGTCCATGCGCGAGCTGGTGCGCATCCCGGTCTTCAACCACTGCAGCGCCACCGGCTGGGGCCGCACCAACGAAAGCCGCAAGATCCTCACCGAAGGCCTGACGCCCGAGACCCGCGAATACCTCAAGGACAAGGGCGGCGTATTCCTGAACGGCGACGCCCACCACCCGCACCTGTCGTTCACCGATCGCACCTACGACGGCCGCTATCTCTTCATCAACGACAAGGCCAACAACCGCGTCGCCCGCATCCGCCTGGACGTGATGAAGACCGACAAGATCACCGAGCTGCCCAACGTGTCGGGCGTGCACGGCCTGCGGCCGCAGCGCTATCCACGCACCGGCTACGTGTTCGCCAACGGCGAGCACATCATCCCGCTGCCCAACGACGGCAAGGTGACCGACGATCCCAAGAAGAACTTCTTCGCGATCTACACCGCGCTGGACGGCGACACCATGAAGGTCGCCTGGCAGGTGCTGGTGGACGGCAACCTGGACAATGGCGACGCCGACTACCAGGGCAAGTATTCCTTCTCGACCTGCTACAACTCCGAGAAGGGCGTGACGGTGGAGGAAGCCTCCGCCAACGAGCAGGACTGGGTGGTGGTGTTCAACATCAAGCGCATCGAGGAAGCCGTCAAGAAAGGCGACTTCAAGATGATGGGCGGCGTGCCGGTGATCGACGGCCGCCACGGCTCCAAGTACACCCGCTACATCCCGGTGCCGAACTCGCCGCACGGCTGCAACGCCGCGCCCGACGGCATCCACCTGGTGCTCAACGGCAAGCTTTCGCCCACCGTGACGGTGCTGGACGTGCGCACGCTGGACGATCTGTTCGACGACAAGATCAAGCCGCGCGATTGCGTGGTGGCCGAACCGCAGCTGGGCCTGGGCCCCCTGCACACCGCGTTCGACGGCCGCGGCAACGCCTACACCACGCTGTTCATCGACAGCCAGATGGTCAAGTGGAACATCGACCTGGCCAAGCGCGCCTACAAGGGCGAGAAGGTCGACCCGATCATCCAGAAGCTGGACGTGCACTACCAGCCCGGCCACAACCATTCGACCATGGGCGAGACGCGCGAGGCCGACGGAAAGTGGCTGGTGTCGCTGAACAAGTTCTCGAAGGACCGCTTCCTGAACGTCGGCCCGCTCAAGCCCGAGAACGACCAGCTCATCGACATTTCCGGCGACACGATGAAGCTGGTGCACGACGGCCCCAGCTTCGCCGAGCCGCACGACATGTGCCTGGTGCACCGCTCCAAGGTCCACCCCGTCAGCGTCTGGAAGCGCGACGACCCCATGTGGGAAGACGCGCGCCAGATGGCCAAAAAGGACGGCGTGACGCTGGAGGACGCGGCCAAGGTGGTGCGCGACGGCAACAAGGTGCGCGTGTACATGATGGCGGTGGCGCCGATGTTCAGCCTCAAGCGGATCGAGGTCAACCAGGGCGACGAAGTCACCGTGGTGGTCACGAACATGGAAGTGATCGAGGACCTGACCCACGGCTTCACGCTCGAAGGCCATGGCATCGCCATGGAGATCGCGCCGCAGGCCACCGCGTCGGTCACCTTCACGGCGGACCGCCCCGGCGTGCATTGGTACTACTGCCAATGGTTCTGCCACGCGCTGCACATGGAAATGTCCGGCCAGCTGGTGGTGCTGCCGAAGAAGACCGCGTAGCGCCCATGACCTTCCTCGCTAACCTGACCCGGGGCGGCAGGAGGGCCGCCGCCGCGCTGGCCACGCTGGCCGCGCTGGGAGGCGCGCCCGCCTGGGCGCCGCCCGCCGCCGCGGCCAACGTGTCCGTCGCCGCCGGCGCGGACCTGGCGGCGGCGGTGGCCGCCGCCCAGCCCGGCGACGTGCTGGCGCTGGCGCCCGGCAGCTACACCGGCGGCATCGTCATCGACAAGCCCCTGACCCTGGAAGGCCCGCCCGACCGCGCCGCCGTCATCGCCGGCACGCGCCAGGGGCGCACGCTGTGGATCAAGGCCGAGGACGTGACGCTGCGCAACCTGACCATCACCCGCTCCGGACTGAGCCTGTCGGACATGGACGCCGGCGTGTTCCTGGACCGCGGCGCGCACCGCGCCCGCATCGAGCACAACGACATCCTCGACAACCTGGTGGGCGTGCACGTGTGGGGGCCGCATGACGCGCTGGTACGGGCCAACCGCATCGTCGGCAACCGCGAACTGCGCGTGGCCGAGCGCGGCAACGGCCTCACCCTGTGGAATACGCCGGGAACCCGGATCCTGGACAACGACATCTCCGCGGGCCGCGACGGCATCTTCGTCAACACCAGCAGGCGGAACACCTTCAGCGGCAACCACTTCCACGACCTGCGCTACGCGGTCCACTACATGTACACCAATGACAGCGAGATCAGCGGCAATGTCTCGACCGGCAACGACATCGCCTACGCCATCATGTATTCGCACCGGCTGGTGGTGCAGGGCAACGTCGCGCGCGACAGCCGCGAACAGGGCCTGATGCTGAACTACGCCAACCAGTCGCGCATCACCGGCAACACGGTCGATGGCGCCGGCAAGTGCGTGTTCATCTACAACGCCAACAACAATGCGTTCCTGGACAACCACTTCGCCAACTGCGATATCGGCGTGCACTACACCGCCGGATCCGATGGCAACCAGATTTCGGGCAACGCCTTCCTGCACAACAAGAACCAGGTGAAGTACGTCGGCACCCGCACGCTCGACTGGGCCGTGAACGGCCGCGGCAATTACTGGAGCGACAACACCGCCTTCGATCTGGACGGCGACGGCATCGCCGACACCGCCTACCGGCCCAACGATGTGGTCGACCAGCTGCTGTGGCGCGTGCCCGCGGCGCGCATCCTGCTGAACAGCCCGTCGATTTCGATCGTGCGCTGGGCCCAATCCCAATTTCCCGCCATCCTGCCCGGCGGCGTCATCGACAGCGCGCCGTTGATGCAGCCGCCGCCGCGGCCCGCCGCCGCTCGCGCCAAGGAGACCCCATGAAGACCGACCTGGTGACGCTGGCCGGCGTCAGCAAGCACTATGGCGCGCAGCACGCCATCGACGGCCTCGACCTGCAATTGCGCGAAGGCGAATGCGTGGCGCTGGCCGGCCACAACGGCGCCGGCAAGAGCACGCTGATCAAGCTGGTGCTGGGGCTGATCCGGCCCACCCACGGGCGCGTCACGCTGTTCGGCGAGGACGCCCACAGCCGCGCCGCCGCGCGCCTGCGCGACCGCATCGGCTACCTGCCGGAGACCGTCGCGCTGCATCCCTCGCTGACCGGCGTGGAAACGCTGGCCTTCTACGCCCGGCTCAAGCGCCGGTCGTTGTCCGGCAACCCGGCCCTGCTGGAGAAGGTGGGCATCGCCGGCGCCGCCCATCGTCGCGTGGGCGGGTATTCCAAGGGCATGCGGCAGCGCCTGGCGCTGGCGCAGGCGCTGCTGGGCGAGCCGCGCGTGCTGCTGTTCGACGAACCGACCACCGGGCTGGACCCGGCCTCGCGCCTGATGTTCTACGAGATCGTGCATGAACTGCGCGCGGCCGGCGCCACCATTCTGCTCAGCACCCATGCCCTGTCGGAACTGGCGGGGCACGCCGACCGCATCGTGGTCATGAAGGCCGGCAGGAAGATCGCCGACGGCGCCATGTCGGCGCTGCGCCGCGACACCGGGCTGCCCATCCGCATCCGGCTGACGCTGGCCGAGCCGCAATCCGGCACGCTGCTGGCGCGGCCCTGGCGCCGCCTCGACGCCTGCCGCTACGAACTGGCCTGCCAGGAACGCGACAAGGTCGAGGCCATCCGCGGCATCGGCGCCATCGCCGCGCCCATCGCCGACCTCGACATCCAGGCGCCAAGCCTGGACGACATCTACGCCCACCTGCTTGAACGGGAAGACATATGAACGCCGTCTGCACCATCATCGACAAGGAAATCCGCGACGGCCTGCGCAATCGCTGGGTGCTCGCCACCGCGCTGCTGCTGGGCGCGCTGGCGCTGGCGCTGGGCCTGCTGGGCAGTTCGCCGACCGGCACCGTCAAGGCCGACCCGCTGACCGTCACCGTGGTCAGCCTGTCGAGCCTGTCGATCTTCCTGGTGCCGCTCATCGCCATGCTGCTGGCCTACGACGCGGTGGTCGGCGAAGTCGACCGCGGCACCATGGCCCTGCTGCTGAGCTACCCCGTGTCGCGCTGGCAGGTGCTGGTGGGCAAGTTCATCGGCCACCTGGCGATCCTGGCGCTGGCCACCGGCGCCGGCTACGGCTCGGCCGGCCTGGCGCTGCAATGGGCCTACGGCGGCCTGGACGCCGCCGCCTGGCAGCCGTTCGCGCTGCTGATCGGGGCCAGCGTGCTGCTGGGCGCCAGCTTCCTGGCCATGGGCTACCTGATCAGCACGCTGGTGCGCGAGCGCGCCACCGCCGCCGGCATCGCCGTCGGCGTATGGCTGTTCTTCGTGGTGATCTACGACATGGCGCTGCTGGGCCTGCTGGCGGCCGACCAGGGCCGCTACGTCAGCCCCGGCCTGCTCAACGCGCTGCTGCTGCTCAATCCCTCCGACGTCTATCGCCTGTTGAACCTGACGGGCTTCGAGAATATTTCGCTGTACGCCGGCATGGCGGGCGTGAGCGACCAGGCCAGCCTGCCCGTGCCCGCGCTGGTGGCGGCGCTGCTGCTGTGGATCGCCCTGCCCTTCCTGCTGGCCGCCGCGTCTTTCAGGAACCGACCGCTATGAGAGCCCTGCTGTTTTCCCTCGGCCTGGCCGCCCTGCTGGCCGTGACCGCCTGCGGCGACGGCGCCGCGCCCGCCGCGCCGCCCCCGCCGCAAGCGGTTTCGTCGCAGTCGGTGGGCCATTACTGCGGCATGGCGCTGGCCGATCACACGGGTCCGAAAGGACAGATCTTCATCAAGGGCCGGCCCGCGCCGGTCTGGTTCTCGTCGATCAAGCAAGTCTTCGCCTATACGCTGCTGCCCGAGGAACCCAAGGCGATCGCCGCGATCTACGTGAACGACATGGCCACCGCCGGCGCCGACGGCGTGCCGGATCCGGCCGCCTGGATCGACGCGCGCCAGGCGTTCTACGTCATCGAAGGCCGTTTCGTCGGCGGCATGGGCGCCGAGGACGCCATGCCGTTCTCGCTGCGCGACCGCGCCGAGGCCTTCGCGCAGGCGCACGGCGGCCGCGTCGTGGCCTATGCCGACGTCCCGGAAGCCTATGTCTTCGCCCAATAGCGCGGCCCTTGAACGCCCCCGCCGTCCCCATCCGCCATGTCCATCGCCATGAATCCACGCCGCCGCCGTTTCATCGGCATCACCGCCGCCGCATCCGCGCTGGCGCTTGCCCCCCTGTCCTTGCGCCGCGCGTCCGCCGCGATCGCGCCCACCACCTGGCAAGGCGTCGCGCTGGGCGCCGATGCCGAGCTGCGGCTCTACCATCCCGACCCGCGCGCCGCGCGGCAACTGATCGACCAGGCGCTGGCAGAACTGCATCGCCTGGAAGGCATATTCAGCCTGTATCGCGACGACAGCGCGCTGGCGCGGCTGAACCGGCAGGGCTACCTGGCCGATCCGCCCGCCGACCTGCTGCGCCTGCTGGGCGACAGCCTGCGCTACAGCCGCCTGACCGATGGCGCCTTCGATCCCACCGTGCAGCCGCTGTGGCAGCTGTACGCCAGCCATTTCGCGCGCCCCGGGGCGTCCGCGCAGGGCCCGTCCGAGGCCGAGCTGGCGCGGGCCCTGGCACGCGTGTCGTACCGGGACGTGACGCTGGACAGCCGCCGCATCGAGCTGCGGCGGCCCGCAATGGGCATCACGCTCAACGGCATCGCCCAGGGCTACATCACCGATTGCATCACGCGCCTGCTCAAGCAGGGCGGGCTGGATCGCGCGCTGGTCGACATGGGCGAGATCCGCGGGCTGGACAGCCGCGCATCCCCCGGCGACTGGCGGGTCGGCCTGGCCGATCCGCGCGCGCCGCGGCGGATCCTGGCCTCGGTGCCCGTGCGCAACCAGGCGCTGGCCACGTCGAGCGGCTACGGCACGGCCATCGACGCGGCGGGCCGCTGTACCCACTTGTTCGATCCCCGCACCGGCAGCGCGCGGCCGCGCTACCAGAGCGTGTCGGTCATGGCGCCCAACGCCGCCATGGCCGATGCCCTGTCGACCGCGTTCTCGCACATGCCGCTGCGGGCCACGGCGCCGATCGTGCGCGAGCTGGGGCTGCGCGCGTGGTTCGTGCCGCTCGAGGGGGGATTGGTGTCGCAGGGCGGCCAGGGGTGACGCAATGCGCACCGACCGCCTGCCGGATGGGGAACGCTGAACCGGCGGCTACGATTTTCCCTTGCGGGCGGTGCTCGATTGGCGCGCCTCGAACTGCCTGCGCGTGGCCTCCAGTTCCCGCTGCAGCAACGCCGCGTCCGGCAGGACGGTGCGGTAGTTGGCTGCCATCACCTGGGTTGGCAGTCCGTCCAACGCATACTGCGCCAGCGCACGGCCCTTGTCCGCGCACAGGATCAGCCCCACCGGTGGATTCTCGTCGGCAAGCGCCCAGTGCGCTTTCGCATAGTTGCAGTACATGTGCATCTGACCCACATCCGCGTGGGTCAAGCTGCCGAGTTTCAGATCGATGATGACCAGGCAGCGCAGCCTGCGATGAAACAGCAGCAGATCCACGCGATACCACGTCTGGTCGATGCGCAATCGACGCTGCCGCCCCACGAAGGTGAAGCCTTCCCCGAGCTCCAGCAGGAAGCCTTCCAGACGCTGCGTCAGGGCGGCTTCCAGATCGGATTCCGAGTATTCGTCCTTGAGATCGAGAAACTCCAGCACATACGGGTCCTTGATCGCATCGTCCGCGGTGACGGTATCCCCAGGCATCGGCAGCGCTGCCTTCGCCAGCACTGCGGCCTTGTTCCTGGACAAAGCAGTGCGCTCGTAGAACTGGCTTTCGATCTGCCGGTCGAGCTGGCGCACGCTCCAGCCGCCACGCAGCGCATGCGCCTCGTAGAACCGGCGAGCCTGGCTGTCCTTGACCGACAGCAATCGCACATACGCCGACCAAGGCAGCGTGAATGCCTGGGCCAGATCGGATAGATCGAATTTCCGAGACACTGTCTCGGAAATCCTGGCCATTCCCGTTTCGTCGAATTTCCGAGACACTGTCTCGGAAATTGCAGATGGAGGATAGGCAAGGAAGAACCCCCGCATGTTCTCCAGGTTGTCGGCGCTGAAGCCGCGCCCGAACCGCGCGGTCAGGTCAATGGACAACCGTTGGATCAACTGTTCCCCGTAGCCGGCCCGTCGCCTGCCTTTCTGCTCGGCGTCGACGATCCGTTGGCCGATCGCCCAGTAACTGGCCGTCATCAATGCATTGACCCGCCGCGCCGCGCTCCGGCGGGCGCTATCGAGCAGTTCGACGATATCGCCGTGAATACCGGCATAGCCGGCCGGCAACACGCCAGCCCGGCTCGGCCGCATCGACGTCTTTCCTGTCATGCGATCATCTCCGTGTGAGGAAGACGCAGGCGCCTTCGTCACCGGTAGACCCTTCGTTCGGCGCCAGACACACCACATCACTCGCGGCATGACCATAGCGCATGAACCGGGCCATGGTCGCGCGCACCGTGACCAATCAGTCCACCCGGGACGCTGACGCAAAACATGACCGAACTGCGCCACCCCAAACAAAAAACCCGCCGTGGTGGCGGGTTTTGGGGAGGCAACGAAGCGCGCTCAGGCAGCCGGCGTCGGATTCAGCGCCGACAGCATCTGCGTGAAGATCTTCGGGCTGGCGGCGAGCACGTTGCCCGAATCCATCCAGCCTTGTTCGCCGTCGAAGTCGGCGACCAGGCCGCCGGCTTCCAGCACCATCAGGCTGCCGGCCGCCAGGTCCCAGGGCTTCAGGCCCACGCCGCAGAAGCCGTCCAGGCGACCGCAGGCGACGTAGGCCAGGTCGAGCACGGTGGCGCCCAGGCGGCGCACGCCGGTGCTGCCTTCGGCCATGGTGCGGAAACGCTGCGAGCCTTGTTCCAGGTCGCCCGAGTTGGGCCAGTGCGCGCCCAGCAGGGCCTCGTGGTAGCGGGTGCGGCCCGAGACGCGCACGCGGCGGTCGTTCAGGAACGTGCCGCTGCCACGGCTGGCGGTGAACAGTTCGTTGCGCGACGGGTCATAGATGACCGCCTGCGTGACCTGGCCGCGCTGGGTCAGCGCGATCGACACGGCGTAGTTGGGCAGGCCATGGATGAAGTTGGTGGTGCCGTCCAGCGGATCGATGATCCACTGGAATTCCGCCTGGTCGGGGCCCTGCAAGCCGAATTCCTCGCCCAGGACGGCATGGTCCGGGTAGGCGGCGCGCAGCGTCTCGACGATGGACTCCTCGGCGGCGCGATCCACTTCCGTGACATAATCGCGCGGCCCCTTGCGAGCCACGCTGAGTCGTTCCAAATCCATGCTGGCACGGTTGATGATGGTGCCGGCACGCCGGGCCGCCTTGATGGCGATGTTGAGCATCGGGTGCATAAAATTCCGTACGTATGCGGTGGGTAGGCCGCTAGCCACCCCCCCGGATCCGCCGCCCCCCGACAGGGGGAAACCGGCCCAAAAAACCAGGAAGGCACTAAGCCAAACGTGCCATTTTAAATGACTCAAGCATTTTCACGCGTTCGCTTCATCATGGTGAACCCCAGCCACCCCGGAAACGTCGGTTCGGCGGCCCGCGCGATCAAGACCATGGGCTTCTCGGAACTGGTGCTGGTGGGGCCCAAATTCGCCGATGTAACCAGCCAGCCGGAGGCCGTGGCCCTGGCCAGCGGCGCCCTGGACGTGCTGGAGAACGCGCGCATCTACGATACCCTGGAAGAGGCGCTGGCGCCCGTGACCCTGGCGTTCGCCCTGACCGCCCGGGTGCGCGACCTGGGCCCCCCGCCCTGCGACATCCGCCAGGCCGCCGACCTGGCCTGCGCCCACCTCGCGGAAACCGCCGAAGGTTGCGCGGCCATCGTGCTGGGCACCGAGCGGGCCGGCCTGACCAACGCCCAGATCGGGCTGTGCCACCGCATCTGCCATATCCCGGCCAATCCCGAATACAGCTCGCTGAACGTGGCCCAGGCGCTGCAGCTGGCGGCCTGGGAGCTGCGCTACGCGCTGCTGGTGGACCAGGGCGCCGCCCTGCTGCCCGCCTCCACCGCGCAAGCGCCCTCGCGCGGGGCCGAGCCAGCCTCCGGGGAAGCGGTACAGGCCTTCCTGGCGCACTGGGAAGAAGCGCTGGTGGGTGTGCGCTTCCTGGACCCGGCCCATCCCAAGAAATTGCTGCCGCGGATGCGGCACCTTTTTTCCCGGGTGGCCCTGACGCGCGACGAGGTCGACATGATGCGCGGCGTCTGCACCGCCATGCTGGCCGCGGCGCGTCGCGACGGCGGCCCAAAAAAATAGGGACGGGCATCTGCCCGTCCCCCGTCATCGGCCGCCGGCGGTTGGCCCGCCGCGGCACGAAGCGCGTGCTCAGTCGACCTTGGCGCCCGACGCCTTGACCACCGGCGCCCAGCCTTCCACTTCCGACTTGATGAACTGGCCGAATTCGGCCGGCGTGGTCTTGACGCCCACGGCGCCCAGTTTTTCGAAGCTGGTCTGCACTTCGGGCTTGTCCAGCGCCTTGACCATGGCGGCGTTGAGCTTGTTGACCACTTCCGGCGGCGTGCCGGCCGGCGCGATCAGGCCGAACCACGACGATACGTCGAAGCCGGCGAAGCCCGATTCCTGCATGGTGGGCAGGTCCGGCGCGCTCTTGGAGCGGTCCGACGTGGTCACCGCCAGCGCGCGCAGCTTGCCCGATTGCGCGTGCGGCCAGGCCGACGGCATGTTGTCGAACATGAATTGCACCTGGCCGCCGATCAGGTCGGTGATGGCCGGGGCGCTGCCCTTGTACGGCACGTGCAGCACGTCGATGCCGGCCTTCATCTTGAACAGCTCGCCGGCCATGTGGATCGAGGTGCCGCTGCCCGACGAGGCAAACGCCAGCTTGCCCGGGTTCTTCTTGGCGTAGTCGACCAGTTCCTGCACCGTCTTGACCGGCACCTGCGGGTTCACCACCAGGATGTTCGGCACCTTGGCGCCCAGCGCCACCGGAGTGAAGTCCTTCGTCAGGTCGAACGTGACGTTCTTGTACAGCGTCTGGTTGATGGCGCTGGTGACGGCCACGAACAGCAGCGTGTAGCCGTCCGGCGCGGCGCGCTGCACCATGTCGGTGGCGATGTTGCTGCCGGCGCCCGGCTTGTTCTCGACCACGAACGACTGGCCCAGGCTCTCGGTGAGCTCCTTGGCCATGATGCGGGCAATCACGTCGGTGGTGCCGCCGGCGGAAAAGCCGACCACGATGCGGACAGGTTTGTCGGGATAGGCGGCCTGGGCGGAACCCATGGCGAAAGCGCTTGCGGCGGTAGCCAGTAGCGTGGCGGCAAGACGCCGCAGTCCAGGCTTTTGACCGGTCTTCATATAGTCTCCGTGCTGATACTGTCCATTAAATGGACGATTCGAATTATTGGATGCTGCATTCTGATCTATACACGAGCGGAGCATCAAGGTAGAGTCCACGCTACGGACTATGGTTTTCCCTTGACCATTGCGCCATAACCCCCAAGTTTTCAGAGAGTTGCATGCAAGACAGCGATGCCGCGGCCGCAGGCCCCCGCACATTGCGGCGCGGATTGGCCGTTCTGGCCGCCCTGCGGGACCAGGGCCCCGATGGGCTCAGCGTGACCGATATCGCCCGCCTGACGGGCATCCAGCGTCCCACCATCTACCGCCTGCTGGCGGCCCTGCTCGACGCGGGCCTGGTGCTGCCGGTGACGGGCACCAAGAAGTACCGCGCCCAGCTGGCGGTGGACCCCGACACCCGCTCGCGCGATCCGCGCGTGCGCCAGCTGCTGCCGGTGCTGCGGCGCCTGGCCGACCGCACCGGCGACGCCGTGTTCCTGGTGGTGCGCGATGAAGACGACTCCATCAGCCTGCATCGCGAGATCGGCAGCTATCCGGTGCAGATCCTGGCGACCTACGCCGGCAAGCGCCAGCCGCTGGGCGTGGGCTCGGGCGGCATGGCGCTGCTGGCCGCACTGCCCGACGACGTCGCGCGCGGCATCGTCGAGCGCAACTCCAGCCGGCTGGACGAATACGGCGGCATGACGCCGCAAGAGATGTTCCGCCTGATCGAAAACACCCGCGCCCGCGGCTATTCGGTGGTGGGCAACCATGCCGTGCGCGGCGCGCTGGGCGTGGGCTGCGCCCTGCTCGACAACCATGGCGCGCCGCTGCTGGCGGTCAGCGTCACGGCCATCATCGACCGCATGCCGGCCCAGCGCCAGCGCGAGATCGCCGGCTGGATCAAGGCCGAACTGGCGCGGCTGGCGGTGCAGGCCTGAGCCCGGCACGCGGTCCACGCCGCGCCATGAAAAAGGGCGTCCCGCCATCGGCCGGGACGCCCTTTTCATTGCAGGCCATACGCTCAGGCCGCGGCGCCAGCCTTGGGCTCGCTGGCCTTGGGGTTCTGGATCTCGCGCAGCGGGATCGGCGCCTGGAAGCCCGCGGCCTCCAGCGACAGGCGGATGTCCTGGTACAGGCCCCAGCGCAGGTCCCAGTACTTGGCGGCGTCGGCCCACACCCGCACGTTCACGACCACGCCGCTTTCCTTGTAGTCGACCACCTTCACCAGCGGCTGCGGATCCTTCAGCGCGTTCGGATTGGCCGCGACGATGTCCTGCAGCTTGGTCAGCACCGCGTTCAGGTCATCGCCATAGCGCACCGGCACCGGGATATCCAGGCGGCGGGTCTTGTTGCGGCTGTAGTTGGTGATGGTGGCGTTCCAGACGGTGCTGTTGGGCAGCGTCAGGTGGATGCCGTCGACCTGGATCAGGCGCGTCAGGAACAGGCCGACTTCCTCGACCGTGCCTTCGGCGCCGGAGCTCAAACCGACGTATTCGCCGGCACGCACCGGGCGCAGGATCAGCAGCATGATGCCGGCCGCGATGTTCTGCAGCGTACCCTGCAGCGCCAGGCCGACGGCCAGGCCGGCGGCGCCAAGCACCGCGATCAGGCTGGCGGTCTGCACCCCGAAGCGCGCCAGCACCGCGATCAGCGTGAAGATGCGCACCGTCCATACCACGGTGCTGTAGAACATCGGCACGATGGTCGGGTCGATCTTGCTGGAACGCGTGGCGATGCGCCGAACCCAGCGGCCCAGCAGCGTCGACACCCACCAGCCGATGACCAGGATCAGCAAGGCCACCAGCAGATTGATGCCCAGGTCCACCAGCCTGGGCGCCCAGGCATTGAATTCCTTCAAGGCGTCTTCCATCGTTGTCGCTCCCTCATGCAAAAAAAGACAGCCGAAAACTGTATCAGATGCGTCATGCGGAAAGGGCGCCGGCGGGTGTCCGGTATGTCAGGCTTTGTAAAGCGCGCTGGCTGAGCCGCAGGGATATGCGGCGGCAACGGCGCGGTCAGGCGCCGGCGACCTTGCGGAAGTGGTTGTCCCAGGAACGTTCGCGCGACGGCGCCAGCAGCGGCTGTTCGCCGCCCGCGGCATCGGTGCGCAGCATGGCGCCCAACCCGCTGCTGACAAGGAAACCGGCGCGCGGCGCCGGCGCCACGCCGCAGCCGTCGGCCAGCCGCGTCTCGCCCAGGCAGGCCCCGCTGGCGGCGTCCCAGTACAGCACCCGGCCGCCCACGGGGCTGGAGGTGGCGATAACCGCGCCGGCGGCGTCCGCCGCCACCGAACCGACGTAATTGCGCATCTCGCGCAGCGTGGCCGCCGGTCCGGCGTGCAGTTGCGCCGGCGCGCCGCGCCGGTGGCGGCCCACCAGCGCCGGGCGGTCACCGGCCGGTCCCATGTACTGGCAGCCGAACCACACACTGCCATCGGCCGCCAGCGCCAGGTGGCGGATCGACAGGCGATGCAATTCGGGCGCCAGTTCCACCTTGTCCAGCAACCTGCCGCTGGCCGCGTCCAGGTACGCCAGCGACGGGCGCATGGTATCGAGATTGAGTTCGAGCTTGCCGTAGTCGGGGTGGGTCAGGATGCCGCCATTGGCCACGCACAAGGTCCTGCCGTCCGGCATCAGGACGACTTCGTGCGGGCCGATGCCGCCGCTGTCGTACTCGCCGACGCGGCGGTAGCCGCCGCCGGGCGTGGCGTCATAGATGCCGAGCACGCCGCGCGCGCCTTCGAAATCGTTTTCGGTGGCGGCCAGCAGGCGGCCGCCATCGAAATAGGCGCCGTGGCCGAAGAAATGGCGATCTTGCGGCAACGGCAGTTCGAGCGGCGCGCGTTCGCCGCGCAGGTCGAAGGCCAGGGCGAAAAAGCCCGGCTGGCGCCCGAACACCACGGCGCGGCCGCCGGCCGCGTCGATGGCGAAGCTGTGGCCGCGCGCGGGCATTGGCAGCACCCGGCGGTCCTGCCCGGACGCATCCAGGACCACCGCCTCGTCGCGGCCGCCGCGCTGGCGCGCCGCCAGGTACAGCGCGGCGTCATCGCGCGCCGCCGTGGCCAGCGCCGCGCCGGGCCAGGCCAGCGTGGCGCCCAGCGCGCCCGCGGCGCCCCATGCCAGGAATTCGCGCCGCGCGGGCCGCGCCGGCGCGCCGTCCGCCACGCGCGGCGCGGGTCGCCCGCGTGGATCGGCCGGCATCGCGGCCGGCGCTCGATCAATCGCCATCGAGCGCATTGAAGCCGATGGTCACGCCCAGTGCCGGCGCCAGGTCCTGGTCGACGATGGCTTTGGCGTTCTTCAACGTCAGCGCCGCCAGTCCCAGCAGGCGCCGCCCTTCCGCGTCGGCCAGCGCCTGCTCCAGCGGCGCCGGCGCCTCGCGCAACGCGCGCGCCGCGTTGCCCAGCTCGCCCAGCACCGCGCCCGGCATCCAGTCCTCGCCCTTGGGCAGCGCATAGCCGCCCGCCGTGTAGAACGCCGCCAGCCCATCCAGGCTGGCCGCCAGCGTGCGCGTGGACAGGCCGCTGCGCCAGAAGGCGGCGCGCTTGGGCCGCGCGCTCTCGGCCGAATCGCCCAGCACGGGCAACAGCTTCACGTCGCGCGCGAACTGCAGGCCGGTGGACAGCGCCTTCATGGCTTCGGCCGCCACCTCCTGCGGATCGCGGTAGAGGTCATTGCCCGCCTGGGGCCGCGCGAACTGGCGGCCGAACTCGGCCTTGGCTTCCCAGGCCTGCGCCACGTCGCGCGAGATCGCGGCAATGTTGGCCGACACGGCGCGGGCATAGCCGCAGGCGTAGCCGAAGGTCGGCGCGGCGGTCTGCGTGAGCGCTGCCGGTTCGCCGTACAGCACGAATTCCAGCGCCGGCAGGCCCTGCACCGCCACGCTGCGGCCCGCCAGCGCGCCCGGCTTGAGCAGTTCGGCGTCCTGCGCGGCGATCAAGGCCTGCACCTGCCGGGGCATCACGCCCCGGGTATCGGGCCAGAATGCCAGGCGTTCATAACGATTGGCCTGCACCAGCGGACCGAAACGCAATGGTTCGAGCCGCGCCCACGCCAACGCCAGGCCGGCAAAGGCGGCTTCCACGCGCTTGGCGCCGTCCGCGTCCGGCTTGCCGCACCACTGGCCCAGCGCGCCTTCCAGGTCGGTGGCAGCCGCGACCATGCCGGCGGCCGCCGGCCGCGCATAGCCCTGCGCCAGGCGCTCGCCCAGGTCGGCGGGCAGTTCGGCGCCCGCGGCCAGCGGCCAGGCCAGCGCCAGCGCGGCGGCCAGGGTGCGGGCCGGCGCGCGCCAGCGTGCAACGAAGATAGCCATTACAGCGACTCCAGGAAACGGATCAGGTCGGCGCGTTCTTCGGGCGTCATCGCCACCACGCGATCGCGCGCCGGCTGGCCGGCGCCGCCGTGCCACAACACTGCTTCCAGCAGCGTGCGGGCGCGGCCGTCGTGCAGCCAGGTGGCGTTGGGATTGACGGTCCGGGTCAGGCCGATGCCCCACAGCGGCGGCGTGCGCCATTCCCGGCCATTGGCCGAGCCGTCGGACACGCCGTCGGCCAGGTCATCCCCCATGTCATGCACCAGCATGTCGGTGTACGGCCAGATCAGCTGAAAGCGGTGCTCGGCCTGTTTCGCATTGCGGCTGGTGACGTACTTGGGCACGTGGCAGGCGACGCAGTTGGCCTCGTAGAACAGCTTCTTGCCGGCCAGCACGCGGGCGTCGTCGGCGTCGCGCCGCTGCGGCACCGCCAGGTTGGTGGAATAGGTGGTGACGAAGTCCATCAGCTTGGCCGGCACTTCCTCGGGGCCGAAACGCGGCTGCGCGCCGTGCGGCATCTCCAGGCACAGGGGTTGCGCCGGCGTACAGTCGCCGTGGTGATTGGGGAACAGCGGCGTCGACAGGCCCATGTCGTTGGAGAACGCGGCGGCGCTCTGCTGCTCCACCGTGGGCTGCCCGGCCTTCAGGTTGAAGCGGCCCAGCACGCGCTGGCCGGTGCGCGCGTCGGTCACCCAGTTGGCCTTGCCGACGATGCCGTCGCGCTTGTCGGCGCCGATGTTGGCCAGGATGTCGGCCTGGTGGATCGATTCCAGCAAGCCCAGGCCGATCATCGGCGGCGCCAGGCGCGGCGAGATCTGCGTGTCCTTGCGCATCGGACCGTAGCCCAGGTTGTCGATGCGGTAGACCGGCTTCATCAACGTCGCGGTCTCGCCACCGTTGAGCTTGACCGTGACCGGCGTGTATTCGATTTCCATGCGGCCTTCGGCCGGCAGGCCGGCCACGGCGAAGTTCTGCAGCTGCACGCCGTAGACCGGCTCGGGCAGCAGCGCGATCTCGCCCGGCGCCAGCCGCGGATGGCCGCGGTCGGGGCCCTCCGGCACCGCCAGGCGCAGCAGCAGCGCCACCGCGTCGGGACGTTCCAGCGGATCGAAGCCCGGCACCGAGCCGCGCCCGTCCTTGGTATGACAGGCCTGGCACGAACGCGCGTTGAACAGCGGCCCGAGGCCGTCGGAGGCCTGCGTGGAGGCGGGCGCGGACACCCAGTCCTTGCGGAACAGGCCGTTGCCGACCTGGAATTCCTGGCGCCGCTCGAAACTCATGTTGGCCGACGGCTGCGAGAAGATATCGGCGTTGATGAGCTTGTTGGTGGTGGTGGCGCCCGCCTGCATGGTCTCGAAGGTTTCGGCCTTGGAGAAATCACGGGTCGGCGCGGTGATGGCGAGGACCCGCTTGAGGTCTTCGGCGCTCAGGTCGTCGCGCCCGGCGGGCGCGGTTGGAGCGGCGGCGGCGCCGGCATGGGCCGACGCCGCCAGTACGGCGGCGAATACGAGCTTCACTTGAATACGGCGTCGGGTTTGTCCAGGCTGTCGGAACCTTCGATGGCGACCTTGCCCAGGTCCAGCAGCGCGATCACGCGCTCCAGGCTGCGGGTCTGGTCGACCAGGCGGTCGATGGCGGCCTGCACCACGGCGTTGCCTTCCTTGTTGCCGTCGGCGATCATCTGGTCGTAGGTCTCGACCGTCTCGGCGCGGGTCTTCATGGCCTGCATGGCGGCCACGGTGGCGTCCAGCTTGGCGCGCACTTCCGCGTCCAGCTTCGGATCGCGCGCCTTGACCAGTTCCGACAGGCTGGCGCCCGACACCTGCTTGCCATCGACGCGGGTGTACGCGCCCAGGTAGACGTTGCGGATGCCGATCTGGTTGTAGAAATGCGAGTTATGGGTGTTGTCCGAGAAGCAGTCGTGCTCTTCCTCGGGATCGTGCAGCATCAGGCCGAGCTTCATGCGCTCGCCGGCCAGTTCGCCGTACGACAGGCTGCCCACGCCGGTCAGCATCGCCACCAGGCCGGCCTTGGGGTCTTCTTCCACGGCCTTGCGCGCGGCGCCGTCCTTCTGCCAGTTGCCGACCATCTCTTCCAGGTCGGTCACCAGCAGGTCGGTCACGGCCTTCAGGTAGGCGATGCGGCGCTCGCAGTTGCCGCCGGTGCATTGCTTGACGTCGTAGTCGGTGTGCGGGCGGTTGCCCGAGTGGCGCTCCTGCGGCGTGCCCTTGCGGTCGGCCGGCGCCGGGCCGGTGCCGTTCAGGTCCTGGCCCCACAGCAGGAATTCGATGGCGTGGTAGCCGGTGGCGACGTTGGCCTCGTTGCCGTCGGCCTCGTGCAGCACTTCGGACAGCAGCTTGGGCGTGATCTCGCTGACATCGACGGTCTTGCCGCCCACCGAGATCTTGGAGTTGGCGATGACGTTGACCGCGTAGTAGGCGTTCTCGTCGTTCTCGGTGCCGTAGGAGGCGTCGACGTAGTCGATCAGGCCTTCGTCCAGCGGCCAGGCGTTCACGCGCCCTTCCCAGTCGTCGACGATCGGGTTGCCGAAGCGGAACGCCTCGGTCTGCTGGTACGGCACGCGCGCGTCCAGCCAGGCCTGGCGGGCGGCCTTGAGCGTGTCCGCGCTCGGCTTGGCGACCAGGGCGTTGATGGCCTCGCGCAGCGTCTTGGCGGAGGTCAGCGCGTCTTGATAGCCCGCCAGCGCCAGGTCCGAATAGTTCGCCACCACGGCCTTGGGCTGCGTGGCGGCATGAACCGTTCCCCCGAATGCCGCGACGGCCAGCGCCGCCCCCAACAACAACTTGCGCATCGACTTTCTCCCGTAACTCGGACGAAATCCACCCCGCGGCGGCCCCGTCCACACTTGAATTTGTGGATGCGAGTGTAAACAATTTTCGTTTGTTATTCAGCGAAAAGTCAGATACCTGACGTTTATCCGAACGGAAAAAGCCAGCAAAACCGGGCCGGGGACGAAAAAAAAGCCCGGGAGCGGTCCCGGGCTTCCTGCCAGCCAGGCCGGCCGGATGCTCAACGCTGCAACGGCGCCTTGGCGGTTTCCCTGGCGGCCAGCACCGACACGGCGGTCACCACCAGCGCGGCGGCCACGTACAGCGACACCGCCACGGTCGAACTCCACGACTTGAACAGGCTGGCGATGATCAGCGGCGCGAAGCCTCCGCCGACGATGCCGGCCAGCGTGTAGGCCAGCGACGACCCGGCGTAGCGCACCCGGCCCGGGAACTGCTCGGTGATGAAGGCGGCCTGCGGGCCGTACATCATCGCGTGGATCAACAGGCCCACCACCACGGCGGCGCAGATCGCGACCGGATGCGCGGTGTCCATCAGCGTGAAGAATACGAAGGCCCAGATCATGCCCAGCACCGCGCCGGCCACGTACACGGGACGGCGCCCGATCTTGTCCGACAGATGCCCGCACAGCGGCACGGCGATGGCATTGAGCGCCGCGCCCAGCATGGTGGCGCCCAGCGCCAGCGGCCGCGACAGGTGCAGCACGGTGGTCACGTAGGTCAGCGTGAACACCACCACCAGCGCGTACAGCACGTCCGAACCGATGCGCGAGCCGCCGGCCACCAGCAATTGGCGCCAGTGTTGCACCAGCACTTCCTTGATCGGGGTGTTGGCGGTTTCGCGCTTCTGTTCCATTTCCAGGAACACCGGCGTTTCCTCGACCCCGCGGCGCAACCACAGGCCGAACAGCACCAGCGCCACGCTCGACATGAACGGCACGCGCCAGCCCCAGGCCTGGAATTCCTCGGGCGTGAGCCACAGCGAGATCAGCGCGATGAAGCCGGTGCCGATCAGCGTGCCGCACGACGGGCCGACCTGCGTGAAGGACGCATTGCGGCCGCGCTGGTCGGGCTTGCCGTGTTCCATCGACAGCAGCACCGCGCCGGCCCACTCGCCGCCCAGCGCCACGCCCTGGATGAAGCGCAATGCCACCAGCGCCACCGGCGCCCACACGCCCCAGGTGCCGTAGGTGGGCAGCATGCCCATCAGCCCGGTCGACACGCCCATGATGACCAAGGTGGCGACCAGCACGAACTTGCGCCCCAGGCGGTCGCCCAGGTGGCCGAAGACGAAACCGCCCAGCGGCCGCGAGACGTAGCCCACGGCATAGGTCGAGAACGCCAGGATGGTACCCGTCAGCGGGTCGAACGACGGGAAGAAGATGGCGTTGAACACCAACGCCGCCATCAGGTTGTAGATCGTGAAGTCGTACCACTCCAGCGTGGTGCCGACCGAACTGGCCATCGCCAGTTTCTTCATCTTCATGTTGTCGGGCGCCGCGCCGCCGTGGGCGGACGCGGGCGCGTGCAAGGTGTTCTCAGCCATTGTGGTTCCCCATGTCTTTGTGTGTGGCGTTGCGGCGCTTGGCGCGCGTCAACACAAGTCGGCCGCGGCCAGCTTCCAGCCCAGCTCCAGCAGCCAGGTGTCGGCGCCGCGCGTGCCGAAGGCCGCGGCCGCCTGTTCGCCCAAGGCCTGGGCCACACCCGCCGAGCTGGCTTCGATCACGAAGAGCGGATCGAGGCGGCGGTTTTCGGTGGATTCGCGCGGCAACGGACCGCTCAGGGCGGCATCCGGCGCCAGCAGATAGGACTGCACGAAGCCATCGGCCCGGGCCAGCGCCGCGCCCGCCTCGGCCGCCCGCGTCCGCAGCGCCTCGGCATCGCCGCCAAACACCAGCGGCAGCACCGCGATGTGGCTGCCGCTGCCGAAGCCGGTCACGGCCTGCACCGCGCACACCCGCCGCATCGGATCGCGCATGCGGTCCAGGTTGGTCACGGACCACGGCGTCTGGCGCTCGAACGCGGCGCGGTAGTCCGCGGTGGTGAAGGCCCCCAGCGATTGCGTGCGGTACAGCCCCAGGTACTTGCGGCCGCCGGACAGCGAGAAATAGCGCGCGCCCGACAGGAAGCCGGGGATGCGCACGCGTTCTTCGACGTGCTCGCGGTCGTACCAGCGATTGAAATCGGTCTCGAAAGCGGGATCGACGTCGCAGGCGACGAACAGCATGCCGTTGGGCGTGGACGGGGTGGTGGCTTGGCTCATGGAACGAAGAAATCCCTGCGATAACGGAAGGGACTCATCTTCGGCCGAGGCGGCCATGCCCGACAAACGAGTAATTTTTCGCGCCAGCAATAAAATTATTGAGCGCCGACCTAGGGATAACGCTATTGCGCGGATCCGAATTTTGGCGGCGTGACCGACGCGGTGTATTGGTCCGACGCGCGGCAGGCCAGTTCGGCCACCAGCCGGATCGCGTCCGAGCCGGCGCCTTCCAGGTAGCTCACCACCAGCAGTTGCGGTGGCACCGGCACGTCGCAGCGGATCATCTGCACTTCGCCGCGCGCCACGTATTCGTAGATCGGCGGCAAGGGCACCAGCGCGCGGCCGAAGCCGCTGCGCACCAGCCGCGCCAGCGCCGAGATCGAGCTGACGCAGTGCACCTTGCCCAGGGGCAGCCCGGCTTCGCGGAACAGCCCTTTCAATGCCTCATGCGGCTGCGAACCGGGGCTCATGGTCAGCACCGGTTCGCCCAGCAGTTGCTGCACCGTCAGCGCCTCTTCATCGCCGGCCGGCCCCACCCAGCCCATTTCCATCGGCAGGCAGGGCGTGCTGATGACGCCGGTGTCGGTCAGCAGATCGGTCTGGAAGGCAATATCGAGCGTGCCTTCGCGCAGGCCACGATGCAGGGCGCGGGTGGTCTCCGAGGTCAGCTGCACCTCGATGCCCGGATAGGTCGAGCGCAGGTTCGTCAGGAAACCGATCAGCCAGGTGTGCACCACCGTCTCGATGGCGCCGATGCGCACCAGCCCGAACACCTCGTCGCCGGTGCGGCCCAGCGACAGGATCTGCTGGCGCAGCTGCAGCAGGCGTTCGCCGTAATCCAGCAGGCGCGTGCCCACCGCCGTGAGCCGCAGCTCCTTGGCATCGCGCTCGAACAGGCGCGCGCCGATGTCCTCCTCGAGCGAGGCGATGCGGTTGGCCACCGCGGCCTGAGTGATGTGCAGGCGGTCGCTGGCGGCGCGAAAACTGCCCAGCCGGGCGGACCACAGGAATGCTTCGACAAAACGGGTATTCATATCCACGCCATGGCGCGCCTGGCGACGCGCCCTTTTCAGGAACGGCGGGGCGGCAGGCCCCGGCCTGTTCACATCCTAACGCCTGGCGCGCCGCTCGCGCCATGATGCAACGCACGCCCTCTCGCGGTGCCGCGTGCACCAGCATGGTTCATGCGCCGCGCCCGGATGGCGCCGCGGGGCGCGAAAACCGGGCAAAAGGCGGTTGGCACGGGTCTTGCTTGATGACTGGTATGCAAGCTTGTCTACAAGCGCCCGTCACTTTTCCGACCAGGAGTCCCGCATGACCGACCGCCCCGCGCCCTTCGCTTTCAATGCCACCCGCCGCCGGCTGATGCAAGGCGCCGCGCTGGGCGCCGCCACGCTGGCCGCGCCGGCCCTGGCGCGGGCGCAGTCGGGCCCGGTGATCCGCATCGGCTACTGGCCGGTCGCGGCCGGCCTGCCGTTCTACGCCGCCATCGAAAAGGGCTACTTCAAGGAAGCCGGCCTGAACGTCGAGCCGCTCAAGTTCGCCGGCGCCCAGCAGGTCATGGAAGCCATGCTGGCGGGCCGCGCCGACGGCAGCGCCAACGGCACCGGCTCGGCCAACCTGGCCATCGGCGAGATCGCCTCGCCCGGCCTGTTCAAGATATTCGCCTCGAATCCCAGCAACGCCAGGAACGTGCTGGACGAATTCATCGTCGCGAAAGACAGTCCCATCCAATCCATCGCAGACCTCAAGGGGAAGAAGGTCGGTTCTGGACCCGGCATCCAGAATGCCACGCTGGCCAAAGCAGTGCTGGAGCGCGCCGGCGCAACCGGGGCGACCGTGGTCGAGCTGGCGATCAGCCAGCACGTCGCCGCGGTCGCCGCCGGCCAGTTGGATGCGTGCTACACGCTCGAGCCCACCGGCACGGTCGGGCGCTTGAACGGCACCACCCGCGTCCTGGAAGCGGGCGTGATCGCCAAATACGTGCTGGGCGATCCGATGGCGCCGTGGTTCGGCGGCTCGGCTTCGCTGACCACCGCGTTCCTGAAGAAGCATCCCGAGGAAAGCAGGAAATTCATCGCCGCCTACGCCCGCGGCATCGAGCTGATCCGCAGCAAACCCGACGAGGCGCGCCCCTTCATGAAGGGCTACACCGCCATCGAAGGCCCCATGACCGAAGCCGTGCCGCTGGCCGCCTACACGCTCTACAACGAGTTCAGCCCCAGCGACATCCAGTACTTCCAGAAATTCTTCGACCTGTTCGCCGACAAGGGCATCTTCGCGCAGAAGGTGGACGTGGCCTCGATGCTGTACAAGGGCTGAGCCATGGACGCGATCAACGCCAACCGCGCCAGCGCGGCCCCGGCCGGCAGCGCCAGCCACGCGGCCGTCGCATCGGCGGCCGCCCTCCCGGCTGCCGGGTCGCCGGGCAAAACCGCCCGCGCCGGCATGCCTGCCGCAGCGCCCGCCTCCCGTCCGCCGCGCACCTGGACCGCCGCGCGCCTGCTGCCGCTGATCGGGCCGCTGGCGCTGTACGTGGTGTGGGACCTGGTGGTGCGCCTGCAACTGGTCAGCCCGGTGCTGCTGCCCACGCCCGGCGCCACCCTGGTGGCGCTGGCCAAGGGCATGGCCGGCGGCCCGCTGCTGGGCGATTTCCTGGCTTCGGTCAGCCGCACGCTGCAGGCCTTCGTCATCGCCGGCGTGATCGGCGTGCCGCTGGGCGTGCTGCTGGGCAGCAATGAAAAGGCCTACCGCAGCGTCGAATTCCTGGTGGACTTCTTCCGCTCGACGCCGTCGTCGGCGCTGATCCCGCTGTTCCTGATGATCTTCGGCGTGACCGACATGAACAAGATCGCCATCGCCGCCTTCGCCGCGGTGCTGGTGATCCTGTTCAACAGCGCCTACGGCGTCATCAACGCGCGCAAGCAGCGCGTGATGGCGGCGCGGGTGATGGGCGCCTCGCGCTGGCAGATCTTCAAGGACGTGCTGATCTGGGAAAGCCTGCAACCCACCTTCGTCGGCCTGCGCAGCGGCGTGTCGATGGCGTTGGTCATCGTGATCGTGGCCGAGATGTTCATCGGCTCGGACAGCGGGCTGGGCAACCGCATCATCAATGCGCAGCAGGTGCTGAACGTGCGCGACATGTATGCATCGATCCTGGCCGCCGGCGCGCTCGGCTACGTTCTCAACATCCTTTTCCTGGTGCTGGAAAAGCGCGTGGTCCACTGGAGCGGCCGATAATCATGTCCACCGTCATCAACCCCGTCATCGCCCCCGCCCCCACGCCCGCGCCGTTCCGGCCGGGCCCGGCCGG
>NZ_QHHO01000040.1:500930-506893 GCF_003184165.1 Achromobacter sp. RW408
GTCATGAGGGCGCTGGCCGCGATCAGCGTCGCCGGCGCGGAGGGCAGCGCCACCGCGGCCAGCATGGCGCCCATGGGGCAGGTAGCGGCCTGCGCCGCGTGGCGTTCGTCGGGCGCGTCGCCGCGCTTGGCGGGGCCGGCCACCCAGACCGGACCGGCGGCCGAGCACAACTGGATCAGCGTGCCGCCGCCCGGCGTCGCGGGCATGAAGCCCGGCGGCACCAGCGCCTTGAGCGCAAACAGCGCCAGCACCAGCCAAAGGCAGGCGGCGTTGCGGGCAAGGGGCATGAAGCGGGGGCGCATGGTCGACGCCCATTCTAGAAGGTTTTGCCGCCGCCCGGGAACTACACGGTGCGGGCGGCCCAGAAGGCGGTGCGCACGCCCGGGGCGGCGGCGATGCGGGCCGTGACGCGGTCCAGGTCCAGTTCGTCGACCGATGCCTCGCTCAGCGCGGCCTCGATCTCGACCTCGTTCTCGCCGAACTGGTCGATCTTCAGTTCGGACAGGGGCAGTTGCTCGGCCTCCAGCACGTCCTCTAGCACGGTCATGGCAGCCTGGCGCTGGTCCACGTGCGCGATGACGTGAATCACGGTCGTGACTTCGGTGGTCTGCGCATCCACCGGCTGGCGGTTGATGTGGCTGACCAGCGGCCGCAGCAACGTGTTGGCGGCCAGCACGAAGGCGGTGGCCGCCAGCGCCTCCAGGATCAGCGAGGCGCCGGCGCAGGCGCCGATGGCGGCCGAACCCCATAGCGTGGCGGCGGTGTTCAGGCCGCGGATGCTGCCGCCTTCGCGCATGATGGCGCCGGCGCCCAGGAATCCCACGCCGGACACGACGTAGGAAATCACCCGCGCGCCGCCGTCGGGACCGCCGACGCGAAAGGCCATGTCGACAAAGATCGCGGCGCCCACCGCCACCAGCGCATTGGTGCGCAGGCCCGCGGTGCGTTGGCGGTACTGCCGCTCGAAACCGACGATGGAGCCCAGCACGAATGCCGTCGCCAGGCTGATCAGGGTATTGGCCAGCGTCAGCAGCTGGATGTTTTCGAAGTTCTTCATGTTGTTGTTCTCGGATTCGGCAGGTCGCGTCGTATCGGACCGGGTCAGGGCAATTGCCAGACGGAGGCCAGCGTCAGCCCGAAGGCCACCAGCCACAGCAGCAGCAATGCAACCACCCGGGCAACGAGGAGGCATTTGTACGGGTCTTTCATGACAGTCTCCTTTCCATGGCTCAGGCGGGCAGCACGGCAATGCGGGCGCCGTCCTCGTTTTCCCAATGCACCCGGCGCACGTCGGGGCTCTGGCCCAGCCGCAGGGCGACGGCGCTGAGCAGGCCGCGCAATTGCGGCGGGCACTGCAGCGTGACCGTGGTGCTGGCGAGCTGGCCGGCCTCCTGGCGCGAGATGCGTACGTTCAGCACGCGCAGGTCGAGCGCCTGCAGTTCGAAGTACAGCTGCTTGCGCAGGGCGTTGAGCGTGTCGGCGACGCTGACGATGGTGAACTGGTAGGTGGGGGTGGCGGCGCGCGCGGCCGGGGCCGCCGGCGTCATGCCGCGCACGGCGGCGCCGCCATCCAGGAAGGGAAGGAATTTCTTGATGCGCATGGTCGTCTCCAGGGGGAGTACGGTGGAAGGTCCACATGCATGCGCCGCCAGCCGGTCGCGGCGCGGGCGCGACAAGGCCCGCGATTCGCGTCGGCAAGCTGATGGGGGAGAGGGCCGGGGCCGGTCGATGCGCGCGCGAGCGGGCTGGTGTCCGGGCCGGATGGCCTTGTCCTGGCTTTACGCAGGACTCGGCAGAAAACTCTGCGGATCCTGCGTCAAGCGGCGCAAGCAGTCGTGTATCGACTACATCCGTCGTTGTCCACAATGATCTCGGGGTGGTTGAAGGTGCCGCAATTATAAGAACGGATAAGGGAAAACACCAAGGGAAAATTCCTGTTCGACACCCCTGCGGCGGCGCGCGCGCCGCAAGCGGCGCGGCAATGGGCCGGCTGCTTGCCCGGGCCCGCCGCGCACCGCGATGGCTTCAGCGCGTGCCGGCGTAATACTGGCCCAGCGCCTCGACCTCGCTGTCGGTCAGGCGTTGCGCGAACGCCCGCATCACCCCGACGTCGTCGTTCTGTCGCGATCCGTTGCGAAAGGCGTTGATCTGGTCTGCGAAGTATTCCTTGGACTGGCCTGCCAGCCGGGGCAGCAGCGGGCCTTCGCCCAGGCCGCGCAGGCCATGGCAATTGGCGCAGGCGGGCAGGGCGCGGGTGCCGTCGCCAACCTGGTCCAGCTTGCGCGCCGCTTCGCCGCCGGCTTCGCCCACGTGCAGTGGCGGCCCGGCCAGGCTGCCGTAGTAGGCCGCCAACTGGCCGATCTCCTGCTCGCTCAACCCTTGGGCGATAGTGTTCATCAGCGGTTGCTTGCGCGTGCCCTGGCGGAAATCGGCCAATTGCTTGGCAATGTACTCGGCGGTCAGTCCCGCGAGATTGGGGAAGATGCCGCCGCTGGGGGTGATGCCGGCCTGGCCGTGGCAGGCGACACAGGCCTGCACGCCGGCGGCCGGCTTGCCGGCGGCGGCCAGTTGCTTGCCCTGTTCCGGGTCGGCGCCGCGCAGATAGCCTTCCCAGACCGGCCGTGACGCGCTGAAGTCCAGCGCGCCGCGGCCGGGCACCGGCGCGGGCGCGGCTGGCGTTGCCGCGGCGGAGGCGGGCGGGGTGGCGCCGGCCGCGGCGCGGGGGGCCTGTGTCGGCGCCGCTGTCGATGGTGATGGCGATGGCGATGCGGCCGGCGCCGCCGCCGCGGGGGCCTGGACGGCGCTGGCCCGGATGGGGCCCTCGCCGCCAGTGCCGAACATCTGGTGCAGGGTGGCGACCAGCGTGATGGCGGGCACGCCCACCATCAGCGCCACCGCGATCAGGATGCCGTTGCGATGTTCGATCATGATGACACCAGCCGCCCTGGCGAACGCAGATAGTCCGCCTTGATTTTCTCGACGGTCCAGTAGGCGGTGGCGCCTACCGTGCCCGTGGGGTTGTAGCCCGAATTCTGCGGAAACAAGGCTGCGCCCGTGACGAAGACGTTCGGCACGTCCCAGGATTGGCCGTAGCGGTTGACCACGCTGGTGGCCGGGTCGTTGCCCATCGCGGCGCCGCCGGTCAGATGGGTGGACTGGTACGCCGTGGCGGAGAACGGCCGCTTGCGAGGACCGGGCTCGGTGCGCGTGACGCCCTTCATGGCGCGGCCGATCTCGTCGCCGCGCTCGGTCAGGAACGCCGACATGCGGATGTCGTTGTCGGGAAAGTCGTAGGTGACGCGCAGGAGCGGCAGGCCCCAGGCGTCCTTGTAGGTCGGATCCAGGCTCAGGTAGCCGCCGCGCCACGGCTGGGCCGAGCCGGTGATGGTGATGTTGGCGGCGTGGTTGTAGTAGCGCTTGACCGCCTTCTTCCATTCGGCGCCCCAGGCCGGGGTGCCTTTGGGCGTGGGGTGAAAGCCGATGGGCGCGCCGCTGACCACCTGGATCTGCAGATAGCCGCCGCCGACAAAGCCATGCGGGCCATGATCGAAGTTGTCGGCGCTGAAGTCGTCCATGGTGACGGCCACGGCGCCCGCGCCCATGAACGGATTGATGTTCACCGACTCGTCGAAGAACAGGTTCACGCCCGAGGTGGTCTGGTGGGTGTAGTTGCGCCCCACCACACCCTTGTCCGTGACCGGATCGTAGGGCTGGCCGATGCCGGACAGCAGCAGCAGGCGCACGTTGTTGATGCCGAAGGCGCACAGCACCACGATCTCGGCCGGCTGGAAGATCTCGGCGCCGGCCGCGTCCACGTAGGTCACGCCGCGGGCGCGCTTCTTGTCGGGCGTCAGTTCGACCCGCAGCACGTGGGCCCCGGTGCGGATCTCGAAGGTCGGCAGCTTCAGCGCCACCGGCAGGATACAGACCTGCGGCGAAGCCTTGGCGAAATGTTCGCAGCCGAAGTTGGAGCAGAAGCCGCAATACACACAGGCGCTCATGTGCAGCCCCTCGCTGTTCACGTAGGGCCGGGTACAGAGCGCCGACGGCTGCACATAGGGGTGATAGCCGAGCTGTCTGGCGGCCTCGCCGAACAGCGCCGGCGCGTACGGCACTTTCATCGGCGGGTTGGGGTAGGGCCGCGAACGCCAGGGCTCGAACGGGTTGCCGCCTTCCTGCTTCTGCCCCTTGATGTTGCCAGCCTGGCCGGAAGCGCCGATCAGGTAGTCATAGCGGTCGAAATAGGGTTCCAGTTCGTCATAGGTGAGCGGCCAGTCCTGGCAGGTCAGTTCGGGATCGAAGATCTTCGCGCCGTAGCGTTCGGTGTAGTGGCTGCGCAGACGGAAATCGGTGGGATCGAAGCGGTAATAGGCGCCGGACCAATGGTTGCCGGCGCCACCCAGGTGGGTGCCGGGATAGGCGAATTGCCAGCGGCGCATCGGCAGCGCCTTCTGGTCGGTGTTGTTGCGGAAGGTGAAGGTCTCGGTCGCCGCGTTCTGGTGCAGTTCGTGGCGCCGCGTGTACTTCAGTTCGTCATGGACGTAGGGGCCCTGGAAGTCGGGCGAGGGCCAGCGCGCCTCGCCGCGCTCGAGCACCACCACGCGCTGGCCGACGGCCGCCAGCTCCTTGCCGATGATGGCGCCGGTCCAGCCGCCGCCGACGATCGCCACATCCACCGCGGGCAGCGTCTTAGCCATGGCCGTCTCCCGGTTTGCCCATGTGGCCGCGCGCGTTGGCGATGGAGACGGGCCTGCCGGCCCAGATCACGCCATGGCGCTCGATGTCGTTGGAAAATGACGCATAGGCGCCTGGAAAGCCCACCAGCTTCCAGCCCACCATGTCGACATTGCCGCCGTACAAGGGGTCGGAGAAGAAGCCTTCGATGGTGGCGTCCAGCAGCGCCTGGAAGAACACGTCCGATGGCAGCGGTGAAAAGTCGGGCTTGCCGGCCTGCATGTCATGCAGCCAGGCGTCCTGGCGCGCGGCGTCCAGTTCGGCATAGGGCTTGCCGTCCTGCCTGCGGGTGGCGGCGTCCAGCGCGGCCAGGCCGCGCCGGAACATCTCGGCGGGCGTGAACGACAGCTGGTAGCCTTGTTCGGGGGTGCCGCTTTCGAACGGCCCCTGGCGATAGAACTGCTCGCCCGCGCCCCAGGCGCCCGCCAACTGGCCGTCCAGGAACTGGGTCACGCCGGCTTCCTTGGCGCCCGGGCCGAGCTCGTCCGCCGGAATCAGGCGCGCGGCGATCGCGTCCATGGCAGCGGCTTCCTGCGCATTGAAGAACTTGAGCGTGCGGTTCGGCGGTTCGGCGGCGGGCGGGGAGGGCTCGGGCGCGGCCTGGGGCCGCGGGGCCCACGCGGCGCCGGGCAGGCCCACGGCCAGGGCCTTGAGCAATCCGCGCCGTCCGGAAACTGGTTGGTCGTCCATGCATCGCTCCAGCGGCGGAGCCGGCGTCCGGCGAGGCTTGCCCTGCGGCGCTGCGGCCCGCGAGGCAACGACCTCCGGAGCGTTCGGCTCCCGAGTGAAAGGGATCCCGCGACAGCATATGTGTTCGTGTGCTGAGTTTGTCACTGATTTGGGGGCCGCGACAACTGGCGCATCCGGGCCAACCCGGGTTTTTCTTCTCTTTACATTTCAGCTAATATTCAGGTTCCTGAAAGAATGAGAGCACGGCGGAACATGCGGCCCGCGTTTGCCACGGCAAGCAAGGACGGTTTCGCCATCTATGACCGACGACCCGCCTCCTAGTACGGCGCCGCTCACGCAGCGGCGCCCGGTTTCTCCTCCCTGCCGACTTCCGGCATCCGGCCGTTGCTGGCCGACTCCCCACGATTGCGCGACGGCGCCGACGCCACGCATAGGCGGACGCGCGCCGCCGGGCCGCCTCTTGCCCGCGATTCCCGCACGGGCCGCGGGCCCTGATCCCTTGCTTTCCCGTCCGTCCCTGCCGACGGCTTGCGGGCTGC
>NZ_QHHO01000040.1:506903-506983 GCF_003184165.1 Achromobacter sp. RW408
AACTCGACGCCACGCGGGCGGCGATCGCCAAGCTCAATGCCACCGAAATGCAGGGCGCCATCCTGGATGACCTGCTGCAG
>NZ_QHHO01000040.1:506993-509947 GCF_003184165.1 Achromobacter sp. RW408
ATACAATTTAGCTGTTTATGCTATTACTGAAGGCAATAGCCTATGCCCCGTTCCGCCTTGCATGACAGCGCTCCGGCCACCGCGCCGGCAGCGCGGGCCGACGCCCCCGGGCCGGGCGCGCAGCGGCTGGACCGCACCCGCGCCGACCTGGCCGAATTCCTGCGGCTGCGCCGCGAACGCCTGAGTCCCGCCGCCGTGGGGCTGCCTGCTGGCGGCCGCCGCCGCACGCCCGGCCTGCGGCGCGAGGAAGTGGCGGCGCTGGCTGGGGTCGGCCTGGCCTGGTACACCTGGTTCGAGCAGGGCCGCAACATCAGCGTGTCGGCCACCTTCCTGGAAAACCTGGCGCGGGTGCTGAAACTGGACGCGGCCGAACGGCGCCACCTGTACCTGCTGGCGCACCAGCGCCCGCCGGCGGAGCCGGGACGCACCTGGTGCACCGTGCCGCCCCAGGTGCGCCGCCTGATGGACGACCTGTCCACCCGTCCCGCCTATATCCTCAACCTGCGTTGGGACGTGGTGGTGTGGAACGCCGCCGCCGAACGCGTGTTCGGTTTCGGCGCGCAGCCGGCGGGACGGCGCAATCTGTTGTGGATGCTGTTCGTGGATCCGGCGATGCGCGAACTGTTCGTCGATTGGGCGGCGCAGGCGCCGGCGATGCTGTCCACCTTCCGCCGCGATTTCGCTTCGGCCTCGGGCGCGCCGGACATCACCGAGTTGGTCGATGAACTCGAACGCGTGGCGCCCGATTTCAAGGCCTGGTGGCGCGAGCACGACGTGCATGGCGCCTGCATGGGCGTGCGCAGCCTGCGCCTGCCGGCGTTGGGCGAAGTGGCATTCGAGCATTCCACCCTGTCGGTCGATGAAAGCCGCCATCTGCGCCTGGTGGTCTACGCGCCCGCGCCGGATGAACCGCAGGCCGCGGCCTTTGCGCGCTGGCTGGCCCGCAAGCCGCGCGCGGCCGCGCGTGGCTCCAGGCAATAGACGTGGCGTGGCTCTAGGGCGGGGGCGAGGCGCACTTCTATAGTCGGGGCGATCCGCTTTCCATTCGCCACCGTCCGCCATGCCCGCTGAAATCCTGTCCCGCCGCAACGCCCTGTCTCTGCTCGTGGTGGTGGTGCTGGCCTGGGGCTTCACCTGGGTCGTCAGCAAGCTGCTGCTGCAATACATGACGCCGGTCTGGGCGGTGGCGGCACGCAGCGTTGTCGGCACTGCCGCGCTGCTGGCGCTGGGCCTGGCGCTGCGGCGCGTTGCCTGGCCGGTCAGGGCCGACATCCCCGTGATCCTGAGCGTGGGCCTGCTGCACATGGGCGCCTTCGCCGCGCTGGTCAGCCTGGGCCTGCAATACGTGCCGGCCGGCCGCTCGGTGGTGCTGGCCTACACCACGCCGCTATGGGTCATCCCGGCGGCGCGACTGTTCCTGGGCGAACCGATCGGCCGCGGACGGCAGCTGGGGCTGGCGCTCGGCCTGCTGGGGCTGGTCGTCATCTTCAACCCGCTGGCGTTCGACTGGCGCGATCACGATGCCGTGTTCGGCAATGGCCTGGTGCTGCTGGCGGCGCTGTGCTGGGCCGCCAACATCGTCTACGTGCGCGCGCATCGCTGGGTCACGCCGCCGTTCGAGCTGGCCTTCTGGCAGGCGTTGCTGGCATCGGTGGTGCTGACCGCCCTGGCCTGGGCGACCGAGGGCGCGCCGCGCGTGATCTGGAGTCCGGGGCTGGCCTGGCTGCTGGGCTATGGCGGCGTGTTCGGCATTGCCGTGGCGTATTGGGCGGCCGTGAACGTGAACCGGTCATTGCCCGCGGGCCTGACCGCGCTCGGCCTGCTGGGCGTGCCGGTGGTGGGCCTGCTGTGCTCGGCGGCGCTGTTGCGCGAGGCGCTGGGCCTGTCGCTGCTGCTGGGGATGGCATTGATCGTGGGCGGCATCGCCGCCGGGGTGCTGGGCGAGGCGCGCGGATAGTCGTGGGATCAAAAGACGCTTGACGGCCTGAATCGTGTCTGTGTATCTTACGATCTATATCGTAAGATACATCGTAAGTAACACGTCAGACACCAGCGAGGCCTCCCATGCGCCATTTCCATTTCCTGACCGCCTTTGCCCGCGGCGCGCGCCACGAGTTGCGCGACGCCCATTCCGGAGGCCGTGGCCATCACGGCCACCACCACGGCCACCACCACGGCCACCAAGAATTCCACGAGCGCGCCGAGCGCTACGATCATCATGAACGCCACGGCCACCCGGGCGAACGCGAACACGGTCACGGTCGTGGCGCCCGCTACGCCACCGGCGACCGGCACGAGGGCGGCCGCGGCCGCCACGGACGCCATGCCGGCGGCGGGGGCGGCGGCTGGTTCGGCGGCCCATGGGGCGGCCGGGGCGGTGACGCCGACGACAGCTTCGGCGGCGATGGCCGCCACTTCGCGCGCGGCCGCAAGGTCACCGCTGACGACCTGCAGTTGATGCTGCTCGGCCTGCTGGAGCAGAACCCCAGCCATGGCTATGAACTGATCAAGGCGCTGGGCGCCATGTCCAACGGCTTCTACACGCCCAGCCCCGGCATGGTCTACCCCGCGCTGACCTACCTCGAAGAGCTGGGCTACGCCACCGTCGAGCAGGAAGGCAGCAAGAAGCGCTACCACCTGGCCGATGCCGGCCGCGCGCACCTGCAAGCCAATCGCGAACGCCTGTCGGTGATGTTCAACAAGCTCAAGCACGTCGCCCGCAAGATGGACTGGATGCGCCAGGCCTGGAGCGGCGAACCGCGCGCGGCCGCCAGCGACGAGGACGCCGCCGGCTGGATCGATGAATTCGTGCATGCGCGCCAGGCGATCCGCCATGCGCTGCTGCAACGCACCGACGCGTCGCCGGCCGAGCAGCGCCGCATCGCCGCCATCCTGCGGCGCGCCACCGAGGAAATCACGGGCAAGGACCCTGCCTGATCCCGCCCGCCCCATTG
>NZ_QHHO01000040.1:509957-517013 GCF_003184165.1 Achromobacter sp. RW408
ACATTCAGCCCCAGGCCGCCCTCGGCGGCGAACCCGGCCACGGCCGCCGTGAAGCCGTCCACCGGCGCCAGCAGGCGCTCATAGCGCAGCGGCTTGCCGGTCTGGCGGGAAAACAGGGCGTGGATCTGGGGCGAACGGCTGTGCGCGATGGGGTTGCCGATCACGGCATAGCGGGCAAGAGGGGGCGCCTCGGTCATGGGGCTTCGGTTTCCAGGGTGTCGTTGACGAAATGCCAGGTGCGGGTGATGACCAGCACATCGGTGTCGCGCGCGATGTCGGGCGGGAACGGCGGAAACGGCGCGGCCAGTTGCACGATGCGGCGGGCGGCCTGGTTCAGCACCGCGTGCGGCGACGGCTGGTCGATCTCGACATTGGCGATGCTGCCGTCGGCCCGCACCGATACGGTGATGCGCAGCGAACCGTAGATGCGGCCGCGGGCTTCGTCGGGATAGTGCTGGGTGCCGACCGCCTCGATGCGCGCGCGCCAGGCGTCCAGGTAGGCGGCGTAGCGCGAGGCCTGGGCGGAGGGCGCCACGAACTGCTTGCGCGGTTCGGCGTTGTATTGCTGGACCTTGGCCGCCAGGGCGGCGACCTGGGCGTTCTGGATGACGCTGGCCTGGTCCTCGGCGTCCTTGCCCCGCTCGTTGCCGTCTGGCCAGGGGTTGACGGCCTGGCGCTCGGCGCCGGCCTTGTCGGCGGCCCGCAGCTGGGTCATCAGGCGGGTCTGCTCGGCCTCCAGCTGGACCTGGCGCTTGCGCATGGCCTCGAGCACGATGGTCTCGGCCGAGGCGCCGGTCTGGGGCAGCGGGGTGGTGGCCAGGCCGCGTTCGGCGTTGCCGCCGCCGCTCATCTGGTTCTGCGCCTGGGCGCGCGGCGTGTCGGGCGGGGTTTCGCTGCGCGCATTGAGCAGCACGATTTCCAGGCTGGTGGCCGGCGGGCGCGACAGGGCTGGCGCGCCGAAGCGCCACGCCAGCGCGCCGGCGTGCACCAACAGCGAAATCGCGATGCCGATGCGCAGGTAGTGCTGGGCGGGCGCGCCCAGCCACCGCAGCGGCCGGCTCAGCGGGAAGGGGGAGTCAGCGAGGCGTTGCACGCACGCATTGTAGAGCCACTCCGCCCGCCGCCGTCACCCTACTTGGCCGGGCGCGGGAACACCCACACCTTGCCGGCCGGCAGCGCCAGGCGGCAGGGGCCGGGTTCGCGGCTCTCGGGGCCGTAGGCGCGCAGCGCCAGGGTATTGGCCGGATCCGCGTCGGGGGTGCGGAACAGGTATTCCCAGCGGTCGCCCAGGTACATGCTGGTCAGCAGCGGCATGTCGATGTGGTTGCCGTCGGGGTCGTCCGCCAGGCGGACCTGTTCGACCCGGATCACGGCGGTGGCGTCCTGGCCCGCGGCCACCCCTTCGCCGGCCTGGCCCCACAGCGCCCAGCCGCGGCCCTCGATGCGGGCGCGGCCGTCGCGCACTTCGGTGACCTTGCCGTCCAGGCGGTTGTTGCTGCCCATGAACTCGGCGGTGAACAAGGTCTTGGGCGCGCCGTACATCTCCTGCGGCGTGCCCTGCTGCTCGATCTTGCCGTTGTTCAGCAGCAGGATGCGGTCGGAAATCGCCATGGCTTCGCTCTGGTCATGCGTCACCATCAACGCCGACAGGCCCAGGCGGATGATCAGCTCGCGCAGGAAGGCGCGGGCCTCCTCGCGCAGCTTGGCGTCCAGGTTGGACAGCGGCTCGTCCAGCAGGATCACGGGCGGGCTGTAAACCAGGGCGCGGCCGATGGCCACGCGCTGCTGCTGGCCGCCGGACAGCGCGTGCGGATGGCGCTGGCCCAGCTTGCCCAGGCCGAGCTGGTCCAGCACCGCCTGCACGCGTTCGCGCACTTCGCCCGACGGCACCTTGCGCAGCTTGAGCGGGTAGGCGACGTTGTCGAACACGGTCTTGTGCGGCCACAGGGCATACGACTGGAACACCAGGCCGAGATTGCGCTCTTCGGCCGGGATCTCCTGGCGCGCCGCGCCGTCGTAGACGGTGCGATCGCCGATGGTGATGCGGCCGCGCTTGGGGCCTTCCAGACCGGCCACGGCGCGCAGCAGGGTGGTCTTGCCGCTGCCCGAGGGGCCCAGCAGCGACACCACCTCGCCCTGGCGCAGCTGCATCGACACGCCCTTGAGCACCGGGTTGTCGCCGTAATCCAGGTGCAGGTCTTCTACAGAAAGCTCAATCATGAAGTTTGACTCCGAATCGCAGGGCGATGCCCAGGCCGATCACGACCAGAACGATATTGATGAAGGAAAGCGCGGCCACGATGTCGATGGCGCCCGAGGCCCACAGCGATACCAGCATGGAGCCGATGGTCTCGGTGCCGGGCGACAGCAGGTAGACGCCGGTGGAGTATTCACGCTCGAAGATCAGGAACATCAGCAGCCACGAACCGATCAGGCCGTACTTGGCCAGCGGCACGGTGACGTGGCGCGTGACCTGGCCGCGGCGCGCGCCGGCGCTGCGGGCGGCTTCTTCCAGTTCGGGGCCGACCTGCAGCAGCGTCGACGAGATCAGCCGCAGGCCGTAGGCCATCCACACCACCGTGTAGGCCAGCCACACGCTGAAAATGGTGCTGCGCATGGCGCGCAGCCATTCGACGAAGTTCTCGCGCGCCCACTCGGCAAACGGCAGTCCCGACAGCCAGCCGCCCAGGTCGGCGTCCAGCGCGTTGTCCAGCCACATCGGCACGAACAGGAACACCCACAGGAAGGCCAGGCCCGCCAGCAGGCCGGGCACGGCGCGCGGCACCAGCACGCTGTAGTCCATGAAGCGCGTGACGTTGTCCGGCTTGCGGTGCATGGCCAGGCCGACGAAGGTGTAGCAGATCACCGCCAGCGCGCCGCCGAACACGCCGATGGCCACCGAGTTGACGATCGCGCGCATCAGGTTGGGTTGCGAGAACACGGTGCGGAACGCGTCCAGCGACAGCACGTCGAACAGCGACACGCCCATGCCCCAGTTGGACACGAAGGCGCGCAGCAGCACGCCCAGCAGCGGCACCACGATGGTGACCAGCAGCCAGAACGCCACCACGCCGCCGGCCACCCAGCGCCACTTGCCCAGCGGCAGCGGACGGGCGCGCGAGGCCTTGCCCTTGACGGTGACGAAGCGGTTGGCGGTGCGCATCAGGCGGCGCTGCAGCATGACCAGCGGAATCGTCATGCAGATCAGCACCACGGCCACCGCGGCCATCAGGTGGTACGAGGGGATGCCGAGCTTGTTGGTCAACTTGTACAGGTAGGTGGCCAGCACCAGGTTGCCTTCGGGGTCACCCAGCACCAGCACCAGGCCGAACACTTCCAGGCCCAGGAAGAACAGCAGCACGGTGGCGTACAGCATGGCCGGCCGCACCATCGGCAGGCTCACCGACACCATCACGCGCAGCGGCGAGGCGCCGCTGACGCGCGCCGCCTCCTCGACGTCCGAGCCCATGCTGCGCAGCGCCGACGAAATGTACAGGTAGGCGTGCGGCACGTGCGTCAGGCCGGCGATGATGACGATGCTGGTCAGCGAATAGACGTTCCAGGGCACGAAGCCCAGGATGTTCTGCGCCCAGGTCGAGAAGAAGCCGACCGGGCCCGCCGCCACCACGTAGCCGAAGCCCAGCACCATTGGCGACACGAAGATCGGCACCAGGATCAGCGGTTCGATCCAGCGCCGGCCCGGCAGGTCGGTGCGGATCATCAGGAACGCCAGCATGCCGCCCAGCGGAATGGCGATGATGGCCAGCCCGAACGCCAGGATGAAGCCGCTTTTCAGCGCCTTGTAGAAATCGGGGTCCGCGAAGATGAAGCGGAACGCATCCAGGCTGAAGACCTTGGACGGCGTGAAGAAGGGCGCGGATAGAAAGCTCTGGATGATGATGAACGACAGCGGCACGTAGATGGCCAAGGCTGTGATCAGCACCACCACGCCGCGTGGCAGGGACTGCCATTTTCTGCGCAATGACTGCATGGGGAAATCCTGTTATCTCGATAGACGCGGGCCGCGCCCGTGGGCCATGAACACCCGGCCCGCGGGCGGCCTGGCGGGCGGCGGTGCTACGCCCGCCCGCGTGCTTGCGGCCGGGGCGCGCGGCCCCCGGCTGTACCGGCGACAGCCTTACTTGCCGGCGGCGGCGCGCCAGTCCTTGATGAACTGCAGGCGCTTGTTCTGCTCCAGGTAGTCGAGCAGGGTCTCGTTGACCGGGATCGGCTTGAGCGAGGCGCCCAGCTTCTTGGTCATGCCGTCGACGTCGTTGTCGCCTTCGATGTCGTCGCGGACCGAGGCCAGGTCGGCCTGGTTGGCCATGATTTCCTGGCCCTTCTGCGACAGCAGGTAGTCCATCCACAGCTTGGCGGCGTTGCGGTTCTTGGCCTTCTTGCTGATGAACGCCACGCGCGACAGCACCAGCGCGTAGTCGGTCGGATAGGCCACGCCCAGCGACGGGTCGGTCTTGGCGCGGGTCTCGGCGTACGAGCCCAGGATGTTGTAGCCGACCAGGTTCTCGCCCGACGAGACGCGTTCCATCATGGTGCCGGTGGACGACTGCACGATCAGGCCGCCCTTGGCGATGTCCTTGAGCGTCTCGAAGTACTTGGGATCGTTGGCCTTGTCCTGCACCGCCAGCATGAAGCCCACGGCCGACTTCTCGATGTCGTAGGTGGTGACCTTGTTCTTGAACTTGTCCGGCTGGCTGGCGATCAGCTTGGCCAGGGCGCCGTGCGTGGTCGGCACTTCGTTGGCCGGGATCAGGCGCTTGTTGTAGATGAACACCGCCGGTTCGTAGGTGGTGCCGTAGGCCGAATCCTTCCACACCGCCCAGGCCGGCAGCTTGCCGATCTCGGGCGACTTGTACTGCAGCGCGTAGTCGGTGGCCAGCTTGAGGGCCGAGTCCATCGACGAGCTCCAGACGATGTCGCCGCTGCTGCCGCCCGCCGCCTGCTCGCTGATGTAGCGGTTGTACAGCTCGGTGCTGTTCATGTCGTTGTATTCGACCTTGACGCCGGGATACAGCGCTTCGAAGCCCTTGATGATGGGGCCGGCCGCCTTGGTGTCGGTGGTCGAGTAGATCACGACCTTGCCTTCCTTCTTGGCGCCGTCGAGGATCTTCTGGTAGTCGGCCGGGTAGCCCGCGGGCACTTGCTGGGCGTAGGCGCTGCCGGCGGCGATGGCGAATGCTGCGGCGCAGGCGGCCGCCAGTCTGGACTTGGCAAGCATGTCTTGTCTCCGTTTGGAATTGGTATCGACAGGCGCATGGACCTGTTGGCGCCCATCTTAGGATTCGGCGTCTGTCGTCGTCCTGTCATGGGGCGACAGCCGGGATAGGGGTAATCCCGGTGTTCGCGCAAGGGGCCGATCTTTTGGGGGCGGCCGTTCGCCTGCCTTGCCGCGCGCGAGTCCGGGGCAGCCGCGCCCTACGGCCGTTCGGGCGTGTCGGTGACCAGCCGGATCCAGTTCTGCACGAAGCGCGAATGGCGCCGCTGGTCCAGCCCCACCAGCAACGCCGGCGACAGCACCACCGGCTGCACGATGCCCTGCGAGCGCGCCAGCACCGCCTCGGAGGTCCAGCGGCCGGGCGTGTCCTCCATGATCGAGCCGAGCGCCGCGTGGCTGGACGCCACCTGCTGGCCGGCGGGCGACAGCAGCCAGTCGACCAGCGCGCGCCCCAGGTCGGGGTTGGGCGCGCGCCGCGCGATCAGCACCGAGCGCGCCAGCACCAGCACGTAGTCCTGCGGGAACACCACGCCGATTTTCGCGCCCGCCGCCTGGCGCGACAGGGCGTACGACCCGAGGATGTTGTAGCCCAGGTCCATCTCGTCGTTCTCGATGGCGTCCAGCAGTTCGGCGGTGGTGGCCGACAGCCGCACGCCGACCTGGCCGAAGGCGTTGGCCAGGCCCCAGAAGTTCGACGACACCAGCTCGTCCTGCTCGGCCATCAGGTAGCCCACGCTGCTGCGCGAGATATCGTAGGTGCCGACGCGGCCATGCAGGCGCGCGCGGTCCTGCTCCAGCGTGCGCAGCAGGTCCTGGCGCGAGCGCGGCACGGTGGCTTCGCTGTAGCGCTTGGGGTTGTAGACGATCACCGCCGGCTCGAAAGTGAAGCCGTAGACCTCGTTGCGCCACACCGCCCACGATGGCAGCCGCGCGGCATAGGGAGAGGTGTAGCGCTGCGCGTAGCCGTCGTTGGCCAGGCGGATCTGCAGGTCCGAGGCCGAACTCATCAGCACGTCCACGTCCTTGAGGCGGTCCTCGATCGCCGCTTCGTACAGTTCGCGGCTGCCCATCTCGCGATAGACCACGGTGACGTCGGGCCGCTGCGCCTGGAAGCCGAGGATCAGCGGCGCCACCACCGGTGTGTCGGTGGGGCCGGCAATGGTCAGCACGCGCGATGACGGCTGCGGCGCGGGATAGCGGGTGACGATCTCAGGGACCTCGGCGGCGCGCACGTCTGCCGGCGCGGCGGACAGCAGCAGGAACGCCGCGCCGACTACGCCTATCCATCCCGCCAGCCCGCGTCCCGTCCGCGGGCGCGCCAGCGGCAGGATGACGCGCGCCGACAGGCCGCCGCCGGACCGATCCTGCAGCCACAGCGAGCCGCCGTGCGCTACCGCGACCGATCGCACGATGGCCAGCCCGAGGCCCGAGCCGGGCTGCGATTCACCGGTGCGCCCGCGCGTGAAGCGTTGCTGCACGGCTTCCTTTTCATCGTCGGCGATGCCGGGGCCGCGGTCGGACACCGTCAGCGCCACGCGATACCCCGCCACCGGCGTCGCCTGGATGTCGACGTTGCCCTGCGGCGCATAACGCAGGGCATTGTCCACCAGGTTGCGCAGCATCTCGCGCAGCGCCACGCGATCGCCCGCGATGCGGGCACGGCGCACCTCGGGGGCGATCTCGATGCGCAGGCGCTGCGCCTCCAGCGGCCCGATGCGGCGCCGGGTTTCGTTGATGGTCTCGGCCACGCCCACCGGCGCGCGCGCGCCCTTGCCCAGCCGGTGCGTGATGGTGGCGTCCATCAGCAGCTGGTTGATGAGCTG
>NZ_QHHO01000041.1:0-308 GCF_003184165.1 Achromobacter sp. RW408
TGGCCGCTCAGGGCGCGGCTGCCGACGCAGGAGATGCCGTAGTCGCTGGGTTCTTCCGACAGGAAGTCGATGACCTCGAAGGGATGCTCCAGCTCGATGCCGTGTTCCCGCATGGTGTGGGCGACCTCGATGCCGGCCAGCACGCCGATGATGCCGTCGAAGCGGCCGCCGCTCATGACGGTGTCGCAGTGCGAGCCGGTGGCGATGGGCTTGCGGTGCGCGTTGCGGCCGGCGCGGGTGCCGATGAGGTTGCCGCCGGCGTCCAGGCGGGTGGTCAAACCCGCGGCCTCGAATTCACCGCGCAGCCA